>UQNZ01000001.1 GCA_900542525.1 uncultured Eggerthella sp.
CAGGGGAAACCGCTCCCACGGCATGGGAACGGGCGTGCTGCACATCGGGCCGCAGGGCTGCCGCCTGCCCGGGCGTAGCCATTGGCGGTCACCCCAGCAAACACAATGTTGAAATACGTTCATTTGACAAAATACTTTTGCTAATTTATACTGGAATGCATATTCACATGCAAAAATCAAGGATAGAAGATAGGAAGTATCGTCATGCTGACTCTGGATAAGATCTACCACGCCGCCTTTGTGCTCAAGGACGTTGCCCGCAAGACCGACCTGATTGAAGCGCCCAAGCTCTCCAAGGACTGCCACCTCTACCTCAAAACTGAGAACTTGCAGGTGACCGGCAGCTTCAAGGTGCGGGGAGCCTATTATAAGATCAGCCAGCTCTCCAGGGAGGAGAGTGAAAAGGGCGTGATCGCCTGCTCTGCCGGCAACCACGCCCAGGGCGTGGCCTACGCTGCCCAGGCCGCCGGCGTGCCCGCCACCATCGTCATGCCCACCACCACGCCCTACATCAAGGTCGAACGCACGAAATCGCATGGCGCCGAAGTGGTGCTGGCTGGCGAAGTCTACGACGAATCCTACGAACACGCCCTCAAGCTTGCTGAAGAGCAGGGGCTCACGTTCATCCATCCATTCAACGACCTTCAAGTTGCTGCAGGTCAAGGCTCCATCGCCATGGAGATCATCCAGGAGCTGCCGCTCGTTGATGCGATCCTCGTGCCCATCGGCGGCGGCGGGCTCGCATCGGGTGTTTCCACGCTCGCCAAGATGCTCAACCCACGCATCAAGGTGATCGGCGTTGAGCCTGCAGGAGCAGCTTGCATGAAAGCATCGCTTGAAGCAGGACACGTGATGAAGCTGCCTTCAGTGAGCACCATCGCCGATGGCACCGCCGTGCTCGAACCGGGCGATAAAGTATTTCCCTACATCCAGGAGAACATCGACGAGATCATCACGGTCGATGATGACGAGCTGATCGTGGCATTCCTCGATATGGTCGAGAACCACAAGATGGTCGTTGAGAATTCAGGCTTGCTCACGATTGCCGCGCTCAAGCACTTGAGCATGCTCGACAAGAAGGTCGTCTCCATCCTTTCAGGCGGAAACATGGACGTGATCACCATGGCAACCGTGGTGCAGCATGGCCTTATCCAGCGCGATCGCATCTTCACCGTGTCGGTGCTCTTGCCTGATCGCCCCGGAGAGCTCGTGAATGTTGCGCAGATCATCGCTGAGCAGAATGGCAACGTGATCCGCCTCGACCACAACCAGTTCGTTACCGCGAACCGCAGCGCTGCGGTCGAATTGCGCGTGACCATCGAAGCATTCGGCACCGACCACAAAGGTCGTATCGTGCACGCGCTCCAAGAGGCAGGCTACTCCCCTCAGCTCATCCAAGCGCACCTGTAGCTTAGATGCTAAAGCCAATCACGACAGAGAGCTTGCTGTTCGCATTCAGCGATTCAGGAGCATTCTGCTCGGTATCATAGCCTTTTCCCTGGCTGAAGAACTGCGTTGCCGTTTCAGGGTTCGGGCTTCTGAACCACCAGTTCAGATCACCAGAACCCGCAAGCTTCGACAGCAGATCATGCTTCACCGCATCATCCTTCAAAAGCAGATATTGTTCGCCTTCTGCATTGAGCACATTCGCGTAGCCCACCGTGCCGAACGATTCGCCCGCGAACTCGACTGCTGAGAGCGCCCAAACTTTATCACCCGTAGTGGTGACCACATCGGGCGCTTCAGTATTGCCGGTGTTGTTGGTCTCTTTCTTCACTTCGACGATGTATTCCTGCAGATCCGCAGGAAGCGAATCGAAGAATCCACCATTGAGCTGGGCACGTAGCGCAGACGCTTCCCATCCACCCTGATTCGTTGCCGCACTATTCATCGGCGCTTCTTCAACGGGCACGGTAACGATGAAGCTCATGCCAGCGTTACCGGAGTTATTCGTACGAGGATCGTGATAGACCCCCACCAAGTGTGCCTGCAGCTTAGTGCCATCCGCCAGCGTGAAATCCTTCACCAGATCATTACGAAGCGTCCCATCTTCGTTCACAAAATCATGCTTCTTCGCCTCGCGAAGCGCGCCATCAACGTTGCCCGTCATAGTCATATTGCTCGAGATCTCTGCAATTTGCTCCCAGGAATAGTCGTTGAACGACTGCGGTTCATCCTGCTCGAAGATGCCTACCTTATTACTGTCCATATAGATGAACGCAAAGCCGATGATAGCGACAATAACAAGCGCGATGCCGCCAGCGATCATCGACTTCTTCGTCGTTTTCGGCTGAACCGGATCGATCATCTTGTTGCAGTGTTCGCAACGAAAACCATCCTCTTGGTGGGGAGCACCGCAGTGGGGACAACGCATGAACATTACTCCTTCGTGCTGCTAGCCAGCTCGGTCACTTCGTAGTCTTCTACTTTATCAGGTTCGCTCTGCAGGGCGAGCGTATCCGAGAAGAGCACCTGCGAAGAAGCCTTGCGCTCAGCACGCGCGTCCTGCTGCTGTTCTGCCAGATTCGCCTTCGCGACCGAGATCATGAGCTTGATACGGTTGAGTTGGTTCACTTCGGAAGCACCGGGGTCATAGTCGACCGCCACGATGTTCGTACCCGCATAACGACGGCGAAGCTCCTTGATAACCGACTTGCCCACCACATGATTCGGCAAGCAGGCGAAGGGCTGAGCACATACGATGTTCGGAGCGCCATTCAAGATGAGTTCTACCATTTCAGCCGTGAGCAGCCATCCCTCACCCATCGAATTGCACAGACTCAAGATCTCTTCGGCATATTCCGCCAATTCATAGATGTTCGTTGAAGGCTCGAAACGACTCGACTTGCGCAGCGCGTCATCCATCGGTTTGCGCAAGTGATAGAGCATCTTCAGCCCTGCACGCGCACCGATCGCGCCCTTCTTGCTGCGTCCGAGCGGGTCTTTCTGGAAGATCGAACCTGCAATGCCGAACATGAAGAATTCAGCCAAACCAGGAACCACCGCTTCACAGCCTTCGGCTTCGATCACGTCGACCACCTGGTTGTTCGCCGTAGGATGGAATTTCACCAAGATCTCACCAACCACGCCTACACGTGGCTTCGTACCTTCACCCTGAAGGGGCAGGTTATCGAAATCGTCGACGATCTCCTGCACGGTCTTCTTGAAGCGACCAGCCTTTTCGCCTTCGTAGATCTGCGCTTGGCAACGCGCCATCCAATGATCGAACAGGCGATTCGCCGCACCCGGCTCGCATTCATAGGGACGCGTACGATAGAGGCACTGCATGAGCAGATCGCCGTAGAAGATAGCGTAAATAGCGTTGTAGAGCATCGTCGCGGAGACGTTGAAGCCTGAATTCTCTTCATCGAGCTTCTTGAATGCCAGCGAGATGACCGGAATATGCTCGAGACCCACCGATTTGAGCGCCTTACGGATGAGCGCGATATAGTTGGTCGCACGGCAGCCACCACCCGTTTGCGTGATGATGACCGCAAGCTTGTCGGTGTCGTACTTACCCGACATGACAGCCTCCATGATCTGGCCAGTTACCAGGATGGACGGGTAGCAGATGTCATTGTTCACATATTTGAGACCCGCATCGACCGCACCATGGTCGACCGACGGCAAGAGCTCAAGGTTGTAGCCCGCCTTGTGGAAGACCTTCACGAGCAAGTCGAAATGGATTGGCGCCATCTGCGGGCAGAGGATCGTGTAGCCCGCATCGAACATCTCCTTCGTGAACTCCGCGCGCGGAAATTCCGTCGACGCGCTCTCAGCTGCTTCGGTAGTTGCAAGCGCGCCCGCTTCCTGGGTCGCCTCGGCTTCATCAAGCGTTGCCTGAGCGAGCGCACGAGCGGCCTCCCCTTCAGTCTTGCCCGTCTTTTCTGCCAAGCGCGCATCGATATCAGCCTGGATCGCATCGATATCGAGCGATGCCACAGGACAGGTAGAAGCATGCGCGTTCTGTTCAGCCAGCTCATCTGCCTGGTCCTTGAGCGCAGCGAGCAGCGAACGGATGCGGATACGCGCCGCACCTAAGTTCGACACCTCATCGATCTTCAGCACGGTATAGATCTTGCCCGCACCTTCCAAGATCTCCTGCACCTGGTCGGTTGTAAGAGCATCGAGACCACACCCGAAGCTATTCAGCTGAACCAAGTCGAGATCATCACGCGTGGTCACGAGCTTCGCGGAATTGTAGAGGCGCGTGTGATACATCCACTGATCCACCACGCGGATCGGACGCTCAAGGCGCGCCAGATGCGCGACCGAATCCTCCGTGAGCACCGCCAGACCAAAGCTTTGAAGCAGCTCAGGGATAGCATGGTTGATCTCGGGATCAAGGTGATACGGCCTACCTGCCAGCACGATGCCATGCGTGCCCGTATCCTCCATCCATTTGAGCGTCTCTTCTCCCTTGTGGCGAATATCCTCCTTGAAGGCCACATCTTCAGCCCAAGCAGCCTCGACTGCTGCCTCGATATCCTTCTTGCTCGGCAGCTTGCCCTTTGCATCCTTCATGAGCTCCGGGTGCTTCTCGACCAACTCCACGTAGAGACGTTTCTTCAGATGGTCTTTCTGATCATACGGAACGAAGGGGTTCAAGAACTCAACTTTCGTTTCGTTGAGCTCGTCGATATTCAAGCGCAGGGCCTCGGAATAGCTCATGACGATCGGACAGTTGAAGTGGTTGCCCGCGCCTTCGTCTTCCTGGCGCTCCCATTTCGAACAGGGCATCCAGATGAAGTCGATATCCTTATCGAGCAGGTTCATCACATGGCCATGCGAAAGTTTCGCCGGATAGCACACGCTCTCGGAAGGCATGGACTCGATGCCTGCTTCGTAGGTCTTCTTCGTAGAGGCATCCGAAATCTGAACGCGGAACCCAAGCTCATTGAAGAAGGTGAACCAGAACGGATAGTTCTCATACATGTTGAGCGCGCGCGGTATGCCCACCGTGCCACGCGTTGCCGCTTCGACGGAAAGCGGTTCGTAGTGATCGAAGAGACGTGCGGTCTTATACTCGAAGAGGTTCGGCACCTCGGTCTTGATAGCCTGGGTGCTCGCGCCCTTCTCGCAGCGATTACCCGTGATGAAGCGACGATGGCGGCCGGTTGCTTCGTCGATACCGAAATCGTTCACCGTAAGCAAGCATGCATTCGAGCAGGCCTTACAGCGCACGGTACGATGGGTCGGCGCAAGCGCTTCGATCTCTTCCAGCGAGAGCATGCTCGTTTGCGGCACTTTCGGACCTACATCGGGCGACAGCGGCTGATCGGCGAGCGCCTGCTCGGTCTCCGCATACCTATCTCTCGCCAGAAGAGCTGCGCCATACGCGCCCATATTGCCGGCGATGTCGGGGCGAACCGCATCAACTTCCGCAAGCTGCTCGAACGCGCGCAGTACTGCATTGTTCAAAAACGTTCCACCCTGCACAATGACCTTCGTGCCCACCTCGTGCGGGTCGCGGATCTTGATAACCTTGAAGAGCGCATTCTTGATGACCGAAATGGCCAACCCGGCAGCGATATCGCCCACCGTTGCGCCTTCCTTCTGCGCCTGCTTCACGCGCGAATTCATAAACACCGTACAACGGCTTCCCAGATCGACCGGATTCTTCGCAGAGATCGCACTCTGGGCGAATTCCGAAACATCCAGGTTAAGGCCACTGGCGAAGCTCTCGATGAAGCTTCCGCAGCCTGAAGAGCACGCTTCGTTGAGCATGATGTGATCGATCACGCCATCTTTCACGCGCAAGCACTTCATATCCTGCCCGCCAATATCCAAGATGAACTCCACGCCAGGAAGCATCTCCTGCGCACCGCGCAAATGTGCAACCGTCTCGATCTCACCCGAATCCACGCGCAACGCCTCGAGCAGCAAGCCTTCGCCATAGCCAGTGACCGTGGAATGACCAATGGTCACGAGCGGCGCGTTCGTCTGCGGATCGCGCGGGAGCGCTGCATAGAGCTCAGCCATGCGCGCCTTCGCGCAACCGAGCACATCGCCCTTGTTGTTCGCATAGCTCGACCAGAGCAGACTGCCATCCTCTGCGATGAGCGCCGCCTTGAACGTAGTCGAACCTGCATCGATACCCAAGAATGCCGTACCGCGATAGTCTTCGAGCGAAGAGCGACGAACGACCTCTTTATCGTGGCGTTCGTAGAACTCTTGCAGTTCCTCGTCGTTCGCGAAAAGCGGGGCCAGGCGCACTACCTCAGAGCCTTGCACATCGCCCAGGTTCTCCAGGCGCGTGATGATAGCAGAAAGCTGCTCGACGTTCGCGTCTTCTGCACGAGCACCTGCGATAGCGCAACCGCTCGCAACGAAAAGATGCGCATTATCAGGCACGATAATGTGATCTTCGTCCAGTTCGAGCGTGTCGTAGAAGCGCTCGCGCAGCTGGGGCAAGTACTGCAACGGGCCGCCAAGGAATGCGACATTGCCGCGGATCGGACGACCGCACGCAAGACCAGAGATGGTCTGCGTGACCACCGACTGGAAGATCGAAGCTGCAATATCTTCCTTCTTCGCGCCTTCGTTGAGCAGCGGCTGGACGTCGGTCTTGGCGAACACGCCGCAACGCGAGGCGATCGGATAGAGGATCGTATGGCTTTCAGCCAGCTCGTTCAGACCCGAGGCATCAGTGTCGAGAAGCGCCGCCATCTGATCGATGAACGCGCCCGTGCCGCCCGCACAAGTTCCGTTCATGCGCTGCTCGATGCCGTTGTCGAAGTAGATGATCTTCGCGTCTTCGCCGCCTAGCTCGATCGCAACATCAGTTTGGGGGATGAATGTCTCGACCGCCGTCTTCGAAGCGATGACCTCCTGCACGAACTCGATTCCGAGCCACTGAGAAAGCAGCAACCCACCAGAACCAGTGATCGCCACTGTGAAATCCTGCGTGGGATACTGCGCAACCGCCTCTTTCAGCACCTCGAGCACCGTTGCGCGCACGTCGGCATGATGACGGCGATACACAGCCCACAAGATCTCGTTCGCATCGTCAAGCACCGCAAGCTTCACCGTGGTGGAGCCAACATCGATGCCGATATGAAGGATGCTAGTTTCTGGTTGTTTCGTTTCAGTCATAGAAGTAGTTCACCGTCCATTACAATTCGATGGATTCGCCTGGTTTGATGAAGAAAAGTCGCATGGCAATGCGTGCCATGTCTTCGGATGATTCAAGAGTTCCGCGCTCGATCCAGCGCGTGATAATGCCCAAATAAGCCGACGCATAGAAGGCCACATAGTAGTCGACAAACGCCGTCGGATTCGTGCGGTATTTTTCGTGCAAGATGTTCTGCACCAAGTTCTCGCACACCGCTTCACGCAAGCGTGGCGCAAAGCGCGCATCCCCTCCTGGACCCAACACCGCGTGAAGGAAATCGCTCTGCTCGCGCAGATAGTCGAAGAGATCGACGAGCAACGGCAGCGGCGTGCCCGCCACACGATAGGCCAGCATGTCGGCAAGCGAAATACGCTGCATACGCTCTTGAAGCGCTGCGATATCTGCCATGACCTCATCTTCGAGCACCGCAAGGAGGTTTTCTTTGTCACGGAAATGATTGTAGAACGTGCCCCGATTCAGATCCGCACGATCGCAGAGATCGTTCACGGTTATCAAGTCGAAGCCCCGCTCCTCAAGAAGAGCGATGAGCGCCTGGCGCAGAGCACGCTTCGAACGCGTGATGCGACGGTCTTCACAAGCTGAAGCCGAACGCGTTACGGGCGCTTCGCAAACTACAGCACTGCCCAAAAAATCCCTCATTTCAACAAGATGAGCATTAATGAACATCGTGTTCATTTTCGTTCATTGTACCTGCTGCAAGAACACAGGGCAAGGAAGACATCACATAAGAGCCGCTTCTACAAAAAGTCTTCGGCTCTCATAGAGACGAGCGGCGCGCGGACCCGCTCACTGTGCGCGAGAGAGAAGCGTTCGCCCTGCGTCTTAGCGCCACTGCCACCTAAAGGAAGCGCCGCACGCTAGAGGATGGAATTTGCTAGACTAAGCAGATACGAAACCAAAGCGGGATGTCACGAGCGCATCACGCACAAAACAAGGAGCTTCCATGCAGATCACGCCTGAAGAGATCGCCGAAACACTTGCCATGGTCGGCAAACAACACCTCGACATTCGCACTATCACGCTCGGGCTCAATCTGCGCGGTTGCACCCATGAAGAGGTCGACGTGATCGCGCGCAAGGTCTACGACCGCCTCACCACCGCAGCTGAGAAGCTCGTTCCCACAGCTGACCAGCTCGAGCGTGAATATGGTGTGCCCATCGTGAACAAGCGCATCTCGGTCACCCCTATTGCAGAGATCTGCGCGGCAACCACCACAAGCGACCTCTCCCCCATCGCGCGCGCCATGGATAAGGCAGCCCTTGAAGTGGGTGTTGATTTCATCGGCGGCTTCTCGGCGCTCGTACACAAAGGTGCTTCGGCAGCTGATCACAAGCTGATGGATTCCATTCCTGAGGCGCTCGCCACCACCGAACGCGTATGCTCTTCGGTAAACGTTGGCTCTACGCGCGCCGGCATCAACATGGATGCCGTGCTCAAGATGGCGGGCATCATCAAGAAGTCTGCCGAGCTTACAGCGGACCGTCAGTGCATCGGCGCAGGTAAGCTGGTGGTGTTCTGCAACGCCGTTGAAGACAACCCGTTCATGGCAGGCGCCTTCCATGGCTCTGGCGAAGCAGATGCGGTGGTGAACGTAGGCGTTTCAGGTCCTGGTGTGGTGAATGCGGTACTGCGCAATATCTCGCCCGAAGCTGATATCACGAGCATTGCCGAAGCGATCAAATCTACCGCATTCAAGATCACCCGCGCCGGCGAGCTCATCTCGCGCGAGGCCAGCAAGCGCCTGGGCGTTGAAAAGGGTATCCTCGATCTTTCGCTTGCCCCTACCCCCGCTGAAGGCGATTCGGTCGCCGAGATCTTGGAAGCGATCGGCGTGGGCCAGTGCGGCGGACCGGGCACTACGGCAGCGCTCGCGATGCTCAATGATGCCGTCAAGAAAGGTGGCGTGATGGCGTCCTCTTCCGTAGGCGGCCTATCAGGTGCGTTCATTCCGGTTTCGGAAGATGCGGGCATGATTCGAGCTGCTGAAGATGGTGCGCTCTCTATCGAAAAGCTTGAAGCGATGACCTGTGTATGCTCGGTCGGTCTCGACATGATCGCGATTCCAGGAGATACCTCCGTGGAAACCATCTTCGGCGTCATCGCCGACGAATGCGCGATCGGTATGATCAACAACAAGACCACGGCAGTACGCCTTATTCCTGCTATCGGACACAAGGTGGGCGATCAGCTCGATTTCGGCGGGCTCTTGGGCTATGCACCGGTCATGCCGGTCAATCAGTTCGCCGGCAATGTGTTCGCACATCGTGGTGGCCGCATGCCTGCCCCACTCAATTCACTCAAGAATTAAAAGGCGAGGCGTTCCCGTTCGAGCGATCCATCACTCAGGCGGCTCGATCAGCTGCGTTTATGGGACAAGATCTTCTTTTCAAAGCGGAAGAATGGTTCATCTTCGCTCATCTCGTCTCGCTGGCCGTCCGATAGCGTAAGCGGATGCTTAGCGTTGAAGAATTCGACTATCTTGAAGCCGCATTTATTGACGTAGAAGTGAATGTTGCGCATCTCAATATAGGGCGTATAGAGGCTCCATGTCTTTATCTGGGGATAACGCTTCTCAACTACCCTGATGATATTCAAGCCGTAATCGCGGTTTTGCGCCCCCACCTTTACGAAGAGGAGATCGTATTCGCCCCCTGCAGGCTTAGCCGGGTCGAGATTGAGCACTACGCCGCCCACTGCTTGCCCATCATCAATGGCCCAGTACGATACAGCGTGCGGGTGATCGATAGATTCATCGATCATCTCATACGAAATCACTGGTTCAGAAGGATCTTGAGGAAAAGTAGCATCTTGAGCAGCAAAAGCGTCAAAAGCTTCTTTCATGCTCAAGATGAATGATTCGCGCGAATCGGCGGTTAAAGGAACGAGTTCGATTGCCATAGCAACACCTTTCAGACTAAAACTTCCGAGCTCACTCGGCATCTTGTCTGACAGGCGGTACGAAACCCCTACGCTACGGCGTACTGTCCTCCGATGCGTATTAGATTGTAACATGCGTTGTTGGCTTGTTAACGGCAGTGGTCAAGGCCACATCCGCAGCACGGGCGACCACTCACATGAGAAAAGATCGCAGATAACAAAATCTAGCGATCTTCCCCATTAACGAACGGCGCTGCACACAACCCAAAACACAGACACCTGCAAGCTAAGTAATTAGCCAGTCGCGCTTCAATAGTTCAAATTTTTATCAAAGCACTTGCCGCAAACGCATCAGATATTTTTCAATTTTTTATAAGGTTCTTTCTTCATCATTGCTAATTGAAAGATTCAAAGTCCATTATGAGTATTTATACCTCGGAGGTATAAATGATATTTATTTATGATATAATCAAAGATGAGCGCAATAAGGGAGAACATAAAATCAGTTTTGAGGAAGCACAAAGGATATGGAACGATCCTAACCTTATCGTTCTTCCTGCAAAACGGCGTGGAGAAAAACGCAAGGTTGCTATCGGCAGATACTACGCAATAACCCTCAGTGTCATATTCACTGAACGAGAAAAAGCGATTCGTATCATCTCTGCCCGGCGAGCAACTACAAAAGAGGTGAAGTACTATGACCAGCACAAAGACAAAAAATAAAAAAGATGCTCTTGAGTCTGCTTTTGATGCAGGAAAAGAGATGGATGAATTCTTTGACTTTAGCAATCCCTCTCAACCGAACCGAGAGCTCAAACGAGTCAACGTTGATTTCCCTCAGTGGATGATCGATGGTCTTGATGCAGAAGCTGCACGTCTAGGCATCAACCGGCAAGCTGTGATCAAAACCTGGCTAGCCGAAAAGCTCGATGAGAAGGCCAAGCACAGGGTTGCTTAGTTCTAGATCTCAACCTATGAGTAGATGGCATGGACAAGATACTCGATGTTGCCGGAGGTGCCTTTGATGGGCGATTCAATCACGCCTTCCGCATGAAAGCCTACCTCCGTTAGTGCCTCTTCAACTTCCCCAACCACCCGCTCACGCACGGCCGCATCGACTACGATGCCACCATCGGTCTCCCCTTGCCTGCTCTCGAACTGCGGCTTGATAAGACCCAGAAAGATGGACCCTTCATGAGCCAACGCCGCGAACACTTCTGCAAGCGAAGCCATGCCGATGAAGCTCAAATCGCACACGATCACATCGAAAGGTGCTCCCAAGTCTTCAGGAGCTGCAAGGCGAATATTCGTGCGTTCGAACACGCGCACGCGCTCATCCTGACGCACCTGCCAGGCAAGCTGCCCATAGTTCACATCAACACAGGTGACTTCGGCAGCACCAGCTTGTAAAAGACAATCGGTGAAGCCACCCGTTGAAGAGCCGATATCGATGCAGCGCGAGCCTGAGACGTCAACGCCGAACCCATCAAGCGCACCCTGCAACTTATGACCCCCGCGCGAAACGAACGCCCGCGCATTCTTCACGAAGATATCCGCATCGGGCGAAACTTTGAGGGCAACACTGGAAACATAGACATCATCGACACGCACCTCGCGCGCGATCACCGCCCGCAGCGCTGCGTCTGCATCAGGGAAATATCCCTGTTCAACGAGTATTTCATCAAGTCTTTGCTTCTTCATCATGCACTATCTAAATTGACCGGACGGCAAATACGATGAACCCCGAGAACGCTCGCTCGAGGCAATGCGACCTTGAACTAACTTTTACGCATCAATTGTCGCAAAAGTGGATTTCAAGGATCGCTTTTGCTTAGCCTCGCTCGTCATTCCCGGCGCTCATCGCACTACGCGCTCAGGTCGTCAGGAATACCACCTTCATCGAGGATCCGTAAGAACTGACGCTCGGTCAGGATCGGCACGCCCAGCGTTTCTGCCTTGGTGCGCTTCGATCCCGCATCCTGCCCACAGATTACGTAGCTCGTCTTCTTGGAAACGCTGCCCGAAACCTTCGCCCCCAGCGCCTTCAAGCGCTCCCCTGCTTCATCGCGTGTCATGCCGGACTCGACCAAGCTGCCGGTCAAAACGAACGTAAGTCCTTCAAGTGGCTGTTCGCCCACTTCGGCGATCTCTTCAACGAGCGCGAATCCTTCAGCCCTCAAGCGCGCAAGCACAGCCTGATTCGTTTCATTAGCCAAGAAAGAATAGACACTCTCAGCGATCACGAGCCCGACACCAGGAATCGCAGAGAGCTCTTCCACGCTCGCCTTTGAAAGCACCTCGAGCGAAGGATACGCATGCACGATCAGCTCTGCTGTGGTCTTACCCACATGACGGATGCCCAAACCGAACAACACGCGTGCGAACGAACGCGTCTTCGATTCTTCGAGCGCAACCATGAGCTTCTTCGCGACCACCTCACCGAGCAGGATCGGCTCACCCTCGCGATTGACGCGGTTCATATCCAAATTGGCAAGATCAGCTTCGGTGAGCTTGTAGTAATCAGCCACATCGGCCACCTTGCCCGTAGCGAGCAAACGCGTAACGATCTCTTCGCCCATGCCTTCGATATCGAGCGCATTGCGGCTCGCCCAGTGAATAAGGCGTTCCTTCGCTTGCGCCGGACAATCGAGCGAAACACAACGATAGACCGCCTCGCCTTCCTCGCGCACAACCGGAGAACCGCAACTGGGACAGCGCATCGGCATCTGCCAAGGCACCGAATCTTCAGGACGAAGCGAAAGAATGGGGCCAAGTACCTCAGGGATCACGTCGCCCGCTTTGCGCACGACCACCGTGTCGCCGATGCGCAAGTTCTTGCGTGCAACCTCATCGCTGTTGTGGAGCGTCGCACGTGCGACCACCGAGCCAGCAACCCGCACCGGATCGAGCTCAGCCACAGGCGTGAGCGCGCCGGTGCGTCCCACCTGCACGGTTATATCGCGCAGGAGCGTGGTCTTCTCTTCAGGCGGGAACTTATACGCGATCGCCCAGCGCGGAGCACGCGAGGTAAAGCCCAGCTCACGCTGCTCGGCGAAAGAATCGATCTTCACCACCACACCATCGATCTCATACGGCAAGCTGTCGCGCATCTCTAAGCAATGCTTGCAGAAATCGAGCACCTCGCTGCGTTTCTCACAACGAACCACATCGGGGTTAACATGAAAGCCGCATTCTCGCAGCCATGCAAGCAGCTCCCACTGAGAAGCAGCGGTGATGTTCGCCTCATCGGCAATCGCATAGATGAACGTGGAAAGATCGCGCTCGGCGGTCACATGATAATCCTTCTGACGCAAGCTTCCGGCTGCCGCATTGCGCGGGTTCGCAAACGCTGGCTTACCTTCTTTTGCAGCCTGGCGATTCAGCTTCTCGAAGCTCGCCTTCGACATATAAATCTCGCCGCGTACCTCGACTGGCGCATCCAGGTTCACAATGCTGCCCTTGCCTGCACTTGCCAGCTGCAGTGGCACATCGCGCACGGTGCGAACGTTCACGGTCACATCTTCACCCGTCGTGCCATCACCGCGCGTGGCAGCCATGATAAGCGACCCGTTGTCGTACGTGAGCGCGATCGACGAACCATCGATCTTGAGTTCGCACACCACAGGAACGAAACGCCCAAAATGGCTCTCCATGCGATCCATCCAGGCTTCGAGCTCGTTAGTATCGAGCGCATTATCGAGCGAATACATGCGAACTGCATGCTGAACGGGCGTGAATTGGGTCGCCACTGCCCCGCCCACACGCTGGGTCGGCGAAGACGGGTCGAGGAACTGGGGGTATTTCTTCTCGAGTGCATCGAGATCACGCAGCAGTGAGTCGAAGGCTGCGTCGGAGATTTCTGGGGCATCCTTCACGTAGTAGAGATAGCTGTGATATTCGATCTCGTCGCGCAGCTTCTGGATGCGCTCGTGAGCATTGTTCTGTTGCGTTTCGTCTGCCATAGCGCCAGGCTACCTTTCCTCTTCATTCGTGGTGTCGCAAGATTCCCGCTGGTCAAGCTCCCCTAAGAACTTCTGTATGGCCTGCGGAAGGGATTCGACCACCTCTTCGGCGCACACGCTCACTTCGCTGAACTGCTCGGTCGCGATCTTGCCCGCTTCACCATGAAGCACCACACCCAAGCACGCTGCCTTGAAAGGAGCAACTCCTTGGGCGAGCAGGCCGCCGATCGTACCAGCAAGCACATCACCCGTGCCTGCTTTCGCGAGCGCCGCGGTTCCTGCGGTGTAGACCTCTGTGCGAGCGCCGTCGGAAATAATCGTCTCAGGGCCCTTCAGCACGATGATGGATTTATAGGCGCGCGCAAGCTTCTTGGCAGCCTTCTCGGGGTCTTTGAGCGAGATGCCAAACGGCTCTGCAAGCCGAGCCGCTTCCCCTGCATGCGGGGTGAGCACGGTCGTGCGCATCTTCTCGCCACGCTTCTTGAGCGCTTTTCGTCCTTCTTGTTGAGCCGCAAAAGAAAGCGCTCCACCATCGAGCAACGCGGGATGCGTAACCTTCTTGAGCAGGCGCAAGCAGAGTTTCTTTGCGTAAGTGTCGTTCGCATCGATGCCCGATCCCACGACCACTGCACCTGGATGATCAGGCGAGATAAGACGCGAGGGAACACAGTCTTCAAACGAGCGTACCACGAGCGATGGGCGCAAGGTCTGCAAGATGAAGCGGTTCTCAGCCGCCGTGAAGACTTCGGTATACCCCGCACCCACGTACTGAGACGCCCACGAAGACAAGCACGCAGCGCCTGGGTAGGGCTTCGAGCCCACAAGAAGCACGCACTTGCCGCGGGTGTATTTATTCGCATCGGGTTTGGGTAACGGAATGGCTTTAGCTAGTTCGAATGGAGCGAGCATGAATCTTCCTATCGTTTTACAGCAGCAAGAAGATTATAGTTCATAGCATCCAGCAGCGATCCCATTTATAGCGTGTCGTAAAAAAGCATGTTGCGCGGGCACTAGAGCTCATCGAGCATCGAACGGACCTCTTTGAACTGGCGATGAAGGTCCTGCAGCGGATCGACCTTCTCAACCTTCTCCTCTGGTTCGTTCATGAGCGCAAGCGCACAGGCCACCGCATCGTCCTGCGTATAGGAAAGCGAGAGCGGGATGTCCTTGATGCCCAGCTCGGCCGCTTTCTCTTCAGCACGGCGGTAAAGCTTCACCTGCGGTTTGCCCTTAGCGGTGATCACCACTTCAACATCGCGCGGACCGATGCCCTCAGAAAAGCCCGTGCCGAGCGCTTTGAGCACCGCTTCCTTAGCCGCGAATCGCGTGGCGTAATGACATTCAGGGCGCGCCTTCTTGTTGCAATAGACCTGCTCATCCTCAGAGAAGATGCGCGTTTTAAAGCTTGGGGTACGCTCGAGAATAGCTCTCATACGTTCGATCTCGACGATATCCACACCGATCGAATGAGGGCTTTCCAAGTGGATGCTCTCGTCGAAATCGCGTGCGATCGCCTCGGCTGCGGCGCTGGAGTTCTCGGCTGCTTCTTCGCTTGCTGCGTCTTCCCCACCAGCCTGTTGTGTTTCTGGATCCATCATCAAGATGCCCACTATTCGACCGTGACCGATTTTGCGAGGTTGCGCGGCTGGTCGACATCGCAACCGCGATTGACCGCCACCGCACGCGCAAGCAGCTGCAGCGGTACGCTTGCCGTAATGGGCATGAAGGTATCGCGCACGCGCGGGATGTAGATGACCTTATCGGCCACCTTCTTGATATCGGTATCGCCTTCCGTGGCGATGGCGATGATGGTTGCGCCGCGCGTTTTCGATTCCTCCAGGTTCGAGATCGTCTTTTCGTACGTGGCACTTTGCGTAGCCACCGCAACGATCGGGAATCCATCTTCGATAAGTGCGATCGGTCCATGCTTCATCTCGCCTGCTGGATAGGCCTCAGCATGCACGTACGAGATCTCTTTCATCTTGAGCGCGCCCTCATAGCACGTAACGGATGCTAAACCGCGCCCGATATAGAACGCCGAGGTTTTTCCTTCGAAGAGCTCTGCTGCCTCTTCGATAGCTTCGGTATTCTTGAGGATCTCTTCGATCTGCTCGGCAGTATCAGCAAGTTCAGAGAAGAGCAGGTGCGTTTGTGTGAGGTTGAGCTTGCCTTTCACGCGCCCGAGCATGAGCGCCATGAGCGTAAGGCTCACCACCTGGCCGATGAACGACTTCGTCGAAGCAACTGCTATCTCCTTGTTTGCCTTCGTGTAGATAACGCCATCCGATTCGCGCGCAACCGGCGAACCGATCACGTTCGTGATACCGAACACCTTCGCCCCACGAATACGCGCATCGCGAATAGCCGCGAGCGTATCGGCAGTCTCACCCGACTGCGACACCGCCACCACCAGCGTGGTGGGCGTGATGATAGGGTTGCGATAACGAAACTCAGAAGCAACTTCCACCTCAGTTGGAATACGTGCCCAAGTTTCGATCAGGCTTTTCGCGATAAGACCAGCATGGTAGCTCGTGCCACAACCGATGATGTAGACACGATCGACGAAGTTCAGCTCCTGTCGCGTGAGGCTCAACTCGTCGATCACGATCTCCTGATCCGACAAACGTCCTGCAAGCGTATCGCGCACCACGCGTGGCTGCTCATGGATCTCTTTGAGCATGAAATCAGGATAGCCACCGCGCTCAGCCACATCGATATCCCAGTCGATATGCGTAATCTCTGGCTCAATCTCTTCACCAAAGCGGTCGTAATAGGTAACACCCTCAGGCGTAGCAAGAGCAAACTGGTGATCTTCAAGAATGACCAGGTCGCGCGTGGCGCGCACGAGTGCTACGATATCAGACGCCACATAGCTTCCCGTGCTATCACAGCCAACAACAATAGGAGAATCTTTGCGCGTGATGACCATCTTCCCTGGTTCATCAGCACAGACGACCGCAATACCATAGGCACCCGTAAGAAGCGCAGTGGCCTTCTGCACTGCTTCGAGCAGATCGCCCCGATAGAAATCTTCCACCAAGTGCGCGATCACTTCAGTATCGGTATCGGACGAGAAGACGTGCCCTTTAAGCACGAGATCTTCGCGCAGTTCGTTGAAATTCTCGATGATGCCATTATGCACCACAGCGATATTGTTCGAGCAGCTCGTATGGGGATGCGCGTTGCGCTCACTTGGTGCACCATGCGTCGCCCAGCGTGTGTGGCCGATACCACAGGTGCCCAAGCAATCATCTGCGCCCAGCGCGGCGACCAGCTCGGCAACCTTGCCCTGGCGGCGCACGACTTCTATTTCTTCGCCATTGAATACAGCGATGCCCGCCGAATCATAGCCTCGATATTCAAGATGCTGAAGGCCATCGATCAGAATGCCCTTAGCCTGCTGCGTTCCGGTATAACCGACGATTCCACACATGCAGTAGTCTCCTTTATTTCTGCGTTGATGAGGATATTCTACAATACCCGCACCAGTCATTGCACCGTGCGCTACTTGAGCGTCGCTCTGCACACGACAAAAAGAAAGAGAAGCCGCAACGAAGCAGCTTCTCTTCATAAAACCTTGATGAATTCGGTACAGAAACGCGCTTACGCTTCGCGCTCCTCCACCGTGATCTTGGCGTTGTCCATAGCCCAGTTGGCAGCCTTCATGCGTGAAGCGCCTTCCTTGAGCAGGAATGCACGACCGGCCGCCTGCAGCTGGTCAAATACTTCCTCTTCTTGGCCAGGAGCCATAGCAGTAAGAGCATGCTTCAGATCGTCGACCTCGAGCTCAAGACCTTCGTGACGGAAGATTGCATCGAACACGAATCCATTGATGAGCTGAGCTTCCGCCTGCGCTGCAAGCGAAGCGCGGATCTGCTTCTCATCAGTCTTCTGCTCGAGCATGAAATCCATGAGTGTCTTGCCCTGCTGAGCAAGCTCCATCTTGAAGCCTTCCAGCATATCAGTGGTCATCGCGTCGACCATCTTGGGTGAGACTTCGCCATCAAAGCGCTTTGCCCACTCCGCCATGACCGCATTCGCTTTAGCAGAGTCGAGCTGTTCTTCCTTGACCTTTTCCGAGGTAGCACGGAACTGCTTGCGCAGCTCCTCGACCGTGGTAACACCCATGCCCTTGAGGTTCGTCTCGACCCATTCGTCGGTAACCTCAGGGATGATGGTCTCTTCCTCGCCCGTTTCAGGATCGACCTTCACCGTAGCGAACTGACTCGCGAGCATATGCATCTGCATGTCGATATCCTGCTCGGTAACATCGAGCGGAGCGAGAACGGTAACCTCAACCGGGTCGTAGTTCGTAAGTTCGAACTCAGGCTTCGGCAGAATGGTCACGTTGAAGGTGAATTCCTTGCCCTCAACAGGATCCGATTCCGCATCAACGCTCGAAGAGGTCATCGGGATGATGTTCTCCTGGTCGAGCGCGAACGGAATGAGATAGCTGATGACCGCAGAAGAAACCGCATCGCGTGCCTCTTCGGGGCTCATCGCGTTGTAGATCTTCTGCAGCGCGGTTTCGCCTTCAAGGCTTCTCAGCTGAAACTGGTCGACGAATACATCCAGACCATCGGTGAAAGCTTTATCGACTTCCTCAGGCGATGCAGTGATGCAAAGCTCGAGTTCGCCGTTTTCCTCTTTGACCTTTTCGACCTTCATTACTTTGCCTGCTTAACAGAGGTTGCTTCTTTAGCGATCTCAGCAAGAGCAGCGAATGCCTGAGGATCGTTGATCGCCATGTCGGAGAGCACCTTACGGTCGAGCTCGACACCAGCATTCTTCAGGCCGTTCATGAACACGGAGTAAGAAAGGCCGTTGGTGCGGGCTGCCGCGTTGATGCGCGTGATCCACAGACGACGGATCTCACGCTTCTTGGTGCGACGGTCGCGATAAGCATACTGGAGCGAATGCTGAACCTGCTCTTTAGCAGCGCGATAGGAACGAGACTTTGCACCGTAATAACCCTTTGCACGGTTGAGAACGGTATGACGCTTTTTATGTGCGGAAACGGCACGTTTTACACGAGGCATAACTGAATCCTCCCTTACTTATCGAAGACCGAGATTGCGTGCGATTACTTTGTTGTCAGCAGCAGAAACTTCAGTCTCGTGACGGAAATTACGCTTACGCTTCTGACTCTTTTTCGTCATGATGTGAGACTTATACGCCTTAGCACGCATGATCTTGCCAGATCCAGTTACGCGAAAACGCTTCGCGGTGCCAGAATGAGTCTTCATTTTAGGCATTATTCATCCTCTCCTTTTTCATCTTTCTTATTCTTCTTCACCGTTGTTGGCAACGGAGCGATGAGCATATGCATGTTACGGCCTTCCATCTTCGGCTGGTTCTCGATGACCGCAACATCTTTCAGATCGTCCGCCAGACGCTCGAGAATACTCAGGCCCTGTTCAGGATGAGACATCTCACGGCCGCGGAACATGATCGTGATCTTGACCTTCGACCCTGCCTCGAGGAAGCGCAACACGTGCTTCTTCTTCGTGGTGTAGTCGCCGATATCGATCTTCGGACGGAACTTCATTTCCTTGGTTTCGACCTTGCTCTGGTTCTTGCGCGCCTGCTTGGCTTTGATAGCCTGGTCGTACTTGAACTTTCCGTAGTCCATGATGCGGCACACGGGCGGTTCAGCCTGCGGAGCGATCTCTACCAGGTCGTAGCCTTCGTCATCAGCGATGCGCTGGGCTTGTTCGACCGGATAGATTCCCATCTGAGTTCCGTCATAGGCGATAAGACGACATTCCTTAGCGCGGATCTCGTCATTGAGCCTTGGTTCTTGGGCAGCTATCGTGCCCACCTCCTTTTTCTTAACTTCTTCCTTGTGCGTAAACCACGTTCGAGCAAAACAAAAGCCCGCACACAGCAGGCCATAAGAATGTTCGTCCAAAGCGACGTTCTATTCGAATGACCCATCGGCGAAGTGCCGAACCAGGTGAAGGCGCATGCCTTACTTGTGTTTTACAGCTTGTGCATCATAGCACATGATAGCGAGGAAGCAAAGAGCAGCTTCCTACGAAGCGGAGCTGATCGCCACCTCAACGGTGCGAACGGTCTTCGCGAGATTGTTTTCTTCGATCGCCTGAGCATAATCGTAGTCGAGCAACACGCTCCAATCGAATGCATGACCTGCTTCATCAGCACCCGTACCGACGAACTGGAAGCGCTCTTCATCGATGGTCTTCCCTGTTGAATCATAGTGCGCATACTCCTCTTTCTCAGGAGCAACCACTGGGTTGGGCACGATGCTCGTAAGGCCTGCGCCTTCGAGCAAGCGCTCGATGAGGTGCGCCTCGTTCACGATGCGATCGAACGGCAGTGTAGCGCAGGAAAGATCATTGATGTTGATGCTATAGCTCGCTGAAACCACAACGCCTGCTTTATCAAGATAGAGATGCGTGAGCG
Source organism: uncultured Eggerthella sp. (assembly GCA_900542525.1). GTDB lineage: Bacteria > Actinomycetota > Coriobacteriia > Coriobacteriales > Eggerthellaceae > Anaerotardibacter. The sequence goes on from UQNZ01000001.1 coordinate 20,401, forward strand.
CCATGCCGGTATCGATCGAAGCGCTCTCTTCACCGAGCAGCACCGTGATCTCTTTGAGTCCTCCCGCGACAAGCTTCGGATCGCCGTCGATCTCCGCGCCATGGCCGATCTCCTCGAGCGCAGACGCAAGATCGAGCCCGATCAGCCCGCTTAGGTCGACCACTTCGATAACATCGGTATCGTAGTAGCCTTCCTTTTCCGCTTCCTTGAGCGCTTTCTGCTCTGCCTCGACCTCTGCCTGTGCAGAATGCGAGGTGATCGTTGCAGTAGGTATCAAAACAAGCACGGCCACGAGCACAGCGAGCACCGCAACGAGTGCCACGATCACACCCACAAGCAGTTTGGTCATGTTCTTTTGGTCGCGTTTCATAGAGCAGTCCTACCTGAAGAAGTTGAAATATACGAGGAACACCGCAATGAGCACGACAAGACAAAGGACGATGACCAACTGCATACGGCGATACGGAACAGGCTCTTCGTCTTCTGGCGAGTCGGAAGCAGGTGTGGGCACCTCTTCCTGAACAAGCTCTTCGCTGCGGCGCGCATCGGGCGCAGGCGCATCCGTAGTCTCTGCCGGATCTTCTGCAGGGACAGCAGCATCCACGGGCGCAGCTGCTTTTTCCGCTGAAGAAACGCGGATGGTCTCTTCCCCATCTATGACCTGCGTAGTAGTGGTTACTCCTGCACGCTCTTCAACGGAAACGGCAGTGCGACCTTCTTCACCCGTATCGAGCGAAATGAGCGAATATTTCTGCTTCTCTTCTGCCACTGCTGCGTCCTTTGCGAACTACTGAAAGAGCGCACTGAGCGTGCGAGCAAGGTCGTCTCCTACCCCACGCGCGTCTTCCATACTCGCGCCCGTGGTGAAGAGATAGACCTTGATCTTAGGCTCGGTGCCACTCGGACGTACGATAACTTTGCACGAATCCTCAAGGTCGAATTCGATCACATTAGCAGGAGGAAGTGCGCCTAAGCCTGGTTGATAATCAAGCGTCTCAAGCACTGTCTTCCCTGCAACACTATCAAGACCATCTGCTCGCAGCGAATCCATGATCTCTGCCATGCGCGCCGCACCCGAGGCTCCTTCGAAGGTGAAGGAGAGCGTGTGGTTGTAATGATAGCCATATTTCTTGTAGAGCGCCTGCATCGCCTGATAGAGATTCATGCCTTCAGCGCGATAGGCGCGTGCCATCTGGCAGATGAGCATCGAGGCCACGATCGCATCTTTATCGCGCGCATGACAACCAGCCAAGTAGCCGTAGCTCTCTTCGAACCCGAAGATGAACCGATCGAGCTCGTCAGCCTCTTCAAGTTCACGTTGAACACCACCGATGTATTTGAAGCCCGTAAGCACGCGCTTGATCTCAACGCCATGATCAGCTGCGATCGCATCGACGATGCTCGTCGAAACGATAGTGGTAACAGCAAGCGGTCGCGCGGGCATCTTCCCCAGCTGGGAGCGCATGCGGCAGATGTAGTCGAACAGGAGCGCACCAAGTTCATTGCCGGTAAGGAGTTGGTATTCGTTACCGTCTTTCACCGCAATACCCACGCGGTCGGCATCGGGATCAGTTGCGAGCAACAGGTCGGGTTTCACCTGCTCACAGAGCGCGATGCCGCGCTCGAGCGCTTCACGGATCTCGGGGTTGGGATACGGACAGGTAGGGAAATTCCCATCGGGATAGGCTTGTTCGCCAACCATATACACATCGCGCACACCAATGCGCTCAAGAATACGATTCACGCATTCAAGGCCAGTACCGTTGAGCGGCGTATAGACCAAGCGCAGTTCGCCCTGCTCGCCCGGCGTCTCAAGACTCTGCGCATAAACAGCATCGAGGAACGCATCGAGCACTTCCTCGTTGATATAGTGAACGAAACCTTCGTCGATCGCGCGTGCAAAATCCATCGTACGCACGTCTTCGAACACATCCACCTGCGCAATGGCTTCAGTGATGGCATCGGCGATCTCGTCGGTGATCTGACAGCCATCAGGACCATAGGCTTTATAGCCGTTGTAAGCACTGGGATTATGGCTAGCCGTCACATTGATGCCGATCGCACAACCCAAGTAACGCGTTGCGAAGGAAAGCGCTGGCGTAGGCTCCAAGCGCGAATAGATGTGCGATGTGATGCCGTTGGCCGCAAGAACACCAGCAGCCGTCTCGGCGAACAGACGCGAATTGATGCGCGAATCAAAGCAGATCGCCACGGCACCTTCCGCGCCCACGTGCTTCTTGATGTAATCAGCAATACCTTGGGTAGCTTTGCCCACGGTATAGATATTCATACGATTGGTGCCCGCACCGAGCACACCGCGAAGACCTCCTGTACCGAACTCAAGTTCCTGAAAGAATGCATCTTCTATTGCCTGGGTATCGGCGCTCTCGCGCATTTCTGCGAGCTGCGCCGCCAAAACCGGCTCGGATACGTTTTCACACCAGCGATCGAATTCGCTCTGGTAATCCATGGATTCCGCCTTCACTTCCTTATCTCTTGAATGGGCTTGATAAGCCAGGTAAAAGTATACGACAAGAACGAACGCTCGCCGCTTGTAAACAGATTAGTGCATCTTTTCACGCTAACTCTTGCTAATTCCTACTAAAATGGTAGTATTTCTACAACTTGAGAGACCTGCACGTCAGGGAAACGAAACTGCTATAGTTTCAAGAGAAGCAATGAGAAGAACGTACTATCGCTTTGAGGAGTAACCGTGCTTGAATTACAAGATATCGTTTTCGAAGTTCCCCTTGCGGAAGGTTCGAGAGAAACGAAACGCATCATCGATGGCATCTCGCTTACCATCGATACCGATAAATTCGTGGTTATCACTGGGCCAAACGGCGGCGGTAAATCCACGCTTGCCAAGCTGATCATGGGTATCGAAAAGCCCACGAGCGGCAAGATCATCTTCAAAGGGCAAGATATCACGAATGCTTCTATCACCGAACGCGCACGACTGGGCGTGGGATATGGATTCCAGCAGCCAGCTCGCTTCAAGGGCATGAAGGTGAAGAAGCTGCTCGAATTGGCAGCAGGAAAGCGCTTGCCCATGCTCGCCTGCAACGAATACCTGAGCGAAGTGGGACTTTGCTCGGCGAATTACCTCACCCGCGAAGTTGACAAGAGCCTTTCGGGTGGCGAACTGAAGCGCATCGAGATCGCAACCGTGCTTGCGGCAAATCCCGATCTCGCTATCTACGATGAACCAGAAGCAGGCATCGATCTTTGGAGCTTCGATCGCCTCACGCAAACGTTCAAGCAGCTCTACAAACAGGAGAATGGCAAATCCATCATCATCATTTCCCACCAGGAGCGCATCATTGAACTGGCAGACGAGATCATCTGTCTGCGTGCTGGCAAGATCGAATCGCAAGGCAGCGTGGAAGAGATTCTTCCCCAGCTCGGACTTTCTGCTAAAGAGAACGACTATTGTTCGTTCACCGAGCCTCCCGACCTGCATCTGACCGAAATCTCCACCAACTGTTAGGAGCAACCATGGCTGTTGATCTTTCCCCTATCGACGCAGACTTGCTGAAAACGCTCACCGACGTTCACGGCATTCCTGCGGGCGCTTACAACATCCGTAAAGACGGCGAACTGCTTTCGCGTAGCAATTCCGCGAATATCGAGATCGCCACGAAAACCGACAACCCTGGCATCGATATCTTCATCAAGGAAGGTACGAAAGGCGAGAAAGTCTACATTCCCGTTATCGTTTCGAAGGCTGGACTCACCGATGTGGTCTACAACACCTTCCATATTGCCGATAACTGCGACGTGACCATCATCGCTGGCTGCGGCATCCATAACGATGCGCACGAAAAAGCCGAGCACGACGGCATCCACACGTTCAAAATCGGCAAGAATTCGCGTGTGAAGTACGTCGAACGCCATTACGGCGAAGGTTCAGGTAGCGGCGAGCGTGTGCTGAATCCCGTTACCGAGGTCTATATGGACAGCAATTCCTACTGCGAGATGGAGCTCTCCCAGATCGGTGGCGTTACCTCTACTATCCGTGACACCGATGCTGAAGTGGGCGAGAACTCGAAGCTCGTGTTGCTCGAAAAGCTGCTCACCAATGGCGATCAGACGGCGATCTCAAACATGAAGATCGAGCTCAAAGGCAACAACTCTAACGTGCAGGTGATCTCACGCAGCGTTGCGCAGGACAATTCCAAGCAAACGTTCAATCCGCTCGTTGTCGGCGAAGCTGCCTGCAACGCACACGTACAGTGCGATGCGATCATCATGGGCAATGCTACGGTTACCGCAATTCCCGGCATCGAAGCGGCTCATGAAGATGCACAGCTTGTGCATGAGGCTGCCATCGGCAAGATCGCGGGCGAGCAGATCACGAAGCTCATGACGCTCGGCCTTACCGAAGAAGAAGCGGAAGCCGAGATCTTAGACGACTTCTTGAGCTAGGTGACGAACTACCCGGTCGTTCGTCACCTGTTGGCGTAGACGGACAAGCGCTGCATCCAGACGCTTCACCCCTAGCGAACAAAACAAATAGCTCCCCAGCTGGGGAGCTATTTTCATACTACGTTGTTTATCATAAGATGACGAACAACCAGGTAGTTCGTCATCTTTGATCACCTGGTCTACTCCTGAAGGCTCGCGACGTATGCAATAAGGTCGCCGATGGTCTCAAGGCCTTCTGGCTCACCGAAGTCGATCTCGCACTTCTCTTCCAGTTCGCAAATGAGCTCAACCATATCGAGAGAATCAACACCAAGAGATTCGAACGTTGCCTCTTCGGTGATAAGCCCCTCTTCAACATCGAGATTTTCAACGAGAAGTTCTTTGATGATTGCAAGCGTATCCATAACCGCCCTTTCTGTTTACGTGTAGCATGCGCGCAAAAAAACGCATCTAAGATCAAAACAGCATTCTAACGCAAAGCACCTCGAACGAAAGAACAAAAGAGCTAACCGCACCGCCCGCACACAACCGTTGCGAGCGAGCATGCGCAAAAATGAACCACCGCTCGAAGGCTCTCCGACTGGCGCACTCATTCTCGCTATAGTTAGGCTAGTTAGAGAATGCAAGCCGCGCACAAGGAGGCAGCGTGCAAGAAGAGATTGTAGTGAAAGCTCCCACCACCGAAGCGCTCACCCCTGCCCAGATCACCCAAAAAGCCGAAGATCTTGGCGTGACTAAGACCGAGATGTCGTTTGACCGAAGCTTCGCCCTCTCGATCATGGCAGGCGCTTTCATCGCCATGGGTGCGATGTTCTTCTCACTTGTGGTTGGCGACCCCGCCCTTCCCTTCGCTATTCAACGCGTGCTCGGCGGATTCCTGTTCTGTCTCGGTCTTATCCTGGTAGTAGTTGCGGGCGCCGAACTCTTCACCGGCAATACCATGATCGTGATGACCGCCGCAAGCAAACGCATCAAGTGGTCAGCGGTCTGGAAGAACTGGATCGTGGTGTTCTTCGGCAACTTCCTTGGTGCGCTCGTGATAGTTGGCCTTGTTTTCCTCTCCGACATGTCTGCGATGAACGGTGGCCAGGTGGGTCAGACCATGGTCAGCGTGGCAGCTGGTAAGATGCATGCCGATTGGCTCGTGCTCTTCGCGAAGGGCATCATGTGTAACTTCCTCGTGTGTCTCGGCGTTTGGATGGCCTACGCTTCAAAGACGGTCGCCGACAAGATCCTTGCCGTTGTCTTCCCCATCACCGCATTCGTGGCCTGCGGCTTCGAACACTGCGTGGCCAACATGTTCTTTTTGCCCATGGGCGCACTGCTCGCTTCCTGTGGCATCGCTCCAGCTGGTATCGATCCAGCAAGTGTGAATATGCTCGGTGCGCTCTACAATTGGTCAGCCACCGTGCCAGGCAACATCGTGGGCGGCGCGCTCATGGTGGGCATGATGTACTGGTTCATCTATCGCAAGAGCAAGAAGAAGAATTAAACCCCCTTTTTTCGCTTGACACATAATTTGTAGTTGCTAACATATGAACAGATGCTCATATGTTAGGACGTAACATGACCGAAGACAAACATACTGCAGAGAACCTCATGAGCGTGGTCGGCGAAGGCGAGACCCTGCCCGATGACGAACTGCTCTACGATCTAGCCGATCTCTTCAAGACATTCGGCGACACCACGCGCATCAAGATACTCTATGCGCTCATGAACGGCGATCTCTACGTGAACGATATCGCCGAGATCGTGGGCGTTTCGCAAAGCGCTGTCTCCCACCAGCTTCGCATACTTAAGCAAGCGCGCCTGGTCAAATTCACGCGCGATGGCAAGAACGTCACCTATTCACTAGCAGACGACCACGTCTACGCCATGCTCTCGCAGGGCCTCACCCATATCTGCGAATAGCTTGCACCCAACAAGCAAGCTCACTTACGTGGAAGGAAGAACCATGAAGAAGTCATACAAGCTCGAAAACCTCGGATGCGCCAACTGCGCCGCGCGCATGGAAGACGCGATCAATAAGATCGACGGCGTGACGAAAGCGCAGGTGGTCTTCATGACCTCGAAGCTCAAGCTCGAGACCTCCACCGACAATATCGATCCGATCCTGGACGAAGCCCAGAAGATCATCACCTCTTTCGAAGATGACTGCGTGATCGCCGGTCGCTAAGAGGACAACACCCCAACAAGGAAGACACCATGACAAAACGAGGAAAAGAGATACTACGTGTCGGTATTGGCGCTGCGCTTTTCGCAGCTGCGGTCATCATCGTTGCGCTCTTAGCACCTGAGCTCGACAGCCTTCAGGCAGCGCTTCCCTATCCCTTCCTCTCGCTTGTCATCTTCCTCGTTCCCTATCTGGTGCTCGGTTGGCCTGTTCTCAAGAAAGCAGCCCGCAACATCGCAGCGGGCCATGTCTTCGACGAGAACTTCCTCATGTGCGTCGCCACCATCGGCGCACTCTGCTTGGCGGAATTCCCCGAAGCAGTAGCAGTCATGCTGTTCTATCAGATCGGTGACCTCTTCGAAGACTACGCAGTCGACAAATCGCGCGACTCCATCGCAGAGATGATGGACATCTGCCCCGAACAAGCCTATATCGAACGCAACGGAGAGATCGAAGCGGTCGATCCCGACGAGGTTGAGATCGGCACCACGATCGTGGTGCGTCCCGGCGAACGCGTGCCGCTCGATGGCATCATCGTGAAGGGCGAGACCGAACTCGACACTGCCGCACTCACGGGCGAATCGCTCCCCCGCAACGTTTTCACGGGCGACCCGATCGCCAGCGGTTCGATCAACCTGTCCTCCACCATCTACATCGAGACCACCAAGGAATTCGAGGATTCAACCGTCAGCCGTATCCTTGAACTCGTTGAAGACGCAGCCTCCGAAAAAGCTCCCATGGAGAACTTCATCACGCGTTTCGCACGCTACTACACGCCCATCGTGTGTTTGCTCGCACTGCTGATCGCCGTCATTCCGCCCTTCTTCACGGGCTTCGATTGGGCCGACTGGGTACAACGCGCGCTCATCTTCCTGGTAGTCTCATGCCCCTGTGCGCTGGTCATCTCAGTGCCCCTGAGCTTCTTCGGTGGTATTGGCGGCGCATCCAAGCGTGGCATCCTGATCAAGGGCAGCAACTACCTTGAGGCGCTCTCGCACGGGAAGACCATTCTCTTCGACAAGACCGGCACCATCACCAAGGGCACTTTCTCCGTATCGAAGATCGAACCCATTGGCATGAGCCGCGAAGAACTGCTGCGCATCGCAGCGATGGCGGAAGCGTACTCGAACCACCCTATCGCGCTTTCCATCCGCAAAGAGCACGAGGCACCACTCGATCTTGGCCGGGTAAGCGAAACGACCGAGATCGCAGGCCAGGGCGTCCGTTGTATGATCGATGGGCAGGTCGTACTCGCTGGCAATGCACGCCTAATGGAAGCCAACGGCATCACAACAGCCATAAATGAAACAAAAACGACCGTCCTGCACATTGCGATCGATGGCGAATATCGCGGCTCGATCGAAGTCGAAGACACCATCAAGGAGGACTCTGTCGATGCTATCCAGCGCATCAAGGAACTGGGTGTCACCCATACCGTCATGCTCACTGGTGACCGCGAGGAAGTGGCCGCGCATATCGCGCACGAAGCCGGCCTTGACGAATACCACGCGGGCCTACTGCCCGAAGGGAAGATCGATTTCTTGCGTAGCTATCTTGACGAAGCACCCAAAGGCGAGAAAGTTGCTTTCGTGGGCGATGGTATCAACGACGCACCAGCGCTCATTCGCTCCGACGTGGGCATCGCCATGGGCGCCATGGGCTCGGATGCAGCCATCGAAGCGGCCGATATTGTCTTCATGGACGATAAGCTCTCGCGCTTGGCCGATGGCATTGGGATCTCGCGCAAGACCATGCGCATCGTCTATCAGAACATCGTGTTCGCCCTTGGTGTGAAGCTGCTCGTGCTCGTGCTCGCGGCTCTCGGCGTCGCAAACATGTGGGAAGCAATCTTCGCCGATGTGGGCGTTTCCGTGATCGCGATCTTGAATGCCATGCGCGCGCTCAAGGTGAAATAGACGCGATTGATTCCCTACAGTCCTTTCGCGTTTTCCCTCTTCCTCATCAGAGAACAAAGAAGCCGCAGCAAACACCGCCGCGGCTTCTTGAAATATCTTGAACGACCAGCTCTTAACGAATCGATCTCTTAAACATCGACCGTTTCTCGCAGGACTCAACTATCTTATCTTGTCCCACTTGCCGCTACCATTCACGTGGTACTTTCCGATCCAGGTGTTGGTAGCCATCACGCCATCGGAACCAACATAGTAGTTGCCGATCCACTTACCCTTCTGCATAGCACCTGACTTGCTGAAGTAATACCACTTGCTACCAATCTGCTTCCAGCCAGTGAGCATGGCGCCAGAACTATTCAGATAATAACGCGAGCCGCCATCATCAAGCCAACCGGTCTTCATAGCACCCATGGAACGATCGAGGAAGTACCACTTCCCTTTCACTTTCTGCCAACCCGTTGCCATAGCACCCGAAGACTTGTAGTAATACCAGGTGTTGCTTTCCTTGTTCCAGCCCGTCTTCATCGCACCATTAGATGGATTCAGGAAGTAGGTCGTTCCGCCAATGGAAAGCTTGCCGGTGAGCATGATGCCGTTGCTTCCCAGGTAGTACCAGGTTCCCTTGACCTTCTGCCAGCCGGTCTTCATGGCGCCATCGCTGCCCAGGTAATACCAGAAATTGCCGCTCTTATACCAACCGGAATTCATATAGCCACTGCCATTGAAGTGGTAGCGCTTGCTTTTGATGGTGACCCATTCATTAGCTGGCCATTTCTTTCCTTGTGCGGCAGCCGACTTCGAATCGTACGAGAACCACCACATGCCGTGCGATTTCTTCCAAGTGCCCGTGACTGCAGAAGCTTGAGGAGCAGGCTTCGGCTTCGCATCATTCACATTCGTAGGAGTATTCGGTCCCACGTTGATGATCTCATCCGCTCCGCCTGATGAGCCAGAATTGCCACCCGTGTTTCCGCCGGTATCAGGCTTAGGCGCAGAATCAATCCTGAATTCGAGGGTCTTCTTTCCCGTGAAAAGGCCGATACCTTCGACCGTCACCTTTGCCATACCAACCTGAACATTGTTCTGATAGGTAACCTTGTAGTCGACGCCCTCTTTAAGCTTGCCGTATCCTTGCACCAAACCATCAGAAGTGACCGCGAACGTCTGGCCGATGATGGTTACCGCAGGAGTGAGCGCTCTACCGGTGTAGGTGCAGTTATTCGGTGTGGTCCAAGCGTAACCTTTCGTGATGTCCACCGGGTCTGGCTGATCGACACGGATCTTGAAATCCAGTTTCGCATCACCGCACTGCACTCGCACATTGCCCCAGCCGTATCCTGTTGCAATAAGCGTGCATTCGCTGTTGCTCGAGAATCCGCCCTCGGAACCAGGAAGCACCTTGATCTTGTCGGGATCGAGCGAGGTCCAGGTAATCTGATCGTTCGGCGCGCCTACCACGCGGACGTTCAAACGCTGGCCCAGTTCAATGACAGAGTTGCGCGGGTCCGTCCCGTTGAAGTCTTGGAGCTTGAGCGTGACCGCTGCTTTAGTAAGCGTGTCGCTCTTGCTTGTGCTGGCGCTTTCGTTTGCAGCTGCACTTGCAACTCCATTTGAAGCTGCCTGATCGCTCGCTTCATCAGCGAACGCGACCGAGGTCAGGCCGAGGGCAAGCACGAACGCCACGACGAACGAAACCAGATACATTCTTTTGGTCATACCAGGTCCTTTCTACGTAAAAAGGAATGCAGAAAGCAGTTATTACGCGATGGCTATCATACAAGAAACCCGCAGCAGAATGAACCTCTCCCACAGCTTCTTTAGAAATAGAATGAGACGTTATAACGTGTTATAATATACAGGAAAGAAAGGGGCGCACATGACTACTACATCGCTCACCAAAGTTGGAAACAGCATGGCTGTTCTTTTACCTAAAACATTACGCAAAGAAGCGGGTCTAGACAAAGACACCCCGCTCAACATAACCACACCCCGCAAAGGGGTCGTTGTCATCACCGCGCTCTACGATGATCGGAAAGACCGGCTTAAGCGACTTAAACAAGCCGAAGCGCGCATTGCCGAGAACGCTAAGAAAATGAAGCCTATCCCAAAGGGGCTGTCTGCGCGGGAGCTTATCAAGGCCGGAAAGGATGCAAAAGCTGATGAAATCCTTTCTCTTTGATACTAATGCCCTCGTATATTGGGTAAACCCAAACTCAGAATACCATCAAGCCATTAAAGAGCTCGTCAATCGAGTGATAGAGTCGGACGCTACCCTCTACGCACTTACCTCGTCTTTGTCAGATACCTACTACACCCTTCACTCAAAGTACACCACAGAAGAAGTCGCACGAAGCTCCATTCAGCTTATTGCAGAAACGTTTGACCTCGTAGATCTCACGGGTCTTTTTGTTTTTGAAGCAATCGATTCCAATGAGCCGGATTACGAGGACGGCCTTATCCGCGCAGCTGCCGAAGCTCTCGAGGTCGATGCCATCATCAGCTATGACAAGAAAGCCTTCCGCAACTCCCCCATCCCCAAGCTAACTGCCCAAGAAGCCATACGGAAGCTTTTTAAATACTAGAACTCAACTTAATCCTTGTTTGCGATGAGGATGCGGGGGCGGTTGGTAAGGTCTTGGACGATGCGTGCTTCGGAAAAGCCGTTGTCGAACGCGATGCTGCGAGCTTGATCGAGCGATTCTTCGAAGAGTTCGACGGCCAGCACGCCGCCTGGCTTAAGCAGGCTGTATGCATCGCCGATGAAGCGACGGAACAGATCGAGGCCGTCCGCTCCCCCATCGAGTGCCAGGCGCGGTTCGTAATCGCTCACCTCCGCGTCAAGCGTATCGACTACCTGTGAGGGAATGTAGGGAGGATTCGACACGATCACATCGAACGAGCTTTTGTTCTTCGAGTCGACGACTACCGCGCTCAGAAGGTCACTCTCACGAACGCTTACACGGTCAGCAACACCCTGAGCCTCAACGTTGCGCTGCGCAAGCGCAAGTGCTTCAGGAGCAATATCAAGCGCGAGAACTTCCATGTTGGGATGCTCAGTCGCAAGAGCGCACGCGATGCAGCCCGAACCCGTACAGAGATCGATCACGCGGATCGCCTCTGGCTTCGGTCCTGAATCCATCTCTGATGCAATTCCCGTAGCTGTCGTTTCGTCATCTTGCTTAACACCGTCAATCTGGCTTTGTGAGCTTTGAACACCATCCTTGAGTGCGAAGGTTTCCGATCGTTCAGGCGCGCTGCCAATTCCGGCAGCTAAGACCTCGCTCGACATTTCTTTGCTGATGCTGCCTATTTCAACAACGGGAATCTCGGATACGGAGTCTTCAACACCTTCACTCTGCCCAGAAACTGCCGAAAGATCCTCGAACGCATGAGCACTGATCTGCTTCGGCGGTGGAAAGAGCGCGAGCACCTCGCTCACCAGCACCTCAGTCTCCGGACGAGGGATCAGCACCCCAGGTGCAACCTCGAGCACCATATGACGAAACGGCGCGGTACCGCAGATCAACTGAAGCGGTTCACCCGCTCCCCTGCGCGCCACCCAAGTGCGCATGGTCGAGCGCTCTTCATCAGTTAAAGGCTTATCGAAGTTGGTATAGAGTTCGATGCGCGAGAGACCCATAGCCTCTCCCAAAAGGTATTGCGCAGCATGACGAGGTGAGACATCGCCCTTATTGGCTAGGTAGCCCTCGCACCAATCAAGGATCGCCTTGACCGTCCAGGTTTGATCGTTCGCTGCCACGTACTGCCGCCTGCGCAGGCGCGATTAGACCGCGCTCTCCAGTTTCGCTGCACGATCAGCAGCCTGAAGCGCGGTGATGAGCTCCTGCAAACCAGCGCCGCCCGAGCCGAGCAGCACGCCATTATAGGTGCCGTTATAGCCGATGCGGTGATCCGTCACGCGATCTTGCGGACCGTTGTAGGTGCGGATCTTCTCGCTTCGATCGCCCGTGCCGATCTGGCTGCGGCGCTCAGCACCTTCGGCAGCCTGCTGATCGGCGAGCATCTTCTCATAGAGACGTGCACGAAGCACGCTCATAGCAGCGATCTTGTTCTGCAGCTGCGACTTCTGATCCTGCGATTGAACGACCAAGCCGGTAGGCAGATGCGTGATGCGAACTGCTGAGTCGGTCGTGTTGACGCACTGGCCACCTGGTCCGCCTGCACGATACACATCGATGCGCAGGTCGTTCTGATTAATCTCGACTTCAACTTCGTCAGCTTCCGGAAGCACCGCAACGGTTGCCGTCGACGTATGGATGCGCCCCTGGCTTTCGGTCTTCGGAACGCGCTGGACACGGTGAACGCCCGATTCGAACTTCATGATGGAATAGACGCGATCGCCCAGCATCTTGAACGAGATCTCCTTGAATCCGCCCGCTTCAGAAGCGTGCATATCCATGGTCTCGCACTTCCAACCCTGATCAGAAGCGAAGCGCGTGTACATGTTATAGAGATCGCCCGCGAAGATAGCAGCTTCATCGCCACCTGCGCCCGCGCGGATCTCGACGATGATGTCCTTCTCGTCTGCTGGGTCAGACGGGATGAGCATGAACTTGATATCCTCTTCAAGCTGAGGCATGCGCGCTTCGATGCTTGCGATCTCTTCCTGGGCGAACTCCTTCATGTCGGCATCGCCGAGCATTTCCTTGGCAGCCGCCAGATCGTCCATGAGACCGAGGTATTCTTTGGCAGCGCGTGCCAACTCACCCTGGCTTGCATAATCCTTGGCAAGTTTGTTGTATTCGCTTTGGTTGGAAACGACCGCCGGATCGCCCATCTTGGCTTCAAGTTCACCATAAGCGGCCACGATCTTCTTGAGCTTTTCGCGCATTTCATCCTCTGCTAGATCAAAGAAAAAGCAGGCCCATCAGAGGGAGCCTGCTTTCATTACTCACGTACTGACAAATGAAAATCTTAGCACATTTTAAGAGGTGATATAGGCGATTGCCGCTTCCGCTGCCAGAGCGCCGTCCGCCGTGGCGGTAACTACCTGGCGCAGCGGTGTGGTGCGGACATCACCTGCTGCGAACACGCCCGCAAGCGAAGTCTTGCAATCCGAACCAGCCTTCACATAGCCAGCTTTGTCAAGCTTCACCACACCACGAAGCCATTCGGTCTCGGGCTTCGAACCAACCGCAATGAAGAGCCCCTCACATGCAAGCGTATGCTCTTCCCCTGTCTTCGCATTGCGCACGGTAACCGCTTCGATCCTTCCCGCATCGTTCAGGACAACGTTTTGGACCTCGTTGTTCCAGAAGATCTCTACATTGGGAAGATGCTTCACCTTTTCCGCATAGGTGAAATGCGCACGGAAATCCTCGCGGCGATGGATCACATACACCTTGCGGCAAATGCGCGAGAGATAGATGGCCTCCGCGCAGGCAGTATCACCACCGCCCACGATGGCTACATCCTTGTCGCGATAGAAGTTGCCATCGCAAGTGGCGCAATAGGAAAGCCCCCTACCTTCCAGGTTCATGCCTTCAAGCTGCGGAAGCTGGAGCGGCTTTGCGCCCGTTGCGATGATGACCGCACGCGCATAGAGCACGCCTGCGTTGGTGTCGATCCTGAATTTTTCGCGTCCTTCGCCCTGTGACAGGCGCTCAGCTTGCTCGCTCAGGAATCCGACACCGAAGCGCTGAGCCTGCTGCTGCATAGCCACCGCGATATCGAAGCCATTCACTCCCCCACCAAAGCCGGGGTAGTTCTCCAACTCATCGATAGACGTGAGCTGGCCACCAGGAATGAGCTCCTCGAGCACGATGCAGCGAAAGCCAGCGCGTGCCGCATAGAGCGCAGCAGTCATGCCAGCAGGACCTGCGCCCACTACCACAATATCGGTGACGCGCGTCTCTTCGTCTTCGTTCGCTTGCGCGTTTGCGTTTGGCTGGTTTTCAGCTTGTGATTCCATTGCCATGGCGATTCCTCTAGGAAAGCGCGTTTACCAAGACCTGCTTGGGTTGCACACCCACGAACTGCTGCACAGGCTGGCCACCCTTGAAGATGATGAGGGTTGGCACGCTCATAACGTTATAGTGCTGCGCAAGTTCGATCTCGCGGTCGATATCCACCTTGTACACCGATGCCTTGCCCGCAACTTCTGCAGCAACTTCATCGAGCACGGGTGCCATCATCTTGCACGGACCGCACCAGGTGGCGAAAAAGTCCACCAAGACCGGCTCGCTCGCACCCATTACTTTGGTCTGGAACTGTTCTTCAGTAAGTTGTTCTGCCATGATGATCACTCCTTGAGATCACGTCTTATATCGTGACACTAGTTTTCCGTTGATGTGACCCATTGTAGGGGCGCAAAAAGAGCACCCTCCTTCGAGGATGCTCTTGGTTACAAGCCGTTACTAAACGAACAAGTAAACACAATCAGATTTTCACAACTACAGTGAAGCCTCGCGGATGATCTCGAGCAGCTGCTCCACTTCCCACGTGCCCAGATCGCCCTCATGACGCTCGCGCACCGAAATAGTGCCTGCTTCGAGCTCCTTATCGCCCACCACACACATATACGGGATCTTCTCGTTTTGCGCCTTCGCGATCTTCACGCGCATCGGCTCGTTCTGTTCGTAGACCTCAACACGCCCACCAGCGGCTTTGATCTTCTTTGCGATATCCTTGCAGGCATCGAGATGACGGTCCGCCAAAGGCAACAACACCACCTGCACTGGAGCAAGCCAAAGCGGCAGCGCACCGCTGTAGTGCTCGATGAGGATGCCGAAGAAACGCTCGATCGAACCGAAGATAGCGCGATGGAGCATCCAGGGGCGCTCTTCAGTGTTGTCCGCCGTGCGATACGTAAGGTCGAAGCGCTCGGGGAAGTTGAAGTCGACCTGAACGGTCGAGCACTGCCAGGTACGACCGATCGCATCCTTCACCTTGATGTCGATTTTCGGACCATAGAAGGCACCGTCGCCTTCATTGATGTCGTAATCGAGATTGTGCTGCTTACAGGCCTCGATGAGCGAATTAGTGGCATGCTCCCACATCTCATCGGAACCGATGCTCTTTTCAGGACGCGTCGAGATCTCAGCCATGTATTCGAAACCAAACGTGGACATGATGTGATCGACCAGATCGAGGATTGCGATAACCTCAGAGACCACCTGGTCTTTCGTGCAGAAGACATGAGCATCGTCCTGAGTGAAGCCACGCGCACGCAAAAGTCCATGCACTGCACCCGAAAGCTCATGGCGATAGACCGTACCGAATTCGAAGAGACGCAGCGGTAGATCGCGATAGGAACGGATCTCGTTGCGATAGATGAGCACATGACCCGGGCAGTTCATCGGCTTCACGCCGTATTCAGAAAGGCGCGGATTCTCTTCGCTTCCCTCATTGATGTTGAAGAAGTACATGTTCTCGCCATAGAAATCATAATGGCCCGAAGTCTTCCAGACATCAGACTTATACACATGCGGCGTGATGACCTCTTCGTAACCGCGCTCGTAGAGGTCGCGGCGCAGCCATTCCTGGAGCAGGCGAATGACACGCGCACCTTTGGGCGGATAGAGCGGCAAACCCACACCCGCATCTTCATCGAGCATGAAGTAACCCAGTTCCTTGCCTACTTTGCGATGGTCGCGCTTCTCCGCTTCCGCAAGGTTATGCAAATGCGTGGCAAGCTCCTTCTTCTTGAAGAATGCCGTGCCGTACAGACGCTGAAGCATCTCGCGCTCAGAATCGCCCTTCCAGTAAGCTCCTGCGATCTTCATGAGCTTGAACGCGCCGATCTGAGACGTATTGGCAATGTGCGGACCTGCGCACAAGTCAACGAAGTTGCCGTGACGATATACGCTGATCTCCGCATCGGGAGCCAGGTCATCGATATGCTCGACCTTGAAACGCTGATCCGCGAAGATCTTCTTCGCCTGATCGCGGCTGACCACTTCGCGCACAAAAGGCTCGTTCGCTGCAATGATCTCTGCCATCTTCGCTTCGATCGCTTCGAAATCGTTCTCGGAGATAGAATGAGGCAGTTCGAAATCGTAGAAGAAGCCGTCTTCTGTGGCGGGACCAAAGGCGATGAGCACATCGGGATAGAGCGCCTGAACTGCTTCAGCCATGATATGCGCTGCAGAATGACGCATGATCTCAAGCGCTTCAGGCGATTTGGTCGTGACAATCTCGACCGTTGCACCATCGGTAAGCTCCGTCGAAAGATCGACGAGTGCGCCGTTCACCTTGCCCGCAACCGCATCGCGCGCAAGACCTGCACCGATACTGGCTGCCAAGTCGTAGACGGTCGCTCCTTCGTCGAGCGTTCTTTTCGAACCATCGGGAAGCGTGATTTCCATATCAACATCCTTTCAGGTGCCGGATGCATACCAAGCATCTGCACCAACTTGAATTGAACAACGTGGTTGGAAGGTATGAGGCGCTAATTGACGCGCGGACGCTGACCAGTCGTATCAGCGGGCGTGCGGCGCTCACGCGCGCGAACTGCGCCAGTGCTCTGTGGATCGCGCGGTGCACTGCTATGAATAGTGGTCGTGCAATACGGACAGATCGACCATTCAGGATTGAGTGCATGATGGCACGTAGGACATAGATTCTTCAAGCGCTGATGGCAATTGGGACAAAGCACGTAGTCTGACTCGACCGGATAGCCGCAGTGAGCGCACGTGCCATACTGCATGAGCTGCCTGCGCTTGAGCGCCACATCAAGATCCTGCTCATCGCGATCCTCGATCGTGAGCGGCGGACGAGCAACGCAATAAGCGATGAAACCGATGAGCGGGATAAGCGAGATGACCGCCCAAACTGGCCAGTTTGTTCCACGATTTCGTGCGTCCTTGATCACATAGACGATGGAAAGAATGTAGAGGATACCAACGACCACACCAGCGATCGTAACAACCGTTTGAATAGTTGAGCTCACGTGAAAACAACTCCCTTGTGCGATATACGAAAGCTACATCTCCGCTAATTGTACGCGAAGTTTCTCAAGCCGATCGGTGATGTCGGCAAGCTTCGCAGAATCCTTATCGATGATCTCTTGGGCTGCCTTAGCCAAAAAGCCTGGATTGGAGAGCTTCTTTTGGAACTTCGCTTGATCCTTCTCGAGCGTTGCGATCTCCTTTTCAAGACGCTTGCGCTCCACCTCGAAATCGACCAACCCTGCAAGGAGCACATATACTTCGGTCTCCCCCGCGATCGTGACCGCAGACTCCTGAGGCTTCTCGCAGCCGATACCCAGTTCTTTCACCGTGATGAGTGCAAGGGCTTCAATGAGCGCTTGCTGGTCGGCAAAGAGCGCACGTGCTTCTTCGTTTTCGGCTGAAACAACCAACTCGAGCTGCACCTTAGGGGAAAGCCCATAACGTGAACGCGTGGAACGAACACCCGAGACTGCACTCATGACCATCTCGATCGCCCGCTCTGCTTCAGGGTCGATATAGCTTTCGAGCGCTTGTGCATCAGGCCAGGAAGCCATCATGAGATACTCGGTTTCCTTCTCGCCGGGAAGCTCCTGATAGATCTGCTCGGTGACAAAGGGCATGATGGGATGAAGCAGGCGCAAGGCCGTATCCAGTACGAAGATGAGATTGCGCTGGCACACGAGCGCATCTTCGCCACCTACCTGAAGGCGCGCTTTAGAGAGCTCGATGTACCAATCGCAGAATTCATTCCAGAAGAATGCGTAGAGCTCGCGGGTGATCGCCCCAAAATCGTAGGTTTCATATGCTTCGTCGAGTTTGGCAACGAGTGCCGCCAAACGTGAGAACATCCACCTATCGGCAAGCATTGCTGGCTGTGGTTCGCCTGGCGTGAAGCCCTCCAAGTTCATCATGACGAAGCGCGCAGCATTGCGGATCTTGTTAGCGAAGTTGCGGCTCGCGATGATGCTGTCTTCGTTGAATTTCATAGCTTGCGAACCGGTGACCTGCGTGAGCAAGCCGAAACGCATGCCATCGGCACCGTAGGTTTCCATGAGCACCATAGGGTCGACGCCATTTCCGCGACTCTTCGACATGGGCTTGCCATCCTTGCCCATGACTGTGGGATGGATGATCACGTCTTCGAAAGGAATCTCGTCGCAGCAGTATTCGGATGCCATGATCATACGGGCGACCCAAAGGCCCATGATGTCACGTGCGGTAGAAAGCAACTGCGTAGGATAATATTTCTGCAGGTCGGGAGCATCCATGCCATCAACACCCCACCCTTGTGTGGCAAAGGGCCAGAGCTGCGAAGAGAACCAGGTATCGAGCACGTCTTCATCCTGACGCACAGGCGCACCGCATACCGGACACACCTCAACTTCATCGATACACGCATCTTCCCATCCGCACGCATCGCAGTAATACATGGGAATGCGATGACCCCACCACAGCTGACGCGAGATGCACCAATCCTTCAGATTGTCGAGCCAATCGAGATAGACCTGTGCCCAGCGCGCAGGATAGAATCGCACGTTGCCCTCTTCGACGACCTTCCTGGCCGGCTCCTTCAAGCGATCGACCGCAACGAACCACTGCTCGGAAAGCCAGGGCTCGAGCGTGGTGTGGCAACGGTAGCAATGCATGACCGAATGGGTATGGTCTTCGATCTTGTCGAGCAAACCAAGCTCCTCGAATTCAGCTACCACCGCTTCACGTGCTTCATCACGCGTCATACCGGAGAATTTGCCGAAGCCCTCGACCACGACCGCATGCTCATCGAAGATGTTGATCTGATCAAGATCATTGCGCTGCCCGATAGCATAGTCATTCTGGTCGTGAGCAGGCGTTACCTTAACGCAACCAGTACCGAATTCTTTATCTACCGCGAAATCGGCGACGATAGGGATCTCACGGTTCACGATGGGAAGCATGACCGTCTTGCCCACTAAGTTCTTGTAACGCTCATCTTGCGGGCTGACCGCGATGCCTGTATCACCGAGCATGGTCTCAGGACGCGTAGTGGCTACGACCAGATATTCCATGCCATCCACAGGCTCCGTGAGAGGATAGCGCAAATGCCACAGGTGGCTGGCCTCTTCCTCGTATTCCGCCTCGTCATCGGCGATGGCTGTGGTGCAATGGGGACACCAATTCACGATGCGCTTACCACGGAAGATGAGATCATCGTGATACCAATCGCAGAACACCTTGCGCACCGCGCGTGAGAGCGAAGGCGACATGGTGAACTGCTCATGTTCATAATCGCACGAACAGCCCATCGCCTTGATCTGATTGATGATGATGCCGCCGTATTCATCGCGCCATTCCTGGCAGGCTTCGATGAACGCTTCGCGACCGATCTCATGACGATCGATGCCCTGCTCAGCCAGATGTTTATCGACCTTCGTCTGAGTAGCGATGCCCGCATGGTCGACACCGACGATCCAGCGCGTCTGATACCCCTGCATGCGCGCACGACGTACGCACGCATCCTGGATGGTGTCGTTCAGGGCATGACCCATATGCAAAACACCCGTTACGTTCGGCGGCGGGATGACCACCGTGTAGGACTGCGCCCCATTCTTTCCAAAGCCTGGCGTACGCTCGAAAAATCCATGCTCACTCCATGCGTCGAAGAGTGGCTTTTCCCATTCGCTGTAAGGCTGTTTGTCTTGCTTTTGTTCCGTTGCCATGAATGATCCTTGCGGTCTTATGCGGACTGATTGTTGTTCTTAAGTTGTATTTCATCAGCTGCGAAAACGAAGGCGCACACGCGGCGCGCATGCTTACGCAGGTGATTATTTCTTTGCGGTTCTCTTCTTCGTGAGCAGTTCGATCTCGGGCTTCGTGGTACCCTCGATGTCGCTACGACGCACCACCACGCGGGTGGGCTTGTGATAATCAGGAAGCTCATACATTGCATCCATGAGCACATCTTCGCAGATGGTGCGCAACCCGCGCGCGCCTGTCTTATGCTCGATGGCTTGCTCAGCAATAGCTTCGAGCGCCTCAGGTTCGAAAACGAGCTCTGAATTCTCATAGCTGAACATGAGCGTGTACTGCTTCACGAGCGCATTCTTAGGCTCGGTAAGGATGCGCACGAGATCTTCCTTGTTCAACTGCGAAAGCGAGGTGATGACTGGAATACGACCGATGAATTCCGGGATCATGCCATACTTATGCAAGTCTTCGGGCAGCACTTGAGCGAGCAAGGCTGCATCTGCTTCCTGCTTGGATTTAGGCATGTCTGATCCGAAACCGATGTTGGTCTTGCCAATGCGCTGTGCGATGATCTCGGGCAAGCCGACGAACGCACCACCGAAGATGAACAGGATGTTCGTGGTATTGATAGGAATGAGCTCCTGCTGCGGATGCTTGCGGCCACCTTGCGGTGGAACGCTTGCCTCGCAGCCTTCTACGATCTTCAGCAATGCCTGCTGCACGCCTTCACCAGAAACATCGCGCGTGATCGAAACGTTTTCAGCCTTGCGTGCGATCTTGTCGATCTCGTCGATGTAGATGATGCCGATCTCGGCGCCCGGTACATCGAAATCAGCTGCCGTGATGAGCTTAAGCAGGATATTCTCAACATCCTCACCCACATAGCCTGCTTCGGTGAGCGTGGTAGCGTCGGCAATAGCGAAAGGCACCTTGAGCGTACGCGCAAGCGTTTGCGCGAGCAACGTCTTGCCCGAACCAGTTGGACCGAGGAGCATGATGTTGCTCTTCGCAAGTTCAACATCGCTTTCCGTGGCTTCTTCACCCATGCTGATGCGCTTGTAGTGATTATACACAGCGACCGAAAGCGCTTTCTTAGCTTCTTCCTGACCAACCACGTGCTCGGAAAGCTGTTCATAGAGCTCTTTGGGCGTGGGCAGATCGGTGAGCATATCGGGATGCTTCGAAGAGCGTTCTTCGATATTCGTCACAAGCTGGTTGCCAAGCACCTGGTTGAGCGCCTCAGATTCAAGCCCACGCATGGAAAGATCAGTGAGCATCGCATCGACCGATACCGAAATGCACTCATCGCAAATGAAGATACCATTCGGTCCGGAGATCATGGCGTTTACCTGCTCGGGAACCTTCCCACAAAAAGCGCAATAGATTCCGTCATGCGGTCCCGAAGGAGTTTTATCAGCCATGAAACGCCTTAGTTCTCGGAAGCGTTACGAGACGCAACGACCTGGTCGACGATACCGTAAGCGCAAGCATCCTGCGCGCTCATGAAGTTATCGCGCTCGGTATCTTTATGGATGGTCTCGAGCGACTGACCGGTATGATCAGCCAAGATCTGGTTCAAGCGATCACGGCAGTAGAGGATCTCCTTCGCGGCGATCTCGATCTCGGTCTGCTGGCCTTGTGCGCCACCAGAAGGCTGATGGATCATGACGCGTGAATTAGGAAGCGCATAACGCTTGCCCGGCGCACCACACGCCAAGAGCACGGCAGCCATGGAAGCAGCCTGACCCATGCAGATCGTGGAAACATCACACTTGATGTAGTTCATCGTGTCGTAGATAGCGAGGCCCGAAGTGATGACACCGCCCGGTGAATTGATATAGAGCGAGATGTCCTTATCAGGGTCAGCCGATTCAAGGTGCAGAAGCTGCGCAACGACCGTGTTAGCGACCGCATCGTCGATCTGTTCACCCAAGAAGATGATGCGCTCGTTGAGCAAACGAGAATAGATGTCGTAGCTGCGTTCGCCACGGGGCGACTGCTCGATAACATAAGGGATGAGTGCGGATTGATTAGGATGTAACAACATACCTGCCTCGCTGTTCTGCTTCATAAAGATGCGTATTGAATTGTGAGAAGAAGGGGTTATTTTGCCTCTTCGTCCTTTTCTTTTTTCGTTGTTTTCTTAGCTGTTGTTTTTGCAGTGGATTTCTTTGCCGTGGTCTTCTTAGCCTCTTTGGGCTTTGCAGCCTTAGGCTCGACCTCAGTAACCTCTGCCTTTGCAACGATGTCGTTCAAGGCCTTCGTGCGAACAACGCCTTCGGCAATGAGCGGCAGACGACCCGCTACCTTCCATTCAGCTTCAACAGCCACCGGATCGTCGACGTTCGCCTTTTGGAATTCAGCGGACACTTCTTCTGCGGTTGCTTCGATCTTGTTGTGACGTGCCCATGCATCGAGCGCCATATCCTGGCGGACCGTATCTTCTGCCTGCTGCTTCATGTCCTGCTTGAACTGCTCGGACGAGATCTTCATGGTGTCGAGATACTGGTCGAAGGTGTAACCGTTCTGAGAAAGCTGCTGATAGAAGGACTGCAGCAAGTTCACTTCCTGAAGTTCGCACATGGCCGTGGGCATATCGCCTTCAACGCGAGAAGCAATGGCTGCCAAGCACTCGTTCTCGATGCGACGCTGCTTGTTCATTTCCTTCTGGTCTTTGATCGACTGCGCGATCTGTGCGCGCATATCAGCCAGATCTTCGAAGCCGAAGTTGTTATGAGCCCATTCATCTGAAAGTTCGGGAAGAACCTTCTTCTTGATGACATCGACCTTCACATCGAAATGGATGATTCCGGCGTCTTCACCGAGCGTCTGACCAAGCATAGAAGAATCGGATGAGAAATCGATGTCGAAGGATTTCTCCTCACCCTTCTTCATGCCAATGAGCTCAGCATCGAATGCTGCCGGGAAGAGGTTCACGCCAAGTTCATAGAGTCGATTCTCAGCATTGAGCTGCGAGAGCTCCTTGCCGTCTTTATCGGTTGCCTTGATGGTAAGCTCGACGAATTCACCCTGCTTGACCTTGGTGTTGGCATTCGCATCTTTGAAATCAGTGTAATAGTTGCGCAGTTCTTCGATCTGGGTATCGATCTCGGCTTCGGTCGCTTCGGGAAGCGGAATCTCAACCGATACGTTGTCGTAAGAAGAAAGTTCGAAAGTTGGCTTCACATCGATGGTGGTAGAGAAGGAAAACGGCTTGTTGTCCTCAACGATCTCCGTATCCATATCGAACTCAGGCTTGAAGAGCGGAACCAGATTATGCTCATCCAAAGCGAGCGGATAGATCTCGTTCACCAGGTCTTCAGTGAGCGCAGCCTTGACCGTGTCGGCACCCATCATGTTGTCAACAACGGGACGAGGCGCCTTACCGGGGCGGAAACCGGGGAAGTTATAGCGCTTTGCAAAATCCTTGTAAGCCTGCTTGATGCGCGTATTAACTTCTTTTGCATCGATCTCGAAAGAAAGTTTGACCTTGTTGTCCTCGAGGGCCTCTACTGTTGTTTTCACTCAATACTCCTTTTCGGATACTACTCGAACCGAGATGGTGCGGGTGAAAGGACTTGAACCTTCACGGGGGTTGCCCACCAGAACCTAAACCTGGCGCGTCTGCCAATTCCGCCACACCCGCGTCTTTTCGGCATCGTTCATAGCAATAAACGACAATTCGTTATAGTAACAAAAGATGCCCTTATCGTCACGAAGATGCAGCAAATGCACACGTGCTAGAGCTCACCGATATCCTTAGCGGAGATAACCTTGCTCGGCGAGATGAGCAACGCACCCACTTCACCCTTGAGCGCTGCGTCGTTGAAGAACACATCATCCGAAGAAACACCTACCGGATTCAGGCCCTCTTCTTGAGTTGAGATGACGATATCGACGCCTTCGACATCGTTCACCCGCGAAAGGTCGTCAACGAGCGCCACAACGAAATCAACGTCGGCAGCGTGGTAAAAATCGATACGCTTCTTTATGTAATACGGCAAGTCCGAAGCCGCATCGATCGCAAGGATGCCGAAGCGGTACTTGCCCGCCTTCACGATGGTCTCCTCGATATAATGCGTGGGATCAGAAAGATCGAGCACATAGACTGAAGCGTTCTTCTGCAAGAAAGAATCACGCACCGCCGAAAGCGTGAGCGGCTCTTTAGACTCCTCGGTGCTTCCCCGCCCGTCTGCAGTGGACTTGGGCACCACGTCGGACACCACGATCTCTTCGCCTTTAACAGCATCATCAACTTGCTGGTCTTTGCCAAGCTCGAGCGTCTTGTTGCTGCCATCTTCCGCGATGCGCTCAAGTCCCGCTTCGCCGAGCGCTTTCTTCTCTTCAGCGGTTCCTTCGTAGATGATGGCGGTATAGTCACCCAGATCGCCCGCGGCATCATCGATCGTGCTCGCGGTCACATTGAACGAATGACCGATGTTCGTAATGTAGAACATGAGCGCGCCGAAACCGCACACGACGAGCAGTGCGAAGATGATAAGTGCGATCTTTTCGCGAGAAAGCTTCTTCATAGCCGTTATTGTAAGCCCGCGCGCACGCTTTTACAGCGATGCACACCGAGCTTAGGCATAAGCGGTCTTGCAACTATCGTTGGCAAGGACGCGCTTAAGGAAGCGCCCGGTATGGCTCTCGGGAACCTGAGCGACCTTTTCTGGCGTACCTTTCGCAACGACCGTTCCGCCCTTCGCACCACCCTCAGGGCCGAGGTCGATCAGATGATCGGCAGCCTTGATCACATCGAGGTTGTGTTCGATCACGAGCACTGTGTTGCCCAGGTCAACCAAGCGCTGCAACACTTCCAAGAGCGCACGCACATCGTCGAAATGGAGACCGGTGGTCGGTTCGTCAAGGACATAGAAGGTCTTGCCCGTCTGACGCTTCTGCAGCTCGCTTGCGAGTTTCACACGCTGTGCTTCACCGCCAGAAAGCGTAGTTGCCGGTTGGCCGAGCTTGATATAACCAAGTCCCACATCATGGAGCGTTTCGAGCTTTCGCCGAAGCGAAGGAATCTTGCCGAAAAACTCGAGAGCTTCGTCCACGGTCATCTCGAGCACTTCGTAGACGTTCTTGCCCTTGTAGGTCACCTGCAACGTTTCGCGATTGTAGCGCGTGCCGTCACACACTTCGCAATTCACGTACACATCGGGAAGGAAGTGCATCTCGATCTTCTTCTGACCATCGCCCTTGCACGCTTCGCAGCGTCCGCCTGCAACATTGAAGGAAAAACGACCTGGCCCGTAACCACGCGCTTTGCTCTCTTGCGTGGAGGCGAAAAGGTTGCGGATATCGTCCCAGAGACCGATGTAGGTTGCAGGGTTGGAACGCGGGGTGCGACCGATCGGGCTTTGATCGATGCTGATCACCTTGTCGATGAGCTCTACCCCTTCGAGCTTCTTGAACTTGCCCACCTTGCGATGCGCGCGATTCACGCGATTAGCGAGCGCAGGAGTGAGCGTGTCGGTAACGAGCGAGCTCTTGCCCGAGCCCGAAACGCCTGTGACCACCGTGAGCGTACCGATCGGAATCTCCGCCGTAATATTCTTCAGATTGTTCTCGCTCGCGCCCGTTATCTTGATCTTGCCACGCTTAGGATTGCGGCGCTCAGCAGGAACAGGGATGCACTTTTCGCCGCGCAGGTATTGCGCCGTAAGCGATTCGTCGCTTGCCATGATCTCTTCGGGCGTGCCGCACGCGACTACTTCACCACCGTGATCACCGGCACGCGGACCCATATCGATCACGTAGTCGGCACAGCGGATCGTATCCTCGTCATGCTCGACCACGAGTACCGTGTTGCCCAGATCGCGCAGATGCTCGAGCGTTTTGATGAGGCGCTCGTTATCGCGTTGATGAAGGCCGATGGAGGGTTCGTCGAGGATATAGAGCACACCCATGAGGCCCGCGCCGATCTGCGTTGCAAGACGAATGCGCTGCGCTTCGCCGCCAGAAAGCGTAGCGGTCGCACGCTCGAGCGTCAGATAATCGAGCCCTACATTCACCAAAAAACGCAAGCGCTCGGTGATCTCCTTCACGATCGGGCCGGCGATCACCTCTTGCGTCTCATTGAAATGAAGCTCTTCGAAGAACTTAAGCGAATCGGCAGCTGCAAGCTCGCAGACCTCGTGGATATTCTTGCCGTTCACCGTTACCGCCAGGATGGAAGGATTGAGACGCTTGCCACCGCACGTTGCGCACGGGATGATCGAGAAGTAGCGCTCATACTTCTGGCGCTGACGATCGCTTGAGGCTTCCTTGTAACGATGCGTGACTGCCGCAGAGATGCCTTCCCATTCAACGAACCAATACGTCTCGCGCCCATCCACCGTTACGTAGTCGACACGGATCTTCTCACCCGGCGCACCGTAGAAAAGTTTCTTCTGCACCTTCTTCGGTATATCCTGCCACGGCGTATCGGGGTCGACGCCATAATGGAGCAGCACCGCACGCATGACCTGCGGATAGTAATTGCCCGACTTGAACGGCGCCACAGCTCCTTCGTTGAGCGACAGGCTCGGATCGGGAATGACCAGATCAGGATCGACCTCTTCCCTGCTGCCGATGCCGAGACAATCAGGACATGCGCCATAGGGGGCATTGAAGGAGAAATCGCGCGGCTGCAACTCATCCATGGAATGGCCGTGCTCAGGACAGCCAAGCGCAAGCGAGAAGAGATACTCCCCCTCCGCAAGACCGCCCGTTGCACCGGACGAAACCGTGCGTTCGCCTCCAAGCGGTTCGTTGTTCTTGTCAAGCAGCTGCACAAGCACACGGCCATCGGCAAGCGCAGTGGCCGTCTCGACCGCTTCAGCGATACGGCTTTGCGCCGAAGATTTGAGTACCACACGGTCGACCACCACGTCGATGAAGTGCTTGATCTTCTTGTTCAACACGATCGGGTTCTCGTCAAGCTTCGTGATCTCACCGTCAATGCGCACACGCGAAAACCCTTCAGCGAGCAAGTCTTTGAAGAGCTTCGTGAATTCACCTTTACGCCCGGTCACCACTGGTGCCATGATGATGCATTTGGTCTTCTCGTCCTCAGAAAGACGCAGGATATCATCGGTCACTTGGTCGGTCGTCTGCATGCGAATCTCTCGTCCGCACTCCGGACAATGCGGAATACCCACGCGTGCGAAGAGCAAACGCAGGTAATCGTAGATTTCCGTGGTGGTTCCCACTGTCGAACGAGGATTCTTGCTCGTGGTCTTCTGATCGATCGAGACCGAAGGCGAAAGACCATCGATGGAATCAAGGTCGGGTTTGCTCATCTGGCCAAGGAACATACGCGCATAGCTCGAAAGGCTTTCGACATAACGTCGTTGCCCTTCGGCATAAATGGTATCGAAGGCCAGCGATGACTTGCCCGAGCCCGAAAGACCCGTGATTACAACAAGTTCGTCGCGCGGGATCGTGACATCGATATCTTTGAGGTTATGCTCACGTGCGCCTTTGATGACAATGGATGATTGCGCCATAGCTACACTGCTTTCTGTGGTGATGAACGATGCTACAGAATGCGCATTTGCACTGCATGCCTAGCATCGGTTGGTTTTCGGCAATCCATCATAACGCGCGTTTTAAAATGGAGCAATCGCATCGAATCTTCAGCATGATTCCCTCATGATTTCACCACGCAAGGACAAAAAGCGACGAACTACCCGGTCGTCCGTCGCCAACTCGATCAGTGGAGAGGGTAAGACACGAGGTTCCCCGCTTCCCTGCTCAAGAACCTGCATTCTGCAGGTTCTTTCGTGCGTCGCTGCTTTGCTTGGGTTTTATTAAAAATGAATTTAGTCGGCAAAGAGTCACCTCGTTGCCTCACCCTCTCCGCTGATCGAGCCATAAAAGATGGCAAACTGCTGGGATTCGTTCGTCACCTTCTTGAGCGGGGATGAGCTTGCTGCTGGACCTGCTTCAAGTGCTCGGGGGAAAGATGCGTATAGATCTGCGTGGTTGAAAGGCTGGAATGGCCGAGCATTTCCTGCACACTACGCAGGTCTGCCCCACCCACGAGTAGATCGCTCGCGAAGGAGTGGCGCATCGCATGGGGCGAAAGCGACGGATCGAGACCAGCAAGTGCAAGCGCCTGCTTGAAGATCGTGCGGATCGCGGCGGTCGAGAGCGGGTTGCCGCGCGTTGAAAGGAAACAGGCATCGGTTGCGTGCTTTGAATGCGCAGCCAACTCAGAGCGTGATTCCTCAAGATAGCGGCGAAGCGCCAAAACAGCTTTGTGATAGATCGGAACACGACGCTCCTTGTTTCCCTTACCCACCACACTCACATACCCTTGATCGAGATGAAGCCTATCGAGCGCAAGCCCTTCGACTTCAGACACACGCAAACCGCACGCATAGAGCAACTCAAGAACAGCCTGGTTACGCAGAGCAACCGCTCTATCGCGCTCAAGTTCTTCTTCGCTCGCATACACTGAAAGCAGCCGTTGCATATCATCATGCGAGATCGTCTTGGGAAGCGTTTGCGCCTGCTTCGCACCCTGCAGGACTGCAGCCGGATTGGCGGGATAACCATGTGCGATCATGAGCCATTGATAGAACCCCCTGAGCGAAGAAAGGTACCTGTTAGCGGTTCTGCGCGAACGCCCCTCTCGATCGAGCGTGCCCAAATAACGCCTGATCTGCTTATGAGTAGGCACGTCAAAAGACGTGTTCGTTTCAGAACACCAATGCGCAAAGTTCATCAGATCGTTTCCATAGGCTTTCATGGTGTGCGCAGAATGATTGAGCGTTTTCAAGTAGTCGAGGTATTCGTCGATCAGGGCGCACGCTTGAGCATTCATTACTCCATCTTGCTGCGCTTCATGCGGCTTCATTTTGTTTCCTGCTCGCCTAGCTGCGCCATAAAGGATTTCACATAGGCCTCCATCGCCGCATGCCCACGCTGCGCATAGGCTTCATAGCGCTGCTGCTTGTTGCGAATACGCTCTTCGAACGGCGGTAGGATGCCGAAATTCACATGCATCGGTTGATAGTCCTTCGTCTCCGGATCGGTCGCGTAGTCTATGAGCGCCCCGAAGGCGCTTTCACGCGGAAGCGGATCAAGCTCGATACCGCGCGCAGCAGCACGCACGCTCAAGCTAGCGAGCAATCCTGACGCGATGGCCTCAACATATCCTTCGGTCCCGCTCAATTGTCCTGCGACATATAAGCGGACGGGCAGAGCACGTGAAGCGACGCTCTGCAATTCAAGATGGTGATTGAGCAATGCGGGAGCATTGATGAACGTATTGCGATGCATCACGCCATAGCGCGCGAACTGAGCCTGCTCAAGACCAGGGATCATGCGGAATACGCGCTCCTGTTCAGGGAACGCAAGATTCGTCTGGAACCCAACGAGGTTATAGCACTGCTTATCTCTACCCTCGGCGCGCAATTGCACCACCGCCCAAGGACGTTTCTGCGTGCGCGGATCCACAAGACCGACTGGCTTCAGCGGTCCAAAACGTGGTGCATCGAATCCTTTGCGTGCGATCTCTTCGATGGGCTGACATGCCTGAAACAGATCGCCTGTCTCAAACTCCTTCTTGATAGTACAACGCGCATCGATAAGCTCTTGCGCGAAGGCTTCATATTCTTCTTTGTTGAAAGGCGCATTGAGATAGTCCCCTGCGCCTTCTTCGTAGCGACTCTGACCGAACACGACATCATGGTCGAGCGAATCCGCATAAACAATCGGTGCCGCAGCATCATAGAAAGAAAGATGGTCTTCCCCGGTGAGCGTGCGCAGCGACTCTGCGAAGCCAGGCGAAGTAAGAGGACCCGTAGCGATGATACAGAACGGCGCAGGATCCTCAAGGATATGCGATTCCTCATGATGCGCATCTTCGATGATGAGCGCCCCTGAAGGGTCGATTCCCACCACCTCGGCCTCGATGCGTACAACCCCCGCTCCAACAAGCGCGTCGGTAACCAACGAAGCGAACTGCTCGCGATCGACCGCAAGCGCGCCACCAGCAGGAACGCTACTCTCATGCGCGAACGCAAGCAAACGTGAACCGAGCAGTTCGAGTTCTGCCTTGAGCATGCCAGCAGCACTAGCCTCTTTGGTGGATTTGAGCGAATTGGAACAGACGAGTTCTGCACACTTATCGCCCTGATGCGCGCCCGTGGTGCGGAACGGACGCATCTCTATCAAGCGAACAGCAAAGCCATCCGCCACTAATTGCAAGGCAGCTTCACTTCCAGCAAGACCGCCACCGATGATGTCAGCACGTTTTTCCATGCCATCAGGGTACTACACAACACAAGCGCCGTAACTTCCGTTTGGAAATCTTTCTATGAAACCCTCATGTTCGAGCTTCGCCAACTCGACCATGAGCCAAGCAAGGCGCTTCTCAGGCAAAGGCGCACCGATATCATCTTTCTCCATAAGCGCATCGATCGAGAGCTGCTCGGCCTGAAGCGCCGCAAAGAGCAACGATGTTTCACACACCTCCTTCTTGCGCATGTCTTGGACTTTCAAGCACCCATATAGATTGAAGATGACATCTTCGAACGTCTCTTCATCAACAATAGGAGTTGCACCCTGATATAGAAGTCGATTCGCACCGCGCGATGTGGGCGAAGTAATAGCGCCTGGCACCACAAGCACTTCGCGATTCGAAGAGAGCGCATCATCGGCAGTCGAGAAGGTTCCCGAAGGAAGCCCTGCTTCTACGATGAGCGTTGCACGCGAAAGACCTGCGATGATGCGATTGCGTGCGCGAAACGTATAGGGCATGGGCGGAAACTGCCATTGGTGTTCGGAGATGACGGCACCGCCTTTATCAACGACCTCCTGAAACAGATCGCGATTTGACTCAGGATAGATGCAATCACACCCTCCTCCAAGCACGACCACCGTTGGACTCCCTCCTTCAAGGCATCCCCTATGGGCTGCACTATCGCAACCGAGCGCACCGCCTGAGATGATCGTGACCCCATGCTCCGAAGCGATCTTCGCGAACTTGAACGCCACATCACGCCCATAAGGCGTTGCTTTGCGTGCGCCGATCACAGAAAGGCCGCACGTGAGCACTTGCGGGTTGCCGATACCATAGATCTTCTTCGGTGGATCGGGTATATCCATCAACTGCTCAGGATAATCCTCTCCCCCATAAGGGAGAATAAAGCGTACTCCTTCAAGGGGTTTTGTTGGTCGTAGCTCTCTCATGAACCGTCCTCTCTCGATCATCATTTCGTTTCGCTCGTCTGAAAGCGCAAGGCATAAGCTTCAGCCAAATGTTCTTCTTCGACTGAATCCGAAAAGGAGAGATCGGCGATCGTGCGCGCAAGCGAAAGTATCTTCATGATCGAACGCGTATTGAGCCCGCTCGTATTTATCGCAAGCTCAAGGAACTCATTTGCACGTCTACTGAGTGCACAGGAGTGGAACAGCGCCAGAAGCTTATTGCGCTTACTGATCTGGAGCGGTGAATCCGCGAGTCTCAGACATTCATCTGCCCTCTGGCTCTTCACACGATGGAGCATGCGCTCATGCGCGAACGCACGCGCACGGACGATTTCATCCCTCATTTGCGCCGAGCTTTTGCCAGGGCGCGCCTTATCCAGATGCGAAAGATCGATACGAGCAACATCGATCCTGATATCGATGCGATCCATCACCGGACCGCCGATCTTGTTCTGATAACGTTGGATCTGATATGGGCTGCATTTGCATTCGTTCTCTTCATCACCGTAGTAACCACACGGGCAGAGATTCGTCGCCGCCACGAACATGAAGCGCGCGGGAAATACGTACGAACCTTCCGCACGCGTGATGTGCACGATCCCTTCTTCAAGAGGCTGACGAAGTTGCTGCAGCACATCGTTATGCATCTCCGCAAGCTCATCGACAAAGAGCACGCCATTGTGAGCAAGCGACACTTCGCCAGGACGCACAGGATTTCCTCCTCCGAGCAAGCCAGCTGCTGTCACGCTGTGATGAGGCATGCGAAAGGGGCGCAACCCACCATAGATTCCCCGCAGATCAGCATCGAGCGCTGAGTGGATCATGGCGGTTTGGATCTTCTCTTCTTCAGAGAGCGGAGGCAGGATACTCGGCACGCACTGGGCGAGCAAGGTCTTACCAGCGCCGGGAGAGCCCATCATGATGATGCCGTGATTCCCGCAAACAGCTACCTGTAACGCACGTTTGGCCGCATCATGCCCGACCACGTCTGCGAAATCGAACGCATAGTCACGCTGTTCAGGCTCACTGAAGCAGAGCGCTGGCAGTTCTTCGCGCGTGATCTGACGCAGATATTCGAGCGCGAAGCATTCCACCCCTGAAACAGGAAGGGCACCATGGTCGGTCGCTCCCGTTATGAGCGTTGCGCCCAATTCGCGCGCGCATTGCTGATACGAGATGAGCCCTGCTGTAGAACGAACCCTTCCTTCAAGCGAGAGCTCACCCACCACAAGCGCATTTTCCAGATGCGCAACAGGAATCTGGCCTGTTGCTGCAAGGAGCGCGAGTGCAATGGGCAGATCGAACCCCGATCCCGTCTTGCGCAACGAGCTTGGTGCAAGATTCACGACGATCTTATCGCTTGGCACATGAAAGCCTGCCGATTTGATAGCCGCTCGCACGCGCTCTCGTGATTCCTGGATGGCGGTATCGGGCATACCCACGATCGAGAACGAAGGGATGCCACTCGAGATGAGCACCTCGACTTCAACTGGCAGCGCTTCGACACCGCGCAACACCGCACTCTTCACCTTGTAGGATTGCTGAGACATCGCTGCCTCACATCGAGCCAAAGGCGTTCAGGTGATGGCGCAGGAAAGCACGATCCTCTCCGAGTACGAGAATCGCGATGATGTCGAAACGCACGCGCACATCGGCATAATCATGATCCTTAAGATAGCACGCTGCTATGCGTTCATAACGCGAGCGCTTCCGCGTGTCCACCGCCTCAGAAGGAAAGCCTTTCTGAGCGTCCTTACGAGTTTTCACCTCGATGAAACAAAGCGTATCGTCTTGGAGCGCAACGATATCAGCCTCGCCAGCGATGCATTTCCAATTACGATCGAGGATCTCGTATTCACGACGCTGAAGAAAGCATGCGGCAGCCTCTTCTCCCCTCTTGCCGAGTTCATGCGGGGAATACGAAGCTGCGTCCTTGGCTTCTTTAGCACCTTTACCCTTTTTACACTCTTTGGCGTCTTTACCCTCTTCAGCAGCCTTGACGCTTTTGGCATCTGCGTCCTTTTCGCAAAGTGCCTCATCTTCTTTTGGTTTCGTGCATAAAGCTTGTGATTCTTCCATTCCTACCTCCTTGATTTAAGGATAGGAAGGGAATCTCAAAGAAATTTGAAAGAAATCTGATGTCTTCGCACGCGCAGATTTACGTTTTACTCACGTTTTTCTCAAATAGCACGTAAGCGCCCTGCGCAGCAGAGAGCCCCTTTATGAGCTTGGCACACGGCGCTTCGCACTAAAACAAACGATCCTGTGTGAAATTCCTACAATATGAAACACGATGAATAGGGGTAAGCCCCTTCTCTTCGATAGCACGACGATGCGCAGCGCTGCCGTATCCCTTCGATGAAGCAAGATCATACCCTGGATAAACCTGATCATATTCGACCATAAGCGCATCACGCTCGACCTTAGCGATGACCGAAGCTGCTGCAATAGAGGCACAACGCGCATCTCCCTTCACCACGTTGATCTCGCGCGCGTCGAAGCCGAGCGGATTGCCGTCAAGCAGGATAGCCTCTGGCACAATGCCCCGAGCTTCGATATTGGCAACTGCTGTTTTGAAGGCTCGCTTGAGGCAAGTCATGATGCCGAATTCATCGATATCCTCAGGAGGGATATGAACGACCGAGTACGCACGAGCTGAACGCTTCACCCCATCAGCAATAACGGGGCGCTTTGCTTCCGCGATCTGCTTGGAATCGTTGAGGCCCTCTATGAACGCAGCCGCCGGATCGAGTACCACAGCGCCCACGCTCACAGGGCCAGCAAGAGGACCGCGTCCAACCTCATCGAGCCCAACCACGACCTTTCCGCCTACAAGCTCTTGTTCGAACGTATAGAGATGCATCAAACGCGCATGCTCCTGCTCTTCGCGCTCAATACGCCTGCGCGCGGTAGCAAGCGCCTGTTGCACCCCTTTGCGCCCATCAGAGGCAAGCGCACGCTCGAACTCAGGGAAGCTTTCAGGCGTTGCTTCTTTCAACAGCGCTCGTATCTCCGCTATCGATCCCACGCTCTCTCCTTTTCTCAATTAGCCGGGCAATACGCGCTCAGGTGTCGAACGACCGGGTAGTTTGTCACCTGCCAAAACCAAAAAAGGGGTACGAAACCCGTACCCCTTTCCAAAAGCATATGAAGGCGCTCTTAGAATGCCTTTTCCTTGATCTTCGCAGCCTTGCCGACCTTGTCGCGCAGGTAGTAGAGCTTTGCGCGACTCACATCACCACGACGCGTGACTTCGATCTTCTCGATTTTGGGAGAGTGAACCGGGAAAGTACGCTCCACGCCCACAGAGAAGCTGATCTTACGAACCGTGAAGGTCTCGCGATTCGAAGCACCATGACGACGGATAACATCGCCCTGGAACACCTGAATACGCTCGCGATCGCCTTCCTTGATGCGATAGTGAACCTTCACCGTATCGCCAACGTTAAAGCTTGCAACTTCAGGATTGATCTGCTGTTGCTCGATTGCGCGGATGATATCCATGTCAAATTCCTTCTATATTTCCACTACTTTATATACAAACACAAAGTGATGTCAGAGACACAGCTGATAATTATACGGTGAGCCAAATTGCGACGCAAGAAGCAATTGTAAAAATTGTTGCAAAACCACTTGCCTGGCGGCAGACGGTTCGCGCGCACGCTCCTGCGGCACTAGATAAGCAACAACAATCCGTACGAGCCCACCCCGGCAACGATGCTCCACACGAGCGATTTCGTCTTGATAGCAACGGGAATCACGATGAGCGCAGCGATGACCGGGATCATCGCAGGCCACAAGCCCGCATCGAACATACCAGGGCTGAAAATATCGTTCGCAATGAGCGCAGCGAAAGCAGCTGGCGGAATGAAGGCGAGCGCTTGAGAGAGCCATCCGGGCAGCTCACGGCCACGCAGCGCGAAGAGCGGCACCGTACGGAAGATAAGGATCGTAAGTGCGCATCCTATACCGATGAGCGCAAATTCAGTCCAGCCCACGTGCGCTCACCCGCTCTCTTCTTACCACGATCATGCCAGCGGCAACACCCAAAAGAGCACCAATCAAGATAGCAGGCCCTGAAAGCCCCACGCATTTCGCCAGATATACACCGAGCACCGCAACCACGCCAGCTGCGATGTTGCCCTTGGTAGCTGGCTGCGAGAACAGCAGACACAAGAAGATGCTCGTCATGGCGAACGATGCAAGCGCGGTGGGCACAGTGAGCAGGCTTCCAAGCAGCACCCCGAGCACGTTAGCGAGCGCCCAGGAGCTTTGCGAAAACAAGTTAACGAGCGTCGCGCCCTTGATGTTCCACTCGCCCTGCTCAAGCTTCACCACATTCACCGCAAATGATTCATCGGTAACGGTCGCACCATACAAGAACGCCAGGCGCTTGTTCACGTTCTCGCAAAAGCGTGAGAGCGAAGCGCTGTAGAGCATCTGGCGGGAATTGACGAGCGTCACGCTCGCAATGATGGCAGCCATGGGAGAACCCAGCAACCACATGTTAGGAATCATGTACTGACCAGCACCAGAATAAAAAAGCGCGCTCAGCAAGAACACCTGCAGCGCATCCATGCCAACCGACTGGCTCAAGATGCCACAGGGAATACCGAGAAAAATATAGCCCACCATAATGGGTGCGGCCATATGCAATGCTTGTTTTACAAGAGATACGTTTTTCATGACCGCATCAGTATAGCGCTATCAGCTCTAAGCACACCCTCTTCTCCGTCGGTGGATAAAGAGAGATTCGGATACTTTAGTGTTGGGCGTTCCACGATTTCGGAACGAACATGTCCTCGAAGAAGTTAATCGCATAGCGATCGGTCATACCCGCAACATGGTCGGTAACCGCACGCAGCGGATCGTCGCCAGCAAGCGCGCGATATTCCGCCGGTACTTCATCGTAGTGGCGCACGAAGTAGTTGAACAGATCCTCGACCAAATGGCGTGCCTTATACACCTCGCGCATGACCTGATCTGACGTGTAGACCTTGTCGAATAAAAATGAACGCAGCTCCATCATGGCTTCCCAGATCGGTTCGCTCATGGCGATATCGCCTCGCGCATCGGAGGTGATGATCATATCCTCAACGAGCGTTTGGATGCGATCTGCATGATTCTCCCCGATGATGCGATGAGTGGATTCCGGCAGATCGGATTCTTTGAGCACACCCGAGCGAAGCGCATCGTCGATATCATGATTCACGTACGCGATGCGGTCAGCTGTTGCAACGATACGGCCTTCATATGTTTTTGCGCGCTCAGAGCCCGTATGATGCACGATGCCATCGCGCACCTCTTCCGAAAGATTGAGCCCCTTGCCATCGTTCTCGATGACCTCGACCACACGCAAGCTCTGAATATTATGGCGATACAACACCTTGTTCTCCGGTGCCTCCGGGTCGAGCCCTTTATGAAGCGCCAAACAGCGGCTGATCGATTCCTCTCCCACGTGCCCGAACGGCGTATGCCCCAGATCGTGTCCGAGTGCGATAGCCTCGGTAAGATCCTCATTCAACCCGAGTGCACGCGCGATCGTACGTGCGATCTGCGAAACTTCGAGCGTATGCGTAAGACGCGTGCGGTAATGGTCTCCCACCGGCGCCAAGAACACTTGCGTCTTATGGGACAACCGGCGAAACGCCTTGGTGTGCAAGATCTTATCGCGATCCTTTTGATAGGTAGAACGAAAACGATCTTCCTGCGATGCGCGATCGCGCCCCAACGATCGATCGGAGAATGAAGCTTGGTCGCTTAGGCACTCATGCTCTTGTTCGATACGATCATCACGCGTGGTGAGTTTCATAAGATCTTCTTTCGACTAAGCGGTAACGATGAGGAGTCTTCTACAAGAAGGACAGCGCGACACCGGTGCATCCTGCTTGATGCGGCCGATACGCGTGCTATCGAAGGCTGAACGACACGCACTGCATGATCCATCGACAAGCTCCGCCACGCCGATGCCTCCGCATTCATGACAAGACCGCTCATAAGCGCGACAAAGTTCAGCATTCAGGGTCTCTGCCAACTGCTTATGTTCAGCTTCCGCCTGCGCGATCGTGCGCGTGAGCGAACCGCCTTCTTCCTGAAATGAAGCGATAGCTTTCTTTTCGCGTGCATCCAATTCAGCGCAACCCGCCATGATCTGGTCCATGAGCGGACGAACGCGTGCAAGTTCACCATCGACGCGCTCCATATCCTGCGTGAGCTTTTCGCGGCGTTTTGCCACCCCATGCAGGTCTTTCGTGTATGACTCGACGCTGCGATAATCGCCCTTTACCCGATCGAGCGCTTCTTGGGTCTCTTGCTGCTTCTTCTCAAGACGCTCGTCTTCTGAGAGCAGGGCATGCAATTCGTCTTCGAACGCATCGATCATATCCTGCACCTGGGTCTTCTTCTTGATGATCGCAGAGAGCTTTTGGCGCGTTTCAAGAATGGTTTGGCGCTGAGGGAGCTCATCGAGCTTCTTCTTGTTACGGATCACCTCGGCATCGATGTGCTGAAGTCGTTTGAGGTTCTCGAGCTCCTGATCGCTTGCGTGCATGCCTACCTCGTTCATCTTGTATGGGGCGATTCGCTATTGGCGAATGGTTTCAGGGGTGTACCAATTCTTCGATTGATCAACAACCATGATACATGAATCTGGCAGACCCGCCGCGAGCGCTTCGGTCGCGAGAAGAGCACAGAACGGAAGCTCCGAAACATCGTGCCCCAGCTCGATGATCGATAGCCCACTCTGGCGTGCTTCGAGTGCCACATGATACTTCACTTCGCCGCAGATCAGGCAATCGATGCCATTCTCCAAACAGAGATCCACCAAATCATTTGCCGACCCACCACAGGTAACGATCGACTCGAGCAGGGTATCGGGGTTGCCCCATACGCGCGGTACCGAACCGAACACAGAGACCGAGCGTGCTGCGAGATGCTTGAGCGAGATCGCGCCATCATCGCTCGCGCACACCATCCCGAAACCTTTATCAGCCTTGCCAGCAAGCGGATCGAGCACATAGCGCGGTTTGAGACGCAGCAGCGTGGGCAAGATCGAAAGCGCTTGTGGCGCAACATCGAGCGCCGTATGGAAATTCATGCAATTGATGCCGTGCGAGAGCGCATAGTTCACTACCGCCCCTGGTTTCGCGCCCTGTACAGTCTCAGGCATGAAGTTGCTCACCGCTTCGATGAATACGGGGTGATGCGTGAGCACCACGTTCGCACCAAGATCGGTAGCTTCTTTGAGCGCCGCAATGGTGGGATCGAGTGCGACCACCACACCGGTCACTTCGACACCCGGGTTACCCACGGTAAGCCCGGTGCGATCCCAAGCGCACGCATCCTCGGCAGGAAAGACCGAAAGCAAACGCTGCTCGAGCGTGCCAACAGAAACGCCCGTTTTCACGGGCGCAAGGGGCCCCGTTGGGACCTTGAACAATGTGTTGATATCTGATTGGGACATGTCAACCTTCTTTCGCATTAGGAAAGGGGGATCGCTTTTCTCTCACCACCCGGCAACAGCGCGGTGATCTCGCGATATCCCGCTTCATAGAGAAGTTTCAACCCAGCGTCGATGCCGCGATCAACATTGCACGGCTCGTGCGCATCTGTTCCCAGTGTAACGGGCACGCCTGCTTTTCTGAATTCTGTTAACAAATCGATATGAGGGAAGGGCTCTTTACAAGCATAATAAGCTCCCGAAGTATTCACCTCGATCATGCGCTCCCCCGCTGCCGCCGCTTCAGCAGCTTGCGCGTAGGCGCGAGCGCGATCGAAGGCAGACGAAGGATACTTGGCGAACTTCTTTACCAGATCGGGATGCGCCATGACCGTGTAGGGCATATCCGAAACGCACGCCGTGCAGAACTGATCGAAATAACGCTCCCAGATTGCATCGTGACCGACCTCATCCCAATGATCGACTTGCGTAGGGTCGTCGAAGGGCCACATGTCGAGATAGTGGACCGATCCCAAGATGATATCGAAACGGCCCCAATCGATACTCGAAAGATCGCGATCCTCATAATCTCCAAGCCAGTCGAGCTCGGTTCCGATAAGGATCTGCATATTAGGGTGAAGAGCGCGCTGTGCTTCGATCTCGCAAAGGTAAGGATCGAGCGCATCCCACGGCATCGAGACGAAGTTATCAGGATCGACCTCATGAGAAAGTGGGAAATGCTCGGTGAGAGCCAAGATCGAGATGCCCGCTTCATCAGCTGCCTGCACGACCTCGGCAATCGTGCCGCTACCATGCCCGGTAAGTCCTGTGTGCGTGTGCGTGTTGATGTGTTCCATGATCAATTCACTACCTCTCGAAGCATACGTACTGCTTGATCGACATCTTCTTCCGTGGTGGTTGGCCCAAGCGAAAAGCGCACCATGCCAAGCGCGCGATCACGAGCGATTCCCATGGCAGAAAGCACGTGCGAAGGCTCGAGATCGCTCGACGAGCACGCCGATCCTCCCGATACGCACACTCCCCGCCGGTCAAGCTGCAAGATGAGCGTTTCGCTCTCGAAACCCGGACAGAGCACCGTAACGATATGCGGCCCGTAATCGAGCGATCGCGGGTCGATGAAAGCCTCGACCCCGGAAAGCTCGCTGAGGCCAGCGAAGAGCCTGTCGCGCAAAACGCGCATGTGAGCACTCGCTGCCTCGAGTTGCTCTTGGCTTGCTCGCGCTGCTGCTGCAAAACCCACCACCCCTGCGATGTTCTGCGTTCCACTGCGACGATTCGCCTCCTGGCCTCCCCCAACGATCTGCGCGCCGAACGGCGTACGCGTCTTCAGGAAGAGCGCGCCCACCCCTTTCGGGCCGCCGATCTTATGGGAAGAGAGCGAAAGCGCATCCACGTCCGTCCGCTTCACCGAAAGCGGCATCTTTCCGAACGCCTGCGTAGCATCACTGTGAAAGAGTGCGCCAGAGCGGTGTGCAAGTTCTGCCAACTGCGTGATATCGTTGAGCGCCCCAGTTTCGTTATTCAGCGCCATGATCGAAACAAGCAAGGGATCGGACGCCGCATCCAATACGCGCGCAAGCGCCTCAGGCGTGATGATGCCTCGTTCATCAGGCTCAACGAAGAGAATCTCTATACCGCGACGACGCAGTACCTCTGCTGCTTCGAGCACCGCATCATGCTCGATAGCAGAAACGATCACACTCGGCGCAGCCTCGAGCACCTTACCGTTTGCTTGCAACCCATACCCAATACCCACGCCGCGCTTCGCCAAAACTCCCTCGACGATACCGATAAGGGCAGCATTGTCCGCCTCGGTCGCTCCTGAAGTGAAGATGATCTCGCTGGGTCGCGCATCGAGCGCGCACGCAATATCGCGCCGGGCAGCCTCGAGCGTCTTGAAGGCATCGCGCCCTGGAGTATGAAGCGCATTCGCATTGCCGTTACCCTGCACAAGGCCAACTGTTCCCTCTTCAAGATAGGGCGCCATGGCACGAGCAGCCTCGAGCGAAAGCGGTGCTGTGGCTGCCCAATCGAGATAGACGAAAGGAGCATCTGCCATGAACTACGCACGCCCTTTGCTTGCTTGCGCGTCTGTTCCTGCCAGGCGGATCTCTTCGATCGCACGAGCTGGGTCTTCAGCAGCAAATACACCCGATCCCGCAACGAGCACATCAGCGCCTTCAGCGCACACCAGTCCCGCCGTACGCTCTGCACTGATACCTCCATCAACTTCAATGAGCAGATCAGGGTTGCACTCTTTAGCCGCACGCGCAACATAAGCTACGCGCTCTTCGCTTCCTTCGATGTAAGACTGCCCAGAAAAGCCCGGAAACACGCTCATGACCAGGATCATATCGACCTCTTCGATGAAGGGGTCGAGTGCTTCGGTGGGCATATCGGGCTTGAGCGTGAGCGCTGGATGGGCTCCCCGCTCGCGAATATGCTGCAAGAGCGCATGAAGCTCGTCTTCATCGGGTACGGCTTCGATATGGACCGAAACATAATCGGGGTCGAGATCGAGATACCAATCGATCTGCTCTTGCGGATTTGAGATCATAAGGTGCACATCGATCGGCAGATCGGTTATGGCGCGGAGCTGTTTGATGAACGGTACCCCGATCGTGAGGTTGGGCACGAAATGCCCATCCATCACATCAACATGGATGATGTCAGCTCCTGCTTCTTCGAGCATGCGGATATCGTGCTCCATATCCATGAAGTTTGCCGAAAGGATCGAAGGAGCGATCCGTACCGTAGAGAACATGAAACCAAGCTTCCTTTCTCAAAAACCTAGCTATTACGCGCTTCAAGATCGAGCAAGAACTGCTTGATCTTAAGCCCTGCAGCATAGCCCACCAAGTCTCCATTCTTCCCGATCACACGATGACACGGAACGAGGATCGGCAAAGGATTCTTGTTGTTCGCACCCCCTACCGCACGCATTGCGCGCGGAGCATCGATCGCACACGCGATCTCTTGATAGGTGCGTGTTTGCCCGTAGGGAATCTGTTCGAGCGCGCTCCACACGCGCTTTTGGAAATCGGTTCCGCTCGCTTTAAGCGGCAGGTCGAACTGCCTGCGCTTACCCGCCAAGTATTCCTGAACCTGATTGGCAGCATTGTTAGTGAGCGCCGTAGGTATGCATGCTCCTTCAAGTTCCGCAGGTCCGAATACGAGCTGCGTGATGTGCGCGCCGTCACTTGCGATCGTGATCCTCCCCATAGGGGTCGGATAAACGAAGTACGTTCGCTCACTTGGCATAAATGGCTCCCTCATGCTCAAGTCCCCAGAATTCCGTAGTGAGCGGTCGGTCAAAGAGCATCATGATGGTCTCTTCGATCGATGCCTTATCCCAAAGCACACTGCGCACCGCTTTCGTGATGGGCAGCTCCACTCCATAGGAACGTGCGAGCGGCTCGATGGTCTTACAAGCCAGTGCGCCTTCGACCACCATGTGGGTCTCGCTCTCGTATTCTTCGAGCGTCTTGCCCTTCGCCACATATTCACCGAACATGCGGTTTCGTGAGTGCTTCGAGGTGCACGTTGCGATCAAGTCACCTGCACCAGCAAGCCCCATAACCGTGAGCGGATCGCCACCGCGGGCATATACGAGCCTGCTCATCTCCGCCATACCACGCGTCATGAGCATAGCAGCGGTGTTGTCACCCATGCCCATACCATAAGCAATGCCCACCGCGATCGCGATAACATTCTTGAAGGCCGCGCACAGCTCCACTCCGATGTAATCGGAAGAAACATAACACCTAAAGCTCGTTGAAGCGAACAGTCCGCGAAAGAAAAGCGCAGTCTGCTCAGAAGGAGAAGCGATGACCGTGCCCGAGGGCGTTCGATACACAACCTCTTCAGCATGATTCGGTCCGGAGAGCGCCGCAAGACGATCCTCGTTACCGAGCACGTCTGCATATATCTCGATCGGCAGCAGCATCGTTTCCTGCTCCACACCTTTCGAACAGATGATGATGGGGGTCTCAGCAGAAACGACCCCTTTCATGCGCTCGGCGAAATCACGCAAAAGCCTTGAGGGAGTGACCACCACCACCGCACCTGCGCCTGCAAGAGCCTCCTCAAGCTGAGCGGTAGCCGTAATAGCAGGGTCGAGCGCTGCATCGCTCAGATAACGCGGATTGCGATGCTCGTTCGTGATCGCTTCGGCCACCTCGGGCTTGCGCGCCCACATGCAGACTTCGTTATCGTTCGATGCAAGCACATTCGCAAGCGCCGTGCCCCACGATCCTGCACCGATCACTGCAACTTTCATGACTCACGCCTTCTTCTTCGAACCGATACGATTCTCGTTATGGTTGATAAGACGCTTGATGTTCTCGCGATGTGCGAAGACAACGAGCAAAGCGGCGATCGAGATAGCGCACGCCGCTGGAAGATTCGGCCAATAAAGATAGAATGCGAAGAACGGACAAGCAAGCGCCGCAGCGATCGAGCCCACCGAAACATAACGTGTCGCAATAACGAGCACCGCGAAGATCACCAGTTCGAACACTGCGAACAGTGGCCCGAACACGAAGAAGAGTGCACCAATGGCCACCGCGATCCCCTTCCCCCCGTGGAACTTCAGCCATGGCGAATAGATATGGCCGACCACGCAGCCGAAGAAAGAAAGCGCCAAGACAAGTTGCCCCGCTTCATAGCCAGACAGAGATGCAGCCATCCCCGCGAAGACCGTTCCTAAGAACCCCGAGAGCAGGCCTTTCCCGAAATCAAGGATGAACACCGCTCCGCCGCCGATCTTGCCGAGCGAACGCATGGCGTTAGTCGTGCCGATATTTCCCGAACCTTCATTGCGAATATCCTTCTTGAAGAACAACCGCGAGATGATGACTCCGAAAGGGATCGAGCCAAGAAAGAACGTGATAACCAGGATGAGGATCGAAGCGATCGCGAGATCCATAGATTAATCCTTTCGCTTGAAACGAAGACGAACTGGTGTGCCTTCAAGATCGAAGGTGCTGCGCAAGCGCTTTTCAAGATAGCGCTCGTATGAAGGTTCGATTATATCAGGATGATTGCAGAAGAATGTGAACTGCGGCGGGCAGGTTCCTGTTTGCGTGACGTACTTG
This sequence comes from uncultured Eggerthella sp., assembly GCA_900542525.1. Taxonomy (GTDB): domain Bacteria; phylum Actinomycetota; class Coriobacteriia; order Coriobacteriales; family Eggerthellaceae; genus Anaerotardibacter. Next base: position 64,314 of record UQNZ01000001.1, read on the forward strand.
ATCTTCAAGAGTTTCTTGCCCTTCGATATCGTGTGGCCGAAATCGCGAATCTCCTGCAACCAATTGTTGAGCTTCGAGGTTGAGATGGTCGAACAGTAGTTATCGTAGGCAGTATCGACCGCATTCCAAATACGATGAACATTCTTGCCTGAAAGTGCCGAAATAGCGATGACCGGCGCATACCCCACGAACATGAGACGGTCCTTGATGCGCTCGCGAATCTCTGCCTTAGCTTCAGGACCCTCGACCAGATCCCACTTGTTCAGGATGATCGCCATCGCGCACCCACGTTCAGCCGCCATACCTGCAACGCGCTGATCCTGGTCGGTAAGGCCGATCGTACCATCGATAACGAGCAGCACTACTTCCGCACGATCGATCGCACGCAGCGCACGTACGTATCCGTAGTACTCAACATCTTCATCGATCACGCTCTTACGACGAAGCCCTGCCGTATCGATGATCGTGTAATAGCGACCTTCATGCTCGATCGTGGTATCGATCGCATCGCGCGTGGTACCTGCCACATCCGAAACGATCGAACGATCATTATTCGTGAGCTTGTTGGTGAGCGAAGATTTGCCTGCATTAGGTCGTCCGATAATGGCGACGTTGATCGCATCAAGCTCATCGTGCTCTTCTTCGGTTGGATCGGGGAAACGCTGCACCACTTCATCGAGAAGATCGCCTGTGCCTGTTCCATGGAGCGCCGATACCGGCCAAGGCTCCCCTAGCCCAAGCTGCATGAATTCCCACATCGCGTTCGTGTCGTTGGGATTATCGAGCTTATTCACCACGAGCAGCACCGGCTTATTCGAACGACGCAAGATGTTCGCCACCGCTTGATCGTCTGCGTTGATGCCTGTTTTGCTGTCGACCAAGAACAAGATCACATCAGCTTGATCTGCTGCCACGAGCGCCTGTGAGCGGATCGATTCTTGGAACACGTCGTCCTTGTTCATCTCGATACCGCCCGTATCGATAAGGGTGAAATCGCGTCCGTTCCAATCGGCCTCGTGATAGGAACGATCACGCGTTACGCCACGCATCTCATGAACGATGGCTTCGTTATTCTCTGCAATGCGATTGACCAGCGTCGATTTACCCACATTAGGGCGACCGACAATGGCAACGATGGGCAAGGCCATGGGATAGTCCTTACTAATCGAGCGCTTCCAGATAGGAAACGACTTCTTCGATCTGATCTTCAGGGGTTGATGCCCCCGCGCTGATACCAACCGTGGTCTTGTGAGTGAACCACGAAGGATCGATCTCTTGTGCGCTCTCTATATGATAAACCGCATCACAGCACCCAGCGCACATTTCATATAAACGGGTGGTGTTCGAGGAGTTCCTGCCGCCGATCACCAGCATCACATCGACCGAGCGAGCAAGGGCACGCGCAGCATCCTGACGCTGAATGGTGGCGAAGCAGATGGTATCTTTCACCACTGGCTCGATGCCACGTGCTTGGAGTGCGCCTACGATCTCAGCAAGCTTCTGGTGGGATTGTGTGGTTTGCACGACGATGCCGACCGGTTCGTTCAGATCATTCGGAATGTCTTCAACTTCACCAACCACCATGCACCGATCGCCCTCGCGACGCGCATGAGCCAAGATCCCCTCAACTTCTGGATGCCCTTCTTCGCCTACCACGAGCACATGATAGCCTTCAGCAGCAAGTTTCGCTGCCGCGCGTTGGGCGCGCATCACATGAGGACAGGTGGCGTCAACGATCTCATTTCCGCGGGCGACAAGCGCATCGAGCACTTCGGGGACGACCCCGTGAGAGCGGATGACCACCGCTTGCTCTGTGCAATCTTCAACCGCATCAGCCACGCGAATGCCGCGCGTTGCAAGATCGCTCACCACCTGCGGATTGTGGATGAGCGGACCAAGCGTGCAGACCGTCTTGTCCGCATTCGCCGTCTCGAGCGTTAAGTCAAGAGCACGCTGAACACCATAGCAAGCACCTGCATATTCGGCGCGCGAAACCTTAAGCCTTCCCATCAGTTCTCCTGAGGTTTCGGCTCGTAATCGGGAAGCGCTGCAACATCAACACGAGGAATCTCATGCTCAGCGAACACCGCCGTGTAATCCTTACTCTCAGGGAAGAGCTCGATCATACTCACTTCACAAGGCGCGACATCGTGGCTGAGCGCAATAGCTTCGCGCAGCACATACCAGGTAGCAGCTTCAAGACGATCCTCTTTCGGGAGGAAGTCGAACGAAGAGAGTGCGATAGGCTCACCATAGATCGCCGTGAGCTTCGGGAAACGCACGCGCTCCCCTTTTCGCTTGATGCGATCGACATTCTTGAGCCCGAGCGGCACGAGCGGAGCGCGCCCGAGCTTCGCGATGAGCGCAGCGCCACCATGGATATCAGGGATCTTATTCCCTTTGCCACGACGTGTTCCTTCAGGAAAGATACCGACAAGCTCCCCGTTCTTCAAAAAGCGCGCCGCACGTTTGACCGTTGACATATCGGCAGTATCGCGCTTGACCGGGAACGCCCCCACGCGAGCGAAGAAGAAGCCTAAGAAACCACCCGCTACCGTAAAGAGATTCTCGCGTGCGATCAAACGCGTCCAACGCTTGGGCCATGAAGCCAAGAACATCATGACAACGTCGATGTAGGAATTATGCGGAGAGAGCACGACCGCACCGGTCTTCTTTCCGGTGAATTGCAGGATGGTGTCGCGATTCTTCACCGAGAAGCGGAAGACGATCTTCATGAGCACGAGCACGATGCCAGCAACGATATTGCCAACAACGCGATTCATCTGGTTCGACTTGTCGTTACCATCGGCCGACATATCCCAGAGCTGTTCGCTTGATTTGATCACGCCAACATCCTATTCCTGCGCGCGCTGTGCCAACGCGCAGATCTGGTCGATGATCTCTTCGATATAGCAATTCGTCGAATCGATATGAAGTGCATCTTCAGCAGGCTTGAGCGGCGAAACCGAACGGTTTGAATCAACCTCATCGCGCCTGATGATATCAGCAAGCACCTCTTTGTAATCGATCGAGCCCAAGTCGCGATCGACATTTTGCCGCACGCGTCTATGCGCGCGCTCTTCAGCCGATGCCGTCAAGAACACCTTGCACGCCGCATCGGGAAATACCGTGGTGCCGATATCGCGCCCTTCGACCACATAGTTACCGCTCGCACCGATGCGCTGCTGCTGCGCAACGAGTGCCTCACGCACCGAAGGCGTGGCAGAAACAGGAGAGACCGCCTTGTCGATCTCAGCCGTACGAATAACAGAGGTCACATCTGCTCCATCGATGAACACGCGACGCGGAATAGGGTCGTTGTTTTCGTGCTCGAAAGCGACCTCACACGTGCGGGCCAGTTCACCGAGCGCTGCTGCATCCGAAAGGTCGATTCCCTCTTCAAGCGCCTTCCACGCGATCGCGCGGTACATCGCGCCCGTATCCAAGCACGAAAAGCCGAGCTTACGTGCCACCGCTTTGGCAACCGTTGATTTACCAGCGCCTGAAGGTCCATCAATAGCAACGATCATTGAGCAAGCCTTTCAAAACTTTCGAGAAACTTCGGGAAGCTCACCTTCACCGAATCGAAATCCACGATATTCACGGGCGTATTACCGCATAGTCCTACGAGCGACCACGTCATAGCAAGACGGTGATCCTTGCGTGAATCGAAGGTGAGCCCTTGCGGAACGACAAGATTCGGCTGGCCGTCGATGAACAGATCATCGTTCTCACACCAAGCATCAACGCCCAAAAGTCCCAGCCCTTCGATGATGGCATCGAGGCGGTTGGACTCTTTCTTCGTGAGCTCGCTCACCTGGCGAAATACCGTTCTTCCGTGAGCGTGCGCAGCTACCAGGGCAAGCACCGGAATCTCATCGATCACACTCGCGATATGCTGCTTGGGAATTTCGCAGCCAGTCAGCCGAGGAGTATAAGCAGCCTCGATGATGCCGTACGCTTCCCTGCCTTCTTGTCCCATATGGCGCACTTCAATGGAAGCGCCCATGCGCTCGAGCGTACGAACGAAGCCGATACGACCGGCATTGAGGCTCACATTCTCTACCTGGATCGAGCTGCCACGCTTCAAGAGCGCCGCGCAGATGAGGAACGCCGCAGAAGACGGGTCTCCCGGCACGTCGATCTCTGATGCTTCGAGCGTGGCCGGCCCTTGGACCATGGCACTGCGATAGGCACTAGTTGCGTCCACGCCGAATTCAGGGAGCATGAGTTCCGTATGATTGCGCGAAAGCGCGGGTTCGTTCACGCGTGTTTCACCTTCAGCACCCAAGCCTGCCAGAAGGACCGCGGTCTTCAGCTGTGCAGATGCCATAGGCGCATCGTAGGTGATGGCCTTCAGATTCCGATTGCCGACCTCGGTGATGGGAAGGTTCTCCTGCGCTTCAGGTTCGAAATGCACGCCCATTTTCATAAGAGGCGCGATGATACGACGCATCGGACGCTTCTTGAGCGATTCATCGCCCGTGATCTCGACCTTGATAGGCCAAGGTGCGACAACCCCCATGAGCAGACGCGCCGTGGTACCAGAATTGCCACAATCGAGAGGATGATCAGGCTGCTTAGGGCCTTCAGCGCCCCACCCGGTAATGCCACCAGAAAGCGAACCGTCCATCTGCTTTTCAAGATTCACTTGAGCACCGAGCGCAGTGACCACATCGATCGATGAACGCACATCAGCCGAATCGAGAACACCGGTCAAACGTGACGTCCCCTCTGCCATAGCTGAGAACAGGACCGCACGGTGTGAGATCGATTTATCCCCTGGAACCGTTGCTACACCATCGAGCGGCGCTTTGAGCGGCTCGATGCGCATGATATTTTCTGCATCCATCTCTGTTACTCCTTAGAACTCAAAGGATGGAAGGAAATGCTGAACCCTGCCTTGATGAGCTGGGTCGATAGTTTCCCGATATCCCCTTCATCGGTCAAAATCAAAACGAGAACAGCACTTGACGAAGTGATGTGATCGATCTCGATAGATTGTATGTTGCAGCCGACCTGGCTTGCGATCGTGGTGACCTCCGCCACCACCCCCGTACGATTCGTAAGCGGAATGCGCACCTCGAGCAGATCTTCGGTCGCAGGGATCCATTTTGCAGGCAGCGCCTTGCGTGCATTGGCTGCGCGGTCGAGCAGCGCCGTGAACTCAGCGCGATTCGCACCCGCGAGCGCTTGGGCATACTGCGAAAGAATCTCTTGTATCTCTTCAAGGCCGCGCGTGATAGCCTCAGGATTCTCGAAGGCAATACCTGTCCAGAGCGCCGGGGAACCAGCCGCAATGCGCGTTGAATCCTTGAAACCACCGGCTGCAAGACGAAAAAGCGCCTCTTGATCGCCGGCATGGCGCACAGCAAGCTCCACCAAGGAAGAGGCAACGAAATGCGGCACGTGACTGATGATGGCCACCGCTTCATCGTGGCTTTCACGCGTAAGGCTCACCACACGCGCACCGAGTGCCGTAAGCACTTCATGGAGCTCCGCGAACGCATCGGGCGAAGTGTGCTCATCGGGACACAAGACCCAGTGAGCGTTCTCGAAGAGATCATCGCGCGCGCCCGTAACGCCGCTCTTCTCCGAGCCAGCCATGGGGTGTCCAGGAATGAAATGGTCGAGATGAGGCAAGATGTTTTGAGCCTCTTCGACGATCTGCGCTTTCGTAGAACAGGTGTCGGTGATGATGCCCCGATAATCGCAATCAGCGAGCATGCGGAAATACTCCGGCACCGATCCAACTGGTGTTGCAATGACCACCAAGTCGCACGTATTGAGCTCCTCAGGAAGCTCAGGGGCACTTGGATCGAAGCCTTGCGTGATCCAGCCTCGGTCGAGCAATTCATCGATCGCTTCTTGCGAGACATCCACACCGAGAATGGGAGCATCGGGATACGCCTTGCGATAAGCACCGGCAAACGACGCTCCGATCAAACCAAGACCTATCACTGCGATGGATTCAAATTGCCGATCCATGAATGCTCTCAACTCTCCTTGCTCAAACGAATGAAAACGCGAAGAATACCTTCGTTATTTCATTCTATCACGGGAAAGACCCGATGCAGCGAGGAGCGCACGGTGTTCCTCTTCACTAAGAAGACGCCACTTGCCTGCTTCAAGATCGGAGAGCGAAAGAGGACCGAGCGCAATGCGCTCAAGCATGCGAACGGGGTGCCCAACGGCTTCGCCCATACGGCGGATCTGACGATTGCGCCCCTCGTAGATCGTGATCTCGAGAAGGGTATGCTTTGGCTGGCGCTCAAGCAGCTCAACCTCCGCTGGTTGCGTCGGACCGTCTTCGAGCACGACCCCGCTGCGCAGCGCCTCAAGCGCACGCTCGCCGACTTGTCCGCTCACCAGAGCGCGATAGGTCTTTGGCACATGATGGCGTGGATGGATGAGCGCATTTCCCAACTCCCCATCGTTGGTGAAGAGCAGAAGCCCCGTGGTGTCCTTATCGAGTCGGCCAACCGGGAACAACCCCGCGAAGCGTTTAGTTGGCACCAGTTCAGAAACACAGCGTCCACCATGCGCATCGGACATAGCACTCAGGTATCCTGCTGGCTTGTTGAGCATAAGCACCACGCGCTCTTCAGAAAGCGTAACGCGCGCGCCATCGAGCTTCACCACATCGCAGGCAGGATCGATCTTCGTGCCCATCTCACGCACCACTTCCCCGTTCACGCTCACGCGTCCAGAAGCAATGAGCGTCTCCGAAGCACGCCTGCTCGCAACGCCAGCGCGCGCAAGGAATTTCTGGATGCGAACAGGTTCCACGCAGCAGCCTCGCTACTCTTCGTCGAAGCTGATCGATTCGAGGTCGATCTTTTCGACCGCACCGAGCGCGTCCGTGAGTGCTTCGAGCATCTCCTGGTCGTTCTCCTCTTCCACCTCATAGCTGAACGCTTGTTCCTTCACGAAACCAAGACGCTCTGAAATAAGATTGCGCGTGGCTTCATCGGGCGCGAATGATTTAAGATCAGGAAGCTCAGCGATCGATCTCAAGCCGAAACGCTCCAAGAACATCTTCGTGGTGCCATAGAGTGTGGCATTCGACGGCGCTTCCGTAACGCCAGCTTCGCGCAGATAGCCCTTCTCGAGCAACGAATTGAGCGAACTGTCCGAACTCACGCCTCGAATAGCAGAAACGTCGTTGCGCGTGACCGGCTGGCAATAGGCAACGATCGCGAGTGTCTCGAGCGCTGCCTGCGAAAGCTTGCGCTTATCCCAGGAAACAACGTAATGCTCGAGCAATTCGTGGTAGCGCGGATGCGTGACAAGCTGCCATCCCCCTGCACGCTCGTTGAGCTGGATGCCGCGATCTTGCTGCTGATAGGTTTCTTGCAGCTCTTGCAGTGCAACCGTGATTCGATCGGTGTCTTCCTCGAGAAACGCTGAGAGCGACTCGGTATCGATCGGATCGCTCGTAACGAACAACATCGCTTCGAGCGCCGATTTCAGGTCATGATCGTCTCTCATTTCAAAAGCATCCATAATGCGCTTCCTTATTCCTCGTCCTGGCTTTGCGCCGGATGTTCATTGTCGTCATTGTCGATATAGCTGATGGCGATATCGCCGAAGAGCGCGTCTTGGCGCAGTGAGATCTTCGCCTGCTTGAACAATTCAAGGATCGCCAGGAACGTGACCACGATCACGTGCGAATCGGTGTCATTCTCTATGAAATCAGAGAACTTGACCACGCGCTGATGGCGCAATGCATCATGGATGCGATCGATCTGCACCTCCACCGGAATCGCGCGCTTGGCGATATGCTCAGATTCCAGCAAAAAGATATCCTGACGGCTGAAGACCTGCGCGCACAGCCCTCCGAGTTTCTCGAGTGAAACACCCTTCAGATAGTCAGGCATCAAGCGAAAGAGCGACCGATCAGGACCGAACGGGCGCTCATGCATGCGCGTTTCGGTCTCGAAGCGCACAGCAAGTGCTGCCGTGGCATTCTTGAACTTCTTGTAGTTGATCAAACGCTCGACGAGGATTCGCCGCAAATCAGAAGGCTCGTACTCTTCGTACGCTTCCCCGTCTTCGGGCATCTCTTGCGGCAACAAGCTCGCAGCTTTTATCTCAAGCAAGGTAGAAGCCACCACGATGAAGTCGCTCGCTATCTCCAGATCGAGTGCTTGCATGCGCCTGATCTCGGCCAAGTATTGATCGGTGATATCCGAAAGCGAGACCTGCCCGATATCCACGCGCTGACGGTGCACAAGATGAAGCAGTAGATCGAAGGGACCTTCGAAGCTCTCTATTTTGACCTTATACGACACTTACGATGCGATCCTTCGTTTTCGGGCCTATCACGCACCCGGTATCAAGAGCGAGCCAAGCGCCCCTGCGGTAACATTCAAGTATTCACTGATGATATTGAAATGGAGGATATAGGGCAAGACGAACAGTACGATCAAAAAGATAGGGAACGCATACTGCTGAACCTTGTAATAGGTGGGCAGGTACTTCACCGGCAAGAAAAACGCAATGATCGAAGAGCCATCGAGTGGCGGAATGGGTAATAGATTGAAGAACATCAAGTAAAGATTCACCATGATGAAGATCGGCAGGAACCACCAGTAGAAGTAAAAGAAGAATTCCTGATGCGTAGTAAGAGCTTGTGCATGTAAGGCGAACATGAGTACAGAGCCGATGAGCGCCAGCGCGAGATTCGCCGCCGGACCTGCAAGGCCCACCACCACATCGCCCACACGCTTGTCTTTGAAGTTATTCGGGTTGTACGGCACTGGCTTGGCATAGCCGAATACCGGCGCATGCATGAACGCCAACAAGAGCGGCAGGATGATCGTACCAAACGGATCGATATGCTTGAGCGGATTGAGCGTTAGACGGCCGCTTTGCTTGGCGGTATTGTCTCCAAGCTTGTAGGCGGCGAACCCATGCATGAATTCGTGACAGACGATGGCTGGGATGAATGCCAGAATGCTACAAACGATATAAACTACCTGATAATCCATAACACCTCTGCTTTTACACGAGACCCAAGAAGCCGTTTCGGCGCAACGCTTCATAGGCACCGATCGCCGCTGCATTCGACAGATTGAGCGAACGCAAACCCTCTTTCATAGGAATGCGCACGCATTGCGCAGCGTAACGCTCCAGGATCTCTGGATCGATACCTCGGCTTTCGCGTCCGAACACCAAGAAGACCTCTTCTGCATAGTCTACTTCAGCATAACTGCGTTCGGCTTGCCCCGTGAAAAAGTACAGATTATCCGCGCCATGTTCATCGAGGAAAGCTTTTGTGCTCGCATGATGAACGATCTTCACGTCATCCCAGTAGTCGAGCCCAGCGCGCTTGAGGTTACGTTCGGAAGGACGAAACCCCAGGGGCTCTACTAAGTGCAGCGTTGCGCCGATACAGGCGCACGTACGCGCGATATTACCCGTGTTCTGGGGTATCTCAGGCTCAAAGAGCACGATGTGGAGTTTCAGCGACATATCACTCTTTTCTTCTTGATCGGACGCAAGCTAAACGAGCGCAGTAGTATCGCAGATTGACGATGCCAGATTACGCCTGTTCGCGCATCGCTTCTTCAACCTCTTCAGATAGCGCGATCCATTCTTCCTCATGTTCTGCAAGACGCTTCTTGAGCAGAGCGTGTTCGGCGATCGCTTCAGCTGATCGCTCAGCATCCTCATAGAATGCGGGATCCGCCATAGCAGAGGTAAGCTCATCCATGCGCTTTTGTTCGGCCTCGATGAGCTTGTCGAGCTCCGCGATGCGTTTGCGCTGATTCTTGAGCGCAGCATAGAGCTGGTTGCGACGCTCTGCCTCGGCGCGCTTCTGCTCCTTCGTTTTGGGAACCGATTGAGTCTTTTGTCGGCGATGCGAGCGCACCGTCACTTCAGTTTTCGCGCCATCAGAAACGCTCGACGTAGCTATACTTCCCTGCTCCGAGTCCGTAGCTCTAGCCTGCACCGTGTGCAGCTTCTTGGGTGGTGCTGCTTCGCTTTGATCTTCTATGCTCGTCTTGTAGAGGTAATAGTCATAATCGCCCGGATAGGACGTGACCCCTTCAGGTTTGATCTCGATGATACGATTCGCCACCGAACGGATAAGATGGCGATCATGCGAGATGAGAACAATGGTGCCTTCGAATTGCTTGAGTGCCTGCTCAAGGATATCGGCGCTGGCGATATCAAGATGGTTAGTAGGCTCGTCCAAACAGAGCAGCGGCGTGGGCGCCACGAGCATCTTCGCAAGCGCCAAGCGGCATTTCTCACCACCAGAGAGCACCGCGACCTTTTTGTCGATATCGTTCGGTCCGAAGAGGAACGAGCCCAAAAGCGTACGCACCTGCGAGATCGTCCACTGCGGTGCAACGCGGTCAAGCTCCTCGAATACCGTGTTGCCGGGGTTCAATTCTTCGAGCTGATGCTGTGCGAAATAGGACTTCGTCACATGCACACCGTAGTTTATCGCGCCGCTATCAGGCTCGAGTACGCCCGCGAGCATCTTTAAAAGCGTTGACTTCCCCGCTCCATTCGGCCCAACAAGTGCCACTTTCTCACCACGGTAAAGCGCCAGGTCGAGCCCCTTGTAGACAACCTTCGATCCGAATGCCTTATCCACTGCTTCAGCCGCGACCACCTTCTCACCCGTTCGGGGCGGCTGCTGAAAGCTGAACTTCACCTTCTTGCGCTCTTCAGGCACCTGGATGATCTCCATGCGCTCGATCTTCTTCACGCGATCCTGAACTTGCTTAGCCTTCGTTGCCTTATAACGAAAACGCTCGATGAAGGCTTCCATGTGCGCGATCTCTTCGGCCTGTTTGGCAGCCTGCTCTCGCAAGAGCTCCAAGCGCTCTTCCCGCTGCTTCAGGTAGCTCGAATAGTTACCAGTGTAGAGCGTTACCTTCCCTAAGTCGATCTCGGCAACACGGCTGACCGTATTGTCTAAGAATTCGCGGTCATGGCTCACCATAAGAACCGCCCCTTGATAGCTTTTCAGGAAGCTCTCGAGCCACTTCACGCTCTCAAGATCGAGATGGTTGGTCGGCTCGTCCAAAAGAAGGATCTCTGGATTACGCGTGAGAAGCTTGGCGAGCGCAATACGCATCTGCCAGCCACCCGAGAACTCGCTCGTGCGACGTTTCATGTCCTCTTCTTTGAAGCCTAAACCGAAGAGCACCGCTCGCACCCTGCTCTCAAGCGTATAACCACCCATTGCCTCATACATATCGCTCGCTTTGCCATAGGCTGCAAGCGCTGCTTCGCTGGAGTCTTCACCGAGCGCCGCTTCTAGCTCACGCAAGCGCTGTTCTTGGCGCACGACCTCATGTTGGGCAGAGAGCACCTCCTCGAAGATAGGATTATCACCCATCTCGATCGCTTCCTGTTCAAGATAGCCGACCTGCGCATTCTTTGCGACGATCACACGCCCTTCGTCAGGCTCATCTTTGCCAGAAATGATGTTGAGCAACGTAGTCTTGCCTGCCCCATTTGGCCCAACAAGGGCAAGACGATCGAACTCTTCCAAACGCAAAGAGACCCCCGAGAACAGTTCTCTGGAGCCAAACGATTTCGCGATCTGTTCGAGCTGTAAAATCATAAGTAGAAATCAGTGTAGTGAATTCATCCTACAGCGTCCAACCGCACGCAGGGCCAAATGCGTGAACGGCGCAAGAGTTACATCACCATTGCCAAAGATGACAGGGTGTGTCGAGCAAGCAACTGAGCCCATGGGGTACTTAAATTACTCTGAGTCCGCATTCTTAATTCGTAATAGACTGTCCGAAGGAGCGAAGCGCATGAGCTTGCCTAATCAGGCAAGCGAACAGCGAAAGTGGGTAATTACAAGTGCCGCTTGGGCGTGCTGCTTGCGTGGGATAGATGGGAAAAGGTGTGACGACCCGGTCGTTCGACACCTTTTGGATTAGTCGAAGAAGAGCATATCTGGATCGGAGCGATCGAGTTCGCCCGATTCAACGAACTTGATGAAATCATCCACGCAGAACGGATGATATTTCTTCTCATTGAACACCATATAGATCGTGTGATAGAAGCGTTTCTTCTCAGTTGCGTTGTTGTAGAGCGGCTTCGCCACGATGCCCTGCACGTGGTTGAGGAAGAACGTGTTGAGCATGAGCGCCACTTCAACACCATTCGCAGCGAAGCCGGCAAGGATCGACTCATCGTCGAAGGCATAGCGCACATTGGGAAGATTCCACGTGTCGAGCGTAGCCTTGACCGCCTTTCCCAGGGGAATCTGCTCACGGTAGGTAATGAGCTCAACATCTTCCAGATCTTCTGGCACGATGAATTCTTTATCAGCCAGTGGACTGTCAGCATTCATCGCGATGATGAATTCTTGAGCGAGCACAGGAACATAGTGCAAGTCATCACCGAAATCATCGTCACGTGCGCAAAACACCACATCGAATTGTCCTTCGTTCAGGCTGCCGAGCAATTCCTGCGAGCGTTTCTGCGAAATATTGAAATCGTAGCGATGATCGCTTGAACGATGGTATTGATTCAGTAGCTGCGGAATGTAGTCAGTCTGCACCGTGATGATGCAACCAAGATCAATAAGTCCACCGTCGCTCTCCCCTGAATAGCTCTTCATAACAGCCACGCCCTTGTCGAGCTGCTCGAGCGCTGCATTCACGTACTCAAGGAACTCAGCGCCGTACTTGGTAAGCTCGACGTTGCGACCCTTCTTCTGGAAAAGCGCCACACCCAATTCGCTTTCAAGCGAAGAGATGGATCCAGAAAGCGTCGGTTGCGTGATGAAGAGTTCTTTTGCTGCGCGCGTATAGTGTTGCAAGTCTGCAAGCTTGCTGAAATAGTAGAGTTGCGAAAGGTTCATGTGTGCTCCGATACCGACACTTGATTCTTGTTTCATTGAAATTATAGCAGAAATCGATAGGTTCAAAATAACTGATAGTACAAAACAATAGACCCTTCAAAAGGGTCTATTGCCTGTTCAATCTATTGAATTGGAGCAGCGGAATCATACGAACATATTCCCGCCCTACTTACAAGATCCTAGCCGAAACGATATTCGATACCCATGGTCGGCTGCGGATACTCCCACTTCTCAAGGATGGTCTCGCCGCAGATCATACGGCAGGTGCCACATTCGAGGCAGCCTGCATAATCGAAGCGTTTGCTGCCATCGTCCTCGACCTTGTAAAGAGCCGCAGGGCAGCACAGCACGAGCTTGCGGAATTCCTCGTCAGAAGGATTATCTTTCAGAACGATATGGGCGTTCTCTTCGTCAACGTTGAACTTATCGATCGAGAGCTTCTCGTCGACATTGACGGTGATATCACAAACGTTCTCTATCATAGCGCTTTGATTCCTTTCATGGCATCCTTGGCGATCTTCATGATGCCGACCTTCTTCACCGGACCCATCGCCATCTTCTTCATGTTCTGACGCGGCTTGCCATCAACGATGAACATCGGATTCATGATATCGCGAATCATCTCAGGATATTCATTGAACATGCGCGGACATTCCTCCAAGAACTCAGGGAAGTTCTGATATTGCTTCATGTCGCGCATGACGAACGAATCATCGAGCATGGTCTTGTAGCACTGCAGACCCGCCTTCGAGGTATCGCCTGCATCGAGCGCTTGAGCAGCTGCCTTACCAGCGATCTGACCAGCTGCGATCGCAAGGTCCATACCACGAACGGTATAACCGAGGTTCATGCACATCATAGCCGCATCGCCCGCGACGATAACGCCATTGCCAACGAGCTCAGGCATCATCTTCAGGCCACCTTCAGGAACAACGTGACCAGAATATTCGACGAGCTTACCACCACGGATGACCGGAGCGATCTCGGGACGATTCTTGAAATTCTCGAGCATCTGATAGACCGGGATATCCTGCTTGATGACTTCAGACATCGTAGCAACGATACCGACCGAAACGGTGTCTTCGTTGGTGTAGATGAACGCACCGCCGATAGCACCATTGGTCAGGCTGCCAGCAAAGAGCCAAGAAGCACCTTCGCCAGGATTACAGAGGAAACGGCTTTCGATGGTCTCAGGGTCGAGCTGGATCGTCTCCTTTGCACCAACAGCAACTTCGTTGATCGCAGGAGCAGGCTTCGTGGTAAGACCAGCCTTCTGCGTAAGAAGCGAATTGACACCATCAGCCAAGATGACCATCTTCGCGGTCATTTCTTCGCCCGCAGCAGAGATGCCAACGACCTTGCCATTGGAGATGAGCAGATCTTCGACAGCGATGCCCGGAATGATCTCGGCACCAGCTTCTTCTGCCTTTTCAGCAAGCCACTGATCGAACGGCGCACGCAAAACAGTCCAGGATTCCTGACCCTGCTCGGTGAGTTCACGCGAACTGAAGTCGACCGTGAAGTTAGAATCGGGAGCCATGAGCGAAATGCGCTCGTGAGCAACCTTGCGCTGAAGCGGTGCATCGAGGTAATCAGGGAAAACCTGTGCAAGAGAATGGGTGTAGATACGACCACCAGTCATGTTCTTCGCACCCGAATAGTTGCCGCGCTCAACAACGAGAACAGCTTTGCCTGCTTCGGCGAGGGTGTAAGCCGCCACGCAGCCTGCGCAACCACCACCGACAACAATGACGTCGAAATCAGGTTCGAAATCGGCATCCAGAGTAATCTCGGCCATTTTTTTCCTTTCAAAGGGTGAATACATAAAAAGGGCGCCCCGTTTTGAGGCGCCCCTACAAAACCTCTTAGAGTTTTTCGATCAAAGCGGGAACAACCGTCTTGATGTCGCCAACGATACCATAGTCAGCCTGCTTGAAAATAGGAGCATTCGCGTCCTTGTTCACAGCGATGATGGTATCAGCGCCAGTAACGCCTACCATGTGCTGCATCTGACCGGAGATACCGAGAGCGATGTATGCCTTAGGAGCGAGCTGAAGGCCAGAAACACCGATGTAGAGGTTCTTCGGCAGCCAGTTGACGTTCTCAGCGAGCGGACGGGAGCAACCGAGTTCGCCGCCGACCTTAGCGCAGAGATCGCGCGCGATCTGCAGTTCGTCTTCCTCAGCGAAACCGCGACCTGCACCAACAACGACATCGACCTTGGTGAGGTCAGCACCGGTGCGCGGAACTTCCTTCGTACCACGAAGCACGAGGGGCTTTTCTGGAGCTGTGTAAGCGATGGTCTCGACCGTGTCGGTACCTGTAGGCTCTGCATCGTCGAAGCAGGTAGCGGCAATCGTGTAGATCTTCACACCGTTAGCCTTCTGCTTGTTCTCCGCCAAGCCACCGAAGTACATGTTGGTGACAACATCGCCGTCGATAGAGGTGACATCGGAGATGACCGAAGCGCCCAGGCTTGCAGCGAGCAGACCAGAAAGGATCTTGTCGCGCGGGGTGGGCTCAACGAGTACCACATCGGGGTTCTCTGCGTTGTAGACCGCGATCACGCCAGCAGCAGCGTTCTCGACCGGCTCACCTGCAGGAAGTTCGATATCGTAAGCCTTGTCAGCAATGCCCGTCTCAGGAGCACCCTTGACAACCGCCAGAACTACCTCATCAGCGATAGAACGGGCACCAGCACAAAGAGCACGCTGGCCATCGATGGTTTCTGCCAATACTAATGCTTTCATATTCTTATACCGCCTTCTCTAGGTTATTTGAGTGCTTCGGCAACAGCAGCAACGAATGCGTCGATGTCGCCCTCTTCGAAGATTTGATTCTTACGCGGAGCAAGTTCAGGAGCCTTGATCTCTTCGACATTAACCTTAACGTCGACCGGAACAGCAGCAGCCTCAACGGTTTGCGGCTTCTTCTTCGCAGCCAAGATGTCACGCATGCCAGCGATGCGAGGAGTTGCGATATCGGGAGAAACCGAAACGACTGCAGGAAGCGGAACTTCGATCTCTTCCACTTCATCGTCGAGCGTACGCTCGACAACGAGCTTGTCGCCTTCAGCGGTGAGCGAGGTGACCTCGTTGATGGTAGGAACGCCAAGTGCAGCAGCGAGCTGGATGTTGACCTGACCAGCATAGAGGTCAGCAGAACCATCACCGCAGATGATGACATCGTAATCGGGGACCTTGGTCTCGACGATGTTCTTCAGAACCTGAGCGGTCGCATAAGAATCAGCCGTCTCGAGTGCGTCGTCGGTAGCCATGAACAGCTCATCAACGCCAAGAGCGAGGATGTTCTGCTTAGCCTTGGTGTCATCGTTCTTTGCAGGAACAGCACTGATAGCGATCACCTGAGAGCCATCGTTGGCAGCTGCGAACTGAGCAGCAGCCTCGAGTGCGTTCTTGTCGTATTCGGAGATCTTCGGCTTAGCTTTGGAATAGTCCAAGGAACGATCGGGAGAAACGAAGATGTCCTGATCGTCAGGTACTACTTTTACAGCAACAACAATTTTCATAACTTTCATGCTCCTTTTCTTTTTCTCAAGCACAAATTTGAAAGCAGTATTACTTTAACCACTCAAAATAGTGACCCACGTGAGCGGGTCACTATCGTAACGCAGTTGTTTAACTACTTCTTGCGGGCGCGATACTTGTTTACGATCGCACGACCAGCGATGTAGTCCATAACCTCGCAGGTACCACCAGCAAGCGCATTACCACGGAGGTCTTTCCAGATGCGGCCAACGCGAACCTCTTCGGTGTAGCCAAGGCCACCGAAGATCTCGATAGCGTTATCGGCAACCTTCAAGCAGGTCTTGGTCGATTCAGACTTGAGCATTGCAACCTCAGCGTTGCAGGACATGCCCTGATCGAGCATCCAGAGGCATAAATAAAGCATCATGCGCGTGTAAAGGATGGTGCGCTTGGACTCAGTGATGAGGTCCTGAACGCGCGGGTTGTCGGCGATAGGCTTGCCGAATGCGATGCGGTCGAGAGCATAGTCGATAGCATCGTCAAGAGCAGCTTCAGCAAGACCGAGGCCCTGAGCAACAACGAGGCAGCGTTCGAACTCGAAGTTCTTCATGAGCAGCAGCCATCCCTGACCAGCCTCACCCAAGCGATTCGCCTCAGTAAGAACAACATCGTCGAAGAAAACATCAACGAACGGAACGGTCTGCTGACCGAGCTTGGTGAGCGCAGCCGTAGAAACGCCCGGAGTGTCTGAAGGAACAAGCCAAAGGGACATATTCTTATTCTCGCGAGCAGGATCTTCGTCCTTAGCGATGACAACCAGATAGGAAGAGCAAGCACCGTTGGTGACCCAGGTCTTCTGACCCTTAAGGATGTACGTACCATCTGCCTGCTTCTTGGTGGTGGTGGTCATGCCCATGTTGTCAGAACCAGCACCGGGCTCGGAAAGACACATTGCAGCGAAGCAGTTGCCGGTCTTCTCGTAGTGATCGACGATGAGCTGACACTGCTCTTCAGAACCGAACTCTGCAACGTCGTATGCAGCGAGCATTGCGGTCATGAACGGGGTCATGCAACCAGTCGCACGATAGAGCGTTTCGGTGAGGATGCCAAGATCGATGCGCGTAGCAGGAATGCCACCAACCTCTTCCGGCAGACCCATGAAGGCAAAGCCCAGATCGCGATAAGCATCCTGAACCTCATCAGGCACGCCATGATGCACTTCGTACATTTCCTTCACGGCTTCATCGGTGAAGTATGTCGCAGCAAATTCTTTGATGCTGTCGATCATCAACTCCTGATCTTCACTAAAACTAAAATCCATAGTTTTCTCCTACTCCTCGCCTAAAGCCCCTCAGGCGAATTTACTCCAGCGCCTGAGGCCCCAGAATTCGGACTTTTTCCTAACAAGAGTTTGAGGTTGATTAAAACAACTGTCCAATAGGTAATTAACATGTTAATAAGGCATAACCTATAGGTACGTTCTATCAATCGAATCTTACCTGAAAAATCTAATAATAAAGAACGCGCGCGACATTATAATATTGGCTACCGCTTTCAATAGACTATTGATAAGAGATCCATTCACGAGGAGCATATAATACTCCGCTTTAGCAAGCATTCCTATCGAATCAAATCGATTTCATGCATGAATCTATGGATTCGTCCTATTGATAGCCTAAGCCTATGATTCGTAAACCATCGAAAGACTATTAACTATTGGACAGCTTCCTGATGCGCAGTGATAAACTTGCAAAAGCGGATTATCCGGAATCTGCCGCATCAGGGTCAGGCGTCAAGCCTATATTCAAACCGATTAGGAGGGTTTATGAATCCGAATGCAACTATCACCGATGTTCAGTTCCAGGACTTCCTTCGCAAGGTTCGCGACCTCGTCGAAGGCCCTTACACTGAATGGCAGAAGGAGATCGAGGTAACCAACAAGTTCCCCGAGAAGTTCTACCAGTCCAACATCGACAACGACATCTATCGTTATTCTCTTCCTGTAGAGTACGGTGGATGGGGCCTCAACGAGAAGGAAATCCTGCAGGTCCAGGAAGAGTTCTCTCGTGGTCCTTCGGGCATGCGTATGCACATGCACTATGCATCTGACCTGAACTGGCGTATCCTCGACGACTTCGGTCAGCCGGAAGTCAAAGAGAAGTACATGCCTCTCTTCCAGGACAAGACCATCTTCACCAACTTCGCTCTTACCGAGAAGACTGGTGGTACTGGTGCTGACCTGCACTCCACTGCAGTTTGGGATGAGGAGAAGGGTAAGTGGATCCTCAATGGTGAGAAATGGCTCATCTCTCACACCGACTGCTCTCAGTTCTCTTACGTAATCTGCGTAACCGATCCTGACAAAGAGGGCGACGAGCGCCTCTCCGCTTTCTTCGTACCGATGGATAGCGAAGGCTTCGAACTCGTTCCTATGCCTCACATGATGGGCTGCCGTGGTTCTGGCCACACCGGTCTCAAGTTCACCAACGTTGAACTCGGTCCTGAGCTGATGCTCGGCGAGCGCGGCCAGGGCATGGAAGTTGCTATGCACTCCCTCGCTGTTTCTCGTGTACACATCGCTACCTCTAACCTCGGTATTGGTCAGCGTATGTTCGAGATGTCTATCGCTCGTGCACGCGACCGCGTGACCTTCGGCAAGCCGATCATCAAGCGTCAGGCTATCCGTATGAAGCTCGCTAACATGCAGATGATGCTCCATGCTCTTCGCTGCGCTATCATCGACTTCTGCGATGACTACGATCGCGATCCGATGGGCGAGTTCATCGCTGAGAAGGCTGCTATTTGTAAGCTCTTCTCCATCGACACCGTTCGTCTCGTCTCTGACGAAATGCTCGAGATCTTCGGTGGCGACGGTTACTTCGAGGATTCTCCTTATGGTCCTACCGAGCTCCTTTATCGTGACTGCCGCGCTATGTGGCTTGAAGAGGGTGCTCCTACCGTTCAGCGCATCACCATTGCTAAGGGTGTTGAGGACCACAACGGCCACGTCAACTATCAGACCTGGATCGCTGGCACCGCTCTTGACTTCACTCCTGAACAGCTCGCTGAGATGGATCTCTAAGCCAAGAGAACAACTTAACCAAGTTTACTTGGTAGATTCCGGGGAGAGGGAGCTTAACGCTCCCTCTCTTATTTTTTTTGTTCATCTCCTTCCTACTCCTCAAAAGGTGTAGCGAACATGAGTTTTACTTGTATGAACGCATCCCTAAACCACTAGCCCTGCATGCATCGAGCATCTACGTAAGAAGAAATCAGGCTTTCATACGTGCATACAAAAACAGACCCTCATATATAAGGTCTTCACATTCTGATCTGAACCAGTGAATACTATTTAGGGTGAACTTATGCTCGAGGGCGATTCGCTCTACAAGAGAATGCACAGAGCAATATGAATGGCACCGCCATGATAACAAGACCAAAAGCGTCGAAATAGACGAAACGCATGATGCTCGCAGCAAAAAGAAAGCTTGCAGCAGGTAAATAAGATAAAAGAAGGCTCTCCCCTATCAGGCCTATGATCTGCTGCGCTAAGACGATGCCACCCACCACTTTAAAGCGATTCGGGAACGCGACGAAAACGGGATATGTGGCATTCCACATGAGAAAGGCAATGCCAAGACCACGGACTGCAAAATTACCGCTATCGCCACGAAGCCCGAAATTCCAGGCATATGGCCCGGGATCGACAATGAAGCTGATCGCGCAGTGGATGTTCACGATGAAAACGATCGTGAAGCAGATACGGCATATCCATTCGCAAACAGTGAGCGCACGAGACTTTGACGCGCGAACGCGATCGCTTTCCTGAGAACTGACCCCTGCCATAATCTTCAGCTAATTTATCAGTACAGCATATTCATCGCTTCACGCACTTCATTAAGCGTTGCATCTGCGATAAGGTTAGCTTTCTTGTTGCCTTCGTGCAGGATGTCCTTGATTGTATCGAGATCGTTTTCGAGCGCGCGACGCTTCTCACGGATGGGCGCAAGGTAGGTGTTCACGCTTTCAGTCACATATTTCTTGAGCGCACCAGAACCATCATTGCCGATCTCGGCAGCGATCTCTTCCTCACTGCGACCCGTGCAAAGAGCCGCCGTAGTAAGAAGCGCCGAAACACCTGGACGGTTCTCTTTGTCGTAGGTAATGAAGCGCTCCGAATCGGTCTGAGATTTCTTGATGAGCTTCGCTGTTTCTTCTTCGGTGAAGCATAGACTGATCGCATTGCCATAGCTCTTCGACATCTTGCGTCCATCAAGACCAGGAATCTCAGGAGCATCGTTGAGCAGTCCTTCTGGCTCAGGGAAGACCTTGCCGTAGCGCTCGTTGAAACGACGCGCGATCTGACGCGTGATCTCGATATGAGGAAGCTGATCCTTGCCAACCGGCACCACATTGCCTTTGCAGAAAAGAATGTCGCAGGCCTGATGAATGGGATAGGTGAGCAAAAGCCCCGTGAGCGCATGCCCAGATGCCTCCATCTCAGACTTCACCGTGGGATTGCGGTGAAGCTCAGATTCAGTAACGAGCGACAAGAATGGCAGCATGAGCTGATTGAGCGCCGGCACCGCAGAATGCGTGAAGATGAGCGTTTTTTCTGGATCAAGACCGCAAGCAAGATAGTCGATGACCATGTTATAGACGTTGTCCTGGATATGCTCGGTCGTATCACGATCGGTGATAACCTGATAGTCGGCGATGACCACACGCGTAGGCACTCCTTTATCCTGAAGGTTGACGCGTTCTTTGATCGTGCCGAAATAGTGACCAAGGTGCAAACGCCCTGTCGGTCGATCACCCGTGAGCATGACATACTTCGTAGGATGCTCGAACAAGTCTTCTTTCAGTGCGTCGCTCTTCTTAACGCTTGCCTCAAAACTATCAACGCTCATGTGGAACTCTTCCCCAATAGATCAGTGAATTTACAACCTATAAAGTATATCAGTGTTCGCAGTGCTTAACGGTTTCTCTTAGGCAGGGAACAAAGATGAGATATCAACGTTGAGCGAGCCTGTTGTAGCCTTCTCGACCGCCTCGAACGCGAGTGCATGATCCTCGTGGCTCGCCATGCCTGTGATAGTGATCGTACCGACCGCGCCAACGCCCTTGACACGAAGCGGGAAGCTACCACCCGCCGGTGCATAATCGACATAGTTCATGCCACGCCACTCGAAAGGATGATCACCCTTCTCGCACCAGCACTCCCAATAGTATGAGCTGCCATTGGTCGCATATACGAGATTTTCCTTGCGACGAATCCAGTTATCGCTTTCGGGTTTCGTACCAGGCATCGAATAGGCGAAGAGCGTACGACGATTGAGCGTGATGCGCGTAGCGATCGGCTTTCCTATCTCGCGCGCACGCCTGATCACGTAGATTCCCATCTGCAACGCCAGATCTTCATCTATACGATCGAATTCATACGCAGTTTCCTGCTCCTGAATCCTTTCCATCAAAGCATCGATATCGTTCGTCTGCTCCATGAGCCAATCCTTCCTCTTGTAACAAAAACGACCAGAGACGCGCTCTGGTCGTTGAGTTCAATGGTGGGCCCACCCGGATTCGAACCGAGAACCAAAGGATTATGAGTCCCCTGCTCCACCGTTGAGCTATGGGCCCGTGTGCGTCTAGTTATTCTAACGTATTTTGAAGCCATCGTGTCTTTTTTGGAGCAACAGGACAAAATACTTCCAAGTCACGCACAGATCGGTACCAAGCGAAAGCAAGTAGACAATCCCCCTCCTATGCCTCTTCGTCGACCGTCTGGGTGATCACATCGGCAGTGCTCTCCTCAACGCCATCGCTTGACGAAAAGCGTTCGATATCAAAACCGTAATCGATCGACTGTGCTTCATCAAGGATCACCTCGGAGGTGTCATTCGAGAGTTCTTCAGCATCGAAATCATCGATGAGCCCGCTGTTCGAAATGTCATCCGCTGACAGATCGCGCCCGAACGCATCTTCAACATGGAAACCCTCTTCGGGAAGATCGAGCCCCGTTTCATCTCGCACCGCATCTTCGAGCTGGGAATCGGTATGGCCGCCTACCGGGATTCCTTTGAATCCTTCATTGTCATGGAATCCTTCGTAAGCGCCTTCCATATCGGTATCGAGGCTGTCGGGATCCATGATATCGTCATCGAGCAAGGATTGCATATCTTCGATCTCGGTCTCCTGATCGACCTGTTCGGCTTCGGTCACATAGCCATCTTCCATGGAATCAAGACCAGCATCTAATCTCATGGCTCTTCCCTTCCTCGTAATCCTTTGAAATCTAGCCACATTGTAGCCTTGCCTCATTTTTCACGCCTGATGAACGCGATTTTGACACGCGTCTGTTTCCAAGCCGAAAAACATGGAGTCTCGATCACGACTGAGCATTAAAAGTCTTATAATGAAGCCTTGAAAAAGAAATACTGGCACGCTTCGCGCCTGCCCGAGATGCAAATAATGCACGGCAGCACGAAGGTTCGCATGACAAGGAGCGAAAATGGGAAAACGCACCGATATCCATAAGGTACTGATCATCGGCTCTGGTCCTATCATTATCGGGCAAGCATGCGAATTCGATTATTCAGGCACCCAGGCATGCAAAGCATTGCGCGCGCTTGGTTACGAGATCGTGCTGGTCAACTCTAATCCTGCCACCATCATGACCGATCCCGGCACAGCGGATGTCACCTATATCGAGCCGCTCAACTGCGAACGCCTTGAGCAGATCATCGCCAAAGAGCGCCCCGATGCCCTTCTGCCGAACCTCGGCGGGCAATCCGCGCTCAACCTCTGCGCGGAGCTCGCGAACAAGGGCATCCTCGACAAATACGGCGTGAAAGTGATCGGCGTTCAGGTCGATGCGATCGAACGTGGCGAAGATCGTAACGAATTCAAGAAGACCATGGCTTCGCTCGGTATCGAGATGGCGCGCTCTGAAGTTGCCAACACCGTCGAAGAAGCGGTCGAGATCGCCGAGCGTCTTGGCTATCCGTGCGTACTGCGTCCCGCCTACACCATGGGTGGCACGGGTGGCGGCCTGGTCTACAACATCGATGAGCTACGCACGGTAGTCGCGCGTGGCCTGCAGGCCTCCCCTGTCAACGAAGTACTGGTTGAAGAATCGGTGCTTGGCTGGGAAGAGCTTGAATTTGAGGTCGTTCGAGATTCAAAGAACAACATGATCACCATCTGCACGATCGAGAACATCGATCCTATGGGCGTTCACACGGGCGATTCGTTCTGCGCAGCTCCCATGCAGACCATCTCGGAAGACGTGATCAAGCGCTTGGAAGAGAAATCGCACCGCATCGTCGAAGCCGTACAAGTGGTTGGCGGCACGAACGTGCAATGGGCACACGACCCCGTGTCAGACCGCGACATCATCATCGAGATCAACCCGCGCACCTCGCGCTCTTCTGCACTCGCATCAAAAGCAACGGGCTTCCCCATTGCACTCATCTCGGCCATGCTCGCCTCTGGCCTTACGCTGGACGAGATCCCTTGCGGCAAGCACGGTACGCTCGACAAGTACGTTGCCGGCGGAGACTACGTGGTTCTCAAATTCGCACGCTGGGCATTCGAGAAGTTCAAGGGTGTGAAAGATGAGCTCGGCACGCAGATGCGCGCAGTGGGCGAGGTCATGAGCATCGGCAAGACCTACAAAGAGGCCTTCCAGAAGGCCATCCGTTCGCTCGAGCAGGGCTGTTACGGCCTGGGCTTCGTGGGCAACTACCACGAGCAGAGCAAGGAAGAGCTCCTTCGCCAGCTAAACACCCCTTCATCGAAACGCCAGTTCATCATGTATGAAGCACTGCGTAAGGGCGCTACGATCGAAGAGATTCATGAACGCACGAAGATCAAGAACTACTTCATCGAACAGATGCTCGAACTGGTCGAAGAAGAGAACAAGATCCTCGCCTACGCCAACGAGAACCCGGGCAAGATGCTTCCAGACGAGATGCTCGAACAGGCCAAGAAAGATGGCTTTGCCGATCGCTACCTGTCCCAACTCATGAACATTCCTGAAAAGGATATCCGCGAAGCGCGCATCGCACTCGGTATCACCGAAGCCTGGGAAGGTGTGCATGTAAGTTCCACACAGGATTCTGCGTACTACTACTCAACCTACAACGCACCTGATCACAGCACCACAACGGATGCTCCAAAGGTCATGATCCTAGGCGGCGGCCCGAACCGTATCGGCCAGGGCATCGAATTCGACTACTGCTGTGTGCATGCCTCGATCGCGCTCAAGAAGCTCGGATTCGAAACCATCATCGTGAACTGCAACCCCGAAACAGTCTCGACCGACTACGACACCTCCGACAAGCTCTATTTCGAGCCACTCACCACTGAAGATGTGCTCTCGATCTATGAGAAAGAGAAACCACTCGGTGTGATCGCGCAGTTCGGCGGCCAGACCCCGCTGAACCTCTCTGCTGAGCTCAAGGCTGCGGGTGTGAACATCTTAGGCACCAGCCCCGAGATCATCGACCTCGCTGAAGACCGTGACCGTTTCCGCGCCATGATGGACGAACTCGGCATCCCCATGCCCGAATCTGACATGGCTGTTACAGTTGATGACGCGCTCGCGATCGCGCATCGCATCGGCTACCCCGTTATGGTGCGTCCTTCCTATGTACTGGGCGGACGCGGCATGGAAGTGGTCTACGATGACGAGAACCTCATAAACTACATGAACGCTGCCGTAGGCGTTACGCCCGATCGTCCGATCCTGGTCGATCGCTTCTTGAACCATGCGCTCGAGTGCGAAGCAGACGCAATCTGTGACGGCGAAGAAGCCTATATCCCAGCGGTCATGGAGCATATCGAGCTTGCTGGCATTCACTCAGGCGATTCGGCCTGCGTGCTACCTTCCGTAAATATCTCAGAAGAGCACTTAGCTACCATCCGCGATTACACCAAGCGCATCGCAGAAGCCATGCATGTGCGCGGTCTTATGAACATGCAGTACGCCATCGAAAACGACGTAGTCTACGTGCTCGAGGCTAACCCGCGTGCAAGCCGCACGGTGCCATTGGTCTCCAAGATCTGCAACATTCAGATGGTGCCTATTGCTACCGAAGTCATCACTATGCCGCTTACAGGGCGCCCCTCGCCTATTCCTGAGCTCAAGGAGAAGAGCTACGAATACTACGGCGTCAAAGAAGCAGTGCTGCCATTCAATATGTTCCCCGAAGTCGACCCTGTGCTCGGCCCTGAGATGCGCTCAACGGGCGAAGTGCTGGGTCTGGCGAAGACCTTCGGTGAGGCCTTCTTCAAGGCACAAGAGGCTACTCAGACCGTTCTTCCTAAGGGCGGCAAGGTGCTCATCACCGTCTCCAACAAGGACAAGGACGAACTGCCTGAGCTGGCACATGCCCTCAAGGACGCAGGATTCGATATCTATGCAACCGAAGGCAGCGCAGAACTGATCGAGGCCGAAGGCATTGCGGTCGAGCGTGTGAAGAAACTCCACGAAGGCCGCCCGAACTTGGTTGACCTCATCACGAACGGCGAGATGGATCTGGTCATCAATACGCCTGCTGCAACCGGCGAAAGCGTTGAGGACGACTCATATATCCGCAAGACCGCTATCAAGGCGCACACGCCGTACTTCACCACTATGGCAGCGGCACTGGCGTCTGCTAAGGGTATCAAGACCGTGAAAACGAGCACGGAGAGCAACATCGCTTCCCTGCAAGAGATCCACGCGAAGATCTCTTAACGACCGGGCGAACAATCCGAACATGCTAAGCGCCATCCAAGACGGGTGGCGCTTTTCTGCAATGACTTCTGTGCGAATTCTTCACTCTCCGCCATGACACTCCGCAAACCGACTTCGCCTGGAAAAGTTTGTGTTTCGCCTTGCAAAGATTTCTTGTTGCTCTATAATTTATCAAGCGTCAGAGATGAGGCGAACATTCCTCGGTAGCTCAATGGCAGAGCATTCGGCTGTTAACCGAAGGGTTGTAGGTTCGAGTCCTACCCGGGGAGCCATAGAAATCATCAGGCCAGATGGGTTTTCCCATCTGGCCTGTTTCTTTTTAATGCTCCTACTTAGCGTTTATACTTTGGAAGTGTCTCAACTGCAACTTGAGCTTGTTCTGGTGTGAACTTTGCGCCTTTGACAAGGACATCGTATATTTCTTCACGAGTCAAATTTTCTACATCATCGTTCCAAGCTCTTTTCGCAAAGTTGATTGCGTTCTGAACCCAATCTGCATCAACATGATCAACCGCATATTGTGCAGCTGCTTGCGAATACTGATGCTTTCTTGATATCAACTCATCATATAAACCTTGTTTTGAATAGATATCTGATATCTGAAGCTCTTGATCTGCTGTTGATATCGCATCTTCATATTCCTCTGGGACAGAAAGGTCTCGTGGAACAAGATCGTCTATCGCGTCTTTCAAATCTCTAGTTGCGTCTTCCAAAGACTTGAGTGTTGCTTTCTTATCATCAAGCGCTTCCCTTGCTTTTTTGATATCTCCTCCAAAAAACTGAGAACTCTGTGAACGATATAGGCTCATATCAAGGCCTTCAGCCTCTTCAATTGCTTCGGTCAGCTCTACACGCGCTTGCTCTTTAGTTTGTTGGCGCTCAGCTACTGACCTCTTGTCATCTTCGACGCACTTTACAACACCTCCGACAACAAGCCCAACAGCTATAAGAACCAAAACGCCTTTGACGATAATACTTCTCGTTCTACTCATTTATACCTTTCTCTGCTACGAACTTCACAGGTGAATCTATAATGATGCTTCTCTTTCTACTCATCAATACCTTTTAGCCAACAATTACAATTCAGGAAAGACGTTTTTGACCTGCGGTTGGCAACCAGTGGTTGCCAAGATTTCTTACAAATTGCTGCCTGAAGTTGGTGGTGTGACACCGCATAGTCCCATAATCTTTTCATTGCCGGCCTTAACAAGAACAACGAAAATATAACCAAGGAAGGTGGCAAGCTATGAGTTTTCGAGACAACCTCATACACCTGCGTGCGGCGAACAATATGACACAAGAGCAACTAGCCGTGTTGCTCGGCGTCAGTAGACAGGCAGTTACTAAATGGGAATCTGAGAAGTCATATCCAGAGATGGATAAGCTTCTTAAGCTGTGTCAGATTTTCAATTGTACCCTAGATGATCTTGTACAAGGAGATCTTACGACCAACGAGCCAACCCCGCTCCCGAAGGTGAAACCTCTCACTCCGCCTGCAGACGTATTCGACTACGACAGCTTCATGCGCCGCTTCGCTTGGAAGATATCGATCGGAGTTACCTTGATCATCTTCGGAAACGCGCTCTCGCTCCCCTTCTTCAACGCCACCGACCCCGCCATCAATCCCCTCTTCACGCTCCCTGAGAACATCGCAACCACTCTTGGCATGCTGTTCCTCTTCTTGGGCGTGATAGCAGGCCTTGCGCTCATCATCCCTGCAGGGCTCGCACACACTCACTTCGTGCGCGAGCACCCCTATATCGAAGATTTCTACACGAAGGAGGACAAATCTCGCGCGCGCAACTCTTTCAGCATCCAGCTAGTTGGGGGCATCGCTTGCATCTTCGCGGGCATTTGCTCGGTCATCCTCTTCGGTGAAGACTCGGAAAACATCTTCGGGGTAAGCATCATGCTGTCGCTCATTGCGCTTGGCGTGTGCTTCATCATCCATGGCGGCATGACGCTTGGGCGGACCAATATTGCTCAATATAACCAAAAAGCCTCGGAATTCCTTGAAGAATCCGAGATCACATCCTCACCAATCATCCCTGAAGAAGACAAGCCCGAACTCGTGCGCGCTAAGAAGACCGATAAGCGCATCGGTGCGATCTGCGGAACCATCATGATCATTGCGACCATGATCGCACTGCTCATGCTGTTCGGCTCACTGGCAACTGGCACACCGAGCGACTATCGCTCAGGCATGATCGCGTTCTTCTGGCTTCCCTGGCCGATCGGCGGTCTTCTGTGTGGTGTAGCAGCCTTGCTGATCAAAAGCTTCAGCAAAGAATAGAGCCTCTCTGCATGGCTTCCACCCCTCCTACCTCCAACACTCAAAAGCGCCCGTAGGCATACTGCTCACGGGCGCTCAGCCTCTTTCTTCTCTTAAAGACAGATCTCCAAGACAGTCGCAAAACATCAAACCGAGAACGCCCACAGGTTGCGCGTTTGAGACAAAATGCGATCGAGGTCCCATACTTTGGCCGAGCGCTCCACGCTATTGGGGTCATGCACGATCACCTTACCCTCTTCGTCGGTTCCAGCCAAAACGATAAAATGCCCTTGCGTAGTGAAATCCCCCTTGGAAACGCTTGCGATCACCGGGTATCCGGCATCAAGCGCCTTGCGCACGCTCTGGTAGTCCGCGGGCAGTTCGCGCGATCGCAGCCCTAGCACACGTGCTCCTTCGTCCATGAATGCCCAACTGGTCATGCCGCTATCAACATAGTTATGCGACTCGCTGAATGCCGCCATATCCGCGGGGTCCAAATTCGTACGCCCCGTAAGATAGACATAGACCATCGAGAGACAGGTCGGTCCACACCCCGATTCAGCAATGGTCGAACCTGCGTAAGAGCCATCCGCCCATTCTGGATCGATCTGGTAGAGATAGGGAACTTCGCCTGCTCGCCATTCACTGCGAGGCGTGCTCTGAACAACACCAGAACCATTCCCGTAAGCATCGGCGTTCACGCTCGAACCACTGCCGCTACCCGACAAAACTACAAGAGCGATGACCGCCACTACCATTGCAGCAAGCACCATAAAACGAATCGGAGAAGGATACGGCGCCTTCGCAGAACGTCGCGTAGTAAATACTCTATGCCCCGCGAATCTGTCGAGCCGTGGAAGCTTATCCACAATGCGCTCTCGCTGAGGGCGTGCATGATAGAGCGCCACGCTGCGCGAATAGCGAGACGAAGAGGCGTTACCATATGAAGCATGGTAACGCGTGAGCGGCTGCCTTCCAGAACGATCCTGCTGCATATCCCACCTCTTTTTCGCTGGCTCATCCATACCAGAATCATCGCTTAAGGGACTCTTACGTTTCCCATAGCAACGCCTTAACTTTCTCTTACATTTCACCTTGAAGGAGTTCCTAAGACAGACAAGGAGTGTCCTGCCCAGTAAAATAATGAACATCCGAAATGATGAAACGAGGCTTTTCATGGCGCGGCTCTTGATAACCGACGATGATCCCGCAATCCTAGGACTCATACGCGCGATACTCGAACCAGAGGGCTTTGAAATCGCGGAAGCACATAATGGCATTGAAGCAGTCGAAGCTGTCGAGCGCAGCGATTTCGACCTGCTCATTCTCGATATCATGATGCCCGAGATGGACGGCCTTGAAGCATGCCGAAGGATTCGCCAGTTCTCGGATGTTCCGATCATCTTCCTTTCTGCCAAAGATGAAGAGGCAGACACCGTGATCGGCTTTGCACTTGGCGCAGATGACTATATAACCAAGCCCTTCAAGCCTCGCGAGCTGACCGCACGCGTGCGCGCACGACTGCGCAGGAGCGCCGCTTCACCCACAAACGAGACGATGCTCGAAGCGGCCGATATCGTTATCGACCTACGCGCTCACAGTGCAACCTTGCACGCGCTCGATCTTAACCTCACGCCCAAAGAATTCGACATTCTAACGCTGCTAGTGCGAAACGCTGGCTGTCCTGTTTCTCCTCAAGACATCTTCGAACAGGTCTGGCAAGAACAATACTGCTTGAGCGATGCCAATACGATCATGGTGCATATCCGCAGACTGAGGAAGAAGCTCTCTGAGATCGATTCTTCACAAGCATTCATCGAGACCGTTTTTGGCGTAGGCTATAGGATCGACGCCGATTCAGGCGCAGGTCATACTGAGCCGTAGGCGAAAGCAACCAGCAATGAAGATTAGATCGAAAACGCAAACAACCAAGCAAGCCGGCGAACAGGCACGTGTTCTGCGAATCAAGCTACTAGGAAGAATGGTGGCGATGTTGCTTGCGTGGACCACCATCTTCGTTATTGTGTGCGGGCTCATTGAGATCTTTGTCTCCGACGAGCTCGGCAATCGCATTGCTGATGCTACCTCAACCTGGATCTATGACTCACAGCCAACTAACGAAAACCAGTCTGCACAGGAGGATGCGGGTGACAATATCGAACAATCCACTGACAGCAAAACCCTTACGCGCACGAACTCTGATCCTTGGCAGGCATTAGAGCAGGGTGACACGAATTTCCTCCAACACTTCGACAATCTTGTCGCAAAGGTTGGATCTGAAAACATCCAACTGATGATCACCGAAGATGGTCGCACCGCTATGCGCGATATCTCTTTTTACAATATGATGCGTTCCCTGAAGCTTCCGCTCGCGATCGTGATCTACTCGATCGGCATCATCGTGATAATCATTCGCACGCTCAACCGATCGCTCCGCTATTTCAGCAAGCTTTCAAATGCGCTTGCCGACCCACGACTGATCGAAGGCGGAAAGATCATCCTACCCGAAGAGCTCATGATCTCTTTGCAACAGATCGAGCTTCTACAGAAGAAGATCTCCGACCACGAGCAAGCAGCTGTGATGGCAGAGCAACGCAAGAACGAACTGGTTGCCTATCTTGCGCACGACATTCGCACGCCCCTCACTTCGGTCGTGGGATACTTGAGCCTCCTTGCCGAAGCTCCCGATCTGCCGCGTGAAAAGCGCGCGGAATTCGCTGGCATAGCGCTCTCTAAAGCCGAACGACTCGAATCGCTCGTTGAAGAATTCTTCGAGATCACGCGCTACAACTTGGACGCAATTCTGTTGGAACGCGAAAATGTCGATATCGCACTCTTCCTCGATCAGGTTGCCGATGAATTCGGAATCGCGGCAAAGGACCGCGATATCTCGATCACCACCATTGCACCCCAAAATCAACAGGCATTCATCGATTCCTCTAAGATGGCACGTGCTCTGGGCAATGTAGTGAAGAATGCGATTTCTTATGCTGACCCCAAAAGTGAAGTGACCTTGAGCGCGGTCGTAACAGACGCAGAGATCGTACTCGCGACCGCCAATCATGGACGCGAAATATCCCCCGTGCATCTTGAGGCCATCTTCGAGCGCTTCTACCGTGAAGATCGATCGCGCGGGCAGAGTGCGAACGCCGGACTTGGCCTTGCGATCGCACGCGAGATCGTTGAAGCACATGGCGGAACCATCGGTGCAGAAAGCAGCAATGGACTTACCACTTTCACGATTCGCTTACCGCAATAGACTATCGAATGCCATCTTTCATGCGATCAGCTCGATCTCGCCCGAGCAGCAATTCAGCGCACAACTCAATCAGTTCTGCCAAGGGAAATTGAGGCTCATGAGGGCATTGTAGAGCACGGGAAAATGCGGCACAGCGCAAGAGAAGATGCATACTGCACCGAAGAAGATAAGCACAAAGAAGAAGATAAGATCGCACGTGCTGGGCTTCAACAGCGAAAGTGCGCGCTGAGTGAAAGGGAAGACAACGAACACATACAGCGCTGCGATAAGCCCGAGAATGATATCGTTCACGAGCCATGCTTGCCCGAAGATATTCAAGGGAAGCGCCGAATTGTCCCAAAAGGGATAGTGCCCCGTTGCATCAGGCTGGTTGATCAAAAGGCCGATCACAAGCTCAAGCAGCGCACAGATAACCACTGCGATCACGAAGAATTGAAGCACCGCTCCCCACATGGTCTTTCGCTGTTCAAGTATATGGATCTTCAGTGGCAAAAGCGAAAGTGTGATGAAGACGGTCCCGAGCCCGTATACCCAATACGGCACCCAGAGCGGATCGGTCCACACATCGTAGTCGTCAGCCACCACATGAAAAGCCCAGTCCATGAACACACAATAGGGTATCTCGAGCCAATGACCCACCAAACAAAAAACGCAGAAGTTGGTGATCACGCCACGCCAAAAGAACCAGGTCTTTGGTGCAAAATAGCGAAACTCATCAGCCTCGTGCAATTTAAAAGAACTTAGGGCTGCCATTGTAACCACTTCTGCCAAGTATCAAGTTCGTGCTGGGCCTGCGCGTAGCCAGTGTCGTATGCAGTTTGCAGAAGTTCAAGGTCTGTCGTGCGGTTGGTAAGCGTCATCTCTTCGGGATAGAAGACGTATGCGGCACCCGATTTTTCAAGGCGCTCGATCTCTTCACAAAGTTCGTTGTAGTGCTGCGGGCGCTCGATCGTCTTCTGCCAAACAGCGGGATATTTGCGAAACGCCGTTTTGAACAGCAGTTGTCCCGCTCCCCCAATGGGCGACTTGCGATATCCCTTTTCCTGCGTACGCACGATGAAGAAGCGCTCATAGCCATCGCGCTTCGCCGCTTCAAGCGGAATTCCCCAGCTTGACCCAAGACCACCATCCATATACGTATGCCCCTCGATAACCGTAGGCGGCATGAATATAGGCATGGTGGAACTTGCGCGCACGCGTAGCATCATCTCATGCGCGCTCTGCATGTCACTCTTGGTCCAAAGAACCGTCTCACCCGTATCACGGTCGAGCGCCTCAATGTGAACGTTCGCAGGGTTCGCGCAAAAGGTATCCCAATCGAAGAGGAAACGCGAATCGTATGCATTAGGGACTTCTGCAACTCCTTCATAAAGATGATGCGCGTTGAAGAAGCCTTTGCCTTGCACGAACGTTTTCAGGCCTCCGAATTCCGGGTCGCTCACTAAATCGACGAAGGACATCTTCGTGCGTACCGTATCACGAGAGACATAGTTGACAGCGTTGCTCGACCCTGCCGAAATACCATAGACATCACCGAAGTTGAAGTTGTTTTCGAGCAGCGTGACCACTGCGCCAGCAGTATAGCTCGCGCGCATGCCACCGCCCTCAAGGATAAGGGCAACATCGTTGATATTCACGTTAAGATTGTTGTTGTCATTCGCCATGGTTTTTTGCGAGCATCGCCTACGAGCTCTTTTACTCTCTATTTTGTTCATCTGGGTTTTTACGTTACTAGGATAGTCCAGCCAGCGCAAAGATTCGATCACGATGCCTCTAAATCAACCAATAGTTCAAAAACCGTTAACAAGATGAACATTTCGTTTGTCGCGACCGACATGATTGCGCCATCAACCAAGGGATTTCACTTTGCGCGTACAACGAGGGATCACGTATCTCCTTTATAATGATGCGCAGAGATGTGATTTTTTTGCAGAAGAGGTATTCATGGAACTCAATCCAGAACACATTGAAGAAGTGCTCAAACTCATCAACCAAGGTCCTTATTTTAGGCTCTTGAACATCGATATTCTCACGCTTGAGGAAGGTCGCTGCATTGTTGAAGCCAACATCGAACGCAAGCATATGAACTGCTTCGGCGGCATGCATGGTGGCGCCTACGAATCCATCATGGACACCGCAGCATATTGGGCGCTCTACGCCGAGATGCCCGAAGACGCCGGCTTCATCACACTCGATCAGAACGCGAATCTCACGCGTGCAGTGCAAGAAGGTACACATGTGCATTGCGAAGGCCGTGTAGTGAAGCGTGGCGGCTCGATCTGCATCTGTGAAGCCGAGATGACCGACGAAAAAGGACGCCTGCTTGGTATGGCAACCTCGAAGATCTTCGTCGCACCCAGCTTGCAGCCCATCAGCGCTGCTATCGATGCACTCGATCCAACTCACAAGCTTCCACCGAAATTTCTTGAAGAATCCTGCTAGCATGCTAGAATAAGGAGCGCACACGGACGCTTAGCTCAGCGGGAGAGCATCGCCTTCACACGGCGGGGGTCGCTGGTTCAAACCCAGTAGCGTCCACCACTAAAACCGCAGGCCAGGAAGCATTTCGCAACCTGGCCTGTTTTGTTTCGAGGCCCTATAAGCCCTCCACTATCACAATACTGTCACAGTGAAATCGATTTCGATGCTGACTTTTTCTCGGATCTAGCGCTTCTGCGGGAAGCGGACAGAAAAGACCGACCCCTGTCCAAGTTCGCTTTCAAGTGTGATGGTGCCATGATGGTGCTCAACTGCATGCTTCACGATGGCAAGTCCTAGGCCGGTGCCACCCGTTTCCTTCGACCGGCTCTTGTCAACGCGGTAGAAGCGCTCGAAGATCTTCTGCTGCTCTTCAGCTGATATCCCAACGCCCGTATCTGCGATCTTTACCACAGCATCAGTCGCCTCCGCATTAACCGAGAGCACTACTTCACCACCAGGTTTGTTGTAGCGAATAGCGTTACCGACCAGGTTGGTCATGACCTGTTCCATCAGCGATTCATTCCCATCGATGAGCACTTCATTCCCTTCAACACTCAGAGCAACTTCATGCTTTTCAGCAAGGGGGCGCAACCGTTCAGCCACGCTCTTGGCAAGTGCGTAAAGATCGATCTGATCAGAAAGACCATCGGGAGATACTGGCTCATCCAAGCGCGACAGCACAAGCACATCATCGATCAGGGCGTACATATGCTGAGCCTCATCATGGATGATGCCGGCAAACTTGGTCGCATCCTCAGCAGGAACTATCCCAGTTGAAAGCAGCTCGGAATATCCTGCGATCACCTGCAAAGGCGTCTTCATCTCGTGAGAGACATTAGCTGAAAACGCCCGACGCATGTCCTCAGCGCGAATCAGCTCGCGATTCTGCTCACGCAATTGCTGTTGCTGTTGCTCGATCCGGCCAAGCAGAGGGTCCATCTCAAGGTAGCTCGTATGCTGCAGACCTTGAGCCACATCGAACCCATTAAGAGGAGCCATGATACGACGCGTCAACAAACGCGAAAAAAGCACCACCATGATAACGACCACGATCAAGATGAGCGCAAGAGGGATGACTAGAGAGTGCATGAAGGAGAAGAGCGATTCGCGCGTTTCGCTCAAACGCAACACGTCTCCCGACTCAAGACGCACCGCAGCATAGATCGTGTCGTTCTTGAGCGTCTCAGAATAGCGTGTGACCATCCCCGCTCCTGTAGCGAACGCACTCTGCACCTCAGGACGATCAGCATGATTCTCAAGCAAAGGCAGTTCGCTCTCCTGCCCAACTACACCGTCATGCGCAAGCGCAGCGCTATCATAGAGCACCTCTCCCGATTCCGAAATGAGGGTATAACGCACGCTCTCGCCTAATTGATCATGAAGGATAGCCAGCTGCTCAAGAGAATTCGTACCATCAAGCTGGCTGGCAGCAGTACGTGCGGCGTGAAGGAGTTTGTCTTCTGCGTCCTTTTCGTAAGAAGCATGGAACAGTGCGCTCATCGCAAGAGCGACCACTGCCACTACCAGGATAGAGAACGTGAGCACGGTCACGAAGATCGTGGTCGAAAGCCTCTTTTTATGCGCGCGCTTAACAGCGATCACGCCTCCACTTCCTTCCAAGCTACCCGAAGATCATGCAGCAAAATGCCAGCGCGGCGCCTCTTGCAAAATGTCCCGCACCTCTCGCACTGCCGCGCACGTTATGCGCGCATGCGATAGCCGATACCATGCACGGTCTCGATATTCTTGCCAACACCCGAACATGCTTGGTCGAGCTTTTGACGCAAAGTCTGAACATGCACATCGACCGTTCGGGAATGCCCTACGAAAGATTCACCCCACACGGTCTCAAAGAGCTGCGCCCGACTCAAGGCATGCCCCACATGCGCGATCAACATCCGAAGAAGATCGAATTCTTTCACCGTGAGTTTTACCGCTACTCCTTGCACCATGCACGTATGCGCATCCATATCAAGATCGATTCCGTTACAATGAAGCTCATTCAGAGCCTTCGTTGTCACCGTTGGCGTATGCGCGCGACGATAAAGAGCGCGAACACGAGCTACCAGCTCCATCATGCCGAAGGGCTTTGCCAAGTAATCATCAGCCCCCGACTCGAGCCCTTGCACCTTATCGATCTCGGAACCCTTCGCAGTGAGCATCATGATAGGAAGATGCCTGGTGGCTTCTCTACTACGTAAACGACGCAGTATCTCAAGGCCATCTATGCCTGGCAGCATGATATCGAGCAGCACCACATCGGGAAGCTGTTGTTCACATGCCGCGAAAAAGGGTTCCGCATCGGGAAATCCTTTGGTCTCAAAACCAGCTTGCGTGAGTGTATAGACTGCCAGATCGCGAATATTGGCATCATCTTCAACGTAGTAGATCATGCCTAGATTCTAGCATCGGAGCACAACCGCAAGCACAAGAGGCGTGTCAAGTTTTTGTAAAGCTTTCCCTACTCCATCTTGCTCGTAACGCCGTTGGATTCATTCCTCCGCCGCCATCAACAAGCAGGATCTTGCGTTAGCCGAAGCGTCCCGCCACGTAATCAGCAGTGCGTTGATCGTGCGGTTCGGTGAAGATCATCTGAGTGTCCCCCGCTTCCACCATCTCGCCCAACAAGAAGAAAGCGGTCTTATCAGAAACGCGCAAAGCCTGAAGCATGTTGTGCGTCACCATCACTACGGTGTAGCGCTCCTTCAAGACATCGACCAACTCTTCGATCTTCGCAGTAGAAATAGGGTCGAGCGCACTGGTGGATTCATCCATCAAGAGCACCTCAGGGCGAACCGCAAGCGCACGTGCGATGCACAAACGCTGTTGCTGACCTCCCGAAAGGCCAAGGGCGCTCTTCTTGAGACGATCCTTCACTTCTTCCCAGAGCGCCGCATCTCGCAAAGACTGCTCGACGATCTCGTCCAGTTCGTCGCGTCGCTTGATGCCATGCGTGCGCGGCCCGAACGCGATGTTGTCATAGATGCTCATAGGGAACGGATTCGGCTGCTGAAAGACCATACCCACTCGGCGCCGCAAATCCGTTACCGCGATATCTCGATAGGCATCTTGTGCGTCAAGCGCGACCAATCCATCGATGCGGCACCCCTCAACAAGATCGTTCATGCGATTGAGCGTCTTCAAGAGCGTCGACTTGCCGCATCCTGAAGGGCCAATGAGCGCAGTAACCTGGTTCTTCGGAAAGCTGAGCGAGATATTCTTGAGCGCATGGAAATCGCCATAATGAAGATCCAGCTCGCGAACTTCCATCTTGACCTGTTCATCTACCTCATACCGTTCATGTGCTCGCTCTCGATCATCTAGCGGCTGCTGGAAGGAATCCTCGCGAGCAAACTCCGAACGCTGTTCAGAAGATGATCGATCGATTAATAAGTTCATACGTTTCTCTCTTTCATACAATTCAACACAACAGCAGTGAAGGCACCGTTTCGCCCTTTAGCTGTCACTTCACGCGCAGGCGCTTCTCTGCCACATTAGCGACCACATTCAAGAGCGTGACCAGCACCAAAAGCACTACTGCCGTTGCATAGGTCTCATCGATATGGAGCCCTTCGGAAGCGAGCACATACATATGGACCGCAAGCGTTCGGCAAGAATCGAAGAGGCCGAAGATCCCCTCTCCGCCGAAATCGGGGATCTGAGCGATCGTACCTGCCGTGAAGAGCAATGCTGCTACCTCGCCCACGCAACGTCCAAGCGCGAGCAGAACGCCACCCACAATTCCAGGAAGAGCGCTCGGCAGCACACAGCGAAAGATCGTGCGAAGATACCCGGCGCCCAGCGCGAACCCACCTGCGCGATACGATGCAGGTACTGCGATCAGCGCTTCTTCAGCCGTACGCATGACCACCGGCAAGACCATGATGGCGAGCGTGCAAGCACCAGAGAGCAGCGAAAGCCCCCAGCCCAGCACAGTCGTGAAGAACAGCATGCCAAAGAGTCCATAGATGATGGAGGGAATACCCTGCAGTGTTTCGGTGGTAACGCGCACCGCGCGCACGAACCGGCTTCCTGGTTTCGCATATTCAACCAGATAGACCGCCGAAGACACCCCAACAGGAACAGCGATCAACAACGCAAGCAATGCCATATAGAGCGTGCTTATGAGCGCCGGCATCAAAGAGACGTTTTCAGAAGTGTAAGTCCATTCGAAGAGTGAAGGCGAAAGATGCGGAATGCCGTTTACTAAGATGAATGCGACAATGCCCAAAAGAACGAGCGCTGTGAAGAATGCCCCCGCATAGACCACCATGCGCACGAGCGTGCTTGAGGTCTTCGTGGTGACAAGAGAACTCGAAGTCTTCATGCTCATGATCGCTCACCGCGCTTCTTCATGACATTGAACAGCACGCTGATCAAAAGGATGAAAACGAACAGCACCACACCAGTCGCGATCAAAGCGCCACGGTGGAGGTCAGCCGCATATCCCATCTCCAATACGATGTTGGAAGTCATCGTACGCACACCATCGAAGATAGAAGCAGGGATGATCGGCTGATTACCAGCCACCATCACCACTGCCATGGTTTCGCCGATCGCGCGGCCGATCCCCAACACCACTCCAGCCATGATGCCCGAAATGGCTGCTGGGACGAGCACTTTGAGCACGCTGCGTTCGTGCGTTGCCCCGAGCGCGAGCGCGCCTTCATAATACGACTGCGGAACCGCGTCCAGAGCATTCTTCGCTACCGTAATGACCGTGGGCAAGATCATGATGCCCAAAAGGATAGAAGCAGCCAGGAGCGATAAACCATTACCTGGCGCATGCATACGGATGAAGGGCACGATGATCATCAACCCGAAGAAGCCATACACGACCGAAGGGATGCCCGCCAAGAGTTCAACACCTGGCTTCAAGAACGCCGCAACCTTCGCCGAAGCAAAACGCGACAGGAAGATCGCGGTCAAAAGACCAGCAGGAACTCCAAAAACGAGCGCGCCCGCTGTCACATAGATGCTTCCGATGATCATGGGGAAGATCCCATAGATATCGTTTGCTGGGCGCCACGTAGTACCTAAAAGGAAATCAGGGATGCCGATCTCGACCATGGCAGGAATGCCATTGGCGAAGAGAAAGACGCAAATCAGCCCAACCGCCAAAATGGACAAGGCAGCTGCGCCCGCAAAGAATACGCGCGCAGCTCCTTCTTTCAAGAGTGCTCCCTTCATTTATTTCACATCGCCCCAGTTTGCGATATTGCCAGAGAAGATCTGCTTGACCTGATCGCTCGTGAGACCATCGATGGCCGATTCGACCGGAACGATCACAGCGATACCATCGCGGGCGATCGCCTGAGACTGTGCGCCCTTCTCGATCTCTGAGTCCTTAAGATCGCGCGATGCCATACCGATGTTGCACGTACCCTCGATCGCCATGGTCACACCCGTGGTCGAGTCGGACTGCTGAACTTCGACGGTTGCTTCAGGGTTAACCTGCTTGTAAGCCTCTGCAAGTTTTTCCATGACAGGGGTCACCGAAGAAGAACCCGCGATCACGATCTTCTCTTTCGTGCCTGCCGGAGTGTAGCTTGCAGCGTTCTCATTCACTGCGATATAGCCGTTGTCCTCAACGATCGCCTGTCCTTCCTGAGACATGATGAAGGTGATGAAATCTTGGCTGGCAGGATCAAGGTCGTCTGTGGTGACGATATTGAACGGACGAGCGATCTTGTAAGAGCCGTCCTTCACGTTCTCAGCCGTTGCTTCAACCCCATCGATCTTGAGCGACTTCACCGTGTCGTTGAGCGATCCAAGCGAGATGTAGCCGATCGCACCAGGGTCACCCTTTACCGAGGTCATCATGACCGAAGTAGAATTGGTGATGACCGCAGAATCGGTGGTGGTGTCAACCTTATTACCCTGATCGTCCTTCTCTTCAAGTCCAAACAACTCGATGAATGCTCCACGCGTACCGCTGCCGTCCTCGCGTGAATATACCGAAATCTCTTCAGTGCTCTGACCTGATCCTTCTTGCTGCTTTTCTCCTGACGAGCAGCCTGCCAACCAACCAAGGCTAATAGCCATACATGCTGCTACGAGCGTAAGTACTAACTTTGCTGCAAACGAGCCCTTTCCTACAAGGCTGCAAGCCATTCGTTGTTCTTTCATTGACGTTTCGTCCTTTCATTACGTTCTTCAAATTCGTGATATCACCATGATGAAGACCGTAAATCAAGGATTCGTCAGCTAAATGAAAAGCTTTTGTAAAGAAGTGGGACCGCGGGAGAATAGAGCATGTGCCTATAGCACAGCTTGAGAAGAGCGTACTTTCTCACAAACGAACTGAAGGTGTTCTCGAGCGACCGCTTGAGCATCTGACGATTCATATCTGCGATCGAGGTGGTAGGTGACGAACGACCGGGTAGTTTGCCACCTTTCATTAGCACCTAGAACTTGCGGAAACGGGCGTAGCGCTGATTGCGCAGCTCTTCGGCGCTCATCGGTCCCAACTCGCGCAAACCACGCACGATGAAATCACGCACATTCGCAGCAGCCTCTTCAGGGTTTACGTGCGCTGGCTCCGCACCTTCCGAGAGCACCTCTTCGATGATACCCATCTCACAGGCCTCATCCGCGCTCATCTTCATGACCGCAGCCGCCTCTGCAGCACGCGAACGATCTTTCCAGAGGATCGAAGCGAAACCTTCCGGTGAAAGCACCGAATAGACCGCATGCTTCTGCATGGCCACCCGATTGCCCACGGCGAGCGCAAGTGCGCCACCCGATCCGCCTTCACCCAAGACCACGCTGATGACCGGCACTTCAATGCCCGCAAGTGCAACGAGATTCTCGGCGATCGCATTGCCCTGTCCGCGCTCTTCTGCCTCCATGCCGCAATAGGCACCCTGCGTATCGACCAAGCACACGATCGGGCGACCGAACTTCTCCGCCTGTTTCATCAAGCGCAAGCTCTTGCGATACCCTTCAGGCTGCGGACAGCCGAAATTGCGCGCGATACGCTGGTTCAAGTCCTCGCCTTTCTCTTCAGCGATGACCGTGACCGGATAGCCCTGTATCCAACCGATACCAGCAAGGATCGCTCCATCGTCGCCGAAAGCACGATCCCCGTGAAGCTCGATGAACCCATCAACGATCGAATCGATATAGTACTTGGCTGTAGGGCGATGCACATTGCGTGCGAGCAGCACACTCTCCCACGCGGCATTTTCTCCTTGTCCACCGTCTTTCGCACCTTTCGTTCGTGCGACTTCGAGCGGCATGACACCTGGAGCATCGGCAACACTACGCTTGGAAAGCTCACGACGGATCGCCGAACCTTCAGACTCAAAAAGATGCTTGGTCTGCTTGCCCGTGAGCGCTTGCGTGGCCTTGCTGAAGATGGTCTTCACCCCTGAAAGCACCCCCGGCTTAGAGCCTTGCACTGCCTTTTGCCCACTGAAGAAAAGGGTTGATCTTGCCGGATTTTGCATCGTGTGCGAAGCCTGATGAGCGACAGAGGCCTCAGGATTCTCAAGCGCAAGCTCGATCATGCGATAGTTGTAGAGCTTCATGTCCACTACTTCGCCTTCAACGCTGCCCGTAATACGTCTGATCGCTCCAGGAGACTGAAGGTTCTCGAGCAAGCGCTCCTGCTCAGTGAGAGCATTCGGCTCTTCAATCACCTCGTTTTGATAGGCAAGGCGATTGCGGCGCTCTTCGATCGAAGCCATGTGGATCGCAAGTGCATGCGCAAGAAAGCTGCGCAGCTCGCTACGCTCAACGATCGCATCGATGAGTCCATGTTCGAGCGCGAATTCGGCAGTCTGGAACCCTTCGGGAAGCGTTTGACGGATCGTATCTTCGATCACGCGTCTGCCTGCGAACCCGATGAGCGCATGCGGCTCTGAGATAACAAGATCCCCTTCGGTAGCGAACGAGGCGGTCACGCCGCCTGTAGTGGGG
Organism: uncultured Eggerthella sp.; assembly: GCA_900542525.1. GTDB lineage: Bacteria > Actinomycetota > Coriobacteriia > Coriobacteriales > Eggerthellaceae > Anaerotardibacter. Next base: position 106,323 of record UQNZ01000001.1, read on the forward strand.
TCGGTGATGATGGAAAAATACGGCAGCCCCGCACGCCCATGCCGCTCGATCGCAGCAGAGGTCTTCGCCATCTGCATGAGCGACACGAGACCTTCTTGCATGCGCGCGCCACCTGAAGCTGTGAAGATGAGCAGCGGCAACCCCAACGCTGTTGCGCGCTCTATCGTACGGGTGATCTTCTCGCCCACGACCGAGCCCATCGAGCCCATCATGAACGTGGTCTCCATGATACAGAGCGCCACTTCGATGTTTGCGATCTTCGCTTTCCCGCAACGCACCGCTTCCTCGCGATCGCTCTTCTTGCGCATACCGCTCAGAAGGTTATCGTAATCGGGAAAACCGAGGGGATCAGTCTCGGGAAGTCCCGTTTCCCATTCTTCGAAGGTGTCGGCATCGAAGAGATAGTCGATACGCTCTTCCGAAGTGAGACGATACAGTTCACCGCAGCTCGGGCAGACACCGCCCGTCGCGAGCACCTCGCCCGCCTCATGGTTGAGCTTGCATTTCGGGCACTTCTTCCACGTGACCGGCTCGCTCGTAATCTCGCCCGCATCAAGCGTGCATTCATTGACCACCCAGGTGGTGAAAGTCTTGTCGCCCTCCATCGGGCTCAATACGCGCATGCCCTTTTCAGCGGCGACACGACACAAAAGATCGCTCGCACAAGATCCATCGCACAATAAAAGATAGCGTGCACCGCACGCTTCTGCTGCTTCTGCAAGCGCATACTCATTCGTGAACAAGCGTTTATCGAATGTTGCACCCAAACTTACGACCTGCGCATATCCCGAAAAAGAGAAGCCGCGCTCCTTATCTGCTGTGCCCGTTACGAACACGCTTGGCGCTCCTGCCTGCTTGAAGGTGCGCACGGCTTCCTTGAGCGCCGAACCATATCCTGCAAGCAGCAGCGCAGGTGCTGCCGTTTCATCTTCCACCTGGCCCGCATACGAAAGCAGCGTATCAAGCTGATAGGCAACGAGCGTAGGATCGATAACCGAACCCGTTGGCGGCAGATCGGCTGATCTCACCGGGTTTGAAGCTGGCTTGGCATCAAGCGCGCGCATCACAGACCCCGAACTTCCATCGGCAGAATCGTTTGGTTCGATGAGGATATATTTCTTTCGCTTGAACATCTAGACCTTCTCTTCGGTATCTGCATCTACAGCTGAATCTAGTGAAAAGATCACTGCATCTCGTTCTTTGCCAATACGTACTTTTGAATTGCCTGGGCACAGATCTTGTCGCCTTTATAGGCTTTGACCTCTGCTACGCACATGCGGCTCGAATTGCGCGTGATGTTTGCCTCAAGGCGAATCGTGTCGCCTGGGCGTACCTGCTCGCGGAATTTCGCTTTGTCGATGCCTGCGAAAAAGCCCAGTGAGCCAGCCTTGTCTTCTTGCGCGAGCAAGCAGCACGATGCAGCCTGCGCGAGCGCCTCCATGATGATGACGCCCGGAAGAACGGGATAGCTAGGAAAATGCCCTTGGAAGAGCGGCAGATTGGGATCAACATCGAGTTCTGCGACAACAGAGACACCAGGCTCGCATTCGAGGATGCGCGAGACCCACAGAAACGGATCGCGATGCGGCAAAAGCGCTTCGACGCCCTCTTTACCGCACGGAAAAGTTGGGAGTTCTTTCATGGTCTCCTCCTTATTCAGCATAGGGTGAGATCGCAACTGAAGCGTTATGTCCGCCGAAGCCGAGCGAATTGGAGAGCGCCACCTTCTGCGGGTAGTCGCGCACAGCCTCAGCCGATACGCGCACAGCACATTCGGGATCCGCCTCAACAAAACCAACCGTGGGCGGCACCACTGAATTCACTACCGAAAGCGCAGTGACAATAGCCTCGAGCGCACCAGCCGCACCAAGCGTATGACCCATCGCACCCTTCACTGAAGTGACCGGGATCTCTCGTGCGCGATCGCCTGCAAGCCCATGAAGCGCGGCAGATTCCATCTTGTCGTTTGCTAGTGTTGACGTACCGTGCGCATTGAGATGACCCAGATCGTCAGGAGTAAAGCCGCCCTCTGAGAGTGCTTGGAGCATCGCACGCACCGCTCCTTCACCGCTCGGTTCAGGCGCGGTCATATGATAGGCATCGCCCGTTGAACCGAAGCCGGTGATCTCGGCGATGATATGCGCCCCACGTGCTTTCGCATGTTCGAGCGACTCGAGCACGAGCGCACCAGCGCCCTCACCTGCCACGAAGCCCGAACGATTCACGTCGAACGGCCGTGAAGCGCACGTGATGTCGGTCTCCTTCGTAATGGCGCCCAAATTACCGAAGCCCGAAAGCGAGACCGGAGTCACGCCCTCTTCGGAACCACCTGCGAGCGCCGCATCGGCATAGCCGTGACGGATGAGACGATACGCTTCGCCGATGCAGTGGCTTCCCGTTGCGCAGGCCGTTACGATAGTGAAACAATCGCCCTTGAGTCCATAGCGAATGGAGAGGTTTCCCGCGATCATGTTCGGGATCATGGTCGGGATGAAGAGCGGGCTTACGCGCTTCGCGCCCTTGGTGTTCAGCACGACCGATTCACGCTCGAAGATCTCCATGCCGCCAATGCCCGTACCGAACACGCAAGCGAAACGGGTAAGGTCTTCCGCCTCAAGATCAAAGTTCGCTTGAGCCATCGCCTCATCAGCAGCGATGATGCCATACTGCACGAACTTCGCAAAGCGGCGTGATTCTTTCTTCGTGAACCCCATCTCAAGCGGGTCGTAACCAGGAATGCGCGCAACTGCGGTCATGCCGAAACGCTCCTGCTCTTCGGGCTCGAGCGCAGCAATGCATGATCTGCCCTGCATGAGGGTATCCCACATGACCTCGACTCCCCTGCCTGCAGGCGAAAGAGCGCCCATGCCAGTAATAACGACGCGATGGACTGGTTCCATCTTCAAGCCTTGTTCATTCACGATGGTTTCTTGATTCATAACAAATCTCCTGGTTATCTCTTTTGCGCGTGAATCGCCCTAGAGCGACATGCCGCCGTCGATGCAAAGCACCTGACCAGTTATGTATTCGCTTTCAGGCTGCGCAAAGAACGCAACCGCATTGGCAACATCTTCAGGGGCGCCGAAAACTCCGCTTGCGATGCGCGAGAGGATCGTCTCTTTAGCGGCATCGGAAAGCACATCGGTCATAGCAGTATCGATGAAGCCGGGCGCCACCGCATTTACCGTGATGCCGCGCGATGCAAGCTCCTTCGCTGCCGCTTTCGTCATGCCGATGATGCCCGCTTTCGAGGCGGCATAATTCACCTGGCCTGCGTTACCCGCAATTCCCACCACGCTCGAAACCGAGATGATGCGCCCGTAGCGCTGCTTCATCATGAGCGGAGCGGCATGACGCAAACAGTTGAATGCACCTTTCAGGTTCACCTCGATCACACGATCGAAGGCTTCTTCTTTCATGCGCGCTAGCAATCCATCGCGCGTAATACCCGCATTGTTCACAAGCACATCGATGCGCCCGAACTGCTGCTTCACTTCATTGATAAGTTGCTTTGCTTCATCGAAGTGCGATACATCAGCCTGCAAAGCGATGAAGCGCTGCGGTTCGGCTGCTTCTTCGACTTCGAGCGCAAGGCTCTCTTGAGCTGCGGTGGCGACGAAATCGGAAAGTTCCGTACAAAGCGCACGTGCCGCTTCTGTGCTTCCATCGGAAGCATAATTGAGCACCACCGAATACCCTTCGAGCGCAAGACGCTGCGCGATCGCAGCGCCGATACCACGGCTCGCGCCGGTCACGATCGCGACACGGCGAAGCGGCGCAACGGCAACCTCTTCAGTATCTTTTGCTTTATCGTTCATGATCTCTCTCTTTTCTTAAGATCTAGAGCGTACTCACATACTCATCGAACTGTTCACGCGTTCCCACACGCTTGCGACAGGCCTCTTTCGAGATACGCTTCATCATCGTGAAGAGCACCCCGCCATAACCGATCTCGACGAATTCATTCTCGCCTTCATCGATGAGGTAGTTCACGCCTTGTTCGAAAAGCACCGGAGAGATGACCTGCGCAGAAAGGCGCTCGGCAGCCTCGTTCACCACGAATGGCGCAGCATCGGTATTGCAGATGAGCTCGATCTCCGCTTCGTTGAATACCGGCGCATCGCTACTTGCAAAATAGTTTGCAAGCGCCTCTGAAGCTGAAGTCATGAGCGGACTATGGAAACCGCCTGCTGTTTTCAGGCGTGCGCACTTCTTCTTCATGCCCTTCCAGTGCGCCTCAGCCCTCTCGATCGCCGCTGCGTCACCCGAGATCACCACCTGACCAGGACAGTTGAAGTTCGCCGGCAGCAAGATAGCTTCGCCAGCGCATGCTTCGCACACCGCTTCAGCATCTTCGTGGCTCGCGGCGAGCAACGCCAGCATCGCGCCTTCTCGCTGCTCGCACGCATCAGTCATCGCGTTCGCGCGAACCTTGAGCAGCTTGAACGCATCATCGAGCGAAAGGATGCCCGCGAGTGCGAGCGCACTGATCTCGCCGAGCGAAAAGCCGATGAGAGCATCGGGCTTCTTGCCTTGCGCCATGAGCGCCTTGCCGATAGCCACCGTGAGCACCATAGTGAGCGCCTGCGCGTTGAACGTATCGTTCACCTCTTCGGCGCTTCCTTCTTTTGCAAGACGCACAAGATCGATCTCAAGCACCTCGGAAGCACGCTCGAACACTTCACGCACTTCAGGAATATCCAGAAGGTCTGCGCCCATACCTTCGCTTTGAGCGCCCTGACCTGAACATATCCAAACCGTCATAGAACCTTCTTCTCTAGTTGTTCCATGCTCGCTTGGCGTTAGCATTCGCCATTGCCTGAAGATCGCTTTTTGACCAGGTGAGTGCCTCGCACAAGAGATCGTCAACGATCTCTTGTGCTGATTTCTCATCACCGATCAAACATGCAACCTGGCCCGACATGAGCGAGCCGTTATCGACATCACCTTCAACCGCTCGATGCAGCGATCCCGCGAGCGCAGCTTCCACTTCATCAGCTGAGACCTGTGTATCAGCTTCCATCTTGCGGATGCCACGCGAGAACTTGTTCTTGAGCTGACGTACAGGATGACCGTTGTCGCGCCCCGTTACGATCGTGTCGGAATCCTTCGCAGCAAGGACCTTCTGCTTGTAGGCCTCATGGATGCCGCATTCATGCGCAGTAAGGAAGCGTGTGCCGACCTGCACCGCTTCAGCACCGAGGGCAAATGCTGCTACCAAGCCGCGCCCGTCTGCCACACCGCCCGCTGCGATGACCGGGATCGAAACCGCATCGCACACGGCAGGCGTAAGAGCCATAGTGGTAAGTTCTCCGATGTGGCCTCCTGCTTCGCAGCCTTCTGCGATGACCGCATCAGCTCCGCAGCGCTCCATGCGCTTCGCAAGCGCCGAAGAAGCAATGACTGGCACCACTTTCGCACCAGCTTCTTTCCAACGATCGATGTAGTTGCCGGGGTTGCCTGCACCTGTCGTGATAACAGGAACGCGCAATTCGGCGAGTAGCTCCGCAAGCTGTGGCGCTTCGGGATTCATGAGCATGATATTCACGCCGAAAGGCTTATCGGTAAGCGTGCGCGCAAGCTCGACCTGCTCGCGCACCCAGGAAAGCGGCGCAGAACCACAGGCGATGATGCCAAGGCCACCCGCATTGCTCACGGCTGCTGCCAGACGCGCATCTGCGATCCACGCCATAGCTCCTTGAATGATCGGCTGCTCGATGCCGAGCAGCTCGGTTACACGTGTCTTCATGAAGTTTATTCCGTACGCTTAGAGCTCTTCGATATAGGTGACCAACTGGCCGATGGTCTCGATGCCTTCTGGTTCGCCGAAATCGATATCAAGCTCTTCTTCGAGGCTGCAGATGAGCTCAGCCATGTCGAGCGAATCGATACCGAGGCCTTCGAGCGTCGCATCGACGGTGACCGTTTCCGGTTCGATGTCGAGATTTTCGTTGAGTACTTTTTGAATCGTGTCGAGAGTTGCCATGGAACTATCCTTTCTGTTCTTCCTTCTCAGATTCGGCATCGAAGAATGCCTTGATCTTTCCGACTGCTTTTACGAACACCCCTTCTTCTTCTGGGGTGAGATCGGCAAGAGCGCTTTCCACCATCTTCTTGTGAAAAGCATCGTGGGCACGCATAGCCTTGCGCCCCTTCGCGGTAAGTGCAACGAGCACTTGTCGACGGTCTGTTTCGCTTCGCTCGCGCTTCACATAGCTGCGCTTCTCAAGCTTGTTGATCATGACCGTGAGCGTTGCAAGTGTGATGCCCAAACGGTTCGCAATGACCTTCATGGGATTTGCTTCATGTAAGCCAACCGCGCAGATCGTGTGCAATTCTGCGATCGAAAGCCCTTCGGTAAGGCGGTTGTTGAGCGAACGCTCTTCGATGCGCAAGATCGAATTGAACGTGCTCGAGAGAAGCTCGTCGAGCGTTTTGAGATCATCTTTTGTAAGTGCGTTTTCCATAGTGATCATTCCTTATGAGGGAAGAGGGAATCGGGAATCACGCCCATGCCGAGCGCTCCCATGCCAAGATGCGTCGAAACGGTTGCACCACACGAACAGGTGCCGCAATCGATATAATCGATTCCCGCCTGTTCAAGAACGCGCTTGAGCTTCTCAACACCCTTTTCGTTACGAGTATGGCAGAACCTCACACGTTGGATGCCTTCATCTTCGGTGATCTCTTTGAGCTTTTCGACATACTTCTTGATAACGCCGTTCATGCCTTTTGCCTTATCGAACGCTTTGAGCACGCCGCGTTCATCGAACGACATCATCGGTTTGATGTCGAGCAGCGTTGCCGCATCGACCTCTTCGGCGGAAAGTCGGCCACCAGCGAGCAGGTTATCGAGCGTACCGCAAGCGATGAAGAAACGAGTATGGGCGCGCGCACCCTTGATCGCTTGTGCGCACTCCTGTGCGCTCGCCCCCGCATCGCGCATCTCGCACGCGAGCAGCGCAAGCAAACCTTGGCCCGAACAGGCATTAAACGAGTCGATGACCTCGACGGGAACCTCGACCTGGTTTGCGGCTAAGTTGGATGATTCGCTCGTTCCCGAAAGCACGGCAGCGATGTGGATCGCGATGATCTCATTGGCGCCCTCAGAGGCAAGTGCGTTGTAGATGTCCATGAATTCAGAAGGTGAAGGCTGCGAGGATTTCGGTAACGTATCGGAAGCGATCATCTTGTCATAGAACTCTTCGGAAGAGATCTCAACTTGATCCTTGAACGTTTCACCACCAACTTCAACGCTCAGCGGCACCGACGTGATGCCGAAGCGTGTACACTCTTCCTCGCTCAGATCTGCTACTGAATCGACCACGATCGCAAAGCTCATACTCATCCTTACTGTTGAACGAATGTCTAGTTTTGACCAAGACTCTTTGCTTCACGGAAGTTGTTGACCCCTCGCAAAACAAAAAGACGACAAGAGCACATGCCCTTGTCGTCTTTCACTCTATGGAATTTTAATTAGATTGTCAAACTATTTGAAAGTCTAACTACCTCTTAAGAAGCTTGAAGATACCGAATACCGCCACTGCGATACCGATGAGCGCAAGCGGATTAGCTACAAGTTTGCGGCACGGGCAAGCAGAAGCGTTCTCAACCGTGATGGTCGAAGGTACCTGAGTAGCGCTCTTTTCGCCCTGAGCTGTTGCAAGCTGCTTATCCGCAGCCTCTTTCGGCGCAGGAGCAGGTGCTTTCGCAGGTTTTGGTGCAGGAGCTGGCGCCTGAGGACATCCAGGTTTCTTAGCAGGCTGCGTGGAAGGCGCACCGCACTTCGGACAAGCTGGTGCATAGAGCGAATAACGTGCACCGCATTTTTCACAGATCTGTTCAACCATAATAATCCCCTCATTCGATTCAAACGCAGAAAAGCGCGTAGGAACATGGTATCACTCATCGTGTAGTAGGGGCCGTGCGATTCAACACAGCACAACCCCTAACCCAATACCATCAAGCAGCATTAAACGCTCTTGCGCTCGAGCCCATCTGTCTTTTGCAAGACATAGCAGAAATGAATCTTAGGATTACGCGCGAAATCTTCAGGGATGGTTTTCGCGGAGATATCGCGCACCGTGAACCCTTGCTCGATGAGTGCGGTTTCATCAAGCTTGAATGAACGCAGATTCCCTGAAAAAACGATGATGCCACCTGGGCGCAAGAGTTTCGACACATCGCGCAAGAGATAGAAGTGATCGCGCTGGATGTCCCACGTGAGCCTGCCCATCGCTTTGGAGTTCGAGAAAGTAGGTGGATCGACGAAGATAAGATCGTAGCGACGAATGCGGCCACCCTTCGCCTGGCGCGGGTCCTTCTCAGCACGCACCCACGCGCGCACGTCCTCCTTGATGAATCGATACGCAAATCCCGTGAAGCCGTTGCGCGCCATATTGCGTTTCGCCCAATCAAGGTACGTTTGGGAAAGATCGACCGTGGTCACGCTCTTTGCTCCCCCAGCTGCAGCATACACGCTCGCGCTTCCCGTGTACGCGAAGAGGTTGAGCACGTCCTTACCTTTTGCCTGCGTGGCGATGAAGCGGCGCGTTATACGGTGGTCGAGGAACAAGCCCACATCGAGATAGCTTGCTAGATCGAGTTCGAATGTGAGCCCCGATTCCTGCGTGAGAACTGGCTTGGGAAGCGCACGACCGCGCGCATACTGTCCGCCACCCTTCGCCTGCTTGCGCACACGCGTGAATACCTGATCGCGAGGTATCTCAAGCACCGCTGCAGCGATGCGCACCGCATCTTCGAAGCGACGGAACGCCTTATGCGGGTCGATCGATTTCGGTGCTTGATACTCCGAAATGAGCAGGTAGAGCACATCGAAGGTGTGCTTCACGTGCTCAGTGTCTATCTCCTCGCTTGCAAGGAACAGATCGATCGAGACCGCATAATCGGGCAGATCGGCATCGTAGAGACGAAACGCGAACACCTGATTCTGCTCTGCCCACTTCCTGCGCGCTTTCGCATTCTTACGCAGGCGCGCTGCGAATTGATCGGGATGATCGGAGAGCACGGGCACCACCACATCCCTACCCGAAAGCGAAACGAGCGGAAGCGTTTTATGCTCTGCTTGACCAAGCTGATAGGTGCGTAAGGTAGTCTCTAGCGCACCGTTGTACACGGCGTTTTCCTGGAGGGGTGTTGCGCCAAGGTAGTCGTCGAAATGAATATCGGGTGTGATGACCGTGAGCGTCCAAGTATCCAGAAGCGCATCGATGCCTTTTTGGAGCGCACCGTAGAAAACATCCAAATCGCGCGCCATCAAGCGCACGCCATAAGGTGGATTTCCTACCACGCAGCCTTGCGTAACCTGTGCAACACCGAAGCCCTCAAGCGTCGCTTCCATATCCGCGCAATTCGCAACCGTAAGATCGATAGAGCCTGCCAAGCCTACCCGCCCTGCCTGAGCACGAGCGATCTCGATAGCATGCGGATCGATATCGCTTCCCACGATGCGCGGCATACGGGCAAGGCCTGATTCAAAACGCTCATCTGCTTCAGCGAGCAGGCTCGCGAACAATTCAGCATCGAATTGCCTCCAGCCCGTGAATCCCCAATAATCACGCAGGATACCCGGTGCCATATCGGCCGCCATCATGGCACCTTCGATAACGAGTGTGCCTCCACCACAAAACGGATCAACGAGCACGCAATCATGCGGATCGAGCGTACCAGCTCTCAAGCCTTCGACCACTCGAGCCCACGGACTCATCAGCAGCACTCCTGCTGCAAGAGCTTCCTTGAGCGGCGCTTGAACATTCTCCCCTTCTTGGCGATACCCGCGCTTGTGAAGCGATTCACCAGCAAGATCGAGCGCGATCGTAGCTTTCTTCGCATGGATCGATACATTGATCTGCACATCTGGGCGGTACTTCGAGACCTCAGGTCGCTTGCCTGTTTGCGCGCGCAATTCATCGCAGATCGCATCCTTCACGCGCATGGCAGAAAACTGAGTGTTGCGCAGCTCTCGATTCGTCCCGTGTGCAGAAACTGCAATCGTAGCATCTGGGCCGATATGCTCCTGCCAAGGAATCGCACGGGTCTGTTCGTAAAGTTCATCAGCGCTCGCGCATCCAACACGTGCGAACACGAGCAACACGCGCGAAGCGCTCCGCAGCCACAAGCAGGCCTTAAGCGCATCTTCGATGGCACCGAAAAAGGCAACGCCCCCTTTAAGGGGGCGAATACGCTTGACGCCTTGACTCTTCAGTTCTTCAGAGACGATCCGCTCGAAACCAGCCGGGCAGACCGCATAAAACTCGAGTGATGCGTCCATTAATCTTCCAGATAATCCTTGAGCTTCTGGGAGCGAGAAGGATGGCGCAATTTCGCGAGCGTCTTGCTCTCGATCTGACGGATACGTTCACGCGTGACGCCGAATTCACGTCCGACCTCTTCAAGCGTGCGCGGATGACCATCTTCAAGGCCGAAACGCAGTGTGATGACCTTGCGTTCGCGCTCTGCAAGCCCTTCGAGGGTTTTCGCGAGCTGCTCCTGGAGCATGGAAAAACTCGCTGCATCAGGCGGAACAACAGCAGCATCGTCTTCGATGAAGTCACCGAGCTGCGAGTCTTCCTCTTCACCGATAGGCGTTTCAAGACTGACCGGCTCCTGTGAGATCTTCTGGATCTCACGGACGCGCTCTGGGGTGAGACCCATTTCCTCAGCGATCTCTTCAGGAGTTGGTTCACGCCCGAGCGACTGAAGGAGCTGGCGCTGAATGCGTACGAGTTTATTGATCGTCTCGACCATATGAACAGGGATACGAATGGTACGCGCCTGATCAGCAATAGCGCGAGTGATAGCCTGACGGATCCACCAGGTAGCATACGTGGAGAACTTGAAGCCCTTCGTGTAGTCGAACTTCTCGACCGCACGGATCAGGCCAAGATTACCTTCCTGGATAAGGTCCAAAAACAACATGCCACGACCAACGTAGCGCTTCGCAATGGAAACCACCAAGCGCAAGTTCGCTTCGATGAGCTGCTGCTTCGCATCCAGACCCACCTGTTCGATGCGGGAAAGGCGCCTGCGTTCGCGGCGCTCGAGCGGCACGCCGCCCTCTTCTTCCGAGGCATCGAGCTGCGCCATAGCATCGACACCTGCCTCGATCTTCATAGCAAGGTCGACCTCTTCGGCCGCTGTGAGCAGCGAGACCTTACCGATCTCTTTAAGATACATGCGTACCGGATCGCCCGTGAGCATGACGACCGAGTTATCGGAGTTGTATTTGCGTGTGCGCGCCGTCTTGGTCTTGGACGAAACACGAGGAACCGTGATCTCAGCGGCAGCTTTCAACTCTTCTTGAGGGATGCCCTCAAGAAGCTCATCGTCGGAAAGGCCGGCATCCGCTTCGACGGAATCATCTTCTGTTGACTTATCTGGTTTAGAAAGATCAGGCTCGATAGAATCGTCTTCTAACAAGTCTTCCTCGATTTCCTCTTCGAGGATTTCTTCGGCCGCCGCTAACGCAGCTGCCTTTTTGGCTTCTTCAGTTGTCTTGCTTTCGACCTGCTCTTTAGCAACTTTTTCTTGCTTCTTCTTGCTGCTCGTCGTCTTTTTCGTGGCAGCCTTTTTCGTTGTTGCTTTCTTGGCAGGAGCTTTGGCTTTTTTAGTCTCTTTCTTCGAAGATTCTACTTCTTCTGTTTCCAAAGTAGTTTTCTTACTAGCTTTTGAAGAGGTTTTAGCCACACTTGATCCTCTCGTTACCGTTGAATCTGACTGTGTGCTTTATAGCGCATCGAACCATTATATAAAAGTTTTCCACAGCTCAAAAGGGGGTATTTTTGAAACCTGCGAACTTTTTTACCAAGGGATAAGGACATACCCCACGAAAGCGCAAAGAAGCGCGAAGAGCGCGCCGGAAACCACATCGCGGGGAAAATGAACGCCGCCGATCACGCGAACCGCGCCAAACACACAGCTGCATACCACGCCCACGATACCAACCCACACATTCCAAGCACACCACGAACAAGCGATCATCATGAGTGAAAACGTATGTCGACTAGGAAACGAACACCCTATCGTGTCTTTTCCGATGAGCGGATCGATCGCAAGCACCTCGTAGGGACGCGGAGCATTATAGTAACGGCGAAACACGCTCAACGCGGCGAACCCGATTGCTGGCACCGCAACGAATCGCACGAACGCCACCCAATCTCCCGCAAGAGCAACGAGCACAAGCAGAAGCGGATAAGCGATATACCCTACAAGCGTGAGCGCACGATTCACCAAGCGTAACCACAAAAGCGCGTTGCTGCTCTCGCGAAACGTACGCGAGATCCGCTCGTAAGCTCGTTCATCCACTCAAAGATTCCTATCTCGTTGCTGGGCGAAATAAAAGGATCGTTACGCCCCTATAACCTTTTTGTCACCCTGCTATTCTATGACAAGGGATACGCTATGCTAGTAGGTAAGACACGAAAGGGTGTCAGTATAGCGCCCTTGAATTCCCTCGAAAGAAAAGGATCGATGCATCATGTCAGCAGTTGCAGGTTGGTATCCAGACCCTGAAGGCGACACCTCGCGCCTCCGTTATTGGGACGGCACTCAGTGGACCGATAATTACACTCCCGTTCCCACCGCAGCTCCCGCGGAAGACCCGCAGGTTGCGCAAGCCGCAGCCTATACCGCACAGCCTACCCCTGCTGCGCCGGTCACCTCGAACACCTCCTATCAGGTGTTCGATTCCGAACAGATCTATCCTATGACCAGCCAAGATCGCGTGCTGCGCCTGATCGCTTTCATCCTGAACATCATCTCGTGTATTGGCTGGTGCTGGCTCATCATCCCCCTTGCCTGGATGGTCCCCATGACGGTCATCAGTTGGGGTATCTATAAGGGCACGCGCGCCAACACCGTTGCATTCGGCGTTTGTACGCTCATCTTCGTCGATCTGATCTCAGGCATCCTGCTGCTCATCTCGCGCAAGGACACGCCGCAGGCTTAACCAGCAAGCTGCTACCTTCACTTGACTGAACAGGTTCTATATATCGAAGACATCCCAGTGAAGCTCACGCGAAAGCGCATGAAGTCGGTACGCCTACGGGTGAAATCTCCAAGCGGAGAAGTGTGCATCTCGGCTCCGTATCATATTCCTGAAGCGGAGCTACGCGCCTTTGTCGCCACACGCACGGATTGGATCCGCCAGCAACAAGCGCGGATCGCCGCGTCTCCTTCAGCACGTGCCGAGACAGCAAGCAAGGAAGAGATCGAAGCGTGGCGTGCGGTAGTGAAGAGCTGTGTTCCTCCACTCGTTGAGCAATGGGCAGCTATTCTTGATGTGCATCCGAAGGCCATCGCATATCGCAACATGAAGAGCCGCTGGGGCAGCTGCCAACCCGAAACGGGTCGCATCTGCTTCAACATCCGCCTTGCACTCTATCCGCCCGAATGCTTGGAATACGTGGTCGTTCACGAACTCTGCCATTTCCTTGAGCCGAATCATGGACCAGGGTTTCATGCGCTCATGGATCGCGTCATGCCCGATTGGCCCGCACGTAAGAAGAAGCTTCGCTCGTAAGGTTCAGCGACAAAGCCCAGCCCCAGACTCTCAGATTAGAGCCTCAGCTCAGAAATCACGACTCAGACGTAAAACAATGCCAAAAAGCCAGACTCAACATTTCGGTATAGATTTCACGATCTCGCGCAACAGCACAAAGCACTTCCCTACCATGAGAAACGACCTCAAGAACGAACCGGTGCGAACGAAGGTCAAAAGAGCAAGAGCAAGAGCACAAGGCAAGGAGCTGCCATGATCACCTATCATCGAACGAACCATGGCGCGCTCGAAACGATCGATAAACCTGAACCAGGCTGTTGGATCAACGTCTACGAACCAACCGAAAAAGAACTCAGCTGGCTTGGACAGACCTTGCACATCTCATCAGGTTTCTTGAGCAAGGCTTTCGACGAAGAGGAATCGGCGCATGCAGATGTCGACCCCGATAATGATCAGGTGCTCGTTATCGTCGATTGCCCTTATGTGGCCTCGGAAGATTGCCAACACGGCAAGAAGATCACCCAATATGACACGCTGCCGATCTCGTTCATCTTCCTGCCTCAGGAAAAATACCTGCTCACACTCAGCCTTCATCACAATGAATACCTTGACGAATTCGCAAAGGAGAAGGGCGGCGCTATCGATACCGCGCATCCCCAGCAGTTCCTCCTAAAGACGCTCCTTTTCATCTGCGAGGTCTACCTTCATAGTCTGCGTGTGATCAATAGGCAGATCCACGAGTATGAAAAGCTCCTGCGCAAGCGCATCAACGATTCCAACCTGCTGGTCATGCTCGACTTTGAGAAATCACTGATCTATTTCACTACCTCACTCCAAGGGTTGCGGGCAACGGTTTCGCATGTTGAATTCAAAGAAACGGTTCATATCACCCCTGATGAAGACGAGCTGCTCGATAATGTGAAGATCGAGATCGCGCAAGCAAGCGAGATGTGCAACATCTATACCGATATCCTTGAAGGGATCACTGATGCCTTCTCGAATGTGCTCAACAACAATCTGAACACGACCATGCGTATTTTAACGGGCATCACCATCATCCTCGCGATGCCTACGATCGTCTTCAGTTTCTATGGCATGAATGTAGCGGGCCTTCCGCTCGCAGATCTGTGGTGGTACCCCGTTCTGATAGCGATCATCCTCTGCGTGATCGTGTTCCTTGTACTGAAGTACACGCGCATCCTGAAGTAGCGCGGCATCCGCCCGATGCCTACAAACGATCGTTTGCTTCTCGCAGCCCAGCAAGCCCCTATCATCAAAAACTTCCCCACCAAGCTGGTCTATCATCAACGCACCCATCACTACTCCCACACGCGGGCTTAGCGTTGCCAGCGCCCTATGAAAAGATGAGCGAAGAGACTTGGGCGCTACTTCGATTCAACAACAGGAATAGGGGTCTTATCCTCTTCATCGAGGTTGCCGTCGTAGACGTAGTATTTCGTTTCGCGCGCAATGAGCCCGGAGAGCAACAGCACCATGATGATGTTCGGGATAGCCATGAGCGCATTGCCGATATCGGATATCACCCACACCATATCGCCGACGCCGATGGCGCCCAAGAATGCCGCTGCCACATAGAGGATCTGATAGGGCAAGATCGCATGCTTACCGAACAGATAGGTGATAGCGCGGCTGCCATAGTAGGACCACCCCAGAATGGTCGAATACGAGAATGAGACCATGCCCACCACTAAGAGAGGCGTGCCCAAATAAGGGATCTGCGCAAACGCAAGACTTGCAAGCTGAGCGCCCGAGAAGATAGTGGGATTATTCAAGATCTCATCCTGAATACCGGGATAGGCGATCATCGTCGAAACGAGCACGATACCCGTGAGCGCGCAGATGACCACAGTCGACCAGAACGTGCCTGTCATCGCGATGAGCGATTGCTCGGCAGGATTCTTCGTTTTCGCTGCCGCAGCAATGATCGGCGCCGAACCAAGGCCCGATTCGTTCGAGAAAAGCCCACGCGCACACCCGAACTGGAGCGCCACCATGATGCCCGAACCCACTGCACCACCGAAAGCAGCCTTTGCCGTGAACGCGCATTCGATAATGAGCACGAGCGCATCCCAGAGGTACGCCCAGTTCATCGCCAAGATGATCACGCAACCAAGAGCATAGCCGATCGCCATGACCGGCACCAGTCGCTCGCAAACATCCGAGATGATCTTAACTCCGCCGAAGATGACCGCCGCAACCAACACAACGATCACGATGCCGATGATCCACGGCTCAACCTGAAGGCCACTCGAAGTCATGATGCCCGTCATCGCTGATGCCTGCACTGCCGACCCTGTGCCGATCGCCGCTATCGCCGCGAAAAGAGCGAATGCGACCGCACCCACACGCGCATACCAGGGCACCTTACCATTCTTCGTGAACCCACGCTGCCAGGCATACATAGCGCCGCCCAGCATGTTGCCATTGTGATCCTTCACGCGATACTTGATCGCAACGAACACCTCTGAATACTTCGTAGCGATGCCGAATACACCCGTCAGCCACATCCAGAAGATCGCACCAGGACCGCCCGCCAGGATCGCTGTGGCCACACCCACGATCGAGCCAGTGCCGATGGTTGCCGCGAGCGCTGTGGCAAGCGCACCGAACGGAGAGATATCTCCTTCGCCTTCGGTCTTCGCGAGCGACATCTTGATTGCTTGCGGGATCTTTCGTTGGATGAAACGCGTGCGAAACGTAAGGAAGATATGAGAGCCCAAAAGCAAAATGATCATCGCAGGCCCCCAAACGAAGGCATCGATCTGTTCGAGGATCTCCATCACACATTCCCTTACCGCACTGACTGATAGACAAGAATCCAGCATAGCAGCCAAATCTGCTCATGCGCTCAACTTTATCAGGAAAGGCACTGCCATGCACGAGCGGATCGCTGCGATCTTTCCGCCAATCCCAGCACATTTGAAACACTCGCTATCCTCCGAGCCGTCGAACAGAACTAAATCGGCTATGATTGAGTGAATGAAATCTCCCCTTCATGCAAGGATTCATGATGGTCTATCACACAATCTTAGACGCACTCGGCAATACTCCTTTGATCGAGCTCAACCATATGACCACGCCTGACCAGGCACGCATTGTGGTGAAATATGAAGGATTGAATGTGGGTGGCTCGATCAAGACGCGCACTGCACTCCAAATGATCGAAGGAGCCGAAGCGCGTGGGATCATCGATTCCGATTCCATCATCGTTGAGCCTACCAGTGGCAACCAAGGCATTGGGCTCGCGCTCGTCTGTGCGGTGAAGGGCTATAAAGCGGTGCTGATCATGCCCGATTCGGTCTCGCACGAACGCCACGAACTTGTCCGACAATACGGCGCGGAAGTTATCATGGTTCACGACGAAGGCGATATCGGCGAATGCATAGCACGCTGCATCGCGCTCGCTAACGAAATGGCTGAAAAAGATCCCCATGTCTACATCCCTCAACAGTTCGAGAACGCCGACAATCTCGTTGCACACGAAACAGGTACGGCGCAAGAGATCCTGCGCGATATCGATACATCGATCGACGGATTCTGCGCTGGATTCGGCACAGGTGGAACCATCTCAGGGGTTGGGCGTGTTTTACGTGAGGTTTATCCCGATCTTAAGATCTGGGTCGCTGAACCAGAGCATGCTGCTATCCTTTCAGGCGGCGAAATAGGCTCCCACCTGCAGCAAGGCATCGGCGATGGACTCATTCCCGCCATCTTCGACAAAGATATCTACGACCATATTTGCTCGATATCCGATGAAGAAGCTCTTGAAACGAGTCGTGAACTTGCGCGCAAAGAGGGTATTTTGTGCGGCATCTCTTCAGGCACCAACGTTGCCATCGCACGCCGCCTCGCAGCGCATCTTGGCCCTGGCAAGACGGTCGTGACCATCCTTCCCGATACCGGCGAGCGCTACTTCTCCACCCCACTCTTCTCCGCTTTGCTGCCCTAAGGGGCTTACGCCTGATGACAAACTACCCGGTCGTTCGACATCTTAGGCGTGCTGCTTGTACTTAGAGTACGCTTACGGGATCGATATCGATCGAAACATTCACGGTCTTGTAGGGCTTGCGGGAGCGGAAGTAATCGATGCAGAATGCAGAGATATCTTCGGCAGGCTGCGCTTTGATGAGGATGTGATAGCGGAAGTTCTTCTTGAGGCGTGAAATCACGCACGGCGTAGGCGGGAAGATCTGTATTCCCTGCGCGCCCTGCTCTTCACCAAGCTTCATAAGGTCGAAGAAAAGCTGCTGCGCGACCCCGATCACTTCAGACTCGCGCTCCCCCCAGATGAGCACATTCGCCATACGTACGAACGGCGGATAAGAAAGATCACGCCGTAGTTTCAGCTCTTGCTCGAGAAATCTCTCACGATCATAGCGGGCTGCAGCAGCGATAGCGCTATCCTGCGCACTGTAGGTTTGCACGATCACCTTGCCGGGAAGATCAGCACGACCTGATCGACCAGCTACCTGCTCGATCAGGCTGAAGGTGCGTTCAGAGCTGCGAAAATCGGGAAGATGGAGCATGGTATCGGCATTGATAACGCCCACGAGCGTAACGTCATCGAAGTCGAGCCCTTTCGCGATCATCTGAGTGCCCAAGAGCACCGCAGCATCAGCCTTCGCGAACTGTTCAAGCAAACGCTGATGGTCACCCTTATGCGCCGTAGTATCAGCATCCATGCGAACCACCTCGCAGGCACGCTCCCCCAAGAAAACGCGCAACTCCGCTTCAACGCGTTGCGTTCCCGCACCAAAGCGCTTCAGGTAGGGCGAGCCACAATCAGGGCAGGTGACCGGAGCAGGAATCTCATAACCGCAGTGATGGCAAACGAGCCGATTACCCTCTTCGTGATAAGTAAGCGAAGTCGAACAGGATTCGCATTCAGGCACGAAGCCACAGTCGCGACAGAGTAAGAATTGCGCGAACCCACGCTGGTTAAGCAGCAAAACCGCTTTCTCTCCTTTATCGAGCGTTTCATTGAGCGCATTTTGGAGTGCCTTTGAGAACATCTTGCGGTTTCCTGCGCCAAATTCGCGCGCCATATCGACCACCTGAATCTTAGGCAGTGGCTTGCCATTAGCACGGCTAGCCATGACCACCTGATGCCACGAATCGTCGGTCTTCACCCGATGAAGCGCCTCGATCGAGGGCGTAGCCGAACCTAAGATGAGCGTGGCGCCATTCCTGCGCACAAGCCACTCCGCCACATCGCGCGTCACATAACGCGGCGCTTGATCCTGCTTGTAACTGCCTTCGTGCTCTTCATCGATGATGATCATACCCACGTTCGCCAAGGGAGCGAAGAGCGCACTGCGCGCACCCACCACCACGCGAATCTCACCTGAATGGATCAGGTCCCACTGGTCAAAACGCTCTCCCTGACTCATGCGAGAGTGAAGCACCGCCACCGTATCGCCAAAGCGCCCACGAAAGCGCGCGACCGTCTGCGGCGTAAGGGAAATCTCAGGCACGAGCACGATCGCATTGCGCCCCGCCTTCAACTCTTCCTCGATCGCACAGAGGAACACCTCTGTCTTGCCTGAACCCGTAACGCCATCGAGCACCACCACTTCCCCACTGGCACGCTGCTGAGCCACGCTGATCACTTCAAGTGCAGCACTCTGATCAGGGGTCAAGACAGGACGTTCATGAATGCGTTTAGTGAAGGCCGAACTGATCTCCGCCGCACCGCGCACACGCCTGCGCTCTTCTATGGCGATCACGCCCTTTTCTTCAAGTGCCTTGATAACCGCTGAGACCGAACCATATTCAGCGCTCAAGTCCGCAACTTTCAGATCACCCTGCTTGAGTGCTTCAAGGATCGCGATCTGCTTCACGGCAGACTTGCGTGGCGTATACTCATCGGCTGCAGGCAGGCGTGATGCCCAACGCTCATCGACTTGTTGGACCTTCGGATAGAGCACCTCCCAAGCACCTGCCACGCGCTTCATTTTCGGAGTCGCTCCTGGAGGCAGGAGCAAGCGCACGCACGATGAAAGCGGCGCGATATAACGCTCTGAAAGATAGAAAGCCAGTTCAGCCCCAGCTTCATCGAAATAGGATTCGGAGAGCACCGCCTCGATGGACTTAAGGCGCTTCACATTCTCAGGCGCCTCTTCGCTCATACCCACCACATAGCCGATCGCCTTCCTGCCACCAAAGGGCACGAGAACAGCACAGCCGATCTGCGTGTCTGCGAGATCGGCTGGTAGTGCGTAGGTGTAAGCACTATCGAGTGCTTGCGTGGGTATGTCGAGGATCACCGAAGCGTAGGTCATAATGGCGCTAGTATAGCGCAGGCACGTAGGCTCACGAAAGCGACGGACAAGCCGCCTTCAAATCTTCAACCTTATTCTTGTGTTCCCAGGTGAATTCTGGAAGCTCGCGGCCGAAATGACCATATGCCGCGGTCTTGCGATAGATCGGACGACGCAGATCGAGTGCATCGATGATAGCTGCTGGACGCAAGTCGAATACCTTCTCGACAGCCGCCTCGATCTCTTCTTGCGGAACATGGTTCGTACCGAACGTTTCGATCATGATCGAAACGGGGCGCGCGACACCAATAGCATAGGCGATCTGAACCTCACAGCGATCCGCAAGGCCAGCTGCAACCACGTTTTTCGCGACCCAGCGCGCTGCATAGGCACCAGAACGATCGACCTTCGTGCAGTCCTTGCCCGAGAACGCGCCACCACCATGACGACCCATGCCGCCATAGGTGTCAACGATGATCTTGCGGCCGGTAAGGCCCGCATCGCCCATAGGGCCACCGATCACGAAACGGCCAGTCGGGTTGATGAAGATCTCAGCACCTTCATAGGAAAGATCAAGATCGGCGAATACGGGTGCGATGACCTGTTCGATAACGTCTTCGCGCAACTGCTCGGGATCGATATCTTCAGAGTGCTGGGTAGAAACCACGATCTTGTCGATGCCTACCGGCTTATCATTCTCATAGCGAACGCTCACCTGGGTCTTTCCGTCAGGACGCAAGTAAGGCAATATGCCGTCTTTGCGCACCTTGGTAAGGCGTTCGGAAAGACGATGCGCTGCATAGATAGGAAGCGGCATAAGCTCTGCGGTTTCGTTGCAAGCATAGCCGAACATCATGCCCTGATCGCCTGCACCGATCTCGGAATAGCTATCCTTCGCTTCGCCCTTCTGCGCTTCGAAGGACTGATCGACGCCCTGAGCGATATCGGCCGACTGATCGTGGATCGCGTTGAGCACGCCGCACGTGGTGGCATCGAAGCCATACTTCGCACGGTTGTAACCGATGTCTTCGAGCACCTCGCGCACGATAGCTGGCACATCAACATAAGCTTGCGTGCGAATCTCGCCTGTTACGAGCACCATGCCCGTAGTGGCCATGGTCTCACAGGCACAACGCACTGCGCTCGGATCGGCGGGTGCACCAGAAGGAGAGATATAGCCCTGCTCAGCAAGCTCGATCTCCTTGGCAAGGATAGCATCGAGAACGGCATCGGAGATCTGATCGCAGATCTTATCAGGGTGCCCTTCGGTTACCGACTCGCTCGTGAAGATGTAAGAGGAATTAGCCATGTCAGTATCGTACTTTCTATTCTCTTATTCTCTTAATTACCTGCTTCGGTCTTTTGCGCGATGGCAGAACGAGGATCGCGATCCGGATCCCATGCGCCACGGATCACACGACCGTCCTTCTTGAATTTCTCAATGTCGGTCTCCGCCATGCCGATATTGTCGCGCTGGCGGTTCTTAGCGCGCGGACCCTTCTTGTCGGTCCAAAGACGCTCGGCAACAGGGGCCCATGCTTCAGCAGCTGGTTTCGTCTTCGCGCAGAGCTCTTCAGCACTTTCCTGCGCGACCAAGTCCGTAGAGTGCGCGCCCGATTCAGCCACCATGTACTCGAGACATTCAGGGTTCTCGAGCATCGGGCAGGGACGCATATAGTTATCGTTGAAGGGCTGCTCGTGGTAGTACTCCATGAAGATAGGCGAACGCAGGCAATCGAGCAGCGTTGAATCGTGGATGTTCGCGTTCGAATAGTGAATGAAGACGCACGGCTCGACATCGCCCGCAGCATTGATATGCAGATAACGACGCCCACCCGCGATGCAGCCGCCAACATATTCGCCGTCATGCTGGAAGTCCAGCGTGAAGAGCGGCTTTGTCTGGCGCATCTTATCGTTGAAGAGGTAAAGCTTCTCACGCTGTTCAGGTGTAGGCATAAGATCGGTCGGAGAATCCTTACCAACTGGCATGTAGGTGAAGATCCACGCGAAGAGCGCGCCCTTGTCAATCAACCAATCGAAGTATTCCTCGCTCGTAACGCTGTCTGAATTCACCGAGGTATAGCAGATGGAAACGCCGAAGGGCAGCCCGTGCGAACGGAGCAGATCCATGGCCTCATCGACCTTCTGATAGGTGCCTTCACCACGACGTGAATCCGTAGAAGCCTCATCGCCTTCCGCCGAGATAGCGGGAACGAAATTCTTGACGCGGATCATCTCCTGGCAGAAGGCTTCGTCGATGAGCGTGGCGTTCGTAAAGCAAAGGAACGCGCAATCAGGATGAGCTTCGCAAAGCTTGATGAGATCTTTCTTGCGCACCAGCGGCTCGCCACCCGTGTAGATATACACATGAACACCCAGCTCTTTACCCTGCGTGATGATCGAATCGATATCATCGTAGGAAAGGTTGAGCGCATTACCATAATCGGCCGCCCAACACCCCGTGCAGTGCAGGTTGCATGCGCTGGTAGGATCGAGCAAGATAGCCCACGGAATATTGCAATCGTACTTCTTGCGGCTCTTCTCCTGCTGACCCCAAGCAAGGAGGTTCGCATCGATGACGAAGGTCTTCAGCAGATCGTCGCGCACCTCAGGATTGATATCGGTCATGATCTTCATGATAAGCTGATACCAGTTATTCTTCTGCTCGATCGCATTACGGATCGACTCACGCTGACTCGGGAAGAGCGATTTCGGCAGAAGCGGCTCGAGCGTATCCATGATCTTATTGATATTCTTCTCTGGATCAGCGAGAAGATAGTTCATCAGTTTAGTGATCGCTGCTTTTTTCATTGCGTCTGTTGCGCTCATAAAAGATCCCCCTCAAATTTCGTCATCTATAAGCAGGACTAAATCATGTCTCGAAAATTCAATTTGTTATTATGCCATTTTCTCTATTTTTTCCAGCGGCGTTTTACGCCACTGGTTTCATGCTCCCCGCTCAAGCACGTTTTTTTCAACAGATTGCTGAGAACTGTCGAAATAGGATTGCGCTACTATTGAAAGCAGTTTGAAAAGGAATGCTTTTTCTGCAACGCTCTTAGTAAAAGCTTATGTGTACACATCTGTTGTTCTTTGCCGATCGGACAAGAAAGGCCGACCTATGACAAGCGATGCAATGCTCACTCAAGAGTATTTCGATACGATGAACTCATTTGATGGCGACCTAGCTGGCAAGCGGTCGGCGCGTATTTACATGGATCAATCAAGCGCGATCGTCCATCATCGCGTGGTAGGCGCCAGCTTCATTCCTCGCCTCTATAACGACGAAGTCTGGGAGCGCTTTCGCTTCATCTCAGAAACGATCCACACTATCCTGTGCAAGGTGATCGAACGCTATCGCAGCGATGAATCCTATCGCGCGGTCTTCGATTATGATCCGCGGCTGGTGGAACTTATCCTGCTCCCCCGCGGCTACGATGCTATTCTCCCTTTCGCACGCGTGGATATCTTCCTCAACGAAGACACGCTCGAAAGCGCATTCTGCGAGCTTAATGGCGATGGTTCGGCAGGACTCAACGAAGATCGTGAGATCGTTCATAGCATCGAAGGCAGCGATACCTTTGGGCGCTTCGCGGCACATCACAAGGTTGAATCGTGCGAGCTGTTCAAAAGCTGGGTCTCGGAGTTCATCGCAATCTATGAGACATTCAAGAACAAGGTCGAGCATCCGCGCTTTGCCATCTGCGACTATTTGGACGTGGGTGTGGTCGATGAATTCCGCATCTTCAGTGAATACTTCAAGCAAGCTGGCTATGAATGCATTATTGCCGACGTGCGCGATCTCTCATTCGATGGCGCCGTATTGCGTGATGGCAACGGCCAGCAGATCGACGCAATCTGGCGTCGTTGCGTCACGAACGACGTGCTCGAACATTGGAACGAATCGCAGGAGCTCATCAGCGCGTTGCGCGCGCAAGCCGTAGCGCTCATCGGGGCGTTCTCGGGTCATATCGTGCACGACAAACAGATCTTCGAAGCGCTCAAGCACCCGCTTACGAAGGCATTCTTGAGCAAGGCGGAAAATGCCTTCATCGAAGAGCAGATCCCTGCCACCTATTTCCTGACCGATGAAGACTGCGACCTTGCTGCTGTGCGCGCAAACAAGAACGATTGGATCATCAAACCCACCGATAACTATGGCGCAGCCGATGTATATGCTGGCAAAGCATGCAGTGAAAAGGAATGGGATGCGCTCATCGATCGCTTCGCGAACGGGGCAGCTGGTGCGCCCTTCCTCGTGCAGCGCTACGTTACGCCCTATCGCACGAAAACGATCCCCCCTGCAGCTGACATAGATTGGCTTGTTGAGCAGGGGCTTGCCAAAAGCGCAAAAGAGGTCGAACGCGAAGGCGTGTTCTACAACAATATCAGCGGGCTCTACCTCTACAACGGCACCTTCACGGGAGTATTCTCACGCCTAGGGCCGCTTCCTGAAATAAGCAAAGAGCACCACGGCATGACCGCTGCCACCATTCGCGTGCGTGATTGAGCTTGAACTATGGTGCAACGTGCGATCGACATAGTAGCTGCTGCTCTCACGACCGTTCTGCTAGCGTTCGGACTGTTCGGCTCAGGGCTCGTGGCATGCATGATGCCGCAGACCACTCAATTGCTGGGTAATAATTTCTCTGGCTGGGACGAAGCGACCTACCCGCAGGACACCATGAGCGAGCTCGCCGAAGCGGTACGCTCCTTCTCGATCGACGATACGGGGCGACCTCAGCTCGAAGCATGCGTACGAACCGCCCTTGAGGAGCATTTCCCCGACATCGATCGCATGCTCGCAACAGGCAACACCGGCCAGAATGCGGCTGGGAACCTCTATGCTGGCGGCATCGGTGCGGGTAACCTGCTCTCGATCTACACCCTACCTGCAAGTGCGGTGGATCATCTGGAAGATTGCATCCCCGTATTCACTACCTCGCGCATCATGATCATCTTGAGCCTGGTCTTCGCTGCTGCAGGCATCATCCTCCTTATCGTACGCAGACGAAGAAAACTTGCCGGCTGGATCATGTTCGCAACCCCGCTTGCCGTGATCGGGATCATCGTTGCGCTTGGCATATGGGCATTCGTTGATTTCGATTCGTTGTTCAACCAACTCCATACGCTCTTCTTCACCGGCGGCAGCTGGGTATTCCCCGCCGATTCGTTGCTGACCACGCTCTTCCCCGAAAGCTTCTGGATGGGCATGGGGATCGTTTGGGTTGCCGTGAGCATACTCGCCTGCCTGATCGTCTCGCTCATCGGGCGCTTCGTGAAGCGTTAGGCATGCCGTTGTAGAATACAGGCACTTCACCTTTTGAAAGCTTGAAAGGATACCGATGACTGCTTCCGAGAAACCCGTACGCGTTCGCTTTGCTCCTTCTCCCACCGGAGAGCTCCACATTGGTGGGGCGCGCACGGCCATTTACAACTGGGCATTCGCACGTGCTAACGATGGCGACTTCATCCTGCGCATCGAAGATACCGATCCCGAGCGCTCCACTGAAGAGAACAAGCAGATCATCTTGCGCGCGATGCGCTGGCTCGGCCTCGACTGGGACGAAGGTCCTGAAGCAGGAGGCGACCATGGCCCCTACCTCCAGACCGAGCGATTCGATACCTACGCAGATGCGCTTGAGCGTTTGAAAGAACGTGGCATGGTCTACCCGTGCTTCTGCACTAAAGAAGAGCTCGATGAAAAGCGTGCTGCCGCTGAAGCGACCGAAGGCGGCTATTCTGGCTACGATCGTACCTGCCGTAGCCTCTCTGCTGAAGAGGCGCAAGCGCGCATCAATGCAGGAGAGCCCCATGTTTGGCGTCTGAAGGTACCGCTCGATCATGGCCCGATCGAATTCGACGATGCAGTCTATGGCCACATGAGCTTCCCGGCAGACGTGATGGACGACATGATCCTTGTCCGCTCCGATGGCACGCCCACCTACAACTTCGCCGTAGTCTGCGATGACGCACTCATGGGCATCTCGCATGTGATTCGTGGCGACGATCATCTTTCGAACACCCCGCGCCAGATCCTCATCTACGAAGCACTCGGCTACGACGTACCCGTGTTCGCTCATCTCTCCATGATCCTTGGCTCCGATGGCAAGAAGCTTTCCAAACGCCGCAATGCCACCTCGGTCGAACAGTATAAGGAAATGGGCTATCTGCCCGATACGCTCATCAACTTCCTCGCGCTTCTGGGCTGGTCGCTTGACGGCGAGACGACCATCATCGATCGCGATACGCTCTGCCGTGAGTTCTCGCTCGATCGCGTAACGCGCAAGGACGCGATCCTCGACGAAGAGAAGCTCGACTGGATGAATGGCATCTACATTCAGAACATGGGTGCTGCTGCCTGGGTTGATGAAGTCGCCCCCTTCTTCATAGAAGCAGGTCTTGCGAGCGCTGAAGACATCGAGGCGAACCGTGCCTGGTTCGAAAAGCTCTACCCGCTCGTTGCAGAGCGATCGAAGCACTTGAACGATGCCGTCGAGAAGCTCTCGTTCATCTTCGACGGACCGAACGTAACGCTCGACGAGAAATCGGTCAAAAAGAACCTGCTCAAGGAAGGCGCACGCGCCGATGAAGTGCTGCGCGAAGCACGCGCGATCCTGGCCGACGAATCGATCCCATGGCAGTGCGATCCGCTGCAAGATGCGGTGCGCGAGCTCACCGAAAAGCTCGACTTGAAAGCGAAGTTCGTCTTCCAGCCCATCCGCGTTGCGGTCACTGGTTCGCAGGTTTCGCCGCCGCTGTTCGAGAGCATCGAGCTCATGAAGCGTGAAGACGTGCTCGCGCGCATCGACTACGCACTGGCCGAAGTGTTCGGCGCATAGTCGTGTAGGCTGGCCAACGACAACGAGCCTAACAAGAGGCTGCCATGAGTGAAGACAGGAGCATACCGATCTCGCCAGCTGCTCTTGAAGCATTTGCAGCTGGTGCAGCGTTCATGCCTCAAAATACTCCGGCGCGCTCTGCAGATAACGAAGCGCACCCCGCAGAAGAGGAAGCAGCTACCGAGCCGTCTGATGCAGGTCGGCCTGAAGCAGCGAGTACAACCGAGCAAAGCAGTGAACCCTCTATCGAAGAAGCGATCGACAGCTCCGATACCGTTTCCGGTAAAGCAGCCGAAGAACCCACTGCTCCGCCCACAGACCTGCGCTTTCCCATCTCAGTCCTGCCAGGATTCTGCACCCGCCTTGCTGGCAGCACATGCAAACGGTGCACGTTCGTCTGCCCCTACGATGCGATCGCCTTCGACGAAGATGATCACCCACATATAGACGAAGAATTCTGCACCCGTTGTGGATTATGCTGTGGCATCTGCGATGCCTTCGTTACTGAGCGCATCACGATGAACGACCTGCTCGACAAGGTTCGTCGCCTCTCCAGCGAGGGCGAGTCAGTCTTCTTCACCTGCTACGATCAGATCCCTGAAGATTTCGAAGTGCATCCCAACGTCGTGGTCCTGCCTTGCATCGGAGCCGTTGCACCCGAATTCTGGCTAGCCGCCCTCGAAGCGAACCCCGAATTGCAGATCTACTGCAACTTCTCGCTCTGCACCGATTGCCCCACCGCAGGCCCCGAAGCGAAGACGCTGCTCACGCATGCAGTGAACCTGGGTGAGCGTTGGAGCCGCATCCATATGGGCAAAGCTGAACGCCTTCCTGAAAAGACCGATATCTTGAGCCGCTTCTTCGAGGCCACTTCCGATGAATTCCACCGGCGCGGTGTTGCCACCTCGCTCGCGCATGAAGCAGCAGACATCGCAAGCGGTAAGCATCGCAAGCGCTACAACGACACGCTCGCCAAATTTCACGAGCAGAAAGCCCACTTGCGCGCACAGGGTCACGCGCAAAATGCCCATCACCACCAGCATGTTCCTTCAACTCCCGATCTTGTCGTGCGTAAACCATGGCCGCGCCTTACGCTCGCAGCACGCACCGTCGAAGAGCACCCCGAGATCGCACCCAACATCCCCCGTTATTTCGCAACAGTCGATGGTGCTCTCTGCGAACGCTGCTACGAGCCGTGCTTCTCGCACTGTCCTGCCGGGGCACGCTCCTTGGACGAGTTCGGCGCGATCAAAGTCGACCCTAAGCTCTGCATTGCATGCGGCAATTGCGCGCTTTACTGTCCCACCGGCGCAGCGTATCTCTACGAGACCGACGGTACGATCTTTCTTTCCGAGCAAAGCACCGACGAATAACGATCAGCCCTGCCGAACCCAGCCCCATTCACGAGCTAGGTCTATAATCGAACGTAAGGCATCGCCTTCTTCTAACACCTTTCGATCCCAAAGGAGACACCATGGTCGATGAAACCAATTCATTAGAAGAGATCCGCGCGTACTTCGCTCAGGATAAATTCGCAGCTCAAGCGCAGTGCAGCATCATCGAAGCCGCACCGAATCACGCTATCTGCGAAATGCCCATCACTGAAAACCACCTGAACGCCAACGGTACCGTCATGGGTGGCGCGATGTTCACGCTGGCAGATTTCACCATGGCCATCATCTCGAACATGGACAACAAACCTACCGTTGCTATCGACTGCACGATCCGCTTCTTCTCCCCCGCCAAGGGCGAGAAACTCATCGCTACAGGCAGCGCGAACAAGGCAGGTCGAACCGTAGGTTTCTACACTGTCGATATCACCGACGATCTGGGAACCAACGTTGCTCAATTCGTCTGCACCGCGCATCGCAGCTAAGCCTTCATTCTTCCATCCTGAAATATCACCCCAAACGCAAACCACCTGCACAACGCTCTACTGCAGGTGGTTCTCTTTCCCATTCGCCACGAAAATCCTGTCGAAGTGTGCCGAAGGGGCGTAAAATCGAACTGCATTCGCACATCAGTTTTATACGCATACGCAAGAAAAGAGTCGCATGAACTTTACCGAACGCTGGCATACCTTCTTCGATCGTTCCGCTCCAAACATGATCCTTCGCTTGGCGGTCATGTTCTTCGGTCTTGCGTTGGTTGCTGCTTCGGTTGCACTCACCCGTGCTTCAGGGCTCGGCACCTCTCCCATCTCGTGCATCCCCGCAGTCTTGAGTTTCACCACAGCCTGGACTATCGGCATGTGGACCTTTGTAGTGAACGTGCTGTTCGTACTTGTTCAGATCATCTTGTTGCGCAGCGATTTCAACCCGATCCAGTTCTTGCAGATCGCTTTTGTGTTCGTCTTCTCGGCGATGATCGATTTCTTCGTCCCGTTTTGCGAACTCATCCCCATGCCGAACTACGGTTTTGAACTCTTCTACACCATACTGGGTGTATTCATGACGGGCTTTGGCATCTTCTTGCAAGTGAAAGCTTCACTCATCACGCTCCCCGGTGAAGGGATCGTGCTGGCAGTTTCGAAGGTGACCAAGATCCCCTTCCCGAAATGCAAGGTGGCGTTCGACACATCCCAAGGCGTTATCGGCGCGATCATCTCGCTCATTGCGATGGGTGGCCTATTCGGTGTGCGCGAAGGCACCATCCTCTCAGCGCTATTCGTAGGCGTGGTCGTGAATCTCTGCAACAAGCTGCTTCCGAACTTCGAAAAAGCCGTTCCGCTTGCTGGGCACAGGACGCTCACGGCAACCACCCTCGAAGCGCCTTCGAACACGCCCACACCTCAAGAAGCACCCGCTACCGATGCAGCTCCCGAAACAGCGCTCGAAGCGACAGATACTTCTTACTCTCTCGAGCGCGATTAGTGCGATTAGCACGAATCGCGGCAGATTTGCGCACTCAACAACAAGGAAGACCCCTCCCGAACACGAGTTGTCTAACAAACCGCCTACTCCTCTTTTTCTGACAAGAAGAAAGACGCGAGGAATTCTTGCACGGCGGTAAGCGTGGTTCCATCTTCACTCTCCCCTACCACACGCATCGGCACGATGAGCTTCTTCTTGTCTGCCAAGTAGCGCCCTGCCTTCTTGCGGAGCGCAGATGCCTGCTTCTTCGAAATGGTGATAGGCTCGACAATGAGCTTGCCGCCCGTTACCGATATCTGCGCAATATTGTGCTCGTTCGCGAACGCTTTCAAACGCGCTTTTTGGAATTGATTGACCGTAGCTGGCGGCATTTCACCATGCTTCTCTTTGATCTCACGCGCGAGCTCATCTACGAATTCGATCGTATCAGCACTGGCCAGCTTGCGATAGAAGAGTACGCGTTCATCAGCATCCGGTACATATTCTTCAGGGATGTACGTGTGATCGGGCACATTGATCACGATGTCGGAAAGAGCTTCAGGAAGATAGTTGTCGGATATGCTCTCCCCCTCACGCGTAAGGTTCACCGCCTGCGAGAGCATCTGCGCATAGAGGTCGAAGCCCACTGCCGACATGTTGCCGCTCTGCTCCGCGCCAAGGATGCTGCCTGCGCCACGAATCTCAAGATCCTTCATAGCGATACGCATGCCGCTTCCCAAATCGGCGTTCTCATCGATTGCGGTCAGGCGATCGCGCGCCTCTTCGGTAAGGGGAATGTTATCAGGGAACAGGAAATAAGCATACGCCTGCGTGGAAGAGCGACCGACACGTCCTTTGAGCTGATACATCTGCGCGAGGCCCAAGCGCTGCGCATCTTCGATGATGAGCGTATTCGTATGCGGATTGTCAATGCCGCTCTCGATGATGGTAGTTGCCACGAGCACATCGATCTCGCCTGCGGAAAAATCTTCCATCACGATCTCGAGCTCTTCTTTCGACATCTTGCCGTGCGCTATCCCAATGCGTGCTTCACCTGCTGCTTCGCGCACGCGCTTCACCGCATCGTCGATCGAGCGCACGCGATTGCTCACGTAGTACACCTGCCCTTTGCGGTCGAGTTCGCGTGCGATCGCATCAGCGACCACATCGGGATCCCATTCTCCTACATGCACTTCCACTGGTCGACGATCATCGGGCGGCGTCATGATCAAGCTCATGTCGCGCACACCGGAAAGCCCCATTTGCATCGTGCGCGGAATGGGTGTTGCCGAAAGCGTGAGGATATCGATCGACTCGCGCATGTTCTTCAGTTGCTCTTTATGTCCCACACCGAAGCGTTGTTCCTCATCGATGATCACAAGCCCCAGGTCTTTCGGGTTCACATCGCGCGAAAGCAGACGATGCGTACCCACGAGCACCTGCACCTCCCCGTTGGCGAAGTCTTCGAGGGTTCTTTTTTGTTGAGCGGGAGTACGGAAACGCGAGAGCACTTCGACCCGCACACCAAAGGGCTCAAAGCGCTCCTTGAACGTAGTGTAATGCTGCTGTGCCAAGATGGTGGTCGGGCAGAGCACCATCACCTGCTTCTTGTCCTGCGTTGCCTTGAACGCCGCACGCAATGCCACCTCAGTCTTACCGAAGCCAACATCGCCGCATACGAGCCTGTCCATCGGATGGATCGATTGCATGTCAGTCTTGATATCCGCAATAGCCGCAAGTTGATCAGGCGTTTCCTGATAGGGGAACGCTTCTTCCATCTCGCGCTGCCAGGGCGTGTCCTCTTTATATTGATAGCCCTTCGTCGCGCTACGACGCGTATACACATCCACCAAGTCGAACGCAAGCTGCTTCGTAGCCTTGCGCGCACGCCCTATCGCACGCGACCAATCCGACGTGTTGAGGCGCGTTAGACGCGGAGATGCTCCTTCGGGACCAACATAACGTGTTACGCGGTCAAACTGCTCGACCGGCACATAGAGCTTATCGCCTTCAGCGTATTCCAAAAGCAAGTAATCACGCTCGATCCCGCCCACATCGCGGCGCACGAGATCACGGAAGAATGCCACACCATGATGCGCATGCACGACATAATCGCCTGGCTTATAGGGGAAGGTGATATCGGTGATATCGACGCGCTTCGTAGTACGCACCGACATGGAACCTTGCGTATCGGCAAGTGAAACAAGAGCGAGCTTCGCCGCAGGGAAGATCATGCCGAGCGGGATATTCACATCGACGATGTTCACCACACCACGGCGCAATTTGTGCTCACGACAAGCAGAAGCCGAAGGCGCTTTTGCCATCTCGCCTTCCTCGGAGCGATCGGATGAAGATACGTCTTCGCTCTCATCGTCGGGAGCTGCTAACACATCGAGTTCCTCTTTGATCGGGATCCCCCGATCGACCAATTCGAGCTTCATCTCTTGGCGCGCGCGAAAATGCGGCACCGAGAACACCACCGTGAAGCCCTGCTGCGTGAGCGAATAGAGCTTACCGAAGAGCTTATCGGCATCTCCCGCCACATCCACACGCTTGACCACCAATTCATCATCGAGCTCCACGCCCACCCGCATGATCGATACGTAGGTAGCGCGCTGATTCTTCCCAAAATCGAGCGCTTGCGGGGCGAAGAAGAGCTCGTCTGCCAAAAGCAGCGAGGCGTTCGTCTTCTTCATGAGCTCATCGCGATAGTGAAGCGCATCGTCAACCAAGCTGCGAGGTTCTACCACCACCGTAAGAGCACTGTCTGGAAGGTAGTTGCCCACCGTATCAAGTTCTTCGAACACATAGGGCAAGAGCGCTTGCGGCGTGAATATCTCGGTCTGCTCGAGCGCATCGAGCAAGTCACGATACAGCGGCGTGGTGCTCGACTGCGGCACTAGCCGCGAACGCGCCTGAGCGATACCGCGCGAGGTAAGAGGAAATTCGCGCACAGGGAAGATCTCGACCGACGCGCGCGAAGAGATGGTTTGCCCTGTTCCAGGAAGCAAGCTGCGAATCTCTTCCAGTTCATCGCCGAAGAAATCAAGGCGCACCGGATTAACCAGATTACCCGCGAACACATCGATCGTGCCGCCCTGCGCGCTGAAGGTTCCAGGTCCATCGAGCTTACCGGTGTTCTCATAGCCTAACTCTACCAGTTTCTCGACCAGACTCTCGTAGTCCTCGACACCCGAAATACCCATCTCATCGAGCTCTTTTCCTGCTTCGAGCGCGAGCGGGCGCGCAACCTCGGCGCGCGCAGGCGCCACCTTGCGCAAGAGCGATCGAGCGGATGCTACTACCAAACACGACCTTCCGCTCTGAAGTGCCCACAGTGCTTCAAGACGACGTGCCGACTGGCGCGCACGCGCCTGGTATTCTTTCATATTCGTCGGAGGATCGAGAATGAACGGATTCTCTTCGCGCTCCCGATAGAGATAGACCTTTTCATCGCCCACGTAGGCACCGAGCATGCGCGCGAACGTTTCGGCGGTCTCTTCGCCAGGAACCACCACGAGCGTAGGCTGCGGACGCTCCGCAAAGCGCGCAGCAACCAAGAACGGGCGTGCCG
The DNA here is from genome assembly GCA_900542525.1 of uncultured Eggerthella sp. Lineage (GTDB taxonomy): Bacteria > Actinomycetota > Coriobacteriia > Coriobacteriales > Eggerthellaceae > Anaerotardibacter. Next base: position 139,391 of record UQNZ01000001.1, read on the forward strand.
AAGAAGCGACACCGATCGTAGCATCGACACCTGCATCAAGTTTGCCCCAGAAGTTCTCAAGCGCGCCTGAGCGCTTGAGCGTCTGCGAAAGAAGATCTATCAGCATCTGTGTCCCTTTCTTGCACCTGCGAAGGTGGCTAAACCAAACACGAAAAGCCGCTTTTCGCGGCAACGGTGAAGATAAGTCTACCAATTCACCCGCTCGTTGGTTGGTCAGCGCACCGCTCTTCACGCACTCACCACAGGCGCGCTACCATCGCGCAACCCTGCTACAATACGAAAACAAAAGATACAGCGAAGGGACAGACATGGCACGAGAGAAAAAGGCGGATAAACTTGCTCGCGCGCTCGAAGTCGAGCGGCGCATGGGCGAGCACTATCCCGAACCCGAATGCGCGCTTCATTACCGAACACCCTTCGAGCTTACGATCGCGGTCGCTCTTTCCGCACAAACCACCGATGTGAACGTGAATAAGGTAACCCCTACTCTGTTCGCCCGTTTCGGAACGCCCGAGGCCATGGCGCAAGCGAATGTTGAGGAGGTTGCCGATATCATCCATTCACTCGGATTCTTCCGTAATAAAGCGAAGAATTGCGTAGCGTGCGCTCAGATGATCATGAGCGATTTCGGTGGCGAGGTGCCTCGTGATATGAAAAGCCTTCAAAAGCTTCCTGGTGTGGGCAGAAAGACAGCGAATATCGTATTGAATGAAGGGTTCGGCATCGTCGAAGGTATTGCGGTCGATACGCACGTGTTCCGCATTGCGCACCGCTTGAAGTTCTCCAATGCCGACACCCCTTTGCAAACCGAGCAAGACCTGCTCAAGCTCTATCCCCGCGAGTGCTGGGGGCCGATCAATCACCAATGGGTGCTGTTCGGACGCGAAACCTGCATCGCGCGCAAACCGAAATGCGCAGAATGCTTCTTGAACGACCTCTGCCCCTCCGCCTTCAAACAATCCTGATGACAAACTACCCGGTCGTTCGACACCTATGGCAAGCAGCACGCCCAAGGGGTACTTGTAATTACCCGCTTTCGCTGTTCGCTTGCTCTTCGAGACAAGCTCATGCGCTTCGCTCCTTCGGACAACCTATTACTGATCAAGTATGCGGACTCAGATTAATTCAAGTACCCCATGGGCTCAGCTGCTTGCTTGCCCCCTGAATACCTTGGCTGATCGAGCTGATGTCGAACGACCGGGTAGTTTGTCATCGGTGCTGATTGACTAAGAGGTTTCATCGACTGCTTCGATGGAGCGGATCTCGAGTTCGCGCCCGCGAAGAAGTTCCGTGTCTTCACTATGGCAGTAAGGGCAGATGCGGCCGTGCTCGACCGTACCATAGGTTTTCCCGCAGGCGTTGCAGACGGTGACGGCGGACACGGTACACACTTCAAGCTCCGCACCCTCCGTAAGCTTGTTCTTGTTCGCCGCCCACGTCCAAGCATCCTCGAAAAAATCAGTAACGATGCCTGACACTTCACCCAGATCGACCGTCACTTTCTGAATATGCGCAAGGTGCTGCTCCTTCGCCACGTCCTCCAGCTGGTCGATCATGGCGAAGACGATGCCTAATTCGTGCATGATCCCCCTTTGCGCCTAACCCTTCTTGCCAGGAACGATGCGCTTAACGAGCATCTTTGCTGCATTGGGCAAGATCTTCTTGATCTTGCCCTCGCTCGGTACCATGGTCGAGCATTCAGGATGTTCGCGCGAAAGGCTGATCGCATCGAACTCGCAACGCGTCGTGCACAATCCGCAGCCAATGCATTTGTTCGGATCGACCACACTCGCACCGCAAGAAAGGCAACGAGCAGTTTCTGTCCGGATCTGCTCTTCAGTGAACGCGGGGCGCTCACCTGGAGTAATGCGTGTCTCTCCACTTGTGAAGGTACAGCCCGGCACCTGGCGACCCGCATGATCGTACTTGCCAGGATTGAGCGCGATATTGCTCTTATCGAGTTCGACATAGTGAAGCTGATTGCGCCCAGTAGTGAGTGAGCTTCCCTTTTGAACGAAACGATGCAAACTGGTTGCAGCCTCATGACCTGCCGCAATAGCATCGATCACGAAGCGCGGTCCCGTGAAAGCATCACCGCCTACGAACACATCGTCTTGTGCGGTCTGATAGGTAAACCCATCTGCCACAGCCGTATTTCCACAACCAAGCTCGACTGCGCTTCCCTCAAGCAGACTACCCCACTCGATGGATTGTCCGATAGCCAATACGACTTGCTTGCAATCGATCGTGCGCGTATCGGCATCATCGTATTCAGGTGCAAAGCGCCCTTCACTATCGAAGACGCGCGTACAACGACGAAGCGTGACGGACTCAACCTGCCCGCTCGCATCAACATTGATCTTCGCTGGACCCCAGCCACATTCGACCTTCACGCCATCAGCAAGTGCTTCTTCTATCTCATCGGGACTTGCGGGCATCTCTTCGCGCTGCTCGATGCTCACCATGGTAACGTTCTTCGCTCCACTTCGGCGCGCCATGCACGCAGCATCCACCGCCACGTTGCCGCCGCCAACGACCACAACCTCTTCAGCAACATCACAGGCATTGCCCACTACATCGGCCTCAATAGTCTCACGCAAGAATGCAAGCGCTCCGCTCACACCCTGCGCGTCTTCACCTTCAACGCCAAGCGGTCGACTCCCCTGCGCACCGATAGCCAGATAGAACGCTTCGAATCCTTCATTGCGCAAGCTATCAAGCGTAACATCCTTTCCCACATCCACACCGCAGCGGATCTCAACACCTAACTCACACAAGATATCGATCTCAGCCTTGACCACATCGCGCGGAAGCTTATAAGCAGGAATGCCATAAGTCATCATGCCACCAGGCTTTTCTTCACGCTCGAATACGGTAGGCGCATACCCCATAGTGGCAAGATAGTACGCACACGTAAGACCCGCCGGCCCCGCGCCCACGATAGCGATCTTTTCGGGAAATCCTCCGCGCGTGGTGGGAGGAACGACCTCTGGCACAAAACGATACTCGGCCTCAAGATCCTTCTCAGCGATGAAGCGCTTCACATCGTCGATCGCCACTGGCTCATCGACCGTGCCGCGCGTACACGCCGCTTCGCAACGCTTATTGCAAATACGACCGCACACCGCTGGGAAAGGGTTCTTCTGCTTGATGAGCGCAAGCGCATCGCGGTAGCGTCCTTCAGCCGCCATACGCAGATAGCCCTGTACTGAAATATGCGCAGGACAGGCCACCTTGCATGGTGCTGTGCCAGTCTCATGACACTCGATGCGGCTCGTGTTCTTATAATCGGGGTCCCAATCTTTCTCGCTCCATGAAAGGGTAGGCAGCGGCTGCTGCGGATAGGAAACAGGGCCGTCTTCGGTAGGGAGCTTCTGACCGAGCTTCACCGCACCTGCCGGGCACACTTCCACGCACCCCGCGCACGCCACGCATTTTTCGCCATTGATCTGTGCAACATAGGCAGACCTGCTCATGTTCGGCGTGTTGAACAGCTGTGACGTACGCAGTGCATAGCAGACGTTCACATCGCAATTGCAGATGGCGAAGATCTTGTCGTATCCATCGATGTTAGTGATCTGGTGGACATACCCATTGCGCTCGGCGAGGATGAGGATGTCCATAACCTCGTCGTGGGTAGCGTAATGACCCTTACCCGTCTCCACGCAGTAATCGGCCATATCGCCCACGCCGATGCACCAGTTCTGCGGATCGGATCCTGCATTGTCACCACGCACACGCTCTGCTGCACGACATGAGCATGCGCCTACCGAGAAGCGATCGTATTTCTTCAGCCAATGCGAAATGCGCTCGACATCAGCTGCTTCATTCTCGTATTCGATCGCGCGCTCAACAGGGATAACGTGCATACCAATGCCTGCACCGCCAGGCGGTACCATCTTCGTGACCTTCGTAAGCGGCAGAAACGCCATGCGTTCGAAGAACGTGCCGATCTCGGGATGCTCTTCAAGCTGCTGTTGGTTCATTACGGTGAACTCCGCTGATCCAGGCACGAACATAGGAAGCAGATAACGCTTCTCATGATTCGGGTTCTTGCCATCGAGGTTCTCCCAGTTGTATTCAATGATGCCCTTGATGGAAAGATCGTCCAAGAGCTGCTGAAGCTTCTCGCTCTCGAGCCCACTCGCACTTTGAAGCTGCTCGAACGTGAGTGGCTTGCGCACCTTCATATGCGCAGTGAGCGCGGCTTCTTCTTCGGTCATCACGCTCGCAAGTCCCCAATAATCGGGGTCGGTCGGAGCAACCTTCACACCAATACGGTCAGTGATCTTCTGCCCTTCATGCAGCACACCTTCTTTAAGAGGCTCGTACGCAGCAGGACCGGGATCGTTCGGCTCATCGGGCTTGTACGGAACGAACGTGTCGTTTTCAGAATAGAGCTCTTCGGCGATGATACGATGCGGTCTGCCTGCTGGATTCGTCTCAGGAATGGTGTTGCGAGTCTTCAACTCCTCTTCGGTAAGACCACGGCTCATGGCCGCCTTACGCTCTTTTACCGTCGAACCACCATAGGGCTTCTTTATCTTCGTAATATTTCCGTTTTCGGCCTTCTTCGCCATAGGATCCCCCTCGCGCTATAAAAACTAAAAGCGCCGCGCCCCCACGCATGCGCTTTTATATTCGCATTACAGCTGATTATACGTGATTACTGCATTTTGTCCTGAAGAGCTGCGATTCTACCCAAAGATGACAAACTACCCTGCTGTTCGTCACCTTTGGATAGTTCGACACCTTTTTCTTAGATGCTATCGGCGCGCAACGCCTCAACCACACTATCAGCCTTGCAGCGATGCATGCCATACGCCACAGAAGCCGCCATCGCTACTGCGGTCATGCCGATCGCGAGCGCCACATAACCCCACGGAAGCGTGAAGGTAAGCCCTCCGAGCGATTCGCCAACCACAAGATAGAGCAGATAGGATATGCCTGCCGAAACGATCAGACCAGGAATCAGTCCTGCAATGCCAAAGCTCATACACTCGTTCATGATCATGCGTCTGAACTGCTTGTTCGACATACCGATCGACTTCATCACCGCAAATTCCCTGCGGCGCAAGATGAGCGAATTGGTGATGGTATTGAACACATTCGCAAGAGCGATCAGCGCCAAGATCACGGTGAAGAGCAGACAGAACACGTTAACGATCATTGCCATCATCTGAATCGATTCGCGCTGTTCGATACGATCGTTGTACGAAGAGAAAGCTAGATCGTACGAGCATTCTTCACTGAAGAAGGTGCTACTGCTCTTTGTAAGCTCCTCAAGCAATGCTGCATGATCCCCATCACGCGAATCGAACTCGCCGGTAAATGTCGGACCAGCCAACCCGAATGCCTGATCTTGAGCAAGCGAGACCGGCATGACCAAGCACAGGTAATCGCCCACCTTTCCTAAAACTGCAGGAGGTTCTTCGGCGAGCGCCGCGATATCCAAGCCTGTCGATGCATATTCGACCTCATCGAGCGCGAGCATCTTTCCTTCTATATCGTCATCTGCAGCAGACGATGCAACTGCACCGATATTCCATTTCTCCGCTTCGTTGTTGCTCGTTGCTCCTTGCTGCATCGTTATATGTGCAGGGTAACGATCCTGATAGACAGCACTGCTCAGTACATGAACTTCACCCGTGCTCTGCAGCGCTTCCATCAATTGATAGCGCGAGCCATCATTGCCGTAGCAGCGAGAAACGCCGATCGCGCGTGGGTGTTCGGGATCATGGTACTCAGAGGGATCAAGGCCTAAACTGCGGGCATACTCGTCGAAAGAAGCATCATCGATATAGCCCATCTGAGCATAGAGCGCATAGTTACCATCGGGCATCTCTCCGCCCGTCTGCACGTTTTCCGATCGATACATGCTCCCCGCAACGTCATGGGGCACGATAAGCGGTGCAGAATCGGTAAGCACCCAGCCTTTCCCTTCAGCATTCGAAACTTCTGAAAGGCGATCGTAGGCATCCGTGAAGACACGCACCTCTCCAGCAAACCGCTCATTGGCGCGCGCCAGCTGCTCGTTTGCAGTGATCCGTTCGGATCCGTTTTCGCTCGTTTGATCGAGCTGGACAACGACCGCAACTTCACCTGCAGAAACATTACCGCCCGAAACCGCACCGACAAGCGAGCCGAGGAACGTATTCAGCGAACCTGCCGTCATCAAGAGCACGATCGCAAGCGCAAGCGACACCGCAGCAGTCTTGCCCTTCGTCGTACCGCGCTTACGATTGATCGCAGCAAGCTTCCCGCCAATACCGAACAATCTGCCCGAAATATCCTTTGACTTCCACAGCCTCGCAGGAATGGTCGCAGCTGCCGCAAGGCGTTTACCGCGTTTGGATGCTTGTGATCCTCCCGATGATTTAAGCGAGTCGATAATATTCGCTTTGCTCGCACGCTTTGCGGGAATCCACACCGAAAGCAAAACGGTAACGAGCGTGAGTACGGTCGTCGCGAGAATAACCCACGGATTCACAGACAACCCGAACGTCACATCACCCACATTGCCCATCATCTTCGTGATAGCAGGACCGAGCACCGCGAAGGTTATCGCACATCCACCGATCCCCACCAGAAGACCAAGCGGAATACCAACAACAGCAACGACGAGCGCTTCAAGGATGACCGCACGACGGAGTTGACGCTGCGTTGCTCCCACCGAAGAGAGCAGACCGAACTGGCTCTTTCGCTCGGCAACCGATATAGCGAAGGCATTGAAGATGAGCGAAATGCACGCCACGATGATCACGATAGAGAGAATGAGCACCAAACCATAGAAGGTTGTCCAGATCGAACTGTCGCTGCTTATTCCCATATAGCGTAAGAGCCCATTATGAAGTTCGACCCGATCTCCAGGGAACAATGCCTCTGCCTTGTCCTGCACCTCTTCAGTATTCTGCACATCCGACAGCGTAAGATAGACCTCGGCAAAGGATGCAGGTGCAGGCGTTGGACTCTCTGCCGTGATCGCCACTGGCCCAACCGCACTGTACAACGCATAGCCCAATCGATCATAGAAGCCTACAACGGTATACGTTTTTGCCTGCTTGTTCTCGAGCGTTTCACCGAGACCGGTGCCATCAACGCGAGCATCGAGGTACCCCATAGATGAATTGAGCTGCGTGCCAGGAGTTATCGTATAGGTCTTCGCAGCCGAAGGGTCGTCTTCGTTCGCATCGATCTCACCGAATTCCACACTGCTACTACCACCAGCACCCTGCGCAATACGTTCGCCCACCTGGAGGGTGACCTCATCGCCAATGTTCACACCTTGCGAAGATTGCCAGCTATCGAAGAGCAGGATCTCGTTTTCGTTCTCAGGCAGCCTTCCTTCGCTCGTATGAAGGCCGAGCGTGGTTTCAATGTCGCCTTCGTAGGCAAGGATCGGCAAGTACGGCCCGAAGCGCTGTTGCTGTTTTTGCGTCAGTTCAGCGAATCCTGCATCATAGAGCGTCGTAATGTCGGTGACCGAAGGGTCATCCTGCGCATGCTCGAGGTTGCTCGCAAGAGTGTTCGTATCCTCTACTTGAGCCTTCGCCATCCAGGTACCACTCGTTGCCACCTCGCTCCTGTACAGGAAGTCTGTGAGCGAAGTAAAGCTCGTAAGGACTGCGGTGAGCAACGCCGCGGCAAGCGCAACACCGATGATGGTCACGATCGTGCGCGCCTTGTTCGCACGCAACGATTTCGTGGTGAAGTTGGTCATCACGTTCATCGTCGGATCCTCTCATCGCGGGCGATGCGGCCGTCTTCGATGGCGATGATGCGATCAGCAGCAAGCGCAATCTCTTCATCGTGCGTGATCACGATCATCGTCTGGCCGAATTCACGATTCGAGTCGCGCAAAAGCTGCATGATCTCACAGCTGTTGTGCGTATCGAGATTGCCGGTCGGCTCATCAGCAAGCACGACCGATGGCGCATTCATGAGCGCACGCCCGATCGCCACACGCTGCTGCTGACCGCCAGAAAGCTGGCGCGGCAGATGCCCTTCGCGACCGTGAAGCGAAAGACGGGTCAAAAGAGACTCGAGTCGCTGCGTGTTCACCTTGCGTCCATCGAGCGCAACAGGCAGCGTCATATTCTCGACCACATTGAGAACAGGGACCAAATTGTAGAACTGATACACGAGGCCCACTTCACGGCGACGAAAGACCGCAAGCTCCTCATCGCTGCGCGAATAGACATCGACACCATTGAGCAGAACGCTGCCTGAAGTAGGACGATCGACCCCGCCGATCAAATGCAGAAGCGTCGACTTACCCGATCCAGACGACCCGATGATCGCGATGAATTCGCCCTCTTCCACACTGAAGCTCACATCATCGAGCGCACGCGTGGCGGTCTCGCCCTCTCCATACACCTTCGTGAGATGCTCAACTTTCAAGATTTCCATGGTGGAATCCTTTCCTTCTCATGAGTTAGCAAGAATAAGTATGGAGAGGCAAGCTGTCCTACCTATAACGCGCGTATTACGGTTTTGTCATACACCTTTTTGCGTGTTTCTTCGCACCCGAAAGGCACGTTTGCTCTACGGCGTGCTTTCTTGCTGCCGCTACACCACAAGCTTGGGGAATGCGATCTGAAAGTGAGCTCCCCCTTCGGGGTTGTTCGCTACGCGCAGGGTACCCTCCTGCGCCGAAACAAGCGCTTGCGCAAGCGACAGCCCGATACCAAAGCCGCTCGTTTCACCAGCATGCTCATTGTCCTGTGCTCGACCACGATAGAAGCGATCGAACACATGGGGTAGATCAGCAGGATCAACCCCCGACCCTGAATCTTTGATATCGATCGTTGTTGCTAGAACATCCTCACGGGCAATGATCTCGATCGAGCCGCCTGCTGGCGTGTGCTCCATGCAGTTCTTCACGATGTTCTCGACCGCCTCCGCCGTCCAAAGGAGATCACCCTCAAAGGAAGCTTCTGGGTCAAGATCCATCACAAGGCTCACATCATGCAGGTCGAGCGCAGGCTCGAGAGGCGCGATCGCTCGTTTGATGGTCTCTGCGCATAACGAAGGCTTCGATTCGACGCGCATCGAGCCCGCATCGATCTTTGCGATCTTCAAGAGTGCGGTCACCAACCACGAAACACGCTCGATCATCGATTCGAGTTTGCGCACTGCTCGTTTGCGCTCGGTCACATTCTCTGCACGTTCGATAGAGGGCGACATGAGCGTAATGGCCGTAAGTGGAGTTCTGATCTGGTGCGATATATCTGCAAGCGAGTTCGCAAGCGCATTACGTTCGGCCTCAAGCTGTTCGGTCGTTCGCGCAAGACGCGCGACCATCTTTTGCAACTCGTTCGTGAGCACCGCAACATCGCCTTCGCTCGAAGTGGAAAAATCGACACGCCGACCATTATGGAGCACTTCGTCGATCTCGCCAGCAAGACGCTTGATCTGCTGATGGCGCGCCAAGGAGACTGCCATGAAAAATGCTGTGGTGACCACCCCGGTTAGCACCACCCAGAATTTGCTCTCTGTAGGAGCGGCAAGCGCAAACGCAGCAACGATCACCGCCAGCGCTATACACTGCCAGGTAAATGTTCTCGAAGAGCCCATGCTACTCACCCACCCTGTAGCCAAGCCCGCGCACTGTGATGATGATCTCAGGCTCGGTCGGATCGGTCTCGATCTTCTCACGCAAGCGCTTCACATACACATTGAGTGCATTATCGGAAACATATTCACCAGCGCTATCCCAAATAGCATCACGCAGCACCTCACGCGTAACGAGCTTGCCCTTATGCTGAAAGAAGAAGAGCAGCAGCCGATATTCGAGAGCAGACAGGAAAAGTTCCTTGCCCGCCTTGGTTACGCCGCCCGACGCAGGATCGACACGCACATCTCCCACCATCAAAGCACTTTCAGCAGGATGCGCTCTTCGAAGGGCACTGCGAATGCGAGAAACGAGCTCACGCGCCCGAAACGGTTTAGCGATGTAGTCCACCGCGCCCATATCAAGGCCCGCCACCGTGGAATATTCATCATCGGAAGCGGTAAGGAAGATCACGGGCATCTCAGGAGCAGCTTCACGAGCAGCTGCGCATACGGCAAACCCGTTGCCTTGAGGCAGTGTGACATCAAGCAGTGCGATGTCGAAGGTCGTACGCGCTAATGCTTCGCACGCCGCATCTTGCGTCGCGCAAGCTTGAACGCTAAATCCTTCACTGTGAAGCAGATCGGTAAGCGCACTTACGATCGAAGCATCATCTTCAACGAGCAAGATGTTCATGGCTCTCCCCTATTCGCTTGGGCCCTCTTACCATACCCATCATACCTGCCCTCATGCGTGCACAACCTAGCAGCTTTGATTCACTTACACATTAGTAATGCAATTTGCAGCTCTTCACCTACGTCAAGAACAGATGATGAGATATCGGCTATGCTGTTGGCCGAGATAGCAGCGTCTATCACCAAGCTGCTTCGACGTCACCTCTTTCGGGTACGCCACCAATGAGCGATACCATTGAACAACCCCACAACGAACGGAATGCTCACGAGCGCGATCCATCCAGGATGCGCACACCCGTCCAAAGCTAGCAAGATGAAAGCCTCGATCGCGATCGTGGAATAGAGTGTACTGAAGAAGGCACATACCCGCTTCCCAAAGAGCAGGCCGCCGAAAGCATAATACACCGGGATCGAAAGGAAGAACCCGATCCCTGAAAACCATGCATCAGGAATGCCGCTCATCAGCCCAAATGCCAAATACGCAATAATTGCGAGCAGCGGATAAGGGAAAACATTCCAACTGCGCCAAGCTGGATTTGGATGCTTCCTCTTTGATTCATCCCAATGCGCATGCGCATGCGCATCGCGCCAATCATCGTAGTGATGATCGTTCACGCGAATTCCGTCCCAACCAACGTGAACCTCATCTCCATGACTACCGTCCTTGACATGGATACCATCTTTCCAGCTTACATGAACAGAATCGCCCTTCTCATTGCTTTCAATATGAATGCCATCGGGGCCGATGTGAACATCGTCGTTTTCGCGGTGAAAGTGTTTACGCTCCCCTTCATTGTCAGCAGCCTTATCAGGCTGACTCGTTGGCGGAACATCATCTCTCTTACCACTATCACTCTCACAAGTGTGCGCTACCTCCGCAGAAGCATCTTCGCAAGCAGCCGCGTCTACTGTCCTCTTGATCGCGCACAACGCCCTCAGACACTGCCATTTCAGATTCAGATGCGCTTTCAGAATCATCTTCGACATCCTTATACAAAAGATCGTCCAAGGAAACGCCATAGAGCTGAGCGAGCGCTATCAGATTGTCCGTATCGGGCGAAGATTCTGAACGCTCCCATTTGGAAACTGCTTGTCTGCTCACGCCAAGCTCGAGTGCGAGCGCCTCTTGCGAAAACCCCGCTCGCTTACGCCTATCGGCCAACCGTTTTGCCGTATCTATGTTCATGCTATTCCTTCGTATTGGTGCTCTTACCTACCAGAATAGAGTATTCGAGCAGGAAAATCCGCACCACCGATTCTAGTTTGCAATTCCGCAACTATAGGTTGCTCTCAAATTTGGATGAGAATGATTTCAAATTGCCAACTCGTTCACCGATCTAAAACAAAATGCCGATTGCTCTTTTCCTTCTTAAAGAATAGAGGCACGATAGAAGCGATCGCTCATCGACGGACTCGTTTCCGTTTTCTTCGCATTGGACATCTGCGCGATCGGAGCAGTTGTGCAAACTTGGATCGCATTCAAAAGATACACCAAGAAGCTCGCCCGCAAACAGGCGCAGAAACTTAAGCATCACAAGGCAAAAGAAGATCGAGAATGATCATAAGTGACCGTGCTTGCCGATCAGCTCCTGCGCACCTGCGCGACGCTTCACCACAACTGCAGCGCCTGCTGCCACTAGTGCGATTACCACGAGCGCATACGGAATGCAGTCGCCCATCTTCGCAAGCAGCGATCCATCGTCGTCAGTGCCCGGTCCATTCGGATCGCCCGGCCCGTCGGGGCCATTGGGGTTGTTCGGATTGTCGGGGTTATCAGGATCATCAGGGTTACTGGGGTCATCGGGATCAACAGGCTCTTTGGGCTTATCCTGCGAATTCGTGAATGCCGCCTCGATCACCGCGTCCTTCTGCATCTCGCCCTCGATCATGCCACCAATAGGTGAAACGAACAGACCACCTTGATCCGCATCGGTCTCAACGATCTGGCAGGTATAACCCTCAGGAATGCCCATTACCACTAGGTCTTCGTCATGATGCAGCGGAATCTCATCACCGCTACCGATGAAGCCCACACGGTCCTTGCCGTAGAAATAGTAGCGCTGCGTGTTTGGCAACTCATTGCCATTCTGGTCGTAGATGCGGAGCGTGAAGTGGAAGAGCTGGCTGTATTGGCTGTCGCTGAGCGTAGTGCCCTCCACTTTCTTACTGATCGAAAGGTCACCCGCCGCGGGTGCGCTCTCATTACTATCGGTCACAATAACGGTGTTGATCAGGCTGAACAAGCTGGTGATATCGGTATCGCCCAGATCATCAGCAGCTGCATCCGAATGATTGGGATCGTTCGGGTCGTCATGAGCATGCAGGTTCTGTTGAACGCGAGTGCGCAAATAACCCGAATCCGTCACGAAGAATGGCTGAATATTCTTGCCTCCATCTGCATCGGAAAGGCCGTAGTCAACGACTGCATTTTGCCCGTAGTGCAGATTCATCGAACGCGGGATCTTCGCCGACCCTGTATCATTCAAATAGACATCTTCCCAATCTTGCAGCCCGAAGCTTCCCGAAGGCTGCGATTGCGCGAACGAGGTGATATCGCGCAACGTGATATTGACGTCACCCTCGGAAGCATATTGCACCATCGTTTGCGTCAGCTTACCAACGCCAGCCGATACGCTCACATCATCCTCAGGCGTACCCGCATCAGCGTAGATCGAATACACGCCCACCTTCACGGGGATGACCGTATCGTTGATCTTGCAGCCAGCAGGAGCACGCGTCTCCTTCAGATAGTACGTTGCCGCTCCACCTTCGAAGGTTACGTTTGGCCAAGCCATATCTGCATAACCATCGCTTGTCTCGGTGTGGCTCTGGCGCGGTTCGAAGATGAGCATACCGTCCGCTCCATCAACAGTTGCTGTATAGCCAGCCGCCAAGCGATTTCGATCATTCTTCGCATCATCCTCAGAATTGAAGAGTGCGAATTCGGCACCATTCTTCGCCACGCCATTCTGATCGATCTTCGTCACGCGCAGCTGACGCTGTTCGTTGGGAACATAGAGGACCGAACGGAAGTTACGGATGAACTCAGAGATGTCGAGGGCCGTGAACCCGCGGTCCTGGAAGCTGTCTGGATAGGGGTCGATCTTCTGAACGAGCCCATTGATGCTATCCCCCGGCGCGCCGTTGTCCGCATCCACCGCTTCCATGGCCACCCGCCCGAGCGCATCGTAGCGTTCAGTGGTACTCATGGCGCGAACCTCATCCTCGGAAACGCCCAGTACGCGCGCAAGAGCATCGGGTTCGATCAGCGCATAGTACATCCTCATGTCGCCATCAGGGTTAGTAAGAATATAGCGGTCAGCACGACCAGGGAGATTCTGCAGCGTGCCCTCCAAGCGGCTCGTCTCATCATTCCAATCGAGATACCAGCCTTCGGTATGGGCGTTATCGAAGTGATGATCGGAGCGATAGTGCTCTGCCGATTGCATGAGCGCAGCCGTAAGCGCAGAGGTGCGATTATCCTTGCGATACTGCGTTGCATCAGCATTCAGATCACCGATGTGGACGGTCTGGAAGCCGACCAGGTTGTCGCCATAGAGCGGGAACCACGCGCGATCACTGTGGTAGTTCGGCTGCTTCAGCATCGGAACCGCTACCACCAGACCATACTGTTGCGAATCGATCGGCACATTCGCCGAGGCGGCACCGCCCAGCTGATCGTCAGGGATCTTGGTCACCACTTCACCATTCTCGCCGATCTGGCCGTAGTAGACCGAACCGTTATTGCCCGTTACATAGCTGTTGAAGCTCGCATATGCGCCCGTTTGGTAGCGATTGTTCACGACGAGCATCGTGTTCTGCGGGTTGAAGCGCAAGAGCAAATCGGACGGGACCGACTTATATCCCGCGGGCGCTTTCGTCTCGCGCAAGATATAGAGCAAGCCCTCACTACCGCCATCGTAGCGATCCGAGAAGTTGAAAGGCTCTTCGTTGTCCGTACCAAGCGTTTCCTTGCTGACGAACTTCGCCTCACCATTTTGGTCGGTCACCACATGCGTGAGCGGATCACCCTTGATGCTGACCTGATCGAGCGTCACATCCTGGGCGTTCTGCGTGTTCGTACCCGCAGGAACGTTCACCTCATACAGGTCGAATTCGGCGCCAGCCAAGGGACTACCGTTCTGATCAACCTTCTTGATCTGTTGATAGAGCGCTGGCTGCAGGTTGAACTTGAACGCCAGCGATGAGTCATAGTTGCCGCGCTCAAAATAGAACATCTTCAGTGTGTGTGAGGTGCTGGAGGCAAAGGTGTCACCACTCCAACGAACATCGTCAGCCTTCCCTACCGCCTCGAACATCTCCTTGATAGTAGTGGTGCGAACAGGGTCAGCTTTGATGCTATTACCTTCAGCATCAACCTGGAATGCAGTACCCATATCAATTTGACCAGTTGCGAAGTTTATTGTGCCGTAAAGCTCCGAATGAATACCACCCAGATCGAGCACGAGCACGTCGTCAACAAATATCCACAAATCATCGTCCCCAGTAAATTCGAACGTCATGTCATTCGAACCCACCTTGCCATCGATCGGCTGACGGAATGAAGTCTCCATTGACATACCCAAATGGTGATTGATCAGCGGTTTTCCTGCACCAAGATTCGTGTTCGCTGGAGCGTTACCACTGTTATCACGTGAGCCATTCGTGGCGTAAATATCACTTACAAGCTTGCCATTTTCAACCTTGAAAACCTCTTCTCCTGTATTGAACGGGAAGAAATTACCAATACTGCCTGCCCCATCAGTTCGTAGGCCAGCTGGCTCATCGTAAAGGATAAAGCTATTAGCGGGAATTTTTGAACCATCGCGGCCTTCTACTTCAGTGGCAGTATATTGCGCGAAATTCTCACGCATGTTGTAGTAGTAATAACCCTGATCATCGATTTGAAAAAGGCCTTTTACATCCTCATGCGTCTCAGTTCGACCAGGGGCAGCTGAAGCTTCAGCGCTCGTATCGAAAAGATAGCCAAGCGAGCGATCATTGTTCCATTGATTTTGAACCCTGTCAGAAATATTCTTTCCACCAGCATTCGAAAAAAGGAGTGTACCTGGTGTTGCCCAGCTTGCAAGAGGGAAGTCACCATTACCGTAGCGCTTAGCTGTGCTATATAGTGGAGGATTCGAATTATAGCCGCCAACTTCTGGCCAAGAGGTGAGCGACTGCGTCATCCAGCCATCACCAGTACTGGTGGTCACATATTCAGTACCACCACCCTTAACCACCGTACTGCTATCTGAAAGCGTTGGATAGCCATCATCGCCCAATACTGGAGAAACGATATTCTGAAAGCCGGGCGTATATCCAGAGAAGACGCCCATGCCAGAGCCAGACCCAGCATTCCAATAACCCATATTGTTATTCATGCCATTGCCAAAAGTAAGAGCATGATCCTTGTTTATATTGTTGGTACCACTAAACCAGTTGTCGGGATTCATTGAGCTATATTGCTCGTCATTCCCATTTGCGTCTTTGAAGGAAGTGTAATCGTAAAGATTGACCGTGGTGTTCGCCGGGTTAAGACCCGTAAAACGATTATCAACCAATACTTGCATCTGTGCTGGATCGCTTGTGCTGATACTCGCAGCCGAAATCCCGCACTCGTCTGTTACAGGAGGCTGAAGATCGGACGAGGGCGCAATCATACCTTCACCAGGAATGTATGTGTACCCATTCTGCCCATTGAATGCTTCCTCTCTACTGATGAAATCATTCGCAGAATCATTGCTTATTGATTCATCACCAGAACCGTCCGAGCTATCTCCTTCTGCTGTCGGAGTATTCTCAGGATTACCATTGCCGTTATTCTCCTTGCTCAGATTCGTATCCCCTGAAGCATTCGAAGAATCGGATAAGTTGTTACCCTCATCCAAATCAACAGGCATAACCTTTACTGGACCTTGAATTGGCTCGTCAGCAAAAGAGAGCGTGGGTATGCCTGCGGCAGGAAGAGATAGAGCCACCGCCATGATCGCGGCAATGAAACAGGTAAGGAATTTATTCGCTGCCTGCTTGGTGTGTTTGAGTTGTGAGTGCGTAAGCAGTCGTTTCATAGGTTTCCTTATTCGATTGTGAAATACAAATCGTTGCATTGAGACAAACGAAAACGCTTCCCCCTAATTAAAACAAGTTTAGTACTACATTTTGGCCTTGACTAGCCTTAATCCATATATGGCGACCTGGGAACATAAGATTTTACAATCAACGAAAAGAGCCGCATGCAGAACATGCAGCTCTTGGACTCTTTTGCCTAGCAAATAGGACTTGTTTTAGTGGCAGTAATCACTCGCGTAAGATTAGGAAGCATCCTTACCAGCACGCTTCTTCGCAACCATAAGCGCAATAACTGAGATAAGCGCTATCACCACGAACACACCCAGCACCCACGGAAGATAATTGAGCGGATTAGAGAAAGTCTCTTGCACCGCACTCTGAGCGCTTGCCAACGGGTTCAAATCGTCATCGATATCGAGCAATTCAGCCGGCTCTGCTCCGTTCGCGGCCTCATCCGGCATGCCAGTCTCGTCCGCTACCTCATCGCCTGTTGCTTCATCGTCGGCAGCGTTCTCATCAGCCGCAACGCTCTCATCGCTCGGTGTTGCTTGCTCATCAGTTGCGCCAGCAGAAGTTCCGCCATTGGTCGTTCCTACTGAAGAGCCTTGAACCGCCTGATACTTGAAGGTGAATA
This sequence comes from uncultured Eggerthella sp., assembly GCA_900542525.1. Classification (GTDB taxonomy): domain Bacteria; phylum Actinomycetota; class Coriobacteriia; order Coriobacteriales; family Eggerthellaceae; genus Anaerotardibacter. The sequence continues at coordinate 156,345 of UQNZ01000001.1, forward strand.
CGTTATCCTCGGCATTGTCCTTGAGCGTACCAGTTAGATTGTAAGCATTCGTTGGCTGATAGCCTTCAATATAGCGATACGCGATGACTGGCTTATCGCCGATGTTGCCATAGAATGTTTCGCTATCTGCAATCTGCGTGCCATTTGCATCAACATAGTTGATCGTGTAGGCAACCTGATCCTTCTTCATGCCATAAGCCACCACGTACTGCAGATCTTGAGTGACTTCAATATTGCCAGACTCAGCTAGTTCATCATGGCCCGCAAGACGAATACCTTTTACATAGTACTTATCGTCGTCAGGCTGGATGTTCAGCGTCTGCCAGGCAATAGTGCAAGAATCTCCATAGGCTTTCGTCCAGCTTTCCGATGCCTTTCCATCGATCGTACCGTTACCAGCATAGAGCGTGACCGTATACGAGTAGGAACTGTTCTCATCGGCGAAAGCCTCTTCCGAAGTTGCCGCTTGAACGCCAAGCATAAGAACGCAAGCAACAAGGGCAGCGCAGAAGACCCCGATGATCCGGGCAAACGAGAAGCGTGCCTTGGTTTGAACAAAGCGTGTCATTAGGCATCACTCCCTTTACGGATCTTTCTGAGCGATCTCAGCGAAACGATCGTACAAACAAGTGCCGCAACGATACCAACGATATAGAGCACCATCAGCACCTGATCCATGGTCTTTGGCAAGGTTGAACCTGCCCCGTCACTATTACCCTCACCATTATCATCAGGATCGGGTACAGGCTGACCAGCTGTGCTGCCCGTACTATCCTCAACTGCAAAGGCAACATTCAACTTACCAAGGGTGTTCATGTACGCATTATTCTGCGTTTCACCATCAAGGCTCATCTCTATCGAAACTACGCCCGTATCACCACTGCCGAGCGTAGCAACATAAAACCACTTGCCCGTTACGCCCGATATCTCTTTGAACCCTTGGCTGTTATCGCCACCAACCGTATTCGATCGGTAAATCTCATTGCCGTTGTATTTGAGCGCGTAGGTATAGGCACCACCAGAAGCGCTTGCGCCCTCTTCAAGTGTCTTGATGGCTTCACTAGTCATGTACCAATCGGCACTCGTATCGCTCAAGTTGCGCAGATTGACCTTCATCGTAAAGCTGTCGCCTGGTTGCATGTGAGAAAGCGCCAGGTTGACCGATTCTTGATTGTAATCCGACACCATCTGCTTTTCAGCGCTATAGGTAACATTCCAACTCACGCTTTCTGTTTCAGCATACGCCGTAGTCGAGAAACCGAGCAAACAGGCAAGAGCGACCGCACAGGTAGCAACGAAGGTGCCGAAGAGTTTGAACAGTGTTCGAGTTTTAGCCATTATGCTGCACCTCCCACATTGATACCGAGGGCCTTCGCATCAACACCCCATGCACCCTTGATGGCATCGGCTGCATTGTGTGTCTGAACCGCATCAACTTCCACGCTGACACCGAACTTGTAATTGTCATACGCGTACTCAGTATAGGAATACGCCTGCCCGCCAGCTGTCTTTGCGCCAGCATCAGCGCTTGAGACGATAACCGACTTTGCATCTTTCAAGACATCGGCGCCGATGCGCATCTCGTTTGCAAACGGAAGCGAAGCACCAGCTGCAACAGGATCGACGCTATAGAGGACCGTCTGTTCGGCGGTTGAAGCACTTTTATCAACTATCCATCCCTTAGCTAACTGGAGCTCGATGAGCGATGGATCCATATTCGTTGCCTTCTCGCCGTTCTCATCAAGCCAATACCTATGGATCACCACGCGCATGTATTCTGGTTGAGTACCTGTATTCTGCGCTGCAAGCTCTTCGGGATACCATTTGCCAAACGAAAGCTTCTGACCGTCAGGAATAAGATTCGTGAGCAGCGTATCTTTCCCCTCACGAATATCTCCATTTTCCGTAAGTCCAACATCGAGACTCGTAAGTTCGATCGTAGCTTCATAGGTCTCAGACTGCTTATCGAGCGCCGCTTGCGCAGTATTAGCCATGACCGCCACGAGCGCTGCCACCGTTAAGAGGAAGACGATGAGCAAACCAGCTATGCGTTTCGTACTTTTTGCATTCATCTGAAACTACCTCCCCTATTTCCAATCGGTATACGAATAAGCTTTACCAAAGTCATCATAAGCAGCGGGCGAGCACTGTCCAACCACCTGAATATCGAAATTAACGTGTGTCAACGGGTTCCTTGGATCGATATTCTGCGTCAGATCAACCTTCAAAGCTGGTGTTGTTTCATTCGGATGAAGCGCGTCGGCAGCATAATTCCAAACTTGATAATCATCAGTTGCTTCAGTCCTGACCCATCCTGAACCAGCAATGGAAATATCAACACCCTCATGTGGCTGAACGCCCAAAAGGATTACACGGACCATCACATCAGTGTCCCCCGTGTTCTTCATAGTGATGGACTTGTCTTCCCCATCGAAGTCTTCGTCGGTTTCCGTGCTGTATCCAAGTGTGATTGCTTTTTCGCCAGTTGCAGAAGTTACCGCTGTAAAATAAGCATATGCTGGACCAGCACATAGAATAACCGCAAGAAGCGCAACCAATCCTATGGTTATGAATCTTTTGCTTGTCTTTGTCATGATGCCCCTCACTTTGAGTTCTAGCTTTCAGCACACTATCGACAGGATCAGTTTGAGGATGACGCATTATAACCGTTGTTTTCAAGCGTCTTGCCTTTGAGTTCCCCGGCTACGCTGTCATATTTGTAGGCATTGGTGATACCAGAGCTTGGTACTCCATCTTCAGTACCCATATTGGTGAAGGTGATGGTGTAAACATTGTCAGAATCAAAGAAATCATCGAACTCAAATGTTGCGCTTATGTCTGGTCGTCCCTCATTGTAGCCACAGCCAGGATAAACAACCTCAGAAATCGTATAACGAGCAGGGGTAGGTAAACCATCAATCGTGCGCGTGGCGACATCGGCGCCAACTTCAACGCTTACGGGAATCGTCCACGTAATAGGCTCAAGCCCAAGATTGTCTACTGTACCAACAGTAAAACTTGTTGGATCAGTATAGGTAAACAAGACTCGCCAATCGTTTATACTGCCGCTCAAAACACCATCAGCATCAATATAGACAGCTTCATTATCATCGTTGAAGTAGTAATACTTGAAGTCGTCGTCTTCATCAACGTACAGGTCGCAGTACACATAACCGCCACCGTTAACGCTCACCAGTTTTCCATCCTTCTTATAGATGCAACCTCGGAACTCTCCACCTTTATTATCGGTATCCCAATAGTTGCCTTCTTCATCTAAGGCAAGAAGACCTCCATTGGCATCTAGATACATCGTATGCCCATTCCAATCCTCAACACTTCCATCTTTAGTAAGCATCAAGCAATAATTCTTGGATTCATTCTTGTAAACAAATCTGTCCCTGTAATCCATCTGTTCGCCAACAAGCTTGAACTGAACTGCAATGCTCGGAGTGTTGATCTTTCCATCTGTTTCCGTAGTTGCAATAGTGGGAGCAGGACTGAAAACCTTTGTGATCGTTAGTTTGCCGTCATCCCAAGTGGAGGGACTATAAGAGCCAAAATCACGTTTCTTAACTTTGGCCGTATATTCATCGTACGTATTATAGGGGCTGTCAAGATCGCCCTCATCATATGATTGAGCCTTGATACCAGCAGCATTTTCGACCGCTAGCTCGCCTTCAGCCTGAAGCACCGCACCGAACGTCTCAAGAGGGTTTGAAGAACCAGACCCCTCGGCAGTTCCATTCTCTGCGACTTCAGTGCCCGTCGTACCTGCTGTCCAGGAGTTATTCGAAGGAGCTTTCGGCGTATTCTCGCTAGCGGGCTTTTCAATAACTGGTTTTTGCTGAGTAGGATGCTCGACAACGACCGCATCTTCGGTAGTTTCCTTCTCCGATTGAGCAGAAGGCTGCTCGCCTGAGCTTGCATCAGGCACAGCAAATGCAGGCAAGGCTGAAAGACCAAACACCAATGTGACCGCCAAAAGGCAAGCCAAAAACTTATACCGAATAGATTTCTCATGCTTAATCATGGGAGCCTCCTCGTGACTCTCATTTATGTGATCTCATACACGTAGCTTTGCAACTGACCCATGAAATCATAGCGAAGTCATAGAATTCACTTTGTTTTTACCATTTTTACTGCCCTTATGCAATCCAAAAGGGACACATAGAAGTTGGTTTCCTGTGGTTGTCGGGAAGCCAGTTCACGTTCACTCTTTACACCTCGAGCTATTCACAGTACGCATTCTTTTCAAACCGCCCAAACAACCGTTTTTCACCTCACTCGATTATGTATGGTTTTTGGCTATCATCGGGCATTTAGCTATAATGAAGCTTCTGTAAGGTATTTCCGACCGAATTGGTAGGTCACCAACCCATGGCTCAGATCATCGCCCCATCATTACGAGAACACCGGCAACGGGCCACCAGCGTGCTCGTTATTGCGCTCACCATCGCGCTTGCCATACTCACCATCACGGGAATAGGTACCGTAGCCTTCGTCTCGCTCATTGGTATGGTAATCTGCGCAATCTGCTTTTTCCGCAAGGAAGCGTATATCGATTGGTGGATCTTCATCCCCCTTGCCGCCTATGTGCTGATGAACTTCATCTCTGCATGGTGCGCGTGGGATGATCCGCTCTATGGATATGGCCCACTGCACATCATCTATCTCTCGCTCTATGCTGCTGCTTGCAGCTTGAGGGAATCTGAAACAAAGCTACTTCGTCTTCTTTGCGTTGGGATCGCTGTCATAGCCGCTATTGCTGCGATTATTGGTTTTATCGTTCAATCATTCACTGCAAGCGCTACGCGCCTTGAATACGTTGTTGGAACGCCAAACGGACTTGGCATCTTCTTCGTACTCGCATGGTTTGCGCTCGAGAGCAGTCGTATAGAGGTCGTACAGCAAAAAGATGCCGACGAGCCCTCAGCGCTTGGTCGGAGCCGTCTTTACCGCTTCCTGAGCCGCTGCGAACCTCTTATCTTGATTGCACTTGCCATGACGCTTTCAATGGGTAGCCTGGTTGCGCTCGGCATAGGTCTTATCGTGTTATTCATTTCACGCTTTCGCACAACAGGAGGTAAGGAGTCTTTTCGATTTGCGACGGTTATCCTAGCGCGCATCTTCTTAAGCGTCGCAATTGGCTTCTTGATGTACATGGCAGGCGAGAGAGCCGATGCACCTATCCTTTGCTTGGTGATCTTTGCCTACATCATCGTGATGATCTGCTTGTGGAATCGCTTCGATGCCTTTCTCAAAAGCTCTAGCAAGTTCGCAAAGATCATTTCACTTGTCGGACTACTTTGCATTCCCTTCGCGCTCTTCATGCGCCCGAATGCCTGGTCAACGTTCGCCGAACGATTCGAGATGATGGGAAACGGCATCAGTTATCTTGGCGTTGACCCACTTGTAGGCATGGGTCCCTTCACCTGGCGACTCGCAAACATTCAAGATGCTGGCAACTACTTCAACACCAATCACATCCACAACATCTTTATCCATGCAGGAGTTGAATTTGGTCTCATTGCGATGGCGGCGCTCATCATCATCGCAGTGCGCGTATTCATCAAACGTTATAGAGAAGCTCAACATGGCGAAGATGCCGCACTCCTCTTTCATATGCTGACCGACACAGGTTTCTTCTATGTCGGTATCGTAGGCATGTTTATCTTCACTGCGAACGGATCGATCACGCCTGTTAAAAAGCTCCCGTCCCTGGGAACAAAACTGCTATTCGGATGTCTCTTCTTGCTTCATTTCATCATTCTGTGGGGCTATATCGCCTCATTCTGATCACCTTAAGAACGGAGTAGCCGATCATGACAGACAAAACGAACGCACACACTGAAACTGCAGATGTCGCCACTCGTTCACGCAAATCAGCGCTCGTGCTCATCATCGGCGCGATCGTACTGGTCGTACTCGTTATAGGAGCCTGGCTCTTCAGTGGCTCGAAGGTGCCAAGCTATGTTGGCTACCCCCTTGAAGGTACCGAAAAGGAGCAGGTGATCGAGCAAAACAGCCCGCTAACTGACTTCGTTTACCTAACCGCCAACGCAGATTATCCGCGCGACCAGCCCATCTCGAAAATCACGATTCATCATATGGGCGGCGATCTTGCGCTAGGCAATCTCGGAGAGCGCTTCCAAAAGCGCGATATTCAGGCCTCTTCGAACTATGCGATCGACTCAAAGGGTAACGTTGCACTGTATGTTGAAGAAGCAAATCGCGCCTGGACAAGCAAGAATCGTGAAAATGACGAACAAGCCATCACGATCGAAGTCGCCAACGATGAAAAAGGTGGCAACTGGCACGTAAGCAATGAAACGTTCGATAAGCTCGTTTTGCTCTGTGCGGATATTTGCAAACGCAACGGTATCGAAAAAATCATCTACACGGGCGATACTACTGGCAACTTGACGTTCCACGGCATGTTCGACAGCACAACCGAATGTCCCGGCCCTTACTTAAAGAGCCGCATGAACGATCTAGCTGATGCGATCAATGCCGAACTTGCTAAGAGTGAGTAGCGAACCTTCGTTATTCATTGTGTCTCAGTCTGATCTAGCTGAACGCAACTCTTCGAAATCATAGCCTTACAGCACCGCACGAAAGTGTTTGAGACATTCAGATTGCTCATACACAGCGATCAGACCCTTTTGCACTACGCCTCTTTGCGTGTAAGTGGATAGCCTTGGCGATCGAGCTCGGCTACTACCGTCCCCACCAAGAACGGCAATCGCTCATACACCTTCGGCGTAAGGCCCTCTACCAACTCTGCAGGCGACATGTTCTCGATCTGCATGCCATAGCAGATGCCATCGCATGAATAGCCGAGCAGCTGTGCTGCATCGAAGAGATCCACAAGTTTGAGCTCGTGAAGCGACGCCATTGCATCTTGCGTGCGCGCAATGTCTTCAGGCTTATAGCGAAACACCGTGCCCGGTTCGCTATCCGTTCCATCGACCGCATCGACCGTGATGATGAAATCGTATTCATCCACTTTATTAAGCAGCTTCATGGTCATGCAGCCCAGATCGTAAAGATCGACCCCTTCAGGAATCTCGTAGTGTTCAACCAGTTCATCGTAGACTGCAGGACCGATACCATCATCGAGCATCAAACGATTCCCTACACAAAAGACAGCGATCTTCATAGCGCACTCCCCTTCTCGCCTTACGCCACCGGCATACCAGGACGAATGACCAAGTTGTAATAGGTAGCGCCAAAGATCATCAAAGCAGCCAAGATGCCCATGGCAACCGCCCAAATGCGCTGGCGCTTGATATACCACTCTTTGGTACGTCCGAGCGAGATTGCACGCTCGCAGGCATACCCCTGCGAAACGCGCGCAAACACAATGGTGACCGCTGCAAGCAGGATAGCAACGATGATCGAAAAGACCACCGAAAGCGTAGAAGGATCCGTGAAAGCCGCATAAAAGAGATTGTCAGCGAAGAGCCACAACGGGTAATACAGGATCGTGATCCAAATGCCGTTCGCTGGCCCCCAGATCGGCGGCATGAAGAGAGCACCAAGATTGATGGGGGGCAAACCCTTCATCAGCTCTTCACGGTACTTCTGTTCCTGTTCGTCACTCTTTTTCATAGCAGCCTCTCTTTACGTGTTTCACCCTTATCATACTTGCAAACACAACCAACTACCCCGCATGGCATCTTCACTGGCTCATTAGATCGACCAGTCGCGCTTAACTCTCATTCAACATATTGCTCTGCTTGGTTTTTCGCATGAATGAGCATTGTGAGGCACTATGCCACCCCCTCAGACTCTGCAATTCTCGCTCATCCCCACACAAAAGAAAGGACCCGACGAATCGAGTCCTTTCTGATGACCGTATTTCATTCAGCAAGCTGAATGGTTCGGTTCGCGCATAGTGTGCGCAGCGCCCAAGCGCGTGCGACTAGTGATCGCCTACGCTGTGGTCTTCGCCAACGATGCAGTGACGCTCGGGGTCGTAGACCAGACCGCCGTGCTCTTTGCCCGCCAGCATGTTCTTCGCGTTCGCCGTGCCTTCGATGAAGACCAAGTAGATGTGGATCATCGAGAAGCAGATGAAGACGAACATCATGAAGTAATGGATGATGCGCATTGACATCATGCCACCCACTGCTGCCGTGCCTGCAGCGAAGAAGTCCCAAGAAGCGGTGGGGATCCAGAGGCAGAATCCGGTATAACCCATAACGAGGATCAGGACGCAAACAGCCAGATAAGAGAGCTTTTGCGGAACGCCCAGCTTAGCTGACAGCGGATGATCCTTCTTGATGAACAGGTAATACTTGATCCAAGCACCGAGCTGATGCTTGTTGTCTGCCTGCGGAAGGTAGGTCTTGTAATCGCGAACCATGTTACGCGTACCGCCCGTAGGAGCAGAGTGGAACATGAATGCGAAGACGATACGCAGGATGCAGTTGAGGACCAAGAGCATACCGCAGAAAACATGCACGCCGCGTGCGACACCGGTAAGACCCGCCCAGAACGGGAAGTGGATCAGAAAGCCGGTGAAGATAAGGAGCGCCATGCACACGAGGTTAACCCAGTGGGTAACCTTCATGGGCAGCGGATGTGCCTGCTTATAGTGTGCGAGATGTGCCATTTATCTCACCCCCCAAGGGCTGGTAACGGTTTCGAAGTGCTTGCCCGTAGCAGGCTCAGACACATGGACTGCGCAAGCAGTACAGGGGTCGAAACTATGTACGGTACGAAGCGCATTGATAGGTGCATCAACATTGGCGACCGGCGTGCCGATAAGAGCCTGCTCCATCGGACCACGAACGCCCTCTGCATTGCGCGGAGCGATATTCCAAGTAGTAGGAATGATGATCTGATAGCCAGTGATGCGACCATTGTCGACATGCTCGTCGTGGTAGAGAGCACCACGCGGTGCTTCCCACATGCCACAACCATAGCCGGTAAGGTGCTCAGGTGCGCGGAAGTATTCGCTGTCGCCGCCCTTGAGTGCTTCGATGAGTTCATCAACCCAATCGACCATGAGGTGAGCGATGTAGGAACATTCAACCTGACGTGCAGCAACACGACCGAGCGTGGACTGGAGCTGCGGAAGCGTGAGGTTGAGATCCGCCATGAGCTTGTCGAGGTTGTTGACGATGTAGGCATTCTTCTCGCCGCCACGCAGATAAGCTGCGAGAACACGGGAGAACGGACCTGCCTCCATGCATTCGCCATTGTAGCTTGGACCCTTAGACCAGGTATAACGATCATTGACCGTACCGATCATATGACCATTTTCCTCGTGCTCAGTGCCAGCAACATAGTACTCAGTGTAGAGCGGATCGGTGACGCCTTCCTTCGGGTTGAGGTCAGAATCGCCTACATACCAGGAATGACCGATGTATTCCTTGATCGCTGCAGGATCGGGATCTTCAAGACGAAGACCATCGTTAGTGTAAACAACACCAGAAGGCATGTAGCGATCTGCCATCTCGAAGTTCTCGCGCTGGAAAACACCCCAAGCAACATAGCGACCGCAGCCACGACCGAAGCCGAGAGCCTCGGGATAAGCGCTTGCGATGATCTTAGTATCGGGAAGCATGGTGGAGTCAACCCAATCGCGAATTTCACGCGTGAGAGAGTAGAGCTCGTCAAGCTTCTCTTCCGTAGGAACGAACGCCGTACCACCAGGAACGAGCGTCATGATATGAGGCATCTTGCCACCGATAAGACCACAGATCTCGGAAGCTTTAGCCTGCATGTTCAGAGCTTCAAGATAATGAGCGGTGCAGATGAGGTCTGCTTCAGGATCGAGCTTGTAAGCCTCGGGTGCTTGTCCGTCCAAGAACCAACCACCGCTGAAGATGGAGAGCTGACCATTGTTAGCGAACTTGGTGAGCGTGCCCATCAGGGTCTTGAGATCGGTGCTGCAAGAAGTACCTGCAGCCTCCATGAGGTCGTAAGCCTTGCCCACATTTGCGTTGAGCGCATTGAGCGGGTTGACATAGTCGAGCGCAGCAAGCGTGTAGAGCCACAGGATATGGCTGTGCAGGAACTGACCGCCCTCTACCAGGTTACGGATGATACGAGCCTGGTTCGGAATGACGATGCCATAAGCATCCTCAGCTGCGAGCGATGAAGCATGAGTGTGAGAAACCGGGCAAACACCGCAGATACGCTGAACGATGTGAGCAGCATCTTCAGGAGTACGATCCTGAACGACGAGCTCCATGCCACGGAAACAACCACCAGAGACCCAAGCATCAGTTACAACGCCATTGTCGACTTCCATTTCGACACGAAGGTGACCTTCGATACGAGTAATAGGATCGATGATTGAACGAGTCATTATTAGTTGCCTCCCTTCGAATTGTCATCGAGGGTGTAGATGCCAATGGATTCATTCGGATGCTTCATATCCCACTCGCGTTCCTTCTCGAACGGAGCACCACCATCGGTACGACCAGCCTTCTTCATGCCGAAGCCATGGACAACGAGGGCAGCAGCGAGGATGCCCGTGATGGTCCAAGCAATAGCTTCAGGCTGGAACACAGCGCCACCGATGCGCAGATCGCGGAAGCGTGCACGGAACGGCGTGTTGGTTTCAACCCAGTTCTCGCCCGGGTTGTTCGGGTTAGCTACGCAGCAACCGATGCAAGGACCGCCAGACTCGACGCACCAGGAACGACGACGGTTCCAGCGTACGATACCGCAGTTCGCCTTGGTCTGAGGACCACGGCAACCCATGGGATACAGGCAGTAGCCCATTGCCTCTTCAGGAGTGCCGAACGCATAAACGAATTCGCCATTCTCGAAGTGGCCACGACGCGCACAATTGTCATGGATGGTCTGATTGAAGATGACCTTCGGCTTGTTCTCGTTCGTGAGTTCAGGCAGCTGACCGAGAAGAACTGCGTCGACAAGAACCGACGTAGCCCATTCAGGGTTAGCCGGGCAACCGGGAACGTTAACGACCGGGGTGTCGATGCCGCGCTTCTTAAGATACTGCTGAACGCCGAGCGCGTTCGAGGGATTCGGATAGGCTGCCATCCAGCCACCATTTACTGCGCAGGATCCGAGGGCAACAACAGCGTTAGCGCTTTCAGCAGCGTGAGCCAAGATGTCGGTACCGACTTCGTTGGCGACGCGCAAAGCTTGGCCGTCCCATCCCTCCAAAACTGCACCTTCGTAAATGAGGATGTAGTTGCCTGCTTCGATCGTTTGCTCTTTTGCTTCTTCCATGGACCAGCCTGCAGCAGCAGAAAGAGTTTCGCAGTAGTTGAGCGAGATCATCTGCAAGACGATGTAAGCCGGATCAGGGGAATCACCTTGAGCGAAAGACTCAGTACAGCCGGTGCAGGATGCGCCCTCGATCCAGATGACTGGATAGAGCTTGCCTGATTCAGCACCAATGACCGAATTCTCGATCGCAGCCGCAATACGAGGAGCAGCGAGTTCAGTAAGACCTGCCGCAACCGCGAGAGAGCCGCAGAGCTTCATGAAGCTACGACGAGAAACGCCACGCGCTTCAAGCTTAGCCAGAAACTCCGGTGAGGTAGCCTCTGTTACCATGTGCACACCTCCTTAAGGGTGTCTTCTTCCAGTAAAACTTCTGGCAAGTATTGTAGGTTGACTACTAATTAAGGAATGGCTCGCAAACATGAAAAACGCTTGTTATTCTGGCAAGTGGTAAGAAAGTGTTACCGCCGTTGTCTCAAATAACACAATCCATAGAAAGAACGTAATCAACACAAACCCTTCAAAAGTTCTGCACCATTTTACAGGCGAGCGGCACTTGTGCGATCGAACGACATCGATTCGATTACAATAACTCAACAAGCTTTTGAAGTATTTATGAGCGAATGGAGAGCGAACACGCCATGGCTGAACCGATCAAGATCGCATTCTTGGGCCCCGCTGGCACCTACAGCGACGAAGCAACACACACCTTCATGGATAAGCTCGGTTTTGCTGAAGTCGAGAAGATCGAATGTGTTTCCTTCACGGAAGTGTTCGACAACGTGGAGCGCGGGCGCTGCGATTACGGTGTGGTAGCAACAGAGAATTCGCTCGAGGGCCCGGTCACAGCATGCCTCGACAATTTTGCGACCCATAATAATGTGACGATCTTAGCTGAAACGGTGCTCGATATTCACCATAGCCTAGTGCTGCATCCCGATGCGAGTATCGATGAGGTCACCACGATCGTCTCGCATCCTCAGGGACTCGGGCAATGCAGGCGCTACATTGCTGAATACCTGCCTGGACGCAATACGAGTTCAGCCTCATCCACAGCGTCTGGTGTGCGTAAGGCAATGGAAGACAAGACGCTCGCGAGCATTGCTAACAAATTCGCTGCCGGTCTGTATGGCGCGAAGGTGTATGCAGAAAGCATCGAGGACCACTTCGGCAACCAAACCTCGTTCGCGTTGATTGCACGTACGGGCATGCCAGAAGTGTTTCCCGAGAAGGACCGCAAGACCTCCATCTTGCTTTCCTTGCAACAAGACAAGCAAGGATCACTTCTGATGATCCTTTCGGAATTCGCATATGCCAACATCAACCTCACGAAAATCCAATCTCGTCCTACCAAGCAAGGGTTGGGCGATTATATGTTCTTCATCGATTTCGAAGGATCCGACCAAGATGGCGACGTACAGACGGCGCTCAATTGCCTGCGTCTGAAGCTGCGCGAAGTGAAGGTGCTCGGCTCCTACCCCATCATCTAAACCAGCTAGCTCTCCGCGAGATCAGCGAATGCACATACAACTCGAACAGCGAAGTGGGCAAGCCACGAGGTTCCCCGCTTTCCTGTTCGCGAATCAGCATGCGCCGATTCACTCATGCGTCGCTGCTTTTCTCGGGTTTTATTAATTACGAATTTAGTCGGAAAAGAGTCACCTCGCTGCCTCACCCTCTCTGCTGATCGAGCGATGTAAGCCCTCTTCGGTGACTGATCACGGTTGAAGGGTGTTGGTGGTTTCGTTGAAGGTGAAGAAACCTTCGGCAGAGAGATCGGTGATGAGAGCATCGAAGAGAGATTGGTCGGTCTCCCGTCTTCCCTTTTCGCGCTCGAATTCGTCGAGCGCGCGCTTGGCTTCTGTGGTTGAGATGCCAGGAGTACCAAGCACGATGCGAACGAGTTCAGCCCGCTTCTGACGCTTGGACCCTTCAAAGACAGACTGCTTGGAATGATGCTTCGACCGCCGCGAAGGGTTGGGCATGATCGATTTCAGATACGCCCCATAGTCGAGCAAGGCATAATACCATCCGCGTGGATCCTCTTTGCTGCAAGTCTCTAACACGAGCGGCTCGAGCGTTTTATCGCTCACTCCTTCTTCATGAGGAAACAGCTCGTGCAAGAATACGGTACGGACATTCGTCTCAAGATAGAGTGCTGGCTTCTGATAAGCGAATGCCATCACACCACCAGCAGTAGCAGGGCCAATGCCCGGCAGCTTCAAGAGCTCACCATAGGTACAAGGTAGTTCCCCCTTGAATTGAAGCGCGCACTTTTCGGCAGTTCGCTTGAGCGCCAGCGCACGTCGGTTGTATCCAAGCCCTTGCCAATACTCGAGCACCAACGAAGTATCAGCTGAAGCAAGTGCATCAAGCGTGGGAAATGTCTTGAGAAAGCGTGACCAATACTTCTCCACGCGCGATACCTGAGTCTGCTGAAGCATGATCTCGGAAACGAGCACGGCATAGGCATCGTCGACATAGCGCCAGGGAAGATCGCGATAATGCTCCCTCCCTTCGCTCCACACCCTGCGAACAAAGGCATCAAGATCAAGGGTATCTTTTATTGAGACTTCCACGAGCAAAGCAGAAAACTAGTACTTCGATTCAAGGATGCGACTCACCTCAGGATGGCTCGCGCCCTTCTCGAAGAGGTCGGCAAGCGTGATCGAAGAAAAGAGCTGTGCCACGAGCACATCAGCAGCACACCAAACAGCATTGAATTCGCATCCTGATGAGCGATTGCAGTAATCGCAATCGACCGAACAAGGGGACATGCCGATCGGTCCTTGGAGCGCTTCTATCACTTCCTGAAGGGTGACTTCATGCGGGTCGCAATCGAGCGTAAGGCCACCACGCACGCCGCGTATCGTCTTCAGGAAGCCCGCCTTCACCAAATCGTGCTGGATACTGCGCGCAAACGAATACGGCACGTCTTCCTTTTCCGCGACATCAGCGATCGAGATATAGGAATCTCCACACTCATAAGCTGAGCGCAAGATCCTACAAGCGTAATCGCAACGGCGCGTAATATCCATCAGTCTTCTTTCAGCAGGTCATCGATGCTATCCATCGAACGATGGAAGCGCTTTAGAATGATCTCTTCGATATCTTTGTATTCCTTCGAATCAAGTTCATGGAAATTGGAGAGGCGCATGTACACATCGTCGGTACGCACTGCGCAGAAACAATCCTTTGCCACGCTGCGGCGGTAGGCATCTTCGACCGACTCGGTAACGACCGCATATAGCTCGAAACGCGACATACCCTTGGAAAACGGAACGAGCTTCGAAACATCGAGTCCGCGCATAGAAGGATGCTCCGCTTGCGCATGGCGCCAGATGTCCTTGCGCTCTTCATCGTTCGGATAGTCAAGTTCAACCAAGCGGTAAAGTCCGAGCATCGGACCGAAGAACGTATCGAGCGCATCGAGATTCGACGCAGAGACGAGCACGGTCACTTCTGGATTCTCGATCGCTTGCTGGATGAATGCCATCGCCTCGCGCGCACCACGCGAAAGCTGCATCTGAAGGAAATCAGAAATGTCGCCCGACCCGAGATCCATCCACGGCAGATCCCATAGGTCAAGATCCTCCAAGATGAGCGCCGTGGGACCTTCGAAGCCGAAACGATTGAGCGAAGTTGAATCGGTGATCGCATCAGGTGAAGCCATGACACAAAGCACCGACTGGCCTTGTACATTTTGATCCATACGCATGCGAACAGCTGGGATGCCAAGCTCCCCCACCGTTGCCACCATGAAGTAGTTCGCATCTTCGCGCGCGGCAGCCGAGAAAACGAGCGTGCCGAGCTGCGGCATGCGCGAAACACCATGGCGGAAGTTGAGCATCTTCACGAATTCCTTGAACTGTGGATCGCGCATCCTGCCGACGCCGAGGCGTTTCATCTCTTCGATAGTGCGCGAGAAGCCATGGATCGTCGAATAATCGAAGCGCACCTCGGGCGCTTTTTTCTTCTTCTTTTTCTTACCAGAAAGATCGATATGAGCGATCTTCGCACCTTTGAGATTCGGCAGAGGGAACGCGGGCAGTTCGAGCGGCTCTTCGTCCGTTTCGTCTGCAGGATTCGCTTCCTTCTGCCCAGGCTCGATGGGCTCAGCCTTCACTTCTTCAGCGCGATCGGATGCTTCCGCCGTTGGCGCAACCTCGCTCTTAGCTGAATCGCTGCCATTCTTGGAGGAGAAATCCAAGAATGAGAAAGGTGAAGGAATATTGTCGTCTTCATAACGATAGAGCAGATCGGGTGGCAGACTGAACAGATCATCGTTGATCATCTCGGCCATGTCTTCGATCGCTTCGCGCGAGAAGCCAAATTCTTCCAGTCGGTCGAGCGCAACATCTTGCAGCTGATCAGCCTTGCGCGAAAGCTCCTCGGCCGAAACGAAAGGCTTGAGCTTCTCGAAGATATATTCAGCAAGCGAGTGCTGACGCGCATCAAGAGCAAGATCCCATGCTGCACGCATGCCGTTCACGCTCTCTTCGCTCGGAACGATGTTCTCGAGGATAGACTGCTCGAAAGCCGCTAGATACAAGTGGATACCGAGAAGGCGATCCCCCGATTCGACCGCATACTGCGCACGCGAAAGATAGTCGTGCGAATCGCTGAAGCTATGATCATGAGATGGGATGTTACCGAAGTTAGAATCTTCGTTCATCTTCAATCACTTTCCTTATGGGCGAAGCGGCGAGATATACTGCCGCACTCAAGCATTAAACACACCAAATGATGGATACTCAATGCTACTAAACGGGTAACATTTATTCAATTCTCTTTACGATTATTACAAGAAACGAGCAAATCGAGCGCGTAAGAGGAAACCGTTGCCAAGCCATTTCCCGACCGTGGCCAAACATTTTCGCCAAGCACTAATTAGCGCCAATCGAGCACCTGCCAACCCTCCTTTTCCGCATGGTGCTGGAGAGTTGGTCCAGGCGTGACCGCAGCTGGATGTTCAGAAGCAGCAAGCAGCGGAGCATCTGAATAGTGGTCGCCATAGGCATAGGCGAGTTTCCAGCTATCTTTCCCATAGATCTGATCAGCGTGCTCTTTGATCTGACGAAGTTTTTCAGCGCCTTCGACAGGCTTGCCCTTCACTTCGCGCGTATAGCAGCCATGTTCATCGAGCTTCATATCAGTGGCAACATGATGATCGTAAGGAATATCATGCTTAGCACGCACGATGATGGGATCGAACGTGGCAGAAACGATCCATATATCACGCCCAGCAGCAATGTGTTCGCGCATGACCTGAAGCGCTTTGGGGCGAATGCGCGACACGATCCATTCATCATAGAACTTATACATCTCGGCATCGGCTTCTTCTTCAGGCATGCCGTCGAACGACGAGAACACCAAGCTGCGCACCCATGCCTCGTTTTGCGGAAGATGCAGTTTATACGCAGCTCCCCAGGTAAGAATGCGCAGAAGAACCGAGGTGCGCACCTGCCCTTTCTTCAGGAGATAGCGAACGAGCAGCACAGGTGAATTCCCGCTGATGCACGTGCCATCGAAATCGAACACCGCCACCTCACGCGGGGCATCAGGTGAAGGTACGGGTCGATCGTGGTCGCGCCGGGCTTTCAGCCGCACATCATCATCGACTGCCGAAGAAGGCTTCTGTGCCTCAAGTTCTGCTTCAGAGATGACCAATCGGGCATGCTCGGACGATCTGCCCTTGATGAAAACAGCAACACCTTCAGGATTCGCTTCGATCTGTTCTTCATTCTTCGCCATACGCGTTTTCTAATCGTCCTCATCGATGCAATCAACAAATTGCGAGTTGTGGAGTTCAGCATAGAAGCCGTTTTGCGCAAGCAGTTCTTCGTGCGTGCCCTTCTCGACAATATCCCCCTCGCGAATAACAAGAATTATATCTGCTTGCCTGATCGTACTCAAACGATGAGCGATGACGAAGCTCGTTCGTCCTTCGAGCGACTCGCGCATCGCTTTCTGCACGAGCGCTTCGGTGTGCGTATCGATCGAAGAGGTCGCCTCATCGAGCACGATGATCGAAGGATTCGCAAGCATGGCACGAGCGATCGTGAGCAGCTGGCGCTGACCTTGCGAGAGGTTCGTTCCGTCTTCTTTGATGATCGTGTCATAACCATCGGGCAGAAGCTCGATGAAATGATCGGCCTGTGCAAGCTTGGCAGCCAGGCGAATGTACTTCTCCTGCGGATCTTTCGCCCCATAGGCGATGTTCTCGCGGATCGTACCCGAGAAGAGCCATGCGTCTTGAAGCACCATGCCGAAGTTGCTGCGTACATCGCTACGTGTATCGAGCGCGGTGTTCACGCCATCGATAGTGATCGTACCCGCATCGATATCGTAGAAGCGCATGAGCAGATTCACGAGCGTGGTCTTCCCCGCGCCGGTCGGCCCTACGATCGCAACCATCTGTCCTGGTTCGACCTCAAGCGAGAAATCCTTGATGACCGGCTTTTCCACGTCGTAGCCGAAGCGCACGTGGTCGAACTTGACCGCGCCCTTGCAAGGCTTTGCGATCGAGGTGATGGTGGAAGGATCGGGCTCGTTCATCTCTTCTGCGTCGAGCACCTCGAATACGCGCTCGGAGGCGGCGAGCGTTGCTTGAATGGTATTGGCGATCGAAGCGATCTGCGTGATGGGCATCGTGAACTGGCGCATGTACTGCACGAACGCCTGGATCTCGCCGACCGTGGCGATACCGCCGGTAATGTAGAGCACCGCGCCGATGATGCAAACGAGCACGTAACCCAAGTTGCCGATGAAGCCCATAACGGGGCGGATCACACCGGCGAGGAATTGCGCCTTCCATGCCTGCGCGAAGTATTCGCCATTACGTGCGTTGAATTCATCGATGGCCGTGTCTTCGCGCGTAAATGATTTCACTTCGGTATTGCCGCTGTACATCTCTTCGATGTGCGCGTTGAGCTTACCGAGTGCTTTTTGTTGGCTCTTGAAGTAGCGCTGCGATCGCGTTGCGATACCAACCGTGGCCAGAAGCGAGAGCGGCAGCGTGGCGAACGCAACGAGCGCCAAGATCCACGAGATCGAGAACATGAAGATGACCACAGAAACGAGCGTAACCACTGCCGAGATGATCTGCACGAGCGTTTCTTGCAGGGTGGAAGAGATGAGATCGACATCGTTGGTAACGCGCGAGAGGATCTCTCCTTTAGGGCGGTCATCGTAATAGGAAAGCGGCACACGATCGAGCTTCGCCTTCATATCGCGACGCAAGCCATAGATGACCTCCTGGGTGACCTTCGCCATGATGAATTGGCAGATGAACTGGCAGATCGAATAGGCCACGTAGAGCAGCACGAGCGTGAGAAGGATGCGGTTGAACGCGATGAAATCAAGCCCACCAGTGCCTGCCATCACGCGTTCGAAAGCGCTGAACACTTCCGTGGTCGCTTGACCGAGCACGAGCGGAGAGACCGTATTGCACAGTGTTCCCGCCACCGTGAAGATCACGACCACGATCAGAAGCGGGATGAACGGCTTCAAGCGCGCAACAAGACGACGCAGGGTCTTCGAAGCGTTCTTCGGCTTTTCCTTGCGCCCTGCACCGTGAGGGCCGTGCGGTCCGTGTGGCGGCATGCTATTCACCTCCCCTATCGTTTGCGGTGTTCGCATCTGCCTGCACTCCAGAAGCGAGTTCTTCTTCCGAGAGCTGAGAGAGCGCGAGCTCGCGATAGGCCGGGCATGAAAGGAAGAGCTCGGCATGCGTTCCGCACGCTTCGATAGCTCCTGTTTCGTTCAGCAAAATGATCTGATCGGCACCGAGCGCCACGTTCACTCGCTGGGTTACAGTGAGCACGCTCTGCCCCTCAAGGTAATCCTCGATTCCCGCGCGCACTCGCGCATCGGTCTTAAGGTCGAGCGCCGAGAAGGAATCGTCGAAGATGTAAAGGTCGGCCTTGCGCAGAAGACCACGTGCGATAGCGATGCGCTGGCGCTGACCACCTGAAAGGTTGCCGCCGCCCTGCGCTATCTCGAAATCAAGGCCTCCTGCCTCTTGCGTGATGAACTCGGTAGCTTGCGCGATCTGCAGCACCCGCCACAGCGCTTCATCGCTTGCATTGGGATCGGCAAAGCGCAGATTATCCGCCACCGTGCCCGTGAACAGGAAGGATTTCTGCGGAGTGTAAGAAACGCGCGTGCGCAGGACAGAAAGCGGGATATCCTTGATCGCAACACTATCGAAATAGATCGTACCTGCACTTGCGTCATACATACGCATGATGAGGTTGATCAGGCTCGATTTACCCGAACCCGTCGGTCCGATAAGAGCGGTGATCGTGTTGGATGCGAGCTCGAAGGTAAGATCGCTCAAGGCATCCTTCTTCGATTCGGGATAGCGGAAGCTCACGTGATCCATCTTGAGGATCGCGGCACTGCGCTTCTGAACAGGCTGCACCGTAGTTTCCTCGGGAATATCGGCTCCAAGCGCTCGCAACGCACTATCTTCCGCGCCTTCTGACAACGATGCTTGCGGATCGACATCTTCAATGGTTGATTCAGTTGAGAGCACGGCATTGATGCGCTCAGTTGCTGCCAGCGTTCGCGGCAGGATGGCGAAGATCATCGAGATCATCATGAGCGACATAAGGATGAGCGTCACGTATTGCACGAGCGCCATGATCTCGCCTGCGGTGAGCGTGCCAACATTTATCTGCCCCGCGCCAAAGTAGTAGAGCGCCACAATGGTCAGATTCACGATAAACATGAGCAGCGGCATGACCGCGCCCATCAGACGACCGACCTTGATGTAGGTATCCGCCAAGTCGCGATTGACCTTGCCGAAGCGCTTGCGCTCGAAATCTTCCTTGTTGTACGCGCGAATCGCTCGGACGCCTTGCAGCTCTTCGCGCATGACGCGGTTCACCGCATCGATACGACTCTGGAGCGAACGCAGGAGCGGCATGCCGATCTTCAAGAAAAGTGCAACGATGATGACGATGACCGGAATTGCCACGAAGATGAGCAATGCCATTTCAGCGTTCGTGAGAAATGCCATGACCACCGCGCCGATGAACATGACCGGGGTCATGACCGCCATGGTGATGAGCATCTGCAAGAATCGTTCGACCTGCTGAACGTCGTTAGTGTTGCGCGTAATGAGCGTAGAAGCACCGAAGGTCTCGAATTCCGCTAAAGAATAGCTCTGCACCTGCGAGAAGATGGCGGCACGCACATCACGACCGAACCCCATAGCAGCTCGCGCCGCACAGAGCGCCGCGATGACCACACATACCACCGAACCGACCGCCCAAGCCAGCATCTCGAGACCGCGCACAATCACATAGTTCAAGTCTTTGTTGTAGATACCCGTATCAACGATGCGCGCCATGATATCGGGCAGCTGAAGCTCGGCAACTACCTGCAAGAAGGTGAAGAGGATCGCAGCGATAACAAGCCCACCAAACGGCTTCAAGTATTTCTTGAACAGCTTGAACAACGAATTTCTCCCTAGATTGCAAATCGGACTGTCGAAGGCTGCGGAAAAGACAGCGATAAAAAAAACCGTGCTCTCTAGGGTACACCAAAAGCCGCAGCTATTATGAAATGAAAAGCCAATCCAGACTCTTGCCACAAGAGCACCATCGCACGCCATATTGCAGATGGCAGAAGCAGCGAACAATGCTGCATTTTCCAGGCGCGTTCGATACAATCCTAGTAATGGAATCGACATCCACGCGCACCACAAAAAAGGGGTTACGATGTTCAGACCAATGCGCAGAAGCAAACAACAGCTTCCTCATGAAGAAGCGCTCGCTATCTTACGGGAAGGGAGCACGGGTATCCTCGCTCTTTCCGGCGACGATGGTTATCCGTACACGGTGCCGATCAACTATCTCTACGTTGAAGCCGTTGAGTCTGAAGCGCTCGGAAAGGTCTACTTCCACTCCGCAAAGGCAGGTCACAAGATCGAAGCGATCGGACGCGATTCCAAAGCAAGCTTCTGCGTGATCGCGGACGACACGGTGCTTCCCGATAAATACTCTACAGCCTATAAAAGCGCTATCGCATTCGGTACGGTTCGCCTCATTGAAGGAGATCTAGCTCACAAGGCGCTTTTCGATCTAGGCGACAAGTACAACCCTCATCACGAAGACCGTACGCTCGAGGAAGTCAATTCCGCCGAGCATAAGTGCGCCATGATCGAATTCACGATCGAACACCTTACGGGCAAGGAATCGCACTCCTACCGCAAGCAACGCGAGCAGCAAGAATAAAGGAGTGGCGATGGGTGCATTTGCAGATCGTGTCTTTGCGGTGGTGAAACAGATTCCACGTGGCAAGGTGGCAACCTACGGGCAGATCGCACGCATCATCGGCGCACCTCGCGCTGCGCGCTATGTCGGCTACGCCTTGCGTGCTAACCCCTCTCCTGGCACCGAACCCGGATCGATCCCCTGTCATCGCGTAGTGTTCAAGGATGGCCGCATGGCAACGGGTTTTGCGTTCGGCGGCCCCGAAGTCCAACAGCAGATGCTCGAAGAAGAGGGTGTGGAATTCGACAAAGAGGGCAAAGTGGCGATGGAGAGCTTTCTTTGGAATGGCGTTCCCGCCGATGAATCAGGCTTGCCCATGGGGCCACCCAGTGACTTCGACTGGGAAACAGAGCTCGCCGAAAGCCCCCTTCACAACTGCGAAACCTGCAAGCACCCCCGCCCCGATTGCCATAAGAATGCTCTAAGCTAAAAGAAAAGCCTCGGAATAATTCCGAGGCTTGTATTCAGACTGGCGGGATGTACGGGACTCGAACCCGCGACCTCTGGCGTGACAGGCCAGCGCTCTAACCAACTGAGCTAACACCCCGTGCTTTATCAGCGTTGATTATTATATCCATAAAAGACGCCGAAACAAGCCACAAAAGCAAAATTTCCGCCCACAGGAGCAAACGGTCACAAACACCTGCGATCTTAGCTAGCCTGTCGTATGCGCTACCGAACGAAACAAGCTGATCCTAAGATCATTTCGAACACGCATGCGATGATCGCACGAGAAGCGTACGTGCGGCGATTACGGAAAAGTTTGCGGTGAATAAAAGAGGCTTCTACCGAATGCGCTAGTTCTTCGCTCCGCGATTGCGCTTGCGATAATCCATCGCACCCTTGAATGCGCTTTGCGCAACATCGCCCGCAACACCTACTGCCTTCGATGCAGCCCTGCGTGCAACGGGACCTGCCGCATCGCTCACTACCTGATAGGCACGTTGGTTGCGAATCTTCATCGCAGCATCGGAGGCTGCGTTGCCTGCTTGTGAGAGCATGCCCGCAACACCAGCGATGCTACCGCCCTGCTCAAAATACGTAAGTGCCGCTTCGCCGATCGCGAGCGTGCCAAGATATCCCATACCGCCCTTCACGAGCCAGCCAAGCGCAGGCACGAAGCCTGCAACCTTGCGCGCGATACCACGGCACACGAGCGCACCGGCAATGGTAGGAATGATCTCCTTGATACGATCCTCATCAAGCGGCTCGCCATACGCTGCCGCGATCTGCAACACCATCTTGATCTGGTTGAGCGTCATAACGGGCATATCGGCACCAGGAACGAATACGAGCACGCCAATGCCTGCATTCTGGGCAGCAGTGAGCTGAATGGCATCTTGCGCGAGCGGGCGACGAACGAACGGATAGGCCAGCGAGAACGACAAACGCTTCTCGCGGTCGTGATCGATGATCCATGAACCGATCTTGTCAGCAAGCTTACCCTTGATCTCTTCGTCGAGTGGCTGCCCTGCAGGAAGCGAGATGAGTGCGTCGCTCGGAAGTGGATGACCCGCATCTTCTGCGCTTTGAATAACCTGATTGCCATGCTCAGCAATAACGAGCACCGGGATATCCGCTTGACGAATGGTTGCCGCAATTGCACCAGTCTCCGAAGTCTGACCAGCTGCCATGACCACCAGATCGGTACCTTCCATAACGGAGATATCCTGCGAAGGATAATAACCCACGGTCAAACGCGAATTAACCGAAGAAGAGCTGAAGCCCGAACGCACGAACACCTGAAATTCTGGAGAAGCGGTTTCGTCGAGCAGAACCTGCACGGAAACGACCGTCTTACGCGCGCGCTCGATATCGAGCGCATCGGTGATCAGTGATTTGATATCGATCGATTTGAAATCGAACATGCTTTCCCCCTCCTGGCAGCGCGCTGGTTATTGCGGCGCCTTTTCGCTGTGCACCCAAATGGAATTAATGAGCCCCAACATTACAAAGTTTACCAGCATGAAAGATGAACCGTAACTAATAAATGGTAACGGAATGCCCGTGATAGGCATGAGCCCCACGTCCATGCCGATGTTCTCAAGGATCTGAAATACCCACATACCCACGACACACACGACGATGATCGTACCGAAAAGATCAGGGGCATTGCGCGCAACACGAATGCTCGTCACGATAAGTCCAAGGTAAAGCGCAAGCAGGAGAAGCGCGCCCACGAAACCGAACTCTTCAGCGAGCACGCAGAACACGAAGTCGGTCGGCGCTTCCGGCAAGAAGCCCAACGAAGACTGCGTTGCTTGCATGAAGCCTTTGCCGAAGAAGCCGCCCGAGCCGATGGCGATCTTTGCCTGTTGCAGGTTATAGCCATCGCCAGAGAGGTCGTAGCTCGAATCCATGAACACGAGCAAACGACTGCGTTGGTAATCCTTGAGCAGCACATCGCTGCCGACTATCCCATCGAGAATCGGATCGAGCATGAACACACCCACTACCAGCACCGCAAGAATGGCAGCAGTTGCCACTAAAAAGCGCCAATTTGCCCCGCCGATGATGAGCGCGAATGCAGCGATGCAGAGATATACCAAACCCGTTCCCATGTCGGGCTGTGTCATAACGCAGATGAACGGAATAGCTAAAATACCGAGCGCCTTAAGGTATTCGCGCAGGTCATCGAGGCGGCCACCGTAACGCGACATGATACTTGCCGCCAAAAGCACCACCGTGATCTTCGCGAACTCACCCGGCTGCATGCTCAAACCGCCGATACGGATCCATGAGTTCGCGCCATTCACTTCCCTACCGATGAAGGGCAAGTGGGGCGAGAGCAGCAAGACAACGTTGATCACCACGAAAAAGGTCGTGAACCCCGAAAGCGCACGATAATCGAAACGACTCACCAACACAAAAAGCACGATGCCGATGATCACACCCGCTACCTGCGTAGTGAAGTTGAAGTCGGAATCGGCAGAAGTAGCCGAGAATTGCACGATAAGCCCGTAGATAACGAGTGCCGCAAAGCAGGCAACGAAAGGTAAGTTGAAGTACTTGAACCGATGCGACTTGAATGTTTTCGCCAGATCAGGATCACGCGGTTGAACGGAGTCGATCTCAACCATTTCACTCATTCGATCCACCCCCTGCTGGCTTTGTCTTGCCTGGTGTTCCTACCGAGATCTTCTTGTAGTCGATGGTAACACCATTGGAATAGTCGATCGCTGCCTTCATCACTTGCGCAGCCACCGGCGAAGCCACTGCACCACCCGAGCCACCTTCTTCGATGCAGAGCGCAAGTGCAAAGCGCGGATCCTCATAAGGGGCATAACAAGCGAACCACGCAAAGTCCTGCTTACCAGCAACTTCTGCCGTACCGGTCTTGGCAGCGAAGGTGAAATCGTAGCGCGAGAAGTCGTTTGAAACATCGTGATTTTCCGTCGCAACACCGCGCAGCGCATCACGTACGATCTGATAGTTCGCTTCGCTAACATCGGGAGTAGCGTTCTCGACCACAGGCGCCTCGACCACCACGTCTCCAGCAGAATTGCGCACCTCTTTCAGTAAGTGCGGCTGCAGGAGCTTGCCTGTTGCCACCGCCGCATAGCCGCGTGCAACCTGCAGGGGCGTGACGAGCACGTAGCCCTGACCGATGGCCATATTCGAGATATCGCCCGGCAGCCACTGCGCTTCGGTGGGAACATCGCGGAAGTAGTCCGCCTTCCATTCAGGCGTGGGAATGCGCCCCTGCGCCTCACCCGCCAGATCGATATTCGTAAGCGCCGAATAGCCGAATTCTTTGATGAAATCCTGCATGGCCTCATTGCCGATCGCATTGCGCGCATTATAAAAATCGCGTGCGATCTCGTAGAACACTACGTCACAAGAGACCACGATGCCTTCACGGAACGTAAGCCAACCATGGCCGCTGTGCTCCCAACATTTCTGCGGGTACTCTTCACCGAACCCCGTCCAGGTGCCCGTGCAGTTCCACGCCTTGGTCGCATCGGCAAACCCATAGGTAAGGCCTGCGAGACCCGTGAACGCCTTGAAGCACGAAGCTGCGGGATACGTGCCTGCGATCGCACGGTTCATGAGCGGATAGTGGGATTCTTCTGTTTGGTAAGCATCCCACATGTCTTGCGAGATGCCCCCGATGAAGTGCTCGGGCTCATAGGATGGATAGTTCGCCATAGCAAGCACGCCACCCGTCTTCACATCGATGCACACGAGTGAAGCCGCGGTTCCTGTCCCCCCTTGCACGAGTTCACGCAACGCCGTATCGGCAACATATTGCACGGGAGCAGCGAGCGTAAGATAGATGTCGTTGCCCTTGGCGGGTTCCGATACGCTCACGACCTGCTGGATCTCGCCCGAGGCGTCGGTGATGAACGTGCGCTGACCATGGTCGCCAGCAAGCACGTCATCATAAGACTGCTCGATGCCCGCCTTACCGACCGCATCACCCATCTCAATATCGCGCCCTTCAGTAACATTCTTCAGATCTTCTGTCGAAGAAGCGCCCGTGTAGCCGAGCACATGAGCGGCAAGAGCACCGTAAGGATAGATGCGATCGGAACGAATTTGGGTGGATACGCCGGGAAAAGCGTCCCGGTGTTCATTGATGTAGGCCACATCGCGCAAACGTACGTCCTTTGCAACCACGCGCTGCGATTGCGCACCCGTGGAAGCATCGAGGATGCGCGCACGCACCACATCGTAGGGAATGCCCAACAGTGCTGAAAGACGCAAGATAACATTCGTGTTGTTCGCGACATCAGCATCAGCAAGCACGGTTTGCACCTGGCGATTTGTTACCAGAGGCACGCCGTCG
Organism: uncultured Eggerthella sp.; assembly: GCA_900542525.1. Classification (GTDB taxonomy): domain Bacteria; phylum Actinomycetota; class Coriobacteriia; order Coriobacteriales; family Eggerthellaceae; genus Anaerotardibacter. Next base: position 182,628 of record UQNZ01000001.1, read on the forward strand.
CGATCATAGATCACGCCTCGCGGTGCGGGGGTGCGCACGGTAGTGTAGAGATTCGATTCAGCTTCACGCTGATAGCTCGCCGAACTTACCACCTGCAAGCCGAAGAGCTTCACGGCAAGCGCACTGAAAGCAGCCGCAACGATAACTCCAACCGCAAGGAAGCGATTGCGCTGCGCATTGGCTGCGCCCGAAGAGGTAGTGCCAGTTGCAGAATAGGAAGTGTTACCGATGCTTGCGCCATCGACCTTCGGAGCGTGCGCTGAAATACCCACCGAAGAGATGGAGCGAACGCCCATCTTATTGCGCATGCGCACGTGCGAAGTGGATGAACGCCAGCGGAAGAACACCACGAGCGCAATAGTGATAAGAACAAGCGATATGACAACGACAACGATAGTGGCGAGCATGGCACGTACCCCTTAGCGGAAACGTTGTTTTTTATCCACCGACCACGCTTCATTGCCCGATGAAACATCAGGGAATTTGCGCGCCACCAAATAGAGAAGAACACACAGAATAAGGTTGAAGATAGTTGCCGGAAGAGCACGCGCAGCGATCAGGTCGAAGAATGCTGCCGGATACCCCAAAACAAGCTGCACGATAACAACGACCATCTCGTAGAACAAAAGCGACACCGCACATGAGACGAGCACCATGGCAATGCTCGATTTATCGAGCACTTCGAACACGCGCGAAAGCGCAAATGAGATGATGAGCAGCAAGAGCGAAGTGAGTCCGAAGGGAATCTGCGTGAAGAGATCCGATATGATGCCCATCACGAACGCATAGACATAAGTAGTATCTTCAGGACGCACGATCGAAAGCACGATCACGAAGGCAACGATGAAGCTCGGAACAACCGAATAGATAGCGATGATGGGTGCGATCACGATCTGCAGCAAGACGACCACCGCCGCAGAGATGAGAGGAACGAGCTTTTCACGCATGGGCTACTCCCCTCCTTCTTGGTTCGGTTCAGACGATTCACCCGAAGGCTGACCGCCACCCTGCTGATCGCCGTTATCCCCGCTTGCCGCCCTACGGCTCGCAAGCGTTTGGGGATCGACAGCGCGCACGATCGCTTCATTATCGGCAGCGTTGGTATCACCCATGCTGATAACGACGAGCGCTTCAGAGATGTTGTTGAACGACGCATTCGGCGTGACCACGATCGTACGCGACGCGCTGCCAGGGCGCTGCTCGATCTTAGTGATCATACCCACTACCAGACCACGATAATAGCCGCCACCCAGGCCGGAAGTGATAACGACATCGCCTTCTTTGATCTCAACGTTATCGTCGATACCTTCGAGATAGAGCGTGCCTTCGACCGAGCCACGCAAGATGCCTTCGGCGCGAGACGATTGAACGAGCACCGAAACACCACTTTGCGGGTCGGTGAGCAAACGGACATCGCACGTAACAGGTGTGGTCGAAGTCACCTGACCGATAACACCCGTGGCGCCCATGACAGGCATGCCATTCTTGATGCCTGATGCACTGCCTGCATCGAGCGTGATGGAGCGGTTATAGGAATCGGTAGAATAGCCGACCACACGCGCAGAGATAGAGGTGAAACCATAGGCATCGGCAAGCCCGATGAGCGACTCCAGACGTGCTGCTTCTTGGCGGTATTCTTCAAGTTCAACGACCATCTGTGAAAGACGAGCGTTGTTCTCTTTGAGCTGATTGTAAGATACGTCCGATGCAGTAAGGTCTTCGACCGACATCGATCCCGAAACCGCAAGCGAACCCACCGTGGTACCAACCGCCGTGAGCGGCGTCACCAAGGAGGAGGTGGTGTTTTGCAGCGTATGGATCGGGCCTTCCTCGCCTTCACGAGCATAGGCAACGAAGAGAATAAGGGAGACCACAAGGAGAACGATCAGGAGTGTTCTTCCTCCTAGATGGCCACCGAACTGCACTGGATTGTTCTTGATCTTCAGGGCCATGTGCTAGATGAGCTCCTATTTCGAACGCATCAATATCTGTTTGAGAGCGGCTGGTGTTTCGAGAACTTTCAAGCAGCCAGTTACCACGTTGGTAAGGGCGGTTTCGCTCGTCCAGACCGGAATCTCGAGCTTATTGGTGAGATAACGGTCGAGACCCGAAAGCAATCCACCACCACCGGTGAGCAGGATGCCATTGGAGATGATGTCCGATGCCAAGTCAGGATTGGTCTTCTTGAAGGTTTCTTTAATGTGAACAACCATTTCGTCAATAGGTTCCTGGAGCGCCTCGCGCACATCTTCGGATTGGATCGTGACCTCTTTCGGCTGTTCAGTAAGCACATCCTGGCCGGAGATGATCATGTCGCGTTCGCGCCCATCTTCGAAGGGAAGGATGGAACCGATCTTGATCTTGATGACCTCTGCCGTACGCTCACCGATCTTGATGCCCAAGAGATCGCGCAGGTGCATGGCGATCGCTTCATCGAGACGATTGCCTGCCAAGCGAAGCGAAGAGGATGTAACGATGCCGCCAAGCGAAATGACCGCCACTTCAGTGGTGCCACCACCGATATCGACGACCATCGAACCCGTAGGTTCGGTAACAGGCAGATCGGCACCCATCGCAGCAGCCATGGGCTCTTCGATGAGATATGCCTGGCGCGCGCCCGCCTGGATGGTAGCCTCGAACACCGCGCGTTTTTCAACCGACGTTGCACCACAGGGGATGCACACGACGATGCGCGGCTTGGGCTGCCAAGGATAGCGACGCGGAGCCGCTTTATTGATGAACGCCGAGATCATAGCTTCCGTGATGTCGTAGTCAGAAACCACGCCATCATGGAGAGGGTGTTCGGCAGAGAAGGTATCGGGAGTGTGGTTGATCATGTTCTTCGCTTCATGACCAACAGCCAGAACGCGGTGCGTGCTGCGCTCGATGGCCACAACGGAAGGCTCGTTGATCACGACTCCTTGCCCGCTGATGCCGACAAGCGTATTTGCAGTTCCGAGGTCGATTGCCATATCGTATGACGATGACGACGAAGCGCTCTGGATAAAATCAAAAAAGGACATGCGTGTTCCTCACGGTCTTTATCGTGCAGCTTTCGATTCTATCATAGGCACCGCGTACGCAAAAGGACACGGTGCATGAGTGGAGCTTAATGAACGCTACAGGAAAGGCACGGGTCGTAGGCACGGACGAGCTTAGCGATCTCGGAGCGGATATAGCCTTCGTCGAGGCCTGCTTCAACGAGCACTTCGACCAGGTGACGCGTATCAGCTTCAAGCGAAGCGAGGTTCTGGGACGTTGGCGTGATGATAGAAGCGTGCAGAACGCGGCCTTCATCGTCGAATTCGAGCTTGTGGAAGACCACACCGCGCGGCGCTTCACTCATGCCCACGCCGGTGCCAGCACGCACTTCGAAGGGAACCGGCTTCGAATCGCCCTCCCCTTTCGCCAGTTCACGGCAGATCCCCGCGCAGCGGATAAGCGCATCTAAGATCTCGATAGCTTGCGCCAGATTGTTCTTCATGGGGTTCTTCTCTTCAGGACGAAGACCCGCCTTCGCAGAAGCGAACTTCGCCTCTTGTGAAAGATGATCCCACGAAGCGTTCAAACGAGAAAGTGCGGAGGTGAAGACAGGCTTGCCCGTTGCTTTCACGCGTGTGAAGAGCGCACCGGAATGCGGTACTTCATATTCTTCAAGGTACGACTCGAAATCATGCGCATCGAAGCGAACGTGCTCATCGATGAGCTCGAGCGTGTTCGAAGACTGCACCGGGTAGTAATCGTCTTCGACCATGGCCAAAAGATCAGAAGCGGTATGGATCTCGGTGATGCGGAACGAAGAGAACAGATCGACCGTTGCTTTCGCGAACGGGATCGCCGCTTCGAGCCGATCGGCGAGCTCAAGGTATTCCTGCGCGCTGATCTCATGCGTGAAACCGCCCACCACTGCCGTGATGGGATGGATCGAGCGCCCGCCCACGAGCGTGCAAAGATCGTTGCCGAGCTTCTTCAAATCGAGCGCCTGGTTGAACAGTTCAGGGTCTGATTGTGCGAGCGGGAATACGCTTTCCTCACCCACGAAATCAGGCACCACGAACACGAAGAGATGAGAAGCGTGATTCTGCAGGTAGGAGCCATACACGAGCAACTCACGCAGCATCTTCGTACGCGGCGAGACTTCGATGCCGAACGCATCCTCGACCGCTTTAAGGTCGGTCACGCAATGGCTCGGCGAACAGATGCCGCAGATGCGCGAAGAGATATAGGAGCAATCCTTGTAACTCTGCCCGCGCACCATGCTCTCGAACAGGCGCGCTGGCTCGACGATGTTCATCTCAACGGTCTTCACCACGTCGTCTTCGATGACCACATGCACATTGCCATGGCCCTCGACGCGCGCGACATGATCGATATTAAGCTGGGAGCGTGTCATGTGATTCCTTGTCTTCTGCGGCAATGAGCGGATTGGTTTGGTTGAAGATCGTAAGCTTGCGATCGAACTCTTCAGGGGAAAGCCCGAAACGCTCGACCGCCTTGCGTGCTGATGCGAGGTTGGCCTTTGGTGAAAGACCGCGGCATCCCATGCATGGCCTACCCAAGCTCGGGCAGCGCGCCATGCAGCCGCCGTTGGTCACCATGCCCAGACAGATCTCGCCACGCGGGTAGAAGCACAGGTTCTCCTGGCGTTTGCATTCGGCACACATCGTCGTGGAACGACGATGGCGGTTCGACCCATGCAATGCCGCACTGAGCACTTGCGCGAACTCGTAGAAATCGATCGGACAAGAGAGCACCGCATAATCGACATCGATGACATCCTTTACCGCACGCGGTTCGATCACGGTGCCGCACGCCTCGGGAAGCGTGTCGTAGACTTCCCCGATGCGTCCCTCGAAGCCTTGCGCTGCCATGCCGGGAATGCCGGCGGTATGCGCGCACGCTCCGATCGTGATGACGATCTCCGCCTTTTCGCGCAGCTGTTTTACCTGGCGAACAGCCTCTTCAGTGGTTACCGCGCCCTCGATGATCGCGATATCGAACTCTTCTGGCATCGGTTCGCTCGAGGCAAGCTGCCAGTATTCAAGATCGATGCGCCCGAGGATGTCGGTGAGGAAGTGCTCTTGATTGGTGATCTGCAGCTGACAGCCAAAGCAGCTCGCTAGGCCCACGACCACGACGCGCAGCGGCTTCTGCTCAGCACAGGATGAGGACAGGGGTTGTTTTTCCATGCTACATCGACCCCTGAATGTTCTTGGCTTCCCAGTAATTGAACACTGGCCCATCGAAGCAAACGTATTGATGCCCGATCTGGCAGTGTCCGCACCGGCCCATGCCGCACTTCATGTGACGTTCGAACGACATGAAGATGCGATCATAGCTGATGCCCTTCTTCGCCATCTCCTCGACCACGAAGCGATACATCACCGGCGGCCCACAGATGGCGCCATAGGTGTTATCGGGATCGACCTCGAGATCCTTGAAAGCTTCGGTGACCAGACCGACGTTACCCTTCCAATCGGGATGGGGCTTGTCGATCGTGAGGTAGAAATCGAAATCAGGTCGGTGGCTCCACATCTCGAACTGCTCGCGGAACATGATCTCTTCCGGGCTGCGTGAGCCATAGATGATCGTGACGTTGCCGAATTCGGAGCGTTCGTCGTGGATGTTGTTGATCAGCGATCGCAGCGGTGCAATACCAAGGCCACCTGCCACGAGCAGGATGTCGTGCCCCTTCATATCCTCGAACGGGAAGGGATGGCCATACGGGCCGCGCAGCCCCACGATATCGCCGCATTGCATGTTATGGAGCGCGCTCGTGACATCACCCGCACGACGCACGCAGATCTCGATGAAGCCGCTCTTCGAAGGCGAAGATGAGATGGAGATGGGAACTTCGCCCACGCCGAAGACGCTCACGCACACGAATTGCCCAGGCTTGTGGTGGAACGCATCACGGATGCGATCATCGATAAGGCGCAGCTCGAACAGTGTTTCTTTCTCCGTGAGCGGCGTCATGGATGTGATGCGCGCCGACCACGGACGATACGGATTCGCCGCCATCATCTCTGCGCCATCGAGCGGTGCTTTGTAGTTGTAGTGCCCTTTGACCGCGAGCTTAGTAGGTGCTGTGCGACGTTTACTCTCCATCTGCCTCAGCCCCCTTGCGGTCGAAGAACTTCAAGACCTCGATCGGATTGATGTTGGCCTTGCAGGCATACACGCAGCGGCCGCAACCAACGCAGAGCTGGTAGTCGTGGCTGCCCGTGAAGCCATTGAGCTTGTGATAGAAACGATGGCGCACACGCTTGCGATTCGTGTCGCGGAAGTTATGGCCACCTGCAACGAGTGCGAACTCGGGAGAGGTGCATGAATCCCACACACGGATGCGGCTGCCATGCTTGCCATCAGGATCGAGCTCGTCATAGATATCGAAGCAGAAGCACGTAGGACAGACCGCACTGCAGGCGCTGCATGATTGGCAGCGCTCACCCATCTCAGTCCAGAATTCATCGCGATGGAACACATCCATCATCATGGCAACCTCTTGCACATGAGGAATGTTGGTGTTGAAGCTCTCTTCACGCTCGCGCGTTACGCGGCGGAACTCACGACGGTCTTCGTCGGTTGCATGCTTAGGATCGCACGATGCCTCAAGCACACTGGCTGCTTCAACGCCCGCAAGCGAAACAAGGTACTTATCGCCGATCTTCTGCAGGAACATATCGGTACCCATGCGCGCTTCATCGGTGCCGCACAGGTTACAGAAGCACGCAGGCCCTGGCATGCAGCCCAGTCCGACGATGAGCGTGTTCTCGCGGCGCTTCGTGTAGTAGGGATCGGGATACGCGCAGTCTTTGTACACCAGGTCAAGGCGATTGAGCGCGTTGATGTCGCACGGATGCACGCCGAAGAGCACACGCGGCTTAAGATCGATCGCGAAATCGGTGACCTCGTTCTCCTCTGCATCGAAGCGCATGAGCACTTCTTCTGAAGGAAGGAAGAATTTCTTAGGTGAAGTGATCGTGGTGGTGTAGTCGAACTCCACTTCATCGGGATCATGGATGACAGCAAAAACATAGCCCTGGTCGCGTTTGACCGGGGCTATGACTTCATAATCATTCATGAAACCACGAACGAGTGAAGAAAGCTTGTCTGCATCGATAACACGATAGAGCATGTACGCTTCCTTTCGTAAGCAGCCTCACGAGCAGTGTTGCGCAGGGTTGCGCACGGCCGAGACTTACGCGAAGAAGATCGCCATCTCGCGCTCGGCCGATGCGACCGAGTCAGAACCGTGGATTACATTTTCGTCCATAATCAGGCCGAAGTCACCACGGATCGTGCCGGGGGCCGCCTCAGCTGGATTAGTGGCACCCATGAGCGAACGGCACTTCAGCACCGCGCCATCACCAGAGATGATCATCTTCACGACCGGACCGGAAGTGATGTAGGTGATAAGGCCATCGTAGAAGGGCTTGCCTTCGTGCTCCTGGTAGTTCGCTGCTGCCTGCTCGGGCGTGACATTACCGAGCTCCATGCGCTCGATCTTGAGGCCAGCGCGCTCGAAGCGATTGATAATCTCGCCAATGTGACCATTAGCGACGCCATCAGGCTTGATCATGATGTAGGTCTTTTCCATTGCCATGTATGATTTCCTTTCGTTCAAAGGCTTTTAATGCTGAGAGGTGAAGTAGAGCGTTGCGCCGGTGATTTTCCAACCGACACCATCGCGCACGAGTGAGATCTCATAGGGCACCGTGCCGCCTTCAGGGGTGGTGGCGTCCACATAGACTTTCGCGGTGGTAAGGTCGTTTACCTCGCCCACGACTGCAACTGAAGAGCCCGCTTCGATGCAATCTGCAATGCGAGCGCGCTTCGTGTCATCCAGATCGCCACTGAGCACATCGCCATTCGTAGGATCAGCAAAGAGCTCCGTGATGACGTCCTGCTTCGTGGGAATACCAAAGCCCTGCGTGACCACATAGGCTGCCCCACCAACGAGCGCAGCTACGATGATGATCACGATGACCGCGACAACGATGCCCTTCTTGCGCTTCTTCTTCGTGGCCGAGCGCGCCCAATCTTGCAAACGCACATCGTTTTCGTTGAAGAAGTTCGTGTCATACGGATTGCCATACGCATCGACCTGATCATTGATGTCGTGTGAAGAGAGTACCATTGTGCCTGCTTCAGCAAGATGCTCGCGATCGTCTGCCACATCGAACGGAACCGCACTGCCCGAAACATCAAGTCCTGAAAGGTCCTTCTCTTCCCGTTCAGGTGCGTGCTCTTCTTCGGTAACGCCAGAAGCGACCGCTTGGATCGCGCGCTGGTAATCCACGTTGGCCGCATCGTTGAAAACGTAGGTCTGATCAGCGAGAGCAGACTCGAACGCCTTCACTGCTTTTGCCATCTTGCCTGCGGCGACATAAGCCTGACCCATGTTCGCGAACAACTTATTGCGTGTGGCGGGGGTCATGTCGAACTGGAGCGCGCTCTCATATGAAGCGATCGCATCCATCGGGCGATCAAGCGCCATGAAGCATACACCCAAATTCAGGAGCGCTTTGGTGGGATCGGGATTGGATTCATCGAGCGCCGCAGAGCGGAACGACGCGCCTGCTTCAGCTGATTTGCCGAGCTTCAGGTAGGCATTGCCGAGCCCCATATAGGCTTTGTAACCCGTCTTGTACTTCGGGTCTTCAAGCGCCTCAGCGAAGAACGGGATCGCATCTTCGTAATCGAGCTGTGAAGCATAGACCGTGCCAAGGTTGTAAGCTACTGAACCAAGTGCGTCGTAGGCGTTGTCTTGCAGAGCCTGCGAATAGGCATGGATCGCTTCGTTGGGATCGTGAAGTTTTACCAGGCAGTTGCCAATTTGATGATAGAGAAGACCGATTTCGCCGGGCGCGAGCGCAACCGAAGAGTCCTTGAGACACTCGGTGAAATCTGCGAGCGCGGTTTCATAGTCCTTCTCGACGTAGGCACTGCGCGCCTGTTGGAACAGATCATTGTTCATAGTTAAGCCCTACTAGCCGCGTTTTCGATCATGATCGTTTCGATCACATCTCCCACGCGAAGCTTGGAGATGACATCGAGCCCATCGACGGTCTGGCCGAACACCGTGTAGCCCGAATCGAGGAATGGTTGCGGACCAAGGCAGAGGTAGAACTGCGAACCAGCCGAGTTCGGATCCTGTGAACGAGCCATGGCGAGCGTGCCATCGAGGTGCTCGTTATTCGGGTTCGTGGAGAATTCCTCTTTGATGGTGTAGCCCGGACCACCCGTGCCAAGGCCAGCGAACGGATTGCCTTCAGCGGCTTTCACCTGTTCAGAATCGAGATCGCGCGTGTTGGGATCGCCACCTTGGATGACGAAACCCGGCACGTAGCGATGGAATTTCAGATTATCGTAGAAGCCCTTTTGCGCGAGTTCGACGAAATTGCCAACGTGAATGGGGGCACCTTCGCCATCGAGCTCGACCCGAATGGTTCCCTGAGAAGTCTTGATGATAGCCACTTCTTTTCCTGTTGGCTTATATTCTGGCGTGTAGAGTGCCATATATTCTCCTGCCTACTACGACAAAACGTGGTGCCCTCTACAGGATTCGAACCTGCGGCTTTCTGCTCCGGAGGCAGACGCTCTATCCCCTGAGCTAAGAGGGCATTACGCTTTATATTATACGATATTATAGGTCTTGGTAAATTTCTGCGTAGCTACATTAGATATGAGGGTTGATTCGTCCGTGAGCGAAATCGTTGAATTAACTGGGCTTACACAAGGCGCGGCTGCGGTCGGTCGTCTCAGTTCTGGAAAAACCGTGTTTGTTGGTGCGGGCGTGCCGGGCGATGTGGTCTCGGTGGACATCACGAAGGATGCTAAGCGCTTCTGTGAAGCGAAGATCATCGAGGTCGTTCAGCCAAGCGCCGCGCGCGTGGAGCCTGCCTGCCCCTATTATGCCGTGTGCGGAGGCTGCCCCTGGATGCAGGTTGCTTATGAGGAGCAGCTTGCGGCCAAGCGCGCGAACGTTATCGAACAACTCGTGCGCATCGGCGGCAAGGAGCGAGAGGCGGTACAAACGCTGGTGGGCGAAGTGCAGCCTTCGAAACGCCAGTTGGGCTACCGCAACAAGATCGAGCTTGCCGGCTCCTATAAAGGAGGCTTCAAGCTGGGCTTTCACCAAAGCGAATCGAACGATATCGTCGAGACGAAGACCTGTCTGGTGGCAACGAAAGCGCTCGAAAAGGCTCCGGGAGCTATTCGGGGTGCGCTGCGCTACGCGCAGGGCAACCAGGACTTGGGCATCTTTAGGGTGGGCTTGCGCTCGAGCGCGCGCACAAAGGCGACCGAGATCGCCGTGTGGACGAAACCGGGCGGCTTCCCTCGCAGCCATGTGGCGAAGATCCTGCAGGACAGCTTGAAAGCCACGAGCGTGGTGCGCGTGATGGCCGACCCTGGCAAGGCGCGCAAGATAAAAGGCGTTGAGGTGCTGGCGGGCAAGGGATATTGGGAAGAGAAGCTGCTGGGGCTTCAGTATAAAGTGAGCGCACCGAGCTTCTTCCAGGTGAACACCGAACAAGCCGAAACGCTCATCAAAGCCGTGCTCGAAGGCTTGAGTGTAACAGGCGATTCTTACCAGGCCGATCTCTACTGTGGTGCGGGCACCTTCACACTGCCCCTTGCTGAGCATGCCGGTGAAGTATTCGCCGTTGAATCGCAAGCATCTTCTGTGCGCGATCTGCGCCGTAATCTCGAACTGAACGATCTGTTCGCTGAAGTGATCGGCGGCGACAGCGCGCGCGAGCTGCCTGAACTAGGTGAGCTCGATGGCCTAGTGGTCGACCCCCCACGAAGCGGCCTTGCCCCGAGCGTTCCCGCAGACATCGCGGCCACGGGCGCAAAGCGCTTCGCTTATGTGAGCTGCAACCCGAGCACTTGGGCACGCGATGTGGCGCGCATCGAGGAGTGCGGTTATCGCCTTACGCGAACCACCCCGGTCGATCTCTTCCCCCAGACCTATCACATCGAAACGGTGAGCATCTTCGAACGCTGAAATGCGAAAGCGCCTGGGATCCAGACGCTTTCACAAAGGAATAACGAGCACTTGCGGGGCTTTACGGCAATCGTGCGTTCACATGTGTCGAACTACACGACCCCCTACACAGGCGATCGTGCGTTCACATGTGTCGAATTACACGACCCCTCACACAGCCGAGCTAGTGCAAAGGCTTGGAAGGGAGGTCTTGCTTAGAGGAATCCACGGACGTTTGCATATCAGCGAGCATCTTATCGACCTGGCTGCACGACGGACAACAGGCAGCTGAAGAAGCATGAGAAGTTTTTTGAGAAGAGGCCGTGTGTGCACACGATTTACAGCTTCCGCATCCGACGTTCTTGCCAGCTCGTTTGTCTTTGACGATGCTCCTGATGATGGCCGCTACGATCACAATGAGGAGCAATGATACGAGCGCGGTTCCGAGATTCATAAGAGACCCCCTTCCTTCGGGATAAACAGTTCTACGTTTCGGCAAGTCCTTCTTGCCTTCGACTTCCCTGGCACCTGCGCACCAGGATCGTTCGAGCTTTGGGTGCGGGATCGTCCGCGATCCCAAAGCTCTATGTTTGGCTTAACTTTCAGCAGCCACTGAAGTGAGGCTCTCCACCTTGCCCTTGTACTTATTCTTCCTGAAGAGCAGGTAGATGAAGGCGATGGCCAGAAGTATCGCGATCACCGTGAACGGACCGAACGCGACCTCGCCAGTGATCATGCCGCCGATCTGGTAGATCCACAGCGCCACGACCCAAGCAAGTCCACACTGATAACCGATCGCCGCCCAGAACCATTTGCGATTGTTCATCTCGCGCTTGATGGCACCCATAGCTGCGAAGCACGGAGCGCAGAGCAGATTGAATGCGAGGAACGAATAGGCCACGAGCGGAGTGAAGGCAGCCTGAACGTTGGCGTACCAACCAGCGTCGCCGCTGTAGAGGATGCCGAGCGTGCCGACCACGTTCTCCTTCGCGATAAGGCCCGTGACCGCAGCGGATGCCGCTTGCCAATCGCCCCATCCGAGCGGATTGAAGATCCAGCAGATGAGCGTACCGAGCACTGCCAGGATCGAATCGTTCTGATCCTCGACCGCCATGAAGGTGCCGTCGACCACACCATAGGTCGAGATGAACCATACCAAGATGCACGCAAGCAGGATGATGGTACCGGCCTTCTTGATGAACGACCAAGCACGTTCCCACATGCTACGCAGCACCGCGCCAACCGTTGGCATATGGTATGCCGGAAGCTCCATGATGAACGGTGCTGGATCGCCTGCGAAGAAGCGCGTCTTCTTCAAGATGATGCCCGTGCACAGGATCGCCGCGATGCCCAAGAAGTAAGCAGAGGGAGCGACCCACCACACGCCGCCGAACACGGCAGCCGCGAAGAGCGCGATGATCGGCAGCTTCGCACCACAGGGGATGAACGTGGTGGTCATAACCGTCATACGGCGATCGTTCTGGTTCTCGATGGTGCGCGATGCCATAACGCCAGGCACGCCGCAACCGGTGCCGATCAGGATCGGTACGAAGGACTTGCCCGACAGACCGAAACGGCGAAACACACGGTCGAGGATGAACGCGATACGCGACATATACCCGCAGCTCTCAAGGAATGCCAGGAGCAGGAAGAGAACAAGCATCTGCGGGATGAAACCAAGCACCGCACCGACACCTGCAACGATGCCGTCGAGGATGAGCGCGGTCAGCCAATCAGCTGCATCGATCGAAGCGAGCGCATCGCCGATGATGACCGGCAAGCCTGGCACCCAGATGCCATATTCAGTTGGATCGGGTACTTCACCTCCTGAAGCAGCGATGATGTCCTTCGCTTCTTCATATGCGGCAGCATCGACCTCGACGAGCTCGTTCTCGCCCGTTTCGTCATCATAAGCTTCATAGCTGCCGACGATGCCCGCTTGCTCAGCCTCGAAGAGGAAGGTATCGGACTCAGGATCGAGCCCCTCCGCGATCGCAGCTTCATCGAAAGCAGCAACGCTCTCGCTCGCGTCGTCGAATTCATCAACGACCTCGGCATACTCGTCGCCGCCAGCACCTAAGAACCAACCATCGCCGAACACACCGTCGTTTGCCCAGTCGGTCGCAAAGGTACCAACGGTCGAAACGGAAATGTAGTAGACCAAGAACATGACCACCGCGAAGATGGGAAGCGCAAGGAAGCGATTCGTGACCACGCGGTCGATCTTGTCGGAAGTGGTAAGACCATCTTCGTTGCCGAGCGTGCGGACGCTGTGCATGATCGAAGAGATCCAGGTATAGCGTTCGTTGGTGATGACGCTTTCCGTATCGTCATCGAAGTGCTTCTCGATACGCGCGATGATATCTGAAACATCGGGCGGATTCTTCAAGCTCTCACGGATCTTCTCATCGTTCTCAAGCAGCTTGATCGCATAGAAACGCTGAAGATGCTCAGGAACTTGATCGATCGCACCTTCTTCTTCGCGCTTGAGATCTTTGAGCGAATACTCCAAGCTGCCCTCGAAACGCTCGATGATCTCGGTAAGAGCATCTTCGACCTCACGGCTATACGCCATGGCCTCGATGCCTACCGTGGAAGGAATGGTCTTCAGGCAGTTGACCACCTGATCGATTCCCTCGTTCTTGAGCGCCGAGATCTCAACGACCGGGCAGCTGAGCTTCTCTTCAAGCGCGGTGATATTGATCTGATCGCCGCGTTTGCGCACCACGTCCATCATGTTGACCGCAACAACCACCGGGATGCCCATTTCGAGCAGCTGAGTGGACAGATAGAGATTGCGTTCAAGGTTGGTGCCATCGACGATGTTCAAGATGGCATCAGGGTGCTCCTTGATCAGGAAATCACGTGCGATAACCTCTTCAAGGGTGTAGGGGGAAAGCGAATAGATGCCGGGCAAGTCGGTGATCTCGATCGACTTGTCCGCTTTGAGCTTACCGCTCTTCTTCTCAACCGTAACGCCGGGCCAGTTGCCAACGTATTGGTTGGCGCCAGTGAGGGCGTTGAACAGTGTCGTCTTCCCGCAGTTCGGGTTTCCGACAAGCGCTACTCTCATGCGTTGAACTCCTTTATTGTTTACTATAGCTAACTTGTATTTCAAAAATAAGGCGCGCATGCGCCGCTATAGAGCCCCGTGCAATGGCATAAGGCCCGATAGATTACCGAAGGTGATGAGAGGCTTTAAGAAACCTCGACCATTTGAGCATCATCCTTGCGCAACGAGAGTTCGTAACCGCGGATGGTGACCTCGACCGGATCGCCCAAGGGAGCAACCTTGCGAATGTACACAGGAATTCCTTTGGTGATTCCCATATCCATGATGCGTCGCTTAACGGCACCCGTGCCATTGAGCTTCGTTACGGTAACGGTCTCGCCCGGTTTTGCTTCACGAAGAGTCTTCACTGTTCCTCCTTCCCTACTCATACCCTAACTCACTGATTAAATAACGATATTCCTTGCCAGCTCAGACGAAAGCGCAACGCGAGAACCTTTCACATTCACGACCAAGTTGCCGCCAATGCGAGAGATCACGCGAACGGTCTCTCCTGGAAGAAAGCCAAGATCTTCAAGATGACGATGGGTATCCCCAATGCCATGAAGTTGTTTTACGTGGTAGAGACCATTTTTCTTAACCTCTGCTAAGACCATACGATCACTTCCTCTCCCTGACGGAGCGCACTCTAGTTACCCATGGGTAACTCACTCCTTGGCTCATATGTTAACTATGTGAAACTCGAAGGTCAAGAAAAAATCCTAAGAAATCTGGAAAATGGCGATGTGGGACCAGAGATGAACTGAACGGTCCTAAACACCAGGTAATAAGACGATAGCGTGGTCATTCACACCTAACGAAAAAAGAACTTGAGCGTTTATTTGCCTACTATCGGCACCGTCCTGCTGAAAATTCGCGCCCTAGGCAAGCGATGAAGGATCGGGCGCGTCAGACGGATCGACGTTCTGCTCTTCGAAGAATCGATCGAGCTCTTCAGGAGTGATATCGGTTGGGCCCAATTCGAAGCCATAAGCGCGCGCAAGAGCCTGTGCTTGTCCAGCTCGCAAGGTGGCACGCTCATGGAATCCCGCTTCAGAAAGGTAGTGCGACTCGAGCATGAGGGTGCGTGAGATATAGCCGATGAGCGCAGGATCGGTTTGAGAGAGCTGCACCATGGCAACAAAGGATTCGGGCGCCATCTGCAAGAGCAGCGCACCATCGATCTCAGTAGTCTTATCGAGAGCAGCTTCGAGCAGCTCCGCTGCCCCTTCTGGGTCTTCATCGCCCTGAGCACGCAACATGCTTTCACGCATCGCGATCGCAAGCGCAGTGAACATGCGCATAAGATAGTCTTGCTGAAGCATTTAAAGCATCCCTTCAGGAAACGTCATGCCAATGTGCTCGAACGCCCGCCGCGTAGCCTGACGCCCTTTTGGGGTACGAACGAGCAATCCTTGTTGCATCAAATAGGGCTCGTAGACATCCTCGAGCGTTTCAGGCACTTCAGAGAGCGCCGAAGCGAGCGTGGAGAGACCTACGGGCCGCCCCGCAAACTGGCCACAGAGCATTTCAAGGATGCGATTATCCACGGCATCGAGGCCGAGCGAATCAACCTCGAAGAACGAGAGCGCCTGCGCTGCGCAGTCTTCGTCGATGACCTTGTCGCCCTTCACCTGCGCCCAATCGCGCACACGCTTCAACAGGCGATTCGCCAAGCGCGGTGTGCCACGACTGCGACGTGCGATCTCAAGAGCGCCGTCTTCAGAGATCGCAACATCGAGGATACCCGCTGATCGCGTGATGATCTGCGCAAGCTCTTCAGGCTCGTAGTAGTTAAGGCGAAATGCGATGCCAAAACGATCGCGCAAAGGGCCCGTGAGAAGACCTGTTCTCGTAGTCGCGCCGATGAGCGTGAACGGCGGCAGGTCAAGGCGGATCGAACGAGCAGCCGGACCCTTCCCTACCACGATATCGAGCACGAAGTCTTCCAGTGCGGGATAGAGGATCTCTTCGACCATGCGATTCAAACGATGGATCTCATCGATGAAGAGCACATCGCCCTCTTCAAGGTTGGTAAGGATCGCCGCGAGATCGCCTGTGCGCTCGATAGCAGGCCCGCTGGTGACCTTGATATTCGCCCCCATCTCGTGCGCAACCACGCTCGCAAGGGTAGTTTTACCCAAGCCCGGCGGTCCAGAGAACAGAATGTGATCGACCGCATCGCTGCGCTGGCGTGCAGCCTCGATAAGAATGAGTAGGCTATCTTTGACCTTCTGCTGGCCGATGTAGTCGTTGAGCTTGCGCGGACGAAGCGAGCGCTCAAGCGCTAGATCGTCTTCCTGCAGATCGACCGAACACATACGCGCTGAAGGAAGCGACTCGCTTGAGTCAGCCGACGCATCATAGATAAGATTCTCTATTTCGAAGGATTCTTCCACGCCGTTATTACTCTCCTAAGCGTTTGAGCGCATAACGAATAAGTTCCGACTCACTCGCATCAGCAGGCGCATCTTTAAGTGCCAATTCAGCCTCGGTTTGAGTGAAGCCCATGGACAAGAGCGCATCGGCAGCCCCATCGAACGACTGAGATGATCCAGTGCTCGCTGCGAATAGAGGGCCGACTTCACTTTGCCCCAGAGCATCCTTTAATTCTAAGACAATTCGTGAAGCGGTCTTCTTGCCAACGCCAGGAATCTTCTGAACTGTTGCAACATCTTGCGAAACGATCGCAGCGATGAGCTCCGTTGCTTTGAAACGCGAGAGCGCCGATAAGGCCACCTTCGGTCCGATCCCTGAAACCGTGATAAGGCGCTCAAAAAGGCTTCGCTCCTCTTCGTCTACGAAGCCATAGAGCACGAGGGCATCTTCTCGTACATATAAATAAGTAAGAACGAGCACTTCGTCACCCTTGCTGCCGAGGCTCGAAAGTGCGTGATACGACATGGCAACGCGATATCCGATGCCATTCACTTCGATGAGCGCGCTTTTGCTATCGCTGCCGACCAATGTACCTCTGATAAACGAAATCATGATGATCCTCTATGAGTTAATTGACTGCTTCACGGGCATCTCTAGCTATGCCGTTCGTTCGGTATAGCCCGAAGCATCGAACGCATGGGTCGAAAAGCAGATCGCAGCGGCAAGCGCATCTGCCGCATGATCTGGCTCAGGAGGTTTTTCGAGCGATAGCACCTGCTTAACCATGTATTGGACCTGGGCCTTATCTGCGCTTCCCGTTCCCACCACAGCGAGTTTGATCTGACGCGGAGAAAACTCCCCTACCTCGATCGGTCCACTTCCACACGCAGCAAGCGCTGCGCCTCTCGCCTGACCAGTTGCGAATGCTGCCGTGATGTTCTGTCCGAACCACACCGTTTCGATACCTACACAACTAGGCTTGAAGCGCTGCACCACCGCCGTTGTTTGCTCATAGATCTTGCGCAAGCGAGCTGCAAGAGGCTCATGGGCGCTCGTGCTCACGCAGCCATACGCCAAGCACTGAAGACGCGCTCCACTCTGACGCACTACTCCCCAGCCGGTATTCGCAAGACCAGGATCGATACCTAATATGATGCGTTCGGTGGGCAAAAAAGCTCCCTTCCAAAACAAACATTTGTTCGTATGATACCACAATCATGCCCCTCACAAGTACCAAACCTCATCTTCACGGTTTCTGCATGTGCAGAAAAAGTTCAAATTTTTGTGAGTTGCGCGCTTTTTAAAGTTCAAATTTTTTTCAAATTTTTATAAGGATGCTTTCTCACAATAAAGATACGAAACCTAAGGGGAAGCGATGAAGAAACAACTACTCATAGCAGGAATCATCTGTGGAATCATCTGCGCTGCGTGCGTCTTTCTCTATACCGAGATGGTCTATGCCGAAGCAGATTCCAAACGAAGCGAAGCGCTCGAGCGCTATGGCGGCGAACAGGTCGAGGTCGTAGTTGCAACACGCACGATCCATCCTGGAGAAACGCTCGATCCATCGAACTGCACCACCAAAACATGGCTGAGCGATCTTCTTCCCGACGGCGCCTTGATGGAACTCAGCGAGATGGAAGGCAAGCAAGCCACCTCGCTCATCCTTGAAGGCGAAGTGGTCTCGCAAAGCAGGTTCAACAACGAAACCCAAGAGCTCGATATTCCTGCAGGATATGTGGCGATCGCGCTGCCAGCAGAAGACATCCAGGCAGTAGGTGGACGCATCAGCGCAGGAAGCAAGGTCGACGTGTATGCCACCGGAGCGAAGACCACCTGTTTGGGTCGCGATCTTGAAGTGCTCGCAACGAGTGCTGATAACGATGAGAGCTCTTCGCGCACGAAGCTCACCTGGATCACCCTTGCCGTGAAACCTGAAAAGGCGCAAGAGTTCGTAACCGCCTCTGAATCGCTCGCGATCTATTTCACCCTTCCTTCGGGCAAAAGCCAAGAGACTCCCGCTCAGGAAGGTGAGGCGGTTAAGAACGAGCATGACGTGAATACGGAGAACAAAACCGAACAGCAGAACACTCCCGAAAAGACCGATGCCAACCAACAGAACACCACGATCGAACTGAAGTGAACGATCGATTCAGCGAATCTCAAGACCAGTTAGGAGAAACCATCATGATGAGCAAGATTGCCCTGTGCGCAGATTCACAGTGCCTCAACGATCCCGCCACACTCGGGCTTAAAGGGGAACGCATCCTCGATCAAACCTGGATCGTTCCTTTTGCAGATGCCTTGATCGCGCGCAAGTATCTTCGCGAACACGATGTGGCAGAAACATGGGTGGTCTCGAACGATACGATCGACGGGATCAATCTCGCTGCCGCCCTCAAGAAGGACAATGCCAGACAAGCGGTGCGTCTATTCCTCTCTTCACCCTCCGGTTCGAAGATGAGCCGCTGTCAAAACGCTGGAGTTATCCCCATTTGCGGAAGCCGCGAATTCGCCCATCTTTATACTGCCCACAAATTGGACCATGCCCAAGCTCAAAAGAGGCCAGAATTTCGAGAGCACCCCTTCCCTGAAACGAACGATACGCAGCAGCTCCTCGAAGATCGGATGATGCAGAACAGCACTCAGGTGCGCGACGATTCTGCTTCACCGCGATACGAAGCATTCGACGCGCGCGAACAAAAACCGCAAACGAACGAAGAGGCCGTTTCCCCGGTTACGGTAAGGCGCATCGTACATGATCGCAGTGGACAAACCGCGCCCCTACCCACCATCGATATCGACGAGATCCCCCTCATCACCAATGTGAACGCACCCGTTCATAGCAAGACCTATGATGCAAGATCCATCCCAGAAGGCACCGCCTCAGAGACACCCTTTTCGCGAGGAACCGTCTCACCCGTTCCTCCACGAAAAGACTTCACACCACCAGCGAGCGAAACACCAAGCAGCACCGTAGCGACCGTTGTCGCAACGAAGAAAGCCTCCGCAAAGCAGATCGTCTCTCAGGTCAAAGGCGCGCACATCATAAGCGTGGTGAGCGGAAGCGGCGGCACTGGAAAGAGCGCCATCGCCACCATGGGCGCACTGCTCGCACAGAAACGAGGCATCAAAACGCTTCTGCTCGATGCCGATTTCCAGTTCGGCGATCTGAAGTATTTGCTTGGCTATAAGCAAACGCTCGAAGTAGGCGACATCCTCACCCATCCCGAACAGATAGAGACGCTTCTCAAGCAGGATTCCTGGCCAGCACTTCTCTCTGCCCCCGCAAAGCTCGAATACTCAGAAGTTGCCGAAGAGCGCATCGGAGAATTGCTCGCTTACCTTAAACCACATTTCGATCTGATCGTAGTGAACACAGGATCGTTTTGGTCAGAGTTCCATTTACAGCTTCTCGAAGCATCGAATGGTGTATTCTTCGTCATCGACCAAAGGCCTTCTTCCGTGCGCGCTTGCAACCACGCGCTCGACCTATGCGCACGATGCGGCATAGCCACTACTTCATTCTCTTACCTGCTGAACTTCTGCTCCAAGAAATCTCTCCTGAGCACGCTCGATGTTTCATGCGCGCTCAAGGGCGCAACGGTTCACGAGGTCAAGGACGGCGGTGCAGAAGTTGGCGAATTGCTCGGTGCCGGAATGGCGCACAAGCTCTCACGAGTGAACAATCTCTTTTGTTCGAGCATGGCAAGCTTGCTCGAGAAGACCGTTTTCGAATACGTGAAGCCCTCCCTCGATCCAGCCATGAACACCACGCACGAAAAAAGCACCCTGCCCGAAAAGACGAAACTGCGCGGAAGACAGAAGCGCCGCGCGGCATGCTACTGATCCATCTCTTGAACAGGTAGGCAGATCAAGACGAGAAAGGAGGAGCGTATGTCCCTGCTCGAACGCGTATCGAACGCACAACAGACCTACTCAACACACGATGCCCCTAGTCATAAAGAAGCACACCCGAACGATCGAACCACCGATGCATCGCTCGAACGCTTTGAAGAGCTCCGCAGTGGCGTAGGAGCGCACCTCTCTTCTTCCGATATGGGGGCGCTCATCACGCGCAATCCGCTCCAAGCACGCAACGAGATCGCCCAAGTCTGCAAGCGCGTTTGCGAAGAACGACCTTGGCTTGCCTCAACGAATAGAGAGCGCGAGATCCTTATCAACCGTTATCTCGATAGCGTGTTCGGCCTTGGTCCACTTGAGGAGCTCTTGGCTGACGAACGCATAACCGAGATCATGGTGAACGGATCGGATGCGCTCTTCTATGAGGCCGATGGCGTTCTTTATCGGTCGAAAAACTGCTTCAAGAACGACAGTGAAGTAAATGCGCTCATCGATCGCATCATCTCGCCGCTCGGCAGACGCATCGACGAAACATCACCAATGGTCAACGCCCGGCTAAAACAGGGACATCGCGTGAATGCGATCATCCCTCCCCTTTCGCTCGATGGCCCGATCCTCACGATCCGCAAATTTCGCGAACAGTTCTTCTCGCTCGAAGATATGCGCGATCTAGGCTCATTCGATAACGATGTTCTGATCTTCTTGCGTTGGGCAGTGGAGCGCAGGCGCAATATCGCGGTATCGGGAGGAACTGGCAGCGGGAAGACCACGTTGCTCAACGCGCTCTCTGCCTGCATACCACCAACAGAGCGCATCATCACCATTGAAGATTCAGCCGAACTACGCTTCACCACGCACCCTCATGTGATTCGTCTTGAAGCACGGCCTAAGAACATCGAAGGCTTCGGCGAAGTGACCATCAAAGATCTCGTCATCAATGCCCTGCGCATGCGTCCCGACCGGATCGTAGTAGGCGAATGTCGCGGCAGCGAGGCGCTCGATATGTTGCAAGCCATGAATACTGGACACGATGGCTCCCTCACTACGCTCCACGCTAACGCACCGAAAGAAGCGATCAGCCGTCTGACCACCATGGTGCGCTACGGTGTCGATCTTCCCGTAGAAGTGATCGAACTGCAGATTGCCGAAGCGCTCGATCTGGTCGTTCAAACGAATCGCGATCCAGCAGGCAAGCGCTATATCACTGAGATCGTTGGCTATTTTTACAACGCAGCAGAAAAGCGCTGCGAAACAAAGAGCTATTTCAAACGAGCCTTCTGGCACGACCAGGGCACCTGGCTTGCCTTTCCCTCATGGCTCGACACCCTTCCCGAATTTGCTCTCGCAACTGAAGAGGAGGTGAAAAGATGGAAACAACGCGCATCATCGGCGGCATAGCGTTCGTTGCTGCATTCTTCGCCGCAAGCTTGCTCGCGCTCTGGATCACAGGCTGCATTGAGCGTTCTCGTCACGGATCAGAAGCAGCGCTTCTCTCCGGAGCCGATTCCTCTCGAATGCAACACCTCTTGCGCAATGGTATCCCTTCGCTTAAACCACTCTCGAACAAACTGCTGAAGATAAGACCCGTCGAACGCTTCATCAAGCGCCTCAAAAGCGCGCTTGCCGAGCGCGGTACAGAAACGTATCCACAATCGCTTGCCTCCTTGCTGTTGGGTACAGCGCTCGCCATCTTGATCCTCGGATCGACACTCTCTGCCTCGTTCGTCTTTGCCCTTACAGCGCTCATCTGTACGCTGCTCTTCCTCAATTCATGGATCACCAAGCAACAAGACAGCTATCACGCGCACCTGCGCGAAGAACTTCCGAGCGCTATACAGGCGATGAGTGCATGCTTCTGCATCGGCTATTCCCTACCACAGATCTTCGAGCAGGTCACCCAAGATCTCGAAGGGCCCCTGAAGCAGGTCTTCCAAAAAAGTGCCGCAGTGATAGGCGCAGGAGGAACCGTTGAAGAGGCGCTCGAAGTGCTTAAAAACCAAACGCACGAGCCAGAGCTCTTCTTCCTAGCTACCGCTCTCGAGATTCAACACCGCACCGGAAGCAGCCTCTCGCAGGTCTTAGAAGTTGTGCGCCAATCGGTCGATGACCAGCTTGAACTCAAACGCCTGCTGCAAACTCAAACAGCTCAGGCAAAACTATCTGCACAGATCGTCACGATCATGCCTTTCTTGATCATTGGCGTGTTCTCGCTCATCTCCGAGGGCTTCCTCGAGCCATTTTTCACAAGCGCATTGGGCATCATCTTGCTCGCTAGCGCGATCGCCATGCAGGCAGGAGGAATCTTGCTGGTACGCAAATTGCTCAAGGTGGAGGTGGCCTGATGCAAACCGCCCTCATCATCATCGGGATCACCAGCGCATCCCTTGCTGGCAGCGCCATTGGATACTGGGGTTTCGAACAAGCAGAGCAGAGGAAGCTGCACGCATCCTATCTTTTGCAAGCAGGCGCAGCCGCTGAAAGACAGGCTCTTGGTTTCCTACACGTAAATGGTCTTGCACGCGCTGTGATCGAGATCGCAATGACCTCATCAGACGAACAAGCTGGATCGAGGCTCGCTCAAGCGCCGCTCTGGTATTTCAGATCGAACACCTTAGAGCGCCTTATGAAGAAAGCAGGACTCGGGGGCGAACTGTCGATCGAAGGATGCGCACGCACCCGCATGAAGCTTGCACTTTCTCTTGCAATTGCTGGACTGGTATGCGGCATGCTCGCATCGGAGATGCTCGCGCTCATCGCCTGCCTGTTGGGATTCATAGTGGGCTATCGCGCACCTCAAATGGCACTTGAGCAAGAAATGGAAGCACGTGCCAGCGCCGTCGAACGTGAACTCTCACAGCTCGTCGAAGTGCTGGTATTAGGGCTGAAGAGCGGGCTCAGCTTCGACCGCTCACTCGAATTGTACTGTCATTATTTCTCGTGCGGATTGAGCCATGCCTGCAAGCGTTTCCAAGCTCAGTGGCATCACGGCTTCCTAACACGCGCAGAAGGCTTGCGCGCACTTGCAGAAAGCTATGACTCTCCCCTTCTTGAACGAGTTATGGAAAGCATCATCCGTTCGCTGCGCTTTGGCACCTCGATGGCAGAGACCTTGAGCAATGCCGGTACCGAGATTCGCGCAACACGCAAAACCAAACTCGAAGAGAAGGTGGCCAAAGCCCCAGTGAAGATGCTCATCCCGATCGGTACGCTCATCTTGCCCGCAATGCTCATCTTCATCTTAGGACCGATCATTCTCGAACTTATTGAAGGATTCTAAAGAACGACAAGGAAGGAAAACCATGTTCAACACGATCAGCACCTGGATAGAAACAAAGCATCATGCGCTCGCAGCTCGAGCGATCGATATGTGGATCCAGAAGAAAGGACAAGGAACGACCGAATATGCCATCCTCGTGGGTGTCTTAGTGGTCATCGCGATCATTGCCATCACGCTCTTTCGCCCCAAGATCCAAGAACTCTGGGACGCCATCTCGAGCGGGATAAACGGGCTCTAGACCCGACTCTCCTTACGTGAGCCATGCCATGAAATCCAACAGCAACAAGACCGCACGCAGCTGCGCGCTTCCCGAAAAACATCGGCTAAGTTCGGCAACGCGTACACAAGGCAAAACGACCGAAGCGCAGAGACCTGCTTCACAGTGCAGAGGATCAGGTCAAGCGAGCGTCGAATATGCCGTGGTGCTCGTTGGATTCCTTGCGCTCATCATAGCCCTCGGTACACTTCATTCATTTCTTGAGGAAGGCGCGCTCATCGAACATGCACTGCAAAGTTCGTCTCATGCGATCGAGCGCATCTGCTCAGGCACGACCAAAGACGTGATGTGCGTATGAGGCTCGTAAGAGATGCATGCGCAAGGCCTGCAAGCTTGTTCTTGCTAACCAATATGCAAAACGAATCGCAGAACGCTACCAGATCGCGTACGAAAGGCCAAGCAACCGTTGAAGCAGCGCTTTTGATTCCTGCACTCCTGATCAGCCTACTTCTTCTGATCCAGCCTGGCATCCTGCTTTACACGCGTATGGTAATGGAAGGAGCCGCTGCGGAAGGATGTCGCGTGCTTGCCACCGCATCTTCGCTCGAGGAGAATACCGCAACCGTCGAAGACTTCATCAAGCGCCGTCTTGCCAGCGTGCCGCAGCAAGCAAACTTCCATGTTCACGATCCTGCATGCAGCTGGCAGATCGATCTTTTAGGAAACGAGACGAGCGAAGAAGTTACCGTATCGATCTCGACCGAGGTGAAGCCGCTACCCCTTTTTGATGTTGGCCTTGATGCATTGGGCATGCTCAATAGCAACGGAAATTACGAGTTAAAGGTCTCGCATCATCTCACCACGAAGAGCGCATGGGTGCGCGAGAACACGATCAGCAACGAACCGAAACGATGGATTGAACGATGGAACGATTCTTGAACAACTTAGAAGATTCAATCGTTGAAGAACAAGGGTTCTCAACGGTAGGAGTCGCGCTGGCGCTCCTGATATCCTTCGCGCTCATCTTCAGCGCCGCGCGCGTCTACGAGATCGAATCGGTATCGGGCGATATCCAAAACGTGGCTGATAGCGCAGCGCTCGCCGCTGAAAACGTGATTGGAGAATACTGCGTTATCGCTACGATGTGCGACGCGGTCGTCTTGTCGCTTTCGCTCTCTTCTCTCTGCGCTCTGGGGCTTTCGGTAGCAGCCACCTGCACTCCCCCAACTGCAGCTGCATCACAAGCGCTTCTCAAAAGCGCACAGAAGCTCAAACAAACACGCGATTCGTTCTCACAAAAAGCCACTTCGGCGCTTGAAGAGCTCAAACTCATGCTCCCGCTCGTAGCAGCTGCTAAAGCGGCAAACGTGATCGCAGAGAATGCCGATGCGCGCAACGGCGTTACCTATCGCGGTGTTGCCATCCTCGTTCCTTGGCAAACTGAACCCCTTGAAGAGCACGCCACCACCAAGACCGATGAAGCCTTCTCGGCTGTCGACCAGAAGAGAGATGAGCTTGAGCAACTTGGCGCCGAGGCAGAAGAAGCAGCGCACGAAGCGAACCGTATCAAAGAAGAAGCGTATCGCTACGATTGCGGCAGCGAAACCAACTATTGCATGTACGAACGCGCGAAGAATCTCGCTCATTTGAGCGGGAGCGAGAATCCTTATTACAGCTCTTCTGAAACCTGGGATTTCGATGTTGCGCTCGCTCGCGCTCAAGCATACTATCGTGCCCGTCTTGCGCAAGAAGCGCCAGCTAACGATTCTGTTGGCGAACAAGCACGCTCAGCACTCAGGAAACGCTTCTACAACTTTGCCACCATCGAGTTGGCACGAGGGTATGTGAACAACAGCGAAGAAGGCTTTGATGCCTTCCTCCCCATTCTGCCAAGGAACACCGAAGAGATGCGAGAGACCGAACTCTATAGCGAAGAGGTATACAAACGGACCTTGGTAGAGGCGAGCGCGTCAGGTGGAAGCGCGACAGGGAGCAACATAGAAGAAGATGGGATGTATAAGCTGCACGCCTACGATACCTGCCCCGATCTGCTCCGCACCCACGGCAGACTCGGGTACGGATCGCTCAAGGATATCGAGGATAATCCAGTCTATTACCGCATCTGTCCTGAATGCCAGCTCTCCCCCGAAAGCATGGGAAGCGTAGCAGCAGCATCAACTTCCATACCTAATGGATTCGAATACCATTACCGCAAAGTAGCTGAACTAGCTCAGGATTATGCAGAACAAAAAGAAGAGCTCGATGAACGATCGAAGAAGCTCAAAGAAGAAGCCAGCGGGCTATTCGATTCGATCACAGAAGCGCTCGATGAAGCAAAAACAGCTCGTATCAAGATCGATCCCCCAGGAAAATATGGCGCGATCGCCTTTGTGACAACTACCGACCCTGGGCACACGAATTTCCTCTCGGGCTTCGTTTCAGGATCGAGCAGCTTCTCAAAACGTGCTGCCATTGCTGGTGCAACGCTGCTTTCCGAATCGAGCGAAAGTGGCAAAACGGTCATCAATAGCATCTTGGACGATTATGCGAACACCAATGCAGGGGCGCTGGTCGGAGCAGAGCGAATCGTGCTCGATCTATGGTCAGGTCTGCTCAAAGGCTATGGCGAAGGTCAAAACGCACTTTCGAACGGACTGAGGAGCGCTATCGATTCATTGCCGCTGGCAAGCGAGAGCGGGCTTGGTCAATGGGCGGCTGACCTCTTCGAGTCAAGCCTTTCAGCGCTCGGGCTCGAGCCGGTCGATCTTTCACCTCAAAAAGCAACGCTTATCAACACCGCTCATATCATGAGCGAAGACGATTCGAACTTCTCGCTACGGTTGCTCTCCATCAAAGAAGAAGTTCTCAGTGCTGCCGATACCGATAGTCTCTTCACCGATGCGATAAGTTCAGCTGAAAGCTCTATAACCGATGCGATCGGCTCAGCCGAATTCACCATCCAAGTTGCCACGATCGAGATCATAGAAGGCAAGGTGGAGATCCCGATCACCATCACGCTACCTCAATCGATCAAAGATGCTGCAACAGGCGCTGTTCAAGAAGGGTTCTCTGCACTCAAGAATGCGGTGGAGAGCACCGGTGCATACCGGAGGTGGGAATAGATGAGACCAACCCCTAAACAGAGTGGATCGCGTGGTCAGATGACGATAGAGTTCGCCCTCCTCTTCCCCGTTATGCTCATGATCGCCCTCATCGCCTGCAACAGTATCCTCTTCTTCTCAGAATGCGCTTCGTTCGATCGGATCTTCCGCGAATCGGTGTGCATCTTCGCCCCTTCGCCCGCAAGTGAAGAGACTACCAGTCAGATCTGTGCGCACATTGAAAGCGCGCTTGCACAGTTCAACGAGCGCGACTATCTTTCCTGCAGCGTATCAGCAAGCGAAGGCCAGAGCGGTCTTACTACCTACACCGCAACACTCGCGTTCACTCCAACCATCTTTGGAGCCTATCCGCTTCGCCGGGTGTTCGATGTCGAACTTTCTCCTATCGAACACCCGATCACCATGACCGTCGACAGCTACAAACCAGGAGTATTCGTATGACCAAACAAGCCCTTCGGAAAATACTCATTTGTACTTCCCTCTTTGGACTCTGCTTATGTTTCATGCTTGCGATCAACCACTTCGCCTCTCCTGCTCTTGCAGATGGATCGAATGCATCAGGATCAGCAACGACCGCTCCAAACGACCTATCGAAGGATCAAGTCATCGAACTCGTGAATGGATTCGATGAAACGGACGATTCTTGTGAAGAGCTCATAGCCAACGGTTTCAATCTGTCTTTAGAGAGCAGCCCTCCCGATTCCTTCAACCAAGAATGCCTTGATGCACAGGCCTTTTCCGCAGTCTATTCATCGGGCGAGGTGGTCGGTTGCATCTTCGAAGGATCGCGTGACAGCGCTCGTGCGCATTGCGAAGAGGTGCTTGCTCATAAAGGATGGCAGGCGCTTTCAGGAAATAATGAATATGCGAGCAATTTCTATAAGGCTACGGGCCACTATCGCCAGCTCGTTTTGCAATACTTTACTGCCCAAGAGCGAACGCTCGTGGTCATCACCATCACCGAACGCGAGCAATCCTAGTGCACAACCGTCATACTAAAAAAGGAGTTCCCATGTCTTTGAATCCCTCGAAAAAACCCTCTCGAACCTCATGGCAAAAGACCGAAGTGCCACTCTTTCCTAAAATGAGCATTGCCAGCACCTTTACACAACGTGCGCGCGGTCTCTTAGGTACGCAACCAAAGCCCGAACTGCTCATGATAGCTCCTTGCCACAGCATTCACACCTTCGGCATGCGCTACCCCATCCATATCGCATTCTTCGATGAAGGTGGAAAGGTGATCGCTGCAGAAACGTCCGTTCCTCCTGGCACGAAACGCTCGTGTCCTCGCGCAGTAGGTGTGTTAGAAATGCCCGCTCTCTATCCAGCTAGCCAATGGTTCATCTCAGGCGACAGCCTTCGCCTCGCGCCACCCGATGCATACCACCGTACGTAAGCCTCTTCTAGTTTCAGCACAAACATGATCGATGCACCTATCATCGCCCCTAAGAACAGTCTCTGTTCCCTGTGTGAGAACGCACGAACGAAAGAACGCGTTTCTGAACAATCAACCCACCATCAAAAGGAGAACACCTTCATGAAAGTAATACACGGAAGCCTGCCTCAAGATAGCGATCCTGCCAACTTCAAGACCTGCCCCGTTTGCGGGTCGGTCTGCTTCGCAGATATGGACACGTGCTTCGGCTGTCTTCATCACTTCACCGATGCAGACGCGACCAAGACCACACCTATTCCGATCGTTCGAAACAACGAGCGCATCATTGCGCCATCAACCGCCAGGACAGCACAGCCTCCCACCAACATCGAGCACCCGCACATGAAAGAGCACGCTCGAATAAAGATCTCTCCAACCACAAAGAATAGCGATCTTCAGACCGAACCGGCTGAGAACGGAAACGGAAATGGCGGTGCGATAACGCATCGGGTTTGCGCGGAGACTGCAGGCAGCGCATTCGAGATCGCCCTCACGATCGAGGTACGCCCTATCGTCTAGCAACAGGTTGAAGAAGCCTAGTCAACGAAATCCTCGACCGCTGCTTCGATCGCGCGCTTCGATCCTTCGATTACCTCAGTGAAGCGGATCGGCTTCTCATCGAGCACGGCTAAGCCACGTGGGATGTGCTTCTTGTTCGTCTCACGTGCAATGAGCTCATTGAGCTCACAGCCGCTCAAGCTCGCAACCTCTTCAGGAAGCGGCTGCTCAGGGTCAAGCTCATGAAGTGCGCGATAGACGTTATCGCCGAACTTTGCCCAGTGGGCAGTCGATGCGATGACCACAGGATTCTCGCCGCGCAGATTATTGGCAACCTTCATCGCAACGGCGGTATGGGGATCGATAAGGTAATCGTAGCGATCGAACGTTTCCTTGATCGTGCGCAAGCAGGTCTCGCTGTCGACGCTGTCGGCCTTGAACTCACTCTGAAGCTTTTCGCGCGTCTCATCATCGACCGTGAAGGTCTTATCTTCCTTGAGTTCGCGCATCCACTGAGCGATCAATTCGCTCTTGCGCCCAGAAAGTTCGAAGAGCTGACGCTCAACATTGGAGGAAACAAGGATGTCCATGGAAGGCGATGGGGTGAGCACGAATGCACGGTCTGCGATATCGTAGGTGCCACTTGCGATGAAATCGGTCAGAACTTTATTCTCATTGCTCGCACAGAATAGCATATCGATCGGCGTTCCCATCTGCTTTGCATACCAAGCAGCCAAGATGTTGCCAAAGTTACCGGTAGGCACGCACACATCGATCGGGTCGCCCGCGTTCACCTTGCCCTCTTTCACGAGCTGAGCATAGGTTGAGATGTAGTACACTACCTGCGGGAGCAAGCGCCCCCAATTGATCGAGTTCGCACTTGAAAGTGCCACCTTATGTTCGTTCATGAGCTTTTCGTTGAACGCATCGTCGTCGAACACGTTCTTCGCGCCCGTCTGGCAATCATCGAAGTTGCCCGACACTGCCCATACGTTCACATTAGAGCCTTCTTGAGTGGCCATCTGCTTGTATTGGATATCGCTCACGCCACCATTGGGATACATGACAGCGATCTGTATGCCGTCCTTATCCTTGAAGCCCTCGAGCGCAGCCTTACCCGTATCACCCGATGTGGCAACAAGGATGAGGAACGTATGATCGATCACGCCTTCTTCACGGAGCTTCCGAGCACTCTCGCTGAAAAAGTTCGGCAAGCACTGAAGCGCCATATCTTTGAAGGCGCTCGTAGGCCCATGCCAGAGTTCGAGCACATGGGTCTTCTCGTCAAGCGAAGTGACCGGACAGATGTCTTCGGTATCGAAAGCAGAACCGTAGGTTGCCTCCATCAGGCGTTCTATCGTCTCATCACTAAAATCGGTATCGAATGCCTGATAGACCTTCGCAGCACGCTTCGCATACGGAAGATCAGCCAACGCGATGATCTCGTCTAAACCAAAGGAGGGAAGATTCTGCGGGACGAATAAGCCGCCACCTTGCGCGAGGCCTTTGACCAGCGCCTCTGTGAACGAAAGCGGGGTCTCAACATTGCCACGCGTATCAATATAACAGTTGTGTTCCATCTGATATCCTCCATTGGGTGTAGATGCAGTTAATCAGTATACTATGCAATAGCAACCAAGCGCCTCACTCTTCGTAGCGGTGATGCGAACTTCCCCGAAGACGGAGTGCGCTACCCCATTAACGCCATTGGCAAGCAGAAAGAGAGCACGATCGTGAGCACTGAAAAAGTCTCTATGTCACATGAAGACTACCTTGAAGCCATCGTCATGTTAGGCGGCACGCCTGAACAATCGGTGCGCTCGGTAGATGTTGCCACGAAGCTTGGTGTTTCGAAAGCATCCGTTTCAAAGGCCATCTCGAGCCTCAAGGCCCAAGGACTCCTCGATCAGCCCTTCTATGGCGATATCACACTCACTCCCGAAGGCTACGAATACGGTTCGGCGATACTCAAACGTCACGAGATGCTCACGAAATTCCTCGTGATCAAAGTAGGGCTTGACCCGAAGGTAGCCGAAAAAGAAGCATGTCAAATGGAACATGCTATTAGCGATGAGTCATTCGAGAAATGGCTCTCCTATTTCCAGCTTATCGGTCTTTAAGCCTGATCGTTTGCTGATTCCATCTTCTGGACCAGCTGCGCGATGCGCTCAGAGTATTCGGGGTGTTCGATACCCGCCTCTGACAGATCGACAATAGGGGAATCATTCCAAAGTGTTTCCAGACGATAGTACTCGCGTGCTTCAGGCTGGAATACATCGATGACGAAGTTACCGTAATCGAGCAGCTCCCAGGTATGGTCCTTCGTCTCTTCACGAGAAAACGGTTTCACCCCGCATTCGATGCGCAATGCATCTTCCATCGCTTCCAAGATCGCACCAACATGAGGGGTATTGCGTGCCGTGGCGATGACGAAATACTCCGTTACATCCACCAGCTGCCCCACCTCAAGCACCATGATATCGGTCGCCTTATGCTCGTCGGCTGCTTTCGCTGCGATAAGGGCACATTCGCGTGCTGAGAACTTTTCGCCCATCAATGCTCCTATTCGTTGTCGCGCTGACGCTCAGCGCAGTAGAAATTCCAAACTTCGACCGCATCGATGTTGAGCGGTCGGGATGAACGCAGAAGATACATGAATCCTTCACGCTCAACAGCGCAGAAGAGATCCTCGAGGCTCATCTTGCCGATCTTGTCGTAAAGATCGCGATAGACCTGCACATCGTTTCCTGGTTCGAGCTTATCCGCGCAGAATATGATCATGTCAAGCGCACTCATGCGAATACTACCGACCGTGTGACGCTCGATCGCCTGAAACACCTCTTCACCAAACTCAGGGAATTCATCGGCCAACACGGCAGCTGCAGTAGGACCATGAAGCAGTTGCGGCATGTTGATCTGGGTCGGCCCGTCGATATCAAGCCCGTAGGTAGCGATGCGATCGCGCAAACGCTTCGGTGAGAGTGCCTTATCCCAATCGTGCAAAAGCCCAGCCATGCGTGCAACGCGTGGATCGACATCATAGGCCTGCGCCATCTTCTCGGCGGTTTCAGCCACCATAACACTATGAACATAGCGCGAAGGCTTCACCCTGCGGCGAAGCAGCGCTTTCATGCGCTTGTAATTCGCATTGCTGAAGGGCTTTTCGACCGAAAGGATGATGCCCTTATCGGTGGGCTCATAGGCGAATTCGGAAAGTGCCTCAGGATCACGCGCGCTCGCACACTTGAAGGTGTTAGAAGAAAGATAATCCTTGATCTCCTTCTTCGTAGCATCTTCAACAGCCACTTCATCCCTAGGCGGTGTCGCATACCCCAGTTGCGCTTGGCGCGCAGCCTGCACACGTGGAATAGGCTCGGTCGAATGCGGATCGTCTTCGGCATGGATAACGCTCAGGTGCGAACGCCCTTGAGGACGCTCGGGCAACGCATGAAGCGCGATCGGCTCATCGTTTGCCTCTGAAACGTATTCGCCGGAATCTTCATGATAGGCAGGCAGCATGTCTCCACGCGCATGACGCGCATGAAACAGGTCATTGGTATCGTCATCAAAGTCTTCATCGCCCGAAGAACTAAGAGACACAAGTTCGAAATTAGCCATGCATCAATCTCCATAAAGTCCAACAGATTCAATATACTCCAAAACTGCTGGCGGGATAAGATAGCGCACCGATCGGTTACCGAGAATACGCTTACGAATATCGCTCGACGACAACTCGAAGAGCGGTGCTTCGACGAAGAGCGTACGAAAACCGGTGCCAGCAAGCTTTTCCGCGATCTGCGGACTCTTCAAGCTCGCACTGCGCGGACGATTGAGTCCAACGAAGCTCGCCAGATGAGCAAGACGCGGTGCATCACGCCATTGCGGCAGCGTCAGGATCGCATCGGCACCAGCGATAAAGTAGAGTTCAACGTTTTCAGGATAGTGAGCACGCAACGCCTCGAGCGTATCGACCGTATAGGTATCTCCCTCGCGATCAACCTCGAGCGTGCTCACGTCGAAGGCAGGGTTGTCCTCGATAGCTGCACGACACATTGCCACACGGTGATGCGCATCGCTCACCTTGATATGCTTCTTGAACACCGGATTTCCCGCCGGCATGAAAACGACCCCGTCCAGATCAAGTGCATCGCGCGCCTGTTCAGCGCAGACCAGATGCCCCATGTGAATGGGGTCGAACGTACCTCCCATGATGCCAAGACGATATGTTCGACAAGGATCTTCTTGTCCCAGCGTATCGAAGCGATCGCAGATAACGCTCATTACGCGCGCACCTGACCTTCGCCTTCGATGATGTATTTATAGGTGGTGAGCGCTTCGAGCGCGAAAGGTCCACGCACATGGAGTTTCTGAGTGGAGATACCGATCTCAGCCCCTAAGCCGAACTCGCCGCCATCGGTGAAACGAGTGGATGCGTTGATATACACCGCCGCTGCATCAACACGACGAGCGAACGTGCGCGCAGCCGCTTCGTCTTCTGCAAGGATCGCTTCAGAATGCTTGGTGCCGAAACGATTAATGTGCGTGATAGCCTCTTCAAGGCCTTCAACGCACTTGATGCTTATCTCGTAGTCGAGGTATTCGGTTCCCCAATCCTCTTCGGTCGCTGCCTCGACCGGAATATCGAGCTCAGCTGCCACTTCGCCTACCGTCTCGTCGCCATGGACGCGTACCTTCGCCGCTGCAAGCTGACGCAGCAGCTCGGGCAAGCACGCGCGCGCGATGCTGCGATCGACCAGCACCGACTCACAGGCATTGCACACGCCCACACGCTGAGTCTTCGCATTCAGCACGATCGGGTACGCCTTGGCAAGATCGGCGGATTCATGAAGGTAGATATGGCAATTTCCCGTACCCGTTTCGATAACAGGAATGAGCGAATGCTCTACGCAGTGTCGAATGAGCCCCGCCCCACCGCGCGGAATGAGCACGTCAACCAGATCACGCAATAAAAAGAGCTCATCGGTAACGCTGCGATCGGTCGAATCGATTACCACCACGCAATCCTTCGGCAGGCCCACCTGCGAAAGCGCCCCCTGCAACACTTCACCAAGTGCGACCGCCGAATGGATCGCGAGCGACCCACTGCGAAGCACGCAAGCATTGCCCGACTTCACGCAGATACCCGCAGCATCGACCGTTACGTTCGGACGCGCTTCGTAAACCATGGCCACCACGCCAAGCGGAACGCTCACGCGCGTAAGTTTCAGATCGTTATAGAGCGTACGCTCTTCAAGCACTGCTCCGGTAGGATCAGGGAGCGCCGCAAGCGACTCGAGCGAAGCTGCCATCGCTTCCACGCGCGCGTCGTCGAGCATGAGACGGTCGAGAAGCCCTGCCTTCGTACCTGCCTCGCGCGCCGCGTCCATATCGCACTCATTCGCTTCCAAAATGAACGCACGTTCATTGCGTAGTGCTGCCGCCATCGCGAAGAGCGCTTCGTTGCGCTCCTCCTCGCTCGCAACACCCAGCACCTCTGAAGCGCGCTTCGCTGCCTCTGCTGCTCTTCTTGCAATTCCACTCATATCTTCGCCTTACTCGAAAACTACCAATTCATCACGGTGCACGACCGGACGCTGCGCAAGATCGCGCAGAAGCTCATTGCCTTTGATCTCTCGCTGGCTTCGCCCACACGCAAGCGTGATCTCAGAAGACGAAGCCCCTGCTTTCCCGCGTGCGATGATATGCCCGCTCGTATTCACGATGTCGACGATGTCTTCACGTGCGAAACTCCCTTCAACACCGCATACACCTACCGCCAAAAGCGACGAACCACGCGAAACAAGTGCTTCTGCTGCGCCTTCGTCTACGATGAGCGACCCTTTTGCCGTATCGCCCAGTGCGATCCAAAGCTTCTTCGGCGTGATATCGTGAACCGTACCGCACGGAGAGAAACGCGTCCCGAGCGACTGCCCCTCGGCGAGCTGAATGAGGAAATCACTATTGTGACCTTGGCAGATGACCATATCGATGCCAGCTGCCATGAGCACGCGCGCCGCACGGATCTTCGTGATCATGCCACCCGAACCAACCGTCGAGCTCGATCCAGAAGCGAGCGCCATGATATCAGGCGTGATCGAAGAGACTTCAGGAATGAGCGTGGCGGTCGCATCTTCGAAAGGGTTCGCTGTGAAGAGCCCTTCGATATCGGAGAAGATCACGCAAAGCTGGGCTTTCACCAAACACGCGACCAGTGCAGCAAGGGTATCGTTGTCGCCGAAACGCAGCTGATCGACAGAAACCGTATCGTTTTCATTGATGAGCGGCACCACATC
The DNA here is from genome assembly GCA_900542525.1 of uncultured Eggerthella sp. Taxonomy (GTDB): domain Bacteria; phylum Actinomycetota; class Coriobacteriia; order Coriobacteriales; family Eggerthellaceae; genus Anaerotardibacter. The sequence goes on from UQNZ01000001.1 coordinate 217,755, forward strand.
TAAGTCGAGCAAGCGCTCAAGCGTGTCGCGCACATGCAAGTACTGCTCGCGATCAGCAGTGACCTGGCGCGTTATGAGCACGAGCGAAGTGAGCATATCGTGTGCTTTGAAGGCGCGTGCGTAGCTGCTCACGAGGATATTGGTGCCCACCGAAGCTGCCGCCTGGAGCGAAGGCGTATCGGTGGGGCGCGTAGAGATGCCAAGCGCCTCGAGCCCACAGGCAACCGCGCCGCTCGTCACGATGATCGGACTCCATCCGCGCTGCCGCAGTCCATTGATCTGAAAGGCGAGCATGGCCAGATAGGCAGTATCGAGCTTGCCCTCATCCGTAACAAGCGTAGAGGAGCCGATCTTCACGACCATGATCTTCTTCTGCTCAAGGCTCATGTGTGTCCTCTCCTCTTCTCCGTTCGGCTATACAGCGTGCAAATCGAACGCATCGCACAACCGCCGCGCGAACTCTTACGCTTGCAACTACCTAGAGGTCCAATCCGCGATAGACGTCCTCATGCATACGCGCCGACTCGAACTCGAAGTCATATCCAAGGATACGAATCTCATCGCCATCGCGCGCACCCGCTTTCTCAAGTGCTTCATCGAGGCCAAGGCGCTTGAAACGATGCTGCAAGAACGCGATCGCTTCATCGTTTTCCCAGTCGGTCTGGATGACCATGCGCTCGATCTGCTTGCCACTTACGCGGAACACCCCTTCGGAGAGTTGCGTGATCTCGTAGCGCGCACGGCGCTCCTGACGCTTATGTTCCCACACCTGGTCAAAATGCTCTTCAGCGTCATATTCAGCACGCGCTTCTTCGCGCAGTTGTTGAACCTTCCCACCGGTCGCTGCCATGAGTGCTTCGATGCCCGCCTGGGTAATGGTACTCGTGCAGAACAAACGCGGATCGAGAGGGCTCGTGGCGAACTCATCGCCACCGGCGCGCGCGATCGAATCGCGGCGTACCACTTCCGCCAAACGCTTAGCAGCCTCCTGTGCGCCAGGCATATCGATCTTGTTACCCACCACGACGCACGGACGTTCGGCCAGCTCAGGGGCATACAGTTCGAGCTCACGCTTGATGATCTCGTAATCCTCGACCGGATCGCGTCCTTCATAACCACCGGTCAGATCGACCACGTGCAAGATGATCGCACTGCGCTCGATGTGCCGCAAGAACTCATGCCCGAGCCCTTTGCCTGCGTGCGCGCCCTCGATCAGCCCCGGGACATCAGCCACCACATAGCTATAATCCTGCACCTTCACCACACCCAGATTCGGAACGAGCGTAGTGAAGGGATAGTCGGCGATCTTGGGCTTGGCCGCCGACATACGCGCAATGAGCGAAGACTTACCCGCAGAAGGCATGCCCACGAGCGCCGCATCGGCCATGAGTTTCATCTCGAGCTCGATCCAGCCCTCTTCAGCAGGAACACCTAACTCAGCAAAAGCAGGTGCTCGACGCGTAGGTGTAACGAAATGCGTATTACCACGACCACCCGGACCGCCTTCTGCCACTACGATCTCTTCCCCATCGTGAGTAAGATCCGCTAAGAGCTCGCCCACTTCTTTCGTTTCCTCGAAGTACTCGCGCACCACGGTGCCCACCGGCACTTTCAACACCAAGTCTTCACCATTGGCACCGTGCATCTTCGAGCCTTTGCCGTGCGTACCACGGCTAGCCTTGAAATGATGCTTGAAACGGTAGTCGATGAGCGTGGAAACGCCCGCGTCAGCGCGCACGATCACATTTCCGCCGCGCCCGCCATCGCCGCCATCGGGGCCACCTTTTGGCACGTGGGCTTCACGACGAAACGACATGCAGCCAGCACCGCCGTCTCCTGCTTTCACATGTATGCGAACTTTATCGATAAACATAGCGTCCATTCTAAACGAAAAGCCCCCTGCAAAGGCAGAGGGCTTCGACTTCGTTGCTCTAATAGGTTGTGTTATGCCTGGGGGCGAACATGAACCTTGCGGCGAACACCTTTCGTGTATTCGACAACGCCCTCGCACAATGCGAACAACGTATCGTCCTTACCACGACCAACGTTCTCGCCCGGATGAATACGGGTGCCACGCTGGCGAACGAGAATTACGCCAGAGCCGACCTGCTCACCAGCGAAACGCTTGCAACCAAGACGCTTCGACTGAGAATCACGACCATTACGGATGGAACCTTGACCTTTCTTGTGTGCCATTCTATTCCCTCCTTCTTATTTCTTCGCTTTAGCAGAACCGACCGACACGATCTTCACGCGCGTAAGGTTCTGACGATGACCACGGGTGCGCTTGTAGTTCTTGCGCTTCTTGAACTTGAAGATGATCTGCTTTTCGCCCTTGAACTGCTCAACGACCTCAGCCTCAACCTTAGTCTTCGCAGCTTTAGCGGGATCGGCAACAACTTTGTCGCCATCGACAACAGCGATAGCCGTAAGGGGAACTTTCGCACCCACTTCAGCATCGAGCTTTTCGATATTGAGATAGTCTCCAGCGGCAACCTTATACTGCTTACCACCGGTCTTTACGATTGCGTACATGCATACTCCTATAAATGTGTCAAAACGCAAGCCGTTATCTTATCAGCCCGGCAAGGCCGCGTCAATAAAACGCATGCGATCTACCTTTAAAAGTATTCGTTTTCCCGCTTAAGCGATCATGTGCGTTCGAGGGAAAAGACCACTCACGATCAAGCAGGTTGCGACGTTTTCCTGAAGTGAACCCCATCGAAAAAGTTCCAACAGCTACGATGTGCTTCACACCACGAAAAACAGCCTGTCTATTTTATAGCCATATGCGCCTTTTGGGGAGAAATTTTTTCTAGGCGGTGCGAAAAATGCGCGTTAGTGCGCTTCCGCCCAATTCTTCCCCCAAGAAACATCAACGTTGAGCGGCACTGAAAGCTCCACGACCGATTCCATGATGCGCGAGACAAGCGCACTCACCTCCTCGATCTCATCGGCTGGAACCGAGAAATCGAGTTCGTCATGCACCTGCAAAATGAGCTTGGTCTTCGCACCAGACTTCACCAATTCGTCTTGCACCTGACGCATCGCGATCTTGATGATATCAGCAGCCGTACCTTGCATGGGGTGATTCATAGCGGTGCGTTCGCCAAACCCACGCTGCGCAGCATTGCGCGCCGTGAGCTCAGGAATGTAGCGCCTGCGCCCAAACAGCGTTTCAGCATACCCACATCTCTTGGCCTCTTCCACGACCCGATCGAGATAAGCGCGCACTCCACTGTATGCAGCGAAATAGCGGTCGATCATGTCCTTCGCATCGCCGAAGGGAATATCGAGCGACTGCGAAAGCCCATAGGCTTGCTGACCGTACACGATGCCGAAATTGACCGCCTTCGCACGGCTGCGCAGAAGCGGCGTGACCTCTTCGATCGGAACATCGAACACGCGGCTTGCCGTCTTCGCATGGAAATCTTCGCCCGAAAGGAACGCATCGATAAGATGTTCGTCGCCAGAAAGATGCGCGAGCAATCTCAATTCGATCTGCGAATAGTCAGCCGAAAGGAAGACTTCGCCTTCTTCGAGCGGAACAAAGCATTCGCGGATCTGGCGACCGAAATCGGTACGCACGGGGATGTTCTGCAGATTCGGATCGGACGACGAAAGACGTCCTGTGGTGGTGACCATCTCATTGAACGAGGTATGAATACGCCCATCCTTTGCGCACATGCGCGGCAACGCATCGATATAGGTTGATTTCACCTTGGCATATTCACGGTAATGGAGCACAAGTTCGGGCAACTCATGCACCTTTGAAAGCTCCTTGAGCACGGCTGCATTGGTCGAATAGCCGCGCTGATTCTTCTTGATCGGAGTAAGCCCTAGCACCTCGAAGAGGATATGGGAGAGCTGCTTGGGGGAATCGATGTTGAAATCCTCGCCTGCAAGCTCGATGATCTGCCCCTGTAGCTTATCGAGCTCTTCTTGAGTGGCGAGCGCGATGCGATCGAGCGTTGCTTTGTCGATAGCCGCACCAGTGCGCTCCATGCACGCGAGCACGCCCACCAGCGGATAGTCGATAGCGGAATAGACCGAAGCCACCCCATCTTCGTCGAGACGACGGCGCATGATCTCGGCTAGACGCTCCACTGCGGCAGCTTTGAGGGCAAGCTCATCGGCCAGCGCCTCAGCATCGGGCAAGAACGATCCGCAATGGAGCTCAACGAGCTTTTGGATGTCGAAGCCTCCATTCATGGAGTTCACCACATACGAAGCGAGCGCCACGTCGAAGCACTCCATCGCCAGGACCTCTTCAATGCTTACCAGAGCAGCATCGAAAGAATCATGAGGGAATACGTACTCGACCAACTTCTTCGCGTCAAAGGTGACGAAACGCCCTTCCTTGACCAAACGCGCAAGTGCTGCTTTGGCTTCATCGCCCGTGAAGTAGAGCGTCTCTGTTTCGGTACGCAGCACCATATGGATCTCGCTGCCAAAGAGCGAACCTTGTTTGTCACTATCGACCAACACCACCGGCATGCTCGCATCCGACGCGATAAGCGCCTCGAAGCTTACCTGTGCAGCCTCTCCTTCAATGAGTGGATGAGCCTCGAACGTCTCTGCACCCGCCGGCGCCGAGGCGCTACCGAGCAGATCGAGCACCTTGGTCAAGTGCGCCATGAAACGCACGCTCGTGAACGCCTCCGTCACCCTCGCCGCGTCAAAATCGGGGAAAGAAAGGCTTTCGAGATCGATCTCGATCGGGACATCGCGCACGATCGTGGCGACTTCACGCGAAAGGAAGGCATCTTCTTTATGGTTCGTGAGATTCTCAAGCTGCTTTCCCTTGAAAGCGTCGAGATGCTCATAGATACCCTCGAGATCATCGAATTCCTGCAGCATGGCGGCAGCCTTCTTGTCCCCGATGCCAGGAACGCCAGGGATATTATCTGCCTTATCGCCCTTCAAGCCTAAGAAATCCGTGAACTGACTAGGGGTAACGCCATAGCGCTCCTCCACCTCAGCCGGACCATAGATGACCACATCGGTGATACCCTTCTTCGTGGTAACGATACGCGTAAGATCGCTCGCCAGCTGATAGGCGTCCTTATCGCCGGTCACGAGCAGCGAGTTATAGCCAAGCTTCTCGTTCTGAGCCGAGAGGGTGCCCAGGATATCGTCGCCTTCCCAACCGGGAAGCGCTACCACAGGGATGTTGAGCGCAGCGAGCAAGTCTTCAATGAGCGGAAACTGCACGCGCAAGTTATCGTCCATGGGCGGCCGCTGTGCTTTGTACTGCTCGAGCGCCTCCGTGCGAAAGGCAGGCTTTCCCTTATCGAAGGCGCACACGATCGCATCGGGATGCTGCTCTTCGATGAACTTGATGAGCATCGCCAAAAAGCCGAATGCAGCATTGGTGGGCGTGCCATCAGGCGCTTGCATAGCAGGAGGCACCGCATGAAACGCGCGGTGCATAAGGGAATTTCCGTCGATGACAGCAATAGTCTTAGACATGATCAGGCACTCCAAAGATATCCGACACCACGAACGGTCTCAAGGCGTTGCGCCAGATCGGGACCGAGCTTTGCGCGCACGCGACGCACGTGCACATCCACCGTACGCGAACCGCCGAAGTAATCGAAGCCCCACACACGGCGCAAGAGAGCATCGCGCGAATACGTGCGTCCGGGGTGTGTGACGAGGAACGCGAGCAGCGCATATTCGAGATAGGTGAAGTCGACCGGCTCGCCACCCACGGTTACCTGGTAGGTAGCAAGATTGATAGTCATCGTATCGATCGAGATGAAATCGCTCGTAGAAGTTTCATTACCGGGCCAGAGCAGTTGGCGAATGCGCAGCGCGCACTCATCCGCGCTTGCCCCTTGCACCACGAAATCACTATTCAGGCGCACCGGCAGACGCAACTCTTGCAGCATGTCTTCCTTCACGATGATAAGAATCGACCCACCACCGTCTTGGACCATCACATCTTCCACCATCGCAATGGATTGGGAGGCGTCGCCTGAAGCTTCGAAGATGATCAGATCGCTGTTGGGGTGTTCGTGCAGAATCTTCCTGAACTGCAGGGAAGAACCCGCAACCACATCCGTATCCATCCCAGAGAGCACCGCTTGGAACTTATGCGCGTTATCGAGGCTGTCGGCCACGAATATGACACTTTTTCTCTGCATCCGTGCCTCCTACAGAACACCAAGGTAGTGATCGAGCTCCCACGTAGAAACGCTCTTCTGGTATTCGTTCCATTCCGCACGCTTCGCCTCAACCAGATAGGAATGAATATGTTCGCCCAATACCTCGCGCATGAGCTCCGAGGAAGCGAACAGCTCCACGGCATCACCGAGCGTATCAGGCAACGTGCGAATACCGCGCGCGTTGAGCTCGTGACGTGTACAGGTGAACAGTGTGGGATCTTCTGTAGGGGGCTCAAGCGGCAGCTCATCCTGAATGCCCTTAAGGCCTGCGGCGAGCGTGACTGCAAACGCAAGGTAGGGATTGCACGAAGGATCGGGATTGCGCAGCTCTACGCGACAGGCTTCTTCCTTATGCGGCTTATACCCTGGAATGCGCACGAGCGTGCAGCGATTCGAACGCGCCCAGGTGATCTGAATGGGCGCTTCCCCACCCGACACGAGGCGCTTGTAAGAATTCACCGTCGGATTCGTGATGAGCGCAAACTCGGGCGCATACTTCAAAAGCCCTGCGATGTAGTGCTTCGCGATCTTCGAGAGGTTATAACCATCGGGATCATTCTTATCAAAGAAGGCATTGTTGCCGTTCTCGTCGAACAGGCTTTGGTGAATATGCATACCCGAGCCAGGCTGGTCAGCCATAGGTTTCGGCATGAACGAGGCGTAGTGGCCATACTTCATGGCGATCTCTTTGACCGTTAACTTGTAGGTCATCACGTTATCGGCCATGGTGAATGCATCGGCGAAACGCAGATCTATCTCTTGCTGCGAAGGGCCGTTCTCGTGGTGCGAGTACTCGACCGGAATACCCAGCTTCTCAAGCGTGAGGATGGTATCTCGCCTCAGATCGCTCGCGTTATCGAGCGAGGTAAGATCGAAGTACCCTCCGGTGTCGAGCACCTCTAAGCCTTCGCGGTCCTTGAAATAGTAATATTCGATCTCAGGACCCACGTTCATCATATAGCCAAGCTGCTCAGCGCGCGCCACCACTTTGGCGAGCACCGCACGTGAATCGCCGTCATAGATGCGGCCTTCGGGAGTACGAATCGAGCAGAACATACGAGCAACCGCGTTCTCAGCAGGACGCCAGGGCAGAATCTGGAAGGTGGTCGCATCAGGGAATGCGAGCATATCGGATTCATAGTTCAGTGAAAAGCCTTGCACGCAACTCGCATCGAAACCCATGCCCTCTTCAAAGGCGTTTTCGAGTTCGCTCGGAATAACAGCGAACGACTTCATATTACCGAGCACATCGCAGAACCAGAAGCGTACGAAATGAACGTCCCTGCTCTTGATGGTCTTCAGTACGAAATCTTGATCGGGGCTCATTGCCATGCTTGGTCTTCCTTCCCGTTGTGTGCATGCACTAGTCGCTCACTTCATTATACGGGGTTCAGCAAGGCAAGTGGTTTCCGATTTGTTTCAGACGCTGTGAGCGAAAGAACACCGAGCTAGCATGCTAGGACGTGTCCTCTGAGGCATCTCAGTGCTTCAGATCTGCGTGAAAGAAAAGCGAGCAGCCTATGGCGCTGTGAGCGAATCTTAAACACGAACGACTCGAGTATACGGCTTGAGGCGCATCAGCGCTTCAGATTAGCGCGAAGGACGAACGAGCAGCCTTAGCTGCGCTGTAATTGAGATACCGAAGCATTATGATCTGAGGCATCTCAGTGCTCCAGATCCGCCCGAAAGAAGAGCGAGCAGCCTATGGCGCTGTGAGCAATGCTTGAGGGTGGAGATGAGGTACTGAGATGCCTCAGTGCTCCATTTTGCGAGCGGCGAAGTTACATAAACTCTGCACGATCTGCACGATCACGATGAGAATGATGACCGTAGCGATCATGACATCGTCCTGGTAGCGCTGATAGCCATAACGGATCGCGATATCACCCAAACCGCCAGCACCGACACAGCCTGCCATTGCTGAGTATCCCAAGATGGTGATGAATACGATCGCAAAACCGCGAACGAGCGAAGGCAAAGCCTCACGCAAGAATACCTTGTAGACGATCTGCCAGGTGTTCGCGCCGAAACTCTGTGCCGCCTCCACCAGGCCACCATCGACCTCTTCGATCGACTGCTCGACCATACGTGCGATGAAGGGAGCCGCAGAAATGACGAGCGGCACGATCGCACCAGGAACGCCAAGCGAAGTGCCCACGATGAAACGCGTGAACGGAATGAGTGCCACGAGCAAGATGATGAAGGGGATCGAACGCCCGATGTTGATGATCCAGCCGAGCACCATATTGAAGATGCGATGCGGCATAAGTCCTTTCGGACTCGTGAGCACGCACAACACACCCAACGGAATACCGATCACATAGGCAAAGAAGGTCGAAACGATGGTCATGAGCAGGGTATCCCAGGTGCCCTGCGCAAGAAGCATGCCGTAATTATCGAAGAAGGTTGCGAAGAAATCCATCGTCTAGCACCTCTTTCCCAAAAGCTGGCGCGAGGCATCACTTTGCGGATTCTCGAAGATATCCTGCGTGCGACCCATCTCGACGATGCGTCCATCATCGATGACCGCGACCGTATCACAGATCTGCTCCGCCACGAGCAAAGAATGAGTGATGAGCACGAGCGTAACGCCAAGCTCCTCGTTGATATCTTTGAGCAACCGAAGGATCGATTGCGTGGTCATGGTGTCAAGCGCGCTCGTAGCTTCGTCGCAGAGCATGATAGAGGGGCGATTGATGAGCGCACGCGCGATCGCCACGCGCTGCTGCTGTCCACCAGAAAGTTGCGAAGGGTACTTGTTCGCCTTATCAGCAAGGCCCACCAATTCCAGCAATTCAAGTGCACGCGCTCGCGCTTCAGCCTTGTTGTAACCCTTGTGCAGTTCGAGTGGGAAGGTGACATTGCGCAGCACCGTTCGCTGCTGGAAGAGCGAGAAATTCTGGAAGATCATACCCACGCTCGCACGAAATTCGAGCAACTCTTTGCCGGCGAGGTTCGTCACATCTACCCCATCGATGATGATCTCGCCCGAAGTAGGACGCTCGAGCAAGTTGATGCAGCGCACCAAAGTCGATTTTCCCGCACCAGATTGACCAATGATACCGAAGATGGAGCCATCTTCGATCGTAAGATTGATATCCTTCAAAGCGTGATGCTCTTCATCGCGCTTTTCGCTCGTATAGGTTTTATAGAGATGTTCGATCTGAATCATGTATACCCTGCGATCGTGTTGTTCCATAAAGCACCGCACCACAAAAAGCGACAGGCGCAAGTTCTAACTATAGAACAACGTACGTGTACACGCTTCGAAAAATGCACGGGAATCGCACGATTAGCTATATCTTAACGATATAGCTGGTAATAACCATCACCTGGAGCAAGCAACGAGCTGGAAAAGGGATCGCCTTCAACGAACGCACGCGGCCATTTGAAGTGCAAGTAAGCACGCTCCTGCTCAAGGCGAATGCGACGAGCATCGGAGAGATGGTCATCTTTGATCTTGTTCTTAAAGTGATAGAGCTCGACCTCAGGATCGAACACGACGAAATAGCCTGCCTTGATGACCCTGAGGCAAAAATCGGTGTCCCCAAAATCGAGCTTGAAGCGATCATCGTAGCCACCTACTTCATCAAACACGCTTCTGCGGATGAACTGGCATGCGCTCGAAACGGCAGAAACATCGTTCGTACAGGCGAGACGCTTCAAATAGCCAGGCGCCGTACGCGGCAGATCGGTACCGATGGTCGTCGCACCACGCGCCGAGCCCACGGTGATGCCCGCCTCAGAAACCGTATCGTCGGAAAGCAGGAGCTTTGCGCCCACCACACCCACTTCAGAACGCGAGCACATTCCGATCCAGCGTTCAAGCGCGCCTTCGGTCTCGAATTCGACCGCTCCATCGAGCAGCAGAACATAGTCGCTCTCGTGCGCTTCAAGCGCTTGCGCGATACATGCTGCAAATCCCCTGCGTTCGATATTGCGAATAAGATCGACCTCTTCGTGCTTGCCCTGAATGCGCCCATAGGTAGAGAACGTCTCGAGCGAAGTGCTCGCATTGTCGACGATGCACACCTGCAGATTATCGTAGGGACTCTTCTCGAACAGACTCTCGATGCACGACTCCAAAAGGTAGGGCTGTTCACGATTGACCACGATGACCAAAACAGAAGGAAGTTCAGCAGGCAATGCGTAGTTCAATCGGTAGAGCTCTTCATGAATATCAGAAAGAACGGTTGCTTCAATATCACAACGTTTCAGATGGTTCGCTACCGCGCGGCGCCCGCCACGAAAGTCCTCTTCATGCGCCTCGATGCGCGCCTGGTTCTCACCTGCCGCTTCGCGTGGCGCACGTGCCACATGGTAGAGGATCTGATCGATGCGCTCGATGCTCCCAGTCGCCTCGATCGCCTTGAACAGCAGGTCATAGACGAGCGCTTCACGCACGAATCCTTGCGATCCATGCAGATGATCGAGCAATTCTCGCTCGAAGAAGATAAGCGGTCCGGCATAGTTATAGGACAGAAGCAGATCGGGCGAATAAAGCGGCTTGCAGGCAAGTTCGCACAGCATACCATTCGCATCGAGTATATCGTGGTGCGCATAGAGGACACGCGCAGGAACTTCGTCTTCAAGAACACGACGCTCGTTGATGCGACGCACCACCTCAAAGAGCGCTTCGGGAGCGAGCATGATATCGGGCTCGAGCAAGGCGCAATAAGAACCCCTCGCTTCATTGAGCCCCGCGACGAACATCTCATCTGCGCCAAGCGCTTCATCGACCTTCACCCGCGTGAGCACGCATGCTCCCGCACGTTCAAGCCCGAGTGCGGCGAATTCCGCATCACCATAGTAGCGATCGACCACAATAGCCTCGAACACGTTGTAGGTCTGAGCAGCAAGCGCCGTCAGGCAGCGCGCGAGCAACTCCGCTTCACCTTGCACGAGAGGGATGATGAGCGAAATGAGCGGCTCGTAGGTAAAGGTTGTCCGGCGCTGCTCCGCCAAGTCGGCGAGCGTGGCGCTATGCAGCAGATACCACGCATCGTAAGCAGGATCGTGCGCCGCATCGGCAGTTCGCTCGAAAAAGCGCGCCTTCAGCGGCTCGTAGCTCTCGTCGCAAAACATGGCGAAGCCACCTGGCACCACATCGAGCGCATCGCTGGCAAACACGCAAAAATCCTTATCGTCTCGGGGAACACGCACGGAAAACCCAACATTGATCCGATTCTCATCGCCGAAGCGACGCGCAGGCTTGATCTCTTCGAAAAGCGGATAGACAGGCAGCTCTCGCTCCTTGCCATGCGCATCGAGAAAACGGATCGCCACATCTGCCCCTTCGATCTGCGGAAGGTCGATGAGCATCTTCACTACGATCTCGTCCTTATCATCGACCGCTGCGATGAAGGAAGTGTGCATGCGGTCGGAATAGTATTCGCGCTCGATATCGAACATCTGCGAAATGAGCTCGTTCTTCACCACCGAATTGATGCGCGTACGCCACGTGAGCATGTTCGTCTCGATCGTAAGATGCGCGCGACCAAGCGGCGCATCGGCACCGCGGTACTCGTTGAATTCGAGCATGATCTCGCGCTCATCGAAATGCGGCACGATGATCACGAAGTTCGCTGCCGACTGCCCATCGAGCGGATCGAAAGGGAGAAGGTGCGCGGGAATTTCGGTACCATCCTTCAAATGCGCTTCAAGCGTGACGATCGAATCGGCCGAGAGGCGCTCTATGGCAATCTGCGCATAGATCTTGCCATCACCCTGGCACAGGGACTCAAGACGAACGTTCATCTTCAGTCTTTCCTCAGCGCGAAATAAGGATCGTTCGGATCAAGATTGGAGTTGTAGAAGCCATCGCCTTTCACGAAGTAATCAGGCCAAAGGTACTGGATGAGCGCTGCCTCACGCGTGCGCTTGATCAGAAACGCCTGTGAATAGTTGCGCATACGGTTGACCGAACGCGAATGCGTAAGCTTCACATACGGCGTAAAGACCGTGTAGAATCCCAGCTCACGCGCCTTCAAACAAAAATCGACATCGGAATAAGCAAGGGAGAAATCTTCTGTAAAGCCACCCACCTCATCGAAAACTTCCTTCGAGATGAACATGCACTCACCCGCCACCGCAGAGACGTTACGCGAGACCGCGCAGCGATCGAGATGCCCATTCCAATCGGAAAGCATATAGCGCGAAATGGGCGTGATAACATGTTCGCCTCCCACTACCAGACCGGCGTGTTCGATGGTGCCATCCAAGTAGAGCTTCTGCGGACCCACGATTCCCACTTGATCGTCTTGAAAATATCCGATCATTGTCTGAAGCGCATCGGGCGTAAGAATACGCGTGTCATCAGTGATGAAGAAGTAGTAGTCGCTCGAAAGCTGCTCGACCGCAAAGTTCGCCAAGCGCGCATGGTTGAAGACTCCGTCGTAATGCAACGTTCGAAATGTTGAAAAGCGCTCACACAAGCGCGTAAGGGTGTCTTTGACGTGGGTGTCGAGTTTTCCGACCTCAACCGCCACAACCTCGAAATTATCATAGGTGATCTGCTGATAAAGGCTCGTGACGCAGCGCTCGATCACATCAGCGTTGTTCACGGTATTGAACACGATCGAAACCTTCGGTGTTTCAGTGAGCACATGGCGAATGCGGTAGCAGAACGGGATATCTAAGCTCAGGACCTCAGCGCTTATCCCCACGCGCTTGCAGTGAGCCACGAGCGCCTTGCGGCCTGCTTCCTGATCTTCAGGAGAATGCAGCTGATACTCGTACATCTCAGAAGCAAACCGGCGATGACACAGTACGCGCGAAATGTGGCAAACACGCTGCGCATGTTCACAAGCACGCAGATTCAGATCGTAAGCGAGTGCCCCTTCGAAGGCAGGATCGAGCAATCCGATACGTTCGAGCAATTCAACACCATAGATCACGAAGTTGCCAAAATAGTTGAACGAGCGGAGCAGTTCGGGCGAAAACGCACTGCGCAAGATCGGATGCGAATGATGCCCCTGCACATTCACCGTATCGGAGTCGCAGTAGATGAGTTCGCACGTAGGGAATGCATTAATCGTACGCACGCATTCGAAAAGCGCATTGGGTGCAAGCAGATCATGCGCGAAGAGCGAGCCGATATAGCTACCTTCCGCTGCGTAGAATGCAGCGTTGATCTTCTCTGGGCGCGAAAGCGCAGGGTCCACATCCACAAGATACATGCGATCATCCTGGAACACCTCGAGAAGTGAGGAAACGAACGAGTTATCGCCATCAAGATCGACGAAGATCAACTCCCATTTGCTATAGCTTTGCGTACGGAACGCATTCATTACGTCGTGAATCTGATGGTGCTGAGCATGGTCGAGTACACATACGATACTGATGAGCGGCTCGACTTTGAAGCGGACGGACACCTGTTCGAAGAACGTTGGAAGATCGGCGCGTTGATAGGAATGATACCATTCGTCGTAAGCGGGATCGTTATAGGCTGTTTTTGTCTGCTCGGAGAATTCTTCAAGTAGCGCAAGTGCGCCCTTTTCGCTCAATACTTCAAACCCTGGCGCGATCGTACCAGCAGTATCAGTGGCGCAAATACACATTTCACCAATAGCTTTTGGAAGCGAAATGGAAAGCTCCAATTTGCGCCGCTCAAGGGACCCGAAATCGGATGCATGGGTAACGCTGTCTTCGATCACGTTGAAATACGGTTCGAACGGTCGACCTTCACCGTCAAGGAAGTCGATGGCAATGTCGCTCTCTTCGTGAAAGGGCATACCGAGCGCAGCACTCACAAGAATACGATCGCCCATATCGAGCGCGCGTTTAAACGAAATCTGGATGCGATCGTGGATGAAGCGTTTGCTCAATTGCTCAAGAGCTTCACTCTGGAACGCGCCACGGCGAATATCGAGACGATTGCGCCAGCGGAAAGCATCCATTTCAAGGCCGTTGACACAAAACGATTGCGTCTTCCCTTCAGGCGTGATCGCACGGAATTCGAGCACCCAACGCTTCACATTGAGCCATGGGAGTACCACCACGAAAAACCTGAGCGCAGGTGAATTCTTCGCATGCGCGCTCGCGAGCAGGTCGTCGCGCACGGCAAGCGCGGTGTCATAGAGCGCGAACTCCATGGCAAGCACATCGTCTTCGTCAACGAAGGGGAACACATCACAGGGGATGCGAACGCCATTTTCCGTGGAGGCTGAAAGCACCACGGGCAGGCCTTGATCGTAGTCAGTGATCTCAGAGAGGATATAGGCTTTATCACCTGAACGACGCATGATCTTGAACGTAACGTTCATGCTCTCCCCTTCCTTCGCTCACCCTTACGCACTACTTGATTCTACTTTAGTGCTTTTGCATCAATGCTTCTCTAAGAAGATCTTTCGCGTGACAAAATTCCAAATAGCCACCAAAACTGTCACGATGATCTTCGCGATACGATAGTCGATGAACCAAACGCTTACGAACAGCCACATGAATAGGTCGTTCAGAATAAGCCCGATGATAGAAAGCACGACGAAGATGATGAATTCGCGATGCCTGGACATGTCGTCACGGCGCTCGAACACATAGCGCATAGACGCAACGTAATTGAACACGACCGACACCGTGAAGGAAATAGTGTTGGAGATAAGATAAGGAACGCCGAAGAACTCGGTGAGCGCCACCATGAGACCGTAGTCGATCAGAAACGCGATCACGCCTACGATGCCGAACTTCATGAATTGCGCGATGAGCTTTTTCACGGTCTCCTCTTCGTTCAGGTTCGGTCGAAAATCGATCCCCTTTGGAGATTCCCTGGAACTTTCCGTCGGTAAAAAACGAGGCCAAAGCAAAAAAGTTACTTTGGCCTCACGATTCGTTGGTGCCCCCAACGGGAATTGAACCCGTGTTTCCGCCTTGAAAGGGCGGCGTCCTGACCGCTAGACGATGGGGACGGCAGCGCTGTAAAAGACAGCCTGGTTATTATCACAAAGCTTTCTTTATTTTGCAAGAGGAAATCGACGAAGGTTTTCGTGTGCGGATTGAGCTCCTGTCGCAGAAGAATCAGCCCCTTCCCCCGAACGTTAAAATACTGCAACAAGTTTGCACCGTAGAGTAGACATCGTAGTCTTTTATTTCAGTTTCGCAGGAACGAGAGGCATGAGAATAGCAGTAGCCAGTGAAGGGTTGGATGTGAGCAAGCATTTCAGCTCATGCACCAACTTCAATTTCTACAAAGTAGAAAATAACGAGCTGGTCGACTCGCGTAATCTACCGAGCCAAGAGCACTTATGCGGATCGCAAGCTAACTTCTTGCGCCAGATCGAAGTGCGCGTTCTCATCTGCGGAACCATCTCTGAGCGCGATATCGAAATCATGAACAAAGCAGGCATCACGGTGGTTACCGATGCTTCGGGTCGAGCGCTCAAAGCCGCCGATGCCTATCTTCATGATGGCCTCCCCAGCTGCGCTGTCTGCACCGCATAATAAGATGGCAAACGACCTGGTCGTTCGTCATCTGAGCGGGGAGTTTCGTATCTCGCATACAAAAAGAGGTGCCAGCCAAAAAGCCAGCACCTCTTTTGAAAAGATTGCTTCAGATGAAGCGCGGTAAGACTACCCTTCTAGCCAACCACTGAAAAATGATCGTCGAAAAGATAGGCAATCTTGCCGCCGTGGCGTTCGCATTCGCGCGCGATCGTGATGCGCTGAACGGTCGGTGCGCCTTCCTCGAGCCACATAGCACGGCAGTCGCGATACAAACGCTCGGTCGGACCATACGGAGAATCCTCGAAGTAACCGTCGCCACCGAAGATCTCGAGCATCTCGTCGGAGACCAGACGAACCGTGTCGATCGAGAAGAGCTTGCAGATCGCAGCCTTCTCATCGATGTAGTCGTTGAACGGATCGAAGTCGAAGTCACGTGCGAAATCGTAGACCATGGTGCGCAGAGCATGGATCATCATCTGCATGTTCGCGATCTTCATCTTGATCGCCTGACGCTTGATGATCGGCTTGCCGAAGGTCACGCGATCAGCAGCACGCTTGAGCGAGATCTCGAGCATGCGCTGTGCCATGCCAAGGTTCGACGTTGCGATATGAACACGAGAGACGGAAAGCGAATGGATGGCCACTTCCATGCCCTGACCCACTTCGCCAAGCAGATACTCAGGACCCAGCTCAACATTGGTGAACTTGAGGCCAGCATGACCAGCACCACGACAACCCATCATATGAGGCATCGGAACGAGCTCATAGCCAGGGGCGTCGACCGGAACGAAGAACGCGGAAAGGCGCGTATCCTTATCGTCTTCAGGATTGGTGACCGCGATGACATAGGTGTAATCAGAGCAGTCCGTGTGAGAGATGAGCCATTTCTCGCCGTTCAGGATCCATTTGCCCTTCGCCTCATCCCACTCAGCCGTGGTGTGAAGGTCCGCACCCGTGCCGCCGGTCTGCTCAGTGATCGCGAAGTTGCAGTAGATGGTCTTGTCCTGGAACTTATCCATGAGCTGACCCTTGATCTCGGGCGTGCCATAATCCTCAAGGATGCGCCAGTTCATGTCTGCCGCATGATGAAGATGCATGCGCATGCCGCCAGGACCGCGAGAGAACTCTTCTTGAACGCGCAGGATCTCAAGTTCGTCGAGGTTCCATCCGCCATATTCAGCAGGAAGATAGAAACGATAGAGATCGTTTTCCTTAGCAAGCTCATAGAACTCGTCAGGGAACTTGTTCGTTACTTCGATCTCTTTCTGCATCTCCTCGAACGGGCCTTCGACCAGTTCGCGAATCTGCTTGAGATACGCCTCGAACATCTCGTCAGTGATGGTTGCATTTGGATTCATGGATTACCCCCCTATGCGTCGATTAAACTGCCCCTCTTGTGAACCCACCTACGAATGAATACAAATCAGAAAAGCATTGTGAATTAATAGGACATCAATAGATTTCATCTATGCTTTATGTACAAATTGCATTCTCGATTGAATGAATTCATAGAGAAGACGCATGATTAAAGATGACAAGAAAGCAAAATTGTAAAACAAGGATGTATCCAAAAAAAACTCTCTGCTAAGCTTTTCCAAGAAGCGCATTGACTACAATGAACGAACATATCATCCACGAGATCGAGCCGGTATTCGATGCGAAGAGCCAGGTGCTCATGCTCGGAACGATGCCCTCACCCAAATCGCGTGAGCAAGGGTTTTACTACGGTCATCCGCAAAACCGGTTTTGGAAAGTACTTGCTGCAGTGCTCGATACTGAAGTGCCGCAAACCATTCCCGAGAAGAAACAGCTCCTGCTCACGCACCATATCGCACTTTGGGACGTGCTCGCTTCTTGCACGATAGCTGGAGCAAGCGATGCGAGCATCCGCGACCCAAAGCCTAACGACATCACCCAGCTCTGCACCGCGGCACCCATCAAGAAGATATTCTGCACAGGAGCAAAGGCAACCCAGCTCTATCGCAAGCTCTGCGAACCGGCAGTGCACTTGCCTTGCGAGCAGCTTCCTTCGACAAGTCCTGCGAATGCAGCGATGAAACTACCCGTTCTTGTCGAAGTCTACCGGGCTGCTCTGCTCCCTCATCTCGACTGAGCTGCGCGATCCTCAGCTTGGGCCACACCGATCAAGGTTGTGCTTGACGAGCAGTTCTTGATACTATTCGTTTCGAGTTGAAGCCAACAGGCAGAATCGAGACCATGGAACACCCAACTAGCAAAACACGATCGGCGCTCGAATCAGCGATTGCACTTTTCGCCAGCATCGCACTCGCACTTACTCTGCTGAGCGGCTGCACGGCGGCAGCCCAACAAGGCTCCTCCGAATCGGCACCAAGTGCTTCTTATACGCAAGAGCAAACGCAGACAAGCGACCAGTCAAGCTCGCTTACCAGTCTTTCGGAAGTTCCTGATTACTCCGGCCAGGATTATATCGTCCTGAACAATGATCGACCCACCTTCACTGAATCCGATCGAGAAGCTCCCGATGGCACCGAAATCTATGGGGAACTTGATGCACTCGGCCGCGCAACAGGAGCATTCGCAAAGCTCTGCGAGAACACGCGCCCTGCAAAGAGAAGCACACGCGCGAAGAATATGCCCGATCCAAGCGGTTTCGTTCAAGCAAAGTACCCTCAGATCGGACTCGATCATCTCTATGAACGTTCGCACTTGATCGCTTATTCGCTCAGCGACGAAGCAGTGAATCCACTCGATTTGATCACGGGAACAGAGCATTTGAACCACGACGTTATGGCGAAATTCGAAGGTGAGATCCGCGACTACCTGAATGCAGGGTATACCCACAAGTGTCATGTGCTCATGCGCGTCACGCCTGATTTTCGCGGAGATGACCTCGTAACGCGCGGCGTGCAGATCGAAGCGCTCTCGCTCGAAGATGACGGTGCTTCAGTGTGCCTGAATGTGTACTGTTACAACATACAACCTGGCGTGGTGATCGATTATGCAACAGGCAAGAGCAAACTTGGTGAGCCTTCTACGAACAGCCCATTAACAAACAACACGAAAACGAATGAATCCACCCAAGAAAACACCGCTACCACTGAAACTGCTGAACGCTCCTATGTACTCAACACGAACACCAAGCGCTTTCATTATCCAGGCTGTTCATCGGTAGATGACATGAAGACGAAGAATCGATCAGATGTCACCGATACCCGCGAACACCTGATCGAACTCGGCTATAAACCATGCGCCCGCTGCAACCCCTAACACTCACACGCAGGCCCCGAAATCTTACTTGTTCAGCTTCGCGTTCGCCTTCGATTGGAAGCGCTCTTTATCAACGATGAAGCGATCGTGCGTACCACGGCCCACGATCCCCCGTTCATCGACCACTTCCACCTCGAAAGAAAGTGCGCGTCCATCAACCTTCGTCAATTCGCTCTTGCAGGAAACCTCCATGCCAATGGGCGTGGGCGCATCGTGAGAGATGCTGAGGTTTGTACCCACCGTAGTCTGTTCGGGTTCGAGCTCACCCTCCACACTACGAGCACACGTGTATTCGATAAGATTGATCATCGCAGGTGTAGCGAACACTTCAACAGTCCCGCTTCCCAATGCAAGAGCAGTATTCTGCTCGGTGACCATCGTTGTTTCGACATTCGTGATACCAGCTTCCAACATACTGTTCCTCCATATCGGTCGCTACTGGCAAATTGCGCCATCAAGAATCATCATAAGCGGAAACATGACCGCACGCCCAAACGTTTCAATATCGCCATAATTGCGCGGCGGAATTCACCATGCACCTAATCTGAACGGTACTAATTCGCCGAATACTACTGCCAGGTATGTTCGAATTGGGTCAGCAAAAACGTGCGAAATGCTCGTGCGACGGGCTTCTCGATCCCTTGCGAGGTGAGCTCGATACTGATCGTACGCTGAAATCCCTCTTCTACAAGCGGCTGCCAAAGTGTTTTTTCAGGATCGACCGGTCCCCAACTATGCTCAGGCCAAAATCCGACCCCGAGTCCGAGCGCGATCATCTTGCGCACCACTGAAGGGTTATCGCTTTCGAATACCAAATGTGGAACAAAACCATGATGCTTACACAAAAGATCGCACTGACGACGAAAACCCCGTTTTCCAGCAAGGCAGATGAAATGGGATTCACGCAGATCTGCAAGTGAGAGCATTTCAGGCAAAGAGGAGCGCAGCGAGATGGGCACTGCGATGCCGATCCGCTCGGTGAACCTCTCTCTTGCATGATCCATCGAGCCATCTGCTTTCGTCGCAGCTGCATGCGTATCGCCAACAGCAGGGCCTTCTTTGTAGTTGCTCGCGAGTACCGTTGCGATGTTCGAAACGGTCTTGACCACGATATCGCTCGAACGTGCCTCTTCATCCTGTGAAACAGCAAAAGCCACCTCAGGATGCTCATGCGAATACCGTGCGATCGCGTCCACTACCACCATAGAAGCACTTTCAATGCAAAGATCGATCGTCTGCTGCCACTGTGCTGAGAATACCTTCACCGCATTTTCCGTTTCCTCAAGCGTACGCATTGCTTTTGCTGCATGCTGCTTGAGAAAGAGACCCTCTTCGGTCAGACGGATATTGCGACCCTCTCCCATCATGAGCGTTACGCCCATCTCTTCTTCGAGCCGATGAATTGCGCGCGTAAGTGCAGGCTGAGAAATACCCAGCATATTCGCTGCCCGAGTAACATGCTCAGTCTCAGCGACCACAAGAAAGTATCGAAGTTTATTGAGATCCATGTTTGAATCATACCTAATAGGTATCAATATTTGCAAATCTATATATTGGAATGAATATCTGCGAAGCGAGAGAATCTAAAGAGCGATCCTGATGCCGCCAAAACCGCGAATGCCCAGACCGCATTTTCACAGGAGCCTTGAACAACAAGCGCCTGCAGGAAGAAACCATATAGAAGAAAGGAACTGAGACCCGATGTTCATAGCAGAGCTCTTGGAAGCAGGAATGCTCATCTGCTTCGGTCTTTCTTGGCCGATGAACGCCTACAAAGCCTACCGTGCAAAGACCGCTATTGGCACGAGCTGGCAATTCCTCGCACTCATCTGCGCGGGATATGCATGCGGAGTTGCTGCAAAACTCACGCTCGGCTCTCTCAACTGGGTCTTGGCGGTCTATATTCTCAATTGCTTCTTCTTGGCGGCGAACTGGGCTGTCTACTTCCGCAATCGTAAGCTCGATGCCGAACGCAGAAGGAAGAATCCTCTTGCAGGAACGGCTGCACCCACAGCAACACCGGCTCGCGCCATCACAAAGCAAGCAGGTGCGCTCTTTCCGCAATAAGCGATCCTCGCATCTTTTTCTTCCAGCTGAAACTTATAAGCGGGAAGACTCCTCATTGAACTGAACCTGGATGAAAAACGAAAGAAAGGCCTGAGCAATTTCTTGCTCAGGCCTCGCATGTTGATGGTGCCGACAACAGGAATCGAACCCGCAACCCACTGATTACAAATCAGTTGCGCTACCAATTGCGCCATGTCGGCATTAGTATCCTGCCTGGTGCTTTGCAAACATTCGACCGATCTGCAACCCATCAGACAGCGGCAAAAGAAACCCTTTTCCGCCGATTGATTCTAACACACTTTACTTCCCCTCGATATGCACTTGCGGTAAAAGCGCATCACGAAGCTCTTACGCACAAGAAACCTCTCACCCTCTGACACGCACGGTCAAGACACGAGCACACCGGTTCCATCGAAAGCGGGCACGAAACTCTCGCTCGCTGCTCCACCTTCCTGCCAAAAGTAATCTTCGAACCCAAGCTCATCAGCATGATCGAGCACACGTTCGTACTCCTCATCGGACACTGCTCGCTCAAGCCCATACGCACGAACATCGAGAGCTTCATCAACGATTGTGAATTGATTCATGATGCTTAGAAGCGCACGACCCTTGATACGCGGATACAGAAGATCGAGCGCAGCAAGCGAATCATCAACATAACCAGGCAATACCAGATGACGCACGATCACACCGCGCTCCAGATACCCCTCTTCGTCCAAACATGGCACCCCTGTTTGTTCCATCATCTGCTCGAGCGCAGCAAGAGCCACCTCCACATAATCGCTCGCATGCGAAAGCCTCCGTGCTGTAGCAGGGTTGCTGTACTTGAAATCAACGAGATAGATATCGATCAATCCCTCAAGCAGCGCAAGTGTCTGGGCGTTTTCATAGCCAGACGTGTTCCAAACAACGGGAATATGAAGCGCTCCGGATGATCGCAGTTCACGAAGTACGCTCGCAACACTTGGCGCATAATGACTTGCCGTGACCAGATTGATGTTCGCAGCCCTCTGTTCATTCTGCAATTTGAGCAAGATCTCGCTCAAACGCTCCTGTGTGACCTCAACACCCTCACCTTCGGCAAGACGCTTGTTCTGGCAGTACACACAGCCAAGCGCACAGTGAGCAAAGAAGACCGCTCCGCTCCCCCGATCGCCTACCAGACAAGGTTCTTCCCACCAGTGAAGGGATACACGCCCGATGCGCAGCGCATCGCCCGCGCCACATATCCCCGTACACGCAAACCGATCCACCCCGCAGCGACGCGGACAAAGCATACAAGCATGATATGCATCCAGGGTCTTCGGCTGTTCAGGAATTGGGATCAAAAGCGCTCTTGAGGGTTAATTTACAGAGAAATCGCCCATTGCCTCAGGATAACCATCTGAGATATCGAAGTAACTATTGACCTCATCGAATTCCTCATGAGAATGGTCGTGTCCACAATCACAACTGTGATCATGATCATGCTTCTCATACGCACCTTCCGCACGCGACCAATCGAGCCCAAAGCGCTTAGCCGCATCTTCATCGTCGAAGATGAGCGCAAGAGCAGCCGGGTTATACGCCGCTCCACCCACCATCGCGAGCAATTCCATGAGACGAAATCCTGCTTCAGCTTGCGGAATGATGTGATCTTTATCATCTGCTGAAGAAAGTGCCGCAACAAGTTCAGCCATGAGAATCTCGACCGTATAGGTCCCCGTGAAATCATGCGTACGGATCGCATCGATATAGGCGATATTCACCGGGGATACGCATCCTGCAACAGAGAGCGTATCGATCACCTCTTCCCAGTCGAAGCGCACATCTCCATTGATATAGGTAGCATAGGACTCGATTACGCCGATGAGCGCCGAAGCGCGCTGCAGCGTAGCCATGATCTTCGCGCTCTGGCCGCAGCCTGCCTCACCCAAATACAACACATGACGCGCAATAGCATGGAGCAGTGGCTTCGCTTCTTCAAAGCTCTCCTCTTCGCCACCTACGAAGATCATAAGGTTATCGCAGCTAGCGAAGGCGTCCTCTTCAACGATGTTGCGCACCACGAGCGGCGCATCGAGCGTGTTGCGCTCATTCACGCGCGCGACCGCATAGAGCTCACGCGCAAAAGAAGGCGTGGTCGGGCTCAAATCGATGAGCAGCGCACCTTCTTTGGTATCTTGCAAAAGCCCTTTTGAATCGAAGTAGAGATCTTCAAGCCCCTGTTGGGTTTCATAATAGGTGAAGACCACATCAGCATCTGAAAGCGACGCAGCCGTGGAAAAACCACTGGCGTTGAGCGATCGAGAGAGACGCGAACCGACCTCGGTATCGCCCACGAAAACGAATGTCTTATCTGCCATAGCGGTTTCCTCGAACCTCTCTAACGATTCTTCTTGACCTTGTTGGCTATGCGATCAACAACTGAAACAGTCTCACGACGATCCTTACCCCAGAACGCAACCGCGATCATGTCGGGTCCCACATGACAGCCGATGACTGGCCCAATGGCGCAATCAACGAGCACGAGATCCTCATCAGTCTTCACGAGCATATCTTCAAGGCGTGCGACATCTTTTGGGCAATCGGCATTGCCAGTGAGCACCACGCCTCCTTCACTGTTCGCCTCTCGGTTTCGCTCAAAATACTCAACAAGTGCCTTCATTCCCTTCTTGCGACCACGCGCAACGCCCACGAGAGCAAGCGAGCCATCGAGTCCGAAACCGAGCAAGGGCTTCGCGTCGAGCTTCGAGCCTGCAAATGCAACCGAACGCGGGATGCGGCCACCGCGATGTAAGCTTTCGAGGTCGCTCACCATGAAGTAACCGTGCACATAATAGAGAGCCTCGGATGCCCAATCGGCAAGTTCGGCTGCAGTCATTCCTTTTTGGTGCTGCCTGACCGCTTCATAGATCAAAAGCCCTTCAGCGATCGAAGCAAGCTTCGTATCAACCACATGAAGCTCGAAATCAGGATGCTCTTGCTTTATCTGATCAGCAGCTATGCAGGCCGTAGAATATGAGCCTGAAAGCGCGCTCGAAAACGAGAGCAGCACCGCAGGCTTTCCTTCTTCATAGGCTTGCGTGAACACCTCGAGGAATTCGCCAAGCGTTACCTGGGAAGTAGAAGGCTCATCGCCTCCGCGCATCGCTTCGTAAAACTCATGCGCAGTAAGGGAAGCATACATATCATCCGTATGCGAGCCTGACTCATTGTTATAGCTAAAACTGACGATCTTAATGCCTTCTGCATCTACCACATCACGAGGAAGATCGCAGCAAGAATCGATGATCAAAGAACAATTGATAGACATAGTTGCAACTTTCTATTAATTCGAACACATGAGCGCTTGAAGATTTCCCGTAACCTTACCTTCGAGCGGTTCGTTGCATTCATAAGCAATACCGATCGCAGGGCCGACATGTAAACCGATCACGGGGCTGACCGGCAGCACGCGCACCGACTTTTCAATGAGTGGCTCGATCACCTCTTTCGCCCATTTAAGAGCAGGAGTTTTATCGCCAATATAATGAACAACAAGATGCTTCAAGCCGCCACTCGCTTCGATATCTGCCTCGAGCATCTCGACGATGCGCACGAGCGCCTTCTTGCGCGAACGTACCTTTTCTGCGACTTGCGCCGTTCCGTCCTTAACCGTAAGAACAGGCGAGATGCGCATCAAATTGCCAATGAGTGCCGCAGCGCCACCAATGCGGCCACCCTTCTTCAAGAAGGTGAGATTTTCAGGAGTGAACAAAAAGCGCGTCGATGCAATGCTCTTCAATACCGTTTGTGCAGCTTCTTCAAGCGCGCTACCTGCATCAACAGCCTCAGCGCCATCAACAACCGACCATCCTTCATCAAAGCCGCAAGAAGTTGAGTTGATCATGATATAGCGAAAACCAATATTGCGCGATTCTACCGCACGAGCAGCCCGCAACGCTCCATCATACGTACCTGAAAGCCCCGTCGAGATCCAAATGCCCAAAACCTCATCGCCGGCTTTGGCATAGCCCTCGAACAGCTCTTCCAGGTCAGCCTGCGAAGGCTGGCTTGAAGTAGGGATGTCATCAACCAACTCGTAGATATGGCTATAGAAATCGTCCAGATCCATCGTAGCATCATCGTATTCTTGCCCTTCGTGATGAACGAAAAGAGATACGACATCGATGTTGAGCTCTTCAACCAGATCTCGAGGCAAAGAAGCAACTGAATCGGTAACAACTCTGATCATTATGAATTTCCTAACATATCCGAGACAAGTTTATGACGACGATGGAAAAGTCCATACTCTAATCCTACTGGATATGAGTGCGGATTAAGAATGCGCTTTTGGCTTTCATCCAATAAATCCAGCTGTTCCCTACAACGTTCGCGCGCCTCCATGGCATTGCCGAATGAAGGGTCGACCACACGTTTGCCATTGCGTACGATCGGCTCGAGCAAGGTAGTGTATGCTAAACCCGCAAGAGATTTCTGTCGGATCTCATCAGCGGGATCAACGATGCGCTCGCGCTCCACCCCATGATTGACATCAAAGACCATATCGCCTGCAAGCCTACCATCCTCATGGAAGTATCGACGAACATCAAGCACACCTGGTATGGTGAGCTTCACTGCCTGCCCCGAAACCTTGATGCAATCCTGCCATTCTGAATCGGGTGTTTTGCGCTTTGCAGCAAGCTTGTAAACACCGCCAAGCGCTGGCTGGTCATAGGCAGTGGTAAGCTTTGTTCCCACACCCCAGGAATTCACCTGAGCGCCAGAATCCTTGATCGATTTGATGGTGTATTCATCCAGATCATTCGAAAGTACGATGCCCGTTTCGGTAAGACCTGCTTCATCGAGCATCTTGCGCGCCTGCTTGGCACGCCAAGAAAGGTCTCCCGAATCGATACGGATCGCGCTTAACGTTTCACCGCGCTCTTTCATCTCAAGGCCAACTGTGATGGCATTCTTGATACCTTGGGTTATGTCGTAGGTATCCACGAGCAGCACGCAATTCTTGGGCATAACACGCGCATATTTGCGGAACGCCTCAAGTTCGCTATCGAATGACATTACCCATGAATGCGCATGCGTGCCTGAAACAGGAATGTTGAAGAGCTTACCTGCAAGCACGTTCGAAGTAGAAGCGCAACCGCCCACCACCGCAGCACGTGAAGCGCGCAACCCCCCGTCTTCACCCTGCGCACGGCGCAACCCAAATTCAGCAACGGGAGAATCCGCAGAGAGGCAGACACGTGCAGCTTTGGTTGCAATGAGTGTTTCGAAGTTCACGCAGTTGAGCAGTGCCGTCTCGAGCAGCTGACACTGAAGGATCGGCCCGGTAACGCGCAAGAGCGGGTCATTTGGGAATACGACCGTGCCTTCACGCACCGCATCGATATCAACCGCAAGCTCCATCGTGCTCAAGTAGTCTAAGAAAGCAGGATCGAAGAGAGTTCCACCAGCAGGAGCCTCGAGCGAAGCAAGATACGCTATATCGTCTGAAGTGAAACGGTAGTCTTCGATGACCTCGAGCACATGATCGATGCCGCATGCGATAGCATACCCACCTTGAAACGGATTAGTACGGAAAAAGGCGTGAAAACACGCCTCTTCCTCAAGCTTATTGCATTCCCAATAGCCTTGCGCCATGGTCAGCTGATAGAGATCGGTCAAAAGAGAATAGTTATGACTGCCCACCGGCATTGTTCTCTCCCCCCGTCGTATGGCTACGACGCCGTGATCTGCGATGCGTTGAAGCACCTTGGCTATTCGCATCCTGCTTGCCCTTCGGATTCTCGCGAAGCGAACTTAAGCCAGAGGACTTCTGACCAGGACGCGCTCCTTGCGCACCACCATTCTTGCGATTGCTGTTGTTCTGCCTATTTCCCTGAGCATTGTTCGAGCGTTTGTTCTGACCATTCGAAACGCCACCACGATTGCGACGATTGCGCCCCGAAGATTCCTTCTTGCCAGAACGCGCGCCTTCACCCCCGCGATCGTTCGATTGCTTTTTCCCTTGGTTGTTCTTCTGCGAAGAACTCGAGCGATTCTCCCCCTCTTTGCTGCCACGATTACGACGACGCTTGCGGCGCTTACCCTCTTTCTCAGCCGACGAAGACGAACCTTCCCCATCGAGACGAGCAGCAGGGCGTGCACCAACAGGAATATCATCGCCACTGAAGTTGATCACATCCACTAAACCTGCGCCGCCAAGTGCATCGAACTGACTCTTCTGCACGTATTCCTCATACACGTCAGCACTGATCACATGAGGCCGTCTTCCTTCTTCGGGAGCCTCGAAATCCTCCAGCGGAATCTTCAAGTTCGAACCGTCTTCGAGCGTGATCGTGATCCGTTCAGAAGGCACGTTGATATCCGTTACCTTCGCGATGCCATCGGGCGTTTCAATCTTCGCGCCCATCTTAGGGGCACGCGAATTGAATTCCTTATACGTATCGTATTCATAACGCAAGCAGCACATGAGCCTACCGCACACACCCGAGATCTTCTGCGGATTGAGCGAAAGGTTCTGTTCCTTCGCCATGCGAATCGATACGGGCGAGAATTCGCCACCAAAACGCGTGCAGCACAATTCTTGGCCACAATGCCCCAAGCCGCCGATGATGCGCGCACCATCACGCACACCGATCTGACGCATATCGACACGCACATGAAAATAAGAAGCAAGTTTACGCACGAGCTCGCGGAAGTCGATGCGCTCTTCTGCTTCGAAATAAAAGACTGCCTTATCACCTTCGAAAAGGTACTCAACGAGCACCGGATGCATATCTTTGTTAGACTCAAGTGCAATTTCCTTGAACGCACCGAGCGCCTGGGCGCTCTTTTCTTCGAGTTCGCGCACCTTATCCATGTCTTCCGGCGTTGCCAAACGCACAACCTCTTTGAGTGGAGATTTCAGATCTTTGACAAGATCGTCGCTCACTTCGAGAATATCCGATGTTGCAATGCCGTATTCAAGACCGCGACTCGTGTTCACGATAACATCGTCGCCGGCGCGTATATCTAAATCGGTTGGATCGAACCAAAGAACCTTAGGTCCGACCTGCAGCTTAATGGGAGCCACCCGAACCATAAAAAACCTCTCTTATCGTAAAAAGAAGCGTGTCGAGACACGTTTCTGTAGAAACATTATAGGCGATCGCCTTATCGCAACGATAGGTTGCATCGATCGCACGAACCAAGCCCGCAGGCGTTGTACGCGCCGCAGCTTGCTCCAGATCATTCATCACATCAATATTAACAATCTGCTCGACTGCCTGAGATTTAATCATCAAAACGTCACGTAACCAGGATCGAATGATCGAAGTAACTTGTGCAAGCGATTCGAGTGAAGCTTTCGTAAGCACACGCTTATTGCGAGCCTCGATCTGCTTGAGCGCCGCCTTGCTCAAGAACTCTTCGGATTCATTGATTGCTTCAGCTTGTTCGCTCTGAACAACATCGACCCACGCCTTTGCGCTCTTCACGAGCTCAGCAGCGTATTCAAGCACATCGCGTTCGTCCGAAAGCGGCAGCAACGTAAGAATCTCCAGGATACGGCGGCGAAAGCCAGTCTTTTCTGGGCTCTTGCAGAATCCGATAGCTTTCGTGACCGACCCATTGCATGCCTCGACAGCAATGCGCGCCTGCTCTGCACTCACTCCGGTGTTCTGCGAAATGATACCCGATGCCTCTGTGGTAGGAATATGGCGAAACGGCACCACCTGACAGCGCGAAACGATAGTAGGAAGCACTGCATCCTTCGTACGTCCAAGCAGGATGAATACCACATTCTCCGGCGGCTCTTCGAGCGTTTTCAAAAAAGCATTCGCTGCCTGCGTACCCAAAAGATCAGCGCGATCGATGATATAGATCTTGCGCGTAGCTTGGATTGGGGCAAGATGCGCATCAGCCACCACTTCACGGATCTGATCGACCAGGTAGCCATGGGCGCCCTCAGGCTCGATGAAGTGAATGTCGGGATGATTTCGGCGTACCGCACGCCTACAGTGGTCGCAGGTCATGCAGCCTTGGTCGGGGCAGATGAGCGCCTGAGCAAAGGCATAAGCAGCCGAAGTCTTATTGGAGCCAGGAGGGCCCGTGAACAGATAGGCATGGCTCAAACGCCCAGTGCGCAGCGTGGTGCGCAGGTAATCACGAACCTGAGCTTGACCGAAAATACTCTCGAATACGTCGGCCACCCGCATCAATCCTCAGAAAGATCGATGCGCGCCTTTTCGCTGGTATCACGCTGAAGGATCGGATCGAAGAAGCCCTCTTTCCATACGAAGGAATCGCTCCCCCAACCGAAGATGTCTTTGATCTGGGTGAAAATGGCACGCGCGGTTTCATCTTTCGCGCCCGAAGAATTAACGACGCGAATGCGCTCAGGGTTTTCCGCCGCGATCGAAAGAAAACCGTTGTTTACGCGCGCATGGAAGCTTGTACCCGCCTGCTCGAGGCGGTCAGCATCACCATGATGCGTTGCACGTTCGAGGCCCTCTTCGGCAGAAGCGCCTGTGGTGAGCAGGATCGTGCGGCAGGGATGCACCCCTTGACAAGCAAAGCTGTTCGCTTGGCGCACGAATGACATCGGAAGCCCACGACCGTACACCTGATAGGCGATGGTCGAATCGTAGAAACGGTCGAGCAGCACCACAGCCCCTCGCGCGAGCGCCGGGATGATGACCTCACGAATGATCTGAGCACGCGCTGCTTCATAGATGAGCAGCTCTGATTCAGCACATAGACCAGCATTCTTAGGGTCGAGTACGATAGCGCGCAAGTCTTCACCTACGCTCGTGCCACCTGGCTCACGAAGGCAGATGACCTCATGACCCATCGCCCGTAAGCAGGAAGCGAGGAAGGTAATGTGCGTTGTTTTCCCTGCGCCATCTCCCCCTTCAAAGGTGATGAAGATGCCGGCAGTTTTTTTCTGTTGATCTTGATCAGCCACCGAAACCTCAATCTTCAAGCAAATAGATGCTCGTACCTAGGGTATCGATCCCCACGAACACTGGAAGATCGACCACATCGATACGCCTGAGCGCCTCGGTTCCCAGATCGTCATAGGCAAGCGTCTCATCGCCTACAACACACTTAGCAAGAAACGCTGCAGCACCACCCGTTGCCACGAAATAGACTGAAGAGTATTCCTTGCAGGCTTTCTTCACGTCGTCCGAGCGTTCGCCCTTGCCGATCGTGCCGGTAAGGCCCATCGACATGAGCAGAGGCGCTGCGAAATCCATGCGCGAAGATGTGGTAGGACCGATCGCGCCGAAGGGCCTGCCTGCTTTAGGGGGTGTGGGGCCGGCATAGAAGATGACCTGGCCGGCGAGCCCATAAGGCAGCGTCTTGAGCTTTTTCTCGCGGATCTCATCGAGCAAGCGAATATGACCAGCATCACGCAAAGTATATACAGGACCGGTGAGCAGACAAGCATCGCCCGCACGCAGCGAGCGAGCATCAGCCTTGCTCAAGGGGAGTTGAATATGCTTATAGTTCAACGGTGAGCCTCCTCAACGCCGAGCAACCCATGTTCACCGCTACCGGCAAGGCAGCGATATGACAGGGTGCAGTTTTCACACGCACGCCAAGCGCAGTGGTGTCTCCGCCCAAACCGCCAGCACCGATGCCCGTTGCATTGATGGCTTCGAGCAGCTCCTGTTCGAATGCGGCAGTTTCAGAATCGGGAGCAGCAATATTGAGCGGACGCATGAGCGCGAGCTTGGAAAGCCCCGCCACTTTATCGAAGGTGCCACCCACGCCAACTCCCACCACGAGTGGCGGGCAGGCATTCGCCGCTTTCTCCTCTACACAGGCGAGCACCGTATCGATAACACCTTGCTTGCCCGCATTGGGTGTGAGCATGACAACACGGCTCGCGTTATCCGAGCCGCCGCCTTTGAGCATCATATGCAGACGAGCAACGCCCGGTTCATCCACCAAACGCAATTCGCAGAAGGCTGGTGTATTGTCGCCCGTATTCGTACGATCGAACAGCGCATCACGCACGACCGACTTGCGCAGCTTCGAATTGATGAAGCCTGCCGCTACCGATTGGTTGACCTTCGAGAAGACATTGGCGTTGAGCGCGATATCGGGACCAACCTCCAAACACAGCCATACCGTGCCCGTGTCTTGGCAGATGGGTACGTGATCTTCGTTGGCGATCTGCGCATTCAGCACCAACTGATCGAGCACGATCTTCGCACGTTCATGCGTTTCACGATCGCGAGCGGCGATGAGCGCTTCCAAGATATCGGGAGGCAGAATGCTTGCCAGTCGCGGAATGGAGACGAGCAATGCATCGGAAATGGTATTTGAGGAAAGAACCTGCATGTAAACCAACTACTTTCGAGAAACACCTTATGCGGGAAGGTTTTCGAGACCCTTCTTCACGCTTGCAGCAGATTCCTGAAGTGCTGCCATTTCGTCTTCTGTAAGATCGAATTCTACGATCTCTTCAACGCCATTCTTGCCGAGGCGTGTGGGAATATTCATGTAAAGGTCATGCAAGCCGTAGGGACCATCAATATAGGAGCACACGCTCATGACCTCATGGGAGTCGGTGAGGATCGCTTCGACCATCTTCGCAATGGAAGCGCCTGGAGCGTAGTAAGCAGAGCCCGTCTTCAGGTGGGCGACCACTTCTGCACCGCCCTTCACGCAACGCTGCACCACTTCGGCGACCTCTTCTTCACTCATCAGCTCGGTGATAGGACGACCTGCAACAGTGGTATAGCGAGGCCAGCACACCATACCTTCGCCATGTGCGCCAAGCGCCCATGCGACCACATCCGCCGGATCGCAGCCGAGCTTTTCGCAGACAGCGAACGAAAGACGCGCGGAATCGAGCACGCCGCCCATGCCCATCAGACGATTGCTGGGCAATCCCGATTTCTGGTACGCAAGATAGGTCATAACATCGAGCGGATTGGTGACACAGATATAGATGGCATCGGGGGAATACTTGATAGCCTCATCGATGACCGAAGACATGATGCCCGAGTTCACACCGAGCAGGTCTTCGCGCGTCATACCAGGCTTGCGAGCGATGCCTGCGGTGATGACCACAACATCGGAATCGGCAGTAGGAGCATAGTCGTTCGTGCCAGTAACGCTTACCGTGAACTTCTCGACCGAACGCATGTGCATCATATCGAGCGCCTTGCCCTGCGGCAGACCTTCGGCCACATCGACCAAGACCACATCGGCGAGATTCTTGCTTGCGATGATATGTGCTGCAGTCGCGCCGACATTACCTGCACCAACGATGGTTACCTTACTCACGATTCCCTCCTGGAGTTCTTCAATAGATTCATTATCCTCTATTGTAAAGGTGAACAACCCCGCAAGGAAGCACTTTACGGCCGCATTCGCATTTCTGCAGTTATTCCGACACCTCTATTGTGCTGATACCGGCATCCATGCTGCCACCAGAAAAAATAAACAGGACATCAAAGCGCTCGAATCATACGGGGAGCAGCGAACAGAGAAGATACACTTCTAGCTAGAAGTTCTTATAATCAAAACGCAAATTTAAACATGCTGAGCACCATAAATCAGGAGGTGATTGCGCATGTTTCCTTCTATCTCGTACATTCATTCTCCCCTATTGAACCGAATTCCATTTCTTTCGTCAGCGTGAGCAATACGTCAAAGGAGGAATCATGGATTCGATAACTGAAAATGCACTGTTTTGCGACTACTATGCGCAATGGGTCCAAGTCTATAAAGAGGGTGCGATTCGCGATGTGACAATGGGTAAATATCGTTTGACCCTTTCATGGCTCAAACGGTTAATCCCTTCACTGAGAATCAAAGATCTTGATCGTACCTCTTATCAACAGCTCATCAATGATTACGCCAAGGGACACGAGCGCCAAACAACGATGGATTTTCATCACCAGCTTAAAGGCGCGATTCTGGATGCAGTTGACGAAGGTCTTTTGCAAAGAGACCCAACACGCAAGGTGATCATAAAAGGCAAACCTCCCCGGCAGAAGAAGATAAAATATCTCAATCAATTTGAATTACACGCTCTTTTAGCAGATCTTGATCTAGGCGATGAGGTCAACTGGGATTGGCTTATTTTGTTGGTCGCAAAAACAGGATTGCGCTTTTCCGAGGCACTCGGATTAACACCCGCTGATTTCGATTTCACTCATCAAACTGTCTCGATCAATAAAACATGGAACTACAAAGGTGATGGCGGGTTTGTTCCAACAAAAAATGCTTCTTCTATGCGGAAGGTTCAGTTGGATTGGCAGCTTATCATGCAATTTGCCAATCTGGTCAAAGCTCTGCCCAACGAAGAACCGCTCTTTGTAAAAGGAAAAGTCTACAACTCAACTGTTAACGGGATTCTTGCTCGGCACTGCAAGAATGCAGAAGTACCTATCATATCCATCCATGGGCTCAGGCATACTCATGCCTCAATCCTGCTCTTCGCGGGCGTTTCTATCGCAAGCGTTTCAAGAAGACTTGGGCACGCGAGCATGACCACTACGCAAGAAACCTACTTACATGTCATTCGAGAACTTGAAAACCAGGATGTTGACCTTGTCATGCGATCTTTGGCCTCTCTTCTGTAATGCGCAACCCATCAACACTCACGCTGACGAAAGATTAGATCGAGAAGCTTACGCTGTTTTCAAAATTCTTCTTCACACAGTAGTTTCTGTGTTATGGAACTTCTTTAAAGGTAATAGTTCTCTCACCATGCTAGAATTTCCAAAAGAGGGAAAGGATGCGAGATGTCTCGAAACAAGGAGAGAAATACGAAGATCAACTCCGCTGCGGTCAATCTTCGCATACCTTCTGCTGTGCTTGAATCGATGGTTGATGCTATTACAGATGCAGTGCCCACCGATAGTATTTATATTTTTGGTAGCTATGCACGTCGTGAGGAGCTTCCTTCAAGCGATGTTGATATTATGGTTGTTACCGAAAATGACAATGAAAGACCTATCCGATACGCCACCAAAGCTTCGACATCAATCTCAAAGCTTATGTACGATGCTGGCCTCGACTATGATCTGTTGACGCGGTTTCGCGATGATTACTTGGACCGCCAGGCTAGGCGCACAACGGTAGACTATGCTATCGCCAACGAAGGCGTGAAGATCTATGGGTAGCGAGTTTCGCGGTCTTCTTTATGCAGCATCAGTGGATGTTGAGACTATAGAAGCGCTCTCTTCGTTAGGGGTTGCGAGGTATGCGGAAAGCATCGGCTACCATTCCCAACAAGCTGCAGAGAAGTTGGTGAAATCGGTATTCGAAAAGAACAATGTGGCTTTTCCCTTCACGCACAACATTTCATCGTTACTTATCCGCGCTCATGATTTGGGATTTCTTGATTTTGACGATGAACTTCTCGAACATGCTTCTTACCTTTCAAGCCTCATATCGCTCACGCGTTATGCGGATGCGCCAGATTTTCAGGAAGGCGAAGCCCTGGATGCTATGCGTGCTTTCAAGGCTATTTCTCAGATGATTTCCGACAACGGATATGAGTCCATCACTTTGTCGTCATATTGAGGCAGGCTTCGAGAGGGCTAACTCGCTTGCGATTCTCGGTATACGAAGGAAAGGGTTCGGCCGCTCTCGTCTAACCATTCGGTCCATCCATTGCAGCTTCCGCCAAGAACAAAAACAGCAGCAGCGCTTGGGCTATCGAAATGAAGTGTACAACCGAGCTCATACACGCCCTCGTTCTCCATGCTTAGTTCACCAGATGCGATAAGCTGGCTTCTCAGCGACTCAATCTTATTGTTGGGATTCCGTTTGGTGCCAGCACATGTGCCAACATCAACCTTTGACCCAGGAAGAACATCGAATGACCCTTCAGCGGCATTGTATCTCCCTAGTCCTTTTATGCCACGTCGATAAGTGTGGAACAGCTGTCCTGGTATAACTATCGAATCATCTCCCACAGCATCGAGTCCAAATCCGAGTAGCGCCATACGGAACAGAATATCCTCATGAAGCGCATGAATGAACGTTTCGTTATATGGACTGATATAGGGCTTAGGATCGTTGGTGTTCTCGACTTCATAAGCGCCGTGTTCTTTGATATATCTGATAGCGATGGACTCCAAACCACTCACTACGTCCATGCTGAACTCGGCGTCAGGCGCAAGAAACATTACAGCCTTGTTCCACCAATTCTTCCTTTTGTTATGATCGTCAAGTCGCTGGATACCTTGGACGGTCTGTCCAGCATACACGCGCTTTAACCTGCCCTTATTATCATCAAGAAGATAATAGATTCCACGCTTGGGTATTTCTGGGAGTCCTTTTGCTTCGCCAAGCAGCTCTCTCGGTATTACTATGGTGACCAAAGTAGACCCCGCAATGCGGCAAATCTTAATTCCTTCTGCATCCCCATTGATTACCTGCATTGTGAGAGTTTTGAGGTCGATCATGATGGCCTTTCGTCATGGACTTTCAAAGACGATTCTACATTAAATGTGTTTGGATAATCTCAGCAGCATTCACCTTGTCAGAACACAACATTGATCAAACTTACGCTGATGAAGGGTGATGAGGTTATCGAGATGGAGGAAAACCAATCCGGCAGCCTCCTGTTCGTGCATGGAGGGCATCAAGAGAACAACATCGGCTAGGGTATCCTGCGACACATTGATATGTTGAGCACCCTGAGCTCTGTGAGTAATTTGCTCGCGAATAAAAGGGGAACCAAGAAGATATTTAATGAAAATAGGGTTATACTCACCGACTTTTTTACCTCTTATCACGAATCCTCCGAAAGCGGATGAAACATGCTGGTCAAGATACACGTTAGACGTTCCGGCATCCTCCTGATTTTCCGAGCTGCGCTGAAACAGTACATCACCGTACTCAACACAATAGCGGCTAGCTTCTTCGCAATTCAGGCGAGCTTTGCCCCTTACTGTCTCGTGCGTAATGAATTCATCATCAAGAACATCCATGACACTGATAAGCGGAATCCCGCTTCCAAATGACTTGCTGGAGCCATTAAAACCATTTTGGAAAAGAAGCAGCTCTCCCAACTTACGCTGTTCCCAAGGGTCAGTAAATCCTTCAAAGCGGATTTCAGGGAAGGTCTCTCCGGGCTTCGGAAACATCTTGTCGAGCATCGATTTCTTCACCGTGCACAACTTGTCATACTTACGCTGATGAAGGGTGATAAGAGTATTGAGGTCACAGAGATATTGGCCAATTTGACGCTGTTCATTGATGGTGCTTGGCAAAGAAACGGATATGCTCTCAACGTCGGATGAGTTAAACGACGGCAAAGCTCCAACTTGAATCAAGCTCGTCAAATCAAGACATTCAAACAATGCTCGACCGAATTGAGTGTCAAGCAGACTTGAATCCATTGAAAACGCCATGGTGTTGTTATCCAACAGAAATGGCTCATTTACCAGCCGTTTCCTGTTCAACATGACTGCGGCACCAACCTTAGCAAAGAAGATTGCGGGCACCTGATTAATCGGGCGCCAACCCATACGTGCGATTTGCTCAGCTGTCACGTAATTGTTTGACGCAACCAATTCGTACTCGTTTCCCGGTGTGTTCATGTCTGAGACTTTAAAGAAAGGCGTCCCCTCAGTACCACCTTGCTCTGCATCTGGGAAACCTATTCCTGACTGAGCAAAGCCAAGCTCACCTAACTTACGCTGTTCCCAAGGGTCAGTGAATCCTTTAAAGCGGATGGCAGGTACGCGACTCATCAAAGCTCACCACCTAAGAGCTTAGCAAGCTCACCCACTCCAGCCATATCGAACTCATTGCCAGTAAGGTTTTCTAACATGCCAACAAGCTCAGCCTCGATGCTTTGTATTTCTGCATCAATATCAGCATAGGTTGTTGCGTATTTGTCTCTCAAGGTACCTACTTTTGCAACCAACTCGTCTACCACAGCATTTGGAAGCGATCCGAGTTGCTGAATCAATGGCTTATTCCACTTTGCATCCAGTAAACTACACACCTGATCATCATTGAGATTCTCAATGGTATCTTTGGTCTTATCCTTAAGTATCGCCTCAGCTTCCTTAAGCTTCTTCTTAACCGCCTTTTCCTCATCAAAGAGAGCACTTGCCCGCTCGAGCTTGCTCGGAAGCGAATCTGTCTCATTTGCCTCAACACCCATATCAGCCTTAAGTGTCTTTACAACACCTTTGATCTTGTTTGCTACAAAGGCATCATTGTTGTCGTTCAGGGCATCAGCTGCTTCCTGCTTCTCGTCTTCGCTCAGTTCGTCCAAGATCTCAGCAACTCCAGAAGCAATAGCAGAAAGTCGTTCCTTAAGAGCAACAATCTCGGCAGCCTCATCACTCAATAGCTCATGTTGCACCAGCTCGAAGGGCAATACGCGACCAACCCAACCGTCTTGTACCTCAACGTCTTTACCTTTCTTCTTTTTGACAACCATATTGGGGTCAACACAGCGCACCGCATCAAATCCCTCAGTCTGAATAATTTCTAAATCAATAACTATTTGCTGCCACACATCATCGAGCATTTGGTAAGCATCATAGCGATCAACTAACGGAATACCTTCGAGACGACGGAACACCTCAGCAGCAATGATGCTCTCCTCTTTATCGCGCGAGACCAGAGTTGCCTCATCCACCAACTCGTCATAAAGCCACATTCCGAAGTCGTTGAAGCGGTTACGGTACTCATCGGTAAAAGATCGCACACTTACACAAGCACGAATAGCGTCAGCCACATCATCGGCCTTAAGACGCATGCTCGCTTCGTTTACCTTCTCGAAGAGCTCGTTGCGCAAACCTGGAAAAGCATCCCAATAAGGTGCAAGCGCATCAATTTCACTCGTAGGAATACCGCCAAACATGGTTGCATAAATATCCCAACTCTCTACCATCTCCGAAGAGTCTACATAGCGTGGAATATTCAGATTGTAGTCGTTGTCACGCACCTCTTGCTTGGATACAGAACGGCAGAAGCGTTCAACATCTTCACGAACTTCATATGCATCCACGATGCGGCGGATATCAGATGCACGAAGTTTATTGTTCTTTCCTTCCTTCACAAAACCCTTGGATGCATCAATGATCAGGATGTCGCTATTGTCACGATTTTTCTTGAGAACCATGACGATAGTAGGAATACCTGTTCCAAAGAAGATGTTTGCAGGCAGTCCGATGATGGCATCGATCTTGTCGTTCTCGACGAGATTGCGGCGTATCTGACCTTCTTCCCCACCACGGAATAGCACGCCATGCGGCAATACAATGCACATGATGCCATCAGGTTGCAGATGATAAAGATCGTGAAGCAGAAAAGCGTAATCAGCCTTGCTCTTAGGTGCGATCCCATAATCATCGAAGCGAGGATCGGGACCGTTTGGCGCATCCCAACGCTGCGAATAAGGCGGATTAGAAACGCATGCATCTACAAACAACGGCTCATAGGTCTCGGGGTGGCCATCCTCGAAGAACGGCCAGTCTTCAGCAAGCGTATCACCATTGCGAGTGATGATATTGTCTGGTTGAATACCGCGCATAACCAAATTCATACGCGTGAGATTGTAAGTATTCTCCTTGAGCTCCTGAGCATAGTACTTGATGCGGCCAACATTGCCCGTACGATGCGCCACCGCTTGACCAATATTGATAAGCAGCGATCCTGAACCACTAGTGGGATCATAGATCTCGATTTCCGTTCTATCTTTCAGATGCTCCGCCACAATCTCTGACATGAGAACAGATACCTCATGAGGCGTATAGAACTCACCAGCCTTCTTTCCTGCATTGGCAGCGAAATTAGAGATGAGATACTCATAGATGTAACCGAGCACATCGTATCCCTGCCGTCCATCCATCGGAATGTCCTTGATGAGATGCAGAAGTCCGCTGATAGCTTTAGTGCGTGCGCCCGAAGTGTCTCCCAACTTAGAAAGGCCAGTCTCGAGGGTTTCGAAAATATGATCGAATACATGCTTATGGTTAGGATTAACCAAACGGCCGAAAGCCGATAGCGCGTCAGTTACATCAGACACATCGAAGTCTGAACCCTTAGCAAGCCAAGATGAATACAGATCTTCGTAAGCAATAAAGTAACCTATGTTCGTGCGTACGAAATCAACAACATCTGGATTCTCTTCGTTGAGAGTGGCAAAGTCGTTTTCCTCAAACCCTTGAGAAACAAGCCAAGCTTCTTCTTTCTCAGAAAGAAACTTGTAAAAAATGAAGCCGAGGATGTAGTCCTTGTACTCACTTGCATCAATCTTGGAGCGCATCTCGTTTGCTGATGCCCAAATCTTAGAAGCGAGCTGTTGTTTGTTCATAAAAGTATCCTTGAAATAACAAAATGAGCAGGTAAATTAATTATAAAGTAAAACTTACACTCTTCCCGAGCGTGAGTGTCTCTTTCTCGCCTTCAGTGTAAGCGAGACTTAACATCTTATTAGGGTCATTTTAAGGACACGCTATCCTGCTAGTCTTGGTAAGCAATCGGTTGCGCAAGAACAAAACAAAGCGCCCAAAAGAAGCGGATTCGCATCATTTGAGCGCTTGATTAAAACTAGTTTGCCGCAAGACTTACTAGTCACATTTTATAATCACTTAAGCACTTACTTCTTAGCAGCTGCTTTCGTGGTCTTCTTCGTGCTCGATTTCTTCGCCGTGGATTTCTTGGCACCTGCCTTGCCCTTGCTTGATGCCTTGCTCTTTTCCTTCTTCTCCTTCGAAGGACAGCTGAAGTTCGGGCAGAGTTTCCAGGGGCCACGTGCCGTCGTGACGATGACCATCGGCGCACCGCAGTCTTCGCACACCTCTTCAGTAGCGGTGAGTGCACCGTATTGCGGCAGCGGATAACCCGTCTGGCAGTCGTCGTAGTTCTCGCAACGGATGAAGCGCTTGAGCGTGCGCGGATTCTTGTGCGCAATGAGCTTAGCTTCCTTGCCCTGCTCTGCACACGTCGGGCACGTGCCCACCACCAGATCGGGCTCTTTGTTTGTCTCGCATTCAGGATCGATGCAAAGCACGCGCGGCTTCGAGCGGAACGCCGTTACCTTGATCTGCGGCATGCCGCACGTCGGGCACTTCTCTTCGAGCGCCTCGATCTTACCCTTCGGCAGCGGATAGGTGACATCGCAATCAGGCCAGCCCGCACAACCGATGAACATCGAGCGCGTCTTCTGGGAGGACCGCAACTGCAGATCCTTTCCGCACTTCGGACAGGGGCCCACATACGCATCGGCAGCAACCGCATCCGCGAGCGCGTCGCGCACTTCTTCCTGATGCGGCAAAAGATTCTCAAGCTCCTGCGCCAACAGATCGCGCGAATGTCGAACGACCTGCACCTTTTTGCTCTCGCCTGCTGCGATCTGCGACATCTCCTCTTCCAAGTTCGCCGTCATGGCAGAACTGGTGATATGCGGCGCGAACTTATCGAGCGCATCGATGACCGCGATGCCGAGCTGCGAAGGCTCGATCGGATCATTCTGCACGTACTTGACCGTGTAGAGGCGCTCGATGATGGAATGGCGGGTCGATTTCGTACCCAACCCCAGCTTTTCCATCTCCTGGATGAGCTTACCCTGCGAATAGCGCGCAGGCGGCTCGGTCTGCTTGTGCGTCTTGGTCGCACCACCGAAGTCGAGCATCTCGCCCTCTTCGAGTGCGGGCAACTGCTCGTCCTTCTTGAGACCATAAGGATAGATCGCACGGAATCCCGGTTTCACGAGCACGTCACCCTTTGCAGCGAACGGTTCCCCATTCACCTCGAGCGTGACCTTCGTGCCCTCGATCACCGCAGGTTCGGAAAGCGTTGCCATGAAACGACGCGCGATCAGGTTGTAGAGCTTGTATTCCGCCGGTGGCAGCATCTCTGGTGTTGCCAGGTTCGTTGGATGGATGGGCGGATGGTCGGTCGTCTCCGTTTTGCCGCGCGTGGCCGTAAGCTTATCCTTCTTGAGCAGCTCTTCTGCGAACGGACGATACGCCGGATTGCCCGAGATGCGTTTCAGGATGTCGCGCAGGTCGAGCGATGAGGGGTAGACCGTGTTATCAACGCGCGGATACGAGATGAAACCATCCATATAAAGGCTCTCAGCTAGACGCATCGTACGCGCGGGCGTGAGACCCTCAGCACTCGCAGCCGCCATGAGCGAAGTGGTATTGAAGGGAACAGGGGCAGCCTGCTTGCGTTGCTTCTTCTCGATCGCTGCAACGCGTGCGCTCGTAGCGCCCGCAACGTGCTCCATGACCTGATCAGCTTCGCTCTCGACCTTGAATCGCGCCGTGGCATGATTCGCCGAGAACTCCAAATCCTTGTGACTGAAATCACCCTTGATGACCCAATAGTCTTCAGGCACGAACGCCAAACGTTCACGTTCGCGTGCAACGATAAGCGCAAGCGTAGGGGTCTGCACGCGTCCTGAAGAGCGCACATTACCATAGCCCGCAAACTTCACGAGCGTAAGATAACGCGTGAGCACCGCACCCCAAATAAGGTCGATGTCTTGCCTTGATGCACCCGCCTGAGCCAGGTCGACATCAAGCTCGACCAGGTTCGTGAAAGCGCGTGTGATCTCCTCTTTCGTGATAGCAGAATAGCGTGCGCGGCTCACCGGCGCGTCTTCGTTCACCTCACGAATACACATGAGCGCATCAGAGCCGATCAACTCTCCCTCACGGTCGAAGTCGGTCGCGATCACGATCGAATCAGCCTTCTTCGCCAGGTTCTTGAGCGAACGGATGATGTCCTTCTCTTTCGGAAGTTTCTCAATGGGCGCATAGATAAGATACGGAAGCGCGTCCATCTTCCAAGCATTGAGTTCGACTCCATCTGGAACGAACGGTTTCTTCTTCTTGAAAGGTGGTTTTGGCAGATCGGCAGGAAGATCGGCAGGGATCATCTCACCATTAGCATCGACCCCGATCCAGCCGCCACGCTTCTTATAGGTGAGTGCCGGTA
Source organism: uncultured Eggerthella sp. (assembly GCA_900542525.1). Lineage (GTDB taxonomy): Bacteria > Actinomycetota > Coriobacteriia > Coriobacteriales > Eggerthellaceae > Anaerotardibacter. The sequence continues at coordinate 259,589 of UQNZ01000001.1, forward strand.
CGAAATTCGGCTCTAAGATATGTCCACGCAGACCGATCGTGACCCATTCTTCGCCATCGCGTTCAAAGCGATAGACAGGGGTCGAGTACACCTTGTCTGCTTTCGGCTTTCCAACGCCGAGCAGATCAGCGATCTTCTGCGCTGCGATATTCTTCTCGGTTACAACCAGTTTCACACGAAGCCCCTTTCCCAGATTTAACGTGCGTGGGGATGCTTTGGACCAGACGGCCCAAATACGATTCGTAAGGATACACGAAACATATACGAATGAAAAGAAATGGGCGAACGCTCACACGAACTTTTCACGTCCGATGTCGAACGGCTGAGTAGTTTGTCGTCTTTAGTCGCGCATCACGCGAGGATAAGGATCCCCGCAGGTCATCTTGCCTTCAGGGCATGCACCGCGCACACATCCCGCACCTGCATCCTTGAAGATGTAAGGAGCGGTCGGACGCACCAGTTCAAGCATACGATGCGCAAGTTCGCGAATCTCCCACTGCGCGCGATTACAGCAGCGCAATTCGAAGAAATGCAGCAGCTCACGAATGTTCATCGTGATAACGATCTTGCTTTCGGCCGCATTAGGAAGGATGTAGCGCGCGTCTTCAGCAGGAATACCTGCTTCGAGCATGGTCTGATATGCGGTAAGGATCGTATCGATAGCATCATCGAACACCGCATTAGCATGTTCGTCTTCTGCCACGGTCGCAGGCTTTACGATACCTACCCCGTCGGTGAACTTCACGTAGCGTTGAGATTGCTGGTTGAAGCTCGCCAGGCGATGGCGCACCAACTGATGCGTGAGCGCGCGCGACACCCCATCAACGGCGAACGTGTAGCTCACATGCTCGAGCGTAGAGAAATGACCCGACTTCATAATGGTAGAGAGCACGCTTTCCACGCGCTCAGGAGGCATAGTTTCCATGAGCTCTTTTGCTCCAACCGGCGCATAGCATAGACGCGCAGCAGTCGCGACAGCACGTTCGGGATCTTCAGGATACTGGAGCAATTCAACATTCATGGTCTACCTCCCTATGATCATGATGGTCACCCTATCATAAAGGAGAGCCAGCGCGAGGTAGGCACTGGCTCGGTAAAGAAACGTTTTAATCGTGAGACGCAACGGATTCAACGAACCCTCACTACGCAGCCTCGCACAATCGAACTGACTACTCGTCAACCTCGACCTCGATGCGCTCGAACGTGCTTCCTGGCGCCCCACAGATCGGACAGATATAATCTTCAGGCAGTTCATCTGCATATTCGATATATCCACAGATCGGGCACCTCCAACCTACGCGCATCTTCTTCGCACCGCTAGAGCCTGCAGCCGCAGAAGCCTCTTCCTTCGCTTTCACATCCGCATCAAGCTCATCACTCGAGAAGCTCGATGCGTTCTTTGGCGTACGTCCACCTTTCACCTCATGGTAGTAGGCATACGTCATCGGTTCGAGATGCTCGACCTTCTCGGCCGCAACTACATCGCCCAAGAAGAAGATATGCGTTCCTAGATCGAGCTGCTCTTTGACCTTAACGGAGAAATGAGCGCAAATCTGCTCAGCAACGTAGGGAATTCCCTGCAAAGACTCCTTATCCTCGAAATCCAAGAACTTATCGGTGTCCTCGCTCGTATGGAAACCGAACATGCCGATAAGCTCCATCGAAGCTTCTTTGCACACAACGCTTACTTCGAACTTGCCTGTTTCAAGAATGCCCTGGGTGGTGTAGTTATCCTTGTTGATCGCAATGCTCACTTGGGGCGGGTCCGACGTTACCTGCGCGAAGGTATTGACCACACAGCCGACCGCCCTCCCATCCTTCATCGAAGAAACGATATAGAGCCCATAGGATAGATCGCGAAATGCACTTTTATCGATCATAATTACCCCCTGTAATTACGGTTGTTTTCTTCAATTCTGACAGATTAGCAGAATCTTCAAAAGAGCCGTAAGTCTTTTGTAGGATAACAAGACAAAGATGTCTCACAGTGCACAAAAAAGGAAGAGAGTCCAAACGTGCGACTCTCTTCCTTTTCACTCCTCTTACGAAAATGTTGTCGTAAAGATATGTTTTAGCATGCACTGTAAGCAAACGGGCGACTATTCAGCGCTCTCCTCTGCAGATGCTTCAGTTGCCTCCGCTGCTTCGTTAGCTTCCACAGCCTCTTCAACAGCAGCTTCTTCCGTAGCCTCTTTTGCAGCATCCTCTGCTTCTTCGACAGCTGCTTCGGTATCAGCCTTAGCGGCTTCTTGAGCAGCAGCCTTCTTGGCATACTCTGCTGCACGCTCTGCTTTAGCAGCAGCCTTAGCTTCACGCTCTGCCTTCTTAGCAGCCTCCATTGCCTCGACCTCTGCAGCGCGCTCTGCCTTCTTAGCAGCTTCGCGAGCAGCAACGGTCTCGGTTGCGGTGCCGAATTTGTTAGCAAAACGCTGAACACGTCCGCCGGAGTCGATGAGTTTCTGGGTGCCGGTGAAGAACGGATGGCACGCGTTGCAGATATCGACGCGGAGTTCAGGTTTGGTTGAGCGGGTTTGGAAGGTGTTGCCGCACGTACACGTTACCGTGCAGTCGACATAATCGGGATGAATATCTTTTTTCATGTTGGTCTCCTTCTAGTGCCTTGGTTTCCGACCAAGTGCGAAATGAGCCTAGCTATAGTAGCACATTACTTCTTCTGTGAGGGATGAAAGCTGAAAAAGTCCGTGCGAGGGGGAAGATCGCGCACGCGATGGCGCTTTGCTTCAAGTTCGTGAGCACTACAGAGCTCTTCCATGCTGTCGAAATCGTAATTCCAGCTGAAGAATTCGTCGAAATCGAAATTCATGAAATCGCAGATCTTCTCGGTGCCACGCGGCACGATCGGATGCATGAGCAGCGTGGCGATACGCAACAGATAGAACGAATCGATAAGCGTCTGACGACGCAGCTCTTCGCTTTCCTCTTGGTCAGCCTCTTTGATATGGCTCGACCAGTACTTGTTGGCATAACGGATGAATTCGTCCATCTGCGACATGATGGAATGGAGCTCGACCTTGTACATGGTCTCCTCATAGGCGCACATCACGTTGTACACCTTCTTGAGCACCTCTTTGCTCACGCGACCAAGGGGCATGTAGCCTTCGAAGTTCTTCTGCGCTTCATAGAAGCAGCTGCGTGCAAGACGGTTGAACACCTTGGTGAGCAGCGCTCCTTCCTTGAGCACCGGATCAGCCACGCGTGGATCGTCGCGTTTTGCGGGATCTTGTTCGAAGACCTTCGGCTTGAAACCGACCGATTTCTGATCGAGCGCAAGCGCCAAGAAATGAGCTCGCAGCTGTTCGACCGTGTAATACTCGAGCAGTTCATCTGCCGTAGGTGGCTTCACCGCAGAAGACGAGGAAGCCTTCTTGTCGCCGAAGAGGATATGATGGTTCGCAATGAGCTTAGTCTGCTGCAATTCCCCATCGGGCGCATCTTCCACCACGGGCTGTTCTTCCTGAAGCGCAGCAAAGAGCGCTGGCTGGGCAACACCGTAGAAATACAGGTTATCCTGCCCGATGAATTGGTAAATATGTGCATTTTTGCTGCACCAGAATTTGCGCCAGAGCGCACGCGATAAGCCTTGCTCGTCGTTGCGTGCCATGGTGAAGGAAAGTGGCGCCCAAAGGCTTTCCGGCCAGCACCAGATCGTAAGACCGCTCACGCCATCGATCTCTGGGCACGGAATACCCCATGAAGCGTTACCCGAGATACGGAACGGCACAAGCGCCTTACCGGTTCTAAAGCGAATGTTCGCTTCGGTAAGCACAGCGCGCGCTTGATCGCGGTCGGTCACCGAAGCAAACTCGAGCTCGAAGCTCTGCTTACCCTTGGCTGCATCACGATATTCGTGCGCAGGAAGCTTATCGGCGATCTGCGTATAAGCATCGTAAAGCTCCACCTTTATATAGATGATGGGTGGAACGAGAAATTCCTTGATGGTCTTAGGGACGAGCGGGCGAACCTGTTCGTCCTGTTCAGCTGCTTCAACATAGTCCTTCACGATATAAGCAAGGCTTGGCAGATCGAAGTACCAGTTGTTCACCGTACGCATTTCAGGCACCGTGCCCGAAACCGACGAAATAGGGTTGATCAAGTCCGCAGGATCGTACTGGTGACCCAGATCGCATTCATCGGCATATGCTTTTTCGCTCTTGCATCCTTGAACAGGACAATGCCCCACCACCTGACGACCATTCAAGAACATGTCTTCTTTGGTGTCGTGGAACTGCTGAGTACTCTCAAGATGAAGAAAACCGTGATCGTAGAGGCGCTTCACATAGGCCTCGGATATAGTGTGCTGCACTTCTCCGGCATGCCCCAGCCCGCTGCCTTCGTAGATGTCGAGACTGATGTCGTAGCGCTTGAGCGTTTCAGCCTGAAGGTCATGATTGCGTTTCACGTATTCTTTGATCGTGCCAGAAAACGTTCCCGCTTCTACCTCCTTGCGATAGCCCTCTTCGATCGGTGAACCATAGCAGTCGGTTCCCGAAACAAAGCATACGTTTTCGCGCCCGATCCTATCGCGCAAAAAGCGTGCGAAGCAGTCTGCGGGCACGAATACGCCACCAACATGCCCGAAGTGCAACGGCTTATTGCCGTAGGGCATGCCAGCGGTCACGACCGCATGGCGCGGCCAAACGATGTTGCGACTAGGATAGCTGTCCATTGGTGGAAGCTCCTTCTAAGATCGTGTTTGTTGATTCCTGCGGTTGCTTTTCTTCTGCTGTTAAGAGCAGCGAAAGGATATCGACAAGCCCAAGGTCGTTCGCACCGAGATACTTGATACTGTACGAGCTTACACCAGAAAGAGAAGCAGCTTTATTGCACGCATCTTTGTACGTGCCGATCTCATCGACAAGCCCATTCTCCACACCATCGGCGCCCGTGAACGCCATGCCAGTAGCAAGCTTTTGAACAGCAGAAACTTCCATGCCACGACCTTCAGCGACCGATTCGACGAAGTTCTTGTTGATCTGATCGACCTGAGCTTGGAAGTATTTCACCTCTTCATCAGTGAGCGGGCGATTCCCATACGAAACGTCTTTGCTGTCAGCAGAGGTGATGGTGCGCACATCGATACCTAAAAGGTCGAGCAGCTTCGAATAATCGGTAACCTGGATGATCGTACCGATCGAACCGATGCTCGAGGCTTCATTGGCATAGATATAGTCGGCCTGCGAAGAGATGAGATAAGCCGCCGAAGCATTGCCCGAAGCAGTGGAGACCACGATCGGCTTCGAAAAACCCTTCACGTACTGCGCCATTTCTTCACCGGCTGCCGCGGCACCTCCGCCTGAATTCACACGAAGCACGACCGCTTTGATGGACGGATCGTTTGCAGCACTTTGCAGCTGAGCAAGAAGCCCTTCGGGCGTATTCGCGCCACCATCCTGACCGATCGTGCCATCAAGGTCGATCACGCCGATGGAATCCTGGAATGTAAGATACGGATTGGTGCGGACATTATTTCCTACAAGCGTGCCAACAAGAATGCCAAGGATCACAAGAAGCACCACGACCCATATGCGCACCCCTTTTCGTTTCTTCACACGTTTTGCGACATACGGTTGATTCGCACCATAGGGCTGACCCATCGGAGGAGGAGGCGTGGGTGAAGCTGTTTCAGGGGTAGCCGAGTTCTCAGACATTGAATTCCCTTTCGCACTCTCATCACAAAAGCTTAGAGTTCGACATCTTCCAGTTGACGACCTTGCCACTTCTTAGCGGCACGGATCAAGAATTCTTGATTGGTATTGGTTTGTTGCAGGCTCTTCAGAAGCGAATTCATCGCATTCTCCGTGCTGTTGCGGCTCGCAAGAACTCTGCGAACAGCCCAGATGAGCGGCGCTTCTTGCTGATCGAGCAGCAGGTCTTCACGACGCGTACCAGAAGCGACCGGATCAATAGCTGGGAAGATACGACGGTCCGCCAGCGCGCGATCGAGCTTCACTTCCATATTGCCGGTGCCCTTGAACTCTTCGAAGATGACCTCGTCCATCTTCGAGCCCGTATCGACCAGAGCAGAAGCCAGAATGGTAAGACTGCCACCGCCTTCGATGTTACGTGCAGCACCCAAGAATTTCTTGGGTGGATAGAGCGCTGTTGAATCGACACCACCAGAAAGAATACGACCCGATGCAGGTTGCGCCAGATTGTACGCACGTGCAAGGCGCGTAAGCGAATCGAGCAAGATGACCACATCCTTGCCCTCCTCGACCATGCGCTTCGCGCGCTCGATGACCATTTCAGAAACGGCGATGTGGTTTTCGCTCGGCATATCGAACGTGGAAGCGATCACTTCACCACGGATCGAACGCTGCATGTCGGTAACCTCTTCAGGGCGCTCATCGACAAGCAAGCACATGAGGTGAACTTCAGGGTTGTTCGCCGTGATGGAAGCAGCGATGTCTTTCAAGATGGTGGTCTTACCGGCCTTCGGCGGTGAAACGATGAGACCGCGCTGGCCCTTACCGATCGGCGAGCACAGATCGATCACGCGTGCAGTGAGCGTGTTCTTGCCATGCTCCATAACCAAGCGTTCATCAGGGAATACCGGAGTGAGGTCGGAGAACTTCACACGTTTGCCCAACTCTGCGATGGGCGTGCCGTTCACGCTTTCGATCTCCTGCAAGGCCGCGTACTTTTCGTTCGGACGAGCGGGGCGAACCGTTCCTTTGACGTAATCGCCCTTGCGCAAGCCGTTGCGACGAATCATTGACAGGCCCACATACACATCGTTCTCACCAGGCAGATAACCACCTGTGCGCAAGAAGCCATACCCATCCGAAAGGATGTCGAGCACGCCTGCGGTTTCAACGAAACCTTCCGCCTTCACGCTTGCATCGAGCACCGCATCGACAAGCTCAGCCTTCTTGAGGCCCTTGTGATCAACGCCCAGTTCGTCGGCTTTTTCACGCAATTCAGCAACCTTGAGCTTCTCAAGATCCTCTCGCGTGGTCTGCGGAACGACCGGCTCGCGATGGTAGTTATTGCCATGCTGGCGACGTTGACGGCGATGGCTGCTACTGCCCTGCTTGCCCTGGTTCTTCTGGTTGCTCTTCTGATTATTGCGACGATTGTTTGCATTGCTGTTGCGCTCAGAGCGCTCGAATGCACGTTCGCCTGACGGTTTGGCAGACGCCTCATGATCGGCAGATGCTTCCGCTTTCTGCGCGCTTGCTTCAGGTTTCACCTCCGCTGCAGGAGCGGCTGCTTCATCGGAAAGCGGGTTCTTACGCGGACGACCTCGCTTGCGCTTAGGGGGCTCGCTCACCTCTTCGGTAGCTTTAGCTGTGTCTGCTGTCGCTTTTTCTGCGTCCTCTTTACGAGGACGACCGCGCTTTGCCTTCGGCTTTTCTTCGGTCACAGCTTCCGAGCTTTGCTCGAGCACGTCTTCACTCATGCGTTAGCTACTTTCTCCCAGTCGTTCAGGAAGGAAACGAGACCGCGTTCGGTAAGAGGATGCTCGATGCACTTCTTCAGAACGCCGAAGGGCACGGTGGCGATGTCGGCACCCATGAGCGCTGCCTGAGTAACATGGTTTGCGCTGCGGATCGATGCAGCGATAACTTCGCATTCGTGACCGAAGTCATAGTTCGCCATAGCCTCGACCACATTCACTAATTGCTGAATGCCATCTTCAGAAATATCGTCGAAACGGCCAACGAACGGCGAGATATAACGCGCACCACTGCGTGCAGCGAGGATCGCCTGCGGCACCGTAAAGCACAGCGTCATATTCACCGGAATGCCTTCAGCTGCGAGCATCTTCGTTGCAGCCAGGCCTTCGACCATGGTCGGAACTTTCACGACCACATGATCTGGATCGATCGCGTGGAGCTTCTTGCCGTCGGCAAAGATCTCATCGCGGGTCATCGCGACCGACTCGGCCGAAACAGGACCTTGCACGATGTCGCAAATAGCTTTGATATGCTCGTGGAAATCGGAAAGCTTGCCACCAACACGCGAATAGAGCGTGGGGTTCGTGGTAACGCCTGCGATCGCGCCCCAGCTGTTCGCCTCCTCGATTTCCTTAAGATCGGCGGTATCCAAAAAGAATTTCACCATGTCCTCCTTAGACTGGTACACCTATTGGCAGTATGCGAGCACGAAGGCTGCGCGATATGCAAAATGAGGGGGATATAAAAGACGCTTTCATCGTAAACAATCAATCCGCGATACGCAAGCCACAATCAAGAAACTTGCGGAATCGGGCAAAGAAGAACCGAACGGAAAAGCGCGCTTGTTTCTTCGCGTGCAAAAGAGGTCTCTTCGCATCAAAGCGATCCAGCTTTGGCCACGCTTTCGTGGCTGCGCTTATCGACCAACAGCCTCACGAAAGAAGGCGATCTCCTTAGCATAGCCCGGAAGCTCATTGGGCGTTTCAAGGATGGCTGGTAGCCCCTGCAAAGCAGGATGTTCGAGTACGCGCACGAGCGCCTCCGCACCGATCTGGCCTTCTCCGATGCGAGCATGGCGGTCTTTATGTGCGCCGCACGTATTCAGAGAGTCGTTGATATGCAGCGCCTTCAAGTGTTCAAGGCCTATGACACGCTCGAACTCATCGAGTACGCCATCGAGGTCGTTCTTGATATCGTAGCCCGCATCCCACACGTGGCACGTGTCGAAGCAAACGCCTACTTTTTCAGGATGGTCCATACGCGCACGAATCGCTGCGATCTCTTCGAAGGTCGATCCCACCTCCGATCCTTTGCCTGCCATGGTTTCAAGAAGAAGTGTGGTGGTCTGGTCGGGCGCGATCACTTGATTCAAAGTCTCAGCGATCTGTTCGACCCCAACTTCGCTCCCTTGCCCCGTATGCGAACCAGGATGCATGTTGAAGAGCTGGTTCGGCGTATATTCCATACGCGCAAGATCATCCACGAGCGCCTGAAGGGCGAACTCGCGCACCGATTCTTTGGCTGAACACGGGTTGATCGTATAGGAACCATGAGCAACGATCTTATCGATACCCGCCTCTTTGCAAGCTTGCTCGAAACGCTTGATATCCTCAGGGTCGATCGCTTTAGCAGCACCACCGCGCGGGTTGCGCGTGAAGAAAGCGAACGTGTTGGCGCCGATGCTCTGCGCAGTCTTCGCCATCGCCTCATAGCCTTTTCCTGAAGACAGGTGGCATCCGATGATCAGCTCTTGTTGCATAACAAACCTCTATCGTATTACTGGGCAGCTTCGAGGAGCTCTCGAGCGTGAGCAAGCGAAGTTTCATCAACACGCCCGGAGAGCATGCGAGCAACTTCCGAAACGCGTTCTTCAGCGGACAGCGCTCTGATATTGGTGGTAAGTTCGGGCTCTTCTTGTTTTTCGACAAGATAATGAGCATCTCCCACTACCGCAACCTGCGGCAAATGCGTGACCACGATAAGCTGGTGCGTCTGCGCCAAGTCTTTCAGCACAGCCGCCAAAGCAAGCGCAGTCTTGCCTCCAACACCCGCATCGATCTCATCAAAAACGAGCGTATCAACATCATCGCAGCTACCCAGCACCACCTTGAGTGCCAACATCACACGACTGACCTCACCACCCGAAGCGATAGCCGATAGCTTTTGCGGAGAAAGCCCTGTGCCAGGAACGAACAGGTAATCGAGCGCCTGCGTTCCCCAACGCGTCCATGCTTCGCGCGTGAGATCCTGAAGTTCCACCACCAAAGAAGCGCTTCCCATCTCAAGGCGAGCCATCTGAGAGGTGACCGCATCAGAAAAGCGCGGTGCCACCTCTTCACGAGCAGCCGCAAGCGCATCAGCCGCCGAAACAAGCACATCTTCAGCTTCCTCACGCGCCTGTTTCGCTTCCGCGAGCAATTCATCGCACGAATCATAAGAAGCAATGAGTTGGTTCGCTTCAGCGAAGGTTGCGAAAACCTCATCCATCGTTGGGCCATATCCACGCATGATACCCTGAAGCGCCGAGAGACGCGTTTGCCGCACTTCGAGCTCATCTTCCGAAAAATCGATGCTCGCTTGATAGCGTGCGAGTTCATGGCCTACATCCTCAAGCAAGAAATACGCTTCGCGCGCCGCTTTCTGCTGCGCTTCGATCGCTTCGTCAACACCAGCGATCTTATCGATCGACACCTGAACATCCTGCAACTTCTCGAGCACGCCACCTTCAGCAGTGAGCGCCTGATAGGCCGACCGCGTCTCGCCCGCCAGCATCTCAGCATTCTCGTAGAACGGAAGCTCTTGAAGTAATGTCTCGTATTCACCAGGCTGCGGATCGACCGCAGCGATCTGCTCAACCGTAAAACGCGCCCGATCGAGCGCAACGGAATCCGCCTCGCGCAGCTTCAGCAAGCGCTCGACTTCCGCCTGCGCAGCAAGACACGCATCGAAGGCTTCTTGATAACGCTCAAGCGCAGGACCGATGCTCGAAGCGCCCCACCTATCGAACAACTTCCGCTGATAAGCGGCATTGAGCAATTGCTGATGCTCATGCTGACCGCACAGATCGATGCTTGTGCCAATCCCTGCAGTAAGATCCTTCACGCCCGCAAGCGACCCATTTATGGTCACGCGCGAACGACCATTGAGTCCTACCCGACGACAAACCACAGTGCCATCTTCAGAGGACGCGGTCATCTCTTGTTCGGCGGATCGGCTCTGCTTATCGGGCGATTCCTGCTCATCAGCCTCGGCGTTCTCAAGGAAGAAGCGCCCCTCAACAGCAAGTTCAGCCGCGCCTTCGCGGATCATTCCCGCATTCGCGCGTTCGCCTACCAAAAGCTTGAGCGCATTCAGCAAAGCGGTCTTACCCGAGCCAGTTTCGCCCGTTATCACCGTCATGCCACTTGATGGCTGAAAAAGGGTATCGCGAATGAGTGCCACATTGGCAATATGCATTTCATCGAGCATACGTAGGCCTTTCTCCAGCAACGAATAAGCTGGTCGATTCACGATCAAGAGCGCGTCTTTCGTGATGCCCACAGACGCTGTTGCGCCCCTCGAACCAATGCTTCGATCGAATCAATTATATCGATGCACTTACTTTATGTCTTCGTCGTTTCGTGTTTTATGCCGCGCGTAAATCATCTGCCAAACTACATAAACGCCCAACACAAACGCACTCAAATAGCCAACTATCCCAAGCAGCGGCACGCCTAAGAATCTTGGCATCATATCCGTTGTGCAGATGATGCTCGAACCGATGAAGAGTCCTGCCGAAATGAGCGCAAAAGCAAGATAGCCCGTAAGCGAATAAACGGTCGATTTAAGATCTTTCGGCATGTTCATCTCGGTGCCAACACTGATCTCCCCCCTCGTTCAGCATATCGAGCGTATGGGAAAGCTGGGTTGGCAGCCTCGTGCTCGCATCGAACGAACGGGCACTTTGAACGCCCATCTCCTTCATCTTCTGAAGCATCGCATCGAGCGTGAGCATCTTCTTCTGGACGTGATCCGAAACGATCTGAATGATATTCGTGGTAGGCGAAAGATCAGCGACCACACCTTCAATGGTCATGAACCCGCGCGCAAGCATGGTAAACGATGGATTGATCACCAGATTTTGAGACCGCAGTATCTCGATGACATCCATGAATGCCTCACCGATATTGATGTCCTCCAAATCAGCGCTCGCATACGAATTCAACAGCTCTGCCATCTGCTGCAATAACCGCCCCTGATCGACGGGCCCCTTGATAGAAGTAAGGCCGAGTGCAGCCTCCTTGAGCTCATAGGGATCCTTCGCAGCAATGGCCGCGAATACCTGATTCACGAGCGCACGCTGCGAGGAATCGAGCGAGCCAGTCATACCCAGATCGATCCATACGATCTCTTGATCGCGCACGATGATGTTGCCCTCATGTGGATCGGCGTGGAAGAATCCCGCATCGATCACCTGCATGATGTAATTCTGCGCCAACCGACTCGCAAGCTCATCGAGATCGTTGCCTTGCGCAATGAGTGCAGTATGATCGTTTATCTCTGGCCCCGAGACATACTCCATTACCAGAATGGACTCCGAAGAATATTCAGGATACGGACAAGGGCACGTGACCCCCTCGCTTCCTTCAAGCTCATGGTGAAACTGCACCAGATTGTTAAGCTCGATCGTGAAATCAAGTTCGTTCGCGGTGGTGCGCTCGAGCTCGGTCAGAAGACCCTCCAGTGTTCCCACCAGTTCTTTATGTTCAATAGTCCCTACTTCGGCAAACGTCAAAAGATGTCGCAGTAGGGTCAAGTCTTCGGCCATCTCCTCCTTGATCCCTGGACGGCGAACCTTCACTGCCACTAGCGAACCATCTAGAAGCGTGGCCTTGTGCACCTGCGCGATCGAGGCAGACCCCAGCGGTTTCTCTTCGATCGACGCGAACACCGTATTCCAGGGATGCCCGTAGTCCTCCTCAATGCACGCGATAATGGTAGCGAAATCGAGCGGATCGACATTGCTACGCAACTCAGCGAAAACCTCGCAATAATCCTTGGGCAAGATGTCAGCACGGTTCGAGGCAAGTTGCCCGATCTTCACGTAGGTAGGACCCAGGTCTTCTAAGAAGCGCACGGCCTTTTGGGGATCCATGCCGTGAAGAACTTGATCCTTGTGTACGATCTCGAGTATTTCTCTCGCACGCTTGCCAGAGGTCTTATCGTTGATGGTCACTTGGGCAAGCTTCATCAATTGCTTGAATGTTGGCATCGCTTGTTCCTCCTGAACACAAGATCGGCTTCGATGCAGGAGCTTGCAGGCATCACGCATCCAGCGCTGTTCATCAAAAGAGTAACGAAAAAAGAGCAGTTCCCGCAAAGAAAACTGGAATTGATAACGAGCTGTGGTTTTCAAACAATGAAGAAGATCCCGCCATCACTTCTAGTCCGAATCCGAGGCCCTTATGCCCATCAATATACATCGTGAAAACGATACGAAGCATTTCAATAAATTGGAATTCGTTATCGAAGCGAAAAAAATCGCTCGGCCAAGAACCCCGAATAAATCGGAAAGTTCTATACTTGGACTAAAGATCAAGGAACGCAGAGGATAAGGGGGATCCATGCAATTCGAGACCATTCTTACTGAAGAACGTGATGGTATCTTCATCATCACCTTCAACCGCCTAGAAGCGCGTAATGCCATCGATAACCTCATGACCAAAGAGCTCTCTGATGCGCTCGATTATTGGGATAAGAACGACGAACTGCGCGCCTGCGTACTCACCAACAACGGGCATGTTTTCTGTGCAGGTTCTGACCTGAAAGAGCTGGCAGAAGATGCCTGGGAAATGCCCGAGGGTCGCGAGAAATGGGGCTTCGCTGCATGCACGAAGCGTTACTTCGATAAGCCGCTCATCGCAGCCGTACGCGGCAAAGCATTAGGTGGCGGCGTTGAGATCGTTGCTGCATGCGACCTAGCAGTTGCGTCCGATGAATCGATCTTCGGCTTGCCCGAGCCACGCGTCGGCCTTACCGCTGCTGGCGGGGGCACGCTTCTTCGCCTTGCTCAGCAGATTCCGATGAAGTTCGCTATGGAACTGTTGCTGGTGGCAGAGCCTATCTCGGCACAAAAAGCCAATGAATGGGGCCTGGTGAACTATGTCATGCCTGATGATCAGGTAGTCGATAAGGCTGTTGAACTGGCAGAGAAAATCGCGCTCGGCGCTCCTCTTTCCATCAAGTACAGCAAGAAAACCGTCATCGAATCCTTCGGATCGAACTTCATTTACCCATCTCCCGGTTGGGAAGTTCTCGAAGAATACGAGAAGATCACGCGCGCGAGCGAAGATGCCCACGAAGGCGAGGTCGCATTCACCGAAAAGCGCAAGCCTGTCTGGACGGGGAAATAGAAACGAACAAAATCGATACTTGAAGTGGGTACTATTGTTCCCATCAGTAGTTTTATGCTATTTCAAAAAATAGCAACTTGAACTACAAAGAAAAACCGAAAGAGAACCGCACCTGAACTGCACAGTTCTCTTTCGGCTTGAGCCAGGAGGAAAAATGGATGCTTTTGAGCATTTGAACTCAAAGGACGATGCCTCTCGTTTCGAGAAAAGCGGCATTAAGTTCGATGCTAGTAAAGTGTCCTCAGACGCATGCAGCAAAACTCAACTCGGCACAGTAGAACTACCGTTGCCCATGCTTGCAGTGATCGACCTGCTTGAATCCGCAGGTTACGAGACTTGGCTGGTTGGCGGCTTCGTGCGCGATCTCTTGCTCGAACGCCCGCTTCACGATTTCGATCTCACCACTGCTGCTCCCTGGCAGCAGGTGAAGGAGCTCTGTGTTGCTGCGGGCTACACAGCACATGAGACTGGCACCAAACATGGAACCATCACGGTGGTTGCGGAAGATACCGTGCTCGAGATTACCACGTTTCGAACCGAGGGTGCCTATCTTAACCATCGTCACCCTTCCGAGGTTATCTTCACGGACTCGATCGAAGAAGATCTAGCCCGCCGCGATTTCACCGTGAACGCGATGGCGTTCCATCCGGCACGCGGCATCCTCGATCCTTTCGGTGGCCAAACCGATCTGCGCGCAGGAATGATCCGCTGCGTAGGAGATGCGAATGCGCGCTTTTCTGAAGATGCGCTGCGTATCTTGCGAGCGCTGCGTTTTGCGTCCCAGCTAGACTTCACCCTGGAATCGAAAACCGCTCAAGCTGCACTCGATCAACGCGAAGACCTGCGCTTGATCGCTGGTGAACGCATCGAAGACGAGCTGACCAAGCTTCTCTGCGGCGAAAACGTCTACCGCGTGATCATGGAGCACGCAAAGATTCTGAATGTGGTGCTTCCTGAGCTCATCGCCATGGAAGGACTTGACCAAAAGACGAAGTATCACATCTACGATGTTTACGAGCACACTGCTTGGGTGGTGCATTATTCGCCCGCCACCCCGCTCGCACGTTGGGCAGCGCTCTTGCATGATATCGGCAAGCCCGATACCTTCTTCACCGATGAAGAAGGTGTGGGCCACATGTATGGCCATCCAAAAGTAAGCGTTGAGCACCTGCACAGCATCGCGAAGCGGCTGCACTTTTCGCGCGCATTCACGAACGATCTTGCTCTGCTCGTGCGTTATCACGATACGCGCCCAGCGCCCACGAAGAAGTCGATTCGTCGACTGTATGCCAAGCTTGAGAACAAGGAGTATCTCTTCCACGCCATGTGCGATCTGATGCGCGCCGATTCGCTTGCCCAAGCACCCGAATACCACGAACGCGTGAACGAGATCGATGAGCTTGAAGCGCTCTTCAGCGATATGATCGCTGAAGATGAAGTGTTCTCGCTGCGCGATCTGCCGATCTCAGGCAAAGACCTGATTGAAGCGGGCATTCCTGAAGGCCCCGCTATCAGCGAAGCGCTCGAAGCCGCGTTCCAAGAGGTAGTCGAAGAGCGCCTACCCCTCGATCACGATACTCTCCTCGCCTTTGCCCTCAGTTTTCACAAAAGGTAACAAACTACCCGGTCGTTCGACATCTTTTCCAATCTATCCCACGCAAGCATCTGGCTCGATCAGCGAAGAGGGTGAGGCAACGAGGTGACTCTTTGCCGACTAAATTCATTTTTAATAAAACCCAAGCAAAGCAGCGACGCACGAAAGAACCTGCAGAATGCAGGTTCTTGAGCAGGGAAGCGGGGAACCTCGTGTCTCGCGCTCGGCGCTGATTGAGTTGACGATGAACTAAAAGGTGACGAACGACCGGATCGTTCGTCACCTATGCAGGGTCGATAGCGGTATTCAGGTGCCAACCATGGTTCACAGGACCGTGGCCGCTGCCGAGCTTAAGATCGTGTGCAAGTGCTTGGGTCAGATAGAACTTCGCACGCTTCGCTGCATCAACAAGCTCGCAACCTTGCGCCAAATAGCACGCGATCGCTGAAGAGAGCGTACAACCCGTGCCGTGAGTATTCTGCGTTTCGATGCGCGGCTCGCGAAGCCAGAACTCCGTACCGTCTTCTGTGAGTAGCAGATCATATGCTTGCCCTGGCTCGAAGACATGATCGCTCACCACCTCTGATCCTGAAACGTATAATCGCACAGGTTCTTCCCCGTTCCCGAAGCTCTCCAGATGGCCACCCTTAACGAGCACTGATCGCGCACCAAGCGCCTGAATAGCGCGCGCTGCCTCTACCATCTGCTGCGGTTGCGTGATAGGAATTCCGCTGAAGACCTCTGCCTCGATCAAGTTGGGTGTGACCACAGTTGCCAGCGGGAACAATTCGCGAACCAAGCTTTGCGCCACATCATCAGAAGCCAGCAATGCCCCGCTCGTTGCGATCATCACAGGATCGAGCACGAGGTTCTCCGCGCGATAAGCACGCAGTGATTCAGCAATGGTCTTGATCAGCGCAGGATTCGCCACCATGCCGATCTTGACCGCATCAGGGCGAATATCGGCGAAGATCGCCTCGATCTGTTCAGCAAGGAATCCGGGTGTGGTTTCCTGCACTCCCAACACGCCCATGGTGTTCTGCGCAGTAAGCGCCGTAATGGCCGATTGGCCATACACCCCCAGCGCCGTCATGGTCTTCAGGTCTGCCTGGATGCCCGCGCCCCCGCTCGAATCCGAACCTGCTATAGTCACTACGCTCTTCATAACACCCTCATCCCTACTCTTGAATATTCACCTAGCGCTATCTTTTTCGCGCAGCAGAACCTCAAAGCGCTTCTGCGACCTTCGATAAATGCTCAACCGCACCTACCAGATCATCCTGCGCGAAGATAGCAGAAATCACTGCGATGCCCGCAATGCCCATCCCCGCAAGTTCACGCGCATTATCTGCCGTGATCCCTCCAATAGCTACCACAGGAATCGAAACCGCTGCGCAGATCTGTCGCAATACCTCATGATCGATCGTCCACGTATCTTGTTTCGTTGAGGTAGGAAATACTGCGCCTACTCCCAGATAGTCGGCGCCTTCAGCCTCGGCTTTACAAGCCTGTTCGAGCGTTTTCGCCGTGACACCGATAATAGCCTGGTCGCCAAGCATACGACGTGCTTCAGCACAGGAGATATCATCTTGTCCAATATGCACGCCATCAGCACCAATGCGCAGTGCGAGCTCGACATCGTCGTCGATCAGAAACGGTATGCCGGCCTGTGCGCACAACGCCTGCGCTTCGCGCGCAAGCGCCTCTTTCTCTTCGGACGCAGCGTGCTTTTCGCGAAGCTGCACGCAAGTAATTTCACCTGCGGAAAGAGCCTCTTGCAAGACCTCCTTGAAGCTACGCTCTCGAAGCCACGAGCGATCCGTGACCGCATAGAGCCTCAAGGCATCGCGAATCTCTTCTGTGCTCCACGTTCTCATGCGACTAATATTCGTCACCAAGATCGATCACGAGACCATCCATGATGGTATTTACCGTACGAACCGCACACATCTTGCCGCACATCGTGCATGATTCCTCATTCGTTGGCGGCGCACTCTCGAAGTATTCGCGCGGCTTGACCGGGTCGAGCGCCAGATCGAACATCTCTTCCCAATCGAAGCGCCTACGTGCATCGCTCATGCGGTTATCCCGGTCGCGCGCACCAGGAATTCCCTTGGCGATATCTGCCGCATGTGCCGCTATCTTCGTGGCCACCAAGCCTTCACGCACATCGTTCACATCGGGAAGGCGCAAATGCTCAGCTGGCGTAACGTAGCAAAGGAAGTCTGCGCCGCTGCTTGCCGCCACTGCGCCACCAATAGCAGCCGTGATGTGATCATAACCTGGTGCGATGTCGGTTACCAGCGGACCGAGCACATAGAACGGCGCATCATGACAGAGGCGTTTCTGCAGCTTCATGTTGGCCGCGATCTCGTCGATGGCCATATGGCCTGGTCCTTCAACCATCACCTGAACGCCCGCGTCCCACGCACGCTTAGTGAGCTTGCCGATCTCGATCAACTCAGCGATCTGCCCCGCATCGGTCGCATCATACTCACAACCAGGACGCATCGCATCACCAATACTGATCGTCACATCATATTCGTGCAGGATCTCGAGCACGTCATCGTAGTATTCGTAGAACGGATTCTCGTTGCCCGTCGCTTCCATCCAAGCGAAGATGAGCGAACCGCCACGCGAGACGATGTTCATCAAGCGCCCCGTCTCCTTGAACGATTCGATCACGCGCCTGTTCATGCCCGCATGGATGGTCACGAAATCCACCCCGTCTTCAGCATGACGGCGCACCACATCAAGAAAGTCCTGCGGCGTGATGGAGATGAGCGCTTTCTCTAAATAGCCGATCGCATCGTACATGGGCACCGTACCGATCATAACGGGGGCCATCTCGAGCAACTGCTTGCGAAACTCCTGAGTCTTGCCATGGTTCGACAGATCCATGATGCCTTCCGCGCCCAGCTCAAGTGCCACACGAACCTTCTCAAGTTCGACTTCGGGATCGATCAAATCGCCTGAGATTCCTAGGTTGACGTTGACCTTCGTGCGCAAGCCCGTGCCCACGCCCTCAGGATCGAGGTTCGTATGATTGATGTTCGCTGGAATCGCGATAGTTCCCGCCGCAACACGTGCGCGAATCTCTTCAGGAGTCTTGCGCTCCTTCTCTGCAACGCGCTTCATTTCTTTGGTGATAGTGCCGCTCCGAGCGGCATCGATTTGCGTGATCGTCATGATCGCATTCCCTTCGTTGGCATTATCCAGACAGGTTCATCGGGTCGGAGCACCGCTCCCTCTCAGCCTGCAACACGCAAGCTCCCCGTATGTAATCGTGGTATCTCAAACCACTACGTGAAAGTATAGCTCATTCAGATGCCCCTTCGGCTGGCATTGCTCACACTGCCAAATTGTCGTGCATGCCGTATCATGGATAACCATGATGTTCCACGGCAAAAATACGAAGAGGAATCGAGTGCACTTCAAAGCAAATAAGCGCTTCCTCATTGTCGTTGCCTTGGCGATCGTATTCACTGCTGCAGTTCTGCGCGCTCCTATCACTTCGATGGGTGCGCTGTGCGTTGAGGTGCAAGACGATCTTGGCCTTTCATCTGCAGCGATGGGCTTAGTGACCACACTCCCCCTCCTTGCATTCGCTGCCTCAGCGCTTTTCATGAGCGCACTATCTGAACGTTTTGGGAAAAGTCGCGTGCTTGCTTTGGGTTGTGCCGCGATCATCATCGGAATCCTTCTGCGCTCTTTCGCTGGTCCGTTCGGTCTTTTCTCTGGCACGATCCTTCTTGGATTTGGCATCTCTTCAGGAAACGTGCTGCTGCCTTCAGTCGTGCGCGACAACTTTCCTGCTCATGTAGGCGTGATGACCGCCCTCTACACCACCACCATCAGCATCTTTGCTGGAGGCATTGCGGGATTCAGTTCCGCACTCGTCGCTGCCTCTTCCGACTGGCGCACGGTCTTGACGATGGTAATTCCTTTTGCCTCGATCGCACTCTTGTTCTGGATAGCGGCTCGCGGCATGATGAGATCAGTGAAGAACACGCCCGAGCGTCGGGTGTTTCGCCTGCATCCTACGCACCTGATCAGCCGACACCTCTTGAAGCAACCTCTCACCTGGTGGATAACGGGTCTCTTCGGCGTTCAATCGATCCTCTTCTTCAGCCTCGTAGCCTGGCTTCCCGCTATTCTTACCGAAGGCGGAGTGAGCTCGCAGGCGATCACCACCTGCGTTGCTCTCTTCCCTATTGTGGGCATTCCTTGCACGGTCTTCGTTCCGCCTATTGCCCAACGTCTCAAGCGACAACGCTTGTTCGGTGCGAGCATTGGGATGATCTGCGTGATCGGCATTGTGGCGCTCTTCTTCGTGAATGCCGATGCAACCGCGATCGTGGCCACCGTTATCGTGGGCTTCGCACTTGGTGCGCCCTTCTGCCTGTGCATGTACTACTTCGGGGTACGCACCGAAAACCCCGAAGATTCTTCGAAGCTCTCAAGCATCTCACAAACATTCGGCTATCTTATGGCAGCCATCGGCCCGGCATGTCTCGGGCTGCTCGTCGATCTATCAGGGTCATGGTTCTTGCCGCTTGCCGTCATGCTCACACTCTCGATCGTGCTGGTCATATGCGGCTGGAAATCTGGAAGCGGCACGATTTCTGCTTGTCCTGTGAAAACGGATTAGCTTGTTCGCTCTGTGCTTAGTGCGAACAAACCTGCGATGCTGTGCCTCGTTGCGTTCGCGCATTATGACTGCTTGCCGCAGCGCTTCGCCTTCCCTTACTTGATAAAGGATTCTCCAGCATAAGAAACACCCTTGAGCTCGCTTAATGGAAGAAAGATCCAGACGCTTCCCTCTTCTAGCGAAATGCGCGCAGGCTGGCCGGTGAGTTCGTTCGAAATGCCCAGCGGAAAACAATTTGTAAGCTGAGCATCTTCAAGACCATATGCCAAGCCTGTTTCATAAACCCCTGAAACGCTATCGGAATGAGCAAGCACCGAACAGATTCCTTGCGAGCCTGCTGCTATCTCAAGATGATTCAGTTCGCTTTCAGCAGCGAGCGCAACGACAACTTCCTCTTCGGTAACACCCCACACCCGCTGACCTTTGCACGCAGCACCTGCCATCAACTGCAGATTCGCAAGTGAATGATCGAGGCGCGCATGAAGACCGTCACACATGACGATATGCGTGAATCCTTCATCGGTCGCGAAGTTGAGCGCGAGATCCATATCCGTGAAATCTTTGTGAGGATCGAAAGGATGAACGCACGCACCGCCTTCCGCTTCTTGCGGAACGAACCCAAGAGAGTCGAAATCGCCGAACACATGGTGCGGTACGATCCCTCGCTCTACAAGCGCTGCATATCCTGCATCGACCGCGATGACCGCATCGAACAAGAAATTCTTGAGAACGAAATCGAGACCTTTGTGTTCAGTAGGAGCGCCCCCTACCAGCAAACAAGAATGCATGATGCTCCTTCGCGCTTCAGTGATGTTTGCTAGAATACCATAGGAGTGAGTCGGGCAACCGCGCCGCGTGCGGTGAGGAAAGTCCGGGCTTCAAAAGGCAAGATGCCAGCTAACAGCTGGGCGGGGCGACCCGACGGATAGTGCCACAGAAAAGAAAACTCCTGGTCTGAGGCGTCTCAAGACATCATCAGCAAGCGTTCTCCTACGATGTTGATCGATTCTGAGGCGCATTCAGCGCTTCAGATCTGCACGAAGGATGAACGAGCAGCTTTAGCTGCGCTGTGAGTGAATCCTGAGCGCTGAGATGATGTGCTGAGGCGTCTCAGGCTGTGGAAAAGCTGAAACGGTGCGGTAAGAGCGCACCAGCATACTGGTAACAGTATGGCTTGGTAAACCCCATCTGAAGCAAGCGCAAATAGGAGTGCGATACGGTTGCCTTTCCGTGCATTCGGGTTGCGTGCTAGAGCCTCTTGGTAACAGGAAGTCGAGATAAATGGTTGCCGATCACAGAACCCGGCTTATAGACTCACTCCCCTTTCTTTATTACATAGATAATAGGCTAGAGAACAGGAAGATCGGAAAGCCAAGCGGTGATGAGAGGCTCGGGGGCATCGATGGCGAGGCGCTTGTGGCGGCTTGTCTGCCCTTGCACCACCTCCACTTTCGATTTCGCGATCCCAAGCTCAGAAGCGATAAGCTTGCAGAGCGCCTTGTTCGCCTTGCCGTTATCGGGTGGCGCGGTCACGCAGACCTGCACCTCATCCAAGCCTTCGATGGTTTTTATGCCCAAAACAGCATCACGCCCCGAACGGGGCGTGAGACGTAGTGCAAGTTTGTAAGGTTGAACAGTCATGAGACCTTAGTCGATCTCGTCAAAGGTGAAAGAATCATCCGCATCGCCGTAGCCGGAAAGATCCTTCGAGGACTGCGAGGGCTTCGGAGGTGCTGGGCTGGCAACAGCGGGATTGACCGTAGGCGTGGTGTACGTTGCGGTTGAAGGAGAAGGGGACCATTTCTTTGCAACTGGCTCTGCCTTAGCGTCCTCATCGATCAAGCCCTCAGGAATAACGATATCGGATGTGTTGTCTCCACCGATCTCGGAAAGACGCTTCGTAGAGGCAGCGATGAAATCCTTGAGCATTTCCTGATACTGTTCACGCACCTTCTCACGGCTAACCGTGAGTTCACTGATCTGTTCGATGATGCGCTGCTTTTCGCCATCAGCCTTATCGAGAATGCGCTGGCCTTCTTCTTCAGCATTACGACGAATGTTCTCGCCATCGGTCTTCGCCTTTGAAACGATCTCATCGGCCGTACGCTGCGCGATGATGAGCGCCTGCGCGATGGCATTGTCTTCACTCTTGCGCTCGCCAAGCTGGCTTTCGAGCTCTGCGATGCGTGCATCCTTTTCAGCGAGGGCAGCTGAATCCTCCGAGGAAGGCGCTGCTTGCTGCTGCTGATTCGAGCTAGCCGGCGCACTCTTCGCTTCAGCGAGCTGAGCACGCAGGTGGGCAATTTCATCATTGAGCATATCGATCTCATCGGAAACGTGCTCAAGGAAGACATCTACTTCATCGACATCGTATCCACGACGCTCGATCTTGAAACTCTGCTGCTGAATATCCTCAGATGTAATCGCCATAACAACCTCTCTTGCCTGGTAAATATGCGCGCTTTAGAACAATGATACTATAAATCGCACCCCGAACTGTAACACAAGTAACGCGATAATAGGGGTAATGTCCACCATCCCACCAATAGGGGGGATAAGCCGTTTAAAAAGATTCAGAAAAGGATCACAGATCTTGCCGAGGGCGTTGCGAATCTCCTCAATGATACCGCCCATCGGGAACCACGAGAGCAGAACATAGATAACGATAACGAAACTGTAGGCATCTGAAAGTGAAATGAGAATGTACTGCCAGCTCACGTTGCATCCTTTCCTTTCTTATCCACGATCAGCCCGCCCTCTCGGCGAAGCGGCCGATCGGCAAAATGCTAGAGCACCTTCTTAAGGCGCAATTGGTCGCGCTCAACGAGCGTAAGCTTCCCATCCTGTATGATCGAGAACACCTGCGGCGCTTCATAGGTGATCTGCATATCGAGCGCTGCAACCGCACCGAATGCAAAATCGAGAATACGCTTCGAGAGACCAGCGTTCACATACTTAAGGTTCAAGATGACCACGCTCCCCTCTTTGAGCATGGTAACGATGTTGACCGCTTCTTCGAAATTCTTCGGCTCGAAGATCTCTAGCTTACGGGTGAAATGCCCACCAACGCTCGAAGTACGATTGGCGGGAGCGGGAGTTGATGCTGAAGGATCGGTCGAAGCGAACAGGCCATCAAGACCGCTCGACCCCGTAGAGGGCATCACCGAGGTCTTCGCTGCATCTTGACGCTGATACGGCGAAACGAAATCGCGATACGCCGTTTCAGGTCGATCGAAACCGATCGTATCGACAGGATCGGAATCGAGATCGGCACTCACGCTCACGCGACTGCTTGAGCGCGTACTGAAACGGGAATCCGCCGTACTGGAAAGATACCCTGGGACCGACGAGGAGGTGGGTACGCTGTAATTCCGCGGCTGTTCAGGCGTCATTACGCCATAAGCAGAGGTTGTGCTCTTGATATCGTCAAGTGAAACAAGGCGTGCCGGACGCGTACGATAAGGATCGCGCGTGGTATACGCATCGGAATAAGAATCGCCATAAGAGTCGACCGCATACGATTCATCGTAGCCATATTCGCCATAATCATCGAAATTCGGGTCATAGGCGTAATCTTCGTAATCGTATTCTTCTTGCGCGTAATCGTCCTTCTCGGCATTGCGCGACCCGAAGTTGAGCTTGTCCTTTATGCTTTCAACGAAGCTTCCTGCAGATTTTGAAGGATTGGGAAAATCCATAAAGCCTTTCCTTTGCAAGCCTTGCGCTCAGCCAGATGAAGCGCACGACTCTCTGTCCTACTCGAACGAGGGATCGAATATCGCTCGTCCAACCCTTACTATAGTAGTGCCTCGCTCGACCGCTTGAGGCCAGTCTTCGGTCATACCCATAGAAATATCAGACAGCGTGACATCAATGCCCGCTTGATCAAGGCGCGCTTGCAATTCGTCGCGCAGTTTCGCAAGCCCACCGAAGGACAATTCGATCGCTTCTTCATCGGCGCGTGGTGCCATGGTCATGAGCCCTTGGATACGCACATGGGAAAGATCCGCCGCCTGCGCGATAACCTCATACACCTCTTCGGGGCGAAACCCGCTCTTCGATTCCTCGCCCGAAACATTCACTTCGAGCAATACGGGTTGGACCTTACCGAGGTCTGCCGCCGCTTTATCGATCTTGGGAAGGTGCTCTGCTTTGCATACCGAATGGATAAGGTCTGCAGCAGAAACGATATCATGGATACGGCGCGATTGGATATTGCCGATGAAGTGCCACGTCTCATGAGGAAACGCCGCCTGTTTGCGCAAAAGCTCATCGGGGCGGTTCTCACCGAATGCATGCGCACCACCTTCGATAGCCTCCTGCACCTGATCGAGATCGACGGTCTTAGAGACTGCGAGCAACAACACCTCATGCGGGTTGCGACCTGCCTTTTCACATGATCGATCAACTTCAGCACGCACACGCTGATAGCGCTCTTTTGTTGACATACAGGATGCTCCTTCGAAGTTACGTATCGTCTTTATCCTACTATATCGCACCCGTAAAAAGGACGCGGACACACTGCTGAACCGTAAACGACGTTAGAGACTGATCGCAAATGCGCCGTGGCGACCTGACACGCCATCTTGTGCTCTGAAGGAGAAGAAGCGGTCATTCTCACATACCGTGCAGCGATCCAGATCGCAGATACGTGCAGGATCGATGCCGCGCTCGACCATCTGAACACGCAAAGCAACTCCCAGATCGATATGCCTCTCATCGAAGCAGCACGCTTCGCCAAACCTGGAAACAAAGAGGGAGTGAACGTCTGCTCCTGCTTCAAAGCATTCACCATGGATATAAGGACCAATGTAGACATTAGCTTGATCTGCAAGCTCTCTTCGGTCGAAGCCATGCTCCTGCTGTTCTTGATCGAGCATGAGATCGAGCGCTTTCGCCGAGATCTCGTTCTCGACACCACGCCAGCCTGCATGGACGACCGCGAAACGGCCCGTAGGCAGCACGATGATAACAGGCACACAATCAGCAAAGCACAAGAGCGCTCCGACCTCACGCGCGGAAACGATGATCCCATCAGCGCCTTCTGCTGCTTGGCTCTGCACGCTAGCAACCTCGCTTGCTGACTCGACCGTGAGTACCTTATCGCCATGCACTTGCTGAGGAACGATAAGTCGCTCTTCCGATGTCACTTGGCCCGAAGGAGTCAGCGCGGAGAAGAGCAATGCACGATTTTGAAGCACTTTATCAAGGTCATCTTTCACATGCGAACCTAAGTTGAGCGAAGCGTAAGGCCCTTCGCTCACGCCTCCTTCACGCATAGTGAACGCGATACGCACGCCACACGTTTCAAAGAGTGCCTCATCGGTAAAAATGGGCACGGACGCAAAACAACCCTCATCGAGCGTTGGTCGTGGCAAGGTGAGGGCTGTCATATCGAACCTTTCAGGCAGAGACGCGATGCGGACGTCTCTCTTATGCGCTTACTGGCGCTTCAGGAAATCGGGGATATAATCCTCGTCGGCAAAACGTGGCTCGCTGGAGTAAAGCTGCTGATAGGTGCTCTGCGTCTGCTGAGGAGCCTGGTTTTGCTGTGCGCCATTACGCGGCGTAGTGGAGTTGAACACAGTATCTTTGCGAGAGAAATCCATAGCAGATTGGGCAGTGTTCGCTTTGAAGCCAGTTGCAATGACCGTGATGCGCACTTCTTCTTGCATTTCTGGATCGACGATCTGACCGTAGATGATGTTCGCGTTCTCATCAGCCACTGCTTCGACCACACGCGCCGCCTCGTCAACTTCGGAAAGTGCAAGGCTCGGACCACCTGCGATCGAGAAGAGGATACGTGAAGCACCTGCGATGGAGGTTTCAAGCAGGTTGGAATTGATAGCTTGCTGAGCTGCATCGAGCGCACGTGCTTCGCCCGAAGAAATACCGATGCCCATCATAGCCGTGCCTGCATCTTTCATGACCGTACGGATATCCGCGAAGTCGAGGTTGATGAGACCCGGAATGGTGATGAGGTCAGTAACGCCCTGAATGCCCTGGCGCAGCGTATCGTCTGCAATACGGAACGCATCGAGCATGCTAGTTTTCTTGTCGACGATCTCGAGCAAGCGATCGTTCGGGATGACGATGAGCGTATCGACCTTCATGGAGAGGAAATCGATACCCTGTTCTGCCTGGTTGCGACGGAGACGACCTTCGAAGCTGAAGGGCTTCGTGACGATGCCTACCGTGAGTGCGCCGATCTCTTCACGGGCGATCTCGGCAACAACAGGTGCAGCACCTGTGCCCGTACCACCACCTTCACCAGCGGTAACGAACACCATATCAGCATCAGCGAGCGCTTCACGGATCTCTGCGCGAGATTCCTCTGCTGCTTGGCAACCGATCTCAGGATTCGCACCTGCACCCAAACCGCGCGTAAGCTCTTCGCCGATATGGATGGTCTTGTCTGCATCGGAGAGAAGCAACGCCTGGCGATCGGTGTTCACTGCGATGAACTCAACACCTCGCACGCCTGCTTCAACCATGCGGTTGACCGCATTCGTGCCGCCGCCGCCAACTCCTACAACCTTGATGACTGCAAGATTATCAGCGCCTAATATTTGTTGCATAACATGCCCGCTTTCAATATTTAAGAAATCATACGTACGGGAATGCCTACCCGCGAATACTTGGATTAATTGTACACAAGAGCCGATTGATTGAAAACAATAAACTGCTCAAATGTAACTAAACTGCACGCCAGATCGGTTTGTTCACCGTACGCACGTTGATATAAGCGATCTTGCCTGGGTGCTCGCGCATGAGCTCCAGACAGACACGTTCTTTATCGCGAATGTCCGAAGAATCACCGAATGCGATCTCGACCCCATTGTTCAAGGTGAGCACAGTTGAATCAGAGCTTGCCGCAGAAACCGACTTCACCTGGTCGGCGAGCTCGGTCGACATGCCATCGATGATAGCAAGGGCATTCGAGATATTGGGATTGTTGCATTGCGAACCAGCCTCAGGAACGGCACCATACGGCACGCTTGAGATATGCAGCGCCGCATCAACATCTTCATAGACCTGCTGCGCAAGCTGCTGACCCTCTTCGCTGTTGCGATCGGGAATCTGCATGAGCCACGTACCATCCGAGGCAAGTGCCCAGGTTTGCTGGTTATCGTTATCGTCGATCACTACATCGACCACCGCCACGATATCGCGCTCGGTGATGTTCAAGTTAAGCGTGTCGGGAAAATGGCGCTCGATAGAAGCATCCAGAACCCACGGATTCGATTCGAGACGCCCTTCAATGCCACCCGCATCCACATTGAGCAGCGTCGTTCCTTCTGGCACCGCTGCAAGCTGTGCAGTCTCCTGGTCGGTGAGATGATGAACGCCCGAAACGGTGATCTTATTCACCGGGAACAAATCCGTACGACTCAAGATGAAGAGCCCTACCGCGAGCACCGCCACGATGATGACCATCACGATGCCGATGATGAGTCCCTTGCGCGATTTCTTCTGCTTGGTTTGACGACGATTCGAACGCACCTGAGAGACGCTCACCGAACGTAACGGCTCGTTGCGATACGTTTGACGCGCGCCGCTACTCCCCTGCGAACGCGAACCCTGACCTGCAAGGTAACTGCTATCGACATTAGGAAGGCTCGAACCATAGCTCGACGTGCGACGCGAATTCGCATGCGAAGAAACGGGAGCAGGACGCGTATTGCGCGCGCGATTCGAAGGAAGCGATACGTTCGCATCACGATAAGCGCTATGCGAAACGCGCCGTTGTGGAGGCCGAGCAGCAGTTTGCTTCTTGGCGCCTGCACGATTGTTCTGCGGCATGCGCACCGAACGATCCTGGCTCGGACGTCCCTTGACCGAAGAAGGCAAGGCTGAGGTTCTATCAGCTCTTGAATTCTTCTTCGAACCCAAGGAATTTGACCTCCGGTTGAAGTTCGATGCCATAGTGTTCCTTCACCTTTTCTTGTGCACGCTTGATGAGCGCAAGCACGTCAGATGCGCAAGCCTTGTTCTTGTTCACAATAAAATTAGCATGTTTTTCCGAGATTTGTGCGCCTCCACACATACTCCCCTTAAGCCCCACTTCATCGATAAGAGCACCAGCTGAAGCGCCCTCAGGATTCTTGAACACGCTGCCACAAGAAGGGTATTCAAGCGGTTGCGAGGCTTTGCGTCGCTCCAGGAGCGTACGCATCTTATCGTGGATATTGCCTGAAAGCGCCGGCGTAAGTTGCAGTTCGATCTCAACGATGATCTCCTCGGGCGCAAACGATGTGGAGCGGTAAGCCCATTCGATATCGCTCGGCGCATAGCGCTTCAATCCCTGATCGGGCACGAACGTGGTAACCGAGACCACGCGCGATCCGATCCAATCGTCTTTCGTCCCAGCGTTCATGCGCACTGCACCGCCCACGCTTCCTGGGGTTCCGACCGCAAATTCCATGCCGCTGTATCCACGATGGAAGACTTCTTGGACCAAGCGAGACAAAGTCGTGCCAGCGCCCACGACCACCCGTGCATTCTCTTCGTCGAATTTCCAGTTCCTGAACTCGCCGGCAAGCGCGATGACTGCACCCTTGAAACCCACGTCGGAAACAAGGAGATTGCTCCCCTTGCCCACAACGACCCAAGGGCATTCATCGGCTTTACAAGCAGCGAGCGCCGCCGAAAGAGCTGCTGGCGAATTCACGAGGATATAGGCGCGCGCAGGACCACCAATGCGATAGCTCGTATGTTTGGAAAGCGGCTCATCTAAGCGGATCTCACCGTCGAAGCTATCCTCGAACCGCAGTAATTCAAGGTCAGAAGCGTGTCGCGCCATCAGTCGCGATCCTCCAATTCACGTTCTTTGAGAGCAGCGAGCAGTTCGGGGCCGATCGCGGTCACATCGCCTGCTCCCATCGTAATGATCAGATCACCCGGCTCGAGCACCTCAAGCAGCGCTGGCACCACCTTCATACGATGCGGAACGAACGAAGTCTGTTCGGGATGCCCTTCGTGATCGAGCACCACTTGCATGAACGTTGCCCCCGTAACACCAGGAACCGGCGCTTCGCCTGCTGAATACACATCCATGAACGTGACGCGGTCAGCTTTATCGAACGCGCGTCCAAATTCATCGCGCAGCACTTCGGTGAAGAGCTTCACACGTGAATAACGATGCGGTTGGAAGAGCACGTGCACATGGTTGAAATCGAGCGATTTCGCCGCTTCGATCGTGGCAGCGATCTCGGTAGGATGATGCGCATAATCGTCCACGATGATGATGCCGTCCGCCTCACCCACGCGATCGAAACGACGACGCACGCCTGCGAAATCCTTCAGCGCTTCGACCGCTGCAGCAACGTCGAATCCGCGCGCCCACATGAGCGTGAGCACGCCTGCGGCATTGAGCGCATTGTGGCGCCCAGGGCTCTGCTTGATCTGACAGCTATGCAAGCTGCCATCGGGTAAGGTGATATCGAATGAAGTAGCCAGGCCATGGGTCTGGTAATTTGAAACGGTCGTGTCGAATGCTTCACTGAATCCATAGGTATAGATTTTGCGACCGGTGGAACGCGCAACGCGCACCAGCGCTTCGTCTTCACCGCAAACCACGCAACAGCCATCTTCAGGCACGAGCGTCATGAAATCACTGAAGAGCTTATATATCTCATCGAGGTCTTCATAATGGTCAAGATGATCAGCCTCGATGTTCGTAATGAGCACGGCGCTCGGGTCGAGATGAATGAACGACTGATCGCTCTCATCGGCTTCGACAACGTAGTATTCGCCCTTGCCGCTATGCGCGTTCGAATTGTACGCGCGCACAATGCCACCGATCAGAAACGTTGGGTCGAGCCCGATTCCATCGATGAGCGATGCGAGCATCGAAGAGGATGTGGTCTTACCATGCGTACCCGCTACTGCAAGCGTGGATTTCCCCACACCAAGCGCTGCAAGCATCTTGGCGCGATGCCAAATCTCTATGCCTGCCTCACGCGCAGCCTTCAGTTCAGGATTATCTTCCAGGATCGCTGTGGAAACGACCACGATATCAGGATCGACAGCAGAAATATTCTCGGCACGCTGACCGATGAAGATACGGATGCCAGCATCCTTCAGTTGATTGGTATAGCGACTTTCGCGCAGATCAGAGCCGGATACGCTATGACCCTGCTCCTGCGCAACATGAGCAATACCGCTCATGCCTACACCACCGATGCCGATGAAATGGATCTTTTTCTTGTCGAAATGACTCACGCACTGCCTCCTCATCCGCACCACATTGTAAAGGATTAGCGCGTCTTCGCTGCCGCTAATACCACATCTGCCAACTTCGCGGCTGCGTCCTGCGTCTCAAAGGTCGCTGCCGCATCACGCATGGAATCGCGCAATGCTTCACTGCCGATAAGATCGAACACAAGCGTAGCGAATTCATCTGATTCCACCTCTGCATCCGCGATCATCAAGGCCGCACCGCGCTCGACATAGGCCTTCGCATTGGTAGTTTGGTGGTCGGCCGTTGCATAGGGAAACGGTACGAGCAACGCCGGGATACGGCGCGCAGAGATCTCTGCTAACGAAGTGGCGCCCGCACGCGAAACAACCATGTCGCACGCCGCCATGGCCTCGCCCATATGATCCTGATAGCCAAGCACCTGATAACGCGCGCGCTCTTCTTCGCTCAGATCGAGTGCAGCCTCAACTGCTTCCAGCTCCTTCGGGCCGGTAACGTGCATGATATAGAGATCATCGACCGCAAGAAGTTGATCCCTGAGTGCTGCGATAGCGCTGTTCAAATGTCGTGCGCCTAAACTTCCGCCGAATACGAGCAGCATGAGCGCATCTTCAGGAATGCCCAAATACGCACGTCCTTCTTCACGCGTAGAGGTGAAGATCGATTTGCGCACAGGGTTTCCCGTGACCACGATCTTGCCCTTATCTGCTACTGGCTCGCCCGCAACTTCGTAGGTGAGCGCAACACGAGCAGCTCCCTTCGAAAGATACGCATTGGCCATGCCCATGACCGAATTCTGCTCATGGATCACGAGCGGGATACCGAGCGCTTCTGCCGCCCGGCTCACCGGGATGCACACATATCCGCCAAATGCGACCACCACATCGGGTTTGATCTCAGCAAACCACTCTTTCGCACGCTTCGTGCTCTTTTGGATGGTACGTAGCGCTTTAGGCAGGGTGAGCGGATGGGCGCGGTCGAACCCGCTCGCTTCGAAGGCTTGAAACGGCAATCCCGCTTCTTTCACCAAGCGCGCCTCGACTCCCTGCGGCGTGCCTGCATAGAAGACCTCATGCCCTTGCTCTTCCAGCGCCTCAGCAAGCGCGAGCGCAGGATTGATATGACCGGCGGTACCACCGCCTGAAAGCACAATATGCATGAGCGCTCCTTACTATCGCCTCTTCGAGCGTTGATATCCCCCGCCATCGACCGAAGAAACAACGTGAAGCTTTTCGCGTCGCTCCTGGTAAGGCGTTTCTGCAGGTTCGCTCGTGAATGAAACCGACAGGATGATGCCGACGATCAACAGCGAACTGATGAGCGACGAACCACCCGATGATATGAAGGGCAACGGTTTACCCGTGATCGGGAAAAAGCCGATCACACATAAGATGTTGATGAAGGCTTGCGCAACGAGCATGGTCGTGAGCGCACCAGCGATGAGCATGCCATAATTCGTGGACGCATCCTTTGCGATGCAATAGCCACCGTATAGGAACACCACGAAGAGCACGACCACCACCATCGCGCCGATAAGACCGAGCTCTTCACCAATGATCGCGAAGATGAAGTCAGTCTCCGCTTCAGGAAGGTATTGCAGTTTCTCGTAGGAATTGCCCAGCCCCACGCCAAAGAACCCGCCCGACGCGAGCGCCTGAAGCGAATGCACGATCTGATACCCATCACCGTCCGCATTTCCCCACGGATCGAGGAAAGTGAGGAAGCGCGTCATACGGTACGGCGCAGCAGCGATCGCCACAACGACAAGTGCCGCGATGAGCACGAGTAAGAGCACGATCCAACGAGCCGGCACGCCACCTAAGATAAGGATCGCGAAGATGGCCACCAGACAGATGACCGTGGTACCCAAGTCGGACTGAAGCACGAAGAGCAGAGCAAGCGGCGCCACGATGAAGATCGCACAGCGCACGAATACCTTGAGTGCATCCATGCCTTCGTTGAACTCGATCATGATGCGCGCACTCATGAGCACGAGTGCGATCTTCATAAACTCGGCAATCTGAATGGAAACGGGACCAATGTAGAGCCAACGCTTCGCGCCGAGCGATGTTGTACCCAATACGGCTGTGGCAAGAATGCCCAAAACGCAAAGCCCCCAGAAGGCATAGACAACGAATTTCGAGGTCATGAATTCGAATCCAAGCGTTTTAGCTGCAACGATCACGCCAACGCAGATCGCAACGCCTATGAGTGCGAAGATGACCTGCTTGATGGTCTCACCATAGGCATCGCCCTGTTCGACGAACGCCGTTACCGATGATGCAGAAAACACCATGACCAGGCCAAGCACCACCAATGCCGCCGTGGAAAGGATGACCATCAAACGCGGGATCATCACTTCTTTCGAAGTGCGTTGCAGATGAGAACGAGGGGGCGAAGGAGTGCGATTGGAGTGTGTTTGTTGCGCCCGTGCCATAGCTTACGCCGAACCTTCCCGCTCGCGCGCTCGAGCGGCCACGAGTTCTTTGAATATCTCGCCGCGTTGCTCGAAGCAGGTGAATTCGTCAAATGATGCGCATGCTGGCGAAAGCGCGATGATATCTCCTGGCTCTGATAGAGCAAGCGCCCTATCGAACGCTTCAGCCATATGCGGAGCCTCGTGGTGAGGTAACGGGGAGAGAGCGAACGCCTCCAAAAAGCGCGGACCCGCTTCACCATAGCAGACGACCGCCTTGCAATGCTCGCTGGCAACTTCAACAAGTTCGGCTAGATCGGTGCCCTTATCATCGCCGCCCAAGAGCACGATAGGCCTACGCGGGGCGAAGGCAGCGAGCGCCTTCAAGGTTGCATCCACATTGGTCGCCTTGGAATCGTTATAGCATTCAACGCCATCAACAACGCCGCATGCCTCGATGCGATGCTCGAGCGCGGTGAAACTCTTCAGACCCGCACGCACCTCATCGATCTCAACACCCACTACGAGTGCCGCGGCGGCGGCAGCGAGCGCATTCGAGATGTTGTGCTCACCAGGAATCTGCAGTTCATTCATCTCGATGAGAGGATACGTTGCTCCATCGAATTCAACAACGAGCTCCGCACCATCAACGAAGGCGGCATTCTCGGAACCGCAGGCATCGATCATACTGGTGAAAAGCCCTTCCGCGGTGCCGATGGGGATATAGGAAAATCCTCGCTCTTCTGAGGGAATACCTTTGAGCTGACGCACGTAGCCACGCACGATATCGTTCATCGCATCCATCACTACTACGCCGCCGCTACGTGCAAGATTCGCGTAGATGCGCTGCTTCGTCGCGCAGTACTCCTCAAAGCTCCCGTGCCATTTCAAGTGATCAGGCGTGATGTTGAGCAGCACCGCCACATCGGGCGCAAGATCTTTGGTAGAAGCTAGCTGATAGGAAGAAATCTCAGCAACGAAGTAGTCGGTCTCACCCTTGCTCACTGCTTCGATGCACGTGTCGCCGATGTTGCCCACCGCTTGCGCGCGCCAACCTTGAGCCTGCAACAAATGCGCACAAAGAGCAGTGGTCGTGGTCTTGCCATTCGTACCCGTAATGGTGATCCAGGTTGAATCAGCTGCACTCTCGCGCCAGGCGAATTCAACTTCGCTGATCACTTCTTTCGCATGGGCGAGCGCATTTTGGTAGAAATCAGAGAATTGCGAGATGCCAGGGCTTGCGATACAGAGATCGAAATTGCCAGTAACTTCTATCGTGTCGAAGAAGACCTGGGCGCCAGCAGCTTCAAGCGTTACTGCGAACGCGCGCGCATCCTCAGAAGAAGCGCCCGCATATACGCAAAATGACTCAAGACGCTCTTGCTGCGTGAGAAGGTAATCGCATACCGCTCGACCCGTCGTTCCGAGACCGAGCACCATCACCTTGCCCAGTATTTCAGGGGCCGCTTTTCGATCGGCACACATCGATGGATTTTCGCTCATGGACGATCCTTCCTCTCGCTCAGGCAGACGATGCCTGTCTCTAGGCTACCATCGTTTGGGCAAAGAAGATGCAAAATCCGACAGCAGCAAAGCATGCCGAGATGATCCAGAAACGCACGACCACCTTCACTTCGCTCCATCCGCGCTTCTCGAAATGATGGTGAAGTGGCGCCATAAGGAACAAGCGTTTCTTCGTACGCTTGAAGTAGAACACCTGGATCATGACAGAAAGCGCCTCGATCACAAAAAGGCCACCGATGATAAGCGAGATAACCTCGGTCTTCGTGACGATAGCAATGCAGCCAAGCGCCATGCCGAGCGCGAGCGAGCCCGTATCGCCCATGAAGATATCAGCTGGATAAGCATTGAACCACAGAAAACCGATGCAACAACCCGCGATAGCCGCGCCCACGAGCGCTGCATCGAGCATGCCCAAACGGTACGCAATAGCCGCCATAACGAGAATTGCCATCATGACCGTGCCCGCCGCAAGGCCGTCAAGGCCATCGGTAAGGTTGGTCGCGTTCGAAAGCCCCATGAGCAGGATGTCGCAGAAGAGCAGATAGAGCCACGGGATACTGAACTGCCCTGCAGGAACATCGAAAGGAAGCGTGGTGGTGAGGATGCCAAGATCGAGCGTGGCAACGAAGGGAATATCGATGGTGGGTGGAACGCCAAGCCAATTCACCACCGCGAGGACGAACGCAGTTGAGATAAGGAACTGTCCGATGAGTTTCGCTTTCGGCGTAAGACCGAGCGAACGTTCTTTCGCTACTTTCGAAGCGTCATCGATAAGTCCCAGCACGCCAGTGAGGATGATCGCCAGCATGATGAAGGTGGTATCGAGCTCTGGAGCTGCAAGCAAAAACACCGCGATCGCCATTGCCACGAGCATGATCACGCCACCCATGGTGGGCGTTCCTTGCTTCACCAGATGGCTTTCGGGACCATCAGCGCGAACTTGTTGCCCGATCAGATGCTTCTTCAGTCCCTTGATCCAAAATGGCATGAGCACCATCGTAACGAGCGCGCCCAAGAACACCGCAAGAAACACGGTGAAGGTCGGATACTGTGCATACACTGAAAGCATTATGCTAATAGCCCCCTGACGATACGTTCCAACTCCATGGAGTGAGACGCTTTTACCAGCACGGCATCTCCTGGTTCGAGATGGGTATCTAATTCGTTGAGCGCCTCTCCTCGTGTCGCAACCGACACGAGGTGGTCAGCGGGAAAACCCGCCTCGAGCGCACCACGAGCGATAGAGCGCGCCAGCTCTCCCACGCAAATGAGGTAGTCAAGCTTTTGCGTAGCAGCGAATGCGCCGACCGCTTCATGACAAGCTTCGGCAAAACTGCCGAGCTCGCCCATATCACCTAATACAGCATAGCGTTTGTGCTTCACGTTAAGCGCGGAAAACATGGCCAGTGACGCACGCATCGAATCGGGGTTCGCGTTATAGGCGTCATTGATGATCGTGATCTCGCCCTTGCCCTGCAGGATCTCCTGACGACCAGCTTCGGGCGCAGATGTTTTAAGTGCGCGAGCGATACGAGTCGGATCAACACCTGCCTGCCACGCCAGCGCTGCCACCGCACTCGCATTCGAGACGTTATGAACACCACGAAGTCCCAGTTCACAAGCGAGCGCTTTCGTCTCGCCAGGAAAATGGAGCGAAAAATGCGCACAACCAGCATCATCGAGCTCGATGTCGCTCGCCCATATGCAGGGCACACCTTCGTTGGTTTTGGCAGCAAAAGTTCCTGAGCCATCGAAGTAGAGCACACGAATGCTGCGCTTTGCTGTTTGCGCAGTCTCGCAGATGAAGAGCGTATTGTCGTCTGCATAGTTCAGGACCGCAAGCCCTGTTCCCGCAGGCAGTGCTTCGACCGCCTCAGCTTTTGCCGCAGCAATCGCCTCACGTGAACCGAGAAGTTCGATATGGCACTCACCCGTGTTGGTGATGAGCGCAACTTCGGGCTTCACGAAATCACAGAGCTCTCGCAGCTGTCCCGATCCACGCATTCCCATCTCAACGACCACGAAATCGGTTTCAGGATTCGCGTCCAAAAGCGTTTTGGGCACACCAAGCTCATTGTTCTGGTTGCCTTTGGTCGCCACCACCTTGAAGGTGGTCGCAAGAACATCGCGTAAAAGATTCTTCGTAGTGGTCTTACCGGTCGAGCCCGTGAGCGCGACCACGGTGCCTTTGATGAAGCTGCGCCAACCACGCGCAAGATCCGTGATGGCAGAAAAGGTCGAACTCACTTCAAGGATCGCAGCACCCATCTCATGTGCGAGAATGCGAGTGCTCTCGGGCACCCCCTGCATACAAAGAATGATATGCGCACCCTTCCGCAGTGCCTCGTCGATGAAATCGTGCCCATCGACACGCGCTCCCGGAAGCGCCACATAGACGAAATCCTCTTTCACGTCGCGTGAATCCCATGTGATCCCGAGCGCAAGCCGTGAAGGATCAAGAGCTTCGACGATCACGGTAGCGCCGGTAAATTCTGCGATCTGTTTGGAATTGAGTCTCATCGCTTACTGATCGAGCTCCTTGAGCGCTTGGCGCGCGACCGCGCGATCATCGAAGGGATGCTTCGTCGTGCCAATGATCTGATAGTCTTCGTGACCCTTGCCCGCAATAAGCACGGAATCTCCAGGATGCGCAAGCGAGAGCGCGTGTTCGATGGCGCGCTTGCGGTCGGGTTCAACGCTAAAGCGCTCACCGCATTCCTGCATGCCAGCAACAATGTCCTCGATGATCGCATCGGGCGATTCAGTACGAGGATTATCGGATGTAACCACCGCGAAGTCTGCAGCGAGCGCCGCTTTGCCCATGAGCGGACGTTTGGTCGCGTCGCGGTCGCCTCCGCAGCCGAACACGACGATGGTCTTGCCTTTCGTAAGCTGCTTGACCGATGCGAGCGCTTTCTCGATCGCATCAGGCGTATGAGCGTAGTCGACATACACCGCGATCTGGCGCGCTCGATCCGAGCCTTCGCCCGCGTCAAGCATCACGTGCTCGATGCGTCCTGGCACAGGCGGCACATTGCGCAGAGCGCGCGCAATATCATGCGGCGCAAAACCGAGTTCGAGCGCAATACCGAAGGCGGTCATCACGTTCTCCACATTGAATTTGCCCACGAGCGGATACTCAAAGGCGATCGCTTCCCCACGCACACCAAGCACGATGCGCGTGCGCGCAACATCGTAAGCGATCTCGATCGGATGGATGTCGGCATTTTCAGCGAATCCGGTCGTGATCACATCATCGCCCTGTTCGAGCACATCGGCAACAAGCCGCTCACCCCACGTGCTATCGATATTGATAACGCGCTTCGCAGGATAATCCGCAGAGAAGAGCCTGCGTTTCGCAGCAAAATACGCCTCGAACGTCTTGTGATAGTCGAGGTGATCCTGCGTAAGGTTGGTGAATGCAGTGACCGCAAACGTCGAATCCCACACGCGATCAAGATCGAGCGCATGCGAGCTTACCTCCATGGCCACCACATCGCATCCCGCATCGCGCATCTCGGCGAAGATATGCTGCAGGTCGCACGATTCAGGGGTGGTGTGATCGGCAGGCAGCGTTTTGCCTGCGATATCGATTCCCACCGTACCGATCATGCCGGTCGTCTTCCCTAAAGAAGATGCAATGTGCTCGACCAAATGGGCGGTCGTAGTCTTACCGTTCGTTCCCGTGATTCCTACGAGAGAAAGATCTTGAGTTGGCATTCGATAGAAGTGAGCCGCAAGATGAGCCATTGCCTTGCGCGTGTCGTTAACGAGGATGAAGGTAACATCGTTATCCCCCTTCACTTCGAGCATGCGCTCGACCACTAACACCTTTGCACCACGATCGACGGCATCCTGCGCGAATGCATGTCCATCAGCTTTCAAGCCAACGATGCAACAGAACGCATCTCCAGGTCTCACCTTATCGCTACTATACGCGACCCCTAAGATAGGTCGATCGGCATCACCGATGATCGTAGCGTGTGTGTGGTTGAAGAGTTCTGCGCAGGTTCGATCTGTCATAGCCGTCCTAGTCTTGCGTGATGTTGTAGCGATCGATCGCAAATTCCATTATATCTTGAAAGGCAGGTACGGTTTTTCGTTCGCCAGGCACTTCGTTCGCGCCAACGAAGCACACGAGCTTCGTCGAAGCGTCGGGTAGATAACCAACGAATGAGATATTGTACGCGTCTTTCTTATAGCCTCCGTTCGGGCTAGCGATCTCCGCCGTGCCCGTCTTGCCAGCCACACGATAGCCCTTGATCTGAGCTTGCGTGCCCGTACCATCTTCAACGACCGCCTCGAGCATGCCATCGAGCTTATCGATCGCAGAATCGTTATCCACGATCTTCTCGGTAGGATATTCGAGCTCTTCGCCCTTCGATGGCACGTCGATCAAGAAATGCGGTTGCGCGATCGTGCCGTTATTGGCGAGCATGCCGTAGAAACGCATGATCTGGATCGGGCTCATTTCAACGCCCTGGCCGAAACTGATGTTGTAGCCTTGCACCTCGGTCCATTTATCGCGCGGTGCTAAGTAGCCATTCACTGCACCCGGATAATCGATCTTCGTGTCTTCGACGATTCGATACTTCTGCAAGTATTCATAGAACTTCGAGAAGGTGAGTTCTCTCGCAATCAGCGACATGCCGATATTCGACGAATCAGCCATGATGGTGGTTGCGGTCATATCCTCATCGGCGCGTTCGTGCGAGTCGGTGATCTTGTGATCCCCTACCTCAAGAACAGCAGGGCAGAAGTAGCTCTTGTCGGGCTCCACCGTTCCTTCTTCAAGAGCCGCGAGCATCGTGATCGCCTTGAACACCGAACCTGGCTCATAATGCAGCGAGATGCCAGAAAGGTTCGTTGCGCCTTCTTTCACCGAAGACAAATCGGTGATGTCGAAGGTAGGCGCTGAAGCACACGCGAGCATCTCGCCCGTCTCGGCATTCATAACTGCACCGAATCCCGTTTTGCCGCCAACCTCATCAGTTCGTTTGACCACTGCTTTTTCAACGCGCTCTTGCAGCTCGACATCGATCGAGATAACGATGTCCTGGCCGTTTACCACCTCAGCTTCGATCTTCGTTGCACCAGGAACCGGCACACCTTCCTTGCTGTACATGGTGGTCTTCTTGCCCGGCGTTCCACCGAGAATATTGTTGTAGTAGAGCTCAAGGCCCGATATCGGCTGACCTTCGTTATTCACCACGCCGATAAGCTGGCTGGCGATCGAGCCGCACGGATAGATGCGCTTATTGGTCTTTTCGTAGTCGAAGCCATCGATCCCGAGATCCTTCACTGCTTCAAGCTGCTTTTCATCCGCCCCTTTGAACAAGTAGACGAAATTGGTATCCTGCTCGATCTTCTCGCGGTATTCAGAGGCGTTCCCACCGCATGACTGCACCAACGCACTTACAAGCCTATCGATCTGTTCAGGATCTTGCAGTTTATGCGGATGGCAGAAGAAATTGTATGCATCGACCGTAGTCGCGAGCACCACGCCATTACGGTCGTAGATCGTTCCACGACGCGGTTCGACATCAACCGTAACCGTGCGCTGTGAATCGCTGGCGTGCTCGATGGCGTGCGCATCGATGATCTGCACCCACACTAAACGTCCGAACACGACGATCGCGATCGCAAGAACGATCACGAGTAAGATGCTCAAGCGATGCGGACTTGTCTCAAATGTGGCCGCAGCATGCGTTGTGTACGAAGATGGCGCAGGCGTCTTAGCCTTACGCCGCGAGCGAGGCGAGGTGTTACGAGAAGGTTTTCCCGAACGGGGATTCTTCGAATACGGCATAGGACCTACTCCAATGCGGCAACAGCTGCGATGCTTTCCGTAAGAGAGATATTGCCACTCGCATCGAAGGCCACCACATCGGGTTCGAGCGTGATCGTTGAAGCAGTTGCAGGAGCTGCCATCTTAAGCTGATCAGCAGCGATGGTGCGTAGATTGCTCGGTGATGCGATAAGGCTCTTCTGAACAGCAAGCGATTGACCATCGGAGCGCATGGTTGCGATCTCTGAGCGTAACTCGCTTGAAGCGGATGCTGCGCTATACGCCGCCGAAGCAAGTCCAACCTGAATGAAGCCGATGCAAAGCACCACCGCCAAAAAGGCAACGATCACTTTAACAACAAGAACATGGAAGTCGGTAAGGCCATGTTGGATTTCATGTTTACGCCCAGGTACAACACGAACGGGAGGCTGCTGGTGTTCACGCACCGGGCTTTGCACGGCAGTATCATAGCGATATGCAGGTGCTCCTGCC
The DNA here is from genome assembly GCA_900542525.1 of uncultured Eggerthella sp. Classification (GTDB taxonomy): domain Bacteria; phylum Actinomycetota; class Coriobacteriia; order Coriobacteriales; family Eggerthellaceae; genus Anaerotardibacter. Next base: position 300,068 of record UQNZ01000001.1, read on the forward strand.
ACAGTTCTCACCAACCTTTCGGCACTTTATCTCTAAAGAGTGAACGCGCAGGATGTGAGTGAACTGCGTGCTCAAGAGGATAATTCATCAAGGCGCTTTGCGATGCGCAGCTTCGCACTTCTGCTTCGGGGATTACGGGCAACCTCTTCAGCGTTCGGCACGATGGGCTTACGGGTGACGATTTCGAGTATCGGCTTGTTTCCACACACGCAAACGGGTAGATCGGGCGGACAGGTGCAACCTTTGGCGTACTCTTTGAAAGTGTCTTTGACGATGCGATCTTCAAGCGAGTGATAGCTGATGACCGCAATGCGTCCCCCTGGAGCAAGCCAACGGATCGCCGCTTCTAATCCACTACGGAGCATATCGAGCTCCCCGTTCACTTCGATGCGCAACGCTTGGAACGTTCGTTTCGCCGGATGCCCACCACTCCTTCTGGCAGAAGCGGGTATCGCAGCCTTGATGACCTCAACAAGCTGCTGACTTTCTGTGATAGGCGCCTTTTCGCGGGTTTTCACAATAAATTCCGCGATGCGGTTAGCCCATTTCTCGTCTGAATATGACCGGATGATCCGAGCGAGATCTGTTGCGTTTTTGGTGTTGATGATCTCTGCTGCGGTTATGGTGTGTTTACTCGGATTCATCCGCATATCGAGTGGGCCATTTTCCTTAAAGGAAAAGCCGCGAGAAGGCGTATCGATCTGCACAGAAGAAACGCCGATATCGAAGAGGATCGCATCGATCTGTGGAACTTCCGCTTCGACCAACAATTCGTCGAGCATGCCGAAGTTCCCGTATAAGACATCGATTTCTGGGCGTATCTCGTCTGACAGTGCAAAAAGCCGTGCAGTTGCTGCATCGAGTGCTACCTGATCTTGATCGATGCCGATGAGATGACCGGTTGTTCCGATCAACTTGGCTGCTTCGAGCGAATGCCCCGCACCACCAAGCGTCGCATCGACAAAGGTTTTGCCCGCTGAAAGCGCTAAACCGGAGAGGCATTCATCGAGCAGAACAGGTATATGCCGATATTCGTTTGTCACAGTGCAAGCTCTAGGATTCGCTCATCAGCGATGCCAGATCGACAGAGCCGACGAAATCATCCCAACGCTTCGCGTCCCAGATCTCAAAATGATCTTCATCACCGACGAACACCACGTCTTTGTCCAGCCCAGCGATCTCACGCTGAGCAGGGGTAAGGTGGATGCGGCCCGAGTTATCAATCTCGCAGTTCCTCACGCGAGAATTGAGTACCTTACGCAGAGCAGACTTGCGTTTGCTGCTGACGTCAAAACCACCTTCGCCTTCGAAGAGTCCTTCTACCCAATTCGAATAGTCATCCACTTCAAAGACATACAGACATTGGTTTTCCGGATCAGGAGTGATCCTGAGATCCTGTGAGAGCACTTTCCTGAAAGACGAAGGAAGCGACAAACGTCCCTTGGCATCCATCTTGTGACGGTATTCGCCTAAGAGTTCGCTCACTCCTCCTCCTCTCAAAATAAGACTCTCCGCTGCAATGTATTTTAAGTCCATCGACCCCACATTGCAACACAAAATGCATTTTTGCCCCACTTTGTTCCCACTTTCACCACCACTTTTAGCGCGAGAAACGAACTTGGCACTATATGTTGTGGTTTGCTATTTCTTTTTTGCCTAGATTTTGTTATGCCGCTGGTGGAGCAAAGTGGAGCATTTTTTGTGAGAAATATGCGCGACAACGATTTTTCGCGCGAAAAACCACGCTGATCGATACAATTTCAGCCCAAAAGGGATCAAGGTGGAGCACCCGCCCATCTCGACCAGTGAATCACTTAAGACAAGCAGCTGTGCCCATGAGGTACTTGGATTACTCCGAGTCCGCACTCTTAAATAGTATTAGGTTGTCCGAAGCAACGAAACGCATGAGCTTGCCGGTTTACACGGCAAGCGAACAGCGAAAGTGAGTAATTACAAGTGCCTCGTGGGCATGCTGCTTGCCGGAGAACCTACCGCGCCCTTCGGCCTACCCCTACTCTCGACTAGCGGTGCAGGAGTTTGCTCTTGAGCTTGCCTAAGATCGAACCGAGCAGCTGGTATTCAGGAACACGCAGCACCTTACAAAGCCCGAATGAGATGACCAGCCCTAAGATGCCACAAACGCACACGATCGCAACCGCTTCGAAAATAGCTGCTGCTCCCCCCAGAGGGAATGCGTTGAGCACGCCTTGCGATACGAAGAACACCACTACACCTGCGATAATGCTCGCAATGAGCGTCTTCACGAACATGCTCGCGATACGCTTGTTGCCATACGAACCAACCTTGCTGCGCACGATCAGCGAGCACACCACGAACATAACACCGTAGAAGAAGAAGTCCGTTACGGGAATACCCACCAGCCCAACCGACCCAGAACACAGATACCAGTAGAAGAAGACCTGCACGAAACGCAACGCGAAATCTACGAGTGCGAACTGAACGAACTTGCGCATGGCGGCGAACACACGATACATATACATATAGCCTGCATAGAATGGCAAGCTGAGCGTCCAGAACATAAGGATGATACCAACGCTTTGCGTATCTTCAGCGGAGAACGCGCCCGCTTGGAACATCTGCATGAGCGGGAAAGCCAGCGAACAGACCATAGCTGCGAGCGGGATCATGAGGAAGAACGTATTGCGCAAACCACTCGAAACATAGCGACGGAAACCCGACCAATCGCTACGCGCTGCGCAATCTGATAGTTCGGTCAAAAGCGTGGTACCAAGCGACACCGCGATAACACCATAGGGCAACTGGTACCACATCCAAGCGTAATTCAACGTGGAAGGACCATTCGGCGTTGCCTGGAGCGCGAAGGCATTCTTGCAAGAGAACGTGATCATCGTGCCTGCAATGTAGAGAAACATCGGTGCAGCTACCTTCAGCGCCTCGACCAACATGGGGTCACGCAAATTCACGTACGCGCGTAAACGCACACCACGTTTTATGAGCGCTGGAATCTGAGCGCCAAACTGCACGAGCACACCAAGCGATGTTCCCACCGCCAGCCACCACATAGCAAAGGTCGGATTCCATGAAGAAAGCGGCACGAATCCGAACATCGTCACGATCACTACAAGGTTATTGAGCACGGGCGCAAGCGAAGGTGCCAAATACGATCGCTCCGCATTCAGAATGCCAGTTATCACCGCACCCAACCCATACAACAAGATCTGCACGGCGAACACGCGGAAGAAGAAGATCGCCATCTCCTTTGCCGCTGGATCTCCCCCAGCGAACGTTTGTGTCTCGATGACTTGCGCAGAGAAGATCGAACAGACAAGCGCCAGAAGTCCGAGCACGATCGTAGTGAGCGTGAGGATGTTGGAGGCGAACGTCTGCGCCCCGCTATCGCCGTTCTTTTCCTTCTGCAGCAGATAAAGCGGTAAGAATGCCGTGGCCAAGATACCAGTTGCGGCAAGTTCATAGATCATGGCTGGCATGTTGTAGGCAATGTTATATGCCGAAGCCAGAACCGTATTGCCCAACGCGAACGCCATAGCCCACGTGCGCACCAATCCGGTTACACGCGAGGTGAGCGTTGCCAGCGTGATCAGACTGGTGTTCTTGATGATATTCGAACTTGAATCGTTTGCCACGGGTCCTCTTTGTGCGACTATAATGAGTAGACTCAATCAACCATAGTAAGGGAAGCTCAAGGGAAGCCACATGCGTGTTCTGATCGTTCGCAATAACTACAATCCAAAAGCGCTCGAAGCATCCCTATTGCTCGAAGCGTTCTTCGATAAGCAGCATATCGACTATCAGACCTACGATCGTGACGACCTTCGGTCGAACTGTTCTATTATCGACCAATTCCCTCCCAGTGAAGAACCAGCTTTCAATTTAGCGGTTGTTTTAGGGGGCGATGGCACGATTCTGTGCACCGCCAACCAGATCGGCACACGCCGCATCCCCATCCTTGGCGTGAATTTCGGGCACCTCGGCTTCATGGCCAACCCCAACGATGAGGGCATCATCCAGATCGTGAGCGAGGCACTCGCCGGCGAAGTATCCTATGAAGCACGCACCAACCTGCAAGTGGAAGTCTATTGCGAAGACAACCTCAATGAAGCCGCAACAAAGCAAGATAGGTTCGAGATCCATCCGCTCATCCATGAGAAGACGACAGCTCCCTCGGCTGAGGGCACCGATTCATCAACTCATTCCACCTTTGTTGACAAGTGCACCAAGAACGAAGGTTCTTGCGATCGCCATACCGCGGATCCTATCCTCAAAGGCGAAGGCGATCCGCAGCGCTTCTTTGCTCTTAACGAAATGGTCATCGCGCGAGGCGACCAAGGCCGCATGATCGGATTCAGCTACAGCGTTTCCGATTCGCTCATCGCCAATATGCGCAGCGATGGACTTATCGTAGCTTCCGCCACGGGCTCTACTGGTTACGCACTTTCCGTGGGCGGACCACTCGTTGACCCAGGCTACCAGGGTTTGGTCGTTGCGCCCATCGCGCCACACACGCTTCAATCGCGCGCACTGCTCACTGGTTCGTCAGACGTGGTCGAGATCGACCTGGACAGTTCGACAGCAAGCCGTGCTGCTACACTGTTCATCGACGGCGAGCGCATCACCTTCGACTCCCCCATTCGCAAGATCGTCGTGGCCACCGGCGAAGAACCCACGCTCCTCTTGCGTTACCAGGCAAAATCCTTCTACGATTACGCCGCCGAAACCTTCTTCAAGCAATAAGATAACTCGATCAGCTGAGATACTTCTAGTCGAGCAAGCAGCTGAGCCCATGGGGTACTTGAATTACTCTGAGTCCGCTTACTTCAATATAAATAGGCTGTCCGAAGGAGCGAAGCGCATGAGCTTGCCTAATCAGGCAAGCGAACAGCGAAAGCGGGTAATTACAAGTGCTCCATGGGCGTGCTGCTTGCATGGGATAGATGGGAAAAGGAGTCGAACGACCGGGTAGTTTGTCATCCGCTTCATTTCCATTTGATTAAAAGCGTGTGAACGCACGTTTCGTTTTTCCTTCCACACGCATTTTCTCCTTAAAATCGAATAACGGTTGGACAGAGGTCAACCCATGGAAATCCCCTGATCGCATCCGTGCAGTTAGCCTTGAGAGCAATATTGCGCACGATCGTGCAGCAGCGGGATGCAAGCGCTAAGCCAAGCGCCATCCATGTAGGGTGTTCACCGTTAGGAGTATCATGGCTAAGCACATTTTCGTTACAGGCGGCGTGGTTTCATCGCTCGGCAAGGGCATTACCGCAGCATCGCTCGGGCATCTGCTCAAAGCACGCGGCTATAAAGTGACCATGCAAAAGATGGATCCGTATCTAAACGTTGATCCTGGCACCATGTCCCCTTTTCAGCACGGCGAAGTCTTCGTTACCGACGACGGTCAAGAAGCCGATCTCGATCTGGGGCATTATGAACGCTTCATCGATGAAAGCCTCACTAAGGAATCCAACTTCACTCAAGGATCGATCTATCAAACGCTCATCGCGCGTGAGCGCCGCGGCGATTTTCTCGGTGGTACCGTGCAGGTCATTCCACACGTGACCGAAGCGATCAAGGAACGGCTCTACCGCATTGCCGATCAGACGAATGCCGATATCGTCATCTCAGAGATCGGCGGTACGATCGGCGACATCGAATCGCTCCCCTTCATCGAAGCGGCGCGCCAATTCATGCGCGAACGATCTGCCGACGATGTCTGTTTCGTACACGTGACACTCGTGCCCTATATCGCTGCAGCTCACGAGGTAAAGACCAAGCCTACCCAGCACAGTGTGAAGGAACTGCGCTCGCTAGGTGTTCAGCCCGATTTCATCGTCTGCCGCTCCGATCACGAGATCTCGTGCGGCGTACGTGAGAAGATCGCGCTCTTCTGCGATGTGGCACCGCGCGAAGTGCTTTCCTGCACCGACGCGCCTTCAATCTATGAGGTGCCTATCATGCTCGCCGCGCAAGACTTCGATGTGCAGGTGCTTGAGAAGCTCAATCTACCCGTTACTCCGATCGATCTCTCGCCTCTCCAAATGTTCCTCGACGCGCGCGCCGCCTGCGAAGGCAAGACGGATATCGCGGTCGTAGGCAAATACGTGAGTCTACCTGATGCCTACCTTTCGATCATCGAGGCACTTCATCATGCAGGTATTGCACAAGGCACCGATGTGGAGGTGCACTTGATCGATGGCGAAGAGCTCACCCCTGAAAATGCCGACGAGCTGCTCGGTGAAATGCAGGGCATCTTGGTACCTGGCGGTTTTGGGCAACGTGCTTTCGAAGGTAAGATCGAAGCAGCGCGCTATGCACGCGAACACGGCATTCCGTTCCTCGGAATCTGCCTTGGCCTACAAGCAGCTGTCTGCGAATTCGCTCGTAATGTGGCTGGCCTAGAAGGGGCAACGTCTGCTGAGTTCGACGATGAGGCCCCCTATCGCGTGATCGACCTCATGCCCGAGCAAGAGGACATCGAAGACAAAGGCGGCACCATGCGCCTCGGGGCTTATCCTTGCAAGGTCTTGCAGGGCTCACGCGCACATGAAGCATATGGTGAAGAGCTCATCTATGAGCGTCACCGCCATCGCTACGAAGTGAACAACGCTTATCGCGACACGCTCACGAAAGCAGGGCTTACGATATCGGGCGTCTCGCCAGACGAGCGCTTGGTCGAGATGATCGAGATCCCCGATCACCCGTGGTTCGTGGCAAGTCAAGGCCATCCCGAATTCAAGAGCCGCCCCACCAAACCCCATCCGCTCTTCATGGGGTTCGTAAACGCTGCGCGTCAATAAAGCAATGCTTGAATAATCCCAACGAAGGCGTGTTCGCTATCGATGCGGTCGATCTGGCTGCGTGCGAATCTGCTCTTCAATGGATATATAACTAGTCTTCGGCCCACTCATGATTCAAGCATAGAAGCATTTTGTCACTCGTTAGTCCAGCTCCTTTGCCGCCCCGATCATTTCTTCAAGTCCTTGGCAGGTCATACTGGCTTCATGCTTTGCTGATAGGTCGTCGAACTGCGCCGGATCAGCAAGTTCTACGCATCGCTGCAAAACATCAACGAGGTTTTCCTCAGGATCGAACGTAACGATCGGTAAATCATCGGGGAAAAATGCGCGGGTAGCATTCTCTGAAACCAAACCAGCAACGAACTCCAATGCAACCCATCTTTGATCTTCAGAATGATGCATCCCTTCAAATCGAAGAGCAGACATCAACTGGTCCATAGTCGGCGCGTCCGATGCGAACGCAGCGATCGATTGAGATATTTCTTTCATGAGCATGATGCTGTCTCCTATCTAACGGTATTGGTCTTCACCATTTCTAGTACTTCCCACGTGAATTGCGCTTTGAGGAGAGGTTCACGTAGATGATGATCGGCGCGATAACCAAGAAGATGATGATGGGCACATAGAGCGGACAATCTTGCAAGAAGTTCATGGAAAATAGCGCCAGCAGAACGGGGATAACCTGTTCGTTGGCGCATTTCTTCATGATGAACGCGGTGTCGCGATCCACCTTCACCGTCGAATCCAAATCGGTTATGCCAAGTTCGGTACGGATCGGCAACGGGATCCCGATCGTCATATCGATGGGAGTATAGAGATTGTTCGCCTGCAGTTTGCTCTCATCTTCGATGGGAAAGACCTGGCAGATGCACTCTTTATCCTTGTAAGAGATGATGACATTGTCCATTTCATCAATGCCCAAATGCGCCATATTGTCCTTCGTCATGCGAACCGCACGATCGTTCTCATCATTGGCATAAGGGCGCCGACACATGAGCGAGAGCGTACTCTTGCCCACATACAGATTCGCGATCCATCGGCCAATACGCTTGAAGATATTGCATCTCTTCTTCCCGAGCACAATCGGCTTGATGACGATACTGGGCGGGAAGCAGCGCTCGAAAACTTTGCGTAAGTACGCCTCTTCAGGATGTGAGAGGCTCTCTTGGCGAATGGACTCATGAACAGGATAGGTCTTTTCGAGTATCGCCAGTCCATCAAGCAATCGCGGTTTCTCCTGATCAGCGGCTTGCATCGTATTTTCGCGCGTAGGTTGTTCTTCGCTCGTTCCAGTAACCTGTTCTTCGGCTTTGATATACGCAACCACTTGCTGGCGCAGCTCGTCTTCAAGTCGACAGGGCAAGCGCTCGCCTAGCAGTATACGCTGCCTGCGGTTCAGCTTGATAACCCCCGCATCCAGCGAATCATCAAAAACAAGGTGGTTGGCTTTTACGATAAAGCTCTGGTTCGTGACCACGTCTTTTATTCCGAAGAGATCCGCGCCTTCAAGCAGTTCTTGAACTGCCCCTCCCTCGATCATCTTCGTGGAGATGACCACATCTTCCGAGCTGACCTTATCGATCGACTGTACACGAATCTTGTCGAAACGCGCATAGGGCGCTTTCCGAATGAAAACCTCGCAATCAGCATGATCCGCTATCTTCAAGGTTCGCTGCACATGCTTCGTTATAGCGATCTGACCAACACCAAGCGAATCTTGTGGAACGATACTGATATCCATCAAAGTACCCTGTTTAGGACATTCCAGCTGAAACGGAGTCACATAGTTTTCTTTATAGAATACAGAAGGAACACCAACACTATAGAGACAACCATCTTGAACGGGCAGCGTCTCATCAACGATCCTCACCAACGTTGAGCCACTATCGTAAACATGATCGGCAAAATTGCTGTTCAGAGATGTGATGCATTCTTCAAGCGCATCCCGGATCCGATCATAGGCGTATTCAGGAAAATCCTTGCAGAGATATTTCGAATTTATCTCGATCTGGATACACGAAACGTCAGCTCTCTTTGCTGTTGAAGCCGCGACCGTATTTGGGCCGCTCGCCTTGAACACTTCATCTACAAGCACCACTCCTATTCCCAGGTCCTCCAGGCAACGGCAAAGCGTCGACAACGTGATATCGTCGCGCAGATTCTTGCCATCCGCCGTACCAAGGATAAAAGCAGCCTCGCGCTCGGAAGAGAGCTGATGCAAGTCGAACACCACTCTTGCATCGTTTTCCTTCACGTAGTCAACCAGAGCGTCACGATAGGGAGAATGCTCGTCGTAGTTCGGATCATCATCGTTGCTCTTCGTCTTGATGATGACGGGACAATGCAGCGAACGATGAAGATCGCGTGCAAGATCGCTCGTCTGCACTTCGGCAGGTTTGACCCTACCCGCACGCGTATGCTCAACGCCATGGGGCGCAGAGAGCATAACGAGTCCTTTGCCTTGCAATATCTCGAAATCGTCAGGCATCTGATCGATCATGGTCGCCCCGCTGTCTCTTCACAAGCTCGAGTTCGTTTTCTTCGTTTCTCTCTTATAATAATTGAGATCAAACCAAGATGACCACAAAGAAACCAACCATAAGGAAGAGACCATGGACTGGGATGGGATCCTGCACCTAAACAAGTTACCATCTCATCCGAAACTATTGATCATAGGTGGTCCACCCCGCTGCGGGAAAAGCACGCTGGCTCATGAGATCATGCTAACTTACGGAATCGATGCAGTCTCAGGCGATGCGATTCGACGCGTCCTTGCATCCGCTGGAATGAGCTTTCTTCCGATCGATCCCGACACCTGGGCAACTGATGCCAGTGGTTTTGTGCAAGCTTGTCGAGACAGGGATTCAAAGGTCGCTCGTGCTTGTTCGGTATATGCCGAACAAATGCTTTCTGATTACAAGAGCATCATAGTTGAAGGATGTATCTGGGCTGATGCGATCAAGCACTTCGCACATCCGGTACGCCCACGTAACGGTGCCATCCATCCCGTGCATCCAGAGGTGCTTGCTGTGTATCTTTTCAACACTACAAGTCCAGAAGAGGAACTCGAAAGCCTGCACGAACAATGCAAAGACCCTACCAGCTGGCTTAATCGCTATACCGCAGATCAGCTAGACGGGTTCGCGGTTGCCAATCGGCTGCGCACACGTAAGATGAAACAGGTTGTATGCGAACAAGGAGCGGTTCCGATTGAGAACGAACGATCAATAGCGAAGACCCTTTTAGGAAACTACGCCAGCGATCCAAGCGATAGTCAAGCAGCTGACCACCAGAACTGCATACAGACTTATCTCGATGCAGGCTTACTTGAAGGCGGATTGGACGAGATGCACCGTCTCGCACTCGAGATCATCAAGGCCTGGATGGAGCCATACAAGAATGCCTGAGCAAAATACGATCTCTCTACTAAATAAGGGTGTTGCAACCATCCCATATGTTACCGCTGCTCCGCAACTTGGCACGAACAGTAAACGACAGTAAAGCTGGGGCCGATCGGAGTCGAAAGATCTTCATCATATGGATGTTCCTGATGTGGTATTGCATGTATTTCGTCGAGCGCGCATCGCCATACCAAGCAGGAGAAACCTTGGATAAGGATTTTCCGAAAACCGCCCGAACAACCCGAACCAAGTTGCAACAAAAGCCACCGAATAAGACAGGTTGCTCCAAGGCGTTTACAATGAAACCATGGAACAGATCATCGAAGAATACTTTGCCTACCTCGCCATCGAACGCGGCTCTTCTCCGCTCACGATCGATGCCTACGCCAAAGACCTTGCAACCTATCGCACCTTTCTTGAAGAGCGCGGCAAGACCGATCTTGCCAGCATCGAGCGCGATGATATCCTTGCTTTCCAAAAAAGCCAGCTTGATCAGGGGTTTGCTGTCTCGACTCTCGAGCGCAGGCTTTCAGCGATAAAAGGGCTGCATCGTTTCGCCTTGCGCGAAGGATATGTGGATACCGACCCAGCTCAAGCGATCCCGCTTCCCAAGAAGCCAGGCCGCCTTCCCGACGTGCTTTCGATCGATCAGGTGAACGATCTGCTCGACAACGTTGATACCTCAATAGCAACAGGCAAACGCGATGCGACCATCCTTGAAGTGCTCTACGGATGCGGCTTGCGCGTAAGCGAGCTGGTGAACCTTGACCGAGCGAACATCCTTTCCGAAGAGGGCTTCTTGCGGGTGTTCGGCAAGGGAAGCAAGGAGCGTATCGTGCCCATTTCAGGTATCGCATTCGAACGATTGATCGAATACTTGAACGAGGTGCGCCCCGAACTCGAAAATAAAAAAGCCCCTGCCACCACGGCGGTCTTTCTGAATGCGCGTGGCGGGCGACTTTCGCGCCAAAGCGTGCATGCGATCGTGGCACGCGCTGGCATGAGTATCGGTGTGAAGAATCTTCACCCCCACACGCTGCGTCATTCGTTCGCAACTCACTTGCTTGAGGGTGGTGCCGACCTGCGTTCGATCCAAGACATGCTCGGACATGCCGACATCGCCACAACGCAGATCTATACGCATGTGCAGATGTCCCATTTGAAGGAAGAGTACCTCGCCGCACACCCCCGCGCGCACGAGTAGCCACGGCTGGCAGCACGGCTTCGGCATGGGCACAACGCTCACCGCACACGACTAGCCACCGCCCGAACAAGCGCTATTCAACAGGGCGCTTGAAATCAGGCTCGATCGTGAGTAGCCGTGGCCCCTCTTCCGTAATAGCCACCGTCTTCTCGAAATGCGCACTTGGCTTCCCGTCGCGCGTAATCACGCCCCAACCATCAGATAGCTGTTTGGTCTTGCGCGTGCCCATGTTGATCATCGGCTCGATCGCTAGCACCATGCCCACCTCGAGCAAGGGACCCGTATGCTTGCGCCCGTAATTCGGCACATTCGGCTCTTCGTGCATAACGCGACCGATTCCATGCTCCACATATTCGCGGACAACACCATAACCCGCATCCTCAGCGATCACCTGAACTGCGTGCCCGATATCACCCAGATGATTCCCTGCACGTGCCGCATCGATACCTGCCCACATGCTCGCTTCAGTCACCTCGAGCAAGCGCTGCTTCTTCGGCGAGATCTTTCCCACCGGAAAAGTCCAGGCGTTATCGCCAACCCAACCGCCCACGGTAGCGCCCGTGTCGATCGAAATGATATCCCCCTCTTGCAGAACGACCACATCTGAAGGAATGCCATGAACGATCTGCTCGTTTATCGACGCACAGATAGAACCCGGGAATCCGCCATAGCCTTTGAACGCGGGGATGCCACCGCCCTGGAGAATGGTCTCTTCGGCGATGCGATCGAGCTCGAGCGTGGTCACGCCCGGCTTCACCGCAGCCCCCACCACGCGAAGCGCTCGCGCAGAGAGCTCTCCCGCTTTCGCCATCGCATCGATATCACGCGGTGATTTCTTGATTATCATGCCTAAACGCCTTTCTTCCCTGGTCATCATGGCGCAGTCTTTGCTACTATTTCTCTAGCTTACTAAGAAAAAGGTGGCATATGCCATATCAACATAATAAAAAGCAAGATAGAAAACCTACGAAGCGCACCGACCGCCCCGCTTCACGCAAAGCGAAGCAAAACGTCGCGCGCAATACAATGCGAAACGAAGCAACCCACGAACGAGCCGCTCGTGAACGAGCAGCAAATTCCGACACCCAAAAACCCACATCGATCACCAGGGAATTCATGTCGAGCGCTCGTGAATCTTCTTCAGCGAACTCCCGCAAACACGCACAGTCCTCGCGCGATCGTCCGCGTACAGCTTCAGCAAGAACCACATCGCGCAGCCAAGAGCGAATGCGCGTTTCGCAGCGCACCACACAATACCAAGCGGGCACTTCCAGAAGCGATTCACCAGCGCAAGCACGCCCACGAAATGCCCAGCAGCACAACGCTGTTCAAGAAGCGCACCACAAGTTCCCCATCACGATCTGGATCGCTTTTGCACTCATCGCTCTTATCGCAGTCGCATTCGCATTCAGTTCCTGCACCTCCTGTTCCTCGCCGAATGCGGATGGCGAAGGAGCGCTTGCTGCCTCAGACAAAGCTGCCCCTGAAGGGCAAACGATCACGCTTTCCTTCGCGGGCGATTGCACGCTCGGCACCGACGAAGGCTTCGATCGCTCCACCAGCTTCAACGCAAAATACAACGAAGTGGGTGACCCCGCCTATTTCTTCGCGAACGTGGCCAGCATCTTCGCAGACGATGATTCCACCATCGTGAATATGGAAGGCACCCTCACCGATTCCACCACACGCGCCGATAAGACTTTCGCATTCAAGGCACCACGCGAATACGCTGAAATACTCAAGGCAGGCAACGTCGATGCAGCATCGCTTGCGAACAATCATTCGCGCGACTATGGCGATCAAAGTTACACCGACACCATCGAAGCAGTCGAGGCTGTGGGCATTCCCACCTTCGGCTACGATCGCATCGCGTATCTGGACGTGAAAGGCGTGAAAGTTGCGCTTGTCGGAACATACGAACTTGCCGAAGGCGCTGGCATCAAAGACGAGATGGTGAACAACATCAACGCCGCCAAAGAATCAGGGGCGCAGATCATCGTGGTGTTCTTCCACTGGGGAACCGAGCGAGAAACCGTGCCAGACAGCGTTCAGATGGAACTCGGACATGCCGCCATTGATGCAGGAGCAACGCTCGTGGTCGGATCGCATCCGCATGTGATCCAAGGCATGGAGAACTACAACGGACATACGATCGTCTACAGCTTGGGCAATTTCTGCTTCGGCGGCAACAAGAATCCCAGCGATAAGGATTGTATGATCGTTCAACAAACCTTCACTGTGCGCGGCAACGATGTCACGATCGACAACACGAACGTGATCCCCTGTTCGATCTCTTCAGTAAGTTCGCGAAACAACTACCAACCTACGCCTGCAACAGGCGACGAAAAAGAACGCATCGAGGCGAAGATCAAACGCTCGAGCGATGCCATCGCTGAAATGGCTGCAGGCTCGAGCAGCGGCTCAAACGAATAAAAGGCTCGCAGCCCTCGTAGGCCACGAGCCTCAAACGATGCTCTTCAACGATAGTTCTGCTTACACTGCTTGCACTACTTCCCCGTGAATGCTGCGCGGCGCTTCTCGATGAAAGCGTAGACACCCTCGCGGAAATCCTGCGTCGCAGCACATTCGCATTGCGTGGGTACTTCAACGGTCGTGATCCACTTGAGATACTCCGCATACTCAACGGTGTAGATCTGCTTCTTGATGTTCTTATAAGCAACCAGCGGGCCACGCACCAGCTTGCGTGCGAACTTCATCGTCTCTTCGTCCAAGATATCGGCTGGCACCACGCGATGCACGAGACCCCAGTCGAAGAATTCCGCTACACCCACCGGGCGGCCCGTTACTGCCAGATCCATCGTGCGCGCAGGGCCAATGGTCTTTGAGAGCAGATAGGTAAGACCCATGTCGGGCACGAGGCCTAAGTTCACGAACGCAAGAATGAACTTCGCGTTATCGGCGCAGATCATGAAGTCGCCGCTCAATGCCAAGCTCACGCCAGCTCCCGCGACCGACCCAGCCACCGAAGTGATAACGAGCTTGTCCATCTTCTTGAGCTTGTCGGTGATGATGCTGTTCTTCTCCATCATGGCCGCCATATCCATCGGCCCACCCGATTCGAAAACGCCATGGAGCATCCCCACATCACCGCCCGCAGAGAACGAACGCTCGAGTCCTTTGATCACGAGCACCTTCACGTTGTCGTTCGTTTCCGCATCGCTTATCGCATCGAGCAATTCCGCACCCATCTGCATATCGAGCGCGTTCAAGTTCTCCTTGCAAGTCATCGCGATAACCGCAATGCCCTCTTCAACGGTGTAGGTGATCTTCTGATAATCCATCATGAGCCCTTTCATAAAACAACAGTGAAGCACAAAAGCGCATGTACGCTAGCAAAAGCGAGATCGTTCCGTTTGCGTCACGTGCTTCGATCTATTTTACAGTTCGCGAGCCTGATAGAGACGTGCGGCAATGAAAGCACTCACAACATAAAGGACAACTGACACCACGCAGCCCCCTATCGCTATAGCAACCGTGTGGTCATTCAAGAAGGTGCGCACGGCCACCATGTCAATTCCGTCCAAAACGTTTCCGATCGCAACGCTCGCAAGCACGACCACCACAACTACGAGAAGCGGCAAAAGGCGCGTTGCCTTGTTCATGCCGAAACGCATCAGAAGCGGCAGGGTAAGTGCCGCAAGCACTAGGATGAAAACAAAGCCGGCTATGCCGCAGTCGAGGACAGCAAGAGGAGACTCGGGGGTCGCGAACTCCGCACTCGCTCCCAAACCGCCCCAGGCCTGAACGATCCCCAGAAATACGAACGAGATCAGCCAAGCCGCGAGCATCGAGGCCACCGAAACGATGAGCATGCTCACGTAGCGCCCGTAGGCAACCTGCCGTTTGGTCAAGGGCAACGTCATACGGAAGCGCTCCCACCCGTTCATCTCATCGTAGGCGAAGATCGAGAAGAGATACATCAAGGGAGCCATCGTTGCCATTGCAGCCGTGCCAACGATCACCTCGCCCGTGCCCCATGCAAGGAATCCGCAGATCACAATGGATATGAGCAGCAGTTGCACAAAAGCGTTCTTGGAGGTGATGAGGTCCGAAAAGATCATAGCTTTCATAATTGCTCTCCTTTCAAGGTGAGCGTCATATAGTCGTCGATGCTTGCGCTGTCGAGCGCAATATTCGGGAAGGCCTTCGCGAAAGCGAAACGATCTGGCACGAGCACATCATAGGCCATGCCACTCTTGAGCTTTCGCATGCGGTCGTCTTCCGCCCAGGAGCTCTCTTGTATCAACTCAAGATCGCGCTGCCTGCAGTGCGCAACGCCCGCCACATCGCAAATCTCATCTTTGGGCAAACTGAAAACGAGTTTGCCGCCATCTATACAGATGATCTCATCGGCGATCTTCTCAAGATCGTTCGTGATGTGCGTCGAAAGCAAGATCGCGTGATTCTCGGCTTTCATAAAATCACGCAGAATATCAAGCACCTCTTCGCGCGCCATCGGATCGAGACCAGCTGTCGCTTCATCCAAAACGAGCAGCTCTGGGTCGTGCGAAAGCGCGAAGGCCAACATGAGCTTCATGCCCATACCGCGCGAGAGCTCTTTCACATTCTTTTTGCGCGCGAGCTTAAAACGCTCACACAGCGCGCCGAAGCGCTTCGCATCCCAATTTCGATACGCAAAACGGCCGAGCGTCGCCACGTCTTGAACCTTCGAGGTTTCAGGGAAGGCGCACGTATCGAGAACAACGCCGATGCGTTCCTTGACGCTCCCTTCGAAGAACGTGCCTTTCCCGATCGGGCAACCAAGCACTTCGCCTTCGCCTTTATCGGGTTGCAGAATGCCGAGCAGCATCTTGATCGTGGTGGTCTTTCCCGCCCCGTTCGACCCGATCAAACCCACAATGGTGCCGGCCTCGACGGTAAGCCCGATATCTTCAAGATGGAAGCCATCGTAGCGCTTCCCTAAGTTAGTTACGTTTATCAATGCGTCCATGTATATCTCCTCGGACGAGCTAGTCTTCCAAGAGCAGATCGAGCATTTCATGCAGATCATCCGCGGTAAGCCCAAGAGGTCGCGCATCTGCTATTGCGCGTTCGAGAGACTCTTCAACCTGTCGAATGCGCTCCTCACGCAGCAGATCCTGATTGCCACTGGCAACGAAGGTGCCCTTCCCCTGAACCGTGACCACAAAGCCCAGCTCCTCCAGATCGGAATACGCGCGCTTGGTAGTGATCACGCTTACCCGCAGATCATTGGCAAGCGAGCGAATGCTTGGGAGATTCTCCCCCGCTGCTAGCTCACCAGTCATGATCGCGTCTTTGATCTGAGCCTCTATCTGCTCGTAAATCGGGACCGACCCCGAATTCGAAATAACGATCTCCAATTGTCCTCTTTTCCGGCAACCCTGCAGCGGCTGCCGCATCGTCCCGTAAAAGCGTCCTTCTGCGAGACTGTGTGCATATGCAATATAAACAGTATATACACACCTATATACAGCCGTCAAGACGAAAACACCAAAGGGCGAAGAGTATCTGCGTCTTCCAAAGCAGAGCGAAGGCGCTTCGGCGTCTTGAAATGTCATGAACTCATTACATTATTGCCTTCCAAATGCCGATTGGCTGCCCTATCCCATCTTCGACCTGCGAAAGCAGTACAATGAAAATGCCATTTTGACAAAGGAGTCTCTATGAATCGCTTGAAAGATAAGGTCGCCATCGTCACAGGATCCACGAGTGGCATCGGCAAGGGCATCGCAAAGATGTTTGCTGCTGAAGGCGCGCGTGTTGTCGTATGCGGCCGCCGTGAAGAGCGCGGAGCAGCTATCGTCGACGAGATCAAAGCCGCAGGCGGCGAGGCAATGTATCACTTCCTCGACGTAACCAAGCCTGAAACCGTCGATGCGCTTCTTGCCGACACGAAAGCAACCTGGGGCAAGGTCGACGTGATGGTGAACAACGCAGCCGGCATGGCCCTTAAGGATGGTCGCGTGGACGAGATATCACTCGAAGACTGGGACGCGGTCTTCGCCAGCGACATCCGCAGCACCTTTTACTGCACGAAGATCGCCCTGCCCTACCTCAAGCGCAACGACAAGGCTTCCATCATCAACATCGGATCCATGGCTGCTTGCAGCGGCGACTTGGGCTCAACTGCTTATGCTTGCGCGAAGGCGGGCGTTGACATGCTCACGAAATACACCGCACTGCAATATGGCAAGGATGGCATTCGATGCAATTGCGTTCGTCCGGGTCTTATCATCACGGAAGAGAACGCCGACAAGGTACCCGACATGCTGAAGGACATCTTCCTTGATAACATCGAGGTTACCCGCTATGGCTCGCCTGATGATATTGCCGCCATGTGCGTATACCTTGCGTCCGACGAAAGCGAATACTTCACAGGGCAAGTCGTTACGGTGGATGGCGGCTTGAATGCCCATGTTCCTACCGTCGCACAATTCCGCGCACTCGCATCACGTACCTGGTAGATGCTGCGACATAGAAATGAAGGTGCGTCTTCGTTTTGCCGATACGCAACAAGGACGCACCTTACCAGCGTTTTACTAGCATCTAACCCATCATGAAACCTTTCGAACACTACATTTACATTCTTGAATGCGGGGACGGCAGCCTTTACACGGGATACACCACCGATGTCGAAGCACGAGTTTCCGCACATCAAGCTGGCACCGGCGCCAAGTACACGAAATCGCACGCGCCCGTACGCCTGATCGCGCAAGCCCGCTTCTACTCGAAAGAACGCGCCATGAGTGCAGAAGCACACTTCAAGCAACTCGACCGTGCCCAAAAAGATGCCCTGCTCGCCAAAGCTAAGGATGCACCCTTGGAAGACATCCTTAGAAACGAGCTTCCTGGGTTTGGCAAAGATACCGCTGGCGAGTTCGTCTGTCGCAACTTGGAAACGAATGTCGATCTGGATTACCGCGCTTTTCATTCTCGGCTCGTCCCGAATGTGGATCCCAAAGCCATCGCGGGCGTTCGAACACCCGCACTTCGCAAGATAGCCAAAGAGCTTGCCAAACGCGAAGACGTTAGCACGTTTCTGCGCGCACTCCCCCATCGACTCTTCGACGAAAACCAAGTACATGCCTTCACGATCGGCGCAGAGCGCGACTACGACAAGGCGCTCAAGCTCTACGAGCGCTTCCTTCCCTTCGTGGACAACTGGGCAACCTGCGATCAGCTTCCTACTAAAGTGTTCGCGAAGCGCCCTAAAGAAACGCTTGACCAGGTAGAACGCTGGCTCGCTTCGGATCATTGCTACACGATCCGCTTTGCCATCGGTATCCTTATGAGGCTGTATCTTGGCGAACTGTTCGACCCCCGCTTGTGCGAATGGGTCGCAACTACGCGCATGCCCAACAGCGAAGCTCACCCAGCCACCGAAGATGACATCTACTATGTGGATATGATGCGTGCCTGGTATTTCGCTGAAGCGCTCGCAAAACAAGAAGCCGCTGCGCTTCCATACCTAGAACGCCAGGGCGATGAAGCCCTGCTTGATGAATGGACGCGCCGCAAAGCGATCCAAAAAGCTATTGAGAGCTGTCGCATCGCTGCCAACATGAAGGACTTTTTGCGCACGCTGCGCTAACGATCAGCTCGCACAGCCCAACCTCTTACAAGAAGCATCCTTAAGCGCTCAAAGTATCGCGCCCGAATCAGGATGCCCAACGACGCACCAACAAGCGTGATTCATCAGCTCTCTTCTAAACCCTTTCATCACTTTGTTCTTTGGCTTATTGCAAGTCATTAACAACTGGTCGCTGATCGGCGGTCTCAGCAGAAAGAGCGTTAGGCTGAATAGGTATCGTCTTCTCACCTGTTCAGGCAAGGAGACACCAGGCACCGAACTTCGTAACGAAGACTAGGCTTTCTCAGGAAGACACCATGCTCGATCGCGCGCGAAAATATCTCTCGATCATCCTGCAGATATTCGTACGCGACCTAAAGCGGCTCGTCGTCAATCCGGTCGCCTGCATCATCTTGGCGGGCGTCTGCATTCTGCCCGCGCTCTACGCCTGGTATACCATCGAAACGATGTGGGATCCTTACGCCAACACCGGCTCGATCAAAGTGGCGGTGGTAAATGAGGACAAGGGCGCCGACTCGAACTACACCGGTAAGATAAACATCGGGCAGGAAGTGGTCGATGAGCTTCACAGCGATCACGAGCTCGATTGGCAGTTCGTCTCAAAAGATGAAGCCATGGACGGCGTTTATTCGAGCGAATATTACGCAGCGCTCATCTTCCCCGAGAACTTCAGCGAAGACTTCATCAGCGTCTTCAGCGGCAATTTCACCCAACCTAAGATCGAATACTACGTTAACGAGAAGCTTTCTGGCTCGGGAACGAAAGTTACCGATTCGGCTGCTTCCAAGATCGAGACCACCATCGATGAATCGTTCGTCTCTCAGGTAAGCGACAAAGTCGTTGAGATTGCGCAACGAACGGGCGGCGCAGTGCACGATAAGAGCGAACAGTCCACGTCGCTCTTATCCCACAGCGTTGAAGAAGCAAAGAGTGCGATCAGCCAAAACCGCACGATGGTGAATGACCTCACGCCTACGATCGATAGCTCCATTCGCTCGGTAGATTCTTCGAGCGATTTGCTCAAGAAGCTTGTCGCTTCGCTGCCCGCACTCGATGCCCGTCTCGATTCCGCGTCCACTTCGCTCGAGAATATCCGCAAAACACTCAACGACTACAGCGCAACGCTTTCAACGAAAGTTACCGAGAGCGCGCTCGCGCTCACACAAGCAGCCGTGGATATCAATCTTGCTTCGGCCCAGATCGCAGGCGATATCCAAACAGCAAAGGCCAACGTCGATACCGCACTTGCCGAAGCACGCGAGCTTGTCAGCTACAACAACCAATTGCTCGAATCGCTGCGCAACTCCCCTGTTGCCTCTACCGACCAAGTGCAAAAGACCATCAGCGACATCGAAGCGCAGAACGCGAGCCTCTCTTCTACCATCACCTCGCTCGAGCAGCTCGCAAACCAGCTCGACAACAATGCGCAAGCGGTCAAGAACGCCACGGATACCGTGGCCAACGTAGCAAAAACAAGTGCGGATAACCTTCAAAAGAGCGCGAAGGATTTCCAAATCACCATCTTGCCCGAGATCGACACGAGCCTCGATAGTCTCGCATCAGCGATCGGAACCTTGCGGGGCGCAACCGAATCGCTTCGCACACTCTTCGATCAAGAGAGCACGCTCCTAACGCAGCTTGCCTCGATGCTCGAGCAGTCGAAATCCATCTGTGCAGAAGTAGGCCTCTCGCTCGAAGCGCTTGAGAACAATCTCGAATCAACCTACACCGATCTTCGCTCGCTCCAGAATTCCGCTTCGTTCAAAGAGCTCACCACCCTGCTTGGCATGAATCCCGATGATGTTTCTTCGTTCATGTCTTCCCCGGTAAAGCTTGATACGGTCACGCTTTACCCCGTTAACCCTTACGGCTCGGGCATAGCGCCTTTCTTCAGCAACCTGGCGCTTTGGGTGTGCGGGTTCATCCTCATGGCCATCGTGCGTCTTCGCGTCGATCCAGCGGGCTTACCAAGATTCTCGGCAACGCAGGCCTATTTCGGACGCTGGCTTTTTTACGTGAGCATCGGCATCATCCAAAGCCTCATCATCTGCATAGGCGATCTGGTGTTGGGGATCCAATGCGAAAACCCTGCCGCATTCATCGGAGCAGGTGTGCTCGCTGGTTTCGTTTACGTGAACCTGCTCTACGCACTCGCCTACAGCATGCGCCACATCGGAAAAGCGCTTGCGGTTGTGTTGCTCGTCTTGCAGATTCCCGGATCGTCAGGCATGTTCCCCGTCGAGATGATGCCCGAATTCTATCAGGTGCTCAATCCGCTGTTACCCTTCACTTATTCGATCGATGCGATGCGCGAAGCTATTGGCGGCATGTATGGAGCGCACTACCTTATCGATATGCTCATCTTAGGCGGCTGCTTCATTCCTGTTGGTCTATTCATCGGGCTTATGGGCGTTCACTTCGGTTACAACGTGAACACGCTCTTCGACGCGAAGCTCTCCCAAACTGAGCTGTTCGCTTCCGAATCCGTGCCCAAAGGTGCCCAATGGTTCCGCTTGCGCCCCGTACTGCTGGCGCTCATGCAAACGAAGCAATACCGCGAAAAGATCATCGCGCGCGCTATGAGATTCGATACGAAATACCCACTGCTCATGAAGATCGGCTGGATCGCTCTGTTCGCGATGCCCATCCTCATGCTCGCTACGCTCATCCTCTTCGAAGGCTCCCCCAACGAAAAGCTCATTCTGCTCTCCTGGTTCATTCTCGGTACGCTCATAGTGGCTGGATATCAGATCATCATCCTGTTCCTTCATGCCGATATCCAATACCAGTTCAAACTTGCGCAAAGCGAACCGGCCTCCGATGCGGGGAAAATAGCTCAGCTTGAAACCCACGAAATGCCCGAACCACTCCTGCGAAGCGGAGGTGGAGCGCGCGATGCATAATATCCTCGCCATATTCAAGAACGATGTGCTCGCGCTCAAGACGAGCGTGATCGCCGCGATCGTCGCGATCGGCCTCATCCTCGTTCCGCCCATGTACGCTTGGCTTACCACGCTCGGCTTCTGGGACCCGTATGCCAACACCGGCTCGATCAAGGTAGCCGTTGCCAATGAAGACGAGGGATATTCTTCGGCTCTTATCCCGACCAAGATAAATGCGGGCGACCAGGTCATAAGCGCGCTGCACGAAAACGACAGTTTCGACTGGGTATTCGTCAGCGAACAAGAGGCGGTTGATGGCGCTCATTCGGGCGAATACTATGCGGCGATCGTCATCCCTAAGGACTTCACGAAGAACCTGATGACCGTTTTCAGCGATCACGCGACCAAAGCGGAAATCACCTATTACACCAATGAAAAGGAGAACGCCATCGCACCGCGCGTTACCGCCGAAGGAGCTACCGAGCTGCAGGACGAGATCGACCAAACCTTCACGAAAACGGTCGCGAATATCGCGCTCTCAACAACGAGCAGCCTTACCGATTTCCTTAACGGCGACAACATCATGAACTATGCCTCGCTGCTCCTGCATGAACTCGATAATGCCGTCGAAGACCTTGATGCCGCACAGCTCGAAGTGAAGGGTCTCTCCTCCATGGTCGGCGACAGCGCAACGCTCCTTGCGGGAAGCAGCACGCTTCTTAGCAACACGAAAAACGCCACGAACACCACCAACAAGCTCCTTTCCGAAGCCTCAAACGGGCTTTCATCGGCCGATGAAGCACTCGGCAACATCACCGATGAAGTGAATGGCGCGATCACATCGAACGCAAGCAGCTACGACGAACTTTCGTCCGCGATCAATGCTGCTCTTGATTCTGCGAGCCAAGACCCTGCCGCCACCGAGCAGCTGCTGGGTAGCATTTCTGGCTCCCTCGCTTCTACCAAAACACTGTATGAGCAGATGAAGAACGATCTGCAAGCCGCGGGCGTTTCTGGCACCGCACTCGATACGATCGATGCCGCCATTGCCACGCTCGCTCGTTTGCAGCAAGCCGTCGATAGCGCGAAGACCGACGTGAGCACGATAAGCACGACCACTGCAGATGCGCGCACCAAGATCAACGAAGAGCTCGCGAACGCGAAGAAGGACATCACGGAAATGAACTCTTCGCTCGAAGAAACGCTCAAGCAGCAAACGGCGAACTTGGCCTCTGATCTTTCCGCACTTAAGTCATCAAGCGTCGAGCTGAGCGATTCGCTCACCGAAATATCCAACAACCTTTCTGGCACCGCGAGCAATCTCTCGACGAACATGGAAGCGCTTCAAGGCTCCCTCGATAACACCGCGAACGTACTCGGCACGATCGAGAGCAACCTTGCGAAAACACGCGATGACCTTAAAGAAGCCATCAGCACGAGCAACATCGATGAGATCCGCAAGATCATCGGCAACAATCCTGAAGCCATCGCAGCGTTCTTATCTGCCCCGACCGTTCTTGAGAAGCACCCCGTCTATGAGATGAAGAGCAATGGCGACACGATGAGCGCCTTCTATTCTTCGCTCTCGCTCTGGATCGGTGCGATCTTCCTCGTTGCGCTCACGAGCGTGAACCCCACGAAGCGTAGGCTCGAAGGCCTTAAAGATGTGAAGCCCCACCAGGTCTATTTGGGGCGCTATGGCATCTTCGCCTGCATCGCTATCCTACAAGGGATCGTACTCTGCATTGGGAACGTCTTCTTCGTGGGTGTTCAATGCGAACACTTCTGGCTCTATCTGCTGGCATGCATATTCTGCGCGATCGTTTTCTCGAACATCGTCTATACGCTCACGACCTGTTTTGGAAACGTGGGTAAAGCTATCGCGATCATCGCGCTTGTGATGCAGCTTGGCGGATCGGGCGGCATCTTCCCCATCCAGATGTCAGCGCCCTTCTTCCAAGCGATCTACCCGTGGCTTCCCTTCGCTCATTCCATGGAAGCATTCCAAGGATGCATTGCAGGCATCTATGGCATGCAGTATTGGATTTCGATGCTGTGCTTGGGCGGATTCTTGGCCGTCTCGCTCGTGTTCGGCCTCGCGCTGCACAAGCCCCTCGCAAAGCTCAACAGCTTCGTTGTGAAAAAGCTCGACGAAACCCAGCTTCTCTAGAACTCTAGGCAAGCTCTAGGCAAAAACAGGAACGCGAATCAGGCTCGCCTTAACGCAGGGTGGCCGATCTACTTCTGCATTCCAGGAACGTACTTACCATCGGCGCCCACGTATTTGTCGCCG
>UQNZ01000002.1 GCA_900542525.1 uncultured Eggerthella sp.
ATGTTCCGCCCGATTTGAGCCAGCCGGTCTTCGCCTTGCCAGCTGCATCGAAGTAATACCACTTGTTATTGACGAGCTGCCAACCTGCACTGTAGCCCTCGGGTATCTTTGGCTCATTCGCGTTTTCATCTTCGACATCTCGAGAGCCTGCCGAAGGAGAATCGGACTGATCATGAGTTGGCAGTTCTGACGCTGGCTGGTTCGCTGCAGTATGAAGCTGACCATTGTCTGAAGCGGAAGGGTTCTCATCGCTGGTAGTAGCAGTGCCCACAGAAGCATCGTCTGGTTGCTGAAACGCACTGCTCTCCTGCAGTTCAACCCGATCAGTGGCTTTTTCTTGCTTTGCTGCTTCATCTGTAGCTGCAGCCAGTTGTGCTGGTTGCGCACTCGGTTCCTCTGCGACACAAGCGAGCGATGTGCCCTGCGCGCCCTGGGCCTCAAAAGCTGCGGCACTAGCAGAGAGCGAAGCGTCCTGCGCATAAGCAGGGTTTGACAGCACGAATGCGCCCGTTGCAAACAATACGAGCACGCTAGCAAGCACAACGGCAAGCGTGCTCAGAATGCATTTCTTGATGGTTTTGCCTTGGTGGATCAGAGCGCTTGAAAGATGCAGCATACGAATACGACCTTCTCATTGACATAATCGTTTGAACTGCAATTATACCGCCATCGAAGACAGGATGACAAAGGTATGCTCTTCTTTGCTTTCTTACGCGCTCATTAATCCTGGACGCGGATGACCGAAGGATAGCCGCCGATGACCGCATTGGGGAGTGCGAGGATCTCATCGATGACCTTGGCAACGCTGTCTTCGTGAGCCGTGTGCGTAACGAATACAAGGTTGACCGCATCACGCGCTTTCGTACCGCGCTGCTGAACCGACTGGAGCGACACATCGTACTTTGCGAAGATGTCTGCGCATGCTGCCAAAACGCCTGCGCGATCTTCCACGAGGAAGCGCAAATAATACTTCGTTTGCAGTTCTTCAACAGAGATGACCGGGATGTTATCCGTGCACGTGCAACCAACGATCGGCTTCACGCCAAGGTGCAGGTGGCGCGCCACTTCGAGCACATCGCCCATGACCGCACTCGCAGCAGGACCCGCGCCCGCGCCTTCACCGAAGAACATGGTCTCGCCTACAGCATCGCCGATCACGTAGATCGCGTTGAAGACGCCATTGACCTTCGCAAGCTGATGATCGAGCGGAATCATAGTGGGGTGAACACGCACATCGATACCGTGATCGGTGCGATGAGCATGCGCAACGAGCTTCACGGCATAACCCATGGTGTCTGCCATTGCCAGATCGACCGGCGAGATACGGCGGATGCCTTCAGTGTAGACATCATCCATGACCACACGCGAATTGAAAGCGATCGAAGCGAGGATAGCGATCTTCGCTGCTGCATCGTGGCCATCGACATCGGCCGTAGGATCAGCTTCTGCAAAACCTTTTGCCTGAGCTTCAGCGAGTGCTTCATCGTAGCTCAAGCCGTCTTCGCCCATGCGCGTGAGCATGTAGTTCGTCGTGCCATTCACGATACCCATGACGGCAGAGATCTCATTGGCGATAAGCGAGTGCTTCAGCGGACCGATGATAGGGATGCCGCCACCAACGCTTGCCTCGAAAGCCAGCTCAACGCCCTTTTCTTCCGCAAGCGCCATGATCTCTTCACCCGAAGTTGCCATGACTGCCTTATTCGCGGTAACCACATTCTTGCCCGCATTGAGCGCATCAAGGATAACCTGCTTGGCAATGCCCGTGCCACCGATAAGCTCGATGACGATATCGATCTCGGGGTCGTTGATGATGTCGTTAAAGTCGAGCGTGAAGATATCAGCCACGCCATGCGCTTCAGCTTGTTCAGGTTCACGCGAACAAACGCGCACGAGCTCGATATCGATGCCGTAATGACGCAGGAAATCTTCCTTGTGGTTGTGCAGAATATCGATGCAGCCGCCACCAACGGTACCGGTTCCAACCAAGCCGACTTTAACTGCCATGTGATCCACTCCATTCAAAATCGTGTATCCCGTGATTATACCTACTTAAAGACGGATCGAGCGACCAGATCGCGGGCCGCTCGATAAGATAGCGTTTTCGATTGTCTTGCGGCGCTTTGGCTGCTTAGTCCACGTCGCACGCCATGAGATCGGCATAAGTCTCGCGGCGCGTGACGAGCTTGGCTCGCCCATCCTTCACGAACACGATGCCCGGACGCGGCTGGCCGTTATAGTTGCTTGCCATGGAATGACAGTAGGCACCGGTACCGAACACGCAGATGACATCGTCCAGATCGGGATGTTGCAGCGGGCGATCGAGCACGACCGCATCACCGCTTTCGCAGTGTTTGCCGCAGATGGTCACGATCTCCGTGCGCGGCTGGTCGGCCTTGTTCGCAATCACCGGCTCGTAGTCTGCATGATAGAGCGCCGTGCGGATATTGTCGGACATGCCGCCATCGATGGCCACATACTTGCGAATGCCAGGAAGCGTCTTCAAGATGCCTACCTTGTAGAGCGTGACGCCTGGCACGGCAACCATCGAACGACCTGGCTCGCACAGAAGACGCGGCTCGGCGAAGGCGAACTCGGCGCAATACCTCTTCATGGCCGTGGTGACCACTTCAGCGAATTCATCGATCGACGAAGGGTTTTCTTCGGTGGTATACGCGATGCCCAGACCGCCGCCCACATCGATCTCGCCCACTTCGATACCGTAGTGACCCTTAACGCGTGCCGCGAATTCGACAATGACCTTGATGGCCTCATCGAACGAATGCAGCGCGAAGATCTGAGAGCCAATGTGCATATGGAAGCCCACCAGGTTGACATTCGGAAGCTCAAGAATGTCGGCCACGCAGTTGAATGCGAAATCTTCGCGCATGGTGAAACCGAACTTCGAGTCTTCGCAACCCGTACGGATGTATTCGTGCGTATCCGCCTCGACACCTGGCGTGATACGCATGTAGATGTCCTGCGTCTTGCCCAGTTGACCTGCGATCTCGGAAACGCGACGAGCCTCGATGCGCGAATCGACCACGATGCGCCCTACCCCTGCCGCAATGGCTTCTTGCAGCTCTTGCGGAGTCTTGTTGTTGCCATGCACGAACACACGCTCCATCGGAAAATCGACCGCTTGCGCCAGCGCCAGTTCGCCGCCGCCCGATACGTCAAGGCAAAGGTCATGCGTGTTCACGAGGCGGCAGACCGCCTTGTTTAAAAATGCCTTCGAAGCATAGATGACATCGGAATTAGGATAGCGCGAAGCGAATGCATTGCGATAGGTTTCCATGCGGTTCTCGAGGTCTGCCTGGTCGTACACGTAGAGCGCCGTGCCGAATTCTTCGGCAACTTTCACCATGTCCACACCGCCGATATGAAGATGGCCATCGATGACCTCTGCGGTCATTGGCAGGCATTCGCCTAGCTCCATGGTGGTGAGATTATCAGGTTCAACATCATGCTTTGGTGCTGGAAGCGACATGGGGACCCTTTCTTTCATGCCTCGTTAGGTATGCTAGTTATATTAGGTTAACTTATCCGTATCTACCCCATAGTAATAGGTAGGACTACGAAAATAAAGCGAAGAAACGCGATAGTAACGATTCATCGGTTTCTTGCACCTCTTCAGGCTCAGGCTCAGGCAGCGCGATCGCTTCAGTGGTCATGACGAACTGGACGAGCGTAACGTTGGTGTTGCGTGTGTCCACGAAGCTTTTCGGTACGAAATCGCTCTTGTCGTAATCGGCCATCATGGCATCGATCTCGGCTTGGACTTTATCAGGGATGGTCGCGCTCTCCTCATGAAGTGTGGCTGTTCCTTCAGCCAACGCCGACACTCCTTCGCTCAACCGGTCAGCTCCCTGCGCAAGACTTCCGCTCGAATTCGCAAGTTCGCTCACGCCTGCATCGAGCGCGGCAGAGCCATTCGTGAGCTCATCGCCTTGCTGAGCAATCTCGCTGAGACCATCTGAAAGCTTGGTGAGCGAACTGTCAAGCGGCGCATAGCCATCTGCAAGCCCTTCAACCCCTGAAGCATAGTCTTTCAGCTGGCTGAACTGTCCTGACATACCTGAAAGTTGAGCAAGGATCGCCTCTTTTTCAGCTTGCGACATCGTGGGACTTGCTTGGATAGCGTTCACCAGCTGCTGCATCTGCGTTTGTGCCTGGTCGAGGGAGTGTACTATAGCAGCGCTCGCTTGGCTCAACCCTTCAAGCTGCTCAGCGAAGGTCTTCGATCCCGCAGCTGCCTGCGCAAGACCGTCGCTTATCTGCGCGATACCTGCCACATAGGCAGCAACACCCGCAGAGAGCTCTTGAGCACCCCCTTGCAACTGAGCCGTTCCGCTCTCAAGCTGCTGGGTTCCAGCCGCGAACGCTGTTGTGCCTTCTTCAAGGTCTTTCGCGCCCGTATCGAGCTTGTCAGTTCCCTCGATAAGCTCATCGAATTGCGCAATGAGCGCGCTCGAATCGGGGGCTTCGATCGCCATCGAGAAAGGGATAGCGGCGATGCTCACACCATCCATCTCGAAGTCTTCGACATGGGCAGTGAGCGCATAGGAACCCGTCTTGCCGGGCATACCACTGAACGTGACTGCCGTGTTAGAGCCATTGAGCGCGATGGCACCTTCATCTGTGGCAATGTTCGAGGCGTGGTCCATCGGAAGCGTGCAGGTGATCTGCAACAGATAATTGTCGAAGTAGAGCGGATCGATCGCTCGATTCTGGGTAGTCTCGATGCTTATCTTCAGGTCGCCCGACTTGCCTGCAACTTCTTCAGGCGAGCACACCTTGCCATCAAGTTCGTAGGTGATGCTCACGTTCCAAGGCAGATCAGCCGAAGCAAGATTGCCCTGATAGGCGAACGATTCGCTCTCCACGGTGCAGAGCACGCTATCAGACTCGCACGCGATGTTCGTGCTGTCGGTCAGGTTCACCACTTCGTTGTAGGTGCCGAAATCCTTCACCATCACGGGTTCTTCGGAAAACAGTTCATTCACCACGTAGAGGTGTTTCACCGCGCCAGTAGCAGTCATACTCGCATACACGACCTCTTGCTTTTCGCACGTGCCTTCGAGCAGGGTTGAAGGCGGTGCAGAAAGCGCAGTGTTGGTCGCGCTCTCCGTCTTGGCCGCATCGGTCTGCTGCCCTTCGGCGGCATACCCAAGATTCGCAGGAGCGATCTCGGTGATGGCGGTCGCAATGATCAATAGCACGCAAAGCGCCATTGCTAATGCCGTTCTTCGTAGCGTCATGGCTCTCACCTGTTCGCTTTCTCTTCGAGTGGCTGTTTGTAGGGCTGTTTATAGAAATGCGTTTTGAGCGTGGTCTTTTCGATAACGCGATCAAAGACCATGAAGAGCATCGGCAAGAGCAGGAAGGTGTTGAGCGCTGCGATGAACGCGCCACGCCCAATGAGCGTTCCCAGGCTCGCAATAACCCCGTTGCTCGAGATGAGGCCAATGAATACACCGCACAGCGTAAGGATGGTCGCTGAAGTAAGGATCGTGATCGCGCTGCGCGAGATCGCCTGCAAGATAGCAGGGCGCTTCGGCATCGTGGTACGTTTATCAAGATAGGAACGCGTGAGGATGATCGTATAATCGACCGTTGCTCCCAACATGATCGCACTGATGATGAGGTATCCAATGTACTGGATAGACTCGCCCGCGAAATAAGGGATAGCTAGGTTGATCCAGATCGAGCTCTCGATCGTGAGCAACAAGATGAGCGGGATCGATAGGCTGCGGAACATGAGCAAGAGCACAAGTCCGATAGCGATGATCGAAGCGAAGAGCACGCGTGCAGAGTCGTCGTTCACGATAAGCGACATATCGTAGCTCGTTACCATGGAACCAACGAGCTTCGCTTCATCGGGATAGTAGAGCTGACATACATCGCGGATACGCTGTACGAGCGCAAACGCTTCAGCGCTTTCGCCGCTCAAGTCGGTCGCTATGATGATGCGCGAATAACCGCCTGAGATGAGCGATTCAAGGCTTGTCGGGGGCACCATATCGGTGGGAATACGTTCTGAGACCGTGGTCACGTACGACGTGATCGAGCTCACGTGCGGCAACGTATCGAGCGCAGCGATCAGCTCCTTCTCTTTACCCCACTGGCCTTCGGGCACGAGCACCGCACATTGACCAGAGGCGCTGAAGGTCCCCTCAATGAGCTCGGTGTCCTCATAGAGCTGGCTGCCCGGCTCCACGAATCCGCTTGCGCCATACACATATTCGGTGTTTCGCGACCCCAAGAATGCCGGCACCACGATGAGCGCCACAATAAGGGTGAACGGGATGCTCAAGCGCATGCACCACTTCGCGAACTTGTCGAAAGAGGGCAAGAATTTGCGATGCGCTGTTCTCTGCAGCAGCTTTTCGGAAAGCAAAACCATAACAGGCAAGATGAACAGCACTGAAAGGAAGCTGAACACGATGCCTTTTGCCAACACCACGCCCATATCCGCACCAATAAGAAATGCCATCGCGCAGAGAGAAAGGAATCCAAAGAACGTGGTCGCAGCCGACGAAGCGATGACGCCCGAAGCCTTATGCATGCCCGCGAGCGCAGCATCATAGGACGAACGACCCTCTTGCTTGAAATGACGGTATTCGTGCAGCATGACGATACCGTAATCCATGGAGACCGCAAGCTGCAGGATAGCCGCGCACATCTGCGTGATGAACGAGATCTCGCCGAAGATGATATTGGTACCGAGGTTATACACGATCGAGATACCGATAACCGAAAGGAAGAGCACCGGTTCGAACCATGCCTCACTTGTTAGAAGCAGAAGCCCCAGGATCACGATGACCGCCATGACCAGAATGAGCTGGATCTCGAAGTCCGACGAACCCTGCGCGACCGCCGTATTCACTTCGTCACCTGAAAGCGCGACCGCACTCGCCCCTCCCGCCTGAGCCGTCTCTTTGATCGCATCAAGCGCCTCGACCGACTTCGTTGAATCGAGTGCGATCTGATAAAGATAGCCCTCATCACTCTTCCATGCCTTCACGATATCGACATCATACGTTTCGAGTGGCCGGCGAATGTCCACCACATCGCCGAGCCAAATGAGATCATCCACCCCGTCGATCGCCGCAAATTCATCGGCAAGAGCATCGGCCTGCATGAGATCGATCCCTTGAGCGTAAATGTAACTGTTGGGCAAATTCGCACCAAAGGCATCTTCGAGCGTTTGAAGCGAACTGGTAGAGGGAGAATCTTCGGGCAAGTAATCCGAGAATTGGTAGTTGATCTTCACCAACGGGATGCAGAGCGCACAGGCAACGCACAGCAAAAGTGCTGCTGCCAATACCCCTTTTGGATGATTGAGACTTGCACGGAAGAGCCTGTCGATCATATGACGCATAACCCTCCCCTTTGTGCGCTGTTGAATAGATAGCTCGCTAAGTCTTTTTACATTCCGCGATTCTTGAGCGCTTTATTCCCCCGCGCGCTCATGGAAACGCATAGAACGTAGTATAAACAATCAGATGGAGCTAACGATTCATGAAAGGGATTCTCCATGCTAAAAATCACCGTTATCGCAGTCGGCAAGTTGAAAGAGCGCTTTTGGCGCGATGCATGCGCTGAGTATAGCAAGCGGCTTAGTGGTTACTGCAACCTGACCGTACGTGAGATCCCTGATTCGAACCGCGAACAAGAAGGAGCTCTCGTTCTCGAGGCACTGCCTGAGAACGCAACTATCATCGTGCTCGATATCCAAGGGAAAGAGACCTCGAGCGAAGCCCTCGCGAGCCGAATCGAGCGCTACACCGTTGAAGGCGCATCGCATTTGGTGTTCGCGATCGGCGGATCCGACGGTCTTACGGATGCGGTGAAAGAACGCGCTGCCTGGCGCATGAGCTTCGGGCCGATCACGCTTCCTCACAATTTAGCGCGTGTGGTTTTGCTCGAGCAGATCTATCGCGCCTTCAAGATCATCAAACGCGAACCGTATCATAAATAAAGATGACGAACGATGAATTCCTTCGTCAAACTTATTCCCAGTCGGCGCCAACTACTACGAGGAAATCGGTCGTGAAGGAATAGGTTCCGCCGGTGTTCTTCTTCAGCTGACCTACCCCAAGCGCATCGGCAATTGCTTGAGCTTGAGCCTTGTCGGAATCATTGTTGTAGATGATGAGCGTGTTCTTGTAGTTAGAATCATCCGCGTTGCCCGTGTCGGTTATTGCGCCTTTATCCGAAAGCTTTCCTGCAGCCTCTGCCGCAACGCCATTTATGCCTGCGCCATTACGAACTGCGATCTTAACGCCTGAAAGGCTCGCGTCAGAAGCACCTGATGTGTTCTTTGAGGAAACGTTCTTGCCGCCGTCGCCAACAACCGCAAGCGTGACACCCGTATTAGGGTCAACCAGGTCTTTTTCGGTTGGAGGCAATCCCGCATCGACGCGCTTCATCATCTCACGCCATGGCTCTTCATCAAGGATCGCCCACCAGATATCATCCTCATAAAGTGGCGTGGTGGGTTCCATAGCCGAATAGATATCTTCTTCAACGTTGATATCTTTGAAGGTGTTCGCGAAGCCAAGGATGCTTGAAACCGAGAAATCGGTAGTGATGTAGTCGGCAAGTGTGTTGACGGTGTTGGTCATGGTTGCCACGTCGGAAGACATGATCTTCTTCAAGATAGCTGAGATGACCATGCGCTGGTTCGCCGCACGCATAAGGTCGCCATCGCCGTACTTGTCATAGGCATGACGCGAACGGCAAAGTACGAGCGCTTGCGAGCCATTGAGCGTTTGAGGGCCAGCTTCGAGCGGTTCGCCTGCAAGAGGGTCGTTGATGGCCATGGGTACATCGACCTCAACACCACCGAGCGCATTGACCACGTCTTCAAAACCATTGAAATCGATCTCGGCATAGTGATGGATCGGCACACCCGCCAGCTCGGAAACCGTCTTAACCGCAAGCGAAGGACCGCCGAATGCATACGCTGCGTTGATCTTCTGCTTACCGTAGCCCGGCAGTTCGACCATCGTGTCACGATAGATCGAAACCATGGTTATCTTGGTGTTGCGCGGATCGACGCGCGTAAGAATCATGGAGTCAGTACGATAAGCGCCACCGTAAATGTCGCTCTCTTCGCGCTCTTCCGATTTATCAACGCCGATCAAAAGCATGTAGAACGGTTCACTGGGAGAATCGGATGCGGTGAGCGAAGCGAGCAGATCATCATCGAGGCCGTCTTGCAGATTGCGGTCGATATTGGAAATGAAGGCAAACGCAACGCCAACGCCTGCAAGTACGACCACCAAGAAGATCGCAGCAACCGTCATGCCGATCTTGCGTTTATGATGCTTCTTTTGCTTGCGCGAGGCATCTCGATATTGTCCAACATTACCATGCCGAGAATAGGCGCTCACATCATAGGGCGATGTAAAAGATCTCTCGTTATATGACGAGCTCTCGGCATTATGGGCGGCGTGGCGCCCAGACTTTTTTTGCGATTTCATCATGACTATATAATGAGCAAACTCTATTTGTTACGCAATTGTTTATCGGGTAACAAACAAGAACTCCGCTTATTTAGCGTTTTTTCTCCAAAATTATGTTGAGCCAATGGATTTTATAAGGTTTCTCGTACAAACAGAAGACCTTTTTGTTGGTCTCATGCTGGCTGCTTGCTTCGATCGGTTTCATCCGCAGACTCGCTCGGCAGGGTAAAACGCCATGAGCAACCGCATGTTGGATCCGTGATCTCGGGATAGCAGCTCAAGCACTCGACCTCGATGCGCGGGTCGATCGTCTGAGCGAACGTGGTGTATTCATTGATACCAGCTGGCTTACACGGATGGAATTCCATGCCTTTGCGCGAACGGGCTGATTGGACGCGGCACACATCGGTACGGAAGATGAGCGCGCCATCTTCCCAATACATGCTCGTCTCGTTCGCGATCGTGTTGTAGTAGAGCGGAAGCGCCTGCGCGAGGCCTTCAAGCCCTGGATATTCAGCAAGGTTGAGAAACTTCTTCAAACGCTTTGCTTCGGAAATGGGGTAACGCTCCCACACAGCAATATCGATCTCCATGGCGTAATCCATGCCCTTGCGCTCTTCAAGAATCTGAAACCAAGTGCCATCCATGGCGACCAGATTCTTCGAAGCCATCCTCAAAAGCTCTACAAGCTGTTCCTTGGTCAAGCTCTCAATCGCGTTCTTCAAGCTGGGCATTGCTTCGTCCTTTCGATCTGGTAGGGCAAATGAGGAGTCGCTGCATCAGCACACTCAACCGTTCGTTCGATGATACCTGCTTGCGCAAGCGTACTCAAGCAAGACCATCGTGTAGAATGATGCCAACTAAGAGTGAGGAGCGTGCATGAGCTTTCGAAAGACGGGTGCCCGCTTGGCATCGTCGCTTTCCACCTGGGGGCTGAAAACCCTTGCCCACCGTCCGGCAGCGAACATGCCAGGCAAGATCGCGCTCAAGATCGATCCCCATATCATCTCCGAAGAGATGAGCAAGATTGCGGAAGGTTCGATCGTGGTAGTGGGTACGAACGGAAAGACCACCGTAACCAACATGATCGCCGATGTGATCGAAGCAAGCGGCAAGACCGTCGCATGCAATCGCACGGGTGCGAACATGGCTTATGGCGTAGCAGCTACGCTCTTGCAGACCGAGCCAGTCGACTGGGGCGTGTTCGAATCGGACGAGCTCTGGCTCGCGCGCATCTTGCCGCAGGTGAAAGCCACCTATGTGGTGCTGCTAAATCTCTTCCGCGACCAACTCGATCGCTGTGGCGAGATCGACCGCGTACAGGAGGCCATCATCTCAGGGCTTGAACATTCGCCCGAATCAACGCTCATCTACAACGCCGATGATCCCCTGTGTGCGATCATCGCTGAGAAGGTGCAGAACAAGACGATCGCATTCGGCGTGAGTGAAGACATGCACCTTGCGCAGAACACCGTTGCCGATGCGCAAATGTGCCAGCGGTGCTCAGGTATGTTCACCTACGATTATCGCCAGTATGGGCAGCTCGGTACCTATCGCTGCGAAAACTGCGGCTTCACGCGCCCTAAATTAGATGTTCATGCGCACAATGTAGCATTCGATGGGGGCATTACCTATGCGATCACCGATACGATCGATTCCGCTCAGGCCACTATGCGCCTTGCACAGTCTGGCCCTTATATGGTCTACAACACGCTTGCATTATGGACCTGCTCGCACTCACTTGGCATCGACAACGAAACCATTCAGGAATGCGTGAGTGCGTTCGATCCTCAGAATGGGCGTTTGCAACACCTTACGATCGAAGGGCGTCCGCTGCTCTTGAACCTTGCGAAGAACCCCACCGGGTTCAACCAGAACTTGAAGATCATTACCGCCGATGAGGGCAAGAAAGTGGTAGCGTTCTTCATCAATGACAATGAAGCGGATGGGCACGATATCTCATGGATCTGGGACTGCGACTTCGAAGAACTCGCAAGCCAGCCTGAATTGGTGGTCTATGCGGGCGGCACGCGTAAGAACGATCTGCAGCTGCGCTTGAAATATGCTGGCATCCAGGCACGACTCATCAACAGCGTGAACGATATGGTCGACACCGCACTCGACATGCCCGCCGATTGGAACATGTACGCGATCGCGAACTACACGGCATTGCCCGCAGTGCGCGCCGCACTGATGGAGCGCGCCGATAGCGTTGAGGTCGCAACTCCACGCGAAGGTATGCTCAGCGTTACTCCTGCGGTCATGGCGAACACGATCCCGCCTATCCAACAGGAGCCGCTGCGCATCGTTCATCTCTTCCCCGATCTGCTCAACCTCTACGGAGATGGGGGCAATCTGAAGGTGCTCATGCAGCGCTGCGCTTGGCGCGGAATCCCTGCTGAGCTAACACAGATCCACTACGGCAATGAGTTCGACATCTCCGAAGCCGATATCGTGTTCATGGGCGGCGGCCCCGACCGCGAACAGCATCTTGCCTCCCAAGAGATCTTGAAGAATAAAGAGCAGCTTGCCACCTATGTTGAAGACGGTGGGGTGTTGCTCGCCATCTGCGGTGGCTACCAAATTTTGGGTAAGAACTGGCTGATGGGTGATGAGATCATTGAGGGCCTTTCGATCATCGATGCCGAGACCAAGCGCGCGAACAAAGGCTTCGATCGCTTGATCGAGAATATCGCGCTCGTCTCCCCTATCGCCTCGCGTCCGGTGATCGGCTACGAGAATCATGCAGGGCGCACGCACCTCGGCGAAGGTCTTGAGCCTTTCGGACAAGTGATCTCGACGACTGGGCACGGCAATAATGACACTGCCTGCGCCGATGGTGTACGTTACAAGAATGTGATCGGGTCCTACTTGCATGGACCACTTTTAGGGAAGAATCCTGAAGTTGCCGATTGGCTCATCGCGACTGCGCTCTCGCGTAAGTTCGACCAACCAGTGAAGCTCGAAGTGCTCGATGATACCGTCGAGCTGAACGCCAACGACTTCATGGCAGCTCGCCTCATCAAATAACTGCTAAAAAAATGGGAGCATGTGCTCCCATTTTTCATCTTGTATGTTAGAAACCTACTTTGCTTCTTTGAGGCGTTTGTCCAGTTCGTCTGCGAGCTGGTGGCGCTTCACCTTGCCGCTTTCCGTGTGAGGGATCTCATCGATGAATTCGATGTGCTCTGGCCACAAGCGCTTCGCGATACCCTTCGCAGTAAGGTAATCAGCAATAGAGTCGAGCGTGGGGCGCTCTGCCTGCGGATCTTCGAGCACGATGAAGGTGCAGATACGCTCACCCAAGCGGTCATCGGGCAAACCGATGGTGGCATGATCGCCAACGCCAGGACAACCCATGAGATTTTCATCGACTTCGTTCGCAGAGATATTGATGCCGCCGCGAATAAGGATCTCCTTCTTGCGACCATTGATGCGAATACGACCTTCGTCATCCATATAGCACAAGTCACCTGAATAGAACCAGCCATCATCTTTAAGTTCTTTTGCGGTTGCCTCAGGATTCTTTAGATAGCCAGCAAACATATGGGGGCCACGCGAGATCTCTTCACCCTGTTCGCCATGGGGCACTTCCTTGCCGTTCTCATCAACGACCATAACTTCGATACCTTCAGGAGCAACGCCTGACCAAGCGCCATCCCATTCCAACGCTTTCGTTGGCGGAACGAAGAGATGCGGGCAGCTTTCGGTGGAACCGTAGCATTCACACAAAACCACATCGTGAGTTGCCGCGCGCTCCACCATGGTGCCCGGCACGGGAGCGCCGCCGCAGATGTAGAGCTTGAGCGATTCGAAATCGAGATCGGTGGAATCTGCCGTGTTGAGCATGTCGTAAATGAACGGAGTTGCGCCCATGGACCAGGTAACGCCCTCGCGGTTCATCTGATTGATGGCTTCCTCTGGATTGAAGTGGTGGGCAACTACCACACGACCGCCCAACAAAAGCGGAGTGATCAGACCATGGTTGAAGCCTGTTGCGTGATTGAGCGGAGCAGGCATGAACATAACATCATCCTGCGTAAGGCCGAGACCCTTTGAGAAAGCGGTCTCAGAGAAGATCAGGGCATTATGCGTGATGAGCACCGCTTTTGGACGACCCGTGGTGCCCGAAGTGGAAAGGATGAGCACAACCTCATCCGACTTGCTTCCCGCTTCACCCGTGTAGGGCTCGTACTTCTCGAAGATCTCTTTGAGCGTAGTGGCAGATTTAGCATCGACCGTCTTATCGTGAACCGCGATCGCATTGATAGGAAGCGTTGGGATTCTCTCAACGATCGAAAAGATCTGATCTTCGAAATTGGTCTTGTGATGGAACGTGGGTGCGATGAACGCCTTCGAACCAACCAAGTTCATGGCATAAACCAAATCTTCGCCATTAAAGGTGACTGCGAGCGGATGGATAACCGCACCAACCTTAAGGCAAGCGACGTAGAGAATTGCGAACTCTGACCAAGGCGGCATCTGGAACGTGACCACATCACCGTTCTCGATGCCCTGTTCGCGCAACCACGATGCCAAGCGAGCAGCTTTGTCATCGATCTCCGCATAGGTCAGGCGTACACCCATGTCATCCGAAATGTATTCACGATCAGGGAATTGCGCTACGCGCTGATTCCAAATATCGTTAAGGGTATTCTCGGTCCAATACCCTTTTTCGTAGTACTTCTTCTTGTTCTCTTCGTTGATCTTAAGATCGGTAATCATAGTTCCTCTTCCTTTTTTACGAGGTTAGAACGTGTTCACGTAACACTCAAAGCAAAATTCTACCTTTTAACGGAACACCCTTCAACCATTAAACCAACTCATACATCGCGCGATCCATACCTTTTTACGATGAATCATTTCGAGTCTTCGCGCTTTTAGGTTGTATCCTTATATGAACATGTTTTTCATTACTGATCCAAGGGGGCTTGTATGGAGTGGCAGCAGATCTATAAGGATCGCAGCATGGATGTCGAGACGATGCTCGATCGCTTCGTAGGCGATGACACGTCCGTTTTCGTAGGAACCTTCGAAGTTGCGGGTGGCCTTATCCGCCCGATGCTCAAGCGCATCCAAGACGGAGCGTTGCATGGCATCTCGATGTATGGCGGCATCACGAGCGAGGATTTGCATCTCGATGAATTGACCGTTGGCTTCGACGATTTCCATTACCATAACTACTTCACCGGTGGTAACGAGCGTAACGGAATTTCAGCTGGTCATACTGCCTATGTGCCGCTGCACCTTCATCGCACGAAGAACCTCGTTGAAAACGACGGGATCGATGTAGCGTTCATCGCCATGACGCCTCCTGATAAGCACGGCTACTGCAACATCGGCCACGTTGGTTGTCGCCCCGAAGGCATTCGCACGGCAAAGCACGTTATCGCACAGATCAATCCGAGCGTGCCGTGGGTGAATGGCCTTGAGCGCAACCTGCATGTTTCGCAGATCGATGCCTTCGTTGAGATCGATCAGCCCATGACGCAGATGCCGATCGCTGAGCCAAAGCCGGAAGAGAAGATCGTAGGCGATATCGTTTGCGAGCTCATCGAAGATGGCTCGTGCATTCAGCTTGGGTTTGGCTCGATCGCTAACGCTATTGCTGATGGCCTGAAGGCACGCAAGCATCTGGGCGTGCATTCGGAGATGTTCAACGATGCTATGGCTAAACTGCAGGAACTCGGCGTTATCGACAACAGCCGTAAGAACTACCTGCCCGGCGTTTCCGTTGCAGGCTTCGCTTCTGGTCAGCAGTATCTCTACGACTTCATCGATCACAACCCTGGCATGTTCTTCACACCCTATTCCCACGTGAATAACCCTGATTTCATCCGCCTAAATGACAACATGGTTTCCGTGAATTCTGCTGTCTCGGTCGATCTGACCGGCCAGGTATGCGCTGAAAGTATCGGAACGCGTCAGTATTCTGGCACTGGCGGACAGGTTGACTTCATCCGTGGCGCAACGCTTGCGAAGAACGGTAAAGCGATCATCGCGATGACTTCCACCACGAAGACAAAGAACGGCGTGGTCTCGAAGATCGCCCCCACGCTCATGACCGGCAGTGTAGTAACTTCGCTGCGCACTGATGTGCAATATTTTGTGACCGAATATGGCTGCGTGAACTTGATGTACTGCGACATTCCTGAGCGCTGCCGCCGTTTGATCAGCATCGCGCATCCTGATTTCCGCGATGAGCTCACGCACGAGGCGAAGAAGCTCGGGTATTTGTACTAGCGCATAAGGAGCCAGCAAGAGAGGGACGCTCCGAAGATTCCCGCTCTACTACTCAAAAAGGGATTACGGCAAAAGCTGTGATCCCTTTTTTCGTGCGCACGCTCTTGCGATGCTTTGTGCAGTGCTTTGTACTATTTACTCTTCGTCCAAGTAGACGAGTTGCGCTTGGACGCTCCGGAGTGCCGCTTCGCGCAGTGCTGGGTCGATATCGACATACACCGCGTCCACTAACGCATCGGCATCATGCGGCACGCCTGAAGCAAGCGCGTCTTTGATCTGCTGCAAGCGTTCGAGCCGATGTTGGCGCGTAGCTTCGATCGCTTGTAGCGGGTCGGTTATGGGGTAGCCGTGCCCTGGATAGAGCACGCGGATATCCTCATCTTTCACGATCTGTTCGATAGTATCGAGTGAGGCCATATAATCGCCTAAGTTGCCATCGGGGTAGTAGACGACCGTGGGACCGTGCTTGAAGACCACATCACCCGTGAACATCGAGTGATCCGCAGGACATACAAGCCCCACCGAATCGCTCGAGTGTCCTGGCAGCGGCACCACGCGCAGCACTGGGCCGTTTTCGATCGGGCAAAATTCGCCAGGAAGCAATGTGCCATCGAAGGGCGCATAAACGCGTGCACCTGAAATATCCGCAAGCTCTTCAGCGCCTTCCGTATGGTCGGCATGCATGTGCGTGCACACGACCGCTCCCACACGCAACCCTTGCTCGATACAGGCATTGAGCACCTTCTGCACATGTTCACCCGCAGGAGCAGGATCGATCACGATACATTCGGGCGAAGCAGCTTCAGCAAGCACCCATGTATTCGTGCCCGTGTAGGTCATGGGTGAAGGGTTGTTGGCGCGCACGCAAAATACGCGCTCGCTTTCTTTGCCGCCCGCATAGGGCGTTTCGTCAATGATGAACCCCATATGAACTCCTTTTCGAATGAATGTCAAACATGCTGCCTTGATGCTCTTAGTCCAAGTCTGCGTGCAGAACGATAGTGCCATCTTCTTTGCGCAGTGGCTTGAACATGATCTTCTTCACTTTGCGGCGATTCGAAACGAACTCTTCTGCTGAAGGTGCTTCAGCGATGCGCGTGAGGTTGAAGAGCGTGGGCGCAACGATGAGCCAGCGGTTCTCATCGGCCTCACGCACAGCATAGGATGGGGTGACCCAATCGGCGATCTGTGCTTCAGAGGTGTTGTCGTCGGCATGCTGGCCTTCAGGCATGAGCGCTGAGAAGAAGAAGGTATCGTAGCGCTTCGGTTCGAAGGTGGGCGTGCAGAAGTTCGCAACCAAGCCGAGCAAGTCGGTACGCAGGACCAGGTTGCGCTCGACGAGCAGGTCGGCGAAGGCGATCTCGTGTGCAACGAGCGCCTCGCGGTTCGCACCCCAGCTTGGGTCGGAAAGATCGGTCACCGTGGAAGCGGCATCGGGGCCAGCGAGCAGGACACCGCACTCCTCGAACACTTCACGAGCTGCTGCGACCACGATACGACGTGCATCATCTTCGGAGACGCCAAGGAGTTCAGCCCAGTCCTTCGGGCTGGGGCCGCACCAGGGCAGATCAGGGTTCGAATCACGTTCGTCCACGCGGCCACCGGGGAACACCACCGCATCGGGCACGAAGTCCATCGTTTTCACACGACGCAGCATGAATACTTCAACGTTCTGGTCGTTGGGGAAATCGGGCGGAAAAACGCCATCTTCAATACGATATTTTGTTTGGCCGGGTTCAGAATCACGCACGAGCATGACTGTTGCAGCCAGCTTGGGCGTGGGTGGATTGGGAATGGGGTTATCGATGTGGTCGCCGATCGAGGCAAGCACCTTTTCATTCGGAATCGTTTCGATGGCTCCATTCGACATATCAATACGCATAGAAACTCCTCTCGGTGCGCTTTGTTTGTTCCTATTATATCGGCTTGCGTGTGCGCAAAAGGATACAGAGCAATAACAGATACATATGCTTGCATTTGTAAAGCCTCGTGAGGGAGCATGAGCGAGCGAGGTGCCTGGCGTTACGGAT
Organism: uncultured Eggerthella sp.; assembly: GCA_900542525.1. GTDB lineage: Bacteria > Actinomycetota > Coriobacteriia > Coriobacteriales > Eggerthellaceae > Anaerotardibacter. Next base: position 17,747 of record UQNZ01000002.1, read on the forward strand.
ATTGCTGCGCACACAAGCGCGTTTTGCGCTGATGCGTATTCTATAGCCCGCGTTCATGGCGCGGAGGAAAGAGGACCGCAATAGATGCCATGATGATGCCTGACGCGATCGCAAGCAGCAGGTAGATGAGGTCTGCCACATGGGAAAGCAAGAAGTTCGAAACGAGCGCAGGGAGCACGCATACGATAGCGGTTGCGCACGCCACACCGATAAGGCTCGAGCCGGTAGTACCGCGCGTAAAGAACAGCGAGGCAAGCGGAGCGCTGATGAGCCATGAGCCGATGATCGCCCACGTCATAGGGCTTTGCATGGTGGTGAGGATGTTGTTGTTCACTTCGGTCCACATATGGATGGTGCCGAATTGGAAGATATCCCACGAAGTGATGGAAACCGAACCCAGCCCTGCGAGCACGAGCGAAAGGAATGCCGCGAAGAGCGCCGAGAGAAATGCCTGAGCCGGCCTTAAGAAATAGCCGCAGATAAACGGCGCGAGCGAACCCAAGCTAATAGAGGAAGCGCAGGTGGAAAGCAGGATCGCATCTGCCTGGGGACTTCCGTTGCGCCCGATGAAGAACCACCATATAAAGGTAGCTACTACCACAAGGCTGCCCACGAGGATCGCATTATTATTCACAAGCGCGAACCCCAAAAGCGCGAATGCGAGAAGCGCCCCCAGATGCGGGATCGCAAAGGCTGCAACCGCCACGATCAAGAGTGCACTCCACAGCGCAGGCGATTCCCACCCGGGCAACAAGCTAAAATTAGAGAAAGCGACCGAGCTGATGAGCACGCAGCCCAAAAGCGCCAGGATGCGCAAGACGAGCGAATAGCGGCTTTTAATAGGAGTGCCTTCGTCGAATTCTTCGTCGTAGACATCTTCTGCTTTGGCAAAGGATGCTGGCGCTAGGCGCGGCTGCTTCGCCGCTTGGCGCGCGGCCTGTTTTTCCTTATGACGAGCCCAGCGTCCATTGAGCGGATAGGCTGCTTGCCCTTCTTCGTTGTCAAGCACGCGATCTTCTTCATCGAGCTCTTCAGTGAACGGAGCATCATCCGTATTCGCACCGATCGCTTCGCTCACAATAGCGCCGAGCTTCTTCACGCCCTGCTTGGGGTTGCCAAGCGCCGGCTTCGCATCACGCGCAAACGAATGGACCGAAGGATAGCGCCCTTCTTTGTCGGGTTCGAGCGCGCGGAAGATAGCGTCATCCAGATCTTCGCCAATACCCTCCATGAGCAGCGAAGGGATCACGATCTCGGCATCGTAGATCTTATCGAGCGCTTCATCGATCGAGGATGCGCGGAAGGGGTTTTCACCGCGCGCAAGCATTTCATAGGTGAGGCTTGCAAGCGCCCATTGATCGCAGCGTTCGTCGAGCTCTTCGCGCTCCATCTGCTCAGGAGGCATGTAGCCGATCGTGCCGCCCGTGGCCACGCCGAAGCCGAAACCATCAGCCAGTCGCGCGAGGCCAAAATCAACCACTTTGACCTGCCCCTGCTTGTTGATGAGCACGTTATCGGGTTTCACATCCAAGTGAAGCACGTGATTCTTGTGCGCGACCTCGATCGCGTGCGAAACCGCCTTGAACACGGCCGCCACCATATCCGCATCGAGCGTTTCCGGGAAGTATTTCATGAGGTCGGTAAGCGAAATGCCATCGACGAGCTCCATAATGATATAGGCCATATTGCCTTGGATCTCGAAGTCGTAGATCGAAGCAATGTTGGGATCGTTCAAAAGCGCTGCCGTGCGCGCCTCTTCAAGCCCAGGGATCGAACTTTGCTGGGCGAAATCAGAATCGAGCATGATGCTGACCGATTCATCGTTAGCGTACGGGTTTTGCAGGTTGTTCAGCCCTGCGTTGATCTGCTCAACCGAAAGCGTGCGCGTTGCCGCGTCTTCGAGTGGCAAGCACTTGATGGCCACCTCGCGATCGAGACGCGTATCCCACGCCACTACGACCGTGGCGAATCCGCCCGAACCGGCTTCATAGGTTGGTTGGTATCGATCAAGAATAAGCACGCTCTAGACCACGAACTCCTGCACGTACTGCTTGATGATGGCTGCCGAAGTTGGCGTGCACAACTCGCCTTCGAGCGCTGGCGTTGCGCGCGGGATATCCTTGAGAATAGCGGCTGTTGCGGGCGCAGGAATATCCATGAGCCCATGCGCGCACTGCACCTTGTCTTGCCCGGTTTGCACCGGTGTTGCAGTGATGCGCGTGGGCGCGAGCACGTAGAATGCCGTGCAGATAGCAAGCGCGTTACGGATGCCCGCTGCGTTGCCCACTTCATGGAAGTGCGTCTCTTCAACGCTGCAGCCATGAACGCTGGCTTCGGCCTCAGCCAGGATCGCGTAGACACCGCGAACGTTTTCCTTGAGCGCGTCGTCGATGGTCATTGCATCGATCGAAGCGTTGATCTCGCCGATCGAATGATGATGCTTATCGGGAATGGTCGTGTGATTCAAGATGTAATCGTAGCGCGTGCGCTGCTCGGGGTTCATGAACGCGAGCAGTTCATCGAGCAAGGTTGCGCGCGTGGCGCTTTTCGTAAGATCGAGATGCAAATCCATAGATGCTTCCTCCGATCGAGTTCTCTTATTGTTGTTGTGTGAGGTGATTGATCAGGCTTGCCTGGTAGCCCGCACCGAAACCGTTGTCGATGTTCACCACGCTCACGCCGCTTGCGCAGGAATTGAGCATCGCGAGCAACGCTGCCACCCCGCCGAACGAGGCTCCATACCCCACGCTGGTGGGAACCGCAAGTACGGGGCACGAAACCATGCCACCGATCACACTCGCAAGCGCGCCTTCCATGCCCGCAACCGCAATGACCACCTGGGCCTCCATGAGCTCATCGAGATGCGCGAGCAGACGGTGAATACCGGAAACCCCCACATCGTAGAGACGCACCACCTTGTTGCCGAGTGCTTCTGCCGTGAGTGCCGCTTCTTCGCTTACCGCCAAATCGCTCGTGCCTGCTGCTGCGACCACGATCGTACCGTTGCCCGTAGGCTCTGGCACCTTGCCTACAATAGCTAGCTGAGGAATTTTGTGATAGGTGAATCCCACTTCCACAAAATCCGCCGCCAGCAGTGCGGCGTTTTCTGCACAAACACGCGTGATCAGGATGCACGTTTGACCATGATCGAGCAACGATTGGCAGATGCCTTTGATCTGCTCGTACGTTTTAGAAGCGCCATAGATTACCTCAGCAGCACCTTGGCGCACTTCGCGATGGTGATCGACCTTAGCATATCCCAAGTCGGAGAAGGGCTCTTTGCGCAACGCAAGCAATGCTGCATCGACTGTGGTATTTCCCGCAACAAGCTCTTCGAGCACGGTACGAATGTCTTCGGCGGCCATAGTCCCTTCTCCTTCCATCATCCTTGAGCTTGAAATCGTTGCGTGCAGTATACACGGTGCTTTACACCCTGCGTTCTTACACCTCTCAAGGTTACCATGTTAAGTATCGGTTTAGCGCTCACGCCAGTCTTCCTGCACAAAGGATGCAAGGAGTTCAGGAGTTATGGGGCAATTCGCCTCGACACGTGTTGCGAGGCAAGAATAATTCGGCTTATCTGCAGTGACCAGTCCCATCTTGCGCGAAAGATCGCGAATCTGCTCTTTCGTAAGGGCCGCCTCACGCAGAGGCGAGCGCACGTTCAACTCTTCGATCGCGCGGAAACCCGGACGATGCGCAGGGTTGTCGGAAGCGTTCGTGCCGTCGATCAGCACTTCGATGCCTTCGCGGGCTGCCGCTTCTTTAATGGTGGTGAAGATGACCTTCTTGCAGTGGTAGCACCGATCGGGCGGATTCGCGGTAACTTCAGGATGCGCGAAGATGTCGAGCGTGAGCAGGGTCGTTCCGCTTCCCAACTGATCAGCTGCCAGGCGTGCATCATCTGCTTCGAAGGCATACTGAAACGCCGTGTTCACCGTGAAGGGGCGCACTTCAGCTCCACTTGCCAACGCGCAGGCGAGCAGAAAGACCGAGTCGCACCCGCCCGAATAGGCAAGTGCGACTCGTGGATGTTCGCAGAAGAAACGCCTGAGCGCCTCGGGCACGAACGGTGCGATCTGTTCGAGATCGAGCTGTTGCACAACTAGTCTTCGCCCAGCAGCATATCGATCTTAGGCATCCAAGAGCTGATGGCAATGTGCTGCGGGCAGATCTCTTCGCAGGAACCGCAACTCGTGCAGTTTTCAGCGGTGCGGCCGAATTTCGGCACTTCAACCTCGTAGTATTCGCGCGCCATATCCATATCGTCGTAGAGGAAACGCATGTTATAGGCCGTGATGTTGTACGGGATGACGATCTTCTCAGGGCAATATTCCACGCAGTAGTTGCAGCCGGTGCAAGGAATGACCGAGAACTGGCTGAAACTTTCGCGAAGCTGCTCGATCACAGCCGTATCTTCAGCAGAGAGCATGCCGGGCTTGGCCTTTTCCGCGAATGCGATATCTTCTTGGAGCATTTCCATGCTGCTCATACCTGAGAGCACGGTGCTTACTTCAGGCATGTTCCAGAGCCAATCGAAGGCCAGCTCGACCGGGGATTTGTCGGTTGCCTTATCGAGCACTTCCTGCACCTTCGGCGGCAGATCGACCAAGAAACCACCACGCAGAGGCTCCATGACGATAACACCCAAGCCGCGCTCAGCTGCGAGCTTTAAGCCCTTGAGCCCCGCTTGGAACTCCTGATCGTAGTAGTTCAGCTGAATCTGGCAGAAATCCCAGTCGGCAGCATCAAGCACTTCTTCGAAGAGCTCGAAATCGTCGTGGAACGAAAAGCCGATGTGATTCACACGGCCGTCTTCCTTCGCTTTGACGATGCTCTCAACAGCGCCAACCTTCTTACAGCGCTTCCAGCTGCCACCGTTAAGTGAGTGGAGCATGTAGAAATCGATATGATCGGTCTGCAGACGCTCGAGCTGCTTCGCGAGTAGGCTGTCGAAATCATTTTCGGTCTTGTACATCCAGGTGGGAGACTTGGTAGCCAGATAAACCTTGTCGCGGTAGCCACCCGCCAGCGCCTGACCCACGATCTTTTCTGAGTTGCCACCCACATAGTTGAACGCAGTATCGATGTAGTTGATACCGTGATCGATAGCGTAGCGCACCATTTCGATGGTCTTTTCGACATCGACATCGTCGATGTGCGTGCTGTTGCCTGCCTGGCCGCCTTCTTTCAGCGGAAGGCGCATCATGCCGAAGCCGAGCGGGCTTACTTTGCATCCAGTCTTGCCGATCTCTCTATATTCCATAGGATGGGTTCCTTTCACTTCAACCTCTTCATTAGTAGTTTACTACGACACCACGAGGCCGTAAGACAAGAAGTGCATGGCATCGATCGCCATGCACTATAGATTCATTGGATGAAACGAACACGGTGGGAAGGGCGCCGGAGCGAGCGCGCCCGAACAAACTGGAGCGGACTACTCTTTGCCGTTCCAGCAGTAGGTGCAAATCTTCGACGGATCAATGCCGATCGCCTCGATCATGCCCTCGAGCGATTGATAGCGCAGCGAGTCAAAGCCCATATCCTCGCAGATGGTCTTGAGCAGGCATTTTCCGCGCTCAGTTGACGCATCGGCGTACTCTTCAAGGTGCTGCTGACCTTCATCGCCTTCAAGCTGCTGCACCACGCGACGCGCGATCAGATCCATCTCGGACTTGCTGCTCGAGAAGTTCAGGTACTTGCAGTTGAACATGATGGGCGGGCAGGCCGAACGCATATGCACCGCCTTCGCGCCGGAGCCATAGAGGAACTCGACCGTTTCGCGCAACTGCGTACCGCGCACGATGGAATCGTCCACGAACAGGAGCTCTTTGTCTTTGATGAGCTCGGGCACCGAGATCTGCTTGAGCTTAGCCACTTTGTTGCGCACGTCCTGATTCTCTGGCATGAACGAGCGCTGCCAGGTGGGCGTGTACTTGATGAACGGACGACCGAATGCCGTCTTGCTCTCGGTGGAATAGCCGATAGCGTGCGGCGTGCCCGAATCGGGAATTCCTGCCACGTAGTCGAGCTCGGGGATACCCACTTGCTCAGCTTCGTCGCGCGCCATGACCGCACCATTGCGGTAGCGCATGACCTCGACGTTCATGCCTTCATAGGTGGAGGTGGGATAGCCATAGTAGGTCCAGAGGAAGGCGCAGATCTTCATCTCTTCGCCGGCTGGCGCGAGCGTTTCGTAACCATCAGCCGTGATATTCACGATCTCGGCGGGGCCCAGCTCGTAGACCGTTTCGTAATCGATCTTCTGGTAAGCGAACGACTCGAATGAAGCGCAGTAGCCTTCGTGGTTCTTGCCGATGAGCACCGGCAAACGACCGAGCCTATCGCGCGCGGCGATGATGTTGCCCTCTTCGGTCATGAGCAGCAGCGTCATGGAGCCTTCGACCTTTTCCTGCACGTGCTTGATGCCGGAAACGAAATCGTCTTCTTGGTTGATGAGCGCTGCGACCAGTTCAGTCTCGTTCACCTTGCCCGAGCTCATGGCCATGAATTGGTTGCCATGATCGGCGAAGTATTCTTCGATGAGCGCATCGGCGTTGTTGATCACGCCGCAGGTGGTGAGCGCGAACACGCCTAGGTGCGAGCGAACGAGCAGCGGTTGCGGGTCGCTGTCGGAAATGCAGCCGATGCCGCTGGTGCCTTCGAAGGTTGCGAGGTCTTTCTCGAATTTGGTGCGGAACGGGGTGTTCTCCACGTTGTGAATCTGGCGCTGGAAGCCGCGTTCCTTGCTGAAGATGATCATACCCGCGCGCTTCGTTCCCAGGTGGGAGTGGTAATCAACTCCGAAGAACACGTCCAAACTCACGTCTCTGTGCGAAACTGCACCGAAATATCCGCCCACGCTAAACCTCCAAAAACGCGCGTTGTTTCTACCTTCAAAAGTATACGCTGCTTGGCGCGAAGTGCGGGTGATCAATAGCGGATTGATGAAGAAAAAGAAGGTGAAGTGCCCGCGGCGTTTTCGCGTGGCGGGCTTGTCACTACAGCTGCTCGCTTACTGTTAACGTCGTAGATACCAACCGCGGCTGCGCAAGCGTGACATATCCTTCGCCCTACGACTCCAAACATAAATAAAATAGAAGAAACTGCGTTCCTTTCTTTAGCTGGCTACCTGACAGAACCCGCGTGGTATGATTACTCGCACATGCCAACAAAAAACTCGGTATTTTCAATGCGTACTCCAAATATCGCACTGAAGTTATCATGATTCTTAGCATACAAGGAGTAACTTTTATGGCGCTTTCCATCGGTATCGTCGGACTTCCCAACGTCGGCAAATCAACGCTGTTCACCGCCCTTACTAATAAAGGGGGTTTGGCGGCGAATTATCCGTTCGCCACCATCGAGCCGAACGTGGGCATCGTGCCCGTGCCTGATGCGCGCATGGACCGCCTGGCCGAAATCGATAACCCCGATCGCATTGTGCCGGCCACGGTCGAGTTCGTGGATATTGCGGGCTTGGTTGAGGGCGCTTCACACGGCGAAGGCTTGGGCAACCAGTTCTTGCACAACATTCGTGAGACCGACGCTATCTGTGAAGTGGTGCGCTTCTTCAGCGATCCTGATGTGGTGCATGTGGCTGGCAAGGTCGATCCTGCGAGCGATGTCGAGACCATCAAGACCGAGCTTGTGCTGGCCGATCTGGCTACGATCGAGAAGGCGAAGCCACGCCTTGAGAAGGATGCCAAGCGCGGGAAAGATGCTGCGAAGAAGCTTGATGCTGTGCTGAAGGTTGAAGAAGGTCTGAACGAAGGCAAGCGTGCGCTGCAGCTCGATCTAACTGACGAGGAGCGCGAACTTATCTACGATTTGCATCTGCTGACCATGAAGCCGATGCTCTACATTGCCAACGTGGACGAGGATGCGCTTGATTCCGATTTCGCCGAGATCGACGGTGTGGCGCCCGTACCGATCAGCGCGAAGGTGGAGGCGGATCTGGCGGAGCTCGATCCGGCTGAGGCAGCAGAGTATCTGGAAGCCATGGGGCTTGAAGAATCTGGCTTGGCGCGCTTGGTGCGCGAGGCTTATCACCTGCTGGGGTTGCAGAGCTTCTTCACGAGCGGACCGATGGAAGTACGCGCGTGGACTATCCCGATCGGCGCGAAGGCTCCTCAGGCTGCTGGCACCATCCACACCGATTTCGAACGCGGATTCATCAAGGCCGAGACTGCGAGCTTCGAAGACTATTCTGCTTACGATGGCGAGAAAGGCTGCCGCGATGCGGGCAAGCTTCGCCAAGAAGGCAAAGATTACGTGGTGCAGGATGGCGATGTCATGCACTTTAAATTCAATGTGTAGCTGATTTCCTACTCTGAACTGGGGCTTTGTTCGCTGAATTACCTTAAATTACTTGATTTACAACATTCATACAGCGAATTTGTTGTACGTTTGTTGTAAGTGCGAAAAACTTTCTGAAAGCGCTGCTTCGATTTGAGGCGGCGCTATTCATATTTACGTGAAAGTCGTGCCGTGACTTATCCTGAAAGCCAGCTTGAGATGAGCGGTGCCCAACCCGATACGAGCACTACGATAATGAGCACAGGGATACCGAACTTGACCCAGTAATAGAGCGCCTTGGGGAAATGCATGCCATCGCCCGTGTTCACTTCCTTAAGGAAATTCTTCCATCCCCAGCCGCGCTTGCTCACGCAGAAGAGCGTGAACACCAGCGAACCAACGATGAGCAGATTGTTCGACACCACGAAGTCTTCGATGGCTTGGATGTTGCCGATGCCGGGAAGCTCAGCACCCGACCACACGTTGAAGCCAAGCGCGCAGGGCAATGAGAGCAACGGAATAAGGATCGCATTGATCGCTACCGCTTTGTTGCGGCTGAAGCTCCACTGATCCATCCAGAAGCTCATGATGGCTTCGAAGACTGCGATGAGCGTCGAGATGGCGGCGAAGCTCATGAACACAAAGAAGAGCGTGGCAAATAGGCCGCCCATCCACATCTGCGAGAAGACCGCCGGAAGCGTGACGAATACCAGTCCAGGACCCGAATCAGGAGCAACGCCGAACGCGAAACAGGCCGGGAAGATGATGAAGCCTGTTGCCAGCGCAACGAAGGTGTCGAGCCCAGCGATGCGCACCGCTTCGCCGGGAAGCGCGTGCTGCTTGTTGATGTAACTGCCGAAGATCTCCATCGATCCAAGGCCGATAGAAAGCGTGAAGAACGCTTGACCGAGCGCTGCGAACACCGCATCAGAACATGCACTTGGGCTTGCGAAGATCTTCGAGAAATCGGGGTTGAGGTAGAACGCGATACCCGCCCCCGCTCCTTCCAAGGTGACCGAACGAACCACGAGCACTGCTATAAGGGCGAGCAAGCAGACCATCAGCACTTTCGTGACGCGCTCCACCCCCTTCTGCAGGCCGAGGTGACACACGAAAAGCGCTATTGCGCAGGCAAGGAACATCCAGAGTACCAACTCGACGGGGTTCGCGAGCATGGTGTTGAAGAGTGTGTTCGTGCCCGCCGCATCCATGGTTGCTAGGTTGGCCGTTGCCATCTTCGGGATGTAGGAGAGCATCCAACCGGCTACGGTGGTGTAGAACATCATGAGCAGGTATTGGCCAGCCAGCGCCACCCATTTGAAGTAGTGCCATTTCGTTTTTGGCGGTTCGAGGCGGTCGAACGCTTGCGCGACCGATCTTTGGCTTGCGCGGCCGACTGCAAGCTCCATGACCAGGATCGGGATGCCGAGGATCGCGAGGAAGACCAGGTAGAGCAGCACGAACGCCGCACCGCCGTATTCGCCTACCACGTAGGGAAAACGCCACACGTTGCCCAGCCCGATCGCGCAACCTGCGCTGATTAGGATGAACCCTAGTCGTGATTTGAAGTGCTCACGTGGCATCTAGTTCCCCCGTCGTTCCCTTCGGCAATTGCTTTGCTTGCTTCTTTGTTGCTTTCAGTCGACCACGTTCATTTTCGATAGCAGTCGACAACTCTTTTATGGTAGGCGAAAACAACCTGCAGCTCGGGCGCGCGAACCATTCGATACCTGATAGTTGTTTTTTTGCCCGTTTGTCGGTATACTTCGTTACTGCTCGTGGTTGCGTGCGCGGCTCATCCGCAGGCGCTTCAGCAGCACAAGCCAACGTGGCTCAGGTGGTAGAGCAACGCACTCGTAATGCGTAGGTCGCCGGTTCGAGTCCGGCCGTTGGCTCCATTAAAAGAGCAGGTCAGAGTGAAGAATCGCTCTGACCTTTCTTTTTGTTTGATGGTCAAGACCTCGAAAATGGGACAGAACGAGGTAAAACGGGCGCGTTTCTTACCGTTTCTTGCCGCTTCTTCACGCATTCAACGAAACTCCCGATTAACGATCGATACGAACGCTCAGTTCTGAATAGATGATCTCGTCGGTATTGCCCGTGTAGAGAGACAGTTCGCGCTCAAAGATATCGCTCGTTGGCGTGAAGCCCTCGCGTTCGAGCACGCGGCGCATCTTCTCGTAGACACCGAAGAGTTCCATGGCAGGCTCTAAATCGTCTTTGATCTCAGCGAAGTTCATGGTTCGCAAGTACTTGAAGTAGGTCCCCGCAGGCTTTTCCACCAGCCCTTTGCGCCGCTTATGCGGTCGCACGCGCGTACACAGATGAAAGTCCTTCCAAGGCTCTCCCTTCAGGAATGCTTCACGACCGACGCGATAATTACCCTGCAGTTCGCTCACATCGCCTTGCTTCTGGCCGAGCCGCCACACATCGAGAATGTGGCGAACAACGCGCTCAGCCTGTTCATCTACCTGCACGCCATCTTGAGCGGAATAGACCGTGCGTTTCGGCTTGTGATCTGGCGCATGAGCACTTTCGTCCTGAAGGACTACCGTAGCTTTTTCAGCAGACGAAGCGAGCTGTTTCTCAATGAGTGCTGGCAAATTCGCCTCAGCAACTGGAACGAAGGCATCGGATATATCGCTATCGAGGAAATATTCCGCTTCACATATCTCGAGCTTGAATTCGGCTGGATCGTGACGCCAATCGTTGCGCGCCCGCATTCGTGCCAGCGTATTCTCAAGAAGCGACTTTTGCATCAGGAGCGTTCGACGCTGCTCGACGATGGCATCGATCCGATCCTCCATCACGTTCTCCAGTGCTTCGGAGTCGGGTTCGCTCAAATAGCCCTTGATCTCTTGCAAGCTGCATCCCGCTTGTTGCAACGACGAAATGAGCAGGTAATCGCTAATCTGCAGCGGCGAATAGAGCTGATAGCCGTTCTCTGCCTTCGCAACTGGCATCAAAAGCCCGATATCCTTGTAATGGCGCAGCGTCTCTTTCGTAGTGCCACAAAGACGAGCGAATTCACCCGCTTTGAGCAGATCATCAGGCATAACAGCCTCCTCGTTCATAGGAGCTTTGCTCGCACGCAAGATAGACATAGGTCCAAAAGGTGCCCGGGTATCAACCTCTCGGGCACCTTTCAGCCTTTGCTCGAAATCTTTTTCATAGCGAGCGCTTGACCGTGTGGTTACCCTACAGTTTACCATGAAGCTCGAAAGCATGAACGATTCGCAAATCAGGAGAACCGCCATGAGTGATGAATTAGCGCAATCCAATGAGCAAACAGCGGACTCTGCGGCCGAGCCGTCTGCTGTTTCAACCGCCGAAGCCGCGGCGCCAAGTATTGAGGTCAACGCCAACGGCCACCTGTTGCCCCACAACTGGAAAGGCACCATCGCGCTTATCTGGTCAGGGCAAGCCGCCTCCATCCTCGCAACCTGCGCAGCCACCTTCGCCGCGCTCTGGTACATCACCACCACTGAAAACTCGGCGGTCCTGCTTGCTGCGGCAGGTGTGGCAGCACTCCTTCCCACCGCACTGCTCTCCCCTTTCGGCGGCGTTATTGCCGACCGGTTCAACCGCAAATACGTCATGATCGCCGCTGATGGCATAGCGGGCGCATTCTCGCTCGTGCTCGCCCTGCTCATGCTGGCTGGCCTGCTGTCTACCTGGCTTCTGTTGCTTCTGCTCACGGTGCGCTCGGCCGCTCAAGCGTTCCACGGAACCTCACTGATGGCACTCATGCCTGAGCTGGTTCCCGAGCGCGATATGGTGCGCATCAACACGCTCGACCAGAGTCTGACGAGCGCTTCGGCTATTGTGGGACCCGTGCTTGGCATCGCGCTCTACACGATGCTCGGATTCGTTGCGGTGCTCGTGTTGGACGCGATCTGCGCTGCCCTGGCCTGCGTGTGCCTCGCTTTCGCCAAGCTTCCCTACGCGCAGGGGCATGGCTCTTCTTCGGGAAGCGTTGCGAAAGATCTTGCACATGGGCTTTCGATCTTGAAAGGCGAACCAGGCATCAAGCCTCTTTTGCTGCTGGTAGTTGTTGCGATGCTGCTGATGCCGTTGGCATCAGATAAATTGCTGATACTTAGTCCTTTTGTGGCGGCAGAAGATGTAGATCTGGAAATGATGCATTATCGTCCGAATTGCTGGCCGCTGATTCCGATGTTTATTGAATCCGAGCGGCGGGGGTGGTTCGGCGCCATGGGGTGTTGAAGCCGCAGCGGGCATCGGGCTTCTTATCGGATCGCTCTTCATGCTGGTGTGGGGCGGCGGCAAGCGACTCGTGCCTGTTCTGGTTGTTGCAGGCATAGCCATAGGAGCAGGCTGCATTGCGGCGGGGCTTCTGCCGCAGTCGGGTTTCTTCGCCTTCGTTGGTATCATCGCGCTCATTTTCGCAGCCACGGCGGTCTTCAATGCGCCTATCCTGCCGCTCATGCAGAAGCGCATTCCGCAAGAATCGTTTGGCCGCGCCATGGGCATCTTCGGATCTTTGACGGCTCTCGCGTCGCCTGTTGGGCTGTTTGTCGCAGGTCCTGCAGCTGATACGCTCGGTGTGAACTGTTGGTTTGTGGTATGCGGGGCGCTGCTCTGCGCTGCGATGGGACTTTCGCTTCTTTCGCGTTCTTTGCGTGCGCTCGATGATCAGGATGTGAACGCCCCGGCGAACGCCCAAGAGTCTGAAACCTGCGAGTAGCCTCTCAACGCTTATCTGCATTTCCTCGACAGTTTTCTTTTGCACCCAGCAAACAGTTTGTCAGCATTTTTGGCGCAGTTTGCCCCGTCAGCGGTATCGTAATCTTACTACTGCCTTACAAACATGAAGATTTAACGCGAATGCCTAGCGCGCTCGTTCTTTCCAGTAGGATTGAACCTACAAATGCGCAATTTCATCTACGACATACAGCTCGGTTTTCTGGCATTCCCGCTGGTAGCGCTCTTGCTTGCGCTCCCTTATGCGCTTTACCAGTATCGTCGCTTCGGCGCCATTTCCATCTGGAAGACCTTCGTGGTGTTCACGTTCATCCTGTACTGCATGTGTGCGGTTTCGCTGATCATATTCCCGTTACCGAAAGACCCCTCCCAGATCGTCGAGATCGCGCAGACGCCCCAACTTCAGCCGTTTCACTTCGTTGAACAGATTCGCGAAACGACCGATTTCTCATGGGTCGATCGCAGCACCTGGGGGCCAACGCTCAAGGCTCGTGCCGCCTATGAAGCGTATTTCAACGTGCTTTTGACCGTGCCACTTGGTGCTTATCTTTGTTACCTCTTCCGCTGCCGCTGGTGGATGGCGCTTTTGATCGGCATGGCCACCACGCTCTTGTTCGAGACTTCCCAGCTAACAGGCCTTTTTGGCATCTATGATCACCCCTACCGCCTCTTCGATGTGGACGACCTGATCCTCAACACCACGGGCACGATGCTGGGATTCTGGCTTATGATCCCCCTTACCTGGGCGTTGCCGAGCATGGACGAGGTGAACGAGCAAGCCCGCGAACGCGGCAGTAGTCGCGTTTCGCTTACGCGGCGCGTTTTGGCAGCAGTGGTCGACCTGGCCGTGCTGGCCGTGCTCTTCGTGCTTGCGTGGATCATGTTCAGCCCCACCGATGCACAGATCGCGAAGGCACTTGCTGTGGATCCTTCGCGCGCAGGTGCGAAAACGCTTGCCTTCCGCTTCATTGGCGGCTTATTCGCCGACCCGATGAGCGCGCTCTTGCTCGCGCTTGCAATTGGCGCGGTGCTCTTCGCGGTGATCCCGATGGTTTCCAAAGGACGCACGATCGGAAAAGCGCTGGTGGGGATTCGCATCGTGAAAGCCGATGGAGGCGATGCTCCCGCCTGGGGCTACTGGGTGCGCTACCTTGCTTCAGCTTTCTTCCTGCTGATTCCTGTTGCTTTGGTGCTCCTTACCCCCGAAGAGATCGAGGGCGTGAGCAGCAACACGCTCTTCCAGATCGTTGGCCTGGTTGTGGTGGTATGGGCGCTCACTATCGTTGCGCGCGTGATCGGGTCATTCAGCGGATATCCGTATGTGTCCTTGAGCGAGATCGTTTCAGGAACGCGCCTTGCGCCCGTGAAACTGCAGGGAGCGGAGAGCGGAGGCCAGAAAGGTGCTGTTCAGAACGCGAGTGGACAGCCTGACCGAGACGGCGTTGTATCCCAAGATGAGCAATCAAACGATTGGCAGGATGGCCAGGCAGAGAATCTTGAGGACGAAGACCCGCTGGCTGAACGCGTGCGCCAAGCGCGCGAGGCTTATGCGCAGGCGGGCATCTCGAGTTATGCCGAGGAAGCCCAAACGCGTGCGATCGACCCGCGCCAAGCTGCTCCTGGCGCGCATGACGCAACGGCGCGACCAGCGCAGACAAACCAAGCTTCCGACCAGGCGATCTCCGACAAGCAAGCAGCTCTCGACAGTCTGTTGAGCGTGAACTACGACGAGCAACACCCTGTTGTGGGAGCTTCGGCGAACAACGCTCCCACCCGAGCTATACCGCAGAATCTTAGAGTTCAGCAGCCTGGCGTACCGGGCAATCTTCCCACACGACAGATACAGGCGGCTGATAATTTGCCGACACGGAACATTTCGGACCAGGTGCCCGAAACGGCGCGTACCCAGCAATTAGGCGGTGCACAAACGCAGCAAATCGGAGCTGCACCTACCCAGCAGCTTGGAGCCAATCATGCGCCTAGCTCTGCGACTGACGTTCAACCACAGTCCAACCTAACGCAGCGCATCACGGACCCCAGCACACAGCAAAAGCTTCGCCGCGATTCTCGCCCCGATGCCGGCGGAACCCAAGTTTTCAAAAAACAGTAGCTATCTCTTCGATACATCCATGCAGAACAAATTCTGCAATTTCCATATTTTGTTAAAAGTCCAATTAGAGCTCTAAATTGAAGCTCACTATTTAACTTTTTTGCGATTTCTTCCAATAAGCTCGCTAAAAGCACGCGCTTATTTCACGATCCTCTTTTATCTATTCTTTCAATTTGGCAATTAGAATGAAGTGCCAACCGATACCTTCTTGTCTTTCAGCTACGATAGCAATGTCGAAAGGAGCTGCCATGTCAGTTAAAGTGCCTTTGTCGGTTGGCGATAAACAAACGTTCACCAAGACCATCGCTGAATCAGATGTCTATCAATTTGCTGGAATCACCGGTGATTTCAGCCCATTTCACGTGAACGAAGAATACATGAAGGGCACGCAATATGGCACGCGCATCGCTCATGGCGTGCTGACCTTCGCTCTTTCAAGCACTGCATCAACGCTCATCCATCAGCCCTATGACGATGAATGCCCTGTTGCTTCCTACGGCTACGACCATGTGCGCTTCACGGGTCCTGTCTATTTTGGCGACACAATCACTTGCAATTATGAGGTTATCTCAGTGGATGAAGAAACGGGCAAGACCGTCGCAAAAGTCGAGATCGTAAACCAGAACGGCGACACCGTCTGCGTCGCCGAACATATCCTCAAGTTCTTGGAGTTTGCAAGTAAATAACTAGTCTCGCAAGCAAAAGCTGCTCTGAATACTCAGAGCAGCTTTTTGATTTTGTTATAAGGGTCGAAATAAGCACATTAGTACAATTTCAAAGACCGAATAATCTAATTCTTAAGAGCAAAGATGACAGGGTCTTAATCCAATCGCTTGTGCATTTGCCACCGTGGTATAGTTCTTGTTCTTGATTCTCTTCGCTGCAGAGCAATTGCTATTAATGTGATAAACATTGCTATTGGAAGAATAAACAACCTTACCACTTTGTACCGCACTTGAACTGCTGCTTGAAGAGCTCTTCTTACCATAATTAGGGATCCAAGCACCGTTGCTACCAACATAGTATTTCTTGCCATCGACCCAAGAATTCGTAGCCATTGCACCACTAGCGCCGACCCAATATTTCCCATCGATCCACTTGTTCGCTTGCATAGCGCCCGAACCTGCCAAGTAGTACCACTTACCCGATGCTTTCTGCCAACCAGTAGCCATTGCACCTGAGCCTTTAAGGTAGTACCAGGCGCCACCTTGCTTGAGCCAGCCAGTCTTCATCGCACCACTAGAATTAAGGAAGTACCACGTGCCGTTGATGTTCTGCCAGCCTGTTTTCATTGCGCCGGACTGATCGAGGTAATACCACTTACCCGAAACTTTTTGCCAGCCGGTAGTCATGACACCTGATTTAGCAAAGTAATGCCAGGTATTCCCAGTTTTTGCCCAGCCAGTGCGCATCCAGCCAGATTTGTCGAAGCAGTACGTTTTGCCGTCGATATTCATCGTGGTGTTAGAAGGATAGGATCCATCAGCGTTCTTATACCACCAACGATTCCCGCTCTTCATCCAGCACGCTTTTGCTTGCTGGTCATTATCGATCGCAGCAGACGAGTCTGCGCCGCTTGCTGGCTCTGCGTATGCTTCTTGTGCACCAGCAAACAACGAACATGAAATTGCAAGTACGAATGCCGCAACCAGCATCACGAACACATTCTTGCAGTTGCCCCTCTGCTCTTGAACAAGCTCGTTTCTTAACAAATTTCCCATTTGAACACCTCTTCCCTTATTTGCCCAGATAATCGTAGCAGACATCATGCGCTTCAAGAAGAGCGCTGTCTTCTATCTTCTTTTGAATCGACACTTCCTATTTTTGCTCGTAGGCGGCGCGGTTGCCTCAACTATGCCGTCGTCTAATAGCTCTCTAATACGATTGCGAGCTTGATTAATTGTTAGACCGCCCATCTCGCCAAGCTCATGTATTGATAGTTCCCCATACTCCAACAAGGGAGAGACTATTGTCGCTTCGCCGGTATCACGCTTTGACTGCTTCGTGCTGTCATTCGGACGATAAAGCACTGCACGAAAATGGTCTATCGCAGGACGAAAGTCTGGCCTTCTTAAGTGTCGCTTAAGCATTTCGTTGATCATGAGAAGGATCCCCGTTCCGCTCCCTTCAGCTGAAGAACCAACTGTACTTGAAAGATTAGAAAGTGACAGAAGACGCATAAGGGTGGCATTACGGCAGCAAGATCTTCCGTCAGCAAGATTTGCTCGCGATTTTCCTCCCCGCAGCCCTCCAGGATTTACAACCTCAACTCGATCCTCATATATATCAATAAAAATCGCCTCGCCTTCGAAGCGACTGTCATAATCCCTATGGATAAGAGCGTTCGCTATCGCTTCGCGCAAAACTTCAACAGGTATCTCGAGTTCATCTTCTCGCCCAATACCTTGAACAGTAGCTATGCGTCTTAGATTTTTAGAAACCGTCTCTATGACTCCTTCAAGCATTTCGCCAATAGTACCCTCGCATATGACACGATCCATGAAGCGAACGCTGCTATCAGAAGCCTTCTCCGAACCTAAATGAACAGCAACATCTACATGGAGTTTCGGAAAAAACTGCTGCGAGTAATACCCCGCAACCAATAGCCCAGCCTTCGTTACACATTGTTGCCCATCTACAAAATTCAGTCTTTTAAGCTTTGTTACTAGATCATTTGCATTAAGTAAGGCACGTAGTGTATTTTCCTCGGTCTTGGAAAAGTCTGAACGTATATTTCCTCATTCAGGTCTTCAATAGATGCTCCCACAACGCTCGCCCGATCAGGTCCTGTATTTATACAGGCGTTTTACAGCAAGCATACTTCGTTAGCTGACAGTGGAATATCTGCGTCATTGATACGTTTATAGCTTCCACTTTGAACCCCTCTTTTTTATATGACACGGTTTGCAAGACAGATCGAGCTCATCAGTCCGAATGATCAGAAGCTGGGCGTTGTCAAATTCGCAAGGAGTAATTGAATAATGCGGGGGTATAAGACGTCCTTCTTCTCCAGAATCCCCTATCCCCGCAACAAATTGATCCCTTACTCTGTACAAATCAAACTCTTCGACGGGCACAAATCCATTGCCTCACTCAAGCCCAGAATAATATCTCCACCTTCAGTGTTAGCAAAGGCGCTTACGGTCTCCCAAATATCCTTAGAGAGATCATGGGCGCATTCTTTTACTTCGCAAGTTCCGTCGTCTCTTCCTTGTTGCCGAAGGCGCATTATTGTTGCATCTAAATTACAGACTGACATCAATCCCCGATCACTCACTAACTGTCACTCATAATTACAAGTGACGGTTCAATTACTGCAAGTGATAAACTGTTATTTTTATTCGACGAAGCAGCAGTATACATATTGAAAGCGTCTTTCACTTACAATCCATCACTAACAATTACCGCTGATATAAGTATTCTTGTGATTGATCTCTACCTGGCAACTGTTGTGCCAATCAGTATCGGCGCTTCAGTGCTCGATAATCTCAGAGTTAAGACTCGGAGACACCAACGAAAGTTTGTCCTAAATACCTAATAGCGGATTGACGAATGTGGTCTATATTGAATCGGAGGTTAAACCTTAGCAAGACTCCTTGAGAGCCTTCTCGTGTTCGCCTAGGGATCGCACTTCTCGATTCTCGACGAACTGTGATGCTCGCCATATCCGATGCGCCACGCAACGACTATGCGCAAAAAGGAATCCATGCGGACTCTGTAGAGATACTGGTTCTCGGATTCCATGTCACCAAGGCCTTCAGTCAGACTAGCTCTCCCGAAAAATATCTCAGAAAGATCGGCACTCATAAGGAATGTCGAGAACATCGGCCAAAAGATAGACATCGCATCCGTACTCATCGCGGTAGCGCCTGATGGAGAAATGGATGTTACCGACTTCGATCGCAAGGGTGCGATCTCACGCATCATGAGCGTTAAGGTCATCTGGCTTTAGGGCTAGCGCATTAAGACCACGCCATAGAGCTTTGGCTTAATGCCCGAGAAGATGTTAGCGATCTGGCGCGGAATGGGCTTCTCGATATGCTGATACGGCCCATAGCTGTTCGAGCAGTTCGAGACAGTCGCCAGCACCCCATACGTGCGATACCACGTGCGCACCAGAAGATCCGATGCCGCCGTGTTAGAAGAATAAGGACTGCTCGGATGATAGAGGCTTTCCTCTGTGAACTTGGCAGGATCATCGAGTGCTAGACCTCCATACACTTCATCGGTCGAAATATGGTGAAACCGCACGTTATGCTTATGCGTAGCCTCAAGAAGCGTGTATGCTCCCTCGACATTCGTACGCAAAAATGATGAAGAACCCGCGATCGAATTATCGTTATGGGACTCTGCAGCAAAATGAACGACAGCATCCGCGTTCTTCTCATGAACCCACGCTCAATATTTCTTTAAGCTGATTAAGAAACAGTGAGATATCAGAAAAATAATTCGGATAGGCCGCTTGTATTTCTTCAAGTGAATTCGCCTGTACAAGAAGAATAACCTCGTTGTCTTCAGCATCCTCTTCGGCTCTTGAATAATCTGATGGCGCTTGATTCATCTCCTCTGAACCAAACGGCCTTATCGTAATAAACTGACTATCGTAATTAAAAGTAATTAGAAAAGCATGCGAGTCAGCAAGATCCTCTGTGGATTGGATAAAGGACACAGATCGCGAGAACCCTTCAAGCCATGAGATAATATGAACGGAACTCTCAATCCTCTTCAACTCTGCAATCTTAACCTGGATATCGTTCAAGTCAAGACCGTCTTTAAGATTGCCTACTTCGACCTGTGCAAATAATTCTGATACCAAAAGAAAAAAGCGCTTTTCGGCTTCAGTTCCTCCACCAAACTTCATTTTAGGTCCCGGTCGGAGATCATATGATTCGACCGCTGTTGACCACGCATGTTGCAAACTGGAACGAACTTGCACCTCAACTCGCAAACAAGATACACCAGCTTGTACAGCATCACACCTGTGAAGCGTATGAACACCCCGATACCCATCTTTTTTCGGCTCAGATATATAATCTTTCTTTCGACAAAAACCAGGTTGCGCTTCTAAGGTCTGCACAGCAGAGGTAATGTCAGAAAACTCTGGTAAAACGAGGCGACATCCCGCAATATCATCGAGAGTTTTAAGGTCGTGAGTAAAACCTGGGCGTCTGAGTTTTTCGATAATGGTTTCAACTCGCTTTAACCGTCCAGCCACATAAGCGCCAGGAAAATCTTTGGCAACTTCACTCACTACTTCAAGCATCTCTTTGAGCGGTTCGCCATGGATCGCCCTCCAAGCACCGATGATCACAAAATCCTCGATTGCCTCACCCTTCTTGGATGACGAAGCAACTCGCTCTCCTGCTCTAGAGACCTGATGTTTTGAATAAGGAAAATTCACAGAGTTATCTGAAAAGAGGATTCGTGCAGTTTGACGATGAATAATACGTCTGGATTGATTCAATCGGTATTAAATTATTGGAGCGCTCAGTAGGCTGAAGACCCCGTCGAGCATCAACCCATGGTCTCTCACCATGAGTCAATTCGCTCAATTCCGATCCCGTTCTATCGCCTAAAATAGCTAAGACGTGCAAGACAGCTTCCTTTTCCGCTGGTGCTAAGCCAGACGGAGGGCGATCGAAATTAACATCACCTAGCGACACAACAGATTGTCCTCTATGCGCAGCATAAAGCGCTGGAACAACAGGACCGTTAACCCAAGCCTCAATCCTTTGAGAAAACAAGGGAGTTCGATATTTCACCAGGTAATACGCCTGAGAATAATAAACGAGCTTTTGTAACTTCATGGTAGAAGTATTCCCAGTTTCTTTGAGAATATGACTAGCAACATCAATTACATGAGCCATGTTTTACCCCTCCTTTTATCATCGAATTAAGCAGTATCATTTAGATTTGAAATGATACTACAAAGAATTGAAGTATTTTTGTAGCCATGCCTGTTACAGGTAATTGGCTCTTCATAGAATTGCTTTTTATGATAGCTGATTCTCAAAAACAAGCCTGTGCTTTTCTTGATCCAATCCTATTCACAACACGCTTTGATCGGCATAGGAGAGTCCAATGTATCCGTTTACCTCAATGTCGGCATCCCTAAATGTCGAGCTGTGAGTTGACGGATACATATATGTTGCCCCTCGCGATTTACTTCGATCGGACAAGCTTCGCTCAACTACTAGTACATGAAGATTTCTAAAAAGGCATCCAGGATCGCCCGCCGAATCCAGCCACACGCCTTGAGTTCAGTCCTATAGATTTGGAGATGCTCTTTTTGAGGAGTTCTAACGATTTGGCTCAGATGTTTTATTATCGCAAACGGATGCCGCTTTCTTCTAGACGCGCATTAGGATTGAATTTCTCTAGAAGGGTTTTTACAACAACGCAATTTCCTTCTGAAATTTTTGGACTAAGCATCACCTCCATCTTACTGAAGGCTTCATCGCTTAACTCCAAATCCAAAAACGGAAAGGGCTGCTCGAAATCATGCTCTAGAAACTGCTGAGCGCAACGCCTAAGATCTTCTTCTACCTCAATACCTTTTTCCATGC
Source organism: uncultured Eggerthella sp. (assembly GCA_900542525.1). Taxonomy (GTDB): domain Bacteria; phylum Actinomycetota; class Coriobacteriia; order Coriobacteriales; family Eggerthellaceae; genus Anaerotardibacter. The sequence goes on from UQNZ01000002.1 coordinate 39,446, forward strand.
TTCTTATCCTAAATGCAGAGAATTGATATCTGTACTCCTTCTGAAAACTCCAACTTTTAGCCTTATGTTTTCCAATATGAGCGATAGCAATACTCACTGCTGGACAAAGTTTGCCATGCTCGTCTTCAGCTTGCTCTTCGGTCAAAACCTCAGGGTAAAGCTTTGCTCTATCGGATGTGTACTCTATTTCTCTGAGCATAGATTTCTGCCCCGCAAACATTAACTCAGGTGAAACAATACCTTCTTTTTTTGTGAACTCTAGACCTAGAACTGGTCTCTCCTTATCCACTTCCACCGTACTCTTCTCTTTGAACGGAAACAGTGGCAAACCTATCCTCACTCCAGCAAACTCGGAAGCATACATCTTCCACATGGGAATACTCTCAGTTTTTTCATTGGTCCAACAGCTAACAAAAAAGCAATTAGTGACATTATTTCCGTCAGCCGTCAAGCACTCGTCAGGATCGTCAAGAGTATTAAGCGGCATAAACCTAATTGATTGATTTTTTAGAATTAGAGCAAGCTTATCGACAGATGTATAATGGAATAGTTGATAATTTGAGATATCTATATTATTTGGCGTTTGTTTGCTCAATGTTTAAAATCCTTCTTTGCGTCTAACAATTTATTAATAATTGATCAGAAGATCAGCTTAAAAACCAAAATGAACCATAAAAGAAATAGGGTATCCATATAGCCTTTATTGAACACACTTTTATCCTATAATCTATATTTACAGTGTGTATCGTTTTAGCAAATATACCCAGTCACAAACAACAAACTTTAACAATGCACTAAGCCTCTGTCGCATTCTGCTAATAAGTATAATTCGACAAAACTTTACCAACTTTGACAAATCTTTGGAAATGAGCGTTCAACCCCAAAGCTGTTTTCTTTGATGCTCAACTACAGCCATCCATCTTCCTTTAGCTAATCCATTTCTTACGCATGCCATAATTCACGCAATCTATAATTGAGACCTATAACGATTAACCACATAGGCTAACCTGCGTTTCCAACCGGGACGATGCACAATGCGTTCAAATCCAGCAGGATTTTTCAACAATTCTGTTCGACTAAGCTTGCTGAGATTTTCCCAGTCCCCGAACATCACATACAGAGCATTTCCGTATCTAACGTTTTCAAAAACAACCAAGTCGTCTGCAAATTGAGCACCATAGTATGCTGTAGTTCCCATGTTTATTCCACGAATAATTCTTTCAGGTTTTAAGCTTTGTAAAACATGGAAGCGTTCAATAACTAATTCGGGTACAGGCTCAGAATGCTTATCGGTTACTATTCGGGCAAATTCTCTATCGCTAATACCTTGAGGCAATATCTCCCAATTCACTGTGCGTGTTTTAAGGATCTCTTCTTTACTGACATCGGCAGGAAAACATCAGAACAACCAGTAGTCTGCTGCATGAGATTTATTCCCAAAAGAAGCTGTTTTCTAAAATCTGTTTCCTCTGGATCGAAAAGATAGTCTAATTCGAAAGAGAACAGAATAGCATTCAAATCTTCTACTGCTCTTTCAATTGTGATCTTCATCCTGGCTTCTAGGGGGCCCACGACTTCACGCTGGTAACATTCTCGTGTATAGCCCATCTCATGAGAACCTTTTGCCCAATCTCCAAAATTAGGCACTTCGACTGAAAAATATCGACTAATTTTCGGCAGATCTCGCCTGACTATTTCCCAGCCTTCAATGTTTCTTCGCGCCCACACCCCATCATCTAATGCAGGAATAATGTTTTGTTCTGGAATGTGCAAATTACCGGACTCAAAATAAATGCCCACAGAGGTAAAAAGACCTTGTTGGATCTGATGAACAGGTACTTCACGTGCCGATGCAACTTTTATCGCACCGCCTTTGAACTGATTTAGCTTGGCATCAATCGATATAGGGATTTTCCTATAGCTTTGCTTCCAAGGGCGTTTGAACCGTTTGCGCTTTTTGTTTAATGACGAATCTTGGTTTCCTTCAGACGGAAACCAAGTATTATTAGCACCAGTAGACATAACTACTCCTTTACATTAAGATTTCTCGAACATTGACTGTACTTAATGCAAGGTGTGCAATAATAGAGATGGGTTTGTGCTCTAATACTGCGCACCTTGCACGCGATGGGTTCCCCAAAACACATCGCGTGCGCTATTTTTCAAGAACTACATTGACCATTTGTTGCTCGCCTCACTTTTCTTTTTTCCCGAATATATCGGACTCGCTTCGTGTAAATCGAAAATAATTGCTCGGTCAATCTCTGAGTACACTCCTTTTACTTTCATTCCCATTTGCTCGATATTCCATCCCATCATTCTTTCAAATGTAGCGATGAGATCGTTGTTGTTCCATCTCACACCGTTTGAAGTATCTCTTCCTTTTTGATAGAAGCGTTTCGTATCGTTTTCTTCATAATCTCTTGCCACAATTGCAAATCGACCTCCAGCACGATCGATCATTGGGATTGTAAAAGGAGGACAGCCCAGTTTTTCGACGGCAGTCTTGTTAAATGCTACGCCATTTTTCGTAACAGACATTGTTGGCGTCCCTGTTACAAGCTTGATAGGCTCAAATCCTTCTAGCATCTGATTTCCTCATTTCTCAATTTTCTGTCCTCACTTTTCTTTTTTCTATTTTACTACTCTGATAATCCTAATCAAAGCTTTACTTTTCTACTTGGGATTTTTAAGTAAAGACTGTAATGATTAACAAATAAAGCTCAATTGTGCTTAGAAGATTGAATCCTCCATTGAGCATACAATAGTTCTATTTTCATATATTTTATTTGAGCTGAATACTTACAGTCTGAAAAACGAGATAAAATGATATCGCAGTAGACAGTGAATTCTACCCATTTGAGAATGCTGGTTATATTAGATTTTTGGTTATCTAAAAATGATTATATTAATAATCTCATCTGGAAGTATTTTATGACGATTCATATCAAAGATCATAAACATATCAATTTATGTCAATTCTTTTACTACATGCCTGCGATACGCTGTCGATATAATTCTCGAAGGACAATATCAAAACAATAAGGTGCGTTTGATAAAGGATTGCGTAACTGCTGCAAGCTTTTTTGCAATCGACAACTACCTATTACTATAATCTCACATCATGCTTGCTGCTGTTTTAAGCGAAATCAAGCAAACCCTCTAAATTTTCGAACAATTTATGACCGAAGCTGCACAAAACGAAACTACTGATAAACTAAAATCAAAGCTCTGTAAGTCCCAGATGAATCTTGTCCTTCTCACTCAAGATGATCTTGGTCGGCTCGAACTTGGCATCGCCATCGAGCGCTGGCCACTCGATTCCGGTAGCAGGGTCGTTCCACATGAGTCCGCCTTCATCATTGGGATGGTAGACATCATCGCATTTGTAGCAAAACTCGGCAGTATCGGACAAAACAAGGAAGCCATGTGCGAACCCGCGAGGAATAAAAACTGACGCTTGTTCTCAGCAGAAAGCACTACGCCCTCCCACTTGCCATACGTCGGGCTATCTTTACGCAGGTCAACCGCAAACATCAAAAACCTTGCCTGAAACGACACGCACGAGCTTCGCCTGCGGATGCTCGATCCGAAAAGGCAATCCGCGCAGCACGCCACGCGTCGAAGACGATTGATTATCCTGCACAAACTCGCAGTCAATCCCGCCGGCAATAAAATCAGGGCGTTTATATGTCTCCATGAAATAGCTGCAATCATCGCCATAGGCTTTTACTTCGACGATCTTCATGCCTTCGATAGAAGTATCCGTGAATATAAAATTTCCAAAATAACCTGATCAGACATGGTTGTTCCTTTCAATGCGCCCCGTCTAACAAAAACTCCAATGCCTGCCGCTAGCTGCCAATAAATTTGCCACAAGAGAGATTGACCACAATCGCCAAAATCGAAACGCCCGGTCGTCAAACAGTTAGCTATTGCCCAAGCTGGGCATACTTTTCTTCAGTAGCGCTCTTCGAGCCTTCCCACCAATCTCGGTTCTGGTCGTACCAAGCGATAGTCTCGCGCGGGCCTGCCTCGAAATCGGTATGTTCGGGCTGCCAACCAAGTTCATGCTTGAGCTTAGTAGCATCAATCACGTACCTTCGATCGTGTCCCGGTCGATTCTTCACTCATCCGAAATCGTCAGCATCGCGCCCCATCGCAACGAGGATCGCACGTAAGACATCGATGTTGTTCTTCTCGCCATCAGCACCAATGAGGTACGTTTCGCCCAAACAGCCGAGGAGTGATTCTGTGCATGGATCCAATCACGAACATTGGGCCCATCACCATAGAGTTTTGGCCTCATGCCCGAAAGAATATTGTTAATCTGGCGAGGAATGAATTTCTCGATATGCTGATACGGCCCGCAATTGTTCGAACAGTTCAAAATGGTCACCGGCACTCCATAAGTGCGAAACCATGCACGCACAAGAAGATCAGATGCTGCCTTGGTAGATGAATAAGAACTGCTCGAATGATAGGGAATCTCCTCGGTGAACTTTACAGGATCATCGAGTGCGAGATCTCCGTATACCTCATCAGTCGAGATGTAATGAAAACGTACGCCGTGCTTACGCGCAGCCTCGAAAAGCGTATAAGCTCCTTCGACATTCGTCCGTAAAAAGCGCAGGGTCTGCAATCGAATTATCGTTATGAGACCCTGCTACAAAATAAACGACTGCATCAGCAGTCGCGAAAAGTCGCTCAACTAGCTCGGTATCGCAAATATCACCCTGAATAAAGGTTGGTGCAATACCAGAAATCCTTCTCAGGCAATTTTAGGCGCTTGTTTCCTTTGTTGTCTCTACACTAAAATTTAAGTAGTAGCTTTGACAGGCAACCAAAAGTATCAGCCACTGAAAAACATCATAATTATGCATTAGCGTTTCCAAAGAAGCATTTAGAAGGATTGCAAAAACCCCAATTAGCAACGCAACCTTAATACCGTATCTTTCTTCTTTTTGCAAAGACAAGAAGACATACCCCACAAGGAGAAAAAAGAAAGCTGCCAGAACAAGCCCTCCCATGAAAAACACATCTAGCACTTGATTATGAAAATGTGTAAGTATGTCGCTATTGAGCAACACATGCATAACTTCTTCACTCTGCTTTCCATGACCTAAAATCGGACTCTGAGAAACCTGCTCCCAACCAATGTCCCAAATTTGCGTTCTCCCAGAAAGCGTAATTGTTTTATGTAATACGTTCTGAACAAAATCAGTAATCAAAGGCACATGTGTAATGAAATTAAAAAGGAGAAGACAATTCACAACAACTAATACAGCAAGAAATATCCAAGGCTGAAAAATTTTCTTTGCAGAAGGTTTGTTACTCAACAAAAGGAGCGCAAGCGACACAATTAAGACAGCTGACAAAGTTACTGCTCCAGAAATGAGAGTTTCTGCGATATAAAACAAAATGAATAAAGGTATCGCCTTTTTAGACCCTTTCCTCCCGACACCCACATAAAGAAGGGCAGCCAATGCGAGCGCGGGTAAAACGTAATAGCTCAAACTGCTCTTGTAGCCTAAAAACCAATTATTTGTCGAAAACGAACCTCCAGCAACACTGTACATCCCACTGGGAAATGCTATAACGCAAAAAAAGTTTATTACTAATAGCGCGTTTAGATAAATCCATAAGGAATTAAACAAGACACCAGGTTGCCGCCTGCAACACGCCCAAAGAAAAACAATTGCTATAGCTCGATAACTTACTTTAATGGCATCTATGATTGAGCCAGCATTCACAATTGTTATACAAATAAAAAGCAGGAAAAACCCTATGAAAAGCAAAATGATCTTATCGAGTCTGTATGCATATCTAAAATTAAAGCGTAGGCAACAATACAAGCCCACAGAAGCCAGAGTCGCTGCAACACTCCACAACTGCCAAAACACAGTAACGAAAGGGAATATCTCATAAACACCTGTCGGTAACAGCAGCCCCACTAGAACTAAACAGATGAAGGAATACGAGGTTGGAGCATTGCTTATTGCCTTTTTGAATTTTGATAAGCGCTCATGCTTGCCACTATGGATAGATTCTGAAGCATTGTTTGAAAAAGGCAAAAGCAATATTTCTGCATTTCTCGCCATACTTACCACCGTCGAAAATCACTTATTTCGCTTTTTCAAAAAACCCAAATAGCTTATTTACTCGCACTTATAAACCTGAAATTGGATATGCCCGCATTCATAGCCGCCTCTTTATCACATTCAGCGTCACCCAAAAAAAGCGACCGCGCAAGATCGATATTGTAGTCACGCGCCGCCTCCATAATTAATCCTGGTTTAGGCTTTCTGCATTCACACGGTCCCGTAAATAACTCATGATGCGGACAATAATAGATTGCGTCAATTCGCGCATCGTAGTTTTCTAAAAGCTGTCTGCACATTTCGGCATGAAAACAATGCATATCATCTTCAGTATAAAACCCTCGAGCAATACCAGATTGATTAGTAACTATTATTACCAAATAGCCTTCTTGATTATACCGATGAATCAGCTCTGGAACGCCCTGTATAAACTCAAGATCCTCAGGTCTATAAGCGTATCCCTTATCTACAATAATAGTGCCGTCTCTATCGAAAAAGGCCGCTTTCGTTTTAGGCGTCATTTGAGAGAGCCTCTTCAATTAGACCGCAAAGAATATGATAAACGCACTCATGCGCTTCTTGAATATGCGCAGTGACTTGATGAGGTATCACAATAGCATAATCAGAAAGCTCTTTTAGCTCGCCTCCATCACGGCCCGCTAATAAAACTGTCACACCGCCCAACTCACGAGCCTTCTTAAAAGCTCGAATTATATTCTCAGAATTTCCGCTGGTTGAAAGTCCTAATAGCACGTCCCCTTCATCAAGAAGCCCTTCTACTTGCCGCTCTAGAATAGACTCAAAACCATAATCATTTGCAATAGCCGTCATGGTTGCAATATCGCTATTGAGCGCAATTGCCCTATACGCTTTTCGTTCTGCCTGGAAGCGACCGACTATCTCTCCGGCAATATGCAGCGCATCGCTTGCCGAACCACCATTCCCACATGTCAAAACTTTATTTCCATGTTTTAGTGCAGAGGTCAGCTGCGTAGCAATTTCTGCAACATCCGAAAGAAATTCATCATCCGACGCTAAGCTATGAATTAATGCTTCTGCTTCTAGCAGTTCTTTTCTTACAATCGATATTTTACTTTTCATTGCCTTTTATTTCTTTGATGCTGTTAGTATCTTTTTGACAATACTTGTAGTTGAATATCCTACCAATTCGGGCGCCAAATCAACTTCAAGGGCGAAAATAGACTCAGGAATTTCATTAATGTCGTAATCGCCTCCTTTAAAATGTACATCTGGACGAATTCTTTTCATGATACACATCGGCGCATTCTGGTAGTCACTAAAACTTTTTAACAGCTCCAATTCATCTTGACTGGGATCAAATATACTTACTTCAGGATCAAAGATGACCACAGCATCAACAACCTGTAGGCTCGCAAGCACATTTGCCCTATCCAGTTCATTGTTAATTGGCCTGTCGTTTCCTTTTAGTTTTTTAACTGATTGATCGGAATTCAGTAACACAACTAAATGCTCACCGACGCTCCTTGCTTTCTCTAACAATGCCAGATGGCCAGAATGCAAAACATCAAAACATCCATTTGTTGTTACGATCTTCTCTTCCCTTTTGCGCCAGTTGTTTAAAAGAGAATCCAAATCATCATAGTCTTGGATAGAAAAAATATTCTTGTTACCAAAACTAGGTCTGTTCATTTCGATTTCCGCCTGAGAAACCGTTGCTGTTCCTGGCTTAGCGACCACAAGGCCAGCTGCTATGTTTGCAATCGCAATAGCTTCATCAATGTTGTTTAGATCTCTATCAAGTTTGCTGGCTAGAGCTGCAACTGCTGTATCACCAGCACCCGAAACATCATACACATCGTAAACTTTAGAAGAAACATGAAATTCTTTATCGTGCCCAATTAAAGACATTCCACATTCAGAGCGAGTTAAAAGCAAGTAGTCAATGCCCAACTCTGATGGCAGATTCTTAAATGTACGTACCAAAAACTCTGAGTCGTTCTCAACAGAAATGCCTGCATATTCACTTATTTCTTTTAAATTTGGAGTAATTATTGTTGCACCAGAGTATTTGCTCCAGTCTTTTCCTTTTGGGTCGACAATGACGGGAATGCCTAAACTCTGAGACTTTTTTATAATCTGCTGACAAAGGAACTGGCTACAAGTGCCCTTGCCGTAATCGCTTATTATTACAATGTCTTGGTCGCTCAGTACTTCATCGATTGACGCAAGCAGCATCTTCTCAATTTCATCATCTACCGCATAAGAGTCATGCCAATCAATCCTGATAAGCTGTTGGTCATTCCCCACCAATCGCATTTTATGGATCGTTCTCTGCTGAGGCAAGCGGCATATCGCCGTAGAATCAATATCTTGCCGCTCAAACTCTTCTTGCATTACAGATGCATTCTCGTCATCGCCACAAACTCCCACTATTGAAGTACGAGCTGCAAGAGCACTTGTATTTCTTGCAACATTTGCCGCCCCGCCCAAATAATGAAATCTATGGTTAGGCTTTAAAACAGGTACTGGAGCTTCTGGCGAAATCCTTGATACGTCGCCATACAAAAAGGTATCCACCATCAAGTCACCAAATATAAGGATGCTTTTTGTTGATTCAGTCATTTCAGGCCTTCGTCTTGATAAAACTACACGCAAGCTCTTTCAATCTAAATAAACCCTCAGTTAGTATATATCTTATCGATACATGCATTTCTTGATGGGCCTTTAATGGCCAATACCACACGTTAAAGGCTATTTGACATACGATCTGGCCTAATAAAAGCCCCCAAATACCGAGATGGAAGACTTGCAAAAACAAAACAGCAACGCCAACAGTGGCTAGCGAAGTGCCGATAAATGACCATGCGTAGGGAATTCTATTAGTGCAAGAAAAATAGGATGTAAAAATGTTTCTGTAGCTTAACAAGAATTGGTAAGTTGCTGCAGCGAGCATTATCAGTACAGATGGCGTAACCTCAGGCCGTATGAGATTTAAGATTGGCAACCCCGCAGCAATGATAATGACCAGCTCGATGAAAAAAATTGTTAAGAATGAAACCACGATCAAAGCCATTGTCTCTTTTGTTTTTGAGGGATTGTTCATCACATAGGCAGCTTGCAAAACCGGCTGATTAGCCGAATAAAAAACCAAAGCGATCTGCGCAATTACAATAGCGACATTCATAGCTAAAGAATACATACCTGTCAACGTGAGACTCATATAAAGTGGTGCAATTATTACGCATGCTTGATTGGTAAGATAGTTAGCAAGTGTAACAAGTCCTTCTCGAGAAGCATTATGCCAAACTGCCTTGAATAAATCCCATATTTCTTGCCTACTTGCTTTATGCTCTACTTCTTTTAAATGAAGCCCTATCTCTTTGTATCTGTAAAATTCCCACCTGCTGAGAAGGCGAAATATGATGCTATACAACAAATATGCAAAGCCTGTTCCAATAATGCCGAAGCCCAAAAAAAGAAATAAAAGGGTCAAAAACATCCAGGCTGAATTAGAAAAAACTAGTACTCTGTTAACCGCCGAAATAGCACCTACCCCGTTCATGAAAGAGCGGTAGTAGTTGTAATAGAGATTCAAAAAAGTTGCGAGAGCAAACAACGACCAGGCGATCAGTACTTCTTGTTGGGGCAAATCAGAACTAATGTGCAATATATACATTGTTCCCGGAATTGCTAAGCCAACAAACGCAATAAGCGACAATACAAAAAATACAATTTTGCATGCCGTCATGGTCCTCTTCATTAAAACAAAATTTGGCTCATCGTTTTGAGAAAATACTGCTTTGGTTTTTACCAGCTTGACAGCCCCATTCCAGCAGTAATTAATATTGCGACCGAATGTAGTACTAAATCCAAAATCAAAAACAACTGCGATAGCCGTTAAGCTCTGAAACACCGCCCAAAGCCCATACATTTCATTATCGAGAAAGAAAAGCACTATAAGAAATAGAATGCCTTTTGAGCCTAGCGACATAACAGTGCCAGCACAGCTCCATATATAATCCTTATTGCTTAGTTTTATCGCCACAAACAATACCAATAATCACAACGTAAAAATGTTCAAGTGCAATCTCATCTTGAGCTTGCACCAATAAGGCTATTTTAAAACTATAGAGAACGACAACATACACTAAACTTGCAGGAATGCTTAAACAGCACTTATATAGCTGCCTGATCCTTATGTTTCGTTTCTACCCATGACTCAATTACTTCAAAAAGCTCTTCTGGCTGTATCTTTGACAAACAGAGGGCTGATTCTCCATTATTAACCCTCATTCGACATTCATCATTATCTGCACCCATAAGCCCTTTTAAGGGAACGCATCCATAACACGGTAGTTCATTTATTCCAGCTTGACCAATACACAGTGGTTCAACAGTTTCTGGACTGGGCGCATCAATTACATATGGAAGTGGCCTCGTACCGTTCCATGCTCCAATCAAACAAAACGACTGCGTCCCTACAGAAGCTGCCACATGAATAGAGCCACTATCCACGCTTATATGAAAAGAACTTTTTCGGAGCAATTCAATCCATTGATCAAATGATGTCTTTCCAATTAAGTTGTACGTACGTTCGCTGTTCTCGATATGCTTAATCGCCTCAGAATAAAGAGGGTTTGCCGTCTCGCCGCCTGTAAAGCATACAGAATAGTCATATTTATCGTGAATCAAATTTACAATCGTAGCAAATTTCTCTGGCTCCCAAATGCGTTGTGCCGAAGCCGAATCTAATGAAATTGTTACATATGGCTCATCAATCGGAGAATAATCGCAGAGCTTCTTTATTGGATATATTCTAGTCTTGTAAGACTCGCCGCCGATTCTTCTTATAATTAGTTGCTGCCGCTTCATTTCATGCAAATTGAACGGAACATATATTTTATCTGTATATGCCCTTTCAAAATACCAGCGCAAGTTACCAATATTGTGCTCTATGTCCCGTTTTGCCTTTATCGAATCATGATCGATATCGTCAAAAACACCGATACTACAATTTGAATTAACCGTTGCAACAATATAGGCGGCAAGAGGCATAATATGAGCAACATTTACTATTATCTTCTCAAATTCTAAGTTTCTCATTTTCTTTATAGTGTTGTATGTTTCGAAAAACCTTGTACCCCCGCCTTCATAAGGATAAGGCACGTCAAGAAAAGAATACTCTGACATATCCGCAATGGTCTCACACACTTTACGAAGCCGTTTGTTGCAAAGTACGCATATTTCCCAACCATCTTCTTTTGAAAACAGCCGTTTTGTCTCCAAAAGAAGATCCATATTTAAAATTGCGTTACCAATATGACCACCAAAAATGATCAATATCTTCTTATTGTTAACGTGTTTTATTCTTTTTTTCTTATGGAGGAGATACACATAAATAAATGCAAAACCTTTAGAAACCAAAGTACGGATTTTTTGTACCATTTTGTTCCTTTTGTCAATTCCTTGGACTATCGTTCATTTATCGAAATAGAGCAAACGCCTATAAACACTCGTGCTAGACTTAATCATTCGCACACATAGTCCTCTTTCAAAACGCTCATCATCATTATGTCTATATAGCGTCCGTTCTTAAAAATGGCCTTCCTTCTTATTCCTTCTTCTACGAAGCCACATTTTAGATACATATTAATCGCACGATCATTCAAAGTTAGAACCTGTAATTGAACACGATGTAAATTCAAATCGTAGAATGCGTGCCTGAGCATTTCTTTCGTAGCAAAAGACCCTAATCCTTTTCCCCTGTTTAGCGTATCGCCGATCATTATCGAAAAATCGGCACACGAATTTGTGCGATCGATATTCAGCAGATACACACATCCCAGAATCGCGCCTTCATCGCCTTCTTCCACAATCGCACACCTTACACAATTATTTCGAGATTTCATGTAGGTGTCGAACCAATTCAAATCAACTTCCTCGTTAATATAGCGATAAGTTGATCCTAAAAGCGCAATAAGCTCTGGATCCCTTCTCCACTTATTTATTTCTTTTATATCATTTCTCTCAATTTCGCGAAGCTTTAGTGTCATCAGTTCAACCCTTCTCTAGCCCCAAAATCAAGTACGGCCTGAATTATGCAATTCATTTCAGCCGGACCATAACGTTCATCAACTGGCAAAGGCAATATATTGCTAGCCAACATGTACTCAAGGTCTCTAGACTCCATCTCTTCCAAGACATTAGGCCACAGAACCGGAATGTATATTTTATTCTCAATCAGGTGTTTTCTTAACCCATTTCCATTACGAACATACAAAGGATACGCATAGGCGCCTTCGATATTTTGAACATTTATGAGATTGTACTCAGATAAGGCATCGTTCAAATACATATAGTTCTTGGTTCTTTTGCTTTTTGCGCACTCATAATCGATAGAGTGAAGTATATTTGCCGTTAGTTTTGACATCCTCATCAATGGCTGCGAGGCTATATATTTCTCGCTTTCTCTATAATTTGCATAGAATTCAGATGCTGTTCGCTCAAACCTACCTACCAGGTGCCCGATGTTTTGAAATGATTCTGCGGTCTTAAGCTCCTTATTGAAGATGCTATCCGTATATAAAAAGGCTCCATCAGGAACACCAAGAAATTTTCTACAAGTATATAGAGTATCAAGGTGAGGAATAGGCTTTTGATAGTATGCGTGCGCATTATCGACAATCAAATTCGGATAATTGTTCCATAGTTTTTCTATAGTTTCATTTGTTAATTGTCCATAGTAGTTAACCAGATAAAGCCAATCATCGGCTCCCAAATCAAGATCGACTGGCATAAAGGAATTATCAACATGATAGTAGATCGTCTCTACCCCATAAGTTTTACAGGCGCTCTTAACTGAGCCACACAAAAAATAGGGTATATGTATTCTCTTGATATTCTTTCTTGCAATTATTATGTAGTTCAGGCAATTACGGCCGCTGTTCAAAGCTATAGCCTCTTCATGAAGCATTGGCCTATCATAATATGGCCACTCTATGAATCCACCTATTTCTTTCATCGTCCATGCCCACCAATTGCTGGTTTTATAAATCTAAATGCAGTTAACTTAATTTAAAATACTGATTATAATCGATGTGTGTAAATCTGATCTATGCTTTTACTCAGTTTACAAAATTAGGTAATAAGTAACTCTTAAGAGGATTCTCGTGAATTACGATACTCAAGCAGCCGATGTGCAGAACCATCTTGCAGACTATCTAATACAAACACGATTAGATGATGTCAATCTAACCTACGAAGAAATAACCTATAAGGAGTCTTTCTACGTTAAATATGTAAAAAGACTCTTTGATATATGCATATCTCTTGTCGCATTGATCGTCACTTTACCCATCAATCTAGTAATTGGTATTGTGGTACTTTGCGTACTTGGTCGACCTTTGTTCTTTGTGCAAGAACGCGTTGGAAAAGACGGTAAGCTATTCAAAATAATTAAGTTTAGGAATATGACTAATGCAACAGATGAAAAAGGTAATCTCTTGCCCCCTCAGCAGCGACTTACCAAGTTGGGCATTTTTCTAAGAAAAACTTCCCTAGATGAGCTTCTTAATTTCTGGAGTATTCTAAAAGGCGACATGAGTTTAATTGGACCACGCCCTTTACCTCCGGTCTATTTACCACGTTTTAGTAAAAGACACTTGATGCGAACGCTTGTCAAGCCTGGACTAGAGTGCCCTCAGTGGATTCGCACAAACGAACCCATCCTATGGAACGACCAATTTGAGAATGACATTTGGTATGTTAAAAACGTAAGCTTTGCAGTTGATTGCAAGATGCTGTTAAAACTTTTTCAATACACCTTTAGCAAAAAGAACTCTGAGATGAGAGCAAACTGTGAAAAAGGCAGCTTCATAGGGTATACGCTTGATGGAAAAGCTATTTCCAGCTTAGACCTTCCTGAAGACTTGATTGATGAGATAATGAAAAACTGTCAGAACTAGTCTTTGCACACCAACCACAGATTATCGATTGACCAGCAAATTTGCGCTCATATTGCTACACTTAAGATTCAACCAACACTTTAAATTCAGTATCGATTTTAGCAATTAGTGTTTCTAGCTCTGCAGCGTTTTCACAACAACCGATATAAAACCCAATCCTAGCCGCATCCGAATCACATTTTTTAATAATATCTCCAACATTGAATCTCAGCTGCGAAGCAATAACGCTAGGATCCTGCTCCAAAATCGAGAGTCCTTGGACAGCTTTCACCAGCCCTCCTTTTTTTGGCGTGTCAAAAAAGTGAAGAAGGGCGACTCTGCTTTTCAAGTCATCGTCAATTGAAAAATCTTCTTCCTCCGCAGCTCCAATTGAACACTCGATCAAATATTTGTACGTATCATGCCCGCTCATATATGGTGCAATATGAGAAGAAATCATATTGCCACCGCCACGCGCACCTATCTCTATTAAATAAAACTTGCCATCGTTATATTTGTATTCAGCATGGGTCAACCCATAGGGCAAATCTGAAGCCTTAACGAAATGATCGTTGATTGCTGTTAATTGCTCATAATCATACTCATCATTTACTTGAGAAAAATAGAGGTCAGAAGCTATATTGGGGTTATGCTTAAAATGCTTCTTCTCACTTATGGCAAGAGTAAAGTGATTCTCAGGCGTTTTTATGCCATCAATAGTAAATTCTGTGCCTTCGATATATGTTTCAGCCAATACTGCTTTTTGTGTGCGAGAAAACGAAAGCGACTCTTCGAACCAATCGTCAATCTGGCTCTCTGAAATAATCATAAACACCCCATGACTTGAATTTGAGTCGAGGGGCTTGATGATTATAGGACGTTCTTCCTTGCGCAAGAATTGCTTTGCATCCTCTGCGGTAAAACAAAGTTGGTAATTTGGGGTCGGAATAGAATATTTACTGCAAAACTGCCGCATCAAATATTTATCTGAATAAAGTTTGGATATATCAACCCCTATAGAAGGAAGACCATAGCGCTCTGCTAACTCGGCAATAAGTACTGTTGCGATATCGCATTCATCACTAAGGATGCCGCTAATTGGATGTTGTTCAACGAAGCCATCTATAGCTTCAATATCAAATATATCGGCTTGTAAATGTTCGTCAGCATACTGAAAACATGGTGCATCAGAATTCGGATCAACAACATATAAGGTGTAGTTGAGATCTTTTATTTTTTTGGCAAGCGCTACCTGCCACAAACTTCCCGGCAGCAAAAGCAAAGCAGGTTCGCGCGACTTGCGGTTACTCATTTGCTATGAACCTATCGAGATTAAGCTTAGCCAGTTCCGCATCTATAATGCCATCATCGAATTCTTTAGTTTTAATGACTGAATTGATAGTATCCAGGCATGCCTTAAGATCATCTACCGTTTCTGTTCCTACTCCAACTCGAATGAAATGATCGGTGCTCGCACCATAAGCAGATCCGGGAACTACAGCAATATGATATTTCGCTAGTAAAAACATAGCGAAATCTAAAGAGCTTCTTCCGTAATCGCTAATATCAAAAAACAAATAAAAAGTTGCCGATCCGGGCAGAGCGCGAAGTCCTATCGATTTAGCATACTGGTTAACTTGATTGCGCTTTTCGACTACAGCTTGTGCTTGTGGAAGCGTTAAGGCCAAGAGCTCGTCGAAATGCTCATTAAGATACAGCAAGAGAATGGACGGTGCGCAAGTAATGAGATGCTGATTGAGCTTCAAAATATTGAAAATAAGTTCGGGTGTAGATATTACATAACCAATGCGCCATCCCGAAATGCCAAAATTCTTGGATAAAGAATTGACGATTATGATTCCATCCTTGTCTGGGACCACATTCGCCATGGAAACAAATGAGTCATCCGTAATAAAATCACTATATGCCTCATCAACAAGAATATAAATTCCCCTCGGTCGACACATTTTATAGAGCGTCTCTAATTCTTCTCTCGTGTATGTTCTACCAGCAGGATTGTTTGGATTGTTGATTACAATCATTCGAGTTTTTTCAGTAAAGTAGTTCTCAAACTCCTCCACAGGGCAATTATAAGGGATGAAATCAGGAACTCCATCGGCTAGCTTGATCTCTTCTGGATAACTAAGCCATGCTGGTTCATGGATAAGAACCTCATCGCCTGGATTCAAAACAGCCTGAAACGCCATATAAATAAGAGGTTTTGAGCCTGCTGAAATTAAAATCTCATCTCGAGGGTCAATAGAGACATCATAGTTTTTGCTATAGTACTTGGCTATCTTCTCGCGTAGATCGTAGATTCCTCTACTTTCCGTATAATGGTAGCCTTTTTCAAAATCAATATTATCAAAGGACAAAAGTGGGATTTTAAAATATGCTTCACCAAGCGACAAGACTTTTATCGGATAGCCCGCTTGCCTCATTGTGTACACAATATTATTTATGTAGATTGACAAAGCTTCAGGAATACTTGCAACTTTATTACTAATCTGCATTTGACTCATTATTGTATCCAATCCATATATAATGGCATAACCTCATTGGTTATTAACTATAACTGAACCCAAATAAAAACTTCGATAAATCACGACAAATACAAGGCCGCAAGGCTCTCTCTTGTCTCTTAGTATCAAAGCAACCGTTAAACACAAAAGTTTTTTACCGTTTGAGAAGCCTCCTGAGGAGGGTACTCACATAGAGAGGTCCCTCTTACTAAACAGCTATCATTGATGTATATCAATGAATTCGACAAATAATATCGCAAATCCTATCGACATCCTCAAGTGAAAGATCAGCATACATAGGCAGCGTAAGCACCTTGTTGGCTGCATCATAAGCGATGGGCGTAGCCTCTTGACCGAGCGCAAACATGCCTTCATAGCATTTAAAATCACTTGTAAGCGGATAAAAGTACTTTCGGGCACTGATGCCTTCTTCAGAAAGCGCCGCAAAAACATCGTCGCGCGATGCACCGAATTCAGCTGGCTCGATAAGCACTGGCATATAGGCGTAATTATACTTGATATCTACTGATGGTTTTGGCATTCTCAGCCCAGGAATCTTTTCAAGTTGTTCCCAATAGCGTTCTGCGACTAGCTTGCGCTTTGCAATCTCTTCATCCACATGGCGAAGGTTGCAGAGTCCCATGGCTGCGGCAAATTCGTTCATCTTTGAATTGCCTCCAATATGCTTAACATTTTCAGGACTTTCGATGCCGAAATTGCTCCATTGAATCAAGCGCTCTTCCAAGGCAGAATCCACATAAGAAATGCCGCCGCCCTCAATAGTGTTAAACACCTTGGTAGCGTGGAAGCTGAACATGCTGGCATCGCCGAACGCAGCCGCGCCAATACCGTCGCGCTCCACACCAAAGGCATGGGCAGCGTCGTAGATCACTTTAAGATCATGCTTCTTGGCGATTTTTTTGATCGCATCGACATCGCATAGGTTTCCATACACATGTACTGGAACGATTGCGCAGGTTCGATCGGTGACGAGTTCCTCAATCTTCGTGGGATCGAGCGTAAGGTCGTCAGACTTGATGTCACAGAAGACTGGCTTGAGTCCCGCCCGAACAATGGCATGAGTCGTACTCGCAAAGGTAAATGGAGTTGTGATCACTTCATCACGACCATCTTTGCTTAACTCGAGTGCAGCAAAGATACACTCGAGTGCCTGATGACCATTGACGAAGAGCGTAATGTTTTCCACTCCCAGATACAATCTGAGCTCTTTTTCAAGCTGATTGTGTTTAGTTCCTCTATTCGTGAGCCAATGGGATTCCCAAAGCGACCTAATCTCTTCACAATATTCTTCGAAGGATGGCATAGATGATCTTGTGACCAAAATTTGCTCTTGCACGTTCGCTAAACCTGTCGTTTTTCTCTGCGGCTAAATGTAAACACTATAAGGCTTGCAGTGAAGCAGCACATACTATTGTCCTGCTGCCTTATACTTCGCTTCCGTTTCTTCTTTAACAGGAAGCCACCATGCAGTGTTATCTCTATACCATTGTATCGTCTGCATCAGACCTTCGTCGAAACAAATGTGGTCTGGTCTCCAACCAAGCTCGTTTTGGAGCTTACTGGAGTCGATCGCATAGCGACGATCGTGGCCAGGGCGATCCTTTACCCAATCGAAATCGTCTTCTGGGAGCTCAAACGCATGCAAAATGGCACGCAGCACGTCAATATTGCTCTTTTCGCCATCAGCGCCGATGAGATATGTTTCACCTAGGCGTCCTTTTGTCAAAACCGTCCAAACCGCTGAACTATGATCGTTTACATTTATCCAATCACGAACATTCTTACCATCTCCGTAGAGCTTCGGCCTGATGCCGCAAATAATATTCGTGATCTGTCGAGGAATAAACTTTTCTACATGCTGATAAGGACCGTAGTTGTTTGAACAATTGCTAATTGTAACTGGAACGCCATATGTACGACTCCAAGCGCGTACCAAAAGATCAGAGGCAGCTTTTGTTGAACTGTAAGGAGAGCTCGGATGATACGGAGTTTCTTCGGTAAATCTAGCAGGATCATCCAGCGCAAGATCGCCGTATACCTCATCCGTGCTCACATGATGAAAACGCTTTTTATACTTGCGACACGCTTCTAGAAGGCAGTAAGTACCTTCAACATTCGTACGCAAAAAAGCCCCTGGATCTAAAATCGAATTATCGTTATGGCTTTCTGCTGCATAATGCACGATTGCATCTGCACAGGGTACGATCGCGTCGAGAAGTTCCGCATCGCAAATATCACCTACGATAAGCTCTACCCTATCAGCAGGAAGACCGGCAATATTCTCTTTATTGCCCGCATATGTAAGCTTATCGAGAACAACGACATCACAATCTGTGTTGTCTACCACCCACCGTACGAAGTTACTGCCAATAAAACCGCAACCACCGGTAACGATGATTTTTTTTGGTTCGAATACATTGTTCATATTAATCAATTCTATAGAATACTCGAACTATTATGTACGCGACCTGCCGCAACTATACTAAGATACTGCCCATATGGAGATTTACCGTAGCTCATAGCAGCGTCAAGGAGCATCTCGCGAGTAATCCAACCGTTGTTGTAAGCAATCTCTTCAAGTGAGCCGACCTGAATTCCCTGGTTTTCCTCAACAACGCGTATGTATTCTGATGCATTGGATAAGCTCAAAATGGTACCCGCATCAAACCACGCACTACCACGGTGAAGAAGTTGCACGGTAAGCGATCCGTCTTCAAGATACTTTTGATTAATCGATGTGATCTCCAGTTCGCCGCGATCTGAGGGCTCTACTTGCTTAGCCCACTCCACCACTCGATTGTCATAAAAATAGAGACCCGTAACCGCATAGTTGCTTTTTGGATCAGTAGGCTTCTCTTCGAGCGAAATCGCCTTACCTTGATTGTCGAATTCAACTACACCAAAACGCTCTGGCTCAGAGACATAGTAGCCAAAAATTGTTGCTCCAGACGTTTTTGATGCGGCTTCTTGAAGGCGGAAGGTCAGCCCTCCACCATAAAAAATATTGTCTCCTAGAATAAGAGCGACTGAATCATCACCAATAAAGTCTTCGCCAATAATGAACGCTTGTGCTAGGCCATCTGGACTTGGTTGCTCTGCATACTCAAAATTTACACCAAACTGACCTCCATTACCGAAAAGCCTTTTAAAGCTCGGTAGATCATGCGGAGTCGAGATAATCAAAATATCTCGAATACCAGCCAGCATAAGAATCGAGATAGGATAGTAAATCATCGGTTTATCGTAAACCGGTAGCAACTGTTTCGAGGTTACCGTAGTAAGCGGATAGAGCCGTGTTCCGCTTCCTCCAGCAAGAATGATACCTTTCAAACTGTACCTCCATGGCGCCGATTCAATACCATGCTATATAGTACCAGTTAAACCCACTTTCACAAAAAATACCCCACTAGCTGAGCAACGCAATCGTTTAAAGGCAAACCATGTAAAAGTAGCTAGGGTTTATCATCCCTAGCTACTTTGCACTTACGTTATTAGACTTCTTTCGCTCAGCTAGATGGTCATGAAGCCGAGGAATTGGGCAAGGAACGAGATGAACACGATCGCGATCAGGATGGGCGCGATGTACTTGATCATGATGCGCCACGCTGCACGCCAACGGAACTTCGATGAGGCCATGATTTCTTCCTCGATGATCTTCGGCTTGATGCACCAACCAACGAAGATGCAGGTCAGGAACGCCACGATCGGCATCATGATAGTGTTCGAGACGAAGTCGAAGAAGTCGAGCAGCGAAGTACCCGCACCCAGCGGCTCGATGAATGAAAGACCGTTATAGCCCAGATTCACGAACACTGCCGCAACGCCGATGATCACGAACGTGATCACGGTTGCCTTCTTGCGCGAACACTTCGCACCATCATGCATGATCGAAACGCAGGTCTCCATGAGCGAGATCGCCGAAGTGAGCGCCGCAAAGATAACGAGCAGGAAGAACAGCACGCCGATAACGGGTGCGAAATCGCCGAACGATGCGAACATCTGCGGCAGCACGATGAACATGAGGCCAGGACCGGAATTCTCGGCAACCGCCTCAGGCGAACCCAGCGCGACGAATGCCGCTGGCACGATCATGAGGCCCGCCAAGAACGAAACGCCAATATCAAAGCCAGCAACACGGATCGAGCTAGAAGTGAGCGAATCGCGCTGCTTCATATAGGAGCCATAGGTAACCATGATGCCCATCGCGATAGAGAGCGAGAAGAACATCTGCCCCAGCGCCGCAACCACGAGCTCTATCGAAAACGCCGAGAAATCGGGTACGAGATAATACGCAGCGCCATCAAGCGCGCCGGGCTGGCTAAGCGTGTAGACAACCAGGATGATGGTCATGATGATGAGCGCTGGCATCATGATCAGGTTGGCCTTCTCGATGCCGCCCTTGATACCACGCGACACAACGAAGAACACAATAGCCATGAAGACAAAGAGCCAGATATAAGACTCAAAACTGCTGGTGATAAAGCTAGAGAAGTACGTACCACCATCGCCGATCATGGTTGCGGGATCGAAGAAATACGCGCCAACGTACTTCGCAACCCAGCCGCCGATCACGCAGTAATACGGCGTGATGATAAAGGGAACGAGCGAGGCCAGAATGCCAATGAAGGCATACTTCTTGCCGAACATCTTGAACGCGCCGATGGTGGACTGACGCGTCTTACGGCCAAGCGCGATCTCGACGAGCAAGAGCGACAGGCCAAAGGTGAACACCAACACCAAGTAGGTGAGCAGGAACATGCCACCACCATATTTCGCCGCCAGATACGGGAATCGCCAAAGATTACCCAAGCCAACTGCGGAAGCAGCCGCAGCTAAGATGAATGCCCATTTGCTTGACCAGGTATCACGAGCAGCATGTGCAAGTTGAGCCATAAGTCCCCCATTCAGGTTCCAGTTCGTTCGCTCGCCTATCCAGTTCGATTCACACGAGATAGGTTCACGTTATTGCTAGATCGTTGCTTTATATTGCTACGAAGAATAGCAAAAGACTCACAAAATCTGCACAGAAATGGGGTGTAGGGTGCATGGGGGTATAAGAGCGGTTTACAGAATACGGCTAGAACCTTAACGCAGATTGCGAGCACGGCGACGAGCGCGCGCAGCAGCCGATGAGAGCACCGTTGCTGGCAGCGGCTCCGTTCCCTGTTCCTGAGAAGGCTCAGAGGCAGCTTCTGTTGAAGCCGCATGTCGGGGAGCATGCGCGCCTGCATACACCTGCGAAAAGTCGAAGGCAGCACGTTGAGGAGATTGCGGCTCGCGTGTTGCAGCGAACGATACCGCATGAGCAGGCTCGGATGCTGCAGATGACGGCGAATGAAGCGGTTCAGAAGTTGGCTGCGTTTCTACCTCGGGAACTGTGATAACCTTGCGTTCTGTTGTGGATGTTGTGGAGGAAGCCTCAACAGCGAGAGCGGGAGCGGGAGCAGGAGCCGAAACCGAAGCAGCATGAGCCTCAGCACCAAAGTCATCCGCCGAAGCAGGGCCGTCCCCTACAGATGGCACGCCAGAATCCGCAGGGACAACCGTTGAATCAAGGAGTGCCGCCTGGGTTTCTTCAGCAGACGCAGCAACGAAGGGGATTTCACCCGTTGTAGGATCATCGAGATTCGGACCACGGGGAATCACGATCTCGCGGTCTTGCTCTTTTTCCTGACGCCATCGCGCCCAGCGCGCAGCAGGTGATGATTCGGTTGCACTGGTACGCTTCTTGCTCTTCTTCGACGATTTCTTAGTCTTCTCCGTGCTGGCCTTAGGAGCTTCTTCGACCACCTTAGAAGCAGGCTCTTCAGGTGTCGGCACCGGCGGAATATCCTCGATCGCATCGGAAAGATGCTGATCAGGAGCAAGTTCACCGCGCAGCCCACTCGGGCGCGGATCGTAGTAGAAGTGCTGCTCATCGTAGGTCACATGCCAGAGCACGAGCCCTTCCGCGGGTGCATTCTGTCCTGCTGCCTGCCGGTTGCGTGCCGCGAGCACCTCGCCCACCCACTCGGGCGTGCGCTTCCCGCGACCAACCAACACGAGCGTGCCCACCATCGTGCGCACCATAGAATGCAAGAACGCATTCCCGATGACCGTGATCACGATGAAGTTCGAATTCCAGATCTGCTCTTGCTTGAACGAGATATCGGCAACATAGCGATGCGTAGGCTTGTCCTTCGCCGAAACCGCCATGCAGAAGCTCTTGAAATCGTGTTCGCCCAGCAGGTGTGTAGAAGCCTGCTTCATTGCCTCGACATCGAGCGGCTTGCCCAGATGCCAGCAGAACTTCTCCATGAGCAGAGGCGCAGCCACATCAGTGCAGATGTAGTAGCGATATTCGCGCATAACAGCCGAGAACCGCGCCGAGAAATCCTCTGGCATAGGGCGCACCGAACGAAACGAGATCTCTTCATGCGTAAGCGCGTTGAGTGATTTCAGGAGCGAATCGGGCTTGCGACGAAACCATTCATCGGGGAGCAGATCGAAGCTGATCACCTGGCAGAGCGCATGCACGCCAGCATCGGTCCTGCCTGCGCACGTGGTATCGATGCGCCGACGAAACAGCAGCTCAAGCGCATCTTCGATATTCCCTTGCACCGTAAGCTGCCCATTTTGCCGAGCGAAGCCCGAAAAAGGTTCTCCGTTGTATGAAAACCACGCTGCGATCCTCATGAACGCCGCCCCGTTCTGTGGTTGTACCTGCCTGCCATGCTGCACCTCTACGATGCTTTCCAGATCTCGCGCCCGAACAGATCGTGCAGATCCGCCTTGAGCATATGGTCGCGTGCGTTGATGGTGAGCGGCAACTCTGCACGCATGCGGCTGCCGTCGGTCTGCGCCACGAAGAGCACGATCGGATCGTTGCCCGGGTGGGTCTTCAAGATATCGAGCAAGCGCGAAGAAGAAAGCGCATTCAGCTCGTTGGATAGCACCTGCAGCTCCATGCATACCGGCTTCACGTTCTGCTGCTCTTCGGTAAGTTCGAGCTTTTCGATCTCGTAGCCGATGAGCTGGTTGGCGCGATCGCTCACCTCGAACTTGCCGCGCACGGTTACCACCGCATCTTCCTCGAGCACATCGGAGACCTTCTCGTAGTCGAAGCAGATGCACTCGATGCTGCCCGCCAGGTCTTCCAGATTGAAGGTGGCCATGAGGGTGTTGCGCTTCGTGCGCTTCACATTCACGTCGGAGACCATGCCCGCGCATTTGATGTTCTTGATGCTGTCTTCGCGCTCGTTCAGCTCTGTCATCGAGTATTTATTCGTACGCGAAAGATAGTTCTCGTATGGGCTTAACGGATGATCGGAAACATACATCTTCAGAATCTCTTTTTCGAAGGTAAGCTTCGTGCGTTTATCCCATTCCACCCCATCGGGCTCGGGGATGTCCTCGATAAAGCCGGCATCCGGGTCGTCCGCGAACATGTCGAACATGCTCACTTGACCAGCGGATTTATCCTTCTTGCGTTTAGCCGCATCGTCGAGCAGCGATGTTTCGTCCACGAAATACATAAGCTGCTTGCGCGTGTAACCAGTCGAATCGAACGCACCGGACTTGATGAGCGCTTCAAGCGTCTTGCGGTTATAGCACGAAGAATCCACACGATTCACGAAATCATGGAGCGACGTGAACGGTCCGTTAGCCTCGCGCTCCGCGATGATAGCCTGCACTACCTTCTCACCCACGCCACGCACGCCAGCAAGGCCGAAACGGATACCGCCATCAACTGGTGTAAATTCCAGACTCGAAGAGTTGATGTCGGGCGGAAGCACAGGGGTGCCGTTATGGTTCGCGCTGGCAATGTAGCGGATGAGCTTATCGTTGCTGCCCATGTAGCTCGTGAGCACCGCCGCCATGAATTCATTCGGGTAGTGAGCCTTCAGGTAGGCCGTGCGCATGACCAAGATGGCGTATGCTGCGGAGTGCGATTTGTTGAACGCATACTTCGCGAACTTTTCGGCATCTTGCCAGATCTGCTGAGCAACTTCGAGAGAATAACCGTTCTCGACCGCGCCTGAATCCCAGTCGGCCTGAAGGCCGCGCATCACGTCGAGCTTCTTCTTACCCATCGCCTTACGCAGCTTGTCGGATTTGCCTGCCGAAAAACCGCTCATGATCATGGAGATCTGCATGATCTGCTCCTGATAGACCATGGTGCCATGGGTCTCTTCCAGGATGCCACGCAGGCGGTCGTCGTAATAGTGGACTGCTTCGGGGTTCTTCGCCGCCTTGATGTAGTCTTCGACCATGCCCGACTCGAGCGGACCGGGGCGGTTGAGCGCGATCGATGCGACAACATCCGAGAACTGCTTCGGAGGGAGGCGCTTGAACAGGCTCACATAGAGCGCGCCTTCCACCTGGAAAAGACCATCCATGTTGCCCGATTGCATGAGCTCGAAGGCTTTTTCATCGTCGGTGGGGATCTCTTCAGGAATGATCTTCGTGCCATAGCGCTCTTCGATGTTGCGGCAAGCGATCGAAAGCACGTCGAGCGTACGAAGGCCGAGGAAGTCCATCTTAAGAAGGCCAAGGTCGGGCGTGTAGTGGCCGTCGTATTGCGTGATGATGCCGCCGCCCTTGGTGTCGCGCTTCATGGGCACGTGATCGGCCATGGGATCGCGGCAGATGATGGTTGCGCAAGCATGCACGCCTTCGCCGCGCACGTGACCTTCGATAGATTTCGCTGCGTCGATCACCGCGTGCACATCGGGTTCGTCTTCGTAGGCTTTAGCCAGGTCGGGATTGGTTTCGAGCGCTTGGTCGATCGTGATGCCGAGCTCGTTGCCGATCATCTTGCAGATGCGGTCACCTGTGCTGTAGGGATAATCGAGCACACGCGCAGCATCGCGCACGGCGTTCTTCGCCTGAAGCGTACCGAAGGTGATAACCTGCGAAACGTGGTCTTCGCCGTACACATCTTTGATGTGGTTGATAACTTCTTCACGCCTACCTTGCTCGAAGTCGACGTCGATATCGGGCATCTCCACACGCTCGGGAGAGAGGAAGCGTTCGAACATGAGGCCGTTAGGCAGCGGGTCAAGGTCGGTGATACCCATGGCGTATGCCACGATCGCACCTGCCGCCGAGCCACGGCCCGGACCAACGCCAATGCCCTGGCTACGTGCCCATTCGATGTATTCCTGCACGATCAGGAAGTACGCTGGGAAGCCCTGATCGATGATGACCTGCATCTCGTAGTCGGCCTGCTTCTGCACGTGCTCGGGAACAGGGTCTCCGTAGCGCTTGACCAGGCCTTCCTGCACGCGTTTGCGGAACCATGATTCTTCGGTTTCCCCTTCGGGCAGCGGGAATTTCGGCAGAATAGGATCGCGCTCGAGCTCGACGTTGCATTTTTCCGCCACTTCAATGGTGTTGTCGCAAGCCTCGGGGAAGTCTTTCAGCGCCGCACGCATTTCCTCTTCGGTCTTCATGTAGAACTGATCATTGGGGAACTTGAAGCGCTTTTCCTGGTTGATGGTCTGGTTGGTGCCGATGCACAACATCACATCCTGTGCCTGCGCATCTTCTTGCACGAGGTAATGGAAGTCGTTCGTGGCAATGGTCTTGAGCCCCAGGTGGTTCGCAATTTCCGTGAGCTGCTGATTGAGTTCGCGCTGCGTCTTGCCCGCATCGGAGGTGATGCCTTGATCTTGCAGTTCGATGTAGAAATCGCCCGGTTCGTAGAGCGCGGAGAGCTTCTTCGCCCACTCGATAGCCTCATCGATCTTGCCCGCATCCACACAGCGCGGGATGATGCCTGCGATACAGGCGCTCGTAGCGATCACGCCTTCGGAGTACTTCTCGAGCATTTCGAAGGTTGTGCGCGGACGATAGTAGAAATTGTCCACATGCGATTCGCTCACAAGCTTCACGATGTTGTGATAGCCCGTGTTGTTCTTCGCAAGCAGGATCATGTGGTGAAGTTTCTGCTTGCCTTCCTTCTTCAAGGAAGAATCCGTGGTGAAATAGATCTCGCATCCGAAAATGGGTTTCACCCACGTGCCCGTTTCCGCCTTCACCCTATCGCATGCGTCCGCCAACTCTGGCACACCCGACATAACGCCATGGTCTGTAATGGCAACCGCCGGCATACCCAGGTCAGCTGCACGCTTCACCATGTCGTAAACCTTGGTGGCGCCATCAAGCAGCGAGTATTCCGTGTGGTTATGAAGGTGGACAAAAGCCATGAGCGATATCCTTCTATCGTGAGCGCGGAAGCTGGTTCTTCACCGCAAGATCGCATGGAAAACAATGCGAAGATCGAGGCGATTTAGGACTTTCATTGTGCCATCTTCGGCCGTGACTTGCTAGGGCAAAATAGACGGTTTCGCATTGAAATCACGAACGGTTCGGGTTTCAAGGTGGAAGGAAATCCTTTTCGAATCTCCATAACCCCAGTTCGGCTGTATACAAGATGTTGTGTTTTCCCAGGTTACAAATTGGATTTCGCCACAAAATATTGGTTTTTTCGGTTTACACCAAATTACGCATGGAGTAGCATGAGAGAGGTAAGGTAATTGTTACAAGATTAGTAGCAATTACAGGAGCACCAACAGTACCGAATAAGGTTATGAATAACGGAGGGGGTATTATGACCACGCTTGAAGCACCTGCATTCGCAGCACAAAACACAACACGGGATGCTAAAGCAAATCAAAGCCACGGAGCCGCAGAAGGAACACAGAAGCACACGCACCAGCCTGCCGCTTCATCCGAACATATGCATCTGCAAAATGTTTCGGTTTCTATCTCTTATTCTTCGCCTGACGACTTCCGCGTCACAAACGAAGAGATCGAACAGTACATCGCTCGAGGTCGCGAACTTGAGCCGAGCAAAGATCTTGCCTGGATCGATCTTGCCGTTGAAGCGGAAGATGTCGCTATTCACTACGGGTACCACGCTCAGCCGTTCGAGCGCATCCGCCGCATCACTGGCTATCTGGTTGGCACCCTCGATCGTTTCAACGACGCAAAGCGCGCCGAAGAGCACGATCGCGTGAAGCACGACATCCCGTGCACCTGCCGCTAAATAACGCTGCCTTGCCTTAAGAAAAGCCGCTTGCCCCATGTTGGGCGAGCGGCTTTTTGTTTCTCTGGCTTACCTCTAAGCCTTAACGATGCGAGCACCTTGCGGCGTGTCTTCGATGCGGAAACCAAGCTCGGCAAGTCCATCGCGGATCGCATCGGCAACTGCGTAGTTCTTGTTGGCACGCGCGTTGGCACGAGCATCGAGCAACGCTGCCATCGCTGCTTTCACCGTTGCAGGATCTACCCCATCGCCTGGCGTGAAACCAGCGAACTCCATCGCAAGCGCCATGACCTCGGCAGCGCCCTCCTCGTCGTCAAGCACGGTTGCGCCCACTTCAGCTGCATCGTTCATCTCGATCGAGATGCCGAGCACATCCATGAGTTCGACCACTGCCTGTGCAGCATTTTCGAACGTCTGGACATCCGCTTCCGTAATAGCAGCATTTTGCTGCACATCATTCAAGAGCGTATTCGCGTCGCTCACGAAGCTGAAGATGGCGCCGAGTGCAGCAGCGGTGTTGAAATCGTCGTCCATCGCTTCAGTAAACGAATCTTTCATATCCGCAATAAGCGATGCGACCGCGATCGAAGTTGCAAGTGAACCCGCATGGGCATCGGATGGATCAGTCGCATGCCCGCTTCCTGCTTGTGCTTGAAACTGCTGCGCCGAACGCGCGAGCCATAGCGCATTCGTAACGAAATTCTCCAAGCGCTCGAGCGCCGCGGCCGATTCTTGCAACCGTGCATCCGAGAAGTCGAGCGGACTGCGGTAGTGCGTCTGAAGCATGAGCATGCGAAGCACCGCCGGATCGGTGGTCTCTAAGATATCGCGCAGCAGCAAGAAATTACCGAGCGATTTGCTCATCTTCTCGGAGTTGATCTGGAGCATGCCACCGTGCATCCAGTAGTTCGCAAAGGTGGTATCGAACGCCGCTTCAGACTGCGCACGTTCATTCTCGTGATGCGGGAAACACAGGTCCGCCCCGCCTCCATGAATGTCGAAGGGTAAATGGAGATATTTCTCGGACATGGCCGAGCATTCGATGTGCCAACCGGGACGGCCTTCGCCCCACGGAGAAGTCCAGCTCGGCTCGCCTGGCTTCGCCGTCTTCCAGAGCGCAAAATCGAGCGGATCTCGCTTGCGGTCTTCCAAGCCCTGACCATCGGCGCGCAGTTCGCGGTGGCCCGATTCCATTTCGTCAACATTACGATTCGAGAGTTCGCCATACGTCGAATAGGAGCGCACAGCGAAGTACACATCGCCATCAACCTCATACGCATGGCCTTTGTCGATCAGGCGCTGCACGAGCTTAATCATCGTGCCGATCTCTTCGGTTGCCTTCGGACGAATATCGGGGTCTTGCACGCCAGCTGCATGCATGTCGGCGATGAAGGCATCGGTATATTCTTCGGCGACCTCGGCAGCCGTTCGGCCTTCCTCGAGCGCCTTGTTGATGATCTTGTCATCCACGTCGGTCACGTTCTGCACGAAGGTAACTTCGAACCCGCGCCACGTGAGATAGCGACGAATCGTATCGAATGAAATGAATGTACGCGCATTGCCGATATGGATGTAGTTATATACGGTCGGGCCGCATACATACATGCCCACTTTGCCCTCGTTCACGGGAACAAACTCACGCTTGGTGCGCGTTTTGGTGTCGTAGATCTTGATCATGGTGTTCCTATCTTGGTGGTATCGGTAGTAATGGTCGTAAAGATCAGCTTCAATGGAATGCATCGTTGTCTTCAACGATGCGAATAGTATGAAGCACTACTGGTCTTGATCGATCTGATCGGCTTCTTGCTGTGCTGCACGCTCCGCCTGCTTGTCGAGCACTTGCTGTTTCACCGCGAAGGCTTCGAGCTCATCGACACGCTTGTAGAGATTACGGATCGCACGTTCCACAGGATCAGGAAGGTCTTCGAGGCGCTCACCCTGACAAACCCCATCATCGAGGAAATAGTCCTTGTGATCAGCGCGAATGGGAGGCAGTACTGCTTCGCGCTGAGCATCAGGCGAACTCGCGCTTGGCTTTTCGGCAGGCGAAGACGGGATCTTCGCTGCCGCCGCTTTCTGCAGGTCGATCTCTTTATCCTTCGCTGCGCTCTTTGATGTTGAAACACCATCGCGCACGACAATATGCCCGGGTACGCCTACCACGGTGCAATTCGGCGGCACATCTTTCACCACTACCGAACCGCCGCCGATCTTCGAGTTGTCACCGATGGTGATCGAGCCGAGCACTGCGGCGCCCACGCCCACCATCACATTGTTGCCAAGAGTTGGGTGGCGCTTGCCGGTTTCCTTGCCGGTTCCGCCTAACGTGACATTCTGGTAGAGCACGCAATCATCGCCGATGATGGTGGTCTCGCCGATGATCACGCCCATCGCATGGTCGATAAAGAAACGGCGGCCGATCTGTGCACCTGGGTGAATCTCAACACCCGTCCAAAAACGTGCGCACTGCGAAAGATAACGCGCCAATCCGCGCAGGCCCTTCTTCCAAAGCCAGTGATTGATCACGTGCGCCCAGCGTGCTTGAAGGCCGGGATAAGTGAGCCATATGAGGAACTTCGAAGGCGCCGCCGGGTCGGTTGCCTGAACGGTGCGAATGTCTTCTGCCATTATTGAGAATATATTCATAGGATTCAGTCCTTCTTGTCTTGCGAAATAGTACCATGTTTAGCTTGCATGGTGCGGATGATGTTAAGAGCGTTACTCGTAAGCGAGATGGGCAGATTGTGTAGGATGAGCCGACATCGAGCCAAAGCGCTCCGAGAAATCCACTTTTGCAACCATTATCTTTGCAAAAGTTAGTTCGAGGGCGCGACGCTATGAGGCGAGCCTGCGCAATGCGCCCATCTCGCTTCGTAGCAGCCCTAACAACATCGACAGACAAGGGCAACGGCTTCAGCCGAGATGCCTTCTTCGCGGCCTTCGAAACCGAGATGTTCGGTGGTGGTGGCTTTTACGCCGATGTTTTCCGTTGCGATGCGGCAGGCGTGTGCAATGTTCTCGCGCATCGCATCGCGATACGGGGAAAGCTTCGGCGCTTGTGCGGCGATAACGCAATCGATATCGAGGATCTCGAAGCCTTCTTCACGAAGCAGATTCGCAGCTGCTTCGAGCAATTTGAGCGAATCGGCATCTTTATAAGCAGGATCGGTATCGGGGAAATGCTTCCCAATATCCCCTAGACGCGCAGCGCCCAAAAGAGCATCGGCTATTGCATGGAGCAAGACATCGGCATCCGAGTGGCCATCGAGACCTTGGTAATGTGGAATATCCACCCCACCCAAGATAAGCTTGCGGTTGGGCGCAAAGGCATGAACATCCATGCCGAGCCCTATACGCAGCTTGCGCAATGCAGCCATCTCAGAACTGGAGTTAGGAATGTTCGCTGTGTCGGGAGCCTTCATATTCATCATCGCCACCTACTCGACACCTTCGCGCAGTGCCTGGCGCACCGCCGCTGAAATGATGAGATAGTCTTCGGGCACCGTGAGCTTGATGTTGTCGCGCTTGCCTTCGACCACCATCACGCGACCGCCCAAACGTTCGATAAGCGATGAATCATCCGTGCCTACGAAGCCATCGGAAAGCGCTGCTGCGTGAGCGCGACGATAGATACCCGAGCGGAAGATCTGCGGAGTTTGTGCATTCCAAAACACCGAACGATCGGGTGTTCCTTGGATGATGCCGTTTTCGACGATCTTCAGCGTATCGATTGAAGGATGGCCGACCACCGCGCCATCACAATCGATGTTGCCCTTGAGCACGCTGATCGTATGATCGACCAATTCGCGCGAAATGAGCGGGCGCGCACCATCGTGGAGCATGACATACTCGAATTCATCTGGCACAAGCTCCAAACCAGCAAACGCCGATTCCTGGCGCGTGGCACCTGCGGGAGCCATAACGATAGGGGTAGCGAACGGAAAAGGATCGAGTGCTTTCAAGAGGTATTCACTCGTGCGTTCTTCAGGGCAAACGACCACGATGAGTCCCACATCACCTACGCTGTCGAACACTTCTGCTGAACGCGTGAGAATGGGCTTGCCCGCAATCTCGACGAGCTGCTTGCCGCCTTCATGACCGAATCGCTCGCCACTGCCGCCCGCCAATATGATGACAGCGGTCTGCGCGCCTTCGTTCACCTTGCCCTGCAACTGCATCTGCTCGCGTAGGGCACCGAACGTGTCGTCGTCGCGCATCTCGCTCAAGATACCGTTGAGAGCCGAAGGGGCGAAGATGGGATCGATCGTTTGCTCTGGCATAGAGAACCTCTTATCAAGAAAGCTGCCTTATGCAGCAATAATTCATCAAAACTGATTTTACTGCATAAATGCTCTTCATTGAAGCTCTCTGCTATAACGAAAGCAAGCAGCACGCCCATGGGGGCACTGAGAAGCTACCTGCCTATCTGCACCAGCAAAGCGGGCGAGACGCGAGGTTCCCCGCTTCCCTGTTCGCGCATCTGCTTTGCAGACGCGCTCATGCGTCGCTGCTTCGCTCGGGTTTTATTACTAACGAATTTAGTCGGCGAAGAGTCACCTCGCTGCCTCACCCTTTTCACTGATGCAGATAGATGACAAATTGTTCGGTAGTTTGCTGTCTAAAAAAGAGAGCCTACTGTGATAGCAAGCTCTCTTAGCCTTCTTGAACGACTTAATTAATCAGCTGCAGAATCTCCTGAAGAACCCCCGCGACCTGAGCCACTGTAGGTGAGCCCTGCGCGACCAAGATCGTAATTGCTCAAGATGAGCTCCGCTTCTTGCGCGATGGTATCACGCTTGCGCGGCGCCGGGATCGAGCCTGTGCCTTGGTTGAAAACGAGCTTCTCGTCTTCCACATCAACATCGATGACCGAGCCACTCGTCCATTTGCCTTCCAGTATCTGCTCGGAGATCGGGTCTTCTAGCAGGCGCTGGATCGCGCGGAGCAACGGGCGAGCGCCGAAGGAAAGATCCGTACCTTCCTTAGCGATCAGGCGATTTGCAGCATCGGACATATTGATGGTCATATTCTGCGCGATCAGCCGATCACGAAGATCGGCCACCATGAGGTTCACGATCTCGACGATCTCGTCTTCCGTGAGCGACTTGAACACGATGATCTCATCGATACGGTTCAAGAATTCAGGGCGGAACAAACGCTTGACCTCGCTCATGACGCGGGTCTTGATCTCGTCATCGTTAAGGCCTGTTGCTCCGCTGGAAGAGAATCCAAGCGGTGCCGTGGTAGTGATCTCACGTGCGCCCACATTCGAGGTCATGATGATGACCGTATTGCGAAAGTCGACCATGCGTCCTTGCGCATCGGTCAAGCGGCCTTCCTCCAGAATCTGAAGCAAGATGTTGAAGACATCGGGATGCGCTTTCTCGATCTCGTCGAAGAGCACGACCGAATAAGGGCGTTGGCGCACCGCAGTGGTAAGCTGACCGCCCTCGTCGTAGCCCACGTATCCCGGAGGCGAACCGATCAGGCGCGACACCGTGTGCTTCTCCATATACTCTGACATGTCGAAGGAAATGAGCGCATCCTGCGAATTGAACAGGAACTCTGCAAGCGTTTTCGAAAGCTCAGTCTTGCCCACACCTGAAGGGCCGAGGAAGATAAACGAACCTGCCGGACGCTTCGGATCCTTGAGTCCAGAACGGCTGCGGCGAATAGCCTTCGAGAGCGCCGTAACCGCCTCTTCCTGGCCGATCACGCGCTCATGCAGCACAGATTCCATGCGCAAAAGCTTTTCGGTCTCAGCTTCGGTGAGGTTGGAAACAGGCACGCCAGTGGTCATTGAAACCACATCGGCAATGTCTTCCACGCCGATCTCGTTGACGATCTTCTCGGTCTTATCTTCCCACTCTACCTGAGCCTTCTTGCGCTCTTCGCGCACCTTGGCCTCGCGATCGCGCACTTCGGCGGCACGCTCGAAATCCTGGTCGGCGATAGCGGCATCCTTTTCCGCACGCAACGCACGAAGCTTGTCATCGAGCTCCTGGATCTCGTCGGGCAGCACCATGTTGCGAATGCGCATGCGCGCACCTGCTTCGTCGATCACATCGATTGCCTTATCGGGCAAGAAACGATCTTGGATATAGCGATCGGAGAGCGACACTGCCGCCTGGAGCGCTTCATCGGAGAAGTGCACGTGATGGTGCTCTTCATACTTATCGCGCAAACCTTCCATGATGCGAACAGCCTGCTCTTCATTAGGCTCTTTGACAACGAGCGTTTGGAACCTGCGTTCGAGCGCCGAATCTTTTTCCAGATGCTTGCGGTATTCATCGAGCGTGGTAGCGCCAATGATCTGGATCTCACCACGCGACAGAGGCGGCTTCAGGATGGCAGCCGCGTCCATCGAACCTTCAGCTGCACCTGCACCAATAATGGTATGGAGCTCGTCGATGAACAGAATGATATCGTCTGCCTGCTCGACTTCCTTGATGCACTTCTTCAAGCGCTCCTCGAATTCGCCGCGATACTTCGAACCGGCAACGAGTGCCGAAACATCCAGCGTGACCAAGCGCCTATTGCACAAGATATCAGGCACCTGATCAGCCACAATGAGCTGCGCAAGCCCCTCGACCACCGCCGTTTTACCCACGCCCGGTTCGCCCAAAAGCAATGGGTTATTCTTCTGACGACGGCACAGGATCTGCATCATGCGCTCGATTTCGCCAGCACGCCCGATAACCGGATCGAGCTTCCCATCGGCTGCCTTCTTCGTAAGATCCACGCTGAATTCCTTCAGCACGCTATCCGAAGAGGAAGCCTGCGGATCGAACTGCTGACCGGCAAAGACCGAAGACTGCCCCACCAGATCATTGAGCGCCGCACGCAGATCGTCTCCTGAAACGCCCATGCGCTCGAGTACCTCTATTGCGGTGCCTTCGTTTTCGCGGATGATACCGAGCAAAAGATGCTCAGTGGAAATGTAGCTTTGCCCCATTTGCATGGCTTCACGCAGGGAATTCTCCAGCACGCGTTTAACGCGCGGCGTGAAGCTCAAATGGCCCGATACGTCGGTTGATTCGTCGATCGTGACGATACGACGGATGGCTGCCACCGTGGCCTCGTAATGCACCCCCAGGCGCTCCAGGGCCTGAGCTGCCAGACCATCTTCTTCTTTGAGCAAAGCCAAAAGCACGTGCTCAGTGCCAACATAGGGCTGATGAAGCCCACGGGCTTCCTCCTGCGCTAAAACCAGCACTTTGCGCGCCTTGTCAGTGAACTTATCGAACGACATTTACGCGCCACCTCCTTTTGTTACTTGGCTTCGTCGCGCATATGGGGGAACAGTAATACATCGCGGATCGTTGCTGAATTCGTAAGAAGCATGGTGAGGCGATCTATTCCAATGCCCACACCGCCAGCGGGAGGCATTCCGTATTCCAAAGCGCGCACGTAGTCATCGTCGAATCCCATTGCCTCATCGTCGCCCATGTCCTTAGCAGCAAGCTGCGCTCGGAATCGCTCCGCTTGATCAACGGGATCATTTAGTTCATTAAAAGCATTAGCATATTCATGACCGGAAATAAACAGTTCAAAGCGGTCGGCTACTTCATCTTCACCAATTTTCCTTTTTGCGAGCGGTGAAACCTCGATCGGATGGTCGGTAACGAAGATAGGCTGGATAAGCGTCTCTTCGACGCATTCTTCGAAGAGCTCGGCAATGATCTTACCCGTGCCCCAGCCGTCTTCAACATGAACGCCGTGCTTGTCTGCCACAGCAGCAGCTTCTTCGCGCGTCATGGCGAAGCTGATATTCTCGCCCGTGACCTCATTCACGAGCTCGACCATGCTCGCGCGTCTCCATTCGCCACCGAGGTGAATAGTCGTGCCCTGATATTCCACATCGAGCGTGCCGCAAGCCGCAATAGCTGCAGCTTGCACGAAGCCTTGTGTGAGCTCCATCATTCCCTCAAGGTCGGAGAAGGCCTGATAGGCTTCCATCGTGGTGAACTCAGGGTTGTGATACGGATCCATGCCTTCGTTGCGAAACTGACGACCGATCTCGAAGACTTTCTCGAAGCCGCCCACGAGCAAACGCTTCAGGGGAAGTTCGGTTGCAATGCGCAGGAAGTAATCGCGATCGAGCGCGTTGAAATGCGTGGTGAAGGGTTTCGCGTTCGCGCCACCCATGATCGAGTGCAGGAAAGGTGTTTCGACCTCGTAGAAGCCCTGCTCTTCCATGTAGTGACGGATAGCCGAGATGATCTTCGAGCGCTTCACGAAGGTCTCGTGCACCTCGGGGTTCACGATCAGATCGACATAACGCTGGCGATAGCGCAGCTCCTTATCGGCCAAGCCGTGGAACTTCTCCGGCAAGGGGCGCAACGATTTTGAGAGCAGTTCGTAGGAATCGACCGCCACGGAAAGTTGTCCGCGACGCGTGCGCATCATAAGGCCGGACACGCCGATCCAATCGCCCACATCCAGATCTTTCATGGCCGCAAAGGCTTCTTCGCCCAGCGCGTTAATACGACAGAACAGCTGGATCGATCCGGTCGAATCGCGCAATTCCATGAAGATGATCTTACCCTGATCGCGCTTAGCCATCACACGGCCAGCTACCTCTACGCGATCTTCGGTGTTCTCGCCATCTTCGAGACCAGCGTATTTTTCGTCGAGATCGACGATATGATGCGAATAGGCAAATGCATGACCGTAAGGATTTTCGCCCGCTGCGATAAGCGCCTCACGTTTTGCATGGCGCACCAAGATCGGATCGTCTTCGGGTGTTTCAGGTGTTGCGTTTTGAGTGGTGTTCTCGCTCATCGACTGCCTTTCAATTTCTAGGAAAAACGCTGGTACGAAGGGTACCAGCGTCTCGATTACAGCTGTTTCTTATTGTAGTTGAAGTTCGCCAAGCACGCAGCAGGTATACACGCTTACTGCTCGATCTTCAAGACCTTGATATGGATATCGCGACCGGTAGGACCTTGCAGATCGATTTCGTCGCCCTTCTTAGTGCCGAGAAGCGCTGCACCAACCGGAGATTCGTTGGAGATCTTGCCCGTAGTGGAATCGCTCTCTGCTGCACCGACGATTGTGAAGACGCGTTCGTTGCCGCCCATATCGACTGTGACCTTGCTACCGATGTGCACCTTGGAAGATTGAGTAGGAGCATCGACTACGGTAGCTTCGCCCAAGATGCGGGTAATCTCAGCGATGCGGCCTTCCATCATGGCCTGCTCGTTCTTTGCATCATCATATTCGGAGTTTTCCGAAATGTCGCCGAATTCGCGGGCTACACGGATGCGCTCACCAATCTCGGCACGCTTTTCGGTTTCAAGGTAGTGCAGTTCTTCTTCGAGTTTCGCTTTGCCTTCTTGGGTTAAGATGTAGTCCTTTTCCATGGAACTCCCCTTGCATTCGTTCGGTCGGTCGTTTCATGCGAGCTTCGTGCCCGCGCAGAAGAAACGCGCTTAATCTGGCGCGTTTCTCTTAAGTGTTTATTCAGCCTTGTCCTTTTCCAGTTCGCTCTCTTCGAAAACGGCATCGGAAGTGGTGGTGTCCTGTTCGGCTTCTGCTTCGGCTGCAGCAACATCGGCCTTCTTCTGGCCCGGCTCAGGCTTGTCTACTACTTCAAGCTCTTCAGGCTCTTTGCCTTCAGCCTGCTTGGCAGCTTCTTCCGCTTCTTTTTTCTTCTTGCCGCCGCCGAGGCCTTCGCGCAAGTTCTTGACCGTTTTGCCGATAGCAGTTCCGAGCTTGGGGAGATTCTTCGGGCCGAAGATGATAAGGATGACCACCAAGATGATGATGATCTCGACAATGCCGAAAGGTCCGATCTTCATGTTGTATGCACCTCCGCAGGGATTGCACGTACGTTGAGCGCGACACGGGGTGAAGCGCGGTTTTTTTCAGTATGAACCAAGGCATGAACTACCCTAGTGATACGCGCAGAAATTGTACCAAAAAACACATACAGCGCTCGCACAATCCCTTTAAGCGGTTCATGTTGCTGCGAATTGAGCGCTACTACTTCGTTGTGGCGATGAATGTGCTCGGTGCGCTACGCGCATGTCATCCCTAGGAAATGAAACGAGTCCCGTAGGACTCGTTTGAATTTCTGGTCGGGAAGCAGAAGTTCATGCGCGTCAAGGCCAAGCCACTGCGTGGTTGCGTTGCAAGCCTTGACCCGCCTGGCTGAAGCGCTCGGATAGCACTTCAGTGAACCTTTACGGTTCAAATCCTTGCAGGCGTGGCCTGCACCAGTTGCGCTGGTGGTCATCCCTCATAAATAAAACGAGAGAGCAATTCGCTCTCTCGTTTGAATTTCTGGTCGGGATGACAGGATTTGAACCTGCGACTTCTTCGTCCCGAACGAAGCGCGCTACCAAACTGCGCCACATCCCGACATATGATGTGCCGTAAACGGCGTTGCCTATGGTATCACAGCCTGGCAGTGCACGGCAATAAATCAAATCGCTCACGTACAAAGAATCCATCTGAGTGAAGCTGCCGTGCCAGTGACACAAAAAAGAACGGCCCTTTCGAGCCGTTCTTTGATCGATTCGTATCTTCGTAATGCAAATTAGTAGCGGACGTACCACATATCGGAATGAACACCGCTTACTTTAACCACGTCACCTGTACGCGGAGCGTGGATCATCTGACCACCTCCGATATAGATGCCCGTATGATGCGAGTTGATGCAAATATCGCCTGGCTTCGGATTGCTCACGCGCGTCCATCCTTGGATGGTGCCCGTGGTGCACCAGTGGCTGCCCATTTTGCCCGTAAGGCAGTAGCCAACCAAACCAGAGCAGTCGAAGCTGTTCGGACCTGCTGCGCCCCAACCATAAGGCTTGCCCAACTGGGCGTATGCACGATCAACAACAACGTTGCCCGTTACCGTCTGGGGCTTCGAGTTATCCGCTGGCTTTGAGCTGTTTCCAGAGCTGCCATTATTGGAGCTTCCGTTATTGTTGTTAGCGATCGCCTGCTCAGCCGCAGCTGCTGCTGCAGCACTACGTGCCTCTTCCTCTTGGCGCATGAGCTCTTGGACTTCAGCGTTCAAGTTGTCGTAGGTCTGCTGCATCTGCGCAGTAGTAGCTTCGGCCTCGTCTTTAATAGCCTTGGCTTCGCTCGCCTTCTGCGCCGCTACCTGCTCTTGCTGCTCGTACTCAGCCTTAGCAGCCTCTACCTTTTCGCGAGATTCCTTGGTCTTTGCAACGAGTTCGGCATCTTTCTCATTCATGGTGTTGAGAATGTTCCAATTCGTTGCGAACTCTTCGAAGGTGGAAGCACCCAAGATAACATCAAGGAAGGTATTGCCACCGGTACGATACATGCTGCGCGCACGCGTTCCCAGCTCTTCCTGATAACCCTTGATCTTCTCGGTTTCTTCCTGAATCTGAGCTTCAGCTTCAGTTACTTTTTTCTCAGCTTCGGCACGCTCTTCCTCCGCTTCGTAATAATTGCTTGAAGCGGCATCAAGCGTTGCCTGCATATCGTTGAGCTTGTCGAGCGCTGCTTGTGCCTCAGCCTGTTTCGAAGATGAAGAAGGCACTGCGGATGCAAGAGAAACGGGCAAAGAGAGCCCCACGGCCAGAACGACCGCCATAAATGCAATGAGCAGCGTACGCTTCGGTGCTACATTTGTATGCTTCATACTGTTTGAAAACCTCCCAATAGTGGCATAGGGTTCGTGTCTCAGCGTAAGCTGTAGTCGATACTAGCAGAAAATGGTGCATTTATACAGGGCTTCAAACCTTTAAGCCCTGATAAACTGCCCTTCACGCGCCATACTATGCGCAAACGAAGCCACTAAACCCCATGCTCAACGCCTTATTGCGCGCATATACGTGCAATTGTGAAGAATGTGCGCTTTCTGTATGTAGAAGGATCCCGCGCACGGACAAAAGCGATCGAATCTTGCGAGAAGTTACGCCGATCCAAATCGCGCGATACCGTCAAGCGTGATTCTTCAACTTGCTCATACCTCACGCATCTTTGCGAGATGAAGCTGCCTGCCTATCCTCATCCGTTGGCACTGCTCTATGGGGAGATACCGTGCGCACAGAAGTCTTTCGCCCGCCTTCGGCCGCCAAAGCTTCCTCGTGCTTATCATGTTTGCGGCGTTTCACCTCATGAGCAGCATGGGCCTGCAGATTCGCATTGTCGAGAATGGGCTCTTCATAGGTAACGCCCTTGCGCATCGCGATGTTCGCCTGGAAGAGCAGGAAGAGAAACCCGATGATGCCCGCAAGAAGCGAAGCGGACAGGATCGCGACCTTCGCCACCAGAATCTGACCAGGATCGGCATACGCAAGGTTCGCCACGAAGATGGCCATGGTGAAGCCAACACCACCGAGCAACGCCGCGCCGAAGATGTGCGCCCAATTCACGTTGTTGGGAAGCGAAGAGATCTTGAACTTCACGATCAAGAAGCTGAAGAGGAAGATGCCAATGGGCTTACCCAAGAGCAGACCAGCAAAAACGCCTAAGAACACGGGGTCTGCCACGATGGCACCGAAGCTCATTCCGCCAAGTGCCACATCGGCATTCGTTAGAGCGAACAACGGCAAGATCGCAAAATAGACCCAAGGGTAGAGCATGCGCTCCAAGCGCGTTGCAGGGGGCACCACTTCTTTCGCCACGCGCGCAAGGTGAGATACCTCTTTCAGGTAGTCAGACTGACCGAGTACAGGAGCATCGGGTTGGAAATTCGCGCGTATCTCTTTGAGCTGCTTATTCGACCAGCGCCCGAATGAAAGCAGGTCAACGCGCGAGCCAGAGGGAATCGTGAAGGCGAGCAGCACGCCGGCGATGGTAGCATGCACGCCCGACATGAACACGCAATACCAAAGCACCACGCCTAACAGCACGTAAGGCCAGAGCGAATAGAAATGCAAACGATTGAGCGCCGTGAGCGCACCCAGCACCATAAGCGCTGCCAAAAGCCACAGCACGGAAGGTGCATGGCCGTAGAAGACTGCGATGACCACGATCGCGATGATGTCGTCAGCCACCGCGAGCGTTGAGAGGAACACGCGAACGCCCGCTGGCACACGCGAACCGAGCAACGCTAGGATGCCGAGCGCGAACGCAATATCGGTCGCAGTCGGAACGCCCCAACCGCCTAAAGTTTCAGGATTTCCCTGGTTGAATGCCACATAGAAGATGATCGGCACCGCAACGCCACCGATAGCGGCTCCTACTGGCAAGATAGCTTGGCGAATGTTCGTGAGCTCGCCGACGGTCATCTCGTATTTGATCTCGAGACCCACCAGTAAGAAGAACAAGCACATGAAGATGTCGTTGATGATGTGCGCAAGCGACATCGAAGTATTCGCGCTGCCGAACCCCAGCGTTATCTCGGTATGCCAGAACTCCAAAAATGGTCCATACGCAGGCGAGTTTGCCACAATGAGCGAAATGATGGCACCAAGCAGCATGAAGCCAGCAGCTTTGGTTGTGGAGTGCGTGAATTCAAGAAGCTTCAAGTAGCGGCGATGATGTCCGGAAACTTCTGAGATGAATGGGGTCTTATGCCCTTGGGGGTTCTCCACGACACATGCGGCTCCCGTGGTGTGCGCACGCTCTTCGCCAGTCGACAATACATCAACGCTTGCCCGAACAGAGGCACCGGTTTGCTGCTTCTCTGCTGCATCCGAGTTCTGTGCTGAAGCTTTATCGGTTGCCATCTTGTCCTTCTTTCATTTATCGTGCACACAATTGTAAACCACCTCACAACCTGTCAACTTTTCGGTTGGGTTTCAATAATCGTTCACACAAGCCTTAAAAGATGCGTTAGACTAGCTAGTTGTAAAAGCGCATTTGAACGTGCGCTCTTTAGTAACGAAGGGAAATGACTATGGATATCACCGTCACCGGTCGTCGCATGAACGTCTCCGATGCTCTGCGCGATTATGCGGAAGAAAAGATCGGCAATTCGATGAAAGCGATGGACATCGCACCGCTTTCCGCAGAAGTCGTTCTGCAAGTTGAAAAGAACCCCGCGAACCCCACCCCGTGCACCTGCGAAGTTACCATGCATGCTAAGGGTCATATCATTCGTGTCGAAGAGAACGAAGAAAGCCTCTTCGCTGCCATCGACGTTGCAGCCGCTAAAGTGCTTCGCCAGCTACGCAAATATAAGACGCGCGTGCTCAACAAGCGCATGAACGCCGAACCGGTCAACAAGCAAGCAACCGACGTCGATTATGATGCGCTCATGCAGGAACTTTCCAGCGAGGACGAAGAGATCGTACGTGTGAAGGAGCTTGAACTCCTGCCGCTCACGGAAGAAGAAGCACTCATCGAGATCGACCTTCTGGGTCACGACTTCTTTGCCTATATCGATCGCGACACCAACGCGGTACATATCCTCTATCGCCGTTCGAACGGTGGTTATGGTCTGCTCAAGCACCAGGCATAAGCGCTCGCGAACATACTCTAAAACTGAAACGGCCCGGATTACCCGGGTCGTTTTCTATTCCTTCCTTGTGGTTGGCGAAAGGGCACGCCCTACCTACTGCGATCAGCGGAGAGAGCAAGCGGGTAATCACAAGTGCCCCTTGGGCGTGCTGCTTGCTCGATCAAAAGGCGTCGAACGACCAGGTAGTTTGTCCCCTTTAGTCAATCACAGCATCGGATTCGTAGCGCGAAAGGAAGGCTTTGGTGCGGTTATGTTGCGGATGATTGATCACTTGATCGGGCGTGCCCTCTTCGACGATCACACCTTTATCCATGAAGATGATCTTGTCGGACACATCACGCGCGAATGCCATCTCATGCGTTACGATCACCATGGTCATATGCTCTTCGGCAAGTGTTCGAATGACCTTCAGGACTTCTTGCGTAAGCTCAGGATCGAGCGCTGAAGTGGGTTCATCGAAGAAGAGGATATCGGGCTGAAGACAAAGGGCGCGTGCGATAGCCACACGCTGCTGCTGACCACCAGAAAGTTCACACGGATATGCATCCTCGCGGCCTTCGAGCCCCATTTGCTTCAGAAGCGCACGGGCAAGCTTTTCAGTCTCTGCTTTATCCTTCCCTTCCACTATGACGGGCGCTTCCATCACATTGCGTAGCACCGAATAATGCGGAAAGAGATTGAAATTCTGGAACACGAGGCCGAAGCGTTTGCGCGCTTCTTTGGCAACATCCTTGCCACTGTAGGCCGTTTTGCCTGATGCGTTGTTCTCCGCAACCGTTAGATCGCCATAGCGCAGCGCACCCGACTCGAACGTCTCAAGCAAGGTGCAACAACGCAGAAGCGTAGACTTTCCTGAACCAGAAGGCCCAATGATCGAGACCACTTCACCAGGATGGACCTCGAAAGAGATATCCTTGAGCACCATCTCAGCGCCGAAGCTCTTCTCGAGGCTCTCAACAGAAAGCACCGCTTTCCCCTGATCGTTCGCCGATCCCGTTGCCTGCGGGGTTGCTTGATTCATATCAGTCATACCTTATACCCTCTTCGCTTAATCGTGATAGTAAGCCAGGCGCTTTTCGATGCGCGAAATGGCGAACTCGACCACAAAGGTGAACACCCAATAGAACAACGCCGCCACCACGAAAGCCGTAAGCGTACCTTGCGCTGAAACGATGGCGCGTGCCGTGGTGAACATCTCTGCTACACCGATCGTGAAAGCCAGCGACGTATCTTTAACGAGCACGATCACTTCGTTGCCGAGCGCGGGCACGATACGCTTGAAGACCTGAGGGAAGATGATGCGCAAGAATGTTTGCGCTTTGCTGTAACCCAAGATCTCGGCAGCTTCATATTGGCCGTGCGGGATGGATTGAATGCCACTGCGGTAGATCTCGGCGAAATAGGCCGAATAGTTCATGATGAAGGCAACCGCACACGCACCAAACTTCCAATCCATAGAGAGCTGCACGCCGAAGATATAGTACGGCGCAAAGAAAATGAACATGAGTTGTAGCATGAGCGGCGTACCGCGCATGATCGAGATGTAGAGACGAAACAGATATGAGATCGGGCGAAAACGGCTCATGCGCCCCAGCGCCACGAGCACGCCAAGCGGAAGTGCGCCAACGAGCGTGACGAAGAAGAGCTGCAACGTAACGAGGAAGCCCTCGCCCAGCATTCCAAGCATTGTGGTGAATTCCATATGCGAACCTTATCGAAAACAGACCATTAAAACAAAGAGCAAAGAGAAAAGCCCTGGAACTTCGATGATCTCGCTACGAGGAGCATCGGGACATCCAGAGCTTTACATTCAGTATGCTGCCACTAAGGGCGCAAGATTATTTGAGCACCCACTTGTCGATGGAGATCTCTTCAGGATAGTGAGAGACGATCTCTTCAACCTTGCCATCGTTGTAGAGCTCGATGAGCGCAGACTGGATCTTCTCGATCAGTTCGGTGTTACCCTTCTTTGCGCCAACACCGTA
This sequence comes from uncultured Eggerthella sp., assembly GCA_900542525.1. GTDB lineage: Bacteria > Actinomycetota > Coriobacteriia > Coriobacteriales > Eggerthellaceae > Anaerotardibacter. The sequence goes on from UQNZ01000002.1 coordinate 83,424, forward strand.
ATTCTCAGAAGAAACTACTTCGTCGAGGATGACATAACCATCTTTACCAGCAATGAGAGATTGTGCGGTGGGATAGTCGATCGCAACTGCATCGCATGCGCCACTTTCGAGCTGCATGAGCGCGGTCTGATACTCAGGAGCGGTTTCGAGCGTGCCGAGCGTAGACCCGATGGTGTCGTAGTAATCGCCGCCTTCAGCGAGATTATCGTAAGCAGGCGAATTAACCTGTGCAACTACGGTCTTACCCGCAAGATCGGAAAGGCCCTTGATGTCAGAACCTTCGCGGACAAGGATAACCTGGTCGTTCAGGTAGTACGGATCGGTGAATTCATAGGTGTCTTCACGACCTTCGATGGTGAAGCCATTCCAGATGACGTCGATCGTGCCAGAATCGATCTGGGCATCCTTGGTATCCCAATCGATAGGGCTCAGTTCAATCTCCCAGCCGTTCTTTTCAGCAACTGCTTTGGCGAGCTCGATGTCGAAGCCGGTGTATTCGCCATTGTCGTCCTTATAGCCGAAGGGCTTGAAGGTTTCATCGAAGCCGACCACAAACTTGCCGTCTTCACCCAAGTACTCCGGAGTGTCGCTCGAAGATTTCGACTCGTTAGACGAGCAGCCGGTCATGAGACCAGCCGATAGGCAGAGCGCGAAGGCCGCCGTGACAAAACACAGTAATAGCTTTTTCATGTTTACCGCTTTGCTCATATTTACCTCTTTGCTATAGATTTTCTACACTTATATCTGAAAGGCTGCATGATGCGCCTATCGGATATGCCACTTTAGCACTATGGAGCGTTAAAGCATGACTACTATAGCACGGAACACCGCGCGAAAAACGAGAATTCGACTGGCCTGCCCAGCTGATGCGGCGGCGGTTTGTGCTATTTACACACCTTATGTGGTCGATACTGCAACCACCTTCGATCTTGTGCCGCCTACGCTTGAAGAAATGGAACAGAAGATCGCGACCATCTTGGAAGAACGTCCGTTCTTGGTGGCAGAGATCGAACGAGACGATGCCAACACTGCATTCGCTGCTTCTTGCGGCGAAGCTTGCGATGGCGAAACCTTCACTGTTATTGGGTATTCTTACGCTTCGGCATTTAGGCCACGCAAAGCCTACCTCCATTCGATCGAGACTTCGGTTTATCTTTCGCCCGAAGCGAAAGGTCATGGTCTTGGAACCAGGCTCTACGGCGCGCTTGAAGAAATCCTGCGCCTTCAGAATGTGTACAACGCAAACGCCTGCGTTACTTATACAGAACCCGCCGACGAGACGTGCCCCTCTACGAGCCGCATCTTCCACGAACGAAGAGGCTATGTTCGGTGCGCGCACATCCCGAACTGCGGGCACAAGTTCGGCCGTTGGTATGACATTCTCTGGTTGCAGAAACAACTTATCCCGCTTTCACAAGAACCCGAAGGATTCATCCCGTTGCCACAGGTGGACAAGGATGCGATCGCGGCGATTCTTGAGAAGGCATGATCTCCCTGCTGTACAAGTTAAATAGGATACTGCGCGCATTCGCCCTGAACTAGCGCACGCGCACAAGAGCGATAACGAATAGCCCAAGTGCAAACACGCCCGAAAGACCGAGCGCCAGCTGAAATCCGAGCAAAGGCGAGCCAAACGCCTGAGCGCCCAGCGTGATCGAAAACACCATGAGTGCCGTTCCCATCGAAGCGACCGCTTGACGCACCGCTGTAGAAAATGATGATGCGTCGGTCATCCTGTTGGGAGCAAGCTCCTCCATACTCCACGAAGTAAGAGGGCTAATCAGACCTGATACACCACAAGCACGGATTCCCTGCAGCAGCAAGATGAGCCAAAATGGCGTCGAAGCATCCATGAACGCCATCGCTGCTGAACCAAACGCAAGACAAGCTCCGAAGGACACAATAACTGGCCGAGCGTGGAAGCGGTCGGTAAGATAGCCGGCAAGCGGGTTGACGAAGAGCGCTGCGATGGTACCCGGCAGCAGCACCAAGCCTGCTTCAAGCGCTGTTCCGCCCCATATATTCTCAATGAACAGCGGCACGATGAGCGTGATACCCATGAAGCTCGCGTAAAGGAAGTTCGACGCCCAGAATCCCACTACGAATTGCTTTGATCTGAATATATCCATGTTGATGAGCGGATCATCGATGCACTTTTGTCGTTTGATGAAGACAACGAGTGCAACAACACCAATAAGAATCGGCGCCCAGATCGACAGCAGTGCTGCGCCGGCATCTGAAGCATTCGAAAAACCGAGCAGCAAGAAACCGAACCCGAGTGCTGAAAGAGCAACTGAAGCTACATCGAGCGAAGCCGTACGCTTAATACGCGGCGATCGCACGATAAAGACGCATGCACAGACAATGAGCACGATCATGCAGGCGGCAAGAATAACGAACAAGCTGCGCCAGCCTGAAGCCGTGACAAGATAGCCGCCTACGGTCGGACCAATGTTCGGCGCAAAGCCCATAGCAATACCGGCGATGCCCATGACCGTTGCACGCTTGTTCGGCGGAAATGAGGTCATGACGATACTCATCATCATCGGCATGAGAATACCCGCAGAAACTGCCTGGAGCGCACGTCCTACCAGCAGCAAGACAAATGATGGCGCGAACATATCAATGATGCAGCCAACTGCAAAAAGACAAAGGGAGAAGATGGTGAGCTTTTTGAGAGGAAAGCGCCGCATGAGATAGGTGACCACAGGGACCGTAATGCCGATCACGAGCATATAGAGCGTAGTAACCCACTGACCAAGCGCCATATCGACCTTGAAGTCTGCTGCTATTCCGCCGAACATCGCGTTCATCGCGGTTTGGGAAAGATTGCCTAACGCTGAACCCAAGATGATGATAACGACCGGAATGACAACCTGAGCACTCACGTGTTCTCTCGGTACCCTGGTAGGTGTGTCGGTCATCATATCTCCCTATGTTCGTCTCTTCCCCTTTTATCTTAGCGCATTGAAAACATGCCTGCTCAAAGGCGTATTGAACAGATCAAACAACGTGCCCTCTCAAGATAATATGACTATCGTTCCTGTTCAATGAGCTTTTTGTAGAGAAAGCTACGGAATCATTACAAAATTTCACTCATTGCTTTCAAACCGTTACAAAACTTTACACTGGACACTCCTGATCATCATAGGAGTGTCCTGAAATAGGCATGCCCTCATGCGATAGCACATCGTTTTCAACGGGCTGCTCCTACCAATGAAAGCTGCATCCATGCTCTATCGTGAACGCATGAGCCAAGCGAACAAAGAAGCGAAGGTCACGCTTATCGGCGTTGCTATCGTGATCGCATGCTGGCTTCTCTTCGGCTTCGGTTTATACGGCGTCGATATTGAGATATTCTCCACGCCGCTGTGGATCGTAATGGGCTGTTTGGGTACATGGATCGTAGCGATGGTCGTGAGTGTCATCCTAGCTACGAAGGTTATCGAGGATTGCCCCCTCGATGAAGATGACTTCGGCAGAAAATATCAGATCAGCGACGACACTCCTGTGCAAGTTACTCCTATGACGATCGATCAGGATCTTATCAAGACCATTGAAAAGACTTCGGTCACACCACGAAAACCCATCAGCAACACGGCACATCGCACGCGTGAGCACCGCAATGAAAAAGAGGTGCGATGACCCCGTTACCGCTGATCCCTCTTCTTGTATTCCTTTTCGCCTGCCTTATTGCTGCCTTTTTCATCAGGAAGCATACCCCGGGGGGAAACTTCGAGCGCGAATACTTCGTAGCAGGACGTAGGCTCGGCCCGATCGTGCTTGTTATGACCACGATCGCAACATTCGGTTCTATCACCGCTTTTGTGGGCATGCCTGGCCAAGCCTGGGAATACGGCTTTGGATGGGTCTACTTAGCGGGTGCGCAAGTCATTTCGCTCATATTGCTCTTCGGCGTAGTAGGCAAAAAGCTCGCCCTCATCGCGCGCCGCATCCATGCGGTCTCTATTATTGACATCATCAATGCGCGTTTCCGTTCGAGCATTCTCACGCTCATCCTTTCCTGCTCGCTCGTTGTCTTCTTCACCGCACTTATCGTTGCACAACTGGTTGGAGCCGCGAAGATATTCGTTGCGGTAACGCATTACGACTACAGTGTTGGACTCACCCTCATCACCGCAACCACTGCCGTCTATACTGTCATCGGAGGCTTCCGTGGCGTAGCGATCACCGATACCCTCTGTGGCATCGTCATGATCGTAAGCACCTTGTTCTTAGGGTTCGGCATTATAAATACGGGTGGCGGATATGAGAACATCATGCAAACCATCGCTGCGCAAAAGCCCGAGATGTTCGATATCTTTGCAGGCGGGCAAATGCCCATTGGGCTCTTCGTTACGCAATGGCTCATTTTAGGATTGCTCGTATTCACGATGCCGCAAGTGGCAGTTCGCTGCCTAAGCTATAAGAGCACGAAGAGCCTCCGTCATGCGCTCTGGATCGGTACCCTTACCGTCGGCCTTTTATTGGTGGGACTCACTGCGCTCGGCGCACTTTCTTACGGCGTTTTTCCCGATCTGTTGAACGAACATGGGGGAAGCGTCGATGATGTGATTCCTCTCATACTTACCCAAACGTTTCCCTCTTGGGCGGTTGATATCATCATCCTCGGCCCTATTGCTGCCGCGATCTCGACCGTTTCCACCCTCCTGATCAGCTCTTCGGTCAACATCATCCAAGGCATCTACGCTAATTTAGCGCTCCGCCAACGCAAGGCTCCCGAGCACGATCGCGTTCGCTTCGTCTCTCAGGCGTCTTCGATCTTGTTATCGGTTGTAGCCCTCATCGTCGCCCTCACCCCACCCGATTTGATCTGGCGCATGAGCATGTATGTGTTCGGCGGTATCGAAGTGGCCAGCTGCTGGATCTTGATACTGGGCCTATTCTGGCATCGCGCGAATAAAGTGGGAGCAGTTGCCAGTCTCACATCGGGTCTTGCTACCTATTTTCTTCTTGGCATCTTCGATGTGAACATCTTCAGTGAATTCGATGCAGTTATCTTCGCGCTTATCGTTTCGTTCGTGTTCATGGTTGCTGGTTCTCTCTTCTTCTATGTGAAACGTGATGCTCACATGCTCGAAGTGTTCTTTCCTGAACGCACTCCCTCAACTACGGCAACTGTCTACGAGTTCGAAAGCGATGCACCTTCTTCAGATAGGCCTCTCACGAACGAACGCATGGACTTCTCTTCTTCAAAGCGAGTCGAGAAATGAAGCGGACTCCTTCTACAAAATTCGCAGTTTTGAGCTGGGCATTCGTTGCAGCAGTTGCAGTTTTCATCTTTTATATGAGCGCCAAAACAGGCGATGCGCTCGATCACGACTCTGGCATCATAAGCTTCATGCTCGATGCCCTTCGCTCGGCAGCAAATGCTCTCTTCGGGCATTCTGTCGATGTGTCGCCAGTTGGGCATTTCACAGAGTTCTTCCTGCTTGGACTCGCGCTCATGAATGCCCTGCGCCTACGCTTTACCCTACCTAAAGCGTGCGTGCTCTCCGCTATCATCGCAAGCCTCTATGGAGCGAGCGATGAATTCCATCAGATCTTCGTTCCTGCTCGCACGTGCGATCCCGTCGACTGGCTCGTTGACACTATCGCTGCGTTGCTCGGCGCATTGCTCTTTTGGGCGATCTTCACAATATGGCAAAAGCACCGCGATTCGCAGGACAACCACTCCGCGCATTCTCTATAATGAAACGAGGCGAATACATTCGCCGCATTCATGCGCTTATTCGTTTGAGGAGTTATCATGGCTTACCACTGCATCATCGTTCCCTTCGATGGATCCGATCACGCCCAAAGTGCGCTCAACGCGGCATGCGGAATTGCCAAAGGCCACGACACGCAGGTGCATGTGGTGAACGTGGTTCCCATCAATATCTTCCCTGAAGTTGCAGCGTCCGATCCAGCAGCGGTCGTAAGTCCTTCCTACGTGACACAAAAGACCTATTCGGAGCTTTTCGATGACACACTCCTTGAGATTCACGCTGAAATGGTGAGCACCATCGGCGATGCGCTTTCTGAGCTCGACCCCGGCCAGGTTACCTACGAAGTGATCGCACATCCTTCTGCGGTCGATGGCATCATCGACTATGCTTCCGATCATAGCTGCGATCTTATCGTAATGGGTAGGCGTGGTCTTGGCGCGATCCGTGGTCTGCTCGGCAGCGTGAGCTATGGCGTGATCCGCGCTACCACCACCCCAGTCCTTACCGTGAAATAACCACACTTAGATGGCAAACTACCCGGTCGTTCGTCATCTTTTGGTCGAGCAAGCAGCACGCCTATGGGGTACTTGTAATTACCCGCTCTCGCTGTTCGCTTGCCTATTCAGGCAAGCTCATGCGCTTCGCTCCTTCGGACAACCTATTTATATTGAAGTTTGCGGACTCAGAGTAATTCAAGTGCCCCATGGGCTCAGCTGCTTGCTCAACTACACCCTGTCATCTTTTAGCGGTTCGCTTTTAGGCGGGCAAAGAGATTGGTTGAGTGCTGCTTCACGAAGGAAATGAAGCGGCTTTCCCACAGGGTGAGCGTTGCATTCTGCATACGATACGGCACGTAGAGCATCTTCATCATGAAACTTCCTGGCACCGCTTTTGCAAGTGCATCCTTCGCTTGTGGAGTTGAGATCATGCGAGCGATCTCGGCACGTTTCTCACGCGCAGTGAGCGTGCAGTTCTTGTTAGTGATGTTCTCCACGCAGCCCACCAAGCGCTCGGCGTAACGGCGCGCAAGAAATTCCTGGATAGCGGGCGAATCGATGCCCCATGCAGCGTAGAGCTCCTGTAGCCAACGATGCTCTTCTTCGCGTTTTTCATACATATCGGCACGATAGCGCGTGTTCTCGCTTTCAGCGCGCGCTCGCAGAAAATGATAGAAGTGCCCGTCTAAGGTGCCAACTCGCTCGATTTCGCGCACCACGTCGAGATTGAACGGAAGATCATCCCAGAACGTTTCAGGGAAACGAATGCCCTTCTCATTCAAGTAACTGCGGCGATAAAGTTTATTCCAGGGCGCATAGAGCAATTGCGCATCGAAGAGTTCGTGAGCGTGCTCTCGAAATTCCTCTTGCGAGATGAAGATGCGATCAGGGGCGTTGCGTGCTTCACGATAGAACTTCTGAGCGCCGTAATAGGTATCGATGAAGAACCCCGTTACAAGCAGGTCAAGCTCGTTTTTGTGCGCAACAGCGTACATGCGCGCAAGCATATCCGGTTCGCACCAATCATCGCCATCCATGAAGTAGAGAAATTCTCCGCGTGCCACTTCGATGGCGGTATTGCGCGCCGCAGCAGCACCAGCGTTGTTTTGATGGATCACACGAATGCGGCTATCGGATAGAGCCAGTTTATCGGCAAGTTCGGCAGAACCGTCATTGCTGCCATCGTCCACCAGAAGAATCTCGAAATCGGAAAAGGTTTGAACGGTGAGCGAGTCGACCGCACGTGCCAACCACGCAACAACGTTATATACGGGAATGATGATGCTGATAGCAACCTGCTCGCTGGGCAGAGCGCCTTGAGCTTCAGGAGAAAGATTCTGTTCGTGTGCTGTATTCATAAACTCCCCGTGCGTGCCCGCATGCTGTTGTTCACACCTGTTTTCAGCACGGAGTCCGCGAAGATTCATTATAGCAGGATGGCTGATCTGTCGAAGATTTATAATAGTTGGTTGCGGATTGTGCCTTTCACAAGCGCTGAATATACATTCTCGATCGTCGACACGCGAAAAGGAGCGTTTCTCCAACTTGAATTGGATAGAATGCATCATTCTCTTTGCGGTTGCGCTTGGCGTTACCATTGCACTTACGCCTCTTGCGCGTCGTTTGGCTATTGCGCTTGATGCGATCGATTATCCCAGCGCGCGCCGCGTGAACATGCAGCCTATCCCCCGTATGGGTGGTGTTGCGATCTTTGGCGGCATGATTGCTGCGCTTGCGCTCGCCCTCATAGGGGCGCACTTCTGGGGTTGGACCACGCCCTTGCAAGGTGGGCTGGGCAACAAGGTCAACTGGATCGGTGTTGCGATCGGCATCCTCATCATGTTCGGCGTGGGTATAGTTGATGATATATATAACCTGAAACCGAAGGTTAAATTACTCGGTCAAATCGTTGCTGCTTGCGTAGTAGCCTTTTCGGGATTGCTTTTTTCGAGCATCCATAATTTCATAAGCGACGGCTATTTTGAGTTTGGCTGGCTATCGTATCCCCTTACAGTCTTCTATCTGGTGGCCTTCGCTAATATCATCAACCTCATCGATGGCCTTGACGGACTTGCGGCAGGCATTACCGCTATCACGGCAGCCACTATCGGCATTCTGGCAGTGCTCACTGGACGTCCTGGCGCTGCGCTGGCAAGTTTCGTGATCGTGGGTGCGTGCATTGGCTTCTTGAAGTCGAACATCCACCCAGCAAGCATATTCATGGGAGATTCTGGAGCGCTGCTCCTGGGCTTTGCGCTCGGCATCGTTTCCCTTATGGCGGTTGCTCGTTCGGCGTTCTTCGTTTCATTGCTGGTGCCCATCATCGCAGCTGGAGTGCCTATTTTAGACACCGCCATTGCCATCATTCGTCGCAAACGCGCGCATCAACCGATCGATTCGGCTGATAGCGGGCATATTCATCATCGCCTTTTGCAGGCGGGCTATTCGCAGAAGGCAACCGTCTATATCATGTGGGGATGGACCGCTTTGCTTTCAGCGGGCGCTATCGTGGTGAGCGCCATCGATGGACCACCGCGCTATATCGTCTTTGCTATCCTGGCTGTTGTTACTGGCCTTATCGTATTCAAGCTCAAGCTTCTTCAGCCAGTGCTGCTGCATCATTACAATCCACGCTCGAAAACACGCAGAGGCACTGTTGCAGACCAGGATCCTTCCGAGCATGCAGCTACTCATACGAACGCACGCAACAATCTGGCCGACAATCACAACAACGCCACGCACCACGATAGCGAAGTGGATCGCGAGAACGCAGATAGCTCTCACCGATCAGGCCATGCGCAGCACAACACGAACCAACGTGTGCACAAGCGTTAGCAAATAGAGTTTACCCATGGCCAAGAAGCACGAAAAGAAAACGAATGCGATGCGCGAACTCGATCGAATAGGTGCCGCCTACGACACCTATGTCTGGGATTGTTCGGAAGCAATGAGCGGTGTTGAAGTTGCTGATCATCTGGGCCTGGAAGTTGCCCGTGTTTTCAAGACGCTCGTTACCGTAGGGAAATCAGGTGCGCATTATGTCTTCATGGTGCCGGTTGCTGAAGAGCTCGACTTGAAGAAGGCCGCTGCTCGTGTTGGCGAGAAGTCGATCCACATGATTCCTTCGAAGGAGCTTCTCCCCCTTACTGGCTATGTTCACGGTGGATGCAGCCCTTTGGGAATGAAGAAGCTCTTCACGACCACCATCGATCAGTCGGCGCAAGAACACGAGCGCATCGTCTTCTCAGGAGGACGGCTCGGTTGCCAGATCGACACGAGCGTGGATGCGCTCGCAGTAGCGATCCCGCTGAACTTCGCCGACATCGCCACCGCTTCGCACGATTAGATAGCCTAGATCAGCGGAGAGGGTAAGGCAGCGAGGTGACTCTTCGCCGACTAAATTCATTAGTAATAAAACCCGAGCGAAGCAGCGACGCATGAGCGCGTCTGCGAAGCAGATGCGCGAACAGGGAAGCGGGGAACCTCGTGGCTTGCCCGTTTCGCTGATCGAGCCAAGTGCTCCTTGGGCGTGCTGCTTGCTCGACACACCCTGTCATCTTAGCGGAGGTCGATGCCGAGTTCGTCTTTGACCAGGTCGAACGCAGCGTCGATAGCCTTGTCCATGTCGTAGTACTTGTAGCCACCCAAGCGGCCTGCGAATACTACATTGCCTTCGCTCTTAGCAAGTTCACAATACTGCTCATAGAGTGCGGTGTTGCGTTCATCGTTGATAGGATAGTAGGGCTCATCGCCTGGCTCCCATGTAGCAGGGTATTCGCGCGTGATGATAGAAGTTGGCTGGTCGCCAAATTCGAAATGCTTGTGTTCGATGATGCGCGTGAAAGGAATCTCGCGTTCGGTGTAGTTCACCACCGCATTGCCCTGCCAGTTCGCTGAATCAACCGATTCGGTCTCGAAACGCAGCGAACGATACTCAAGGTTGCCCAGCTTATAGTCGAAATATTCATCGATCGGACCGCAGTAGATGATGCGATCGGCAATGCCAGAATGCTCTTCGATGAACGTGCGGAATTCCGTGTTCAGCAGAATTTCCGTATCACCGAACATCTTCTCGACCATGACCGTATAGCCACCCATGGGAATTCCCTGGAAACGATCGTTGAAATAGTTGTTGTCGTAGGTAAAGCGCACCGGCAGACGCGTGATGATCGACGCAGGCAAGTCCTTGCAATCTCGACCCCATTGCTTCTCGGTGTAACCCTTCACAAGCTTCTCAAAGATATCGCGACCGACAAGCGAAAGCGCTTGCTCTTCAAGGTTCTGCGGATCAGTGATTCCTTCAGCAGCCTTCTGTTGTTCGATCTTCTCACGCGCTTCATCAGGCGTGCGAATGCCCCACATCTTCGAGAAGGTGTTCATGTTAAAGGGCATGTTGTAAAGTTCGTCCTTGTAGACGGCGACTGGCGAATTGATATAGTTGTTGAACTCGGCGAATCGATTCACATATTCCCACACCGGCTTGAGCGAGGTGTGAAAGATGTGCGCGCCATATTTGTGCACGTTGATACCATCGACCTCTTCGGTGTAGATGTTGCCGCCAATGTGATCGCGGCGATCGATGACCAGACAGGTCTTTCCAGCAGCTTTCGCTTCATGCGCGAACACAGCACTCGTGAGGCCGGCCCCCACGATGAGATAATCGTAATGAGAAAGCGATGGTTGCAAAACTACCGTCATAGGATAAATCCTCTCTTCGCATTCATGCGCGGGAAGCTTCCTTAAGCCTGCTTTCGTTCGCGCGTTTTCCTTATCATAATCGAAAGCGCTTCACGGGCAGTGAGCGAAGTGGCTCAAGGGTGCTTTATGCTTGTGCAGAGATGCGACGAAACGGCGCGTTACACCTAAGCGACAAAATAGCTGCCGGGCGCTTCTGCGGCCACTGCGCGCTACTATGGTGAGATGAGCAACCATGAGGAGAACGGCAAGGAGAAACCATGGCGATCGAAGAACCCGACATGAATGCTTGGCTTGCGCAAGCCAAGGAAAGCGAAAAGGCTCCCAATGTGGGTATGTTCTTGATCCACAATGGCATCGTACGCGCCACCCCACGCCATGCTGTTCGTGCAGAAGCTACACGCCCCGCCGATGCACCTGAACGCGATGCGTGCGTGGTCGCTGTAGACTTCTCCTACGATAAAGCAGGGCTTGAAGCGGTGCTCAAAGAGGCGCTTACCTGGGAAGGCGTATATTACGTGCGAGCGTGGCTCAACGAAGGACGCATTGAAGTGGGTGAATCGCTCATGTACGTACTGATCGGAGCCGATATTCGTCCGCATGCTATTTCTGCTCTTGAGAAGCTGGTCGGACACATCAAGTCGCAACTGGTGGAAGAACGCGAACTCTACGCTTAGCCCTCAACGATGCAGGCAGGTGCGAGGCATACAACCGTGTGCAAGAGAAGTTGCGCTACAATTAGCCGTTAACTACGCTAACCACTCGTACAGAAAAGAATACGCATGAGAAACACTCGCCTCGACAACTGCATCGCCTTCATCGGACGTAAGAATTCAGGTAAGACCACGCTCGTTGAAGCGCTCATCTCAGAGCTTACTACGCGCGGCATTTCCGCATCTTCGCTCAAGCACCACAGTCACGATGATTTCGAGATCGACATTCCTGGTAAAGATTCTTACCGCCATCATGCAGCAGGCACCATTGCAACCGCGATCGTGAGCAGCAAGCGCTTTGCCCTTATCGAAGAAACCGCTACGGAAAGCGAGAATGCCAAAGAACAATGCCTACGTTCCATCGCGCTGCTCCCCGCCTCCAATATCGTACTCATCGAAGGCTTCAAGCAAGCGGGCATCGCATCGGTCGAGCTCTTCCGCCAAGACAATCCGAATGACCAAGAGGCTGCGGCTGCCTTCGTGAATGGCGTTGACAACCTAGCATTCGTCCCCTTTCCGCTCCCTGAAGCCGTCGTGACCGACATGCCGGAGGTCGAACGTGCGGCTATCCGCGCAGGACTTCCCTGCTTTGGTTTTTGCGATATCTCACAGATCACCACCTGGCTCATTGACACGTATGCGAAACCGCTTTTGAGCGTAGTTATCCAAAGCGGCGGTGAATCAAGACGGATGAAGCAATCAAAAGCGCTCGTGCCATTCCATGGTCGTCCGCTGATCGAGTATATGGTCGGACGTTTGGCGCCCTTTGCCTCCGAGCTGATCGTGACCACTAATGAACCTGAAAAGCTTGCTTGTCTCGAATTATGCTATCCCGGTCTTCGTCTTGCGCCCGACAAGTATGACAAACGCGGAGCCCTTCCTGGATTCATCACCGCGCTTGAGGCGGCCAGCAATCAGAATGTTGCAGTAGTAGCCTGCGATCTCGTAAATGTGCCTGTCGATCTTATCGCCCATGAAGCCGAATTGCTCGAGGAATCGCATCAGACCAGTCTTTTCATGCCCTTCGATGCGGTTATTCCGCTCACGAACGAAGGATTCGAACCGTTCTGCGGCGTCTATCGCAAGGATGCCTGCCTTGAAGCGGCGCTCACATGCTGGAATAAGCGCAAAGAGCGCATGAAGAACGTGATCGATATGCTCAACGTGAACATCATCGATGCTGCGAGCGATCCGCTCTGCACGCCAGGGTGCTTCATGAACGTGAACACACCTGAGGATCTTGCTCGCGCTGAAGGCCAAACTGCCTAAGCTGCGCACAGGGATCCTGGCTCAGCACGAGACTCATATCCCAGCAAAAGAAAAGCCGGCGAGACAACCTCGTCGGCTTTTTTGCGCTCAGGGCACATGAGACGCAAACTGCTGCGTAGTCTTCTTAGCGATAGAAGCGCGGATAGGCCACTTCGAGTTCGCGCTCTTCTTGCAAACCTTCAAGGCTTTTGCGGGTAAGGTTTGCAAGGCCTTCATAGAACGGCTGCTCTGCAGCCTCTTCGAGCTGCTTAAGAAAATGAGAGGACCAGGTAAGGAGATGATCACGCAAAAATTCGTCCACCAATTCAGGACGCTCTTCAGCAAGCCAGGCAAGTAACACGAGCATCGTGCCGATATGGTCTTCTGGCTCATCGCTCTCGCCTTTTTCGATCGCAATACCGTTTCTACGCATCCAGTCGCGCAGCTGCATGGTAGAAGCGCCGAACACGACCATGTCCTTGTCGGTGTAGACCGAACCCCAGGGCGGTGCCGGCTTCACCAGCGGGCCCACGAATAAACGACGATATTCCCACACGAGCGCATCGCCCTTCGTGCCTTCCGCAAGACCCTCGCGCATGAGCGTAAGCCCATGTTCAGCATCTTCAGCAGAAATGAAAGGCCAATCCTTAGCAGCTGCTTCAACATCGAGCGACGCAAGCGCCTCAAGACCAGCCGCAATAACTTGCGCGTCATGTTCGGGATCGTTCAGGAAAAGAGGGCCTAGCGTAGACCCTACGAACACGATCTTTGCGCGCGATTTATCGTCAAGTTTATCCATCATGCCTCCTGGCTTCATCAAGCGCAGCATACGCTGACCGTCCTTATTGTGCCTGATACAAAGAAAGGGCTCAACCGCATGCGGCCAAGCCCTTTTTTCTTAAGGGAGATTCCCTACAACCCTACACCGATCTGCAAGGCATAGAAGCACATGCGCGCGAGGAAAATCGCGACCGCAACCACAACGACACCAACGATCACGAAGACCGTGAGCGGTGAGATCTTGATAGCTGCAAAACCGATGCCATAACCGATAACCGTAAGGATGATGAAGAGCACGAATGCCCAAATCATACTACCTGCAAGTTCACCAACAGGAAGCACCAGGTTGGATGCGGTGGAACCAGTGACCCACAGCGCGATCACACTTACCAAGCTCAACACCGCGCCCACCGTAAAGATGGCGAAGTGAATCGATCCTGCTTTGCCCTTCACGGACGCATCGCCTGCGCCTGCCAACGTAGTGATGAGCAGACCGAGCAATGTGCCGCCAAAGAACGTGAAGCCGATGATCGAGAGCGGCGTCCAGAAATTATTCCACGTAGGAATGGTGGGGATCGCGTAAGCAAGCCCGATGAAAAGCGCTGCGATAAGGCCAAGGATGCCCGCCACCAGCGCAAATCCCTTGCGTGCGCTATAATTCTTCAAACCGCCAACAAGTGCGACGATCCAATACGCCGCAGCCACGATCATGAAGATACCGAATGCGGTGATCTCGTTAGCGAGCGGCGTCGAACCGACCGTGTTCGCGATATTGAGCGCATGTCCCGGGTTCGCCAAATGGAAGAACGATGCGATAAGACCTACCAATGCTACCAAGAGTGGAATGATGGTCAAGCGATCGATCTTCTTGAGTTGATCCTTCGAAAAATCTCCGAAGCAGAACGAAAGCGCAAGCATAAAGAATGCACCTGCACCAAGAGGCGCCAGCGTTGTGAAAAAAGTGAGTGGGAATTCATGTACTGCGAGTTCCATGCTTACTGCACCTCCTTAGGATTAGCAACATGTGCCTTCGATGCTGCGGGGTCAAGCGCTGCCGGCGAAGGCTTTATTGTGATGTTGGGGTGCGTGTAAGACGCCGAAGGCATTGGATGGATCTCTGCCGTTTCGCCATGCTTCTTACGCAGCTCGTCGATCGGACCGAAATCGAGCGCGCGCAACGGACATGACATGACACATATCGGCTGCAAACCTTGATTGAGGCGCTCTTCGCACCCATTGCATTTGACCGAGTAGCCAAGCTCACGGCTGACCTTAGGTGCGTTGTAGGGGCATGCCATGACGCAATAACCACAACCAACACACTTGGTTTCGTCCACGAGCACCAAGCCGCGCTTGCCTTCCTTGTGCATTGCCGTGGTGGGGCAAACGCTCACGCAGGCGGGATCATCGCAATGATTACACGCCATGGAAAGGTGGTAGAACAAGCAATCGGTGGTGTAGATATCGTCTGCTTGCTTTTCCCAGGTGCCGCCTTCAAGATCGTAAACCTTGCGATAGGCAACATCGAGCGCGCTGTCTTTGTAGTCTTTACAGGCCATCACGCACGTTTTACATCCCGTGCAACGGGAGTTGTCATAATAAAAACCATACTGAACCATGATGCACCTCCCTAAGCCTTAGTAACTTCAGCGATGATGGAATTGGAAGGGCCATTGCCATGAGCAAGGGGCGAAGGCACATAGGTAGTAAGCGTATTGATGCAGCCACCCTTGTCGAGCTTGTTGCCCTTCATGTCGGCATCGTGCCAGAAGCCCTGTGGCATAGCAACGACGCTCGGCACGATGCGACTCGTGACATGCGCCTCGATCTCCACTTCACCTGCTGGGCTCTTCACACGTACTTTGTCGCCGTCGTGAATGCCACGTGGATCAGCATCAAGCGGATTGATCCACAGACGATGGCGGTTGTAGTCCTTGAGCACTTCGAGTGAACCGAACGAAGAGTGGGTGCGCGCTTTGTCGTGCCAACCCGACATATAAAGCGGATATTCGTCAGTAACGGCACCATAGCCTTCCACGCCTGGATCGAAGATCGGGATAGGCGAGATAACCTGACCGTCTTCGAGCAAACGCTGCGAAGCAATGTGCTCGAGCGCTTCGGAATAGATCTCGATCTTGCCCGAAGGTGTGTTCCAAGGATGACCCACTGGATCCTTGATGTTCTCCTCGAACGCAATGGCGGTGGGAAGCTTACGCTTGTAAACTCCCTGCTCAAGAATGCCTTCCCAACTGGGAAGTTCGGGGTCTGCCGCGGCACCTGCCTTGTAGAGCTCTTCGATCCATTCATCCTGGGTCTTACCGAGCGTGAACTTATCGCGCACGCCAAGCTTTTCAGCAATATCAGCATGAACGTCATAGATCGGACGACACTCGAAGGGCGGTTCCTGCGCCGGACCACCCACGGTAACGCCCCAGTAGTACTCGGAGTAGCCGTTAGTGGACATATTGAGCTGCTCGGCGCGCATGGCGTCGGGGAGCAGGATATCGCAGTATTTTGCGGAGTCGGTCATGAACGTATCGCAGCCCACAATGAACTCGCACTTGCTTTCGTCGGAGAGCACCTCGTAGACCTTATTGATATCGCCATGCTGGTTGGAAATACAGTTGCCTGCATAGTTCCAGAGCATCTTGATGCCATTCTTCGGCTTCTCGATCTTGGCCGCAGCTGCTGCCATTTCAGGATTCTGCGCACCCATGAACAGTGCAATCTCATCGGCTGCATCGAGTTCCTTCTGGAAGTCTTTGCCCTCATCGATGCACTTGAGCCATGAATAGCAGCTGATCTTGGCGTTCACCATGTTCATAGGAGCGCCATTCGGGTCTTCATCAGATGCGGGCAAGCTGCCAACTGGGGCTCCTGGAGGTTCAGCCTCGCGCATGCCAGAGTTCGTGCCTGGCTTGCCAAGATTGCCGGTGAGCAGGGCAAGCATGCAGACTGCACGCGTTGCTGATTCGCCGTTGGAGTGACGCTGAAGGCCCCAACCCTGAACCACGAAGACCGCTTTTGCGTCGTGGATCTTGGCAGCAAGTTCGCGAATCTTCTCCGCAGGAACGAGCGTGATCTCTGCTGCCCATTCAGGAGTCTTCTCGATCTTGTCGTAACCGAGACCCATGATGTAGTCGTGATAGGACTTGTTCTGGCCTTTTGCCGAAGCTGGCATGGTCTCTTCGTCGTAGCCCACGCAATACTTATGCAGGAAGTCGAGGTCGACCCAATCGTTCTTGATAAGTTCGTGCGCGATGCCCGCAACAAGCGCCGCATCGGTGCCCGTGCGGATCGGAAGCCATTCAGATGGATAGCCCGCCGCTGTTTCGTTCAGACGATAATCGATATGGATGATCTCGGGTCCTGCTTCACGCACCGCGTTGTAGTCCCAAACCACATTCGCGCCGCCCATACGGTTGTCGGCGGGGGAATTGCCGAACATCAAAACCAGGTCGGCGTTTTGCGCCTGATCGACCGAAGAAGCAGAGATGTTCTCATACGGCGAAACACCGACGCCATACATGAAGGGCATCACGTATTGATGCATACCCGTTGAATAGTCGCCATACATAGGCAAATAGCCACCCACGCAGTTGAGCAAACGCTCGACCGAACGACCAGTTGCTGAATACATGCCTGTTGCATAGTTCACATAGATGGAATCGTTTCCGTAGGTATCGATGGTGTAGCGAATCTTATCGGCAATGGTCTGGATCGCTTCGTCCCAGCTGATGCGCTCGAACTTTCCTTCACCACGAGCGCCTACGCGCTTCATTGGATACTGGAGGCGATCTGGATTGTTCACCCACTGACGCATGACGCGACCGCGCAAACAGGCGCGCGCTTGGAAATCATCGTTCCCAATATCGTCGGTGGTCATGTATTGGATCTTGCCATCTTTGGTATGCCAATGGAAAATGCAGCGTCCACCGCAATTGACGTTACATTGGCTCCAAACGAGCTTTTCCGGCGTGTCGGCATGCGCAGGTTCAACGTTACTGAATACGGCTTGTGATGCCGCCATGGTTCCGCCTGCTGCAGCTAATGCGCCCAAAGCTCCGGTGGCCTTCACGAACGTACGACGTGAAACGGCCGGAAGCATATCAGACATAGCTCTCCCCTTTCTTCCCTTATTGCGAGCAGAACGCCCTTCCCCAAAGACATGCCGCTCAACCCTTCTCTTCTGAAGCGTCAACCACAGCTGCGAGCACACGGGATGCTTCGCATTTGCGGTTACGCTCCGCCCTCTCATGCATAGAAAGGGACGTCTTCAATTCTAGTGCTCTTCCTCGACAAACTTCTGCATACGCAGTAACCATTTACCCACAGAAACGCCATTCATTATTCTATTTTGAGAATAAAATGCTTTACTCCGTTGAAGTGGGGCACTTTGCGCGTTTGTTTTACAATAACGAGCATCATGTCGTAGGCTCTTGCTCGATATCGTACGCCTTTGCTCGACACGTCAACAACAACGGAACCTGAACGATCTGGAAGTGAACATGCCCTCTCTCCTTGATGCCGCAGAAGCGTTTTCCAAACTGGGGAAGAAGTCCGTCGAAATCGATCAGGCAGCTTGCGTGCGCGTACGTCATCGTCATGCGAGTTGTATGGCCTGCTTTCAGGTTTGCACGCACAAAGCGATCACGCTCGAAGAAGGCGTGCTTTCGATCGCGAACCATCTATGCACGGGGTGTGGAGCCTGCACGTGCGTATGCCCGACTGGAGCCCTGCAACTACTCGCAGATGCGAACGGTTCGGTACAAGAGGCGGTGTGGCTCGCTGCTGAACAGAGTGACGAACTTGGAGAAGATGAAGCAGCGCAAGAACAGCCCTGCTCGCTTGAGATAAGCTGCGAATACCTGCGAAACCAAGGAGTTGCCCATAGCGCTGGATCGACTGACGGAGCGAAGGCAAGCGACGCACTCGTTGTTCCCTGCCTGGCAACCCTTGATGAATCCACCATCGTTGCTGCTGCATGCGCGGGCGTTGAGATTCACTATCGCAGTGCCGATTGCGCTACCTGCCCGAATGCACAAGGCAGCCTCATCAAGGAAGTAAACGAGCAGGCTGAGCGTTTGCTTGCGACGCTCGTGGACGCTTCACCGTGCGCGCTCTCGCTTCCTGACAGCACTCGCGCCCTCTCTCCTCAGTGGATGATCGTCGAAACAGAGACCGAAGAGGCGCCTCGCACCAACACTTCCCCCGAAATGTCACGACGCGGCATGTTCGACCACTTCGCACGTCGCACGACCGATTCGATCGCCGAAGCTGCAGTGGGAACGTTCTACGTGAGCGCGGAAGCTCAGCGCGAAAAGCCCGCGCTCGCACAGAGCCTGCTCGCCCGCAAAGGCTTGATGAAACGTATCGACCCTGTGCGCAATGAGCGCATTTTGAACGAGCTTTATCGCATCGATCCTGCTTGGGCAGAAGCCACGTTGAACGCGGAAGATGACATTCATCTTCCAACGCGCCTTTTCGGCAGCCTACGCGTTTCTGAAGCCGCTTGCGATCTTTGCGGTATCTGTATGACCTTTTGCCCCACAGGAGCATTACGTGGTGTAGCGAACAAACCGGTGAATTCGTTCGTAGCGCTTACGCGCGACACAGAGGTTCATGGACAGCTGGACTTTCGCGCGAACGATTGCGTTGCTTGCCAGCTTTGTACCGACATCTGTCCCCATGATGCGCTTGAACTTCAGCGGGGCATCTGCGAATGCGACCTCTTCGCACTCGAGCCACGCACTCTCATCAAAAGGTGACGAACTACCCGGTCGTTCGTCACCTGAGCAATTCTTGCAGCAGGCTGGCAGCTTGTTCGTCAAGTTGCTTTTGCAGCTCTTCGTAAATGGCGATCAAACGGCGTGCTTCGGGCGTGAGCTCGGAGCCCTTGTTCCCTTTGCGCCTTAGCAGCTGGACACCGAATGATTCTTCGGCATGCTTCAAGATACTCCATGCCTTGGAGTATGCCATTCCCATCTCAGCTGCCGCTTTATTGAGCGACCCCGTTTCATCAACGAGCTTACACAGACTCACGATACCTTTTCCTAGCGCCGGAGTATGTTCTTCGGTGCTCTTAGCTTTGATGATGAGTTTGACTTCGACTTCGAAATCGCGGGGATCCATGCGTGCTCCAATCTGGTTGTAACCATATTGTAAAGCTAAGAGAGCCCTCTTCGCGCCAAGTTGATTTATTATTCTTATCCGAGAATATATTCTCAATCAAGAATAATTAAAAATCTGGAAAGCAACTGAAAGAATGAAGATGGAACAGACCAAATCACACGCCAAGAAAGCGTTCGCGCTCCTTGCGATCATCGTAAGTCTCTTAGTCGCTTGTCTGCTTGCAGGCTGCAGCAGCTCGAATTCGCAAGAGAAGATCGAACTCGAGATCTATGCAGCGAATTCGCTCACCGACGCGATGAACGAAGCGCAGGAAGCCTACACCAAAGAGAACCCGAACGTTGCCTTCAAAGATTCGCAGTACGAAGCATCTGGCACGCTCGTGCAGAAGATCGAAGCAGGTGGCGCACCTGACATCTTTATCTCCGCAAACAAGAAGAACATGGACAAGGTCGTAGAGAGCGGCAAGATCAGCGAAGATAAGCCCTTCGATCTCTTCGCGAACGACCTCGTTATCGTAACTGCGGAAGACTCTAGTATCGATGAAATCGATCTGACACAGGCCTGCAATGGCAGCTACACCATTTCCGTGGGCGATAAGAACGTTCCTGCAGGTACTTATGCCAAGCAAGCACTCTATACCGTCGGTTGCTACACCTCTGAAACGGGCACTGATGGCGAGATCGCCAGTGCGATCAAGGGCAAGGTCACCGAAGCCGATAAGGTCGGTTCGGTCTGCTCGTATGCTCAGTCTGGAGAAGTTAATCTGGGCTTCGTCTACAGCTCCGACGTTATGCGCTATGGTGGCGTGAAGACCGTTTGCACCCTGCCAGCTGATACCCATCAGCCCATCGTTTACCCTGCTGCTGTTCTGGAGGATTCAGCGCACGCTGAGGCCGCAGCCGCTTTCCTTACCTGGTGCCAGGAAAGCCCCGAAGCTCAGAAGATCTGGCAAAAGTGGGGCTTTGAGCTCGCTTAACCATGAATCCTGTCGGCAAACAGAACACTTTTTGGCTCGCTCTCATCTTGAGTGTGAGCCTTCTTTTCGGCGCATTCTCGCTGTGCGGGAGCATGCCTACGTTTGCCTATGGCGCACCTGCTGAATCGGCTCAGACGAGCAATTCCGCATCGGTGCAAAATTCTGAGACAAATACGGCTGACCAAGGTATTGAGGTGTCTTCCGAGGGAAGTTCGGCGCGTGCTTCCGATATAGATTTCGCACTCTCTGATTTCACCCGTGTCGAAAAAGGCTCGAACCGCCCGATCGAAGGCACTTACCAGGGCTATTGCTATTTGATGGATGCGCCCGCTGATTCTCTTTGCTTGGTCGACCTGTCAAGCGTAGTAGTGGTCTACATTCCTGAAGCACTCGCAAAGGAAAACGAACTCGACCTTGCGAGCGAACAAACCCAGGCCAGTCTCAAGCTGCTTTTCAGCGCGCTCGATTCCTACAGCGCACAGGGGAATTCCGTCGTGAAGAGCGATGCAAAGTGGCTGTTCACGAGCAATCCAACCTTCACCACGCACCGTCTTACAATAGGCTTTTCTCAAGAATACAAACCAGGATATTTCTACACGTCCGTCCAAACCGAAACGGGCACGGATGTGATGGGGGAAGAAAGCCCCCTTACCATTGATGCGAACTTACGTCTTTCGCATGTCGATTACGCCAACTTACAGGAAAGCGCTGCGGTAGCCATCGTAGCGGCTCCTTCGGCCTTTGAACAAGTGGGCGCCTTCTTTCAAACCCTCGATTGGTCACCCCTTCTGGTCACTCTCAAGACCACTGGCACCGCTATCATCTTCATCTTCATCTTGGGCTTGTTCGCCGCTTGGTGGACTCTGCGCTTGAAGCCACGTACCCAAAGCATCATGGACGCGATCTTCACGATCCCGATGGTGCTGCCACCCACGGTCTGCGGCTTCTTGCTGCTCATGTTCTTGGGACGCAACACTCCCGTTGGCGCATGGTTCGATCAGATCGGATTCCCGCTCGTCTTCAGCTGGCAGGCAACTGTTATCGCAGCGGTGGTCGTGGCCTTCCCGCTCATGTATCGCTCAGCACGAGGCGCCTTCGAATCGATCGATGCCGACATGCTCGATGCTGCCCGTACACTTGGTTGGAGCGAAGGCCGCATCTTCTTCCGACTCATGCTGCCACTTGCCTGGTCTTCGGTAGCCGCCGGCACCATGCTCGCCTTCGCACGTGCGCTCGGCGAATTCGGCGCAACGCTCTTTTTGGCCGGCAACTATGCGGGTATCACACGCACCATTCCCATCGCTATCTACTTCGAATGGATGGGTGGCAATATCGAAGCGGCGTTCTTCTGGACTATCGTGGTGATCATCATCTCCTTCGCAGTGATCTTCGCGATCAATCTCTGGAGCAAGCGCACGACGAAGTATCGCCGTAAGGAGGTGGAGCTGTGAGTCTGGTGGTCGATATCGAGAAGCACTACGGCACTTTCGATCTGGAAGTTGCTTTCGAAGCCGCTCATGAAACGCTCGGCTTCTTGGGTGCTTCTGGATGTGGCAAGTCGCTCACGTTGCGCTGCATCGCCGGTGTTGAAACGCCTGATGCAGGTAAGATCATCGTGAATGGCAAGACGTATTTCGACAAGGCTCCGGGTAAGAAGGCGTCTGTGAACCTGTCTGCTCAGCAGCGCAAGAGCGCGCTGTTATTCCAGAATTACCAGCTCTTCCCAAACCTCACCGTAAAAGCGAATATCGCAGCAGGCATTCCGCGTGAGGTGCTCAAGCGAGAAGGCGATGCGCTCATCGAGCGTCAGCTCACGCGTTTCGGGCTTTGCGGGCTTGAGAAGCGTTACCCCTTGCAGCTTTCCGGGGGTCAGCAGCAACGCGTGGCGCTCGCACGTATGCTCGCCGCCCAGCCCGCTATCCTCATGCTCGACGAACCGTTCTCTGCCCTCGATGCACACTTGAAGAGCGAACTCGAACAGAGTCTGCTCGACCTGTTCGCAACCTATGAAGGAACCATTCTCTATGTTTCGCACGATATCGATGAGGCATTTCGTTTCTGCGACCGCATTGCCGTGGTGAGCGATGGCACGATCGACGAGATAGCGCCCAAAGATGAACTAGTGCACGAACCACGGAGCTTGGCAGCGATTCGGCTTTCAGGCTGCAAGAACACCACCCCAGCACGCTTCGTGAGCGATCATCGCGTATTCCTACCCGAATGGGGCGTGGAAATGGAGACGAAGCGCGTGGTTCCTCATGACGTAGCGTGGCTGGGCGTGCGCGCCTACCACATTAAGCAGACGCGTGAAGATGCCGCAGGATCAAACAGGCAGCCCAATGTATTCAGGATGCACTGCGACCGCGTAAGCGATTCGCGTTTCGAGCGTGCAGTCATGGCCGCGTTCGTTGATGAGACAGGAAAGCAACTTTCTGCGAACTTTCGCAAACTTGGCACACAAGGCAATGAGCTGTGCACCCCGACCCCGCCAGAAAATACCGAGCAGGCATTTCTCAAAAGTCATGTACGATGGAATATCGACAAGCACATTACCGCCGATGATGCTCTACCTGAGAGAGGAGACTACGTGTTTCTCGCCTTCCCTCCTGATGCGCTCTATGTGGTGACCCATTAACCACGCTGCGCGAAGGGGACGCGAAACACCCTGCTGATCCCATGAAAGATCGCTTTGGACGCAACATAGACTACTTGCGCATCTCGCTCACCGACCGATGCAATTTGCGTTGCGTATACTGCATGCCTGAAGCAGGCGTAGAGACGCGCGATCATGATGAGATCCTTTCCTTCGAGGAGATCGAGCGCGTGGTGGAAGTAGCTGCCCGTTGCGGTATCAAACATGTGCGCTTCACTGGCGGCGAACCGCTTGTGCGCAAGGGAGCGCAGGATCTGATCGGCGCTTGTAAGCGCGTTCGAGGCATTGAAGATGTGGCACTCACCACTAATGGCGTTCTTCTGCCGCGCTTCGCAGACGAATTGAAGGCGTCAGGGCTTTCACGCGTGAATATCTCGCTCGATTCGCTCGATCCGGACACGTACCACATGCTCACCCGCTGCGGGAATCTAGACGATGCGCTTGCAGGCATCCATGCAGCGCTCGATGCTGGCTTCGATCCGGTGAAGATCAACACTGTGGTCATTCGCAGTATGAATCAAGATCTTTCCGCTTTCGCACGCCTCACAAAAGAACTCCCGCTCCATGTGCGCTTCATCGAATATATGCCACTCGGTTCAACCTGCTCTTCAGAGGTCGCTCATTGGGACGAGAGCGAGGTCATTCCTCTGCCTGAGCTGATCGAGACGCTCACCGCAAGCTGTATCAAGGCTGGCCTGGGCGCTCCTTATCCGCTTGACAGCACAGACCACCACGAACTTGCCCCCGCTGGTTGGGGCCCTGCGCGTTACTGGAAACTTCCCGATTCGCTCGGAACGATCGGGTTCATCACTTCGGTGTCCGACCACTTTTGCAGCACGTGCAATCGCCTGCGCCTTACCGCCGATGGCAAGCTGCGCCTGTGCCTTTTCTCCGACGAAGAGCTCGATGTAAGAGCGGCGCTTCGCCAGGGCACCCTCCAAGATGTTGAAACTTTGTTCTGGCAAGCTATGAAACAGAAACCTGAAAGCCACGCTGCGCGAACCGGCACAGTGCGCGAAATGGTCCAAGTGGGTGGCTAAGCGCTAAAATAGACGCGAACGATACGAGCTGCGATCGAAGAGGAACCGATGGCAAACGAATTGAAGCTGAACCACTTAACTGAACAGGGCAACGCTCACATGGTCGATGTGTCTGAAAAGGCTGAGACCAAACGCATTGCCATTGCTGAAGGGTTCATCACCATGCAGGCTGGAACGCTCGCCACGGTACTTTCTCATCGTGCAAAGAAGGGCGATGTGATCGCCACCGCGCGCATCGCCGGCATCATGGCAGCGAAGAAAACAAGCGAGCTCATTCCGCTCTGCCATCCGGTCATGCTTACTAATGTGACCATCGATCTACTTCCCATCTGGGGAGATGATGCGCCCGCAACCGAAAAGCAGGCGAGCCATGCAAGCGGCCCTCACCCCTGCGGCATCCATGTAGTGGCTCAAGCATCGCTCGTGGGAAAGACCGGCGTTGAAATGGAGGCACTCACCGCCGCTTCGGTTGCCTGCCTTACCATCTATGACATGTGCAAGGCGATCGATCGTGGCATGGAGATCGGCGAAGTGCGTCTCGTGCATAAAGAAGGCGGTAAGAGCGGCGTTTGGCACCGCTCGTAGCCGTGAACCCTTCGGTGTATGTTAGCAGCGCTAACTAGTGCCCTTGCCCGTCCATCATCGCGAGCGCGTGCTCGAGCACCTCGTTCACGGCCTCCCAGTTCTCGCGCACCGCTTTTTCGCTTCCCGGAAAATTGATCACGAGCGTCTTGCCACGCTGCATGCACACCGCGCGTGAAAGCATCGCGCGATTGGTGAAGCGCATGCTATAAGCACGCATCCCTTCGGCGATGCCAGGAACAGGACGATCGCACACATCTTCAGTAGCCTCCGGTGTTACGTCACGCGGAGAGAGCCCCGTACCTCCGCACGTGATCACTATGTCTGCTTCGAAACGGCCACATGCGCTTACGATCGCCTGCGCGATGAGCGAGCGTTCATCAGTCGTTACGACATGCGAAACACACGTCCATCCTTTTTCGGCGATAAGCTCTTCGAGCGCGTTGCCTGCTGTGTCGGTCTCGAGCGTACGCGTATCTGAACAGGTGATTATTGCGAATTTCATGAGATAACGCTCCCTTCTTCAACATCGAGCAAAATGCACTCGACTTCAGTTCCCGCCGCAACGCGCTTGCCTTCTGGCATCCCTGCCGGCAGCACTGCCAAGCAATTCCCGCGCTGAAGCGTACCGAACAAACCTGAATTCTGGTTCTTGGCGGGCACGACTACGAGATCGCCCTCTTCATCATGCTCGAGCGTAGCGCGCAAGAGCAACACACGCCCGTCTTTCTTCTTGCGATCCTTCGCAAGCGTTGCTTTCACGCGCGGGCGCTCAAACGTGGTGAAGCCCTGCATCTTGCGCAGTGCCGGGCGAATGAACATCTCGAAGCCGCAGTAAGCTGCCGCCGGATTGCCTGAAAGCCCAAAGACGGGAACACCCTCTACGAAGCCGAAGGCCTGAGCTTTGCCGGGGCGCATGTTCACGAGCGTCATCTCAAGCGCGCCCATCTGCTCTATCACGTCTTTGATGAAGTCGTAATCGCCATTCGATGCGCCACCTGAAGTGACCACGAAATCGTGGTTCGTAAGCGCGGTTTCCACGGCATCGCGGATCGCGATGAAGTCGTCTTTGACGATCGGGAAAATGGTAGGAATACCGCCAGCTTCTTTCGTACAAGCGGCCAGCGCATAAGCATTGCCATCACGAATATGCCCAGGACCAGGCATGACCGTAGGTTCGACCAGTTCACTGCCGATCGAGATGATAGCCACCTTGGGACGACGATAGACTGGAACCTCCGTGATGCCGCAACTTGCAATGAAGCCGACCCCTGCCGCGCGAATACCTTCACCTACATGGATCGCCACTTCGCCGCGCGCAATCTCTTCTCCAGCCTCACGCACATTGCTGCGGACTGCCGTAGGCTCCACGAACGCAACGCAAGATCCTTCGCGACCATCGCTTCCTTCATAATCGACCAGCTCGTATTTAACGACCGAGTCGGCGCATGCTGGCACAGGAGCGCCGGTCATGATGCGCACGCACTCATCGCTTGCTAGATCGCCTTCATAGGTAGAACCAGCGGGAATTTCTGCAACAACCTTCAGCTTCACGGGAGCATCTGCTGTTGCGCCTTCGATCTGTGTTGCCTTGAGCGCAAAGCCATCCATAGCCGCATGGGCGAATGGCGTGATGTCGATATCGCTTGTGAGGTCTTCAGCTGCGACACGCCCCACTGCATCAACGAGATCAACCTGTTCAACTTCAAGTGGATGAATGTTCTTAAGAACGATCGCGCGCCCTTCTTCGATGCTTACCATCTCTAGATCTTCCATTGTTTCCCCTTCTTGATATTCCCTATGACTCCCTATACACCAGGTGCTCTACAGATCATGTTGCGCCTTCAAGTAGGTGCGCATCGAATAGAGCGCTGCATCGCTACGGTTCACCACGCCCACGATCCAGTCCTTGTCAAGCACCGGACCTTCTTCAAATGATTATCGCCGAGCATGCGCATACGCGGCATGAGATGCCCCATCGCAAGCCACCCGCGAAAGAACAGCACGATCACTACGAGACCAACGATGAGCGAGACGAAGTATCCAATGCCAAAACCGCCATTACCGACAATAATCCCAGGCGGTTGACCTTCATTGTGGTCGTATCCGACATGGGGAGTTACTCCGCTGGTTCTTCTTCGGAATCTAGCTTGAACTCAACACCGATCTTGTCGATACGCAGCGCGTCCATGGTCTTGGTGGTGAGAACAATCTTGCGCTTATCATGATGCAGCTCAACCGAATCGCCTTCGATCGGAATCTTGTCGAGCAGATCGAGCATAAGCCCACCAGCAGTTTCGTAATCGTAGATAGGTACTGGTTCGAAACCGAGGAATTCAACGAACTGATCAACCGGAAGCGAACCATCGACCAGATAGTTGTTCTCGCTCACCTTCAGAATCTCGTCCTGGTCATCATGAAGGTATTCATCTTCAACACTGCCAATGATCTGGCCGATCACGTCGCTCATCGTAACGATGCCCGACGTACCACCATGTTCATCAACCACTACGGCAATCTTGGTGTGCTTTTCCTGCATCATCTGCATGAGCTTGTCGAGCGCCAGGCTTTCAGGAACGGGATTGATGGTACGGATGACCAGATCGTCTTTGCTCGAATCTGGCGGCAAGCGATATGCATCCTTGATATGTATGAAGCCGATGATGTTATCGGTGTTGTCCTTAAAGACTGGATAGCGCGTGAATTTATTCGCGCCCATGATCTCGAGGATGTTATCAAGATCATCGTCGATGTCGATCGCGATCATATCGGTACGCGGGGTCATGATGGCTTTTGCGTCTTTATCATCAAGGTCGAAGACGTTATCGAGGATCTCGAACTGATCGCTAGCAAGCTCACCGCTCTCTGCGCTTTCCTCGAGCAGGATCTTGATCTCTTCTTCGGTGTATGCCTGATGCTCAGTGGCAGTATCGTGACCAGTCAAACGCATGATGCCATTGGTAGTGGAGTTGAAGAGCCACATGATGGGATAGGTGATGCGATAGAACCAGTAGAGCGGTGCTGCCGAAAAGAGCGCATAGCGTTCAGTATTCAAGATAGCCATGGACTTCGGCACCAGTTCGCCAAGGATAACGTGCAATGCCGTGATGATGATGAAGCCGATAGCAACCGCAATCGCAGAAACTGCTGCATCTGGCAGCCCCAGTGCCGCAAGCGGCTCGTGGATCACGCTCGAAACAGCGGGCTCGCCTAACCAGCCAATTGCCAAAGAAGCAAGCGTAATACCTAGCTGACAGGCGGAAAGATAGGCATTGACGTTCTCGGATATCTCTTTTGCGCGCTTCGCACCGCGTGCGCCTTCTTCGACGAGGATATCGATCTGCGATTTCCTAACGCGCACGAGCGAAAATTCAGCAACAACGAAGAACGCATTCATCAATAGGAAGAATGCGACTAAAAGTACACTGACAACAAACACCATCGAGGCTTACTACTCCTTAATAGGCTCTCTACGATTTTCCCTCAATCATCTATGCTATTTTGCTTAACCATTGAATATACATCAAAACGTAACTAACAACTTAAACGTACACACCTCTTGTCTGTTTATTTTAGAGCTTCAGTCTTTTCATTTCTCTGTTTTGTCTTGGTATAAGTAAAATTTACGATATGTCGACATTTTTTGAAAAGCTCGTGGCTGCTGTGCGCTTCGTCGGCCATTATCTCTGGATTGCTCTGAAAGCTCTCGGGCGATTCTTGCTTTGGCTCGGCGCTCTGTTGTTGCGCTTTTTGAGCAGCCTTATCACCTGGATTCGTCTGAACCTGCCGCCACGCGTGCAGTTCATCTTGCTTGCCGTAGTCGTTGCGATAGTGGTCGTACTCGCTGCGCTCATCTTCACGGGGCATGGCTGTTCAACAGCGCCCTCTCCTAATGAACCCACTGAAGAACAACCGCCCGAGGTAACCTACACCCCTAATGAGACCGACTTTCGACAGATCTCGATACAGCCTGATACCATCACCTCGTTTTCGCTTGTCAAAAGCGGCAACCAGATGTATGCCAGTCTTTCAGAAGATGAGAATCGCTCCATCACTGAAGACCTTTCCTTCCTTGAAGCCAACGACGAAAACGTAGGCTTTTTGATCATGAACCTGAACACGGGAAGCGGATTCTGCTATAACATCGATACGCGCATCTATGGAGCCAGCACCTATAAAGCGCCCATAAGCGTATTCCTCTGCGAAGAATATATCGACGGCGGTACGCTTAACAAATCCGCCGTGAGCAACCGCATCGAAAATGCGATCGTGTGGTCGGATAACAATTCGTATCGTTCGCTCAAACACAGTTATGACGGCTCGAACCATAACAACTGGCTTTCCGAGATGGGGATCGATCCCACTGGCTACATGGCCACCTTCCCCACCTATTCAGTTCGCGATTCCGCAACGCTTTGGACACACACTTGGAATTATCTGAACTCGGGCAGCGACACAGCCACCTGGCTTAAGGGATTGCTCGGGAGCACTGAGACTTCCTTCTTGCGCAACGGTGTCGTTAAAGCAGGGATGGACAACGCGACCGTATACAACAAGGCAGGCTGGTGCGTTTCAAGTAGTGGCAGGGAAGATGCTGTTAACGATGCAGGCATCGTGGTTGATGGCGATAACACCTATCTGGTAGTCGCTTTCACGAGCAGGGCCGATTCCCCTACTGCTGAAGCGAATCTCTCGGAATTGTTCACTTCGCTTTTGGAAGCGCGCCATGCCCTCGATGCTTCAAGCGCAACCTGGGACAATGTCGAAGTGGTCGAAGCGCCCGCTGAAAGCGAGGGCGAGAACACGCAGGGCGAGGTCATCGTTGAAACCCAAGATAGCCAATACGAGATCGTGACCGCTCCTTCAGAATCTTCTCGATCAAGCGAACAGAGCGTTTCGCAGCGTGTCGATACCCAACTGGTCGTCTCTTCGAGCGAGGGCGGACAGCTCCTCGTCTCTGAGGCTCGTTGATGAAGGCTTCAAGCACACCAGTCGATCTCCTGCCCGATCAGGGCGAGCAAGCCGCAGCCGAATCGCCCAAACGCTTCTCGACGTTGCTCATGCTGACCTGGGTCTTCACCGTCATGTCCTTCGTTGGACTGCTCTTCGAGACGATCCAACACTACCTCGCTTTCGACGGCGAGTGGGAAAGCCGCGCTGGCTTCATCTGGGGTCCGTTCTCGCCCATCTATGGACTGGCGGCGATGCTGCTCACCGTCTTTGCACTGAAATTCGACGAGGAAGAACGCCGTTCGAATATCTTCATCTTCTGCGTTGCGGCGCTGGTAGGCGGCGTGGTCGAGTATTTCGCAAGCTGGGCGATGGAGACGTTTTGGGGCATCGTTGCCTGGAGCTATCTGGAGATACCAGGGAATTTCAATGGACGTACCGACATCTTCCACATGATCGCATGGGGCGCGCTCGGCCTGGTTTGGGTGCGCGTCGGTTGGCCGTTCGTGAAGAAGGTGTTTGGCAAGATCGACACGAAGGCGTTCGCGTACCGTGCGATCACCTGGGCACTCTTCATCTTCATCATTTGTGACGCCTGCATGACCATCGCTGTCATGCTGAGGGCTGATGCCCGTACGCATGGGGTGGAAGCTGCCACGCCGATCGAGCAGATACTGGATACGTACTACCCCAATGAAGTGCTGCAAGCGCGCTTCGAGAACATGGGTGGCATCGGCCGCCCCGACTAACCCTTCTACAGAACTTCGTTCGTCACCTTTAGGCTTTGGCGCCGTATTGGGCGTAGTAAGTATCGATGGCTGCTTTGAGCGCATCGTCTATGATGACCTTGCCTTGCACTTCCTTGTTGTACAGGCATTCGGTCACCTCTTCCATGGTAACGATGGCAGCCGTGGGGAGCCCATAGCGCTCCGAAACTTCATCGAGCGCGCACTTCTTGCCTTCCTTGCCCACTTCTTGGCGGTTGAGTGAGACCATGAGACCCACCACTTCCACATCAGCCTGCGCCTTGATGATGGGATAGGTCTCTTCGATCGATTTACCCGAGGTGGTCACATCTTCCACCATCAATACGCGATCGCCATCATGCAGATCACTGCCGAGCAAGATACCCGTATCGCCGTGATCCTTCACCTCTTTACGGTTGGAGCAGTAGCGCACCTCTTTGCCATACAGCTCGTTCAGCGCCATAGCAGTGACCACCGAGAGCGGAATGCCCTTGTACGCCGGTCCGAATACCACATCGAAATCGAGCCCGAAGTTCTGTTCGATAGCTTGCGCGTAGTAGATGCCTAAACGATGCAGCTGATCGCCCGTAACGTAGGCACCTGCATTCATGAAGAAGGGAGACTGCCTTCCGCTCTTCAGCGTGAATTCGCCGAACTTGAGCACGTCGCTTTCGACCATGAATTCGATGAACTCTTCTTTGTATGCTTCCATCTGGACTCCCTTCGGATGAGGCGCAGTACTGCTTTTGTTCGTTGCTTCTATCTTACCAGTAGGCAGAAGCTTCGGAGAACAGGAGAGGGCCTCTTTAACGAGTCCCAGCAACCTTGAGCGATCTTCAAGTGGCTTTTTAGCGGGTGCGCAGGGGTTTTTTGCCCCAGTAGAGCCAGAAGAAGCGGTTCTTGATGGGGGCGGTGTTGCCCACCTTCTCGAGCGTTGCCAGCGCAACATTGTGCGCCGAATCAGGCTTGCGTAATTCTGCCCCGCCTTCTATCATGCGATCGAGCATTGTGGGATCTTTCTGGATCTCACGCAACTTCTTCAACAACTCAGGCGAAGTAAGCACTTGATACGCCGCTCCCGCGCGAGTGACCGTAGTAGTGTTCGCATCTTCTTGGCCGAATGAGCGCCCAACGATGATGAGCGGCAAGCGCGAACAGAGGCATTCAGTAACTGCCAATCCGCCTGATTTAGCAATAGCAAGATCAGCTGCATTCATAAGCTCTGCGATCTTCTCAACGTAGTTGTAGACAGATACATTCGAAACGCCACGATCATTACAATGCTTGCGCACTTGATCAGCGTATTCTTCGTCGCTGCCGGTCAAGAACACGAAATGCATATCATCGAATGCGGAAAGGTCTTCGATGGTCTCATCCATGAGTTCACGGAAGAGCACATAGGGCTGGCGCAAACGAGCGCCTGCAATAACGAGCACGATCTTCTTATCCACCGGCAACCCATATTTTTCAAGAACGGTAGTGCGATCATACTCTTGATTGAAGCTTGGTTTAACAGGAATACCCGTGACCTTGATATCTTCTGGCTTCACCTTGCGCGGATAGAGCTCTTCTTTCATAAGCTCATCGGCGACGCAGAACAAGTCGCTGAAACGATGCGGCCACAACCCCTCCACGCCATAGTCGGTCGGCACGCAAACCACCGGGAAGTCGAGTTTGGTGATCATGCGTGCAGCCACTGCCGCATTTGCCGCAACGATATGCGTGCTCACAATAGCGATCGGCTTGCGTTTCGCTACATAGCGAGTGAAAGCGGAATACATGAAATAGGACCAGATGCTGCCTCCGCCCCACAGAAGACGCCCCGTCAGAACGTAATGCCAAGTTATGTCGTAGATATAGCGCGTTGGACCTGTGAAGAGCGTGGTTGTTTTTTCGCCATCGAACTTCATATATCCGAAGTCGAGGATATCGAGCAGCTCGATATCGGTATCTTCCGGAACGAGCGGATGACTGCCACGCAAGCGCGCAAACGCTTCAGCGGTAGAAGCTGCCGCACTGCGATGCCCCGAACCAACCGAAGAATAGAGCGCAATCACGAGCGGACGTTCCGATTCTTCGTTAGCAGTGGTGCTCACCGAAAAGAGATCGGAAGCGCCGATCATGCCTGTTTCAGACAAGGACTCTTCAGAGCTGACTTGCTCCTTAAGCTCTGGCATGATCATGGCACCTCCTCTCTTCAGCGTGCAAGATCGTTTCAATACTATAGGTCATATCTATACTAGTGAATAATCTCGCAGAATCTCGATAATAAAAGCGGAGGGCGGCCACAAGCCTACATTATACAAGCTGCGGCTTCTTTGCATCGTCTTTTTCAGCCATCGCTTTAATGGTGACGATGTTGGCCATGGTGCCACGAATGACATCCGCGCGCGAAAGCGAACCGACCAGCTCGCCCTCTTCGATTACCGGCACTTTCTTGATGCGTTTTTCAGAGAGTAGGCGACACGCATCTTCAAGCGATGAATCGCTCTTCACTGCGATCACATTCTTAGTGGCGATCTGCATGACATTCATATCGATGAGCCTGCTGATACGCTGTGGGAACGTTTGCGGATCGGGAACCTGATAGAGCATGTACGTCGAATCGAGGATACCATCGTTGCGACCGATGTATTTCATGATGTCGCCATCGGAGATGAATCCGACCACCATCTTGTTATGATCGACGATCGGAACACCACTCGCTTTGTTATCTACCATGATCTGGGCAACTTCGCGAATTGAGGCCGTATTCGTTACGAAATAAGGCTCTGTGTTCATCGCGCGCGAGACGGGGATCTCATCAGTGTTATCGCTCGGGCTGAACTGTTGCATGGACATAGGCGCGATATGTGCGTCGCGCTTGCGCTTGTCGCGCACGAAGAAGATGACGACGATGAACGCGATAGCGGCCAGAACAGCCGTTGCAACGAATGCCAGATGATCGCCCTCATAGAGCTGCATGGCAGGATCAGCATTCGGCGCGATGGTCGAACCGAGCGCCGAGATGGACACGATGAGCGCTGTCATGAACGCAGCCGAAACCTGGTTCAAGGTGTTCGTTACCGCATTCGCATGCTGAATGACACTGTTGTCAAGCGAATTGATACCCCAGGTATTCATCGGCGTGGTAAGGAACTGGATGCCCAGCGCAACCACCGTATAGATAGCGCAGATGACCAACAGATCGGTGCTCATATCGAAGATCAGGAAGCCGAGCGTACCTACGAAGAAAATAGTAACGCCTGGCACCACGCACTTGCGTACGCCCCAACGGTCGAACAAGCGACCTGCGAAATAACCCACAAAGGCGCCGATCAGCGCACCAGGCAGAAGTGTGAGACCTGTCTCGAGCGCTGAGAAACCACGCAAGGTCTGCAGATAGAGCGGCAGAATCGTACCGAGGCCGATCAACACACCAAAGTTGATGATAGCAACGATAATGGCGACGCGGTAATTGCGCGTCTTCAAGACCGTTACCTTCAAGAGCGGATTCTCAAGCTTGAGCTGCCTACGCACGAAGATAGCGATGACCACCAGGCCAACCACGATGAAGCCTGCGGTCATGGCAGGATTCGTGGTAGAAGAGAAGGTAGAAAGCCCATAGAGCAAGCACACCAAGCCGACCGTGGAAAGCAGGACTGACAGCTTATCGAAAGAAGTGCGCTCGAAATCACCATAGTTCTCAAGGAATTTCACCGCTGAAAGGATCAAGAGAACACCTACCACCGTGATGACTACGAAGAGCATTCTCCAGCCAATACTATCCACGAGCACGCCAGAGAGCGTCGGGCCGACTGCTGGTGCGAAACCGATCACGAGCGAGACGAGGCCCATCGCGCTTCCGCGCTTTTCACGTGGGAAGATGAGCAGAAGCACCGTGAAGATCATGGGCATGAAAACGCCCGCCGCAATAGCCTGGCACACGCGACCAAGCAACAGGAAGATGAATCCGGGCGAAAATGCGCAGAGCAAACTG
Organism: uncultured Eggerthella sp.; assembly: GCA_900542525.1. Lineage (GTDB taxonomy): Bacteria > Actinomycetota > Coriobacteriia > Coriobacteriales > Eggerthellaceae > Anaerotardibacter. The sequence continues at coordinate 118,144 of UQNZ01000002.1, forward strand.
CCTGCAGTGAAGATGATCAGACCCGTGATGAAGAGCTGACGCGTGCTGAAGCGCCCGATCAGAAACGCCGAGAGCGGAATGACCACCGCTTCAACGAGCGAATAGATGGACATGACCCACTGCACTGTTGGCGCATCGATAGAAAGATCTCGCATGATAGAAGCAAGCGCTGGCGAGAGTAGCGTTTGATTGAGCACGACCACGAAGGTACCGATGAGCAGGACGGCTACTGTTGAAATCTGCTTGCGTGTAAGACCCATACAGACAGATCCTTTCCAAAAAAAATACGTACGATACTTGAGAGGGCGAAAAGCTTTTTGACTTCTGAACCCGATATTCATCCGTGAAAAAAGGACGGTCAGTTCCGTCCTTTCCAAACTGCAGCGTTTTTCGCTACAAGAAGAATGTTGAGTAAACAACGATTCTTTACCTTATTACTCTTGAAGAAAAAGAGAAGCGCCGCTCTTTCAAACGGCGCAACTTCTCCATATTTATTGGCCAAATACGGCGGCTAGCGGTTATTGCCCGCACCTCGTGTGCTCAGCTCGATCAGCCAAGGTAACGAACGACCGGGTAGTTTGTCACCTTAGAGCGCTCTATCGCTGCTCGATGGGCACATAATCCTGTTCTTTGACCGCTGTCTTGTATGCCGGGCGAATGATGCGTTTGCCGGTAAGGATCTCTTCCATACGATGCGCAGCCCAACCCGCCATACGCGAGCATGCGAAAAGTGGCGTGATAAGATCGGCCGGAATGCCCATCATGGAATACACAAAGCCCGAATACATATCGACGTTCGCGCACATATCCTTGTTCGTGCCTTTTTCCTGCAAGATGACCTCGGGTGCCAAGCGCTCGATCGACTTCAGCAGATTGAGCTCAGGCTCATATTCGGTTCCTGCAGCAAGACGCGTCGCGAAATCTTTGCAGATGATGGCACGCGGATCGGAAAGTGTGTAGACCGCATGACCCATGCCATAGATAAGACCCGTCTTATCGTATGCTTCCTTGTTCACGATCTTCGCAATATAGGCAGCGACTTCATCGTCGTCTTCCCAATTCTTCACGTTTTCCTTGATCTCTGCTTGCATGCCAAGCACTTGATGGTTCGCGCCACCATGCTTCGAGCCTTTGAGCGATCCGACCGCGCCAGCATAGGCCGAATACGGATCGGTGTCGGCAGAAGAGAGCACGCGACAGGTGAACGTGGAGTTATTGCCACCACCATGCTCTGCGTGCAGGCACATCATGATGTCGAGCATGCGCGCCTCTTCAGGCGTGAAAGCACGATCGGGACGCAGCATGGAAAGGATGGTTTCCGAAGAGCTCTGACCTGGGACAAAGCGGTGCATGATCATCGAATCGCCATGGAAATACGCCTGCTTCGCATGGTAGGAGAGCACCATGATGCGCTGCAGACGAGAAATGAGCGACATGGCCGTTTTGATCTCGTGCTCGATGGAACGATCTTCAGCGTTGGGGTCGTCTGCATAGAGTGAAATGATCGAACGCGACAGCATGATCATCAAATCCGCTGCAGGATGACGCATGATACGATCCGCGGTGAAGCCATCGGGCAGTTCGCGCTCGGCATCAATAACCGCAACGAAGCTATCAAGTTCCTCTTGCGTAGGAAGTTTGCCAAGCATGAGCAAATAAGCAACTTCTTCGAAGCCATAGCGCTTGCTGGGAGAGGTATCGCTAAGCAAGTCGTAGATATCGTAGCCACGGAACGTGAGCTTTCCTTCAACAGGGACCTTATCGCCTTCGTTCATCATGTAACCGTGAACGTTCGATATGTTCGTAATGCCCGCGATCACGCCCGATCCGTCGTTGTTGCGAAGGCCACGTTTGACAGGATACATATCATAGAGGGCCGAATCGACGGAATTAACCGTTACAATATCATCATAGAGAGCACTGCTTTTGTCTTCGCTCATACACGCTTCCTTTCAACCGTAAAGTTGTATTGTAGCGCGAAAAGCGAATCTTCAATATATAGAACGCAATCTAACCAGACGACAGGGACGGCTCATGTCTGAAGCGAACATACCACAAGAACCTTCAGCGGCGCAGAACGCCAAAGATCACACCGCACATCCCGCAGCCCGTAAAAAGGACACGAGCAGGCCAGTGAATGACGCAAGCACTCCCGTGCCCACAGTCGCGCCAGTTGGCCCAAAATGCGACGCGGCTCCTGGCAGCTGGCGCCCCGCATGGGCGGATCCGAATGCCAAGACCAACCCTCGCCCAAGAACGCTCGGGCAATACCTCACGAACGCCTGGCACCATCTTGGTACGGTGTCGCAGCACAAATGGCTCGTCTTCGAAGCTTGTGCGCGCTGCGGCATTCCTTGGCAAGGGCTCGTCCATGACCTGTCGAAATTCTCGCCCGATGAATTCCTGGTGGGCATCAATTACTACCAGGGAAACCGTTCTCCCAACGCTGCTGAACGCCATGATAAGGGCTTTTCGCGCGGGTGGATCCATCATAAAGGACGCAACAAGCATCACTACGAATATTGGCTTGATGTGATCGAAGGCGGGGACGGCACGCTGTATGGCTGCCCCATCCCCACTCGCTATATGGTCGAGATGCTCTGCGATCGCATCGCCGCTTCGAAGGTATACGAGAAAGAGCACTACACCGATGCTTCGCCGCTCGCGTATTACAAACGCGAGCTTTCCTCAGGCAACATCGAGATTCATCCTGATTCCGCAGCGTTCCTGCTCGTCTTGCTCGAGCATCTTGCTGAACACGGTGAGACCGAAACGTTGCACTACATTCGCAAGAACGTCATCGAGCCGCGCTTCTTATATGCGTCCGGCGTGACCTTCGACTAGCAGATCGGAATCACCAACATGGAAGGGTTCGTTTTACTCGATACTGGCGCGTGGTCGCTCGTTCCGCCACTTCTCGCACTTGCGCTCGCGCTCATCACGAAGGAAGTCTATTCTTCGCTTCTTATCGGTATCGTTTCTGGGCTGCTCATCTACCAATTCAATTTGGCTGGTGTAGGTCTTGAGCAAACGATCGATGGGCTTTGCCTGCTGCCAAGCATCTTCATCGAGCAGATTTCGGCTAATGCTGGCCTTATCTTGTTCTTAGCGCTCTTAGGCGCGCTCACGATGCTCATCACGAAGGCAGGCGGATCGATCGCGTATGCAAAATGGGCCGTGAAGCGCATCAAGAACCCACGCGTTGCTTCTCTTGCCACTGCGCTTCTGGGTGTGATTATCTTCGTCGATGACTACTTCAACTGCCTCACAGTAGGTAGCGTGATGCGCCCCGTGACCGACCGCTTCAAGATCTGTCGCGAGAAGCTGGCATGGATCATCGATTCGACAGCAGCCCCTATCTGCATCATCGTGCCAGTTTCGTCGTGGGCTGTAGCTGTTGGCGGCTATTTGGGCGAAGACGGCTTCAATACCTTCGTGGCCTCGATCCCCTACAACTTCTACGCATTGCTCACCATCGTGTTCGTGTTCGCACTGTGCGCTTGCGGGCGCGATTTCGGTCCGATGAAACGCGCACAACAAGCATTTGAAACGCGCTTCAAGCAACCACGCAAGGGTATCAAACATGCTGCCGAGGAATCACTCGCTCCCAGTTCAAGCGCTGTTCGTGAAGACATCGATGAGACCCTTGAAGACAACGTACGCCTACAGGACATGGCCGGCGAAGCACTGGATGCTTACGACCAGCTCCATATCGCCCGCAACGGACGTGTCTACGATCTGATCGTGCCGATTCTCGTGCTCATTATCTTCTCGATCTTGGGCATGATGTATGCAGGCGGCTTCTTCCAGGGCATCGATTTTGCAACCGCCATGGGCGAAAACCCCATCATGGGACTGTGCATCGGTTCGGTGGTTGCGCTGGTAGTTGCAGCGCTGCTCTATCTGCCGCGCAAGCTGTTGAATCTTTCGAGCTTCATCACCGGCGCATCGGAAGGCGTGCGCTCGATGGTCGAAGCCATCATGATCTTGGTGCTTGCCTGGTCGTTGGGTGGCTGTTGCCGCTATATGCTCGGCACTGGCACCTTCATCGCTGGCTTGCTCGACTCCGCTGGTTTCGCGCTACAGTTCCTTCCCGTAGTGATTTTCATTGCTTCTGCATTCATCGGATTTGCTATGGGCACTTCATGGGGAACGATCGCTCTCGTGATCCCTATCGTGATCGGGGTGTTCACACCCGAAAGCCCTCTCTACCTGCTCACGATCGGCGCAACGCTTGCTGGCGCGGTCTATGGCGATCACATCTCGCCCATTTCGGATACGACGATTCTCTCATCTGCCGGTGCAAGCTGTAATCACCTGGCACACGTTACCACGCAGCTGCCCTACGCAAGTTTGGTGGCAGGCATTTGCTTGGTTGGATATCTTGTTGCAGGATTAAGTCTTTCGCCTTGGCCTTCGCTGGTGGGCGGTGTGGCGCTGATCGCTCTTTTCATCGGTGGGCTTGTTGTAAGAAGTCGCAAGCGCTCATAGCGCACGGCATGCTGGGCATGCTGAACAAGAAAGGTTCAGCATGCCGCAACTGTTCCTATCCTTGTTTGTCCTCGATAAAACTCAAGAAATAGCGATAGAGCGTATCATCTTGATCGAGCTCAGGATGAAATGTGATGCCCAACTGGTTGCCAAAGCGCACCGCTACCGGTGTTTCATCCATGCTCACCAAGGTCTCCACTCCTTCGCCGGTTGCCACGATCTGGGGTGCGCGAATGAATGTGAGGGGGATGTTGGGTGTTTCGTCTGTGCTTTCTTTGTTGAAGCGAAGCGGGGCTTCTGCATGAAAGCTCGCCAGCTGTCTACCATAGGCGTTGCGTCTCACTTGGACAGGCAGCGTTCCTAGCGCACCAGAAGCCCAACCCGCGCGTTCGAAGGGAGCACTAGAATCGCTCCGACCGTTGGCGTGCTCGACCTCACGCGCAAGAAGGATCAGACCTGCGCACGTAGCGAGCACGGGCGTACCCGTTTCGATCATGCGCTTGAGCGGACCTGCCATAGCGAATTCTTCGAGCAATGCCGCCTGCACCGTTGATTCACCGCCAGGAAGCACGATCGCATCGAGCGCAGTATCGAGGTCGACGGCACAGCGAAGTTCCGTGGTCTCGCAGCCGAACGCACGCAGCCTGGCAGCGTGTTCGGCGAAATCGCCCTGAACGGCAAGCACGCCTATCTTCGCGCTCTGCGGAAGGATGTCCTTTGGTTCTGCACTCATTTGCCGCGCTCTTCCATGATGAGGGCAATCTCATCCTCGTTCACGCCTACCATCGCTTCACCGAGGTCCTCAGAAAGCGCCGCGATGAGCTCTGCATCCTGGTAATTCGCAACACTGCGCACGATAGCTGCTGCACGCTTCGCAGGGTTGCCCGACTTGAAGATGCCTGAACCGACGAATACACCCTCGGCACCCAGCTGCATCATCAGCGATGCATCAGCCGGCGTTGCGATGCCACCTGCTGCGAAATTGACCACGGGCAGACGACCCGTGTCGTGCACCTGACGCAGCAAGCCCAAAGGAACCTCAAGTTGCTTCGCCGCTTCGAACAGTTCGTCGTCCCGCATCGCAGCGACACGACGAATCTCAGCATTCATCTTGCGCATGTGGCGAACTGCTTGGACAACATCGCCCGTGCCTGGTTCGCCCTTTGTGCGGATCATCGCAGCACCTTCAGCGATACGGCGAAGTGACTCTCCCAGATCACGTGCGCCGCATACGAAGGGTGCGCTGAACTGCGTTTTATCGATATGGTACGTATCATCTGCTGGCGAGAGCACTTCCGATTCGTCGATGTAGTCGATATCGATCGCCTGAAGGATCTGAGCTTCCGCGAAATGTCCGATGCGGCATTTTGCCATGACCGGAATGCTCACCGCCTCCTGAATACCCTTGATCATCTTCGGGTCACTCATACGCGAAACGCCGCCAGCAAGCCTGATATCGGCCGGGATGCGCTCAAGCGCCATGACCGCACAAGCACCCGCTTCTTCGGCGATCCGCGCTTGTTCCGGTGTCGTGACATCCATGATCACGCCACCCTTCAGCATTTGTGCAAGCTGCTTATTCAGCTTGGCGCGTTCCTGCGTGTTCTCACAAGAGCAGGCGCCGTCCTTTTGATCAGCACTCATGGTTGAAACTCCTTTTCTTCTCTTCTCAACCTTTTTAAGCTGCGAATCATCTTTGTTGTCTCTGCCATGGTAAAGTGGTGATGGTCATATCGAAATGACCAAAATCGATGTTTTTATTAAGACCAGTTTCTTTGAGAATGCCTGCGAACAAGAAAGAAGAACGCGCTATGCTGACGTACGAACTTGATGCGAAAAGCTCCTGTAGCCTCTACGAACAGCTTTATCGGGCGATTCGTTCAGATATCGAAATAGCACTCCTTGATGCGGGCAGCAAGCTCCCTTCGAAGCGAGCGCTTGCCCAACACCTCGGCATTAGCGTCATTACTGTTGAGAGCGCTTACCGCCAACTTGCTGCCGAGGGTTACATCGAAGCGAAAGAGCGCCGCGGTTATTTTGTGAACGAGCTTCCTTCCGTTCGAGCGCATGGCGCGAACGCAGATAGTAAAAGAATCGAACACCTGCCGGAGACTGAAGCGACCACCAAGCAGGTCGATCAAGCCCTATCGAGCGTTCCTTCGATCCAAGCAGCACCCTTGCTCGCTGACTTCTCAGGAAACGATCGATCGGGCGACCAATTCCCTTTCCATATTTGGGCGAAAACGGTCAGACGCACGCTCAATGAAGCTTCAAAGGGTCTGCTTCTCCGAACTGCGCACGACAACCGCGGGTCAGAAGAGCTCCGCTCTGCGATCGCTCAACATTTGGTTCACTTTCGAGGCTTAGAAGCTTCACCCGAACAGATCATCATCGGAGCAGGAGCGCAAGATCTTTACGGAGTATTGGTGCAGCTCCTTGGACGTGAGCGCACTTTTGCGGTCGAAGACCCTGGTTATCCTGCTTTGCGCACGCATTACGAACTGAGCGGGGCTCACGTTGTCGGTATTCCCGTCGACAAAAGCGGGCTTGATGTTGCAGCGCTTAGAGCAAGCGAAGCGAGCATCGCCCATTGTTCTCCTGCTCATCAATTTCCCACCGGGAGCGTAATGAGCGCGGTAAGACGTCATGAGCTGCTCGACTGGGCGCATGAGACGAGTAGGCATGACACACTCTGCAGCACATCTCGATCGGGCGCGAAAAAACGCTCTATGAAGCGCTATATCATCGAGGATGACTATGACAGTGAATTCCGTATGCGTGGTCGACCGATCCCAACGCTCTTCATGCAGGATAGGCAGGAGTCGGTAATCTACATGAACACTTTCACTCGCAGCTTGGGAAGCGTTTTTCGCATTGCTTATATGGTATTGCCGCCGCGTCTGCTCGCTATCTTCAATGAGCGCTTCACGGCACGCACTTGCATGGTCGGTGCTCTCGAGCAGCTTGAGCTTGCACGTTTCATCACCTCTGGCGACTACGAGCGTCACGTAAACCGCCAGCGGACCGCTTATCGACGACTGCAAGACTCCTTGGTTGCAAAGATTATGGCAAGCGAAGCAGGAAACTACGTGCATTTCAAGGGAGTCGGCAGTGGATTGCATTTCTTGATGGAAGTCGATCTGCCTGCAGGAGCCAGTTCGGCAACCCCATTTGAGACCACCTGTCTTGAACGCGGAATCCGTTTGGTAAACATAGAAGAGTATCGTTCAACCCCTCTATCGCGCCCTCATGCAACGGATTCGTGCGCAACGTATGTGATGAATGTTTCTGGGTTAGACAGCGAGCGCATCGATGAGATCGTAACTGCTCTTTCAGATGCGATCCTTACTTTAGTTTCTGCTCGCTCTTAGAATCCTAGGTTTTGATGTAAAGAATATGATCAAAAAAGAAGAGGCATCGATGCAAAGCATCCATGCCTCTTGTCAAAACTTTTCTTTCCTTCGAGCCGAGCTCTAAGGAAGGCTGATGCCTAGTGGGACATGCTCTGGCAGGTCTTACAGAGTTTCAGTCCTTTTGCCTGGGCATCAGCAACGGTTGTGGTCTTGGGATTCTTAATGGCCTGAGCACTTGCGCAGTTGTAGATGTGATAAACATCGCTGCTTGCTGCATACGTTGCTACCGAAGAAGCAGTCGTGCTAGATGCTGGTTTCTTTTTCGCATTGTACTTACCGTCTGATCCGACCCAGTACTTGCCACCGTCAACCCATGCATTGGTTGCCATAACGCCATCAGAGCCTACCCAATACTTGCCCGAGACCCACGTATTGGCGAGCATAACGCCTGACTTGTTGCAGTAATACCAACCAGAACCGCTCTTGATCCAGCCAGTTCGCATGGCGCCTGAGCTGTTGAGGAAGTAGGTCTTGCCAGAAATGGTCTGCTTGCCTGTTGCCATCTTGCCGTCAGAAGGATTCAGGTAATACCATTTGCCACTCACCTTCTGCCAGCCCTTGGACATAGCACCACTGCTCTTGAAGTAGTACCAGGTATTGTTGACCTTCTGCCAACCTTTGGACATAGCACCTGAGCTCTTCAGATAGTACGTTGCTCCCTTTTCCGAGAACCAGCCCTTTGCCATCTTGCCATCGCTCTTGAGGTAATACCAGGAACCCTTTACCTTCTGCCAACCAGTGGTCATGGCACCTGACTTGTTGCAATAGTACCAATCGGAACCGCTCTTGACCCATCCTGTTCTCATAGCACCTGAGGAAGCCAAGAAGTAGGTCTTACCTTTAACGACTTCTCTGCCAGTGAGCATGATGCCGTTATCGTCCATGAGGTACCACTTGTTCTTGACTTTCGCCCAACCGGTTACCATAGCACCGGATTTGTTGAAGTAATACCAATCACTATTGCCCGTTACGTGCTGCCAACCAGTGGCCATAGCGCCAGAGCTCTTGAGGAAATAGGTCTTACCATCTACGATCTGCTTACCCGTGAGCATCCTGCCATCAGCAGGGTTAAGGAAGTACCACTTGCCCTTCACCTTCTGCCAACCGGTAGCCATAGCGCCAGAGCTCTTGAAGTAGTACCAGTCTGCGTTAGGACCGATGTTCCTCCAACCCGTCTTCATCCAACCTTTGGCATCGAAATAATAGGTGGTGCTCTTGATCTTAGTGAGGCCTACCGCATAGGTTCCATCGGTGTAGCGATACCACCAGCCCTTGGAGCTGTGGATCCATTTGCCGTCTTTGGTAGCAACGGTCACATTATTGCTGTTCGCGTCTCCAACACCACCGTTGTTGCCAGAATTACTGCTGTTGTTGCCATTGTTGTTGCCCGAGTTGCCATTATTGTCTTTGTTCTCTGAATTGGTCTCGACCTTTTGCGGAAGGATCGTGGCAGCATTGCCCGTCTTCTTTGCCCACTCCTCAAGACCCTTCACGTCGCTGATCTTGTTGTTCGAGCAGTTCAGATCACGCAAGCTGCCTAGACCTGAAATGTCGAGCGAAGTGAGTTCATTGGACGAGCAATTCAGGCTGGAGAGATTCGGTAGACTCGTGAGCTTCAATGAAGTAAGGGCATTGGAAGAACAATTCAGATCGCGAAGCGCTCTCAAGCCCGAAGAATCCAACGAAGTAAGCTTGTTCGACGAACAATTCAACGTGGTAAGAGAAGATGCGCCATTCACCTTGATCGATTGCAGCTGGTTGTTGCCGCAGAACACTGATTGGAGAGCTGTGTGGTTCGATACGTCAAGACCGGTAAGGCTATTGTTGGCGCATTCGAGCGTTTGCAGATATTTCGATTGGGAGAGGTCGATCCCTGTCAGTTTATTGTTGAAGCAGAAAAGTGTGGTGAGACGTTTAAGGCTTCCCATGCCGCTTATGAACTTGATCGCGTTGTTGTTGCATCGCAGATAATCGAGACCCTCTTTACCCGACACATCTAACGATGGGAGCTTATTGTAAGAACAATCGAGCTCCTGCAAGGCCGTTGAGCCAGAAGGCAAGATAAGCCCCGTAAGCTGGTTGTTGTTGCAGTAAAGGAACCTAAGGTTTCTGCAATTCGATACGCTCAAAGTTTTCAGCTGATTAGACTCACAGCGCAACGTCACAAGACTATTGCAATCCATGACACTCAGGGCGGTAAGATTGTTATACGCGCAATCGAGATACTTAAGAGCGGTACAACCAGAAACATTGAGCCCTGCTAGCTTGCTCGACTCGCAATAGATCGCTTCCAAAGAGGTGTGATTAGGAACATTAAGATGGAGAGAACTAACACCTTCAACTTCGAGCTTCTTCGTATTAGCCATGCCGATCTGCGTAACTATTTTACCGTCAAGCTTAGTAGGAACTTCGAAGCCCGCAGAAGGATTACTGATCTTGATCTTCTGGATCGTGACACTACCATCAGTGTTATTGGCATAGGTATAGGTTACACCGCCTACCGTTGTAGTAGCCGCATGAGCAAACTGTGGTGCAGCAACCAAACAGCCAACCATCAAAGCGAACGCTGCCACAAAAAGAGCGAGCTTCTTTTGGAGCGTGGTTGCCTGCTGATGTGCGATGGGAAGGCAGGCACCTCTAGATGCCTGTGCCGCTAAGAGCGAATCTTCTCTTCTCATCATGCCTCCGTTTCGTTCTCTAAGACTTGTTGAAAACATAGCATCAAGGAATAGTACCACCCAGTCTTGCAGATGATGTGAAGGCTGGTGAAACCACTAAAAAACCCTGCTTGAACTGGTCAAACAGGGTTGTATTCAAGTGGTGCGCCCTGAGGGATTCGAACCCCCGACGTACTGATTCGTAGTCAGTCCCTCTATCCAGCTGAGGTAAGGGCGCATTTCGTTGCAAGCAGTAAGCTTTGCAGCATTGGTTATTTTCTCAATAGAGCAACGCGGTGTCAACCACTAAAACCTCAAGAGGCAAAATCGCATCTGTTTAAGGCATGAATCCTAATCAGAACGCTTTTGACAGAGCCTCTCAGGTGCAACACAGTCTATTCGGCTGCCTTTGCTTTATCCCAAAGTGCCTGCATCTTCTCCATAGGAAGCTCTTCGAGCTGAACGCCTTCATCAAACGCTTCATCTTCCATAGCTTCCCAGCGATTGCGGAACTTCGTGCATGTTGCTCGCAAAGCACCTTCGGCATCGATACCCATCTTGCGCGCCACATTCACGAGCGAAAAGAGCACGTCGCCCATCTCAAGTTCTGCCTCATGGAACTCAGACGTATTCTTGAGCATCTTGCCGTTCTCCGACTTAGGCGCGCAAGCATAGGCTTCTTGCAGTTCACGCGCTTCCTCGTGAACTTTTTCCCATACATGAGCTACCGAATCCCACTCAAAACCAGCAGCAACTGCCTTGCGTGAGATCTTCTGTGCTTGCATGAGCGCTGGAAACGAAACAGGCACGCTCGCAAGGATGCTTTCGGGCTTCTGCTCATTCATCCCATCCGGTGCCGTAGCATCTTGCGCCGCCTGCGCGCGTTCGGAGAGCTTGATCTTATCCCAGATATCGAGCACGCTGTTCGCGTCTCCCGTCTGCGCTTCGCCGAATACATGCGGATGACGACGGATGATCTTCGCGTTGACTGCACGGCATACGTCGTCGATAGTGAACTCGCCTTCATCGGCTGCGATCTGGCTTTGCAAGACTACCTGCAACAGCACATCGCCCAACTCTTCACAGAGGTGCTCGGTATCGTTCGCTTCGATCGTATCGACCGCTTCGTAGGCTTCTTCGAGCATATTCGAGGCGATGGAAACATGCGTTTGCTCACGATCCCAGGGGCACCCATCTGGGCGGCGCAATGCTGCGATCGTATCGACGAACTCGCCGAATGATCGCGCAGCTTCATGGGCATGCGAGATGCCCATTTCATTAGGGTTGAGTTCAGGCGTAGACATAAGTTTCTTGCACGCTACTTCTGCTGCGTATTGGAATCGGCATCTGCAGAGGAAGTTTGAGCGCTATCAGAAGCCACCGCACTCTCTGTCTCTTCCTGTGCTTCATGAGCTTCGGGCAAGCGATCTTCTTCGGTTGCTTCATCTTCATCTTCGTAGTCTTCATCCTCATCGTCATCCTCTTCAGGATCGCGGAAGTCGGCGGGAATGAAGGCTTTGTATTCTTCAGGAATCTCCTTCGCGGGCTCAGGATTTTCCATTTCATGAACTTTTTCACTATTGAGCTTCAGCAGTTCAACGATCGCCGACACCTCTTCAGCACTCAGGCATGGCTCGTCCTGCCACTTCTCTATGAAGGGGATGACCTCGGTGACCAAGCCAACGAAGCATTCCTCGCTCGGATTCTTGAGCTTGATCTCGGCAACCGTAGGGAATGCAACCATGGGATAGCACTTAAGGCCAGGCTTATCCCCGATGAGCTCCTTGATGCAGTGAAGATGGACCTTCGACTGATAGAGCGGACTCGTGAACGGCTTGCCTTTGATGCCTGGCGCGAACGTCCAGCGGCTGCCTTCCTCATCGGCATTGATGTAGACATAGAGCTCGCGATACTCAAGTGAGAAAATACCCTGAGGAGAGACGATAACGTAGTCGATGCGCGAACGACCCAGTTTCGTGAGAATATAGAGGTCTTTCAGGACCACACAGCCTTCTGGCAGCTTGCTATTCAGATCGGCGGCAAGCTCAACACCTTCGCGCTCGGCTGTCTTCATACGATTGCGCTTCTTCCTCACGTCGAAGAACATCGTACCTGCGAGCACGACGAGAACAGCGATAAAGAGAGCATTGACGATGACCTCTTGCATGGTTCCTCCTACGAAGTTCTACCAGCCGCATACCAGCGACCAGCACGTTGAATACTTGAGATTGACTTAGATCTTGTACATGAACTGGAAAAGATCTTCACGTTGTATGATGATCTGAACGCCCAGCTCTTCAGCAAGACCATCGAGTGCGGTCTGCACGGTGTTGAAATCGGCCACGGCCGGATCGAGCGTGACGAGCATGGTCATCGAGAAGATCTCGTCGAGAATCGTCTGGCTGATATCGTCGATGTTTGCACCTTTTTCAGCAAGCACCCCCGAAACGCCCGCTACGATACCGGAACGATCCTTACCCAAAACAGAAACTACACAGCGCATTGCGCATCCTTTCGATCAAGACGGACAACCTTCGCGCTGCCGTCTTTTGTGTTAACGCTATAGTAGCGCATGAACATGTTTCTACGTACATGCGTCTTCTTCTTCGCAGAAGTTACGCACCCCTACTCGCCCATGAGCGCAAGCGCATCCGCGCGCGCCGTTGCATCCTGCTCGAAGAGCCCGCGCACAGCGCGCGTGACCGTTTTAGAGCCTGGCTTCTTCACACCACGCATGTTCATGCACATATGTTCAGCCTTGATAACGACCACGACCCCTTGCGGCGCGAGTTCGCGCATGAGCGTATCAGCGATCTGCGAGGTAAGGCGCTCCTGCACCTGAGGACGGCGCGCAAAGACCTCCACCAAACGCGCGAGCTTGGAAAGCCCACAGATGCGGCCATCGGCAGCAGGGATGTAGGCGATGTTCGCCGTGCCATAGAACGGCGCTAAATGATGTTCGCACATGGAGAAGAACGGAATATCGCGCAAGAGGATAAGCTCCTGTGAGTGCTCATCGAAGGTGGTCTCGAAATGAACCGCGGGGTCTTCCTCGAGTCCTGCGAAACACTCCGCATACATGCGCGCCACTCGTTCGGGAGTTTTCTGCAAACCTTCACGCTGCGGATCTTCGCCAATGCCCTCAAGAATGAGCTTGACGCCTTCTTCGATCTTGTCCATATCCATTGCCATTATGTTATTCCTCTTATCCTCATGCAGACAACGCACTCCGTTGTCTTGCCAGTTCATAGTCTACTAAACCATTCGAGCAACGATGCTCGGCTTCACTCTTGCACTTTACGCCGCTATACCATGCGTTAGACCCTTTGCTACTCCCAGCCTTCGGTGTCTAACTCAAGCGAGATCGGGCAATGATCGCTTCCCATGATCTCGGGCCAAATGCACGACATGACCACGCGCTGCTCGAGCGCTTTGCTCACCAGAAAGTAGTCGATGCGCCACCCTGCATTGTTGGCGCGTGCATTGAAGCGATAACTCCACCAGGTATAGGCGCCTTCAGTAGTAGGATGCAGGCTTCTGAAAGTGTCAATGAATCCCGCCTCCAGAAGTGCCGTGAATTTCGCACGCTCTTCGTCTGAAAAGCCGGGATTGCCTACGTTAGTACGCGGATTCTTCAAGTCAATCGGTTCGTGAGCCACGTTAAAATCGCCACACATCACCACTGGTTTCGCATTGCCCTTCGAGCCATCTGGCAGGATACCCTGCTCAAGACCTTGGCACACCTCGCGGAACACATCATCCCAATGCATGCGGTGATCGATACGCGCCAATTCATTTTGGGAGTTAGGCGTATAGACATTCACGAACCACAAGTGTTCGAATTCGCAGATGACCACACGGCCTTCCGTATCGAGCTCGGGCACCCCTACTTCATGAATGACCTGAAGAGGAGCTTCTTTAGAAAAGACCGCCGTGCCTGAATAACCCTTGCGCTCGGCATAGCTCCAAGACTGCGTATATCCTGGCAGGTCAAGATCGATCTGCCCTTCCTGCAGCTTAGTCTCCTGCAAAGCGAACACATCGGCATTCAACTCGTCGAACACCGCAGGAAACCCCTTTTTCATGACGGCCCTTAAGCCGTTCACATTCCATGAAACGAATCGCATAAGCTAGATTAACGCTTTCGAGCAGCTTTTTTAGCAGCTTTCGCTTCCTCTTTTGCGATCGCTTCTTTCTTCGCTTGCTTACGCGCAGCCGTTGCTTCTTTCGAACGATCGCCCTTGATACTGCCGCCACGTGCAGCCTTACGCAACGGGCGAATCTTGATGGCATCGATCGCAACAGCAGCGATCAAGAAAGCATAGCCCAGACCGAAGAAGATAAGAGAAAGATCTGCGTTATCGACAAAGTATTCCGGCATCAAAACTGGTGGGATGAGCGAGCAGATGCCGCAAATGATGACGATCCACCAGAGCATACGCCATCTCTTATATTCGTTCGTGCCAGGATTGAGATACTTCGCACGCGCAGCTTTCTTGGCCTCTTCCGAAAGGCCTTCTGTGGACTCCATGGCTTCCGTGCCCGCCATATCATTAAGGGTCCACTTGCCGCCCTTCTTCTTGGGCTGCTGCTCAGCTGCCTCGGCTGCTTGCGCGCTTTTGCTCGGCTTCTTCTCTGGCTCTTGCTTGCTTTTGAAGCGATCGAAGAAACTCTTCTTTGGCTTCGCGTTCGGGTCGGCGATATAGACCGAAGATGCAGCTTTCGTTGCTGGCTTAGCAGAAGCGGCCGATTTGCGCGTTTTGCCGCCTTCACGCTGTTGGTAGCGTTCGTTCAAAGGGTTGCGCTGTGACATGCGGGATGTTCTCCTTTTGTTGCTCGATCGGATGAGTGATCGTGTTTCCTGGTGGGGATGTGGATATGTGCCTTGTTCGGCGCTAGATGATCGATTACTGGGCTACGAAGGTCTTTCCGGTGATCTTCTCATACGCCTGAATGTACTTTTCACTAGTAGCCTTGATCACATCTTCGGGTAGATGTGGCGGCTCGCCATTGCGATCCCAGTTAGCGTTGAGCCAATTGCGCACGAACTGCTTATCGAAGCTCGGCTGTTCAGCTCCCTCGATATAAGTGTCGACCGCCCAGAAACGCGATGAATCCGGCGTGAGCACTTCATCGCCCAGGATGATCGTGCCATCCACCTTGCCGAACTCGAGTTTCGTGTCGGCGATGATGATGCCGCGCTCGCGTGCATGCTCAGCAGCACGGTCGTAGATCTTGAGCGTGAGATCCTTGATAGCATTGGCATCTTCAAGACCGATGAGCTCAGCCGTTTTATCAAAGCTGATGTTCTCGTCGTGATCGCCGATCTCTGCTTTCGTAGAAGGCGTGAAGATAGGTTCGGGCAAGCGTGAAGAATTCACGAGCCCTGTGGGAAGCTTAATGCCGCAAACAGCACCCGTCTTCTCATAGTCCTTAAGACCCGAACCAGTGAGGTAGCCACGCACGATGCACTCGACCGGGAACATCTCGGCCTTGCGCACGAGCATGAAACGACCTGCCAGATAATCGGCATAGGGCTTGAACTTTTCAGGCAGATCGGCCACATCAGCCGAAATGAGATGGTTTTCCACCACGTCGGCAAGCAACTCGAACCAGAAGCAGGAAAGCTGCGTAAGCACCTGGCCTTTGTAGGGAATATCATCTTTGAGGATATAGTCGAATGCAGAAATGCGATCGGTCGCAACGAGCAGGAGTTTGTCGCCTAGATCGTAGAGATCGCGCACTTTACCCTGAGCATCGGGCTTGATATCGATTCCTTGCATGTCGATCCTTTCTGAACGCCGTATCGCGAAGAAACCGTACGGCAAAACGCATTTTTCAGTAAGACTCTATTATGGAACATTTCGTTCGCCTTCGGGAGTACAGGTGCGATTTTCTGCATTTTCGTAGAGGGTTTTTTCACGAATGCCACACAAGGCTTGGCTGTACGGCTTACCACCTGCGCTTTGAGCTGAACTAATTCCCGAGACGCTTGGTTTTCTTCCGCATCTGCATGGTGCGGTTGTAGAGCGGAATATAGATGGTGAAGCGCGCACCTTCGTTGGGCTTGCCTTCCGCGCACACCCATCCGCCGTGGCGATCGGCAATCTCCTTCACGACCGAAAGACCGATGCCCAAACCACCCGATTCTCGCGTACGACCTGCATCAGCACGCCAGAAACGCGAGAAGACGTTCTTCGCCTCTTCGTCAGTGAAACCGATGCCGGTGTCTTGCACGACGATCGTGCCCATGAGCTCACCCTGCGTGACCGACACACGGACCGAACCTCCTTCAGGAGTGTAGCGCACGGCATTCGAGATGAGATTCGCTGTGGCCTGACGCAACATATCGGCATTGCCATAGACATATACGTGTGGATCATGATGATAGGTGAATTCGAGACCGGACTCTTCAACGTAGGTCTGGTGAGTGGCGACTACCGTATCGACCATCTCGACCAGATCGACCTTTGAGAATTCGACCGGGTTCGCACGATTTTCCAAACGTGAAAGTTTCAGAAGCGCATCGACCAAACGACTCAAGCGCCTCACTTCAGAATTGAGCGTCTCAAGACGCTCTTCGTCAGCGGCGAAAACACCATCGATCATAGCCTCGACCGTGGACTGGATAGCCATGAGCGGCGTGCGAAGCTCGTGCGCCACGTCGGTGACCAGACGACGTTCCATATCGCGGTTCGCCTCGACCGAATCAGCCATTTGGTCGAAGGTTTTGCCGAGGCGTGCTATCTCGTCTTCGCCCGCCATGTGCGTACGCGCTGAATAGTTGCCCTCTTTAAGGGCGCGCGCCGCATTCGTGATGGAGTTGATCGGACGTGAGAGCAAGCGTGCCAGAATAAATCCAGCAAGAATAGCTACCAGCACCGAGAAGAGCGAAGCGAAGATCATCGCCTGATAGGACTTATTACGGAAGTCTTGATCGGCTTGCGTAAGGAGCGTTTCGGAACCGAACACGCGCACGAACACCATGCCTACTTGTTCATCGTTGACCACGATGGGGGCAGAAGCGGTATTGCGCTCGTTTTCGGGAAGCGACGGACTGATGAAATTAGCGTGTACGCCACTGTTGTACACCACCGACCCATCGGCGGAAACGATCTGAATGCTGACCGTGTCATAGAGCGCAGCAGCAGAATTAGCCGCAGCGAGCGCACCGCTATACCAGTCGTTAGGCGTGGTGTTCTCAAAGCTTTGAGCGATCGAATCTGCCACCGATTCGGCCAAGTTCTCCATGTTTTCGCGCGTATAGCTTTGAAAGTACTGCTCCCATACGAACGAGAGCATGCCTACCGCAACGAGTGCGGTCATAAGCGCAATGGCTGCGAACGAAAGCGTGATGCGGGCCGTGAAGGAAACGCCCTTCTTCTGCTTTGCCTTGCCGGATTCATCGTATTCGACGTTCTCTTCGACCATGGTGCTCTACGTTTGCCGTTGCGCTGGATGCGCAGGTGGCTTACTGATTCGCTTTCGTGGGGTCTTCGAAACGATAACCCACTCCATGAACCGTATGCAGCCACTTGGGGTTACGCGGATTGTCACCGATCTTAGCACGCAGGTTCTTCACGTGAGAATCGATGGTGCGCTCGTAGCCCTCGAAGTCGTAGCCGAGCACCTTTTCAACGAGCTCCATACGCGAATACACACGTCCTGGATAACGGCAGAGCGTGGTGAGCAGCTTGAATTCACTAGCCGTGAGATCGATGACCTCGTCGTTCACCAGGATCTTATGGCCGGAGATATCGATCGTAAGTTCGCCGAACTCAAGTACTTCACGCTGCGGCTCAGCCTCGGAATGAACGCGGCGCAAAAGTGCGCGCACGCGCGCAACGAGCTCGCGCGGGCTGAAGGGCTTGACCAAATAGTCGTCTGCGCCAAGCTCAAGACCGATGATGCGATCTTCCACTTCGCCTTTTGCCGTGAGCATGATGATGGGTGTGTCGGAATTATCGCGAATAACGCGACAGACGCGCTCGCCTGGAACGCGCGGAAGCATGAGGTCGAGGATGACCAGATCAAAATGGTGACGCGAGAATTCTTCAAGCGCCTCTTGGCCATCAGCCACGGCAACTACCTGATAGTTTTCACGCTGAAGATAAGCCGCGACCGCATCACGGATGGCCTTTTCATCTTCGACGAGAAGAATGCGGCGTGTATCGTTACTCATATTGTGCTCCTTATCTGAAGGAAACGCTCAAAAACCCGCAACGCAAAGAGAAGACGCGCTGCGCGTGCGTTAATCTGTATTTGGGTTTATTGTAGCAATTAGCGTCTTCTCTCGATGTATTGACACTCAAATGTCACAATAGCCCTGCGTCTTTTCCTGTTTGCCTTATTGAGCGAACAGAGGCGCACCAACACGAATTCAGGTATGAAAGAGTGCATCGTGCAGCAAAAACGCACCAACAAAACTCCCACTACTAAAGCGCGCCCCACCAAACGAAATGGTCGGGCGTCAAAAAGCACTCACACGACGGGAAGCGCTTCTTCGTTCACGCGTGTACGCCCAACTACGCGCAAGAAGGGTGCGTTTTCTCGTTCAACACAGATGCGAGGTAGCGCGCATGCAACTCCCGAAGGGCGTTTCTCTCCCGAAATACTGCTTACTCGCCGCAATTTGCTTATCGGAGCAGGTGTTATTGGCGGTATCGCAGCGGTTGGAGGCATCAGCAGTGCAGCTTCAAGCGCTTTTTCGACCAATACGTCGATCGAAAGCCTTTCGGTCCCTCAAGATGCTGTTACCGAATTGGCTGATTTCTCCGAGGTTCCCTACGGCGACTATTGGAGACTTTCAGCATCCCAGAACTTACCTTTCGGCAGTCTTGTTTGGGCAGATAACAACACCGTCGCAGCCTGTTTGTGCCCAACCGAAAGCTCGCACCCCCTCAATACCATCCGGCTCTACTATTTCGGATCGGCGAACCTGGCAGAGGTCATGAAGAAGCCACAGGGCTTCGATGAAGGATTCGATATCTACGATGTGCGCTGCAGTACTGAAGGGCTCATTTGGACCGAGTGCAATATCTTCGAGAACACCTGGCGCATTTACACCGCTCAGCTCGAGAATGCCACGCTCTCAAATATCTTGCTCGTCGATGAAGGCGATGCCAATTGGGTCACCCCTTCCATCGCCGCATGCGATAATGCAGTATTTTGGCAGGTCGTGCCCGACCCTAACGGCGAATTCGCTAAGGAAAAGGCTGAGCTACGTGCACTTCATTTTGGGCAGAGCAGTTATGAGACGGTGCTCGAATCACTTCACACCTTTGGCTGCAGGATCGTGAGCGTGCCCGAAGGGGTGGCATGCGCTCCGCGCATGAATACCTCGACTCTTTACTACCAACTTACGAAAGTGAACGCGTCCGATTTCTCCGTGGCCGATGAGCTCGTCCTACCCCAGCGCATGACCCCGTGCAATCTGGGATATGGCAAGAGTGGCTTCGCATTCGCACTCGACAACATCTACAACTATGGCGATGGCATTTCGAATTTGGGCACCTACACACCCATGGCGCCGGTCACGCCCTACCAGTATGGCGATCTGCCGTGGTTCCGCTTCGGTCGCACGCCTTCCGCCACGCCTGCTTGGAATGGAGATTGGTTCGTGGTGAAATCGGCGCGCGCGATCTGCGGCACCCATTTCGCCAGCCGTACCTTCTTCATGATCGATATCCCCAATAACACCGACACCTACGGGGAATACCTTGTTTCAGCAGGTACCTGTAAAACGATCGTGGGGCTCAGCCAGATCACCACAACCGTCGAAGGAGAGCATGATCACGCGCTCATGCGCATCTTCACGCCTAAGGCAAAAGAGCCAGGCGATGCCTTCAACGCCTAAGCGCAAATGACTCTGGGCAACCGCCTGTATCAAACGCAACGAGATGTGTCGATAAACATGTTCTTATACCAAACACAGCGTAGACGGGAGGGGTACTCAAAACGCCCCGTTCCGCTATTCAAAGAGCTGGCAAATGCCAGCTCTTTTCATGCGCTCACTCCTATGACGATCTTATTAAATTAATTTTGCAACACAGAGGGTTTTGAGCACCCCTCCCTTTACTACGCTGCACTAAGTGCCTAGAACGTCAGCTCTTCGAGGCGTTCGAAGACGATGTCCTTGCGCGTCAGAAAATCCGATGGATCGAAGATCTCATCGAGCACTTCTTTGGAAAGATGAGCATCGGGGTCAGCCTCAAGACGCTCGCGATAGCTGGGGCCATCAACTGCATTCTGGATGTCTTCCCAAACCTTCATGGCATTGCGCTGCACGATCACATAGGCATCTTCACGTGAAATGCCCGTATCAACGAGGGCGAGCAGTACCTTCGACGAGAAGATAAGGCCCTTCGTACGCCAAAGGTTGTGCTCCATCTTCGCAGGATAGGTTTGCAGACCATCGAGCATCCACTGCATCTTGGAGAACATGTAGTCAAGCGCGATAAAGCTGTCTGCCAGCGCAACGCGCTCGGCGCCTGAGTGCGAGATGTCGCGTTCATACCAAAGCGCCACATCATCATACGCTACTTGAGCGTTCGCCTTCACCACACGAGCCAAGCCACAAACGCGCTCAGCCGTGATGGGGTTGCGCTTGTGCGGCATTGCTGAAGATCCTTTCTGGCCCTTCGTGAAGGGCTCTTCCGCTTCGATCACGTCAGACTGCTGAAGCAGACGCACCTGCATTGCGATCGATTCGAGCGTTGAAGCAGTGACCGCGAGCGCCGACATGACCTGTGCATGACGATCACGCGCAAGCACCTGCGTTGAAAGCGGATCGGGTGTGAGACCGAGCTTTTCACAGACGTACTCTTCAACATAGGGATCGATGCTCGAATAGGTACCTACCGCACCTGAAATAGCACCCGTAGCTGCTACTTCGCGAGCTTGTTCCATGCGTACGAGCGCACGTTTGAGCGCCCAAGCCCAGCTACCGAACTTCATGCCGAACGTCATCGGCTCAGCATGGATACCATGCGTGCGACCAACACAAAGTGTGTTCTGAAATTCAAAAGCACGGCGCTTGCACGTTTCACCAAGCTTTTTGATGTCTTCGATGATGATGTCGCATGCCTGCGTGATCTGATACGACAAAGCAGTGTCGCCCAGATCGGAAGAGGTCATGCCGTAGTGCACCCAGCGCGAAGGTGGCTCTTGCCCTTCGGGAACATCGGCATCGATGTATTCAGCCATGCAGGTGGTGAACGCGATCACATCGTGGTTGGTGACCTTCTCGATCTCGTCGATACGCTCGACCGTAAAATCTGCATGATCGCGAATCCACTGTGCTTCTTCTTTGGTAATGCCGGATTTTCCCAGCTCGGCCTGCGCTTCACACGCAAGCACCTCGATCTCTTTCCAAATGGCGAACTTGTTTTCAAGTTCCCAGATCTTTCCCATGTCGGGGCGGGTGTAACGACCAATCATCGGATGTCCTTTCGTGCGCACTGTCGCAAGCGAGCAGCTTTGACGGATAGGGTTAATTCTACCTGATGCCTATTGTTAGAGCGACCGAATGACACGACGCGCTTCATCGAGCAAGTCGGTATCAGCCGCAACGATCACTTGATCGCCAGGATAGATGCGCGTTGAGGGGCGCACGACCTGGATATCATCGTTATGAGAAGTAGCTACCAAACGAATGCCATCTTGGAAGTCGAGATCGAAAGCTGCCACGCCTTCCTCGTTGTTATGGTTACGCATGGTGGGCACTTTGATCTCGATGAGCCCCACCTGATCGTTCGTGAGCGTGAACGCGACCGACATCGATCCGAGAGCGGCTTCTTCTTGAATCATGCGCGCAATGAGCGCTGTGGATGAAATGCTCTCGATGCCCAGACGACGGAAGATGCGCAGATTCTTGGGGTCGTTCACGCGCGCGAGCGCACGTGAGATACCAAATACGCGATTGGCGATCTCGCAAGAAGCTAGATTGTCTTCGTCATGACCAGTGGTAGCAACAAAGATATCGGCATGGGGAACGCCCGCATCTTCTTGACGCGCAACCTCGCACCCATCGCCTTGAATAACGAGCACGGGACCTTCAAGCGTTTCGGAGAGATGCGTGGCAACTTGAGGATCGCCCTCGATGAGCGCAACCTGATCGCCTTCAGCGAGCAACGTGCGCGCAAGGTATTCACCAACCATTCCTCCACCAACGATCACGCAATACATTGAAGGCTCCTAGTTCTGCATATACTTCGCTATTTCAGGGATCATGCCATGTCGCAGCGCAACGAGCACAGTATCCCCATGGTAAAGAACGCTGCTTGGCGTGGGAATCGAACTGATCTCTCCATCGGCGCGTTCAAAAGCGCAGACGCGTATCTTGTGGCGCTCTTCCAGATCGCTCACCTTGATATAGTCGGAGCGCGTCTGAGAGAGATCGAGCGCAAACTGCACGACCTCGCAATCGCCCAGCGTGGTGATGTGGTCGCCCAAGCCTGAAGAGATCTTCGAGAATATCTCTTCGGCAACGAGCGCCGTTCCACAGACATAGTCGATGCCGAGCTGCAAATAGGCACGTTCGTGACCTGTGTTGTAAAGGCGCGCGACCGCATGCGGCACATCGTAGAGACGACGAGCAATCTCGACCACCATCAAGTTCACATTGTCGCTTTGAGTGACTGCAGCAAGGAAGTCGCACTCGTCGATACCTGCTTTCATGAGCACATCTTCATCGTAGCCAACGCCGGCAAACGTGGCACCATTGAAATCGCGTCCGAGCGAAGCAAATGCGCGCGGATCACGGTCGATCACACAAACATTGTTCTCATAATTGGAAAGCATGAGGGCAAGACGAGAACCCACACGACCACAACCTACCACGATGATATTGCTCATGGCCTGTTGGCTCCTTTCTTGCACGATTTATTCAGTATCAGAATCATACAACATCCGCTGCACCGTGCCTCAACAAAAAAGCGCCCGAGGTGGACGCTTGTGATAAATTCACTTGAGACAAGATCGACACTCGATCAGCAAGGTCTCGCATAATCGAAATGCTGCATTATGCCTTAGAGGAAACGATAGTGGACCGAGCGCGTTCCCCAGTCGCTCGGTGAATCTGCGCCAAGCGCATGATACACACCAGGAGCCAAGTCGAGACAGCGACCGTATTTGCCGAATCCGCCGGTATCGGTAACCGTTGCGATGACGACCTTGTCTTGATAGCAGATCTCAACCACACGACCAAGCAGGTAAGACTGGCTGGCTGGTACAGCGACCGTAACACTGCCTTCGTTGAGTGGGCGACCAGAAGCCGTGGTAGAAACGCCGAACTTGCCTGCACCGTTATCGTTCGTAGAAACGTTATATGCCGAGGCAATACCACTTGACCAAGTGCCATCAGAAAAATCAGGCGTGATCCGCGGGGCGGTGGGCAAGGGGTTGAGGGTACAAACTGCATTTCCCTTTTCCACTGCCTGCGGATTCGCATAGTCAACAGCTACTGCTGCTATGACCGGATCGGGGTCTTTCACCGTGATGGAGCGCTGAGCGCCATCGGATGGATCAAGAGCTTCACTCACGGTGCCATCTTGGTTCTCGTTATTCGAAGAGACACCTAGTCGTGTTTGCGAATCGATAGCGGTGGTATTCGATGATTGAGATGCGCCGATCCCGATAGTTGAAGAATCAACTTCACCATAACCTTGCGCCTGTGTTGCTGCAAAGAAAGAAATAATGCCGGCAACTACGAGCATTATCAGACCGAAGAGCACGAACCGAGAAAGGAAATTCCCGCTTCTTCTATGTACTTTGGCTGCTGCCAAAAAACCTCCAATAAACACAACAAGTCCTGAGCCTGCACGTACGAACACGAGCAAGAAACCTGTTTACGATATGCAGTTGATTAGGATTGGAGCGCGATTACTGCATGTAATGCTTAAGAGCGTGAATCGATTATAGCGTGAGTCTAGAAGGAGAACAAATCAGGAATAGAGGTGAACGGTAGTTCCTATAGGACTTACCTAAAGCCCTTCTTTAAGGCCTATCACTGTAAGCCCAGCGCAATAAACGATTTGAAATTTTCGAACGTAATATAAGAAGGTAGCGTTAAGACGCCTAACTCATAGAAAGTAATGATACTTGCAACGAAGATGAGCAAAATTGCTCCAACATAACAGGTCGTATTCTCAAATATGATGGCGGCGAACAACAGTGCTAGTGCGACAACCCATACGAAGAAGGTAGGTGCCTGAACGAAGAAATTCCGAAAATCATACACTCCTGTGGTGAATGGAACGACTACGAAGCAGGCCTCGCAGAAAAGAAGGAATATACAGATACGCATAGGGAGCGTGCGGTGAACGCTTGGATATACCAAGAAGAACACACCTGCTGGAACAAAATAAAGCGGGAGAAAACTTGCGAATGAACTCCCCTCTTCTGCAAACGTTGTCACTAAGATCACAACCGTTGTGACGAGAAACGCAAGGCCAAAGAATACTAGCGAGAGACGATATGAAGTGGTGCTTGGCTCTTCGCTATGCGAGGCACCGGGCGTGGATGTCTTCTGCTCGTCGTACACCCTTACTTCAGGTTTTCTTGACGATGAATGGTCCTTGCTCAGATTCACCACCCTGCGGTATCGCTCCGATTGGACACGGCTCGGTTCGAGGTCGATGAACGATCCGCTCGAAGGCTTGATGGGCAAGATAGCAAAAAGCATTAAATAAAGAACGATGGCAAGACCACATGTCACGATACATAAAGCAATAGCGATTACCCGCACGAGAAGAGCGTCAACGCTCATGCTTTCCGCAATCCCCGCACATACCCCTCCGATCACCGCATTTTGCGGATCACGATACCAGTTCCTTATCGAGCGCTCCTTTGACACCGGCAGATCAGCGCCTTATAGCTGGATCGAGCATTGTGAAACATATTGCAAGTTCCCTGTGGTTCATTCGTACTTCCTTTTACGCAAGTACGAACAGGTAGATCGAGAAGAACTGGAAGATAGAGCCAGCAAGCACCCACAGGTGAAAGACCGAATGCATGTACTTCTTCTTTTTCGTGCAGGTATAGAACACCGCACCGATCGTGTAACAAATTCCGCCCACCACGAGCAACCAGAAACCAACTGGATCGAGCAGTGCCCAGAGCGCTGGGATGCACACGATGACCGCCCATCCTTGCATCAGATAGAGCAGGGCCGAGATCCATCGAGGGCGATTCACCCAGAAAGCTTCAGCAGCGATGCCTGCAAGCGCAACAACCCACACGAAGATGCAGAGCGGAATGCCGTTGTTGTTGATGAGCGTGACCAGACAATACGGCGCATAACAGCCAGCAATATAAAGATAGATGCCGCAATGGTCGAGCACCTTGAACACCCGTTTGGCTGCTGGCACAGCGATCGCATGATAGAGCGTGGACATGAGATATTCGACCACCATCGTGATCGAATAGATGAGCGCCGCTGCCAGCAACAAGCCTCCACCATGAGTAACTGCTTGCACCACACACAGCGGAATGGCAGCGATGGCAAGTAGAGCTCCTACCCCATGCGTGACCGCATTGAAGATCTCTTCGCCTAGGGTGTAGTCCTTCTGAGGCTTGGTCTTCATTGATGGCGCGATAACGCTTGACATTGCTGCTCCTTCTAGGATCTAGCATCTTGGTTGAAGAGGCTCTAGGCACCCATGGTGCCGAGCCACCCTTCCAGCTGCAGGGTCAGTTCACTATTCTACTGCATCGAGGATGCAGAAGATTCGGCAGCTGTCTGCGTTTTATTGCCGCCAGGATGACACCAGGAGAACCAGGCAAATGCATCATCTTGCTCGGTATCGATAAGCTTGAGCGTAGAGGCACCCACCCCTGCTGCGGTGAAAGCGATGATGGTCGTAAGTTGCTTGTGACGCTGAAGTGGGTTCGTTTGCAAAGAAGCCATCTGCACCTTCGTGCGCGGTGTGATAGTGCGGTTGGTGCTGATGCCGCTGTTTTCGATCGTCACATAGGTGCTGTCATAGCCAAAGCCCGAACCTTTATGCCAAAGGAGCGCACCCACGATATCCACGATGAAGAGCAAAAGAGCCACGCCGTAGAGTACGCGCGCGAACACATCGGCCATGGTGTAGAAGATGAGGTAATCGCTGAGTTCCGAATATGATAAGAGATCGAAGTTCAGGGGTAACGCCAGTATAAACATAGTAATGAAGGTGATGATAGCCAGCCAAAACCCTCCGCCCTGCAGAATAGCGCGACGCGTGATGGCACGACGGCGCGCACGGGTAGGGAGCTTCTTGTCTGGTGCGGGCAGATCTTGCCACTCCGGTAAAAGACCCGTGAGAATCTCATCGACCTTATCGAGCTTGATGAACGGATGGATGACCAAGCGTGCCTGATTGTTCGTGGACGACTCCGAAGAGTCTTGAGTGGCACTTGCAACGCGTGCGAGCGAAAGCGTACCGGATTTGAGCAAGCGCTGGAAGAATGATTGGCTGATCTCGACCGATTGGATGCGATCGATATCGATGCCATTGAAGTTGTGGTTGATGATGCCGTACTCGGTCTCGATACGTGCGCCACGCCTGCGAGCACGGAATCCACCATAAGAAAGGCAAGCTCCACCTACCGTGATGAGCCAGACCACGAGCATGATGGCGATAAAGGAACCTACGATACTCACGATAACGCCGACCATCCATGAGGTTGGGATGAGGTCGATCAAGCCGGTAACCGTGCTGATCATTTCATCTTCAGTGGTGTTGAACATATAGCCGATA
This sequence comes from uncultured Eggerthella sp., assembly GCA_900542525.1. Taxonomy (GTDB): domain Bacteria; phylum Actinomycetota; class Coriobacteriia; order Coriobacteriales; family Eggerthellaceae; genus Anaerotardibacter. The sequence goes on from UQNZ01000002.1 coordinate 145,447, forward strand.
CCCGACAAGATAGAGCTCAGCGTGGCGAATATCGAAAGGAAGACCACGACTACCGAGGTCTTGCCAGTCATGCCCGTAAGCACCAGTTGCTTATTGGAAAGCCCGTATTCATAGGTGGCAGCACCCGTGTCGATGAACTCGCCTCCGAATACTCCACGAAAATCATTCACCAGATGAGCAGGGGTGTCGAGCGTATTGTATTCAGCCGCTTGGGAAGCGGTTGGCACAACCGCCGGTGCAGGAATAGTAGTGGCCGGCGTGCCAGAGGGAGCCGGAAGCGTTGTAGCTGCAGCGCTCTGCGAAACAGCCGCACCTAACGTTTCAACTGCTTGTTCGGCGGTCATGCCTGCAGGCATCTCAACACCAGCAGCTTTCATCTGCGCGAACTGCTTGCGCGCGAAGAGCTCCTTTCGCAGCGCTTCAGCTGCTGATTTCTCGATGTAAGGAAGCGTGATCGCGGTGTTCGATGCCCCGCCCGCCGTTTCGACGCTCACGGTACAAACCCCGGCGATACGTTGGAAAAGCGTTGCTTTCTGATTGATCGATTGGATGCGCTGATAGGGAACATGAGCACGCTTCTTCGAGATGATGCCCGAATAGAAACTGAATTCCTCGTTGGAATACTCGTACCAGATGTAGCTGTAACTGATGAGCCGCACCAGCATCACAACGCCCGTGATCACAAGAATGAAAGCAAGCAGCATCAGCAATACGATGAAGATAGTGCCATCTGATGCAGTGATGTCGATCAGCTCAAAGAGCGCATCACCTGCCGATGCAATAGCCACCACGAACACAAAGGGCAGGACGCGCAAAGCGCCGAGCCAGACATAGCTGTGATTGAGCTTATGCTTCACCGGCGCTGCAGCAGCTGCGGGCGCAGATGCAGGTTCAGGAGCAGGCATCGCCACCGGCGAGCCCGTGGGCGCAGGCGGCTGAGGCGTTTCGTTCGGTACAGAAGTATTGGGAGATTCCACGCGCTACACATCCTCTTTAGCAAGGCGAGCGAATTCGGCGGCTTGATCGCGCAGCGTTTCAGCTTCAGCAGCGGGAAGCCCCGGGATCTCCATCGATCCTGCTGCGGTCGAGATCGTGACCGACGCAAGCCCCATCATGCGCAGAAGCGGACCTTGGCGCGTGTCGGTATTCTGCACGCGAATGAAAGGCACCACCGTGTGCTTTCGCACGATGATGCCACACATGATATCGAGAAATTCCCTTGAAAGGGCATAGTTCCACCGAATGTAGCGCAGCGGCGTGATAACTACCCAAAAGAGAACAAGCAAGACAACGAAACAGATAAACGATATGAGGCAATACGGACCTGCCCACCAAGACATACTCTCATCAACAAGGAGTGCGATTCCGCCAACCGCGAAGACACACAAGAACACGAGCGTGAGGGCGATCGTATCGCTTACGCGCCACACGTTCTTGATGCGCGGATCGAGCTTTTGCTTCTGGGTTTCTTCCATGAATGTCTCCGTTTGCCTTCGAGTGCGATTCGTTCTTCCGATTATAGCGGCATGAATAGCCTGCACTAGAAAGTGTAAGCATCTTTTAATACGCACCTGACAAAAGCGCAAGCGATCAAGAATACTAGCTTGCTGCAGAACAACGAAGCAGCAATCTGGTGAGGCGGATACGGAGGATTCGCGCAAACGCGTGAAGAGCAACTACTGTTATCAGTAATAGCGATAGTAGGCAGCGCACGAACCTTCCGAAGAGACCATGCACGGACCGACCGGATTCTCCGGCGTGCAAACTTTGCGGAAAAGCGGGCATTCATCAGGCGCCATGATGCCACGCAAGACATCTCCACAACGGCAACCCTTCGGATTCTGCGTAGGTTCCACTTCAGGATGGAAGCGCTTGACCGCATCGAAGGTTTCGAATTCTTCGCGGATCGCATAGCCCGAACCAGGAATCACGCCAAGTCCGCGCCAGGTGGCATCGACGGTGTCGAACACTTCATCAATCGCAGCGAGTGCAACGGGGTTTCCTTCACGCATAACTCCGCGTGAATAGGCGATCTCGATCTCTGCGCGCCCTTCGTGTAGCTGGCGCATGATCATGGCAATGCCTTGCAGTACATCAACTGGCTCGAACCCGGTGATCACGCCAGGAATGCCATATTTTTCTGCAAGGAATTCATAGGGCTTGGTGCCGATGATCGTGGAAACGTGACCAGGCAGAATGAGCGCATCGATCTTCAATTCCGGATCGGAAACGATCACTTCAAGAGCATTGGGCATGTTCTTATGCGCGACGAACACCGAGAAATTCTTCAGGCGGAGCGCTTGTGCGCGCTTGATCGCCATAGCAACAAGGGGTGTGGTGGTCTCGAAGCCTACTCCTACGAACACGATCTCTTTATCGGGGTGTTCTTGGGCAAGCTTGAGTGCGTCGAGCGGCGAATAGACGATGTTGATCGAGCGACCTTCAGCCTGTTCTTTGAGCAGGCTTGAGGTGGAGCCAGGAACGCGCGTCATATCACCAAAGGTGGCGATCATCACATTCGGAATGCGTGCGAGCGCGATAACGGTATCGATATCTTCATTGGAGGTTACGCAGACCGGACAACCAGGACCGGACACGAGCTTCGTATCGTTCGGCATCAGATCGCGCAGACCGTTGCGCGCGATAGCAACGGTGTGAGTCCCACATACTTCCATGAGCGTTGCCTGTTCAGGCGCCCACGAATCGATGGAATGGATAAGGCCTTTTGCAAGCGCAGGATCTTTGAAGGCAGAGAGATCCATGACCTAGATCCCTTCAAGATCGGCAAGCTCGGGGAAGCTCTTCACCAGATCGAGCGTTTCCTGGGCGAACTGCTCATCGACCACTTCGATAGCGAAGCCCGCATGCACGAGTACGTAGCTGCCCACTTCTGCCTGAGGCGTGAGGTCAAGGGAAATCTCGCGCGTTACACCGAGGATATCGACCGTAGCAAGGTTGCCTTCATCGATCTCTTTGACTTGGGCTGGAATCGCTAAACACATGATTACTGACCTCCCTCATTCGAGTGCAATCCTATCACAGCCTGGCCGTAGGAGACCGAAGCATCGTTAGGCGGCAGCTCGCGATTGAGGGCGATGGTGAAACCTGCAGCTTGCAGCTCTGAAAGGGCGCGTTCGGTAAGGTAGCGGTTCATGAAAACTCCACCCGAAAGCGTAACGATGTTGATGTCGTAAAGCGCGCGCACGGTTTCTGCTGCCGTGAGGATGGCGCGCACCACTGCTTCATGGAAGCGACGCGCGATGAGGGCCTTATCGGCACCAGCTTGCAGATCATCGAGCAGCGCCTCGAACACGGGGGCAGGATCGAGCAACAACACAGAGGTATCTTGCGCGGTACTCTGTTCAGTAGCGGTGTTCTTGATCAGCCCGAACTGGTAGCGCTCGGAAGCATCGAGCTCGTAGGTTGGATCCACCGCTTCCAGCGCAAGCGACGAAGTTGTTCTTTTGGCTTCGGCAAGAAGCGTTTTCAGCTTGTCGGCAGCATCTGTTCCCAAACCCTTCGTGATCTCGGCCTCGAGCAGGATCGCGCCTTCGCCTTCATAGCGTGGCTCGTTGCAAATACCGAGAAGCGCTGAAGCCGCATCGAAGAGACGTCCCATCGAAGAAGTGAAGGGGGTGTTGATGCCGCCCTCGATCATCTTGGTCATAAGTTCGGTCTCTTGTATCTGATCTGCGAAGAAGGACTGCGCGAAGGGATGCTCGAGCAAATCGAACGCCCACAACACGCCATAAGCACAGCGATCGGTATGATGAATTGCCTGCGTGCCTCCTGGCAGCGGGAAGTATGCAACGTTGATGAAACGCTCGAATGTGATGAGATTCGAGAGTAGCACCTCTCCACCCCAGATCGCGCCATCAACGCCGTAGCCTGTGCCATCGAAGGCGATACCGCAAACTGGACCCTCGAGTTCGTTTTCTGCCATTACGGCAACCACATGCGCATGATGATGCTGCACTTCCGTAAGCGGAAGATCATGTTCGCTCGCTTGCGCGCGTGCCCACTTGCTAAGCACATATTCGGGATGCAGATCGCACGCGAGCTTAGTGGGCTTTAAGTGGAAGAGCTTCTGGTAAAGGTCTTTCGTTTCGAGCCAGTTGTCGAACGAGGCAACATGCTCAATATCGCCCAGGTGCTGAGAAACGAACGCTTCTTCACCGCGCGTGATCGTGAAGGTATTCTTGAGCTCGGAGCCAACTGCCAACAGTTCAGGAGACTCTTCATCGGATTCGCACGTTTGAGCAGGCAGCTTCACCGGTGCGGGCGCAAAACCACGCGCACGGCGAATGACCTGGACCACCGGGTCCACCCCAACAGGCTCGAGTACACGAACCACCGAATCGTCAAAGCGCTCGATAATAGCGCGATTGTTCACCAAGAATGCATCAGCAATGCCCGCAAGCTGTTCGAACGCTTCGTGCTCTTCGATCACGATCGGATCGTCGTGCACGTTGCCTGAAGTCATAACGAGCAAGCCATCGAAGGCACGTGCGATCAAATGCTGCAGCGGTGTTGCCGGCAACATGACGCCCAGCTCAGGCAGATCGCCCGCAAGATCGAGCGGCAGCTCAATATCGTTGCGTTTGCGCAGCAATACGATCGGACGTGCACTCGATTCAAGCTGCGTCTTTTCCGCTTCATTGATGAGCGCATAGCCACGTGCCTGTTCGGTCGAGTGCGCCATGACCGCAAACGCTTTACCGTAACGATGCTTTCGTTCACGCAGAGTCGCCAGCGCTTCGGCATTCAGTGCATCGCACACCAAGTGATAACCACCCAGCCCCTTCACCGCCACGATCTTGCCACGCCTGAGCAACTTCACGCAGTCGTCAACGAATTCATCGGAATCTTCCGCTGTGAATGCCCAATCCAGACTATCGATCGAGAGTTTTTGAATCTCATTGGGAAGCATGCCTTCCACATCGATCCACCCCAAACGTGGCCCACAATTGAAACAAGCGTTGGGCTGAGCATGAAAGCGACGGTCCATCGGATCGTCATATTCTGTTTGACAGGGATCGTCCATAGTGAACTCTTTCATGGAAGTATGTTCGCGATCGTAGGGCAGCTCATCGATGATGGTGAAGCGGGGACCGCAATTCGTGCAGTTGATGAAGGGATAATGATAGCGACGATTCTCGGGATCGAAGAGTTCGGCCACACAGGCATCGCAGGTAGCAAGATCGGGCGAAACAAGCGTGGTCTCGTTCACTTCAGCATCGTTCGAAAAGCGAATCTCGAATTCGTCGAAGCCTTCGACGGCCGCTTCGTTGAGCTCAAGCTCTTTCACGTTGGCCGCTTCAGGCGCTTCTTGCACGAGCGCGATCGCAAAACAATCGAGATCGTTCTGTGTGCCTTCGACGTGGATCGTCACCCCATCGAGCGCGTTCAGCACCCAACCAGTCAGGTGGAACTTCTGTGCGCACCTGAAGACAAAGGGCCGAAAACCGACCCCTTGAACTACTCCTTTGACCGTAATATCGAGCGCTTCGCGCACTTCGTTTTCTGCCATGCTCACTACTCCGTAACGCGTGCGACCACGTTGCGCAACACCTTTGAAAGAAGGCGCAACGTAACTGAAGAATTGTCGGGAAGATGAATGTAGACACAGCGCCTACCACGGGATGAAAGGATAGAAAAATCACCCATAGCTTGCGCCTTTTCGAGTTCGCCAAGGCTTTGGGCTTTCGCATTCTCCACTTCGATATCGCGCGGTTCGTCTGCCGAAAGCACGAGGAACACTCCGTTATTGCGTCCACCCTTGTGCAGCTGACCCGTCGAATGCAAATAGCGTGGTCCAATCTCCAAGCAAGACGGGATGCGGCAGCGCTCTGCGATGCTGTGACGAATCTCTTCGAGTGCTTCACGGCGACCTTCGCCCGTGAAGGGCAAGAAAGCATTCAGTGAGAAGTAATCTCCTGGCTCGATACTGCGGCAGAGTGCGGTAATCGCACCAGAAACCGTTTCATCGAGCATCGTATCTTCCAACGCCTCGGAGACGTGCACTTCGATCTCGCCCACAGGCACACCCGCTAGACCGTTCTGAGTAAAGTTGGGCGTTTCACCACCTTCTTCTAAGATGCGCAAGACTTCAGTCTTCGCCGCCTGCACATCGGGCTGATCGAACGGGCAGATCTCCATGAGATAGCCCACCATGGCGATGGCGTATTCCCACATAACGAAGTGACCGGCAAGATCGATCACATTCTCGACCTTGAAGGTGATGCGCGGAATATCGGGATTCAAGAACTCGAGCGACTGATAGTAATTCAGACGTTCGTCAAACAGGTCGGTCTTGGTTTCATAGATGATCGCTGTACGATCCTTCGTGTCTTCGGAGAGCGTGAGCGAATCGGTTTCGATGTTGGGAAGGATGCCTTCGCCTTCTTTGCCCAAGCTTTCTGCTACTAGTTGCTCGATCCATAAGCCCAGTACGCGGCCACGCTTTGGGGAGAGGAATGCGAACTTATTGCGACTTTGCACATAGTTTTCGTAAAGGAAGGATGCCAGCACGAGCGCAGGATTGTCAATGCTGTCGCTACTGCACAGCATTTCAGCACGCGCCGCACTGCGCATGAGCGCATTGAGGTTGATGCCTGCAAGCGCGGCTGGCAAGAGACCGAACACGGAAAGCGCCGAATAGCGTCCGCCCACGCTCGGTTCACCCGTGAACACACGCAGCCAACCTTCTTCTTTTGCGCGCTTTTCCAGATCGGAACCAGGATCGGTAATAGCAACCAAGTGGTTGTAGAGCTCTTCTTGTGAGAGCTTCTCACGCATGATCGCCATGACCGCCTGCATGATGGTGTGCGGCTCGATCGTGCTGCCTGATTTTGAAGAATGGATAATGAGCGTGCTCTTCGGATCACATTCCGACATGATGGCGCGCACACGCACGGGCGAAACCGAATCGATGGTCTTGAACGAAATGAGCGAAGAATCCGCTTTGTTGTATTTCGTGAGCGTCATGGGCGCTTGGGTGGATCCACCCTGCCCCACGAGCACGACCGTTTTCAAACCACGCGCGATCAAGGAATCGGCGAAGTTCTGGATCTCGGAAAGCGCCAGGGGTGGCTCGCTTGCCAGCGTGGTCCAGCCCATAAAATCATGAGCGAAAAGCTGGGCATTTTCGGAGAAGTTGAAAAGGCTGCTGTCTTTGGCGTGAATACGACTCGCAACCTGGTCATCGATGAGCGTTTGCGCCGGAGCACCGGGCGTGGCTGCTTCAAAATTAATCATAGGTTCCTACTCGAACTATCGATGGATCAACCGTTTCGGTTGGTTTGCCTCATTTTACCGAAGTAGCAGCACGGGCGCTACACAATGGCAGCCACGATATCGTCAAGCCACGAAGAATCCACCTGATCGACCTTGCCCGCATCGCAAAGCGCGGCAATGGTAGGATTCGTGGGAATCTGAGCAGTCGCGCCGATCTCGTATTCTTGCGCAAGCACATCCACTTGGCTTTCGCCGAAGATAAAGTGCTTCTCGTTACAGTTCGGACACACGAAATAGGCCATGTTCTCAACTAGGCCGAGCACCGGGACCTTCATGGCCTCTGCCATGTTCACTGCTTTTGCCACGATCATACCCACCAGCTCTTGCGGCGAAGTGACCACGATGATGCCATCGACCGGCAACGATTGAAATACCGTGAGCGGGACATCGCCCGTTCCTGGAGGCATGTCAACGAGCAGATAATCGATATCGCCCCACACTACATCACTCCAGAATTGCTTGACCACGCCAGCGATCATAGGACCACGCCAAATGACCGGATCGGTTTCGTTTTCGAGCAACAGATTGGTCGACATGACCTTCGTGCCATCGGCTGCCACCGCAGGCAGAAGTCCGTCGGGAGAACCCATCGTTTTACCTTCGATGCCGAACATACGAGGAATGGATGGACCCGTGATGTCGGCATCAAGGATACCCACGTTCTTCCCCTGCTTCGCGAGCGCCGCTGCGATCAACGAGGTAATGAGCGACTTGCCAACGCCGCCCTTGCCACTCACCACACCGATCACTTTCTTGATGTTCGACTTGGGATTCGGCGCTGCTTGCATGCTCTGTGGCTCACGACGTTCAGCGCACGTCTTTCCGCAGGTCTGACAGTTATCGCTGCATGTTTCGCTCATCGCCTAACTCCTTATTGTTCTGCGCTTCTTCTCTTGAGCGCGTATCTCTATCGCTGTGAACACGTGCCAACTGGTGGCAGCTACATTTCAGTCGATGCTACAACTTTACCACTGCCCCTTCAAGGCAAGATCGGAGCTGCTTACGAAGAAGGTATGGACAAAAAAGTTTCGGAGCAGATCGATCTTTGCTCGAAAACCTCATACTACGCTAAAACAAAAGGTCAGGGCATGCCCTGACCTTGAGATTCATGGTGGTCGGAGGGGGATTCGAACCCTCGACACACGGATTTTCAGTCCGTTGCTCTACCAACTGAGCTATCCGACCAGTATGTGACGCCGAATGTTTACGACGCGAGTTGTTATTGTACTACTAACATTTTTTCGGTCAAGCAACCTGCAGGACTTATACGGTGAACGCATTAAAGCGTAAGTTTATTTTTTCGAGAGCTCTTCTATCAATGCTGGCACTACTTCAAACACATCTCCCACGATGCAATAATCGGCCACGTCGAATATGGGCGCATGGGGATCTTGATTGATCGCAACGATCGCATCCGAATGATCCATGCCTGCCACATGTTGCACCGCACCTGATATTCCGCAAGCGAAGTAGATCCGTGGCGAAACCGACGAGCCTGTCTGGCCAACCTGTTTGCTCGCAGGCAGCCATCCCTCTTCAACAACTGAACGCGAACAACCCACGGTTCCCCCCAGCAACGCTGCCAACTCTTCGAGCATCGCGAAGTTCTCAGGACCTTTCATGCCGCGTCCACCCGAGACGATAACCTCTGCATCTTGCAAGGATATGCCGTTATCATTCGCATCTTTGATGAAGTCCTTCACTCGGACGCGCACCTGTTGGGGAACAAGATTTTCTCTGATCACCTCCATGCTCTTGCTGAGAGCTGGCTCGGGCAGCGGCATAGCACCAGGACGCACTGTCCCCATTTGCGGATGGGTGTTCGCACTGATGCGCGCATAAAGATTGCCGCCGAATGCAGGGCGCTCCCATTGCATGATGGCTGTTTCAGGATCGATGTAGAGGGCCGTACAATCTGCGGTTAATCCTGCTTCGAGCTTCACTGCCACATGCGATGCGAGCTCGCGACCGTTCGCTGTTGCGCCTACGAGGATGATCTCTGGCAGGTATTTCTTGCACAGATAAGAGAATGCCTCGGCATACGGGTCTGCGGTGAAATGACGATAGCTCTCCCCTTCGATCACGTATGCCTTACCAGCGCCATACGTTCGCGCCATCTCGAGTGCTTCGTCTGCATCGTGCGCGATGATGACTGCGGCCACTTCCTGATCGATCTCATCGGCGAGTCGGCGCGCCTGCCCTAAAAGCTCTGCTCCCACTTGCTTCGGCTTTCCCTCGAATTCCTCCAAGAAGACCCAGATATCGCGATGATTGTTCTTTTCCATCTCTGATTCCCTTTGCATTTTGAATGTTCCCTCGAATCGTTACACGAGCAGTTTTGCTTCAACGAGCTCTTCGATCAGCTCATGCGCCTTTTCCTGCGCGCTGCCCTTCAGAAAGATTCCCTCCGAACAGCGCTCAGGAACGAAAGATTTCTGCACGCGCGTAGGTGAACCTTTGAGACCGATCTTCAACTCATCAAGGCTGCCCTTAAGATCTTCGAAGTTGATCTCTTTTGCTTCATGAGCAAGCGCATCGAGCGTACTTTGGATGCTGGCATAACGCGGTTTGTTACTCTCTTTCATAACCGTGCACACCAAAGGCAACTGTGCCTCGAGTACCTCAACGCCTTCATCGGTCTTACGCTTGATGGTCGCACGCCAGCTTTCACACGAAACGCACATGGACATACGTTCACTTTCATCTGCTTGAGCGGTCTCGAGATACAGATCGAGCACTTGGTTGATGCAAGCACAGTTGAGATGCTGGGCGAGCGACGAGATGGTTTGCCCCGTGTCGCCATCAATCGCCTGTTTACCACCAAGCACAAGATCGAAAGAACCAAGATGATTGATAGCTGCACGAAGAATGTAGCTCGTGGCGAAGGTGTCCGATCCGCCGAACTTCCTATCGGTGATCAGGTACCCTTCGTCTGCACCCATCGCATACGCTTCTTCAAGGATCGCACTCGCCTGGCTGGGACCCATCGTGAGCGCGATCACTTCCGCACCGATTTCATCCTTGAGCTGAAGTGCCATCTCGAGCGCATGACGATCGTAAGGGTTCATGATGCTCGGCACCCCTTTTCGAATGAGCGTATTCTTCACTGGATCGATCTTGATCTCGGTCGTATCGGGCACCTGTTTCAAACAAACTGCGATTCTCATGGTTCCTTCTTTGCTCGGTAATTTGCGACTATGACGACACAAGCTGTTTTGCAATGGTGATGCGTTGGATCTGGTTCGCTCCTTCGAATATCTGGAACACTTTCGCATCGCGCATGAGCTTTTCGACCGGATATTCTCGGCTATACCCATAACCACCCAAAACCTGAATAGCGTTCGAAACAACCTCCTGCATGGAATCTGAAACGAACGTCTTGCAGATCGCGCCTTCTGCTTGTACCAAATTTCCTGAGTCCATCAGGCGCATCGTATTGTTCACGAGACAGCGTGAAGCTTCGGTCTTTATGGCCATATCTGCCAACAGTCCCTGCACCAATTGGAAGCTAGCCAGCGGACTGTCGAATTGCTTTCGTTCTTTGGCATAAGCGAGCGCCTCATCAAGCGCCCGCTGCATGATGCCGACACCCATGGTGCAAACGAACGCGCGCGATAGATTGAGTGCATTGAGCGCAAGTTTCATGCCTTCGCCCACGTTGCCCAACACACGGTCCTTGGGAACGACAGCGTTATCTAAGATCAGTTCAGTGGTGTTTGAAAGACGCAGGCCCATCTTGTCTTCTTCGGCACCAACCTTCACCCCTGGCATATCGCGATCAACGATGAACGCCGTAATGCCATGGGCACCTGCTTCGGGGTCGGTTTTGCAGAAGACGATATAGATCTGAGCAAGGCCACCATTGGTGATGAAGGTTTTTGAAGCGTTGAGTAGATATCCTTCTTCAGTTTCGACAGCAGTTGAACGAAGGCTCGCAACATCCGAACCAGCATTGGGCTCGGTGAGCGCGAAGGCGGCGAACTGACGCTGCTGGACCACATCGGCGAAGTATTGAGCTTGCTCGGGCGTGCCAGCCAAAATAACATTGCGCAACGCAACGAACGTAGTAACGAACGTGATCGCATAACCGGCATCCACTTTTGCCAACTCTTCGAAGATCATTGCCGTTGTTTCATAATCAAGTCCCGTGCCGCCATATTCTTTGGGCACTTCTGTCAGATGAAGGCCAAGATCGAACCCGAATTCGTATAATTCAGCAGGGCATTCTCCTGTTCGATCAGCTTCAGCTACATAAGGCTTCAATTCTTGCTCGGCAATATCGCGAACAAGATTGATGAGTGCTTTTTGTTCCTTGGTGTAGAGCAACGTCATCGTAGGTTCTCCTATATGTTCGATTAGCTTGAGAACGGTGTGCAAGCTTCAAGCCAACTTTCCTTCGATATATAGGTTATACCATATTGATTTTCGTTTTTTTATATTGTTTTACCTATATGTTCTAGGAATCACTACCTCATCTATCACACCATCAGGTTGCCGAACATACGAAACGAGCTTTACCGGACAAACGTTTGGCGCATCGAAACGGAAAGGAGCAAGTGCATCATCGCCTGCAAATCATAGGGATCACTGATTCTCTGGTTAGCTTAGTTGTTCTTTGATTTCTTGTTTTGGACCTTCTTTTTGAGATAGAAAAAGGTCAGGATGGGGTGGCGCGTGAGCATGCGCGGTCCTGCATAAGCCATTATCTTGCGAATATGGGCGCGCTGTTCAGGTTTGTAGCAATGGATCGTACAGTCTTCGCAGTTGCCTTTATGCTCTCGCGGGCAGACACGCGTACGTTCGATGCTGTATGCGATCGCTTGCGCACAATCAGGACAAATCCCCTGTTCATCCCTTGCCCGATCATCATCCTTATGGTGGGCGGCACAATAGATCTGCGCCATGGCATAGAGCGTTTTCGTATCGCGACGAAAACGCTTCTTTTCGCCTGCCCGATCTGCCCAATGCTTCGTAGCGCTCACCTGATCTCCTTGTCTGATCGACACTGCGCTTTTATACCATAATAAAATGCTCTGACCGTAGGCCAGAGCATTGATTCGTTTCTTTTGGACGAAAAACTAATCCCAAGCGCTGCGACCTTCGAGGGCTTTCTTACCAATATCGCTCCTGAACTGCACCCCTTCGAAGTTGATGCGCTTGATCGCTTCATAGGCGCGATGACGCGCCGATTCGAATGTTGAACCAAGGCCGACTACGTTCAGTACGCGACCACCTGAAGTGATGAGCTCGCCATCAACATTCAGCGCCGTGCCAGCATGAAAAACAAGTACCTTGTTCAGATCCTCAGCATCTTCGACCCCAAGAATGACCTTGCCCTTCTCATACGAGCCGGGGTATCCCTCCGAGGCGAGCACAACACTGAGCGCCCAGCTGTCGCTCCAGTCCAGATCGATGTCGCCATCGCGACCTTCAGCCACCGCCATCATGATATCCACTAGATCGCTCTTAAGGCGCGGCAAAACAACCTGCGTTTCTGGGTCGCCGAAGCGTGCGTTGAACTCAAGCACCTTCGGTCCTTCGGGCGTGAGCATGAAACCGCCATAAAGCACACCGCGATAGTCGTGCTCGAACGGCTCTTTCGCTGTTGCTGCAGCGGCCACTTCCATGATGCGCACCATCTCGGCCATCTCTTCATCGGTGACGATAGGCACGGGAGAATATACGCCCATGCCGCCCGTGTTGGGTCCAAGATCACCATCGTAGGCGCGTTTGTGATCTTGCGCTGGAGCCATGCAAAATGCTTTGCCATTCGTAACAAAGGCAAGCAGCGAACATTCCGGACCGGTGAGCATCTCTTCAACCACTACGGTGTTGCCTGCAGAGCCAAATTCGCCGGAGAAACACGCTTCAACGCCTGCACGTGCTGCATCGAGAGTTTCCGCAACGATAACGCCTTTGCCCGCCGCAAGGCCATCGGCCTTCACCACGAGCGGCGCGCCCAGTTCATCGCAGTAAGCAAGCGCTTCATCTTTATTGGTGAAGCTCTTATAGCGTGCGGTCGGGATACCGTTCGCTTCCATGAATTCTTTGCTGTAGGTCTTCGAACCTTCGAGTTGCGCGCCTTGCGCATCGGGACCAAATACCGCGATGCCTGCTTCGCGCAGCACATCGGCAACGCCTTTCACGAGCGGCGCTTCAGGACCGATGACCACCAGTTCAACATCGTTTTGACGCACGAAATCGAGTACCGCGTTACCATCTTCGATGTTGAGCGATTTGATATTGGTACCCAGTTCAGCGGTGCCACCATTACCTGGCGCGATATAGATCTCGCTACAGCGAGGGCTTTTTGCCAGCGCCCAGGTGATCGCATGCTCTCTGCCGCCACTGCCTAAAACTAGAATATTCATGAGATACCTTTCACGCGCTGGATGATCGCGGTTGGCTACTTTGTGTAATGATTAGCGGGCTTCCCAGCCGTTGAAAATCGTCTGATCACGATCGGGGCCGACCGCGATGATCGAAGCGGGAACACCAGTAATGTCTTCGAGATACTGAACGTAGGCCTGCGCATTCTGCGGCAAATCCTCGAAACGTTTACAATCGGAAATATCGATGCCCTCCCAACCAGGAAGCTCTTCGTAGATAGGCTTCAAGCTGGGAGAACAGATGAGTTCTTGATCCATGGGGAAGTAGTCGTAGCGCTTGCCCTCGATCTCGTAAGCCACACACACTTTGATGCGCGGCACGCAAGAGAGCACGTCGAGCTTAGTAAGCGCAACATCTGTGAGCGAATTGACCTGCGCGGCATAGCGTCCAACGACCGCATCGTACCAACCACAACGGCGCTTACGACCCGTGGTAACGCCATATTCTCCACCCACTTCACAGAGACGCTCTCCCACTTCATCGGTAAGTTCGGTCGGGAACGGGCCAGAACCAACACGCGTAATGTAGGCCTTCGCGATGCCGAGCACGCGGTCGATCGCCTTCGGGCCAACACCCGTACCGATCGGTGCGCCACCTGCACAGCAGGAAGACGAGGTGACGAAGGGATAGGTGCCGTGGTCGATGTCGAGCATGGTGCCTTGCGCACCTTCGAAGAGAACTGACTTGCCATCGGCGAGCGCGGTGTTGAGCAGGTGCGTAGTTTCTGCCATATGCGGACGAATGCGCTCTGCCAGAGGCAGGTACGCTTCGCAGATCTGGTCGACCGTGTAGGTGGGAAGATCATAGATCTTCGAGAGGATCTGATTCTTCAGCTCGAGCACGGAGGCAACCTTCTCACGGAAGACCGCTTCGTCCATCATGTCCTGGATGCGAATGCCACGACGGGCGACTTTGTCTTCATAAGCAGGACCGATGCCCCGTTTCGTCGTACCGATGAGCTTGGTGCCACGCTTCGCTTCGCTCGCACCATCAAGATCGATGTGATAAGGCATGATAACGTGAGCATCGCAAGAAACAAGCATGCGATCGGTTGAGAAGCCCGCTTCGTTGATGGTACTCATCTCTTCAATGAGCACGTTCGGATCGATCACGCAGCCATTACCGATGACTGGCGTAACATCGTCATACATAACTCCAGAAGGGATGAGGTGAAGGGCAAGCTTCGTATTGCCCGTGATAACCGTATGCCCTGCGTTGTTCCCTCCCTGATAGCGCACAACGTAGTCGTAGTCCTTTGCGATCAAGTCGGTGATCTTGCCTTTGCCTTCATCGCCCCACTGGGCGCCTAGAAGAACAGTGCTCGGCATAGGTATTCCTTTCGACAGTTCAATCTACCTGAAAAATATATCACAGTTCGAAGAAATTACAGGAGCAATCGCACTCGCGCACCAGGGCAGCGACACTCGGGTGACAGGTGAAAAGAATAACCTGTCGATAGCGTGAAAGCTCAACGATCACCTTGATGGCTTCACGGCGACGCTCATCGTCGAAATTCACCAGGATGTCATCACAGAGGATAGGCAGCGAGCGGCCCACATTTTCGGCAGTGATGAGAAGGGCAACGCGCAACGCAAGATAAAGCTGTTGGCGCGTGCCGAGCGAAAGCAGCTGGGGAGGACAAGCGGTCTTCACGCTGTCGAGAGCTTCGATCTCACCTTCGGCGTTCATACGCACTTTCTGCCAAGCACCCTTCGTCATCTGCGCGAAGAGGCGTGAAGCCTGCTTGTAGACTTCGGGCTGGCTTTTGCGCTCCCACTCAGCGATCGAGACTTCTAGGCTGCGCTGCGCGAGCAACAGCACGGCAAGTTCGTGATAGCGTTCTTTCAGGCGCGCATCCACGATCGCCTTGCGTTGTTTCGCCTCATCGAAGGTGGTGGCATGACGTGCATGCGAAAGCTCACTTGAAATCTGACCGAACTGGAGGTTCGTATCTTGGATAAGCTCACTCGTTTTAGCGCGCTCAGTGTTCTTGCGTTCAATGATCGCTTCAAGATCAGTCAGTTGTGCCTCGGGATCGAGCCCCATTGAAAGACAAAGATCGCGGCGCTGCTCCGCAAGCGTGCTGAGAAGCGATTCGAGCGACGCACGCTGCAAGGAGAGCGCCTGGAGGTTCTGCTTGGTAGTTTCTTCGTTCGTACGCATATCATGTGCAAGATCGAGCAAATGACGCGCTTGACGTATCGAACCTTCGGCGGCGCTGAATCCGCGCTGATCAAGAAACCATTTCGCACGATTCTTATGGTTGACAAGATCGCGCTCGCAGAGTTCAAGGTGCTGCTCGTCTTGATACTTGACCCATTCGTAATCGCGTCTTCGTTCTTCAAACGCTTCTTCGGTTTTGGAAGGATGCATGTTGGCAACAATGCCACCTGCTGCAACAAGGAGCCCACAGAGGCACGTGATCACGCCAAATGCTGAATACGTGAGCGAGCCCACCGCACGCCCTTGGCGGAAAAGCCAAATACCCACCACACCCATACACACGAGAATCACAAACGCGATGATCAAGCGAATGCGACGCTGTTTCTTTGCGCGATCTTGCTCGGTCTGGAAATCGTGGTCGTTGATGAACGTCTCAAAAGCCGTTGTCGACTTCGCTACTTCACGTTTCGCACTATCGAGCGCATGCTCGTATTTGAGGCGTTCTTCATCGAGGTCGTCGAGAAGGGTTTTGACCTCATATTCTTCGGCAGATGATAATTTGCTGAGCGTACGCACATTCTCATCGACTTCGGCTGAGTCAGGAAGGCGCATCTGCTGCTCCGAAGCACGGGTCTCTTCAAGCAATGCGGTATTCTGCTCGATCGATGCGTCGATCCCTTCAAGACGTGCGTAGTTGCTCTTGAGTTCTTCGATCTCAGTATTGAGGCTAGTTTGCGCTTCGGTGAGTGCTTCTTTGCGCGCGAGCAGCGATTCAAGCTTGCGCTCTTCTTCGTAGAAGCTGTCGGTTTCGTCGAGCAGCTCCTGAACGAGCGTTTTCTCGCGCTCCTGCTCTTCCCGCAAGAGAGCGATCGAATCAGGAGTTTGCGCAGAACGCGACATGAGCGCGCGTATCTTTTCCTGAATCTTAGCAAGCACGATGGCAGGGGACGATGCCGTACCAGAACCAGCCGTGAGCAAGCGCGCGGTAACTTCGTTATGACGATCGAGTTTGAGCAGCTCATCGCTATTGAGCGCGAACATGGTCTCGTACGTTTCCTTGTCGATGTCATCGAGCACATGGAGCCGATCGACCACGCCTTCGCTGTTCTTCGTTCGCTTGATCTCTTCAACATCGCCCGTGCGGTCGTCCTTGAAGAACAGGCTACCGATGCGCTCTGAATTCTCTGGCTTGTAACTGTTCGAACCACGACGCGAAGCCCGCCAACCGAACATGACATTCTTGATAAGTTCGCTGATAGTGGTCTTGCCCGCTTCGTTCGCGCCATACACCACATTGAGGCCAGGCTTGAATGGACCGACGATCATGTTGGCAAACTTGCCGAAATTCGTCAGCTTCACGTATTCGAGATAGATGCTCGACAGATACGTTGGCGCAAGAGGCTGATTCTTCTCGACCTTCTTCTTGTTCTGTGCGTCGCTCTTAGTCATTGCTGCTCTCACTCAACAGATCGAACACGAGCGATTCCGCTTCCTTGCATGCTTCGTCAAACCGCCTCTGAAGTTTAGGAACAGGCAGGTCAAGTGCTGAGAATTGCTGCTCAAGATACGATAGGCCGTCAACTTTGTCTTTCTTTTGCGCGCGCATGGTCGAAAGATAGACCGCTGGGAACAACCCCTCTTTTTCGATCGCATCCTTATCGATCTTCGCGCGTGTTTCATTCACAACATCATCGATGAAGAAGAACGGATAACGGTCGTTGATGACCGAACGGAGATCGGCGAGCACATGCGGAGTGAGCGTGCTATGAAGCGAGGTTGTACCCGTGAGCGTGATGCGGCAGAGCATATTCTGACATTGTGAACGCGCGTTGCGCTCGAACTGCTGTGTGGTAATCGCTTCTTGGATGTCGGCGATCGTCGCGCAGGCAGAAACATCCACTTCGATACGCTCCCACACGATCTGCGCTGTAGGAAGAAACGCAACTTCCGTGGGAAGATTCTCGCGTAGCGTCACCTTGAGCACGCCATGCGGGCCGGTTTCGTGAATATCGCGCCCCTGGATACAACCCGAAAATGCAATGTCTGGATCATCTTCAGGGATGAGCTGCGGATGATGAATATGCCCGAGCGCCCAATAATTCATCTTGCGCGCGAGCAGGTCTTTCGGTTTCACCGGACTGCGCGTCGGATCGATGTCGAGACCAGAATGGATCACACCCACATGAAATGGTGCATCGGCAGCGATCTCCTTTGCTTTCGTGCGTGAAATGCCTTCCGCGATGTTGTCATCTTGCGGCCATGCCTGCGTATAGTAGCTTCGTCCGCCCAGTACGACAAGCGGCCCAGCCTCCTTTTCGTAGACGAAATAGTTCGCCTCATGAGGATCGAAGAGATGGACGTTTTCGGGAAGATCACCATATTCGCCCGCCCAGCGTGCATAAGGGTCGTGGTTGCCTGTGCAGAAATAGACAGGGATGTTCGCATCGCGAAGACGTTCGAGCCCATCGCGAAAGAGACAAAAATCGGCGTAAGAAGGGTGCGAAGTATCGAACGCATCGCCTGCGATGATCAAGAAATCAGCCTGCTCACGAATCGTTTCGTCGATAAGTTTGCGATAGGCATCAGGAATGGATTTGACCAAACGATCAGCCCACACGGGCGAAACCGCACGCAACCCCCTGAAAGGGGCTCCGAGATGAAGGTCTGCTGCATGTATGAAGGTTACTGATCGCGCCATGGTTCGAGTGTAGCGGATAGGGATGCGTTTGTGCGCAAGCGTTAGTAACTTGAATCGTCGAAGTAGTCTGCGAACTTAGTGCGCTCGGCAAGCCAAGTGAGCTTCAAGTCACGCGTAGGGCCACTGCGGTGCTTTGCGACGATCAATTCTGCCACGCCCCAATCAGGACGCTTGTCAGACTCTGCCTCAGCTTCGCTGGTAGACCGATCGATGAACATGACGATGTCAGCATCCTGTTCGATCGAGCCTGATTCACGCAGGTCAGAAAGCATGGGGCGCTTGTCAGTACGAGATTCGACCGCGCGCGAAAGCTGTGCGAGTGCCATGATGGGCACATCGAGTTCTTTAGCGAGCATCTTAAGGCCACGCGATATCTCAGCAACTTCCATGGTGCGGTTATTCGGATGAGGGATGACGGGCGTCATGAGCTGCAAATAGTCGACCACGATGAGGCCCTTCTCGACGTTTCGCATCATGCGGCGCGCCTTCGTGCGCAGCTCGACCAGTGAAAGCCCTGGCGAATCGTCCACATAAAGGTCGATATTGCTCAAGCGTTCAGACGCATCGAAAAGCGGAGCCCAAGCATTATCATCGATTCGCCCATTATTCAAGACAGACAGGTTGACACCTGATTCAGCCGAAAGAAGGCGCTTCGTGATCTCGACCGACGACATCTCTAAGCTAAAGAACGCAACGGTCGACTTCTGTTTTGCAGCGTTGACCGCAAGATTCATCGCAAACGACGACTTACCCACACCAGGACGCGCAGCCAAAATGATCAACTGCCCACCGCGAAGCCCGTTGAACAACTGATCGACATCCTTGAAACCGGTAGGTACCCCTTGCAGGACCTCGCCACGATTTGCCATCTCAGCGATCTGATCGTTCGCCTCGATGATGAGCGTCTTGATGTCTTTGAACGAAGAATTGACCGCTTTTTCGGTCACCCCAAAAAGAGTAGCTTCAGCCTGCGAGATAAGTTCTTTAGGATCAGCAGGAGAATCATAAGCGAGCGAAGAGATGTTGGCTGATGCCAAGAGTAGCTGTCGACGCATCGCGTCACGGCTCACGATATCGGCATGATGCTGCCAACTGGTGAGCGCGAACGTATTGTTTGCCAGATCGAGCAGATATGGCTGACCGCCCACCGCTTCAAGCTGAGAAGCTGCCTTGAGACTATCCGCCACGGAAATGACATCGATCGGGATCGAACGCGCATTCATATCACGCATCGTCTCGAAGATGATGCGATGAGCAGGACGATAGAAATCTTCAGGACGTAATTTAAGGGAAACCTCTTCGAACACCCCCGTAGAAAGCAAGCACGCGGATAAAACGGTCTTCTCTGCCTCGATATTCTGCGGCAGTGCTTTGCCCTTCGAACCTAAAGACGGTTGCGCAAGTTGATCGTTTGTCGTGGGTGCTGGCATTCGCTCCCTTATCCTATTCTGTAAGGCATTACGCCTGAAAAGATGTGCTAACAACAAAAACTTCCCGACACCATTGATGCGGTATCGGGAAGTCTAATTTATCACACCCGCAAGGCTAATAGCTAAGCGGCGTGAAAAAACAGCATTATTCTGCTTCAACCTCAGCCACTACGACAGCGTCTGCGGTAGGCTCTTCAGCAACTGCGTCTGAAGTGGAGAAATCCTCTTCAGCGGTTTCCTGCGCCTCAGCAGCGCTTTCGGATGCCGTGAAGGTTTCTTCGTTGCCGACCACAACCGTGAGGTTCGACTTGATGTCGCGGTAGATCGAAACAACGACCTCATGCTTACCAGCGGTCTTGATCGGGTTCTTGAGGTCGATGCGCTTGCGATCGATCTCGATATCCTCTGCTTCCTTGAGCGCATCAGCGATCATAGCTGCAGTGATGGACCCGAAGAGCACGCCTTCTTCGCCCACGCGTGCTTCAACCTTAACGGAGAGCTCGTCGAGAGCAGTCTTGAGCGCCTGGGCTTCTTCGATACGCGCTGCTTCACGCTTAGCGATGTTGTGCTTGCGCTGCTCGAGCTGCTTGAGGTTACCCTTCGTAGCAGCAACAGCGATCTTCTGCGGGAACAGGTAGTTGTTGGCATACCCGTCGGCAACTTCGACGATATCGCCTTCGCCGCCCTTGCCCTTGAGTTCAGATAAAAGGATGACTTTCATGTAAACCTCCCCTTATCGATCGCGACGATTGTTGCGGCCGCTGATCGCAGGCACGGCGTATGGCATGAGGGCCATTTCGCGGGCGCGCTTAACAGCGTTCGCAATATCGCGCTGATGCTGGGTGCAAGCACCAGTTACACGGCGGGGCTTGATCTTCCCACGGTCGGTTACGTATTTGCGCAGCATCTGGGTGTCTTTATAGTCGATGTATTCTGCCTTATCCTTGCAGAACTGGCAGAACTTACGACGAGGCTGCTTATTGTATTCAGGCATTCTTAACCTCTTTCGTTCGTGATTAGAACGGGATATCTTCATCGTAGACAGAAGCATCCACCACGGGCGTTGCTACCGGAGCAGGTGCTTGCTGTACAGGCATAGCCTGCGGTTGAGGTGCACTCTGCTGCATCGGTGCGCCGCCGCGTGCACCATCGTTGCGCGAAAGGAATTCGATCTCATCGACGATGACCTCGATCTTCGAGCGCTTCTGGCCATCGCGCTCCCATTGGCTCCAGCGAAGCTTACCTTCGATAGCAACCTTGCTTCCTTTAGAAAGGAAGCGGGAAACGCTTTCTGCACGGGCTCCGAACATGGTGCAATCAATAAAGTTGGGATAGTCTTCCCATTCACCCGTCTGCTGATTGCGACGGCGGTCGTTGACTGCAACGCCAAAACCGAGGACCGGCATGCCGCTTGCGGTTGAGCGCAATTCTGGATCGCGCGTAAGATTGCCGGTGATGATCACTCTATTGATGCTCATGTGATACCTCTTTCTACGGGCAAATACCCCATTTGCCTCTGATTTCCTTCTTGTGAAGGGCTGAACTATCCGCCCTTCAGTTTTCAGCTGGTTTTAGCACGTGGCAAAATCCAACTATACCGCTCGGATTAATCGCGATCGGTGCGCTTAACGATCATGAAGCGCTCAACAGCGTCGGTAATGCGCAAAACACGATCCAACTCTGCGATGCTTTCAGGATTTGCGTGGAAATCAATGAGGGTGTAATCACCATCGGTCAAGCCGTTTACTTCGTAAGCAAGTTTGCGCTTACCCCAGTTGTCGACATTATCGACCGTACCGTTATCTGCGGTAATAGCAGTATCGATACGCTTCATAACAGCTAAACGGGTTTCTTCGTCGATTGACGGAGCTACAAAAAACAACAATTCATAAGCCTTCATATGGTCACCTCCTCTGGACTTACGGTTTCGGGTCATGAAGGCAAGCCCGAAACAGGATTAGCTGAACAATCGTAGCAAATAGCGCTTCCGCTCGCAAACAGACCATCCGCTTACCCTCCGATTCCGCACAAACTGACAACCTTTTCATGCCGCTTTGAGCAAGTTTTCAGTACATGATCATCTTACTCAGCACAACTCACGTTTTTCTGAAACTTTTTTGAACTCCGAACTCACGTTTTTCTGATATTTTTCACGGCTGCACCGATTCATCTCCTAGCGCCCTTCACAATGAGGCGCATATTGGGGTTACCTATCTTTCGCACCCCTGCCCTCACAGCAGAATTTCCGCTGCAATGTCCCTAGTTTTCGCGTAGGAATGCACATAAGGGCTTTATAATGAAACAATATTTACATTAGAAACTTCTTCGAGATGGTTAAGGGAGATCATGGCAACCAACACTACAAGCTCTGCCAAAACTCATGTTTCGCTCAGGCTTCCCACCTCCATTCTGGAAAGCATTGATGCCCACGCTGAAAAGGAACACATTTCACGTACCGAGGCTTTCGTCTACTATCTGCAGACTGGTCTCGAAATCTCCGATGCTCAGGCAAACGAGCCAAGCAAAGATGAGATGCTGCTCCAGAGCATCCAGGATGATCTCACGGTCATCAAAGCGCTCCTGCAAACTCAGCCTGGTGCCGCAACTACACCTCATCCCTACACCGTTCCTGCAGTAGAGATTCCTGAGGAACCGGCTCAAACGGAAGTTGTCGCAAACGAATTCACCACCTCTGACGAAGTCGAAGAACTAGAAGAGACGCAAGAAGTCGAAGAAGACGAAGACGAAGGGATTGCTGTTTCTCTCGAAAGCGAGCCTGAACCTGATCTTGCGGAGGAAGCTGAGGCGCTTGCTGAAGAGGATTACTCCACCTCAGATGCTACTTCGAGCGAAGAGTCTTCCTCGGCTGCTTACTCGCTCTATGCGATTGGCGAAGAAGAGGACTTCACGGAGATCAAGCCTGTTGATGAGCTTGAAGAAGCAAGCGATTTCACCACCTCTGATGCCATTTCTGAAGAAGAGCCCACCGAAGAGATCGACACCATCGATCCCATCGAAGACGAAAGCGATTTCACCACTTCTGACGCAACTGAAGGCGGCGAAGCACTTTCTCTTAAGAAGCTCGAAAAAGCTGTTTCCAAAGCCGCAAAAGACATCGCATCGATCGAAAAGGTTTGGCTCTACGGTTCTGCTGCTGATGCAAAAGAAGTCGAAGCGTCTTCTATCGATCTGTGTGTGAAGACCGAAGACGACGACAAACTCAAGTCAAAGCACCTTGATGCATTCGTTGCCATTATTGAAGAAAAGACTGGCAAGCAAGTCAACGTGGTGCTCAAACACGAAGCTGGCAAAGACCTGAAACAGGAAATGAAGAATAGGGTCGAGCTCTATAAGAAGTAAGTATGTCTTCATAAAAACAAAAAGCCGCTCGTTGAAGCGGCTTTTTTTATGTATAAGATCGCTTTATGCCTATTGTTCAGCAGTTGCGTCTGATGTAGTGAAATCCTCTTCAGCAAGCTCAACTGCTTTGGAATCTTCTTCGTCCCACGCATCTTTAAGAGCATCGCGCGGATCGAGCGTACCTTCCATATCGAGCTCGAGTTTCAAACCTTCCATGAAGTTGGGTGCTGGACCAATGTAAACGATATCCTTCTTGATGCCGTCCTCATCGTAGAGATAGCCGAATGCGTATGCCTCCGAAGCACCTGGCAAACCACCTTCAGCGATAATGCAGTCCTTCATGCCATCATCCGTATCGAGATATCCGTCGTAGCAGAATGCATAGGCCGTAGCACCACGTGCGCCTTCTACTTCACGACGCGCAAGCGTAAAGCAGGTTTCTGCATCGTCGCCCGGATGCGTTTCGATGAACAGGTTTTCTTTGACCGCCAAACCCGTGAAAGGAATGATCTCTTCACCTGCTTCCATCTTGGAAACAGCTTCGTTCAAAACAGCTTGCACAACCGCTTTCAGCTCATCGGTGATTTCGCCCTGCGGATCATTGTTGGTAGGATCGATCATTCTATCAGCCATGATGAAAACCTTTCTTTTCGCTTCACTATGAGTGTAACGCTTCCACACTTTTGCTATCAGCAAAGACTGCCCTCTGCTCGACCAACGGAAAGGGCATGTGGCTCGATCAGTGGAGAGGGCAAGCCACGAGGTTCCCCGCTTCCCTGTTCGCGAATCAGATAAACTGATTCGCTCATGCGTTGCTGCTTTTCTCGGGTTTTATTAATTATGAATTTAGTCGGAAAAGAGTCACCTCGTTGCCTCACCCTCTCTGCTGATCGAGCCTTAACCTGTTAGCTTATAGGGTCTGGCCGGAGGGGAAGGTATGGACCGCTTGCGCAGCCGCGGTTGGTATCTGCAACGTTAACAGTAAGCGAGCAGCTGTAGGGCCATGCCTTCGCCGGAGGTCGGGCACTATAAGCGTCTGCCCCTTGGGCGCGCTGCTTGCTATAGGTGACGACCGACCGGGTAGTTTGTCATCAACGGAGAACGACGCTGGGGAAACGACGAGGTGCAGTGCGATAGTAGCGTTTTTGCTGGTAGCCAAGAAGCATACAGACGTTCAGACCGCGCTCGTCGCTCATGTCGAAATAAGCGCGGGCGGCGGGACACGAATCCACTACACGACGCAAATACCCGTTATAGAGCACACCGATACCAAGCGTATGCGCCACCATTTCGATCGCTCCTGCTGCTAGCCCCGCATCAAGCGGATCGGGCGATTCGATAAAAAGAACCGCAGGAGCATTACGAAACAGATAATCGTCCTTTGAATCGGCGTGCCTGTTCTCTATAAAGCGACCCAGCGTTTCTGCAGGAATGGGCATGATGCGATCGGCTTCATACACCTCAGAAAGATATGACCAGATAAGCTCTTTGAATTCAGGCAAGCTATCCTGGAGAAAATCAAAACGACACATTTGTACATTCTTCGCCGTGGGCGTATGTCCGCCAGCTTCCATAAGTAGATGCAAATGCTCCATCAAGATCGGCTCATCTTTGAATGCACGGATGCTGCGACGAAATTTGATGCTGTTCAAAAGATTCTCAGTAGGAAGGTCGAAGATAGAAGGATCGAAATCGATCGGCGAATCGGCATAGGCAGGAATGCTCGGTGCTCCTTCAGGGCAGATTGCGACACAATGGCCGCATTTCATGCATTCCGTAAGCGAGTGCGCTTTGCCATTTTCGAGAACAAGATTGCGTTGGATGCAATCATGCACGCAGACCCCGCATCCTGTGCAAAGGCCCTCGTCAATGTAAACATCTGTTGTTCCCATGATAGTCTGCCTTCTTTACTCTCCGAAGGCCATCTCGATGATGAACAGAAGTTCTAGAACGCTCTTGAACGTAGCTTGTTTCTGACCTGCGTCCCATTTGATGCGACCCTGCCAAGTATGGTGCTGACGGAAGAGAACCTCAAGTTCAAAAGAAGGCTCAAAAGCAGGATCTATAGGGGAAAGGATCGATTGCAGCGACTCGGTCTGCTGATCGAGGATATTGTCTATGAGCATGATGAGGCTTGGCAAGCTTGAAAAGCTTACTGGAGCTGACATGATAACGCTGTCGAGGGTGCCCGCCATCTTCCCATCCTCGTACGAATCGATGGAAATAAGAAAGGTATCGGCCCCTGGTGGTGCAATATGTGGCTGTCGCATTATGCTTCCCTTTCCGCGTGTGCACAATGATACCGCATATAGCTATGAGTTCGCTATGATTTATTTGCAAATAAAAGACCAGGCTGCCTTATATAACAACCTGGTCTTTACTGACTAAGATCGATCGGGTCGAAACGGCAAAAGCCTATTCTTCGCCTTCAACTTCGTTCAAGAACGAGTTTGCCTCTTCGAGAAGCTCAGCTGCACCATCGGGAAGATCACTGTCCTTTCCGTGGTTGTCCACCTGAGCAGCGTAGTTTCCTTCAGCGTCGATATCGATCGTAACAGTCGAACCATCGTAGATCTTGCCTTCGATGATGCCCGTTGCAACACGGTCGACCACCTGACGCTGGATAAGGCGCTTCAGCGGGCGGGCGCCATAGACCGGATCGTAGCCATCGATAGCCAAACGCTCCTTCGCTGCCGGCGTAATCTCGAGCTCGATCTTGCGATCCTTCAAGCGTGCCGAAACTTCTGCAAGTTGCAGCTCAACGATCGGCTCGATGCTCGCGATGTTCAGCTCGTTGAACGTGATGATGTCATCGATACGGTTCAAGAACTCGGGACGGAAGGTGTTGCGCAAAGCATCTTGCATGCGATTGGCGAATTCCGCCATACGCTTAGCTGCAGCTTCTGGCGTCATCTTCTGCATGTCCTCAACCATGTCTCCCATGGTCTCTTCCTTATCGCGCTCACGAATGAGCTGGCTACCGATATTGGAGGTCATGATGATAATCGCATTCTTGAAGCTGACCACACGACCCTGACCATCGGTTAAGCGGCCATCATCGAGCACCTGCAAGAGCACGTTGAACACATCGGGGTGAGCCTTCTCAACCTCGTCGAGCAGAATAACGCTGTACGGCTTGCGGCGCACCGCTTCGGTAAGCTGGCCGCCTTCGTCATAACCAACGTATCCTGGAGGTGCACCGATCAAGCGCTGCACGGAGAACTTCTCCATGTACTCCGACATATCGATGCGGATCATAGCCTTTTCATCATCGAAGAGGCATTCTGCCAACGCTTTTGCAAGCTCGGTCTTACCAACGCCAGTCGGACCGAGGAATAAGAAGCTGCCGATAGGCTGCTCTGGGTCAGCGAGTCCAGCACGGCTCCTGCGGATCGCGCCTGCTACCGCCGAAACGGCCTCGTCCTGCCCGATCACTCGCTCGTGCAAACGATCTTCAAGGTCGATGAGCTTCTCCATCTCGCCCTGCATCATCTTCGTAATAGGAATGCCCGTCCATGAAGAAACCACCTCAGCGATCTCGTCTTCGGTGACCTCCTCTTTCAGGATGGTGCCATCTGCCTGGCGTGCCTCGAGCGCTGCAGTCGCTGCTTTCAGCCGCTCCTGCAATTCAGGAATACGACCAAAACGAAGCTCGGAAGCTCGAGCCAGATCTCCTTCACGGGTTGCCCGTTCTTCTTCGAGCTGCGCCGCTTCGATCTCTGCCTTCAAGTTCTGGACCGAAACGATGGAGTCCTTCTCGTTCTTCCATTCAGCCTTGCGCTTGTCGAGCGATTCCTGAGCTGCTGCGATATCCTTGCGCAGCTGTTCAAGACGCTCTTTGCTCGGCTCGTCCGATTCCTTCATAAGCGCCTGCTCTTCGATCTGCATCTGCGTGAGTTTGCGCTCAGCCAGATCGACCTCTTCAGGCATCGAATCGATCTCTATACGCAGACGTGATGCCGCTTCATCCATAAGGTCGATCGCCTTATCGGGAAGGAAGCGATCGGAAATGTAGCGATTCGAAAGCTCCGCTGCCGCCACGATGGCCGAATCGGTCACGCGCACACCATGATGAATCTCGTACTTCTCTTTCAAGCCGCGCAAGATAGCAATAGTGTCTTCCACGGAAGGTTCGCCTACCATGACCGGCTGGAACCTGCGCTCAAGCGCCGCATCTTTCTCAATGTACTTACGGTACTCATCGAGCGTGGTCGCACCAATGGCATGCAGTTCGCCACGTGCGAGCGCTGGCTTGAGCATATTGCCCGCATCCATGGATGAATCACCTGATGAACCAGCACCCACAATAGTGTGAAGTTCGTCGATGAACAGAATGATCTGCCCGTCGGACTCTTTCACTTCACGCAGCACCGCCTTCAGGCGATCTTCGAATTCACCGCGATACTTCGCGCCTGCCAGCATGGAAGGCAGGTCGAGCGCGATGAGTTCGCGATCCTGCAACGAAGAAGGAACGTCACCCGCAACGATACGCTGGGCCAGCCCTTCGACGATAGCTGTTTTACCGGTACCCGGCTCACCAATGAGCACAGGGTTGTTCTTTGTACGACGCGACAGCACCTGGATGGTTCGACGAATCTCTTCGTTACGGCCGATCACTGGATCCAGTTTGCCTTCGCGCGCCGCTTTGGTGAGGTTGTTGCCATATTGCTCCAACACCTCGAATTCTGTTTTTGATTGTTGATCAGTCACGCGCGTATCGCCTCGCAATTCTTCATACGCTTGTTCAATATCGTTCTTATTGATTCCTGCATTGTTCAAAATCTTGCCTGCTGCATCGTTCTCTTCCGAGAGCGCAATGAGCAGGTGTTCACTTGTGGCATACGAATCGCCCAATTTCTCTGCGATCTTCACCGCCTTGTCGAGCAGGGAGACGAGCGCCATAGAAGGAGCGGTCATACCCATGATGCCGCCACCTTCTACCTTCGGCATACGATCGATCTCTGCTTGAACTTCATCGCGCAGAAGTTTCGGATCGGCGCCAAGGCGCTTGACGATAGCATCGATATTATGCTCGCCAGACGAGAGCAGCGCGGCAAGCATGTGAATGGGTTCGACCATCCCTGCCTTTGCCTCGCCAGCAATGCTCATGGCAGATTGCAGAGCTTCTTGGGCAGAAAGCGCCAGTTTTTCTAACATCTTCTGTAAATCCATGAAGCTTTTCCTTTCGTTTGTTTCTGTTTTAGGGAGATGAACGCCCTAACGAATACGACGCAACTCGAGCGATGTTGATTGAGCTACGAGACTGCTCACGTGCTCGAATGTTTCTAGCTCGTGCACACGATCGGCAAGACGGCGCACGCGCTTATGTAAATCGTCGATTTCGTCGTCGCGCTCATTCAGGCGCCCCTGCAAGTCGAGAATGCGAATGACCCCTGCTAGGTTGATCCCTTCACTCGTGAGTTCGTTGATCAGCTGCAGGCGTTCGATGTCAGCCTGAGAATACATGCGCGTATTGCCACGCGTACGTTGGGGATTCACCAAACCTTTTTGCTCATAGATGCGCAAGGTTTGCGGGTGAACACCCGCTAATTCAGCAGCGACGCCGATCATGTAGAGAGGACGATTACGATCATTCATCGGTTACCCCCTTACGCTTTCAGGCGTTGCTGCCTTGAATGCTTCGAGCGCAGCTTTCTGTTCATCGTTAAGGGTAGTAGGAATCTTGACCTCGATCTCAACTTTCAAGTCTCCCGTTCCCGAAGCGTTCTTGCCTAGGCGTGGTGCACCTTGGCCTTTCAGCGTGAGCACCGCGCCGTCTTGTGTTCCTGCTGGAACGCGCACGCGTGCTTTCTTGCCTGAAGGTGTAGGCACTACGATCTGCGCACCAAGCGCGGCTTCATCAATGCTCACCGGCAGTTTCGTAATGACGTCTGCCCCTTTACGACTGAAGTTCGCATCGGGTGCGATCTTGATCGTGACGAGCAGATCACCTGCTGCACCACCGTTCGCCCCTGGATGGCCTTTGCCTTTCATGCGCACGCGGCCACCCTCCATAGCACCCGCAGGTACCTTGATGGTAAGGGTCTCCTTCTCCTGCGTTTCGGGGTTCACTACGCGTACTTTCTTTTCAGCACCTTTGAATGCCTCATCGAAAGAAACCGTGAGCGTGACCTTCTTGTCCGCTCCCTTCTCAGGCTGCGCTTGACGAGCGCCACCTCCGAAATCCCAATTTGTTCCGAAGGCTCCTTCGCCGTTACGCAGGCTTTCCAAGATGTCGGCCCAGTCGATACCACCACCGCCGCCGAAGGGATTACCTCCGCCGTTTGTGGTGTAGGTGTACGTGCCGCCACCGAAAGGATTTCCCCCACCAAAAGGATTGCCTCCTTGGAAGGGAATCTGGTTTTCGTTCGCGGTGCCGTATTGGTCGTACATCTCGCGTTTTTTATCGTCTGAAAGCACCTCGTAGGCTTCGTTGATCTCCTTGAACTTCGCCTCGTCGCCACCGGCATCGGGATGATGTTCACGAGCAAGCTTGCGAAATGCTTTTTTGATCTCACTAGCAGTTGCGCTTCGTGGAACGCCTAGCGTCTTATAGTAATCAGGTGTGGATGCCATTCGTTCCACCTCTCTTTCTTTTTTTGATACAAAACAGGCGGACCGTTTGTGACCCGCCTGTTTAACTCCGATTACTCGTTGTCTTCTTCTTCGTCGGTTTCACGTTTCGGTCCACCAACCGCTACCGTTACCATGGCTGGTCTGATGACCTTGTTACCCATGCGATAGCCCTTCTGGTAAACCTGTTCCACGGTTTCATCGGGAACATTGGGGTTATCGACCGTTGCCACCGCTTGCGCTTCGAGTGCTTCGTAGGGTTGCCCCACTGGATCGATGATTTCGACCCCTTCTTTAACGAGCACTTCATTAAGCTTGGCATACACTGCCGTTACCCCTCCGAGCAGCCCTTCTTCGCCGTTTTCGTTGGCGTAGTCGATGCTTCGCTCGAAATCGTCGAGCACCGGAATAATGTCTTCGACGAGTTTTTCCGTTGCGCGCCTGGATTCTTCCTCGCGCTGTTCTTTCATGCGACGGCGGTAGGTATCCCATTCCGCATGAAGTCTGAGGTATTTGCCCTGCCATTCAGCTGCTTCTTCTTTTGCTTTCGCAACAGCAGCTTCGGCAGATGCTTCTTCGGAAGCTTCATCCCCCGAAGTTTCGGGGGAATCAGCCTCTTCGACGATTTCAGCGCCGACAACTTCAGCTTCCGGCTCGGCATCAGTGGCAGCGGTATCTTTTACCTCTTCCTCTGAATTTCCGTTCACCATGATTAGTTGTCCTTATTCTCTTCGTCGTCGACTACCTCGAAGTCAGCTTCGATCGTGTCGTCTGCTGGAGTGCTCTCTGCAGTCTCAGCAGCTGCACCTGCCTGAGCACCTTCGGTGCTGTAGACGACTTCCGCCAACTTATAGCCAACCTGCTGGAGGTTTTCGGTTTCCTTCTTGATGGCCTCAAGATCGGTGCCTTCAAGTGCGCTGCGAGCTGCCGCGATCGCATCTTCCGCCTGCTTCTTCATGTCATCGCCGACCTTGTCAGAGATTTCAGCAAGCGTGGTCTCGGTCGCATTGATGAGCGAATCACAGTTGTTGCGGATCTCGACCTCCTGCTTACGCGCAGCATCTTCCTCTGCGTGGATCTCTGCATCCTTCACCATACGATCTACTTCATCATCGGTAAGTGCGGTGGATCCTGAAATGGTGATCTGCTGCTGCTTGCCCGTACCCAGATCCTTTGCGGAAACGTTCACGATGCCATTCGCATCGATATCGAACGTGACCTCGATCTGCGGCATGCCACGGCGTGCAGCCGGGATACCGGTGAGCTGGAACTTGCCGAGTGTCTTGTTGCCAGCTGCCATTTCGCGTTCACCCTGCAGAACATGGATCTCAACGCTGGTCTGATTATCAGCCGCGGTCGAATAGATCTCGGTCTTGCGGGTTGGGATGGTGGTGTTGCGCTCGATCATCTTGGTCATAACGCCGCCCATGGTCTCAACACCGAGGGAAAGCGGAGTAACGTCGAGCAACAGGATGCCTTCGACATCGCCTGCCAGAACGCCGCCCTGAACAGCTGCACCCATTGCAACTACTTCATCGGGGTTGACCGACATGTTCGGCTTCTTGCCTGTGATCTTCTCGACCAGTTCCTGCACTGCAGGCATACGAGTCGAACCACCAACAAGGATGACCTCGTCCACGTCGCCCGTCTTCAGGCCAGCATCTTTGAGCGCTTGCTCTACTGGCAATTTGCAGCGGTCGAGCAGATCTTTGGTGATGCGCTCGAACTCAGCACGGGTGAGCGTGTAGTCCAAGTGGAGCGGGCCAGCTTCGCCTGCGGAGATGAAGGGCAAGTTGATGGTGGTTTGCGTAGTGGAAGAGAGCTCCATCTTTGCTTTTTCAGCAGCTTCCTTCAAGCGCTGCATAGCCATCTTGTCCTTGCGCAGATCGATACCGTTGTCGGCCTGGAACTTGTCGGCAAGCCAGTCGATGATGCGCTGATCCCAGTCGTCGCCACCAAGATGGTTATCGCCTGCGGTCGAGCAAACTTCGAATACGCCATCGCCCAGCTCGAGCACTGACACGTCGAACGTACCGCCGCCGAGGTCGAACACGAGAACCTTCTCATCTTTGTTGGTCTTGTCGAGACCATACGCAAGTGCTGCTGCCGTGGGCTCGTTGATGATACGGAGCACCTCGAGACCAGCAATCTTACCTGCGTCCTTCGTTGCCTGACGCTGTGCATCGTTGAAGTATGCAGGGACAGTGATGACTGCCTGCGTGATGGGCTCGCCCACACGCTTTTCAGCATCGGACTTGATCTTCTGGAGCACCATAGCCGAGATCTCTTCCGGCATGTAATCGCGTTCGTCGATCGCAACGACAGCACGACCGCCGTTACCATTCTTCACGTTATAGGCGACAGTCTTCTGCTCCTCGCCCGTTTCGCCATAGGAACGACCGATGAAGCGCTTCACGGAAGCAATGGTGTTCTCAGGGTTAGTGACTGCCTTATTCTTTGCAGCTTTACCGACCGTGCGTTCACCGTCTTTGCCAAAACCTACTACCGAAGGAGTAGTGCGATCGCCTTCAGCGTTAACCAAAATTTCTGGCTCCGATCCTTCCATGACCGCCATAGCGGAGTTGGTCGTACCCAAGTCGATTCCAATAATCTTTGGCATGTTCTTATCCTTTCAATAGAGACTCGTAAAACGAACCTTGTGTTACCTTATAGTTAAAAAGAGCCTTATTAAGAAAGCTCCAGCGATTGACATAATATAATCTAAGTGCCCTATTGTAAAGTTTTATGCATTACAAACTTTAATATTTCTGCTTGCTTTGCATCACCGCAGTTCAAGCTGGTTTTAGGAATAAAAAAATGGAGACAAACCAGCGTTCGTCTCCATAATTCATACACAAGCGACCTATACGTCACTTGAAATCTCGGCTTCCCACAATCTCGGCTCGATCTTCGGTCTGCACACCGCTCTACGCTTCGTTCACCCGATCTTTTATGCCAAACGAACTGCTTGACATACTAGAACCGAATCGTTTCGCCTGCGCATTTTGTTGCGCGCTTGAAAGGTTGCTTACCAAAAGGTTACTTTAGTCTTCAATAACCTCAGGGATAGCGCCCATCGGGCAGCTTTCAACACAGTCGCCACAAGCAATGCAGGACTCTTCGTTAACAACGGTAACAACACCGTCGACAACTTCAAGTACTTCTTGGGGGCAATCGTCAACACAAATGCCGCAGCCAATACATTCTTCTTCTAGAATAACTGGATGTGCCATTTCGTACCTCTTTCCTCAGTCTCAGCTACTAAGCTTGTACGGGCTTGAAAAACCCTCTGTAGGAAAATAGCACGTATAGGCACATATTCAAACTGCTTAGCTATTTCTTCTGTAAACGGTTGATGAAGCCCTAAGATACCGCATCTTCAGGAACAGAAGACTCGCTCGAATGAGGTAGCGTGACTTGATCTGCGCCACCGATCTCTAAGCGCACTTCCCAACCTTTATCGTTCTCGACCACGTTAATATCGATCGAACTATCCGATTTGTTCGAGTATGCCACAAGATCTTCAAGGGTGTCTTTGCTGTCGGTAGTGACCACGATCTCTCTATTTCCAACGCCCGCTTCAGCTTCGATTCGCGCGATGAGTTCTTCGCTGGGCATACCAAATGCATCAATGCATACCATGGTTCGTCCTTTCTCGTTCGTGTCTCTTATTATTATATTTTTCGCGCGTGGCCTGAAGACATCGTCCAAGATAGTAAACGAGCTGTTACATGACAGATCGCCTTACATGAAGGCGATCTGGAAACATGCATCTAAATGTTGGGGTATGAATATACGCGCTTCGCTGTATGGACGCGGCTCACTGCAAGATTCTTCGCGGACAGCTGCTGGTTTAAAGCGCTAACAAATACGCGGGAGTTGCTCACCCACGAGCATATCCATGATACGCAACGAACCGAATCCCGTTCGCAAGGAAACACGCGAGTCGCGGCCTTCAGGTTTTTCGACCACTTCGCCGATGATCGCCGCATCAACGCCATATTTGTTCGCCTTCATGGCCGCAAGCGCCGCTTCAGCCTCATCGGCAGCTACCACGCACACCATCTTGCCTTCGTTGGCAACCTGGAAGATATCGTAGCCAAGCATCTCGCATGCTCCACGCACGGCGTCTTTCACAGGGATCGCAGCTTCTTCGATCACGAAATCAACCTGCGACTGTTCAGCCAGCTCATTTAAGGTAGAAGCTAGACCGCCCCGCGTAGGGTCACGGAAACAACGCGTGTTCGGCGCGACTGCGATCACCTCTTGAATAAGGTGATTGAGCGGAGCTGCATCCGTTTGCAGATCAGCAGAGAAACCAAGCTCTTCACGGCAGCTCATGATCGTGATGCCATGGTCGCCCAGCGTGCCGGTTACTAGAATCTTATCGCCTGGTTTGCAGTACGCTCCTGAAAGGTCGATGCCCTTAGGAATGAAACCGATTCCTGAAGTGTTGATGAATACGCCATCACCATGCCCGCGATTGACCACTTTCGTGTCCCCCGTCACGATGCGCACTCCCGCTTCCTTAGCCATTTCAGCCATGCTCGCACAAATGCGCTTGAGCTTATCCATTGGATAGCCCTCTTCAAGAATGAAACCGCAGCTCAAGAACTGCGGAACGGCACCACTCGTTGCAACATCGTTCACCGTGCCGCACACGGCCAAGCGCCCGATATCGCCACCCGGGAAGAACTGCGGGGTAACCACAAAGCTATCGGTCGAAAACGCGATGCGCTCGCCTTCAGGCACTTCAAGACGCGCAGCATCGTCGCCAACGCGAAGCTCTTCGCCAGCATACGCCTCGAAGAACACCTCATCGATGATGCGTTTCATCATCGAACCGCCGCTTCCATGCCCTAACAGTACTGTTTCGTCCATATTCAGTTCCTTAGATTTAGATGAATTCGCCGGTGGTGGTCATGACCAAACGCCCGGTTTTAACTCCCTTGGTACCCAGGATAAGGTTCGCCACATCCTGAACCTCGCCAGTTTCCCCTTTAAGGATGATGACTTCAAGGCAGTTGTCTTCGTCAATGTGCACATGGACCGACGTAATGATACGATCAAGATAACGATGCTGTATGAAGTGCAGTTTTTCCTGCAGATCACTTGCGTGGTGACTGTAGACGATGGTGAGCGTGCCCATAACGATACGCCCAGGCGTTGCGCACTCCCCTTCCACCAGCGCATCGCGCACAAGATCGCGAATGACTTCGCTGCGGTTCTTCGCCAGACCACGACGTGCGACCAAATGATCGAAGTTGATAAGAAGGTCTTCCGGCATTGCTACCGAAAAGCGCACAAGATCACTGCTCATACCAATTGCCTTTGCTTGCCTTTGCTTTGGACTAAACGAGATTGACCGTAACACCTGGTGCAGAGCTGGCATCTTTATCGAGGGCATCCTGCGCATCGGTAAGCAGGGCGCGCGCTTCATCCATGAGACCCTGGATTTCCTTGAGTACCGCAGCGGTGTTCTCATAGCCGCTATCGTCTGCTTTATGGAACAACTTGTGCGTCCAGCGACGATTCAACGCAACCTGGTCGTCCATCTGTTCGAGCATCATCTTGAATTGATCGGTATTCACACCATTGGTGCACATGGCATTTTCCTATCTCTTAAACGATCTTTGCCTTTTGCGAAGATCGAACAGTGCGTTTTCGTGCAGGCAGCGCGAGCTTTTGTCGAAGGCTCCCGCGCCGAAACGCGGTGCTCCATAAACACGTTTCCTGTCTGTATTATCGAGCGACAAATGAGAGAAGAGAAGTCTCATTTTTACTAGCGGTGTGAATTATTCCGTAATTTGTGTTATTCAACACAAGAACTCCCCTTTTGGGGAGCTCTTGGCAGTTTGTGAAGGCTTCATCATCACGAAAGCCGCACATGAATGATGGCTTAGGCCCGCGTTTTACGCGTTATAGCCATTCGGATTGTGACTCTGCCACTTCCATGCATCGGCACACATGCGCGCGAGGTCGTATTCCGCAACCCAGCCCAATTCGGTCGCTGCCTTTTCACACGCTGCATAGTTTTCCGCAATATCGCCTGGCCTGCGCTCAACGATTCGGTACGGAAGCTCTTTGCCACATGCCTGCTCGAAAGACTTGATAACTTCAAGCACGCTCGAGCCCGTTCCTGTTCCCAAGTTGAAGATCGCAACACCACTGCGCGTACCGTCTTCAGCCACAGGGCCTTCGATGCTGCCCAGCCCTATCGCTTTACCGGTGCCAACTTTGCCGCCCATGTAATCGAGCGCTTTCACGTGCCCACGCGCAAGATCGACCACATGAATGTAGTCACGCACGCCCGTGCCATCAGGAGTGGGATAATCGTCGCCAAAGACCTGGATGCATTCGAGCTTGCCAGTGGCAACTTGCGCCACATAAGGAAGCAGGTTATTCGGAATACCCTTCGGATCTTCGCCGATCCTGCCACTTTCATGCGCACCGATCGGATTGAAGTAGCGCAGCAACACCACATTCCATTCGGGATCTGCACGGTGCAAATCGGTAAGGATACGCTCGAGCATGGACTTGGTCTCTCCGTAAGGATTGGTGGCCTCATGCTTGGGACACTCTTCAGTGATAGGAATCATCTCAGGATCACCATAAACCGTAGCGCTGCTCGAGAAGATGATATTCTTCACACCATGATTGCGAGCTACGTCGAACAATACGAGTGAACCAGTAACATTATTCCAGTAGTATTCGAGCGGTTTTTGCGTAGATTCACCCACCGCTTTAAAACCTGCGAAGTGGATGATCGCATCGATATCGTGTGCAGCAAAGACCTTACTGAGTGCTTCACGATCAAGGATATCCACCTGATAGAACGTGAGCTTTTCAGGCTTGCCCGTGATCTCACCAATACGGTGGATGGCTTCTTCGCTCGAGTTGGAAAGATTGTCGACCACAACTACGTTGTAGCCTTTTTCGAGCAGTTCAACACACGTGTGACTTCCGATGAAACCTGCGCCACCTGTTACCAAGATCGTCTGATCTGCAGGGGCGGTTGCTAAGCTTTTGTTCGCCATGAGATACCTTTCATTCTTTTCTTTATTATAGGTGCTTGCTGTAGTGGGGTAATCTGGCGTGCAGGTTTTACCATCTAATGCGCATTTACCCGCGTAATCATTTCTTTAAGAAGCACCCAGGCATGTTGCTTGCGTTCATCAGTCTGAAGCATGCGCTCGAAATCAACGAACACACAGCAATGCCTTCCGAGTACACCGTCGCAGCAGTCTAGCTTGATCGGCTGATTATAAGCAAGCGAAAGGGTGCGCGCTGAGGCTTGTTCGGTTACCACGAGACACAGCGGGTCGATCGCTTCGATTAGGCGAAGGAGCGAAGGTGCGTCAAGCTCTTCTGCAGGCTGCGAAACACCGCGAAGCGCGATCCAGAAAATGTCGGAAGCAGCAATTCCTGCACGCGCGGCTGTTGCTTCAATTGCTTTGCGCGCCTGATCAGAAGGGTTTTTTTGCGAGATGACGCAAAAGAGCGCATTCACGCTCCCTTCAAAATAATCCGTAAGAGCAGCGCATTCTGCCTCGCGCTGGCGTTCGTAGACCGACTGATTATCGGGCTGCGCCGGCGTGCGATTATGCGAAGAAGACGAGGCCATGCGCTCTATCCTACTGCTCGATGAAGCGCAGCATATCTAAGGGCTGTTCGATCACGTGATCGGGCGCAGCAGCCATCAAGCGTTCTCGCGGCTGATATCCCCAGGTTACCGCAACCGCTTCCATGCCTGCATTATGAGCTGCTTGCATGTCGCTTGCCGAGTCTCCGAAGAAAAGGCACTTTTCGGGAGCAACCCCGAGTTCGCTGGCGCAAAGCAACAATCCTGTAGGGTCGGGCTTGCGCGGGACCGTGCCTGATTCGCCATGCGCAACTTCGATCAAGTCGGGGAAGAAACGGTCGCGCACATCAAGTACGCCTTGTTCGAATTTGTTTGACAAGATCGCAAGACCCACCCCCGCCTCTTTTGCCTTTTCAAGCGCTGCAGTGATCCCATCGAATTCAGTAGTGTAAATGATGCCAAATTCGTGATAGAAATTCTTGAAATTCTGGAAAACGCGCTCTGCTTGTTCAGGGGTCGCATCTGCTGGCACTGCTTGTGCGATAAGGCGTGCGGCCCCATCGCCCACATACGTGAGGATCTCTTCAGGAGTGTGTGGTGGGAAGCCTTGATCGGCAAGGGCTTTGTTCGTCACATTCACCAGGTCGGGAAGCGTATGGAGCAACGTGCCATCGAGATCGAAGATAAACGCTTTATATGTTCGTTGTTCACTCATAGCTGCCTTTGGTCATTCGAAAGAATCTCTTTCTGCGATTATGCCACAGAACCAAGAGAAGCGCCTGTCGGGTAACAGAGGGCATAGTTACACCGCAGACGCTCCATAAACGCTTTGCTTAAAGCGCTTGCATGAACTTAAACAAATTCAGCAGGTTTCTTGTCCTTCGAGAAGATGGTCTTGATGCCCTTTACCGCAAGGATGACAGCGAATACGATCAGCAGCGCTGCAATCGTGAACTGCAGCACATTAGCCAGCGTGAGCGCCCCTGCTGCGATAGCGGAAGCTTTACCCCATAACGTCATGACCAACGAGGTAAGCGTAACGATGAGCATGAACACCATGGGAATGTAGAACATCTTGTTGTTCTTACCTGCATTGCCAAGCCATGCACACACAGCGAGCAAGCCGAGCGCTGCAAGCAACTGGTTCGCCGCGCCGAAGAGCGGCCACACGAGCTGGTAACCAGTAAGACCAAGACCAACGCCAAGCACCACCGTGATGATCGTTGCGACCCAAGAGTTCGTGATGGATTTGCGCCAACCCGTAAGCTCAGAGACATCTTTGCCGTGGGGCGTGAAAAGCTCCTGGAACATATAGCGACCGAGGCGCGTTGCCGTATCGAGCGAGGTCAAGCAGAATACCGAAACAGCAAGAACGAGCAGCGCATAAGCAATGTCGGTTGCGCCTTCAAGACCAGGAATCACTCCGAGCATCTGCGAAAGACCTGCCGCGAAAACCTGCGTGGGAGAAGCATAGGTGCCGTCCATATAGCCAGTGAACACGAACGCAACCGCGCAGAGTGCAATGATCGCAACGAGGCTTTCAAGCAGCATACCGCCATAAGCGATCGGCAGCGCTTGACCTTCCTTGTCGAGCTGCTTTGACGTAGTGCCTGAAGCGACCAGGCTGTGGAACCCTGAGATAGCACCGCATGCAATGGTGATGAACAATGCCGGGAAGAGGAAACCACTTGCCGCAACCTTGGAATCGCCAGCTGCAGCGAACGCGCCCGTGAACGCTGGAATCTGCAGATCGTTCGACGCGCCCATGATACCTGAGCCGATGATACCAACAACCGCCAGAGCGATCATGCCATAGAGCAGGTAACTTGAAAGATAGTCGCGCGGCTGGAGCAACACCCACACTGGCGCGATCGAAGCCGCGAAGATATAGACGCCCACGATCATCATCCAAGAGAAGTTATTGAGTTGGATGACCGGGAAATTATAGCCAACAGCAACTACTGCAACGATGATCGCGATCGCCGAGATGATGTTCGCTGCAGCCGGGATCTTACGGCCACGCGTGACGATGCCATAGATGATGGCAACCACCACGAACAAGATCGAGATCATGGCCGTGCGCGAATTCGCAACGTTCGTACCTGCTGCCACTGCTGCTCGCGTTGGATCGTCAACAGGAACGGGAGTAATAGCGAACGTGCTTGCCACGATAGAGGCAAATGCCGCGACCACGAGCAACAGCGTAAGGTAGGCGAACACGCAGAAGAGCTTTTTCGCGGTGTCGTCAATATTGCGCTGAATGACCATCGCGAGCGTACGGCCTTTATGACGGATCGAAGCAAAGAGCGCGCCGAAATCGTGAACCGCGCCGAAGAAGATACCGCCGATGAGCACCCAGAGCATGACCGGCACCCAGCCGAAGATCGCTGCCTGGATAGGACCGTTGATGGGACCCGCACCTGCAATCGACGAGAAGTGGTGCCCAAGCACTACATAAGGAGCTGCAGGAACGTAGTCTTTTCCGTCTTGTAGTTCATGAGCTGGTGTCTTCCGTTTGGGATCAACACCCCACTGCTTTGCAAGCCACCTTCCATAGAACAGATAGCCGCACAACAATGCTGCAATTGAAATTAAGAGGATAACTACCGCACTCATGTCTTTTTCTTCTCCTTGTGATCAGATCTTTGATTCAATCGCTGTGCAAAAATAGAAATCGACATGCGTGGAACGACAAGCTCTTTTGACCCGTCGGCCCATACAGATCGATTTTTAGCACACTGATTTTAGAACAAGTTTGCTTCAAGCGTGTTAAATAATTCTTTCCCTCGAGGATTGGTGGTAATGGATGAATCTGAAAGGTCGATCAGAGCTAACCGAAGATCGGTCCACCCCTTCAGTCCAAAGCTGAAGTTCTTGCGAAACTTCGTTTTCCTTACCAACTCCTTTGCGTTTGTATCAGCGCTTTCGGCGATGATGACCAATGAAAGGAACGTGGTCATGTGCTCGCTGTTGAGCTCCACAAGCGAAAGGGCCTCGGTCTTCATGAAAGCAATAAGCTCTTCAAGCGTTGCCACATCAAGATGCTCGAGTGAACGGAACAGGATGTGCTCATGGATATTCGCACCCCAGATCTTCGCCTTCTTCGAGAGCACATATTGCATGCTCTCTGAATGGAATTGGGCATGCCCTTGAAACGTTTGGCCGGCAAGCGTGAAGGTATCTTCAACATCGAAGTAGTCTTCATGAGCAGCAAGCAATCGTTCTAGCAGCTCTTGCCGTTGTACCATGTTGCATCATCACCTTGCGGTCGTAGCTAAACCCTGCTTACTTTATGCAGGTCCTGCAAGCAGCGTCGGTCGTATTCGTTCTTACAGTTGAGGTTGGCTTTTCATCATTCTCTTCAGCGTGAACCTTTTGTAGGTAATTCTACTCAATAACCGCTGCCCATGCGCTTGCAAGATCACATAACCTGGCAATCGCTGTATGTTCCGTGAATATCTGGCTTCGAAGCGATTCAGGGAAAGATTCTCTTAAAATTGTATAGTGAAAGATATAAGAGGTCGTAATGAAGAACGCTCAAAAACATAACGAATATGCCAAGAAAGAAACCGATCAACTGCGTACCGATGCGCTGATGATGATCAATGCGCTGCGTGCACAACACGGAGATGCTGTTACGCGCGTGATTTCCCACTTGGCCGCGTCCGAACAGTTCTCTGCGCTGGTGGGCGACAACATCGCACCTTATCGTAGGCTCATGACCTACTACGAATGTGCGATGATGGAGGTCGAAACAAAATTCCGCGTACTTGATGCCGAATATGGCCTGCAGCACGATCGTAACCCCATCGAGTCGATCAAAACGCGTCTCAAGAGCACTGACAGCCTCTCGAAGAAGCTTACACGCAAAGGACTGCCGATCAGCGTCGATTCTATCGAGAAGAACATCAAAGACGTAGCAGGTGTTCGCGTAGTGTGCACTTTCCTTAAAGACCTCTATACTTTGGCAGATGCGATCCTCGCACAAGACGATGTAACGCTTATCGAGCGGCGCGACTACGTGAAGAATCCAAAACCGAGCGGATATCGCAGCCTTCACCTCATCATCGAGATCCCCATCTTCCTTGAATCGGAAAAGCGCCTGATGAAAGTAGAGATTCAACTACGCACCATTTCGATGAATTTCTGGGCATCGCTTGAGCATCAACTGCGCTATAAGAAGAACTTGAGCGATGAAGACATCGAAGCCATGAATACGGAACTGATCGAACTCGCTGAGAATGCTGCCACGCTCGACGTACGCATGCAAGCGTTGCGCAATTTCCTCGATCAAG
Source organism: uncultured Eggerthella sp. (assembly GCA_900542525.1). GTDB lineage: Bacteria > Actinomycetota > Coriobacteriia > Coriobacteriales > Eggerthellaceae > Anaerotardibacter. The sequence continues at coordinate 187,234 of UQNZ01000002.1, forward strand.
CAGAATACATGAACTAAGCGTTATGCATCGTAGTCCATCTTTTTCTCGAAGTAACGACTGATGAACATGATGGGAAGCGTGAGACAAAGATAGAGCGCCCCAAGCAACAAGAAGCAACCGAAGAAATTGTAGTTCGTAGCGCTGATCTCGCGCATCGTCTGGGTGAGCTCGATAACCGCGATTACCGAAAGCAGCGACGAATCTTTTATGATGCTCGCGAATTGTCCAGTAAGTGCCGGAAGGATGCGTGAGACCATCTGAGGCAATTCGACTGAGATCGCACATTGCATACGCGAAAGCCCTAATGCACGGGCTGCCTCGATCGGACCACGCGGCAGCGATTCATATCCGCCGCGGATGATCTCGGCAATATAGGCACCAGCGAACACCGAAAGAATGAGGATGCCTGCAACTACGCGATTCTCGACACCCCATGCCGTACCGATGATGTAGTAGAACAAGTAGATCTGCGCAATGAGCGGAGTGCCACGGATGATCTTCACGTAGAAATCGCAGAGGTAGCGCACTGGTAAGAAACGAGCATTCTGCCCCAATGCTACAGGAATCCCGATGACCAAACTCCCAACAAGACTGAATAACGAGATGAATACCGTAAGACAAAACCCATCCCAGATGCGCGTACGATATTGCACCACGAAATCGAAATTGAGCGCGATGCCCGCCACGGAAAGCGAAACACCCACTACCGCAACAACAGCAACAACTACCACGAAGTAATTGAGAGCGCGCTTCCACGGAGCAACCGGGCTGTCCTTCGCTGCTATGAAAATATTGCTTTTAGAATAACTGGTGCTCATTTGCGATACCTTCAGGTCGAAATGGTCATGCAGCTCCTAGAGGGTTAGGAGCTGCATCAAGTTACTTAAAAGTGTAGCGGTTCATCAAAGATTTGCCTGCCCGGCTTGCAATGTTGCTGCCTGCGGCAGTTTCTTAGACGATTTGTCCTGAACAAAATCGCGTTCTTGCAGGGTTTAAGCTGCCCATGCAGGAAATTGCTCGAATTACTCGAAATCGAAGAACCACTTGAAGCCATATTCGTCGAAGGCCTTCTTCTCTTCAGCAAGATACTTCTCGGTCAAGCGATCGAATTCACCATCTTCTTTCGACTGCGCGATGAATTCGTTCAACTGATCGAGCAGTTCGGTGTCGCCCTTCTTCACTGCGATTCCCCACGCCTCAGGATCTTGGAAGGGGATGAAGACTGCTTTTGTGGTGTTGGGATTCGCAAGGTTATTGCGATAGATCGTGAGCTGATCATAGAGGAAGCCATCGGCCTTACCCTGAACTACTTCGGTTACGCATGCGCTTTCATCTGCCAAGCGCACGATCTCAGCATTGGGCAGATTCTTCGTTGCCCATACATCGCCGGTCGAGCCCGTCTTCACCGCTACCTTCTTGCCCATTTGATTCAGGTCGCTTGCTTCTTCAATGCCAGAATTCGTATTTGCCAAGATGGCAAGTTGAGCCATTGCGTAGGGCTCGGAGAAATCGACAGCTTCTTTGCGTTCATCGGTGATGGTCATGGAGCTGATAACACAGTCTGCCTTATCGGTCTGCAACGAAGGAATCAGGCCATCCCATGCGGTATTCTCGATCTTGAGATCATAGCCATATTTATCAGCGAAGTCTTGCATAAAATCGACTGAAAGGCCCTCGGCTTCGCCCGCTTCATCCTTTGTTTCGAAGGGTGGATAGGCAAGCTCCATCGCCACGGTCAAAACTGGTTTGCCGTTTTCGCCCACGGCATCGCTCGTTTTTTTGCTTGCCTTTTCGGAAGAACAGCCCGAGAGCAGGCAAAGCGCAAACGCAAACGTGGCAACCATTGCGAGCAGTGCACGCCAGGTTTTTCTTGTCTTTACAGTTGAAGCGTTCATAGGATTCCTTTCGTTTTGTTTTTTATATCGCGGTTTTACTGAATCGAATCTGGGTCGATCTGCTGAACAAGAACTACTGTGGACTTATGTCCTCTTTTTGGTTTGCTGCGATGAAATTTGCTCTGATCTGGTTGAGGGTGGCGCACGTTATTGCAAAAGCCTCTGCATCGACCCCTTTCATCTGGGTGCTTACCAAAGTGGCAGAAATCATTTCAAACGTTGAACGAAGGCTTTTCCCTTTGGGAGTAAGGCTCACCTCCGTACGGCGTTTGTCGGTAACGCTCTTTTGAGTTTGCACGTACCCACCCAGCACAAGCTTTTTCACGAGGGCGGTTATCGTTGACGGATCACGATGGATCTTTTCGGAAAGTTCTTGCATCGTAACTGTCTCTTGCGCGAAAAGCGCCACCAAGATATCGCCATGCGACGGAACCAGGTCCTTGAGTCCCGCTTGTGAGAGGAGAGAAACAAGATAGGTGTTCGCCGCCGTGAGCGTTTGAGAAAGCGTGTTCACGAATGAGCCTTTTGCGGTGTTCGTTGCCGGGCTTGCTTCTGGTATCTTTTGTTCAGTAGGGCTCTTGATCGTTGCTGAGTTCACCGTAAACCTCTTCCTACTTCTCTACGATTGCGTCGAATTTGCATACATGGTGGCAGTTGCCGCACTCATCACAGCGTTCACCTAAAATGCGATAGGGTCTTCCTGGCACGATAGCCTTATTTCTTCAGATTGCGTTACTATGCGAGCAACGATACGGGCGATTTCTTCTGCATGCTCCCGCATAAGGTCGCGTCCGAACATTTCCGTGTTGTCTTCGGACACATTTGAAACGCTATTGGCATCGATGAAGAAATTACCTGCTTCGGACTCGATCACATCGAAACTACCGAAAGTGAAACCGAGCACTGCAGCAGCTGTTTCGCAGTCTTTCACGATTTCTGGCGAAACATCAGGATAGAGCTGATAGCTCGAACCGAATCTGTAGGCTGAAAGACCGTTATCGGCCACCCCGCGCTTCACCACCAGAGCGACCTTGCCTCCGATTATCTCAACACGCGTGATAAACCCACGTTCAGGCGCGATATACTGCTGGGCGATGAATTCGCGCTCAGGCGCTTGAGAGAGGAAGCTGCGCGCCTCTTGCTCGTTTTGCACGATCGCGGTATCGACCGTGCGGCCACTACAAACGGGCTTGATCACGCAAGGATATTCGAACGCAGTTTCGTCTTCAGTGGCAAGCTCTTGCGGTGTTCCTTTAGCATAGATGCGCGGTGTCGCGATGCCTGCTTCGTGAAGCGCGGCAGTAGAAGCGAACTTGTCGATCTCATAAGCATGGGCGCGAGGTTCGTTGATGAGCAAGATCGAAGTGTCTTTGATAGCTTGGATGAGCGCATCCATGTTGCGCAATGCCTGTTCGTGTCCACGATTGAGCGCGCTCGCGAATACGCGGCTTACCAACACATCGCACTCAAGCGCTGCATCGACGCTGTTTGCTTGTTGCATGTTGACCAGTCGAACATCGTGCATGCTGTTAGGTAGCGCTGCTTTTAGCGCACTGGAGATTTCAGCGCCAAGTTTATGATCAGACCATTCATCAGATTCAAACAAGACACCGACCACGAGCGGGCGATTCATCATGTTGCCATGTTCGCGCAGTTGAACAGTGTCCTCTTGCTGCGTCTCTTCTTCAGATGCCATGAAGTCCCTTCCGATAAAAAATACTTTGACATCAAATTAAATTTTCTCGATATTACTTTGATATCCAACTATTGTCAAATATAGATTTCTCTTTCTCGCGGTAACGAGACACTTACGTAAGGCTTTCAGCTCTGTGCTTCTGCTTGATTGCTTGTTTTGAGGAGACTAGGGTGAAAGTGTTCTTGCAAAAAAGATGACGAACGACCGGGTAGTTTGTCACCTGGGAAAAGGAGATTGTCATGGCAGAAACAGTTGCCGTTATGCTTGGAAACGGCTTTGAGCCGGTAGAAGTGGTTGCCCCTGTTGATGTTCTGCGTCGTGGCGGCGTAGGAGTTACGTTGGTTTCTGTCATGGGGCGTAACGAAGTAACGGGCGCACAAAATATCAAAGTAGTAGCCGATGCGCTTGTTGAGGATGTCGATCTTGATTCATTCACGATGGTTGTTGTGCCTGGCGGGTCGATCGGTGTCGAAAACCTCGGTAAATGCGGCAAGCTCACAACGAGCTTGCGCGACCGCATAGAAACGAACAAACTTGTCGGATCGATCTGTGCTGGTCCGACCATTCTTGCAAATCTTGACCTGCTGCAGGGTCGCAAAGCGGTTTGCTACCCAGGATGCGAAACTAATTTCCCTGCTGGAGTTTATCAACCAAACGTTGATGTATGCATCGATAAGAATCTGATTACTGCAACGGGCCCTGCCACTGCATTACCGTTTGGGCGGGCACTGCTCGAGGCGCTCAAGGGCGAAGAAGAGGCCGATAAAGTTGCCTCTGGCATGCTGTTTTAGGGCTCAAGAATGAACAGGGGACGGGGCAAGTGTTCAAATTGCCGCAATCGTTTTCATTCCTTGGCTATAGTAAATGTACAGAATGAGCGAGCTGATCGGCTTATCCAATTTGAACACTTGCCCCGTCCCCTGTTCATTCGTCCCCTGTTCATTCCCTACCGTGCCGCTTAGGGTATGACTCATGAGAATTCCCTGAAACCCTTCAGGGAAAGACAACGTTAGCAGTATAATTAATGCCGATGCGGGCGTCGTATAATGGCTATTATGCGGGCTTCCCAAGCCTAAGACGCGGGTTCGATTCCCGTCGCCCGCTCCAAAAATCTCACGCCTGCCTTTACCGGCAGGCGTTTCGCTTTAACGCTGCAAAGAAAACGGTCATCTTATCTAGGTTCTCATTTCCTTCAGTCACGTACCAAAGTACGCTCCTTCGGAGTTCAAACCTATCTAAGGCACCCGTTTTCTTTTCGCTCCTTTACCGAACATGCGTGGTCAATGTTGTTGAACTAGCCGAGTTATTTTATTTTAAGCTCCTTTGAGGGAATCAAACCGATGAGGTGGATTTCCGTATTATTACCATTCGGGTTGGCGTAGTAAGTCAGCGAGCAGTTTTCAGGCAAAGATGGAGTGCATGGAAGCTGCACAGCGTCGAGAAAGTAGTTTGTCGACAGAGAAACTACTTTCTATTAGAACACGATACCAAGCGCATTCACAATCAGCCCCCACGTTACACCAATTACATACAGCACAACGATGATGGCAAGGTTTTGCTTCCAACGACGATTTGCACGTACTAACACGAGCAAGCCAACGCCGGCACTTACGAGCAATCCAGAAAGCATCGCACCCGAGCCGAGCATTCCTTCAACATAGAGCTGAGCGATGATCACACTTGGAGCGCAATTTGGAATAAGCCCGACTAAAGCAGATGCAAAAACGGAAAGATTGGGATTGGCCTCAACAAATGAAGCTAACGCATCTTCTCCTGCTCCTTCAATGACCGCATTAAGAACAAGGACTATTAAGAAGATGAAAATCATCACCTGTAACGTGTGCTTTGTGGCACTTTTCAGGATTCCCTTCCAGCCAGATCCGTGCACATGCGTATGTTCCACATCATCATGATGCTCATAAGCACGCTCGGGGGCCTGTTCACAGGTAACGCAGTCGTCGTTACAACCGCAGTTGTCCCGTTCACACAACTCATGGATCCGCAATCTTTGTTTGTCACGACGAGCTAATCGCAAGACCAAATCAACAATGAAGCCCATGATAATGCCGATGACCAGCTTCGTTCCCATAATAGAAAGAATAGTTTCAGCGGGAACTGCTTCAGCGAGAAAAATCGGAAGCATTTCATCGGAAGTAGAGAGGAAAACAGCAAAGAGTGTACCTAGAGTGATAACGCGTCCCGCATAAAGCGTTGCCGCCACCGCAGAAAACCCGCACTGAGGAACAACACCGAGTACTGAACCAACAACGGGTCCTGCTGCTCCTGCACGCTCAATTGCCTTTTGTGTTCTTTCTCCTGTTTTGTGCTCAAGCCATTCCATCGCTAAATAGGCAAGAAAGAGAAACGGAATAAGATAGATCGTTTCAAGAAAAGAATGTTCGAGCACGTGAAGGGCATTATGTACAAGGATCTCCATAGATTAGAAGTTTAGCACTTCTACCTGTTCAGCCCTTCTCGTCCCTTGCAAGCGTACTGCAATCGCACTGCTTTCTGCTGCAAAGCTACATCCAAAAGATATTAGACAACAAAAAGGCGACCGAAGCCGCCTTTATAAAAGTTATGGAAATGCGTTCTCGTTATTTCTTGAGACCGCCAATGAGAGACATCTTGGTGCCGCAGTCGGGGCAAGTACCCTTGGTGATGATGCGGTTGTTCTTGGTAACACCTTCCTGGGGGTTAACCATTTCCTTCTTAGCTTTGCACTTAACGCAATATCCAACTACTGCCATTAGAGCCTCTTTCCGTTCCTATGTTGCCCCCGGAACGAAGGCAGCACGATCACTTATTTGCTTTAATCATTGTAGCGTGATGACCAGGTATTACAAGCGTCATTTCGACATTTGTTACATGCTTTTGAGAAGTTCCAATACAAATTTTGAATTTTCTTCGAGTACGTTTGGCTTGATGTTCTCGAGCACATCATCGGCACTGCCGTAGAAAGCTGTTTGGTTGCCAGACATCCCTGCAAGCGTTACCGCTTGCAAGCCATGCTGGGCTGCAACGTGAGCAGACGTATTGCGACTAAGCAGTTTGTTCGTAGCGAATGTAACTCCACTCTTCTCGCTTGCTTGACGCAGAACTCGCTTGATGCGCGATGAAACCTTATTGGGACGATACTGACCTTCTTCATCGATAAAGGAGAATTGCCCGGCGCCAACACCCTCAAGATTCACAATGATAGCGCCCTTGAGTTCATCTTGATGCTCTTCGAGAAATGCTGTCATACCAGAATTGAGTGCCTCTTCTGCACCAAGCGCAACGAACCACACTTCAGTGTCGATATCGGGATGACGGAAATCACGCAAAAGCCGCATTTCATTGTTGATTTCCTCGGCGATCTTCACATCTTTAGGCACAGAACGCTTCATAGGATGTTGATTTCCTGCACTTGCTTCTTCATTCACAAGGTCGTCATCGACCTCCACACCCTGGCCTTGAACAGTACCAGAAACATGATTGCGCAGGCTCTGCAAAGAGAACGCACCACCGTTCCATCCGCGCTCGTTGGAATTCACCTCGCCATAATCGACATCAATAAATTCAGCATCGAGGTCATCATCGGAACGGAAGCTTTCCCAGCTACCGCGCTCCTTACCTACACTCTGAGCCTCATATGAGGCATCGACGTCTACCCATTCACGTACAGACTGCTCGTCTTGTGCTTTTTTCTTCTTGCCAAAACGACCGAAAATACGACCAACTCTTGATTTAGGCATTTCAACATAATCGGGACCAGCAAATGCTCCTGTTTGCGTATAGCCTTCTTCATAGACAGAGTCATCGGCATCTTCGATGTAGTCGTCCTCAGCTGTGTACTCTCCGCTAAGTTCCGTACTGACATCAGCAAAGGTACCCGTGTTTCCTGCAGATCCTGAAGAAGGAGCGAACGATTCCTCATCAACATACAGATCGGTAAGAGTTGTATCGAGATCTTCATTCGAAGAGCCGTTGATCGTATCGCTTCCTACTACGTCAATCGGAGGCACTACGATGCGTTCGAAATCGTTCGTGTTAAAATCGGGCAATTCAAGACCAGGGGTTTTGAAGAGCGTACGTTGTTCGCTTGCTTCCATCTCTACTTGATGCTGAAGCTGATCAGCGCCGATGCGCGGCAACATGTTAGAAAGCAATGCAGGCTGCGGCATAGTCTTTTCGTCATCAACCGCCATGGGTGCACGCTGCTTGGCACTCTCGATCGAGCCGCCTACCGGAGCAACCACGTCAGGCAGCACGATCACATGACGATCAGACTGCAAAGCATCATCATTCTGCTGAGCGACTGACGTATTTGCTGTGCCCATATCCTCCATGCCCATGATCGGAGAAGCAGGTTCAGCTTCGTAATCGATCTCGGCTTGAGCGGTATCCGTATTCTTACCTGCATAGACTGCATCTTCATCGAATGCCGCAGAAGAAATCATGGTTTCTTGCGAGGATGCCTGATTGGAGAAGTCCTCTTCAGATGAAGAAAGGGGCTTATCTTCATTAAACTGCTCAACGTCGATGGGCGACATCGCGATCGTATGACCGTCGACCTCTATCTCATCATAGTATCCATCATCAACCTGATCGACATCCAATTCATCTTCATGACGATGCGTAACTTTCGACGCAGCAGAGCTAACCATATCTGATGCACGATTTAGGAAGCCGCCAATACCGTTCCTTTTTGCATGAGTTCGATGAGCTGCTGTCTTACGCTTCACTGAGCTCTTACGCGATGAAGCGGAGGGGGCGTCCTCCTCCATAACAGGAATGATGACCGGTTCTTCGGAAATGAAAGTTTCATCGATTTCTTCGAAGTTATCCTCTGACGTTTCACCTTCCGTTGCACGTGAAGCAACCGATACGACAGATGCGGGCTCTTCGGCAATAACTTCTCGTTCGCGGACGACGGTTTCCTTTACAGAAGCTGCATCTTCTTCTCCTTCATGCGGTGACTTCTTCAAAAGAGGAGCTGCCGCTCCATCGATCTCCTGACGCAAAGCAGCCACGCGTCTTGCTAGTTCAGACTCAGGCTCTTCGTGGATTGGTGCTTCCTGTGTTGCTCCGGTTTCTGCGGCGACAACAGCATTCTGCTCTGCCAAACGCTCGGCTATCGTAGGAGCTGCATTGCGCTGACGTGCAGCGTCTGCCATGTGCGCTGCAGGCGCATCAGCAAAACGAGAACGCGAGACATTTGCCTCGCGCGCAAGATCAGGTTTATTTGCATGTGCTTTTTCTTGAGCAGCACGGGCCCACGAAGGAACCTGCTTCTGATAGGAGCTGCCCATACCAGTAGCTCCTGGTTGCAGCGCTTCAACAGTCTCGCGCACAAAGGATTCTTGTGTTTCAACAGGCTGTTCAGCGTTTTCTTCAGCAGCTATTTGAGAAGGAACGGTCGTGGTCTTTTCTGAAGGGGCAGGAGCTGTAACAGGTGTTGCTGTTCTTATATTGCTCGGCTTATACCGAAGCGAATCCTCTTCTTCCACCGCGAAATGCACTGCTGCAGCTGCAGCTTCTTCTGCAGTATCTTCCAAACCACCATGCTGAACCAGCTTAGATGAAATATCGGACAAAGGAACCTTATCTGCAACGGGCTTACCTGTAAACGCCGCAATAGCTGCTTTTGCAGCAGCAAGCGACTCTTCAGGAGTCATGCGATTTTCTCGAGCTTGATAGGTGACCTCAACACCATCGGGAACAACACCCGCTTCATACGCAGCATCTTCTCCATGAATCGCTACTCCTGCTTCACGCGCATGTTCTTCCATTTCCTCTTTGCTAATCAGGCCATTTCCAACCGTACGCGCAACGTCAAGAAGCACGGCTACACCAGAAGCATCGTTGTTCGCAGCGTCGTTATAAGCAGAAAAGCGCCTTTTGATGATACTTGCAAGCGGAAGCGCCAAGAGAACAACGCAGATGATCTGCAGTACTAAGAGCACGATGGCAAAGCCACCAGTTTCACTGGCAAAAAATACCATCTTGATAAGAAGCACGATTGGAGCGACCGCTAACGTAATAGCGCACACATTGTGAATGATCGGCAGATAACGGCCGATGATACCTTGATATTCCGTTGCAACGCGCGCGCTATCATAATGCGTAACAAGAATGATCTTGCGGCGTTTATTGGTGTTCGTAATAGAAAGCGGGTTGTATTTCGCGACAACGTTTTGACTCACGCCACTACGCAAAAAACGAGAAAGGATGGGCTTACCAAACACTTCACAGGCAAAAAGAGCAGCGGCAAGAAATCCGATAATGAAACAAGGGATCGAGAGAACAGGGAAGACGATGGGCAAGAGCGCACAGACAAACGCAAGTCCAAAACAGATCGCTCGAACCGTGTTTCCGTTCGATGCACAAGAGACATCTTCAACGATGGTCGAAAAACCTGCACTCTTCTGTAGCTCATCGGCGATATATAACGCAGCCTGTTGTTCCTCTTCGGTTCCCGCAGGACGCGGCCCTATTTCCTGTGAAAGATGCGCGATATCGTCCATCATGTTCGTCATGAAATGCCCTCTCGTTTTCAAGGCGATGTCTGTGTTATGTGTTTTCTTCTCTACCTTGAAAAAGGTATTCAGATATTTGGTTTTAGTATACGCCATTTGGCTATATAACCGACCATCGAACTTGAATCTGTTTAATTTGTAATCTAGGCGGTTTTCATGTTTGTTACGTACCACGATTTAAGGCGGAATAGCCTTTCAAGATGTTGATCTTCTCTTTTTCTTTTTGACGCACGATCTTGTTTTAAAACGCGCGCGTAATCGATCAGGACGCTTCTTTTCCACTACGATTCTTGAGTTTCATTACCTAAATAATCGCGCAAGAAAGAATCGTATCTTCCAACGTCATTACGAAGTTGCATTAGCTGATCATCAAAGTCTGAGCTTGCTTGGGTGTAAGCATCAACGAGAGGCTGAGCGAATGTTTCAGGAAATTTCTTCGCCAGCTCGATCGAAGCACTATCAGCCTTATTGTAAAGATCATTGTTCTTTTCAGCTGTTTTGCGGTCTTGAATCAGGATTGCTTCGTTCGAAAGAAGCCCGAAGCCGATCTCTTCGAGACGCTTCGTTAGATAATCGCTATAGAGGGAGAAATCCCCCTGGGGGAAGAGCTCTGCGGCTTCATTCAGTGCCGTCTGAGCGTTTTGAAGCGTCGTTTGCGCTTCCGTAAGCCATTCAGTTGACTGCGCAACGGTCTCAGGCGACGTTTGTTGAACGGTAGTGGCAGCCTGAGCCAAGAGATATTGAGCATCATCGATGCTCTGTTCAACAAGAGCAAGATCGTCCATGGCTTTCTTGGCATCAATATCCACAGCAAGCTTTTTGCTCGCAACATCAAGCATTGTTTCACGTGAAACAATTGTGTTGTAGGCACTTTGCGCCGCTTCCTTGTCGGTTGTAGAGCTTTCTATGGCCTCATCTGCGCGAACGGCATATTTTTTCGCATTTTCAAGCAGCTCGAGCGCATGAGGGATCTGGCTTTGTAGCTGTTCTGCACGAGCAATCGTATCGTCCGCAAATGGTTGTGCAAAAAATTCATCAACAGCAACGAGCGTTTGATCGCTTTCTTCAATATAGTCACATGCCTGCTCGATAAGTTCACGATTCGAGCGGTTCTTCTCATATTCCTGATAGAGCCACATCCCAGCAAACGTCGCAAGTACCGCAATAACTAAGATCACCAGCAACATACTGATAAGACGACTGCGTGAACGCTGTTTTTGGCGACGACTGATTTCTTCATAAGCCTCTGCACTAAACCCTGAAGCATTAGGAAGGAAGATCGCTTCTTCCGTTTGCCTGCCAAAACGCTTTTGCGCAGGTTGCGCATGTTTTCCTCGGCCTTTTCCTGATGATGTGTTTGCTGCCGTCTCACGAGAAACACTTGATTCAGATGAAGAATCACGAGAAAGCGCATCTTTAAGCGCAGGATTTTCTCCACTCCCAAGCGCCATAGAGGCACCGAAACCTTCGTAGCTTCCCTTGCTCTTGCGGCGAAAACGTCCCCTGAGACCCTTCTTTTCAGGGCCTGCAGAAACAGAAGATTTTTTACCAAGCACGTTGAAAGAGATCTCGTTGGGCTTACCTTGCGAGAATTCAACAACGTGAAGGTAGTCATGATCCGTATTCTTATGCTTCGATTTCTTCAATGATCTCGTCCATCGTAAGCGAAACAATGTTTCTTGTGGGAAGCGAATTGAGGAATTTCTTCCCATAATGCTTTGTGACCAGGCGTTTATCAGCCAACACAACAATTCCCTTATCGCTTGAAGTGCGAATAAGACGCCCCACGGCCTGTTTGATCGCAATCACCGCTTGTGGCAAAGAGAAATGCGCCCAGGCACGAGAGTCATGGAGTTCGCGCTCGCAAGAGAGCGGGTCGGTAGGAAGTCCAAAAGGAAGCTTAGGTATCACCACCCCTTTAAGGGTGGCGCCAGGAGCGTCAAATCCTTCCCAAAAGCTCTTCAGCGCAAAGAGGCTCAAATGTTCGTCTTTCAAAAAATCATCGCGCAACCCCTTAACGGATACTCCCCATTTTTGGCAGACCAAGCGCAATCCTGCAGCTTTGATTTGAGGATTCGCCAGGTCAAAGCATTCTTCCATCTCTTTTCGATTCGTGAAGAGCGTAAGTATCGAACCTTCTTGGGCAAGATGCAAACGCGTAAGGAACTCGGAAAGCGTAGAAAGATACGCTGGATCTTGAGGCTCTGGCATGTCCGACGGCAAATAGACGCGCATGTTGGCATCGAAGTCATAGGTCGATTCGATCTGAAGGGTTTCAGCTCGTGAAGCCTCACCCTCATTCAAGCCCATTGCCTGAACGAACGACTCGAATGAATTGTCCACGGAAAGCGTGGCAGAAGTATAAATAACGGTATCGGTTGCAGAGTAAAACGCTTCATTAAGATTTTGCCCCACATTAAGGGGCTGCACCGTGAAGACATCCTTCATCTGGTCTTTTGCACGGTTCAGACGTACCGAATACACCTGATTCTCTCTGTTGGTGAAAAAGACGACATCAAGCGACTCATAAAGTTCACGCAGTTCAAGTGCAAGAAGCGCGATCTCGCGCTGAGCGCTCGAAGAATGATCAAGCTCTTCGAAATATGCCACCACATCACGAATTGCAGCAATAAGCTTTTCGAGCGTGTTTTGCATAGCTTGCGCACACGAACGCACGCCCTGGAACACAGAGCTCTGTCGAATCTCTTCATTGAGCCACAGATCAAGATACTCGTAGCGTTGACGTTTGTTCGCTGTGTCGAAATACAGCAGGTCCTTCACGCTCAAACAGTATTCTTCAGCAGCAATAGCAAATGCCACGCCCGCATTACGTGTCTTGGAGAGCATCGTTGAAAGGAGCGTTTTCGCCTCTTCGACCACCTGTTCTCGTTCAGCACGAATGAGAGGGTTGTAGCGTGAAGACTCCGAGGTCAACGTACGAATCAAGCGCTTCACTGCCTCTGATGAAAGATCGGTTGAAAATGCACGGCGTGCTTCGTCTTCAGCGTTATGAGCCTCGTCCACGACCCAGTAACGGATCGGCGGGAGTAGCCCATGCTCAAAACGCGCGTCCCAAAACAGAAGACTATGATTCGTTACCACGATATCGCAATGCTCTGCACGTGCACGAGCCCCATGAACAAAGCATGATTTCCCGAAAAAGGGACATTTCCTGCGCAAACATTCTGTACTGGTAGAAGTGATGCGATAACGCGGTAGTGCTTTGAAGTTGAGCTTAAGACCATCGATATCGTCATAATCGGTCTGTTCGATAAACGAAAGGAGCGTTGCAAGCGCTGGTACTTGGTCGACCATTTGATTATTCACCAGGTATTGCTGTGGTCCTTGTGCATCGACGCGCTCGATCTTGCGTAAGCAGGGATAATGGGTAAACCCTTTGAGCGACGCATACGATATGCCGAGCGCCTGTTGCAACAAAGGCAGCTCTTTGTTCACCAACTGATCGAGCAGGGTATTCGTTTTTGTCGCGACGCCCGTAGGTACATTGTTTGCTTTTGCAAGCAAAGCGAGCGGCAAAAGATATGCCATGGATTTTCCTACCCCGGTGCCTGCCTCGATCGCAGCATTCTCTCCTTTACGAAGAGCCTGCTGGATAGAGAGCGCCATGAGTTTTTGTGGCTCGCGCGGCTCATAGTCTTCATACAGCTTGCCAATAATGCCATCCAGATCGAACGCTTGCGCGATCTCCTCGTCTGAAACAAGAACGAAAGGACGGGATTTTTCTTCATTCTCTGAAGCTTGCGGTGCTTGAGAATTTATAGCATTTCCCTGGTGAACAGGCATTTCATTGGTGTTTTGTTGTTGTTCTCTAGAAATGTTTCCCGTGAAACATTCTGCTCGTTGCGTGTTTTGAGCTGAAGTTACCTCAGCTGCAAACACCGGCGCTTCTGCACGATCGAGCTCAGCCTCTTGATCGGAGCGAAGCTCTGACGCGCCAAACAGGTCAGCTTGCACTTCAGCAACCTGAGCCTTGCGCGACTTGAAGAGCGAATACGGTTCCGCCTCTGAGCTAGCAAGTTCTTTGAATACGTATACTGAGTTCCAGCGTTCAACATCAGCCATATCGGCAATGTGCGCTACAAGTGGTGCCGGCATGTTCGCAACCGCCGCAAGCAAGACTCGGTAGACTAGACACGTTGCCGCAACATCATCATCAGCGCGATGAGTCGAATCTGCGCCTCCGAAGGCGCGCACAAGGTCAAGCAAGCGATGCGAATTGAGGCGCGGCAATGCAATACGCGCAAGATCGAGCGAGTCGATCCAAATATTATTCTTCAGCGCGGCCCCTGCTGCGCGTTTCGTGACGAACGTACGGTCGAATCCAACGTTGTGCGCAACGACAAGCGAGTCACCGACAAAATCAACAAGGCCCGTAAGTGCGATATCTGGATCGGGCGCATCGGCAACATCCTCTTCATGAATATTTGTGAGATGTGCCACTTCATCAGGTATTTCTTTTCCTGGGTTTACGAAGGTAACATACCATTCGACAATCTCACCATTGCACATGCGTGCAGCCGCAATCTGGATGAGCTCATCATGGTTGAAGGAAAAGCCCGTGGTTTCCGTATCGAGCACCACTACATCTGCATCAAGCGCGCCAAAGGTATGCGTTTGGGCATATTCTTTCAGATGCGCATAACGCTCACGAATGCGTACAGGAGTGTTTTCGAGAATATATGTTTTAAGCGATGACTCTGCAGTCTCATTTTGTTTTTCCATAGCGCTAAGACTATCATTTAACCAACGAATACGCGCTCACTATCAGACGACTCCTAGGAGAAAACATGTCAGAAACCGGATATTTCGGAAGCTATGCCGACTTCACGTGCCCTGATCGTAAGACCGCACCTGCGTTTATGAACTCCGACAACATCGTGGGCGACCCTTTCACCATAGAAATGGACTATAGCGGCAATAAGCGCCAAGCATGGATCGTGAATCCTTTTGGCTTTCGCATGGGTGTTTTGAATGAAAAGACCGCAAAGCAAGTCGACCTCTGCAACGCAAAAGGCTGGAAGACTATCGCACTCCTTGCTTGTGTTGCCTTCAAGGAAGAGCCCAAACCTGGTGAATATTGGGGCCAGGTAGCCATCATCTCCTATGATCCTGCACACGATGATGCTTTTTCTACCTTTGTGAAGACTATCGGTAACGAACTCGGAAAAGGCATTCGTCCTGCGCTTGATCTGGGAAATAGCGGTATTTCACGCGTGCTCGAAAGCAAGGGTGCCTGGGTGCCCACCGGACGTGTCCCGCTTCCTAAACTGAAAAAGGGTTCAGCTTTCATCAAAACCGAACGCACCACCACCGATAAGCTAGTGAATCAGGCAAGAAAAACTCGTGTGGGATGCACGATCATAAGCTGGGCGATCGTAATCATCTTCGTAGTGGCTGTGATCTTCGCAATGAAATCCTGTGGGATGTTCTAGCGTGTGTGCGTTATCGCATCTTCTATGAGCGCAACGCACAACTGCGTAAAGTCCATGCCAGCAACACGTGCAGCATCGGGCAAAAGCGAAGTTGGCGTCATGCCGGGAATCGTATTGGTCTCAAGCGCGTAAAAATTGCCTTCGCTATCGAGCAGCAGGTCAGTGCGGGAAACTCCGCTACATTCCAATCCTTTATGTGCAAGAAGAGCGATGTTCTGCGCTTTCTTGGTAAGTTCCTCGCTCAATGGTGCCGGGCAGATATGCTTCGAGCCACCTTCAGCGTACTTTGACTCGAAATCGTAGAATTCGTTGATCGGAATGATCTGGATAACGGGGAGCGCCTGCGGATCCTCTGTTCCGAGCACGCCAACCGTGTATTCATCTCCTTGGATCATCGTTTCGACCATCGCTTGGTCGTCGATCTCGAATACATTCTTAAGAGCCGCTTCAATCTCTTCACGATCATTGCAGAGGTATACGCCAAGCGCACTTCCCTCAGTTGCCGCCTTGATAACACAAGAAGTGCCAAACTCTCGCTCGATATCTTCTGCTGTCATCTGGTCGGGAGAATGAAGGAAGACCGCTCGGGGTGTGGGCACTCCTACCTGTTCATAGATGATCTTCGTTTTCGGTTTGTCGATCGCAGTTGCACTCGACCAAACACCAGGACCGGTGTAGGGAATACCAAGAATCTTGAGCATTCCTTGAATCGTGCCATCTTCGCCAAGCTTTCCATGTAGTGCCAAGAATGCCACGTCGAAGTCCCCTGAAACAAGTGTGACCAAGTCTTCTTTTTTAGCAGGATCGATTTTTGTGACCGAGAATCCTGCGTCTGAGAGTGCATCATAGACAGCGCTACCAGAAACTAGCGAGATCTCGCGTTCGCCGCTCTTACCTCCAGCAATAAGAGCTACTGAAGTTTCCTGAGGAATTATCGTGGTATTCATGGAACCTGCTTTCGCTTAGGTAGGATGTCCCTCATGAGGCTTGTTGTGAGTATAACAAACCTCACGTCCCCTACTGTCGAGGCGTTATAATTGCCTTACTGAGGGAAGCAAATCCCACAAAACTACGTGCATCACCTGAGCAAGGAGCAGCATGTCTACCCCTATCAAAACGCTCTCGTTCGACCAGATCTACGAACTCTGCAACGAACTCGGCCAACCGCGCTACCGAGCTGAACAGCTTATTTCCTGGTTATTCATCAAACAGGCGAGTGGCTATGATGAGATGTCTAACTTACCAAAAGCTTTTCGATCAACTCTTACTGAAAACTATCCGCTCGTACCTGCTCGCTTGATCGATCGCCAGGTTTCTTCAGATGGTACGCGGAAATACTGTTTTGAACTGGCTGACGGAGCCCGGGTAGAAGCTGTGGGCATCCCTTCGATGCAAACCAATGCTTCAGGAGAACCAAGATCGCTTACGGTCTGTTTTTCAACGCAAGCAGGGTGCTCCATGCAATGTCTGTTCTGCGCAACTGGCAGCGAAGGGTTCACGAGGAACCTCTCATCAGGTGAAATGGTCGATCAAGTAGCCTTTATCCAAGAAGATTTCGGGTTACGCGTTTCCCATGTGGTATCCATGGGGCAAGGCGAGCCGTTCTTGAATTACGATGCTACCCTTCAGGCGCTCGATTTTCTGAACAATAAGAAAGGATTTGGTATTGGAGCGCGTCATATAACGATCTCAACTTGTGGCATTATGTCAGGGATCGAGCGATTAGGAAACAACCCTCACCAATATACCCTCGCTATTTCACTTCACTCTGCTGAGCAAGTCGTGCGCGATATGCTCATGCCACGTTGCAGTGCACAGCCCCTTTCTGAGCTCAAAAAGGCGCTTTGCACATATCAAGCAGCTTCCGGGCGCCGCGTGAGCCTCGAATATCTCATGATCGATGGGGTAAATGATACGGAAACAGCACTTGAAGCGCTTATCTTCTTCACCCGCGATCTCATGTGCCATGTGAATTTGATCCCGCTCAATGCGGTCGATCATTCAAGCCTTCAGCCAAGCGCGCAAAATGTGATCGATCACTGGCAGAAGACGCTTTCATCTGCAGGAATAGAAACAACACTACGTAATTCACGCGGAGGCGACATTGATGGGGCGTGTGGGCAACTCAAGAACAAACTTGCCCGATCAAATTAGATCCTACGGGAAAGGCTTCTAGAACAAAAAAGGGAGGAAAACCTCCCTTTTTCTTTTATCTACGTGCGCTGATGCTTAGTTTTTATGTTCACTGAGCACGGCAACGACGCGCTGTAGTTCGTCCTCGTCCTTAAATTGAATCTCGATCTTGTTCTTCCCCTGGACGGTTTTGACACGAACAGGAAGTTCAAGGATCTTCGACATGCTTCGCGCTGCCTTCTTGAAGCTCTGTGGAGTAGGAACACGTGAAGAAGGCGTGCTCGCTGCCTTTTCGCGACCAGCAAGCAAACGGGCGATCGCTTCGGTCTCACGAACGCTCAACTTCTCTTCCATGAGCTTGTTCGTGAGTGACTTCTTGCCCTCGAGCGTAGGAACAGACAGGATAGCGCGAGCATGTCCTGCCGTGATCTTCTCCTCGAAGAGAAGCTGCTGAGCCTCTTCAGGAAGGTCAAGGAGACGCAAAGCGTTAGCGATGGTCGATCGGCCCTTAGAAACGGTCTGAGCTACCTCAGACTGGGTCATACCTTTACGCTCCATGAGACGTTTGTAACCATACGCTTCTTCAATAGGGTTCAGGTCAGATCGCTGGATGTTCTCAACGAGTGCGGCCTCGAATGCTTCCGTATCGTTAGCAAGCCAGAAGCGAACAGGAATCTTTTCCATACCAAGGCTGCGACACGCTTGCCAGCGGCGCTCTCCCGCAATGATCTCATAGCCATCGCCCGTCTTGCGAACAAGAATAGGCTGAAGCAAACCATGACGCTTGATCGAGTTTGCAAGCTCCTCGATTTCCTCTGGTTTGAAATTTGTGCGCGGCTGGTTCGGATTGGGATGAACTTGAATGAGCAAGACTTCACCCACCATGCCTTTTTCATCGTTTTCCCTAGATTTTGCAGCAGAAGCCACAGGAGCCGATTTAAGCGGATTATTCGCTTTAGGCAAACTTGCACCCGACTTCTGCTGATTTTGAGCCTTAGACGGGTTCTCTGAAGGCTGATTTTTGTCACTCTTCGGACGAGCGGCAACAGGAGTTGCTCGCTTGGAAGACGGAGCTTTTTTTGAAACAGAAGAGCTTACCGCAGGACGAGCTGCACGCTCAACGACCTTAGCATGCTCGATCGCATCTTCAGAGATGTAGATATCCGCGGATGGTTTTGCAGCAGTCTCTTCAGTTAGCGCTTCTAGAGTAGCTGGTTCTACTGCTGATGAGGTTACCGCCTTTTCAGTAGAAGCAGCTTGCTTCGCTGCCTTTTGCTTAGATTCTTCAGCTTCTGCAGATCTGTTCTCGTTTGAAGCATAGGATGATGCGTCATTGAAAAGTGCACCAAGGCCTTTTCCTAAACCACTTTTTTGTTTAGCCACGTTGTATCACCTCTTGGGCAAGTTCGTTATAAGCTTCAGTGCCTTTGTTTTCAGGAGCATATTCGATGATAGGCTGACCATAACTGGGAGCCTCAGAAAGTTTGACCGTGCGCGGAATGAGCGTTTTGAAAACAGTATCACCAAAGAACGAACGCACCTCGTCCACAACCTGCTTGGAAAGATTCGTGCGTGAATCATACATCGTGAGGACAATGCCATAGATATCCAAACTTGGATTGAGAACACTTTTGACACGTTTCATCGAATCAAGAAGTTTTGTCACACCTTCAAGTGCATAGAACTCACACTGAATTGGAATAAGAAGCTTATCGGCTGCAACCAAAGCATTGATCGTGAGCAAGCCAAGCGAAGGCGGGCAGTCAATAAGAATGTAGTCATAACGACCACGTAAACTGCCAAGAGCGTTCTTGAGACGATTCTCGCGCGCCATCTCGTTCACTAATTCAACTTCGGCACCAGCAAGACTGATCGTAGAAGGAAGAACGTCTACCCCTTTACCCACTTTTGCAAGGATAACGTCCTCAACGGGGGTTTCACCAAGAAGCACGTTATAGACGCACTGGCCAATATCGCGCTTATCGATGCCATACCCGCTTGTTGCATTTCCCTGGGGGTCGAGATCAACGAGCAATACTTCCTTGCCTGCAGCACCAAGAGCAGCAGCGAGATTTACCGCAGTCGTAGACTTACCTACACCGCCCTTTTGATTGATGATAGCAAGAATCTTCGTTTGCCCAATAATATGCGAAACAGGACCTTTTTCCCTGAACGGTACATATGAGGGCCCTTCGTCGAATTCTTCATCGATTTCTTCGACTACAACACTGCCTTGCCCTGCTGGCACAGTTATCTCTTCATGAGCAACTTCTTCATACGGTGAAGTTGGAACAGCTACATCACGTTCAATAACTTGAGCAGTTTCGTTGAGCTCTTCGAAGTTTTGATAGCCAGGATCGGCTGGTTGAGATGCTTTCGGTTCGTAAGGCGAAGTCGGTGCTGGTTTTGTATTGCGTTTAAGACTATCAAGTAATCCCACGAACACTCCTTTCATGAAATATCACTGAAATTATACCGATAAACTGTTTCACGTGAAACAGCATATCGAGGAAATGTGCGTGGCTATACCTTATAGGGTCTTTTTTGTGCCATGCCTGGGCGTCGCGGTAACGAGACCAAAGGCTCTCTAACCTTTTCATACACTAGAATAGTGCGACTCGTTTCATTATCTGAAAGCTGTGTTGTTCGTAGTGAAACAAGTTTCATGCCTAGCTTTTTCTCAAGGCATGCTGCTTGTTCTAATTCTTCTTGTTCAATAGCCGCTTTATAACAAATAAGTTGCCCACCAAGAGAAAGCAACGGAACAGCAAGTTCAAGTAAGGAAGGAAGAGATGAAAGTGCTCGGGCAGTAATAACAGAAAATGATCCGGACATCTCAAGCGCGAGCTCTTCCGAACGCCCAGTATACGTTGAAACCTGACCTTCAAGACCAAGCTTCTCGATCATGCGATCAAGAGCAGTAGTCTTTTTTGCAACAGAATCGACTAATACTATCTGTCGCCCTGATGCGATCGCTAGAGGGATTCCAGGAAACCCTCCTCCTGAACCAAGATCAGCAGCACGCCCTGAAGGAGCTTCTTTAAACTCTTGTAAGCCTACCAGGGAGTCTTCGATGTGCAGCAATTGTCCTTGCTGCCAATCAATGATGCGGGTAAGGTTCGATCTCTCGTTCTCTTTTAAAACAAGCTCTAAATGAAGATCGAGCAACTTCCGCTGCTCGATCTGAAGTTCGGGTTGATGACCCATGATATTCCTTACTGTTTCACGTGAAACATTAAACAGGCGTAACGACTACACGACGACCATGACCTTCGCCTTCTGAGTGCGTCTCAACTTCAGGATTATCACGCAAGGTGATATGAATGATACGACGCTCATACGGTGTCATTGGACGAAGTGCAATCTTCTTATCTTGAGAAACAGCACGACGGGCAGCATTTTCTGCAATAGATTCAAGTTTTTGACGCTGACGAGCTTTATACCCCTCAACATCGATCACAACAGGATAACGGAACCCTATCTTGCGTGAAGTGATAACAGAGATAAGGAATTGTAGCGAATCGAGCGTACGACCATGACGACCAATAAGCACCGCAAGATCGTCACCAGTGATATCAAGAATCAGTTCGCCTTCATCACCTTCATACTCATCGATCGTAACCTGACCGACGTTAAAATACTTCAGGATATCTTTAAGAGCTGCAATGGCGGTATCAGCAACAAGATCGAGCTCTTCATCAGTGAGCGCTTGTTTAGGAGCGTTCTCATCTTCCACCTGATCGATCGTCTGTTCTTCTGCTTGTTCAGCAAGAGCTTGTTCATCTTCTTCAAGCGATTGAAGCTCTTCACCTTCTAGAATTTCGTCAGTCATATTTCTCCTTAATATTCAAATCTCCCAAGATGAGAGGAGCCCATAAATGAAACATGGACGATAGTTTCCTAACGCCCATGCTTGATCAGTTATTTTGCTTTCTTAGTTGGACGGGGCTTTTTAGCCTTACGTGTAACGTCCACTTTAACCGGCTTGACTTCAGCTTCAAGCGCTTCACGCTCTCGATCCTTACGACGAAGAATACTAAGTGTGATCTGCTGCTGCGCAACAGCGAAAACTGAAGAAGTGGCCCAGAACAACAACACGCCTGCGGGGGAGCCCCAACCAATCCAGAGCATCATAAGCGTCATGATGACCATCATGAAGATCTGCTGATTCTTCTGCGGATTGTTCGTTCCTTTTTGCTGAAGCAAGGTAGGAAGGAAGGTCGCACCTGCAAAGACGATGAGTAGGATTCCATAAGGAATGAAGGGACCAACACCAACCGACCATGCGTTTGCTGGAGAAGCAACGAGGTTTGGCAGGATGTTGTAGAACGTATACTCAGAACCACCAGTACGTGTATTCATATCGTACAGTACTTGGAACAGCGCGATGAAGATCGGCATCTGTAGGATCATCGGCAAACAACCAGCAAGCGGGTTAAAACCTGATTCAGCATAAAGCTTCTGCATTTCCGCAGATTGACGCTGTTTATCATCAGCATACTTCGTCTGAATCTCCTGCATAAGCGGGCTGAATTTTTGCATTTGGAATGTTGATTTGATCTGTTTCTGCATAAGCGGAAACAAGATCAAGCGGAAGATAAGAGTAACGATAACGATGGCAAGACCCCAGTCATGCACAAAGTTATAGAAGAACTCAATACAGATAAATATTGCGTCCTTAAACGCGTCCCACATTATGTGTGTCCTCTCAGTCTCTATCTCCCAGTTTCAGTGAGAAAGTCTCGGGGACCGGATCGTATCCGTAATCACCGCCTGGGTGACATCTTACTATTCTTCTTATGCTGAGATAAGAACCTTTTATAAAACCAAAGCGTTTGAGTGCAGTAATACTATATTCCGAGCAGGTTGGTATAAAGCGACATGACGGAGGTAGTATCGGTGAAAGGGCTACGCGATAGAACTTCACACAAAGTACTGCAATGGTACAAGGAATCGACTTAAGAATTGTCCAAAACTTCCTCATCGCACTCTACCTCACAAGAATGAGCCTCTTCGATCAGGTCTCTTGTTCGTTTCCTTGAGCCGCTACTTTACGAAGTGAGCTCATTATTCTCATGCCTTCATCTTGTAACTTCTGATAGGGAAGTTGCAAGATTCTGCGCTTTGCAAGAAAGACAATATCAAAGCCTGAAATTGATCCGCCAAGATCAGTACAGAGTGCCCTCATCCGCCGTTTTGCAGCATTACGCCAAACTGCATTACCGTTCTTTTTTCCTGCTATAAAAGCAACACGACCAGAAGGGCCGTGTTGAGCATCAAGCACGATCAACGTCATACCTGAAGTGTTATAGCGTTTACCGTACGTAAAGATAGAGGAAATTTCAGTGGAGGATTTTATCGTATTACGCACAAGTTCGGTAAAAGCTGCTGGTTAGACACACAGACGCTTACGACCCTTAGCACGGCGAGCGGAGAGAACCGCACGACCGCCTTTGGTAGACATACGAGCACGGAAACCATGCGTTTTTGCACGCTTGTGTTTATTGGGTTGATAGGTACGCTTCATTACCTGTCCTTTCAAATCATGTGTAGCCTAAAAATTGTAGAAATACTTAATCTGAAAGTCAATCTATAACATCTATGAACGGCTCATAACATCATACTCAGCGGTTTCGATGATATGATCTTTCATTGCCCAGTGAAGTTGGTTAAAGAAATATCCCTCAGCAAGATCGAGATGATCATCAAGCGCATAAACACGTAACGTATACGTATGATCAGCATCGGGTGGGCGTGGGCCAACATAAGCTTGACCGACCGTAAGATCGTTATCTATCTCTTCCATATTACTAAAACAACTGTTGAATCCCTGCCGCCATTCAGGCTGTGGATTCTGGCTCGCATCTTCTGGAATAACACCAATATTCGGATCTATCTCACACATAAGCCAATGAATCCATGTAAACCCACAAACAGGAGTTGAGTCATAGTCGATAAAAGCAAGCGCAAGTGTTTGAGTTCCCTCGGGCACCTCTTCAATCGTAATAGGGAATGAACAGACGGCATGATCGTACTTACGATCAACAGCTGGAGAATACTTTCCATACTTATCAGGAAGAAAACCATTTTCTGTTGGAATAGATATCTTCATATCGATCACCTTATTTCATTGAAGATCATACTTAGGTCATAACTTACGAGACCATCATAAAGGAAGCAGAAAAGAAAGTTTTCAACAATACTATTTTGTATAAATGTTGATAATGTTGAAAAGTGTTTGTTTAATATATAAATCAATGTTGATTTCTTATCTCATTGTATTTTGTCAAGCGTTTTTCACCGAAATTTCGAGAAATCTTGTACATTATCTTTTTGATATTATTTGCGATACTAAGCGTTTGAACTGGTATTTTATATAAATCACAACTGTCTTTAAAGAGCAAGAGAAAACTTATCGATTATTGATCTTCATTATTTGATCTACTACTTTTCCACGCTTTATCTTTGCTTTTTTTCTCATAAAACAACACTTAAGAACTGAAGTTTTCCATATTGTTCTTCCAAAACCCCTTGTTCTTCCATTATGCTTCAGATCATTTTTCACGTTTTTACACATTTTCTTAATAAATTGTTGAAAAAGCTGAAAATACGAGATGAAAAGGTTATAAAACTCAGAAATATGATGAAAATCAAATTGAATCTCGTCGATATTTACTTAAAGACCCCTATATATTCACATAAACACGTATTATTATGTGAAAACCCGTGAAAAAAATTGGAAAGGCTCAAGGAGCAGCCATTACCATGGATAAACCTCAAGATAGACCTATCAGTACGAATGGAGGAATCAACCCTTATGGTTCATTTGATATGTCAACTTCTTCAGCGAATCCAGAAAGTGTTGCAATTCCTCAACCTAATTCATCTAACTTCAATTATGACTACATCGACACGATCGCTTGTGTGGCTATCTATGACACGCTTACCAGTACACCACAGATCATTCAGATTCCAGGTGGTCCAACCCATCAATTCATTGAGAATATAGCTTCAACCACATACAAAGAAGCACAACAACGAGGCGGCATGATCCCTTATACGGTTATTCGTGAAGTCACTGAAAACTTCATTCATGCTAATTTCAGTGAACCTGTCGTTTCCGTTTTTGATAAAGGAAATACCATCCGTTTTGCCGACCAAGGCCCAGGAATTCAAGATAAAAATCGTGCTCAAGAGCCAGGATTCACTTCAGCAAGTGAACCAATGAAAAAATACATTCGTGGTGTAGGATCTGGACTTCCTTTAGTGAAAGAAGTGTTGAGCTTTTCCCATGGCACTATAAAGATCGAAGATAATATCGGGCAAGGCTCCGTAGTAACCATCTCTCTTTTACGTAATCTGGATAATTCAGAGCAGCCTCAAACAACAGAACTTCCTTCATTAACTGACAATGATAAAAAGGTATTACTTGCCCTCATGCCTCATAATCAACTTGGTGTTACCGATATCCACAATGAAACAGGTATGCCAAATGCAAGTATTCATGCATCCTTTAAAAAACTTGAAGGAGCAGGTATTTTAGAAAAAATCGGCAAAAAAAGACAACTTACGAACGAAGGAAAACAAATCACACTTTCACTCTAAATTTCGATCTTCTCTCACTTTTCCACAATTACTTGCTAAGATAAACCCCATCTTAGACATGCAGAAAAGGAAGGAAGGATATGGATATCCAAGAAGTTTGGGATAAACTCATCTCAACTATCAAGAGCTATCCAGGTGTTAATCCTTCTCAGCTCGATGCATTTTTCTCACGTATTCAGATCCAGGCAGTTAGTCCTGGCTTCATCATGCTCACTTCATGCACTGCATTCGTCAAAGAATGGGTGGAACGACACTATATGAAAGATATTCAACGTGCTCTTGAGGATATCTATCATGTTGAATTCTTTGTTCAAATCGAAGTTGATACCACCGCTGAAGAAGCAGAAGGAACTGGTGCAAACAGCACTCAACAGCCAACGAATCCTTCATCTCAACAGCATGTACCAAACGCACCTGTTCCATTAGAAGCAAGTTCGCAACCAAGCACACCAACCTTGCTTTCAAATCAACAAAACACGCCAGCCGGCACGGTAGAAAACCCTTCTTCGCTGGCGGTATCAGGTTTGGTTGAAAATACTCCAACTTTAATAGAACCTCCGTTATCACCAGTTTCTCAGATAACCCCTGTTTCTCCTGATCAAGCAAGTGTGGATCAACGAGCATCTTCAGGTGATCCATCAGCTCGTTTATTAACTTTCGACTCTTTCGTTATCGGTGATTCAAATCGCCTTGCTTATGCAATGGCAACCGAAGTTGCTGAACGACCAGGAACATCGAACCTTAATCCTTTATTCATCTATGGACGAAGCGGAGTAGGTAAAACACACTTGATGTGTGCGATCAAGAATTATATTGACGAACAATATCCTAATTTGAATGTGCTCTATATCGACTCGAACGAATTAGCAGAACGATACACCGAAGCTGCGCGCGAAAAATCTGTTGACAAGTCTTCTTTCAAGAACTTTGACAACTTCCTTAAAAACGCTGATGTGTTGCTTGTCGATGATATTCAAAACCTCCAAAGCTCTCCTGGCACACTTGGAATTTTGTTCCGCATTTTCAATGCGAATATCAACCAAGGAAAGCAATTCGTATTCAGCGCAGATCGCGCGCCAAAAAATATTGACTTGGATGAACGCTACACCTCTCGTTTTAATTCAGGGGCAACGATCGATATCCAACCAGCCGATCATGAAACAAAACGTGGCATCATTAAAAACTTCGTTCAACAATATCAACAGGATGAAGACTTCAACTTTGAACTATCTGACGAGATCTTAGATTATATAGTTGAACACTCTGGTACGAACATTCGCGAGCTGAAGAGCGCTATTACGAATGTGATGTATGCAGTCAAGATGAAGGGTGAAAACAGCGTTACCACTCAAGATGTAAAAGATATGCTGGCTAATCATTTCATCAATGAGACCGGCACTCGTTTCACTATAGAAACGATCCAAGCTGCAGTTGAAGACTTCTATAAGGTTTCACATGCTGACCTCGTAAGCAAAAGCCGAAGCCGTTCGATCGCACATCCGCGTCACGTTGCAGTCTATCTGGCTCGCGAACTTGTGAATATTACCTATAAAGACATTGGTAAAGCCTTCAACCGTGATCATTCCACTATCATGCATTCCTTCGATCTTATTGAAAAAGGCCTGAATGAAGACAGAAACCTTCGTGAAGAGATCGAAGCGATCAGAGGAATGCTGCGCTCAAAAGAATACTAGGAATAACTTCTTGTCAGCACTATCAGATCATCCTTGTAGGAGATGATCGAGATACCACTCGCGACACTATTTCTACATATTTAGAAAAGTTTTTTAGTGTATAAGCAGTTGAAACGTCATATTAAAACATGTCTGAAACTAGTAGAGATATAGGGATAAGTTTTTCGACTGCTTTTCCTTGTGGAAAACGAAAGCATTTCTTAACAAGATATTCCTCTCCTGTTTTTCATGGTTTACCAGCAGAAAACTTCTTTATGCACATTTCAACCATGCCTATTACTATTACTACTTAGATTTATTTAAAAAAAGAAATAAATAAGAGATGGCTCTTCCGTGAGGTAATTTTCGTTCGTCCGGAATAGAGAGAGCAAGCTATAATCAAATCGTTCTCAGTTACCGATCTTGAGTGATTGGCGGTAACTTCTTGAATAGAAACCGTTATTACGCAATGTTCGTAACCAGATTATCTTTGATATTCGGTAAACATTGCCAAGCAGATAAGAATGTGAGTTCGCTCTATGAAGGTAAGTGTAAATCAATCTGAATTATCCCGTGCCCTTGCTACTGTGGTCAAAGGCTCTTCCAGCCGTTCAACGCTGTCGATTCTTTCAGGGATATTGATCCAAGCACGCGATGGTGAGATTGTTCTTCAAACAACCGATCTTAAGCTTTCGATCCGGATCATTTTGCCAGCGTTGGTTGAAGAAGTAGGAGATACGGTTGTTCCTGCAAAGCTATTCAGCGATATTATAAAAAACCTTCCCGATATGGCAGTAAGCATTACCACCAATGATCAAACAGCAACAATCTTCTGCAACAACACTACCTATTCTCTTAAAACGTTAAATCCTCTTGATTTTCCTCTGTTTCCTGAAGTTGATGCAGGGCAGGAGATTTCATTCCCCTTTGATACGTTCGCTTCGATGGTAAAGAGCACGGCTAAAACAGTTTCGCGTGATGAAAGCCATCCGGTTCTTACCGGTGTTCTCATTACTCAAACAGAAAACATTCTTAAGATGGTCGCAACCGATTCTTATCGTCTTGCTGTAGCTGAGGTTGAACTCGGTTCCATTCCTCCTCGTAACTTCGAGGCAGTAGTGGCGGGTGCCTTCTTGCAGGATATCATCGCGCTGCCCTCAAGCTCGGATCCTGTAACCCTTGCTTTCAATGACAACCAAATTGTTGTCACCTATCACAATGCAACGTTCATTAATCGTCGTATAGAAGGGATATTCCCGAACTATAAGCAGCTACTTTCAACGGATTTCACTACGAAGATCAAGCTGTCTCGCAATGAGCTCATGGATGCAATTCGCCGTGTCTCGCTGTTAAGCAATAAGGTTTCTCCTGTTCAAATATCGGTCGATGCTGACGCAGGGGTGATTACGCTCATTTCAACTTCCCAGGATGTGGGAAATGCTCAAGAATCACTTGTCTGCGATGTTGAAGGTGCGTCGATCGATATCGCTTTCAATTATTCTTTCATGCTCGATGGACTTTCTTCTATCAAAACCGATGAGATTTCTTTCAACCTATTAGGTGAGATGAAGCCAGGTATTATCGAGGCATTAGGAGAAGAGCAGTTCCTGTATCTCATCATGCCCGTGCGCTTCTAAAAGTTTTACCTGTGGCAGTTCACTCAATAAGAGTATGAACAGGTGATATTCTGCTTATGGGATTGAAGATTCAACAGATTTATTATCGTAATTTTCGCAATTACGATAATTACGAGCTCACCAATATCGGCGATGTTACGTTGTTCATCGGACCGAATGCAATCGGAAAGACGAATCTAGTCGAGGGAATTCAGCTTATAACCGCTTTCAATTCTTTTCGTAGTTCTAAAACCGAACATCTTGTGCGATTTGGAGAAGATTCTTCATTTATAAAAGCCGTATTGAGTGATGGGGTTCGTAAGCTTGATATCGATTTTACTATCCATGAAGGAAAACGTTCGTTCTTGCTGAATGGAAAACGAAAGCAAATCAAGAATTTGCGCGGAATTCTTCCTTCGGTGGTCTTTTCGCCAGATGATCTGAATTTCATTAAAGGGTCTCAAAGTATCAAACGTGCTGAGATCGATAATCTTGGAGCCCAGCTTTCAGCGAACTATAGTAATGTGCGTCACGATTATGAACGTATTCTGAAGCAAAAGAATCGGTATCTTAAAGAAGATACAACGCATACATTTCTCGAAAGCGTTAATGAAGTACTCACTACGATCGGTTCTCAACTTTATGTATTACGTACGCGACTTATTAAAGAGCTCATTCCGTATATCAAGACCTATTATGCGGAATTATGTGTTGGTAAGGAAGAAGTTACGATCGCTTATATTCCTTCATGGTTGAAATACGATACCCCTCCGCTTCAAGAGCTGTTGGAGATTCAGCTTTCTCGAGATGAAGTGAAAGAGCAACTTGATACAGTGATAGAACGAGAATTCTCTCGCGAGCATCAACGCAGGCTTTCTTTGTTCGGCCCCCATGCAGATCAGATTGTATTTCTTATTAACGGTAAAGATGCAAGCCATTTCGCGAGCCAAGGTCAGCAACGCTCGCTTGTCTTGAGTTACAAGATGGCAGAAGTTGCACTTTTACGTGATCGTCTAAATCAAACTCCGGTGCTCTTACTCGATGATGTAATGTCAGAGCTTGATGAACAACGGCGCATTCAGCTAATAAAAGTGATATCACAGGATATTCAAACATTCATTACCTCAACGAATCTTTCCTACTTCGATGATGAGTTTCTTGCAACTGCTGAGATCATCGAGTTGTCTCAAGATAGAGAGAGATAATATGGCTCGATCACAGACTCATGTTTCAAATTATATGAATGCTTTCTTTAATCATCTTCCTGACGAGCAAAAGAAACGTGCACTCATCGACCGCAAGATTAAACGTGTGCATGCCCAGTTTGCAGCTTGTGTTGATGGTTTCATCCTTGAACACGTCAATTCGGTCTACTTGACTAAAGAAGAGATTCCAGAGTCTAAGGATGTTTCTCGTGAAACACAACAGATACTTACTGTTTATGTTGATAATTCTCTAGTAGCAGCAGAACTTAATGCGCAGCGCGAATTGGTTATTTTGAAATACCGCGAACAATTCGATGTGAAGGTGAATAGATTTGATATTAAGATATCGCGTGGTGCATACCGAGAGAACTATCCTTTCAAAAAGCCTCAATACAAAAAAAATTTTCCCACCCCACATAAACTAACTACGGAAGAAGAAAAAGAGATAGAAACGCGCGTTTCTCATATTAAAGACGAAGATATTCGCGAATCGTTTCAGCGTGTTCTAAAAGCGACTAAAGAACACCTTATTAAAAATTAAGTATTTTTCCAAAAATATCGATATGTCCGCTCATATGAGCTTACAACCTCTTGTGGATATATCATAAACGAAGGTACATAAACCACCATATTTTGTGGTAGAATGAACTGCTGTTCACAGGAGCGTTCTGTGCGCTTCTTTATACCAATGAAACGCTGTTTAAAAAGGAGCAAGATTGGCCACAAAAGATACTCACTATGATGGTTCCGACATTCAAATTCTTGAAGGCCTTGAGGCGGTTCGAAAGCGCCCTGGTATGTATATCGGATCAACTGGGCCTCGTGGCCTTCATCATCTCGTGTATGAAGTTGTTGATAACGCGGTCGATGAAGCGCTCGCTGGTTTTTGTACCGATATCATAGTGACCATACATGAAGATAATTCGATCACTGTTGAAGACAATGGTCGTGGTATCCCTGTTGACAAACATCCAAAAGAAAAGATCCCGACAGTTGAAGTAGTTCTTACGATCTTGCATGCTGGTGGCAAATTCGGCGGCGAAGGCTATAAGGTTTCCGGCGGTCTTCATGGCGTGGGTGTTTCAGTAGTGAATGCTCTTTCAACCAAGGTTGTTGTGCAAGTTCGTCGTGATGGCACGGAATATGAGATCTCGTTCGATCATGGCAAGACAAAAGAGAAGCTTCATAAGATCGGCTCGGCAAAACATACAGGAACTACGGTTTCGTTCTGGCCCGACCCTGAGATCTTCCAAGAAACTACGGTCTACGATTACAACACGCTCGCAGCACGTTTCCGCGAAATGTCCTTCTTGAATAAGGGTCTTAAGATCACGCTCATCGATGAACGCACGCTGGACGAAGATGGTAAGCCCACCAAAGAAGTGTTCCAGGCGCTCGGCGGTTTGCAGGATTTTGTCAAATATATCAATACGGGCAAAGAAACACTCAACAAGCCAATTTACTTCGAAGTGGAAAACGCTGATGGCATGGTCGAGATCGCCATGCAGTGGACCACCTCTTATTCAACGAATTCGGTGCTTTCTTTTGCGAACAACATTCATACGATCGATGGCGGCACTCATCTTGATGGATTCAAACAAGGTGTAACTCGTACGATCAATGATTACGCACGCAATAAAGGTATTTTGAAAGAAAAAGATGCGAACCTCTCTGGCGATGACACGCGTGAAGGACTGGCAGCAGTTATCTCGGTGAAATTGCGCGATCCGCAGTTTGAGGGTCAGACTAAGGGTAAGCTTGGTAATACCGAGATTCGCGGTCTTGTTCAGGGTGCCGTTACGCAGGGATTGGCTGAATATCTTGAAGAAAATCCTGCTCCAGCGAAACGAATCATCAATAAAGCATCCCAGGCATTCAAAGCTCGTGAAGCTGCTCGAAAAGCACGTGAGATGACCCGCCGCAAAGGGGTACTTGATTCTTTCTCACTTCCGGGCAAACTTGCGGATTGCTCTTCGAAAAGCCCTGCCGATTCTGAGATCTTCATTGTTGAGGGTGATTCTGCAGGTGGTTCCGCGAAGATGGCACGCGACCGAAAGTACCAGGCTATCATGCCTTTGCGCGGCAAGATCTTGAATGTAGAACGCGCAGGTCTTAATCGTAGTCTCTCTTCAGATACGATCTCTTCGCTCATCACTGCGATCGGAACGAACATCGGCGCAGATTTCAATGCAGATAATGCGCGTTATCATCGCATCATCATCATGACTGATGCTGATGTTGACGGCGCTCATATTCGTTGCTTATTGCTCACATTCTTCTATCGCTATATGCCGGAACTCATTCAGCGTGGGTATATCTATATCGCGCAACCGCCACTATATGGTCTTAAGAAAAAAGGTGGTAAGAAGCTCGAATATATCTTCAACGATGATGCACTTACGAAGCGTCTCGAAGAGATCCCCGAGAAGGATCGCGATAGTATTTCACTTCAGCGTTATAAAGGTTTGGGCGAGATGGATCCTGAACAATTGTGGGAAACCACTATGGAACCGAAATCTCGTACCCTTTTGCAAGTGAGCATTGAGGATGCTGCTGAAGCAGAGCGTGTGGTGAGCGAATTGATGGGCGATCAAGTTGAACCACGTAAGGAATTCATCCAGAAGCATGCGCACGATGTTCGTTTCCTCGACTTTTAAGAGCGTAGCTATTCGCGATATTCCATCCGTTTTATTCATTAGGTAAAGAGAATGCCCTGGTTAAGGAGCTTTTGTGGCTGATAACAACGAAACAGAGGTTGAAGAGACCCAATCAAATATCCTTTCTGCTGAACTAAGTAAGGAGATGCGCACATCATTTCTTGAATATTCGATGAGCGTTATCGTTTCTCGTGCATTGCCTGATGTGCGCGATGGTTTGAAACCAGTTCATCGTCGTATTCTCTACGCGATGAATGAGAGCGGCATCACACCGCGTCGTCCGCATGCTAAGTCGGCACGTACTGTTGGTGACGTAATCGGTAAGTATCATCCTCATGGCGATACTGCGGTTTACGATACGATGGTTCGCTTGGCCCAGTGGTTCTCAATGCGCGTTCCTCTGGTCGATGGACATGGAAACTTCGGTTCGATCGACGGCGATTCAGCAGCTGCTATGCGTTATACCGAAGCGCGCCTCGATAAACCTGCAATGGAACTTCTGCGTGACCTCGACAAAGAGACGGTCGACTTCCAACCGAACTATGATGAGTCACTTGAAGAACCCGTTGTTTTGCCCGCACGCTTCCCGAACTTGCTAGTCAATGGGTCTTCAGGTATCGCAGTTGGCATGGCAACGAATATCCCGCCGCATAACTTGGGTGAGACCATCGACGCTACCTGCATGATGCTCGACAATCCTGATGTAACCACCGAAGAGCTCATGACCGTACTTCCCGGACCGGATTTCCCAACAGGTGCGATCATTATGGGCCGCGAAGGTATCAAGGAAGCCTATGAGACGGGTCGTGGTAGTCTGACGATTCGCTCGAAATGCCGCATCGAAGAAGGGAAGAACGGCAAGAGTTCGATTGTGATCTCTGAGATTCCCTACCAGGTGAATCGTACGAACTTGCTCAAGAAGATCGCTGATCTGGTGCGTGATAAGAAGCTGCCAGAGGTTTCGGCGGTTCATGATGCTGCTGATCGTAGTGGTATCGATATCATCATCGATCTCAAGCAAAATGTGATTCCGCAGGTCGTACTGAATAAACTTTACAAACATACGCAGCTGCAGGTTGGTTTTGGTTGCAACATGCTCGCATTGGTGAATGGTGTTCCTCGCACGCTTTCACTCAAAGAAATGCTGCATTATTACATTCTTCACCAAGAGGAAGTTATCGAGCGCCGCACGCGTTATGATCTGGCGAAGGCCGAAGCGCGCGCTCATATCTTAGAAGGTTTTGTCATTGCGCTTGACGACATTGATAAGGTGATCAGCATCATCCGTTCTTCTAAAACGGATGTTGAGGCTAAGGAACGCTTGATGGAAGCATTTAAGCTTTCAGAAAAACAAAGTGAAGCGATTCTCGAGATGCGTCTGCGCCGTCTGACCGGACTCGAACGTGAAAAGATCGAGAATGAACTTGCTGAATTGCGTGAATCGATCTCTTATTACAAGCAACTTTTGAATGACACCAACATGGTTCATGGAGTCATCAAAGACGAATTGCTCGAGATCAAGAGCCGTTATTCCACGCCACGCAAAACGAAGATCACCGGCGCGGTAAAAGAACTCGATGTTGAAGACCTTATTGCTGAAGAAGAGGTTGCGGTTACCGTTACAAAGGCCGGCTATATCAAGCGTTTGCCTGTTTCAACCTATCGTCAGCAAAAACGCGGTGGCAAAGGTATGCAGGGTGTGAACCTGAAAGAAAGCGATTTCGTTGAGCATCTCTTCATTGCCTCAACGCACGACTATATCTTGTTCTTCTCGAACAAGGGCAAAGTCTACCGCCTGAAAGTGTATGAGATTCCCGAGGCATCACGTCATGCGCGCGGTAATGCGATCGTGAATCTGTTACCGTTTGAAAAAGGTGAAAAGGTTTCAGCGGTTATCGCTACGAAAGAGTTTCCCGAAGATGAATATCTCATGTTCGCAACCGCCGGCGGTATGGTGAAGAAGACCGCCATGAAGCTTTACGATCGTACTCGTCGTGATGGCTTGATCGCTATCAGCTTGAAAGATGGCGATGAGCTCATTTCCGTTCAGCGTGTTGCTACTGGCGAAAAGGTCATGATGGTCTCATCTGCTGGTAAGGCAATTCAGTGGGACGAAGAAGAAGTGCGTGCCATGGGGCGCGACACGCAAGGTGTGCGCGGTATGAATGTTCAAGCTGATGCCAAAGTGTTGGGTATGGAGATCGTTCGCCCCGGTTCTGAACTATTCGTGATCACTGAGCGCGGGTATGGCAAACGAACTTCCGTCGAGGATTATCCTATCCATCATCGTGGTGGACAGGGTGTGTTCACCATCACGATGACCGCGAAAAAAGGCCTGCTCGCAGCCATGAAGATCGTTGAAGAAAACGATGAGCTCATGATCATTACCGAGGAAGGCGTTGTGGTCCGTACGCCAGTTGAAGGTGTTTCGCAGCTTGGACGTTCTACCCAAGGTGTTCATATCATGAACGTTGCTGATAAAGATAAAGTAACTGCGGTGGCGGTTACCGAAGGCAACTCATCGAAGAAATCGAGCAAAAAAGAAGTTTCGGAAAACCAGACGTCGTTACTCGATGAATAACAACTCTTGAGAGGAAGCTAAGCAAGTGCTTCTTTGAAAACGCACCGATCGTCTTGATGTTGCAAATGTGAGGAGCATCAAGGCGATTGTGTCTTTTCAATCACGACATAACCTCAGAGATATGTCTTTTTAAGGTTTGCGCTCATGTATTAGGAAAAAACGCTTAAGGTAAAGGCAGGCCAATAAACACATAAGAATAAGAAGCATTTCATGGTTCGTTGTTATATACAGACGCTCATTATTTCGCAGGCTGTTTCGCCTTCAGTGCTCGTGCTGCGTCCTTATAGCGATGAGCCTGTTCAAGAAACCTGTCGCGTGCTTCCTATCTGGATCGGACTTACCGAAGCAACGCAGATGGGACTTGCGATCGAGAATATTCGTCTTCCACGCCCTGTTACCCACGATGTATTTCTTGATGCTCTTACGAATTTGAATACTTACGTTGATCATGTGCTCATAACGGGGGTGAAGAACGAAACATTCTTTGTGCGACTCTATTTGCGTCATCATGGAGATCTTATCGACCTTGACGCACGCCCAAGTGACGCGATCAATCTTGCGGTCCGTCAAAATGCACCGATCTACATCGAAGAGGATGTACTTGAAAAGGAATCATACCCGTTCATCATCAAGAAAAATCACATTTTGAACGAGAATGATATCGAGCAGTTCCGCACTTTTATCAAGACAATAGAGCCAGAAGACTTTGAAGAAGAGAAGGAATAAACTCCGCTCGCGTGTAAAATCTTCCATTTTTGAAAATAACTTGAAAAAAAGTGAGGGGTTTTATATATTAAATGGGCGCGATTTTCGGGCCCATAGCTCAGTTGGTTAGAGCGCACGCCTGATAAGCGTGAGGTCAGCAGTTCAAATCTGCTTGGGCCCACCATTTTTGTGGATAAACACTCCACCGTGAGCCGAGTTAGCCGGTGGAGTGTTTATTATAAAAGTTCGAGGATCCAATAGATCCATCGCGTATGCAACGGGAGTTGCTATTTTTTTGGGGCATTAGCTCAGCTGGGAGAGCGCGGGCTTTGCAAGCCTGAGGTCAGGGGTTCGATCCCCCTATGCTCCACCAAATTGAACAAGGTCATCCACAACGGATGGCCTTTTTTATTGGGCGACTTGCACGGATCGAACCCCGCGAGGGCACAACAGTCCAGTGGACTGTTGTGTAAGGAGGGCGAAGCCTGACGTAGGAAATCGTGTCGCAAGATCGTTCAATGTCATATTTCTTATTTCACTAAAACAAGAGCGGGTACGGAAGGTACCCGCTCTTTCGACACATCTCTGTGTTTAGTGGTTACAAAACTTAATGATTGCTGAATGTATAGTTTTCAGGATGAGCCTTTACATCTTCACGCAGTTTAGGATTCATCTTCCGCGTTCCGCGATACGCATCTTGCGTTTCTGTTGCAACTACTTGGTTGCGATTTTCCATCTTGATCTGGGTATCAAAGCTATTGCCATCAACAGAAGACTGCATCGATTCTTTGGTAAGGCGCAATCCGAAAGGTGAGGTATTCTTCACCATCATCTCGGCAAGTTCAAGTGCAGTATCGAGCACATCTTCATCAGCAACTAGACGATTCGCAAAGCCCCAATCATAAAGCTCTTCAGCACCGATGCGTCGTGCTGTCATGAGTACTTCATTCGCGCGGGCGAAGCCGATGATCTTCGGCAGATAAAACGATCCTGACATATCAGTTCCCGTGAGGCCGATATTCAAATATCCTGCTTGCATCTTGAAAGATTCACCCAAAACGCGCAAGTCGCAAGCGCAAGATATAGAAAGACCACCACCAACTGCGTGGCCCTTCAATGCTCCAATGATCGGTTGCGGACAAGCGCGCATATTCACCACTTGATCAGAGCAGATCGTTTGCATGATGAAGAAATCGCGCTGCGTGCGCCCCATTTCCTCGGGCGGATCAAGCGCGAGGTCATTCAGATTGAATCCTGCGCAGAACGACGAACCTTCACCAGTTAATATGATCACACGACAATCGGGATCCATGCGTACTTTGATAAGGAAGTCATTGAATTCTGCCATTTGCTGGTAAGACATCGCATTCAAATTGCCCGCATCATTGAACGCGCAAATATAGATGGGACCCTTCTGTGTGATGACGATCTTTTCGTAATCGTCATACGTGAAATCTGCCATGTGGTATTGATCTTGGTATACCGTCATGATTCCCCCTTCTCATAAAAACAGTACAGGAAAAGCATAGCGCAAAAAGCGCCGAATAATTTCTTGAGCAAACCTTTCACAGCCCAAATCTTTCCTTCTTTCATGCGAAAAAGAGCACGGTACTATTATTGAAAGGCTTGTGCAGGAAGTTGAATCGCAGGGGGCTTTGCTATAGGCAATGTTACGCTGTGCGTTCGACTTGGCATCAAACACCATCGCCCATACGATCGAGATAAGAGAAGGCTACCTATAACTATGAGACAGGAAAACATCCGTAACGTTGCGATCATTGCTCATGTCGACCACGGCAAGACTACGCTTGTCGACCGTCTGCTCTATACAGCCGGTGTCTTTCGTGAGAACCAGGACGTTCAAGAGCGCGTGCTCGATTCGAACGACCAAGAGCGCGAACGCGGTATCACCATTCTGTCCAAGAACATTTCGATCTCCTATAAAGATGTGAAGATCAATGTTATCGACACGCCTGGTCACGCTGATTTCGGTGGCGAAGTTGAACGCGTACTCAATATGGCTGATGGCGCACTTTTGATCGTGGATGCCTTCGAAGGCCCTATGCCTCAAACGCGTTTTGTGCTGCGTCATGCACTTGAGCTGGGTTTGCGCATCGTGCTTGTTATCAATAAGATTGATCGCCCTGGTTCGCGCCCTGAAGAAGTGGTCGATGAGGTGTTCGATCTTATGGTCGAGCTCGAGGCGAGCGATGAACAACTTGATTTTCCAATCATCTACGCTTCGGCAGTGAATGGCTATGCACGCTATGAGCCGAACGACGACAACGACAACATGGTTCCTCTTCTCGATACCATCTTGAAAGAAGTTCCCGCGCCCGATTGCGATCCAGAAGGTCCTGTTGCGTTACAACTTTGCACGATCGATCATTCAAGCTTCGTTGGTCGTATCGGGGTGGGGCGTCTGTTTTCGGGTACGATGTCGAAAAACGAGCAGGTGCTCGTGATCAAGAATGATGGAGCACGATACAATACCATCATCAAACAGGTATTCACCTTCGATGCACTTGGCAAAAAAGAAGAGCAACAAGTTTCTGCTGGCGACATCATTGCAGTCGTTGGTGTTGAAGATGCTGACATTGGAGATATGGTCACTAGCCGTGAAAACCCGATCGAGCTCGATCCGATCGAAGTTGAAGAGCCTACCATGGCGGTCGTATTCGAGGCTTCGACCTCTCCACTCGTTGGCCGCGAGGGTGAGATCGTGGGTGCGCGACAGCTTAAGGAGCGCCTGTTTAAAGAAGCAGAGAGCAACATCTCTATGCGTATCTGTGAAACCGAGGACAAATCTGGTGTAGAAGTAGCTGGTCGTGGGCTTCTTCATCTGTCGGTTCTTATGGAAACGATGCGGCGCGAAGGCTTTGAATTCCAGGTTGGACGCCCGCGCGTGATCATCAAGAAGGATGATCAAGGTAATCTTCTTGAGCCCATTGAGGAAGCCACCGTCGATGTTCCAAGTGAATATGCGGGTAAATGCATCGAGGTGTTCGGCACTGCAGGTGGAGAAATGACCGACATGTTCCAACGCGGTGACCAAACGCATCTTGTGTTCAAGATTCCCAGTCGTGGAACAATGGGTCTGCGCACGCGCTTGCTCAATGTTTCTCGCGGTGAGGCAACGATGTTCCATCACTTCAGCGAGTATGGTCCGTATCGCGGCGAATTCGGCGGACGTAAGAGCGGATCGATGATTGCGATGGCAACGGAAAAGTCGGTAGCCTATGCGCTCGATACGCTCCAGCAACGCGGCAGCTTGTTCGTTGGCCCTGGTGAGGAATGCTATGAAGGCATGATCGTTGGGGAATCTGCCAAAGAAGGCGATATGGTTGTGAACGTTGCAAAGGCTAAGCAGTTGGGCAACCAACGTTCTTCAGGTGCTGATAAGGCGATCCAGCTTACCCCTCCGATCGAATTCACGCTCGAAGAAGCGCTGGAATATATCGAAGATGATGAACTGGTTGAGATCACTCCACTGAACATTCGCTTGCGTAAACGTACGCTTTCTTCGGTACAGCGCAAGAAGGAGCAAAAGAACAAGTAGGAATGCATCTTCCCAGGTGCGGATATATGAAGAGCGTATGAATACAGTGCTCTTAAAATGGAGCATTTGTGCAAACAAACGCAAGGACCAGGAGTTGTGTAACAATCGTCTTGCGCAATTCGCGCGCAACGTTTACTGAACACAACTATATATAAGCAAAGGGACCTCTATGACGCTTAAAGCAACGCTTTCAAAAGTTTCAGCTTTTTTGCTTGCCGTTATTTGCTGCATTGCGCTTGTCGGCTGCAACTCTGAATATGGTTTCACAGGAGGAACGGCGGCAACGGTCAATGGCACGCCTATTGAAGAAGATACGGTCACGAAGTATATCCAGGACTTCCGAACCAGCTCGAACCTTACTGAAGATGAAGCCTGGGCAAACTGGCTCAAGGAAAGTTCTCAAGACCCTGCATCGATCCGCAGTCAGGTTATAGACTATTACGTTCAGCAAGAGCTCGTTCGTCAGGCTTCCGAAGAGAATGAAGTCGTGATAGAGCAAAGCGCTATCGATGAGCAAGTCGATGCGATGAAGAAGAATTATAGCAACGACCAAGCATGGCAAGATGCGCTTTCGCAATCAGGGGTTACGGAAGATCAGTATCGTGAGTCGATCAAGATGGGGCTTACTTCTCGCGCGCTGATGGACAAGGTCGTTACCGAGGTCGATACGAGTGACGATGCAGGCTTGCTCGAGTTCATGAATCAATATAAAGATATGATCAACGGATCCAAGCGTTCCTCCCATATCCTTCTCAATGCAAACGATCAGGCAAAAGCAGAAGAAGTGGTAGGAAAGCTTACTTCTGGGGAATTGGATTTTGCAACAGCTGCCCAGCAATATTCGACGGACACTGCTTCGGCTCAGAATGGCGGCGATGTTGGTTGGAATACCATCAATAATTATGTTGAAGAGTATTCTGCTGCTCTTGATAGCATTGAAAAGGGGCAGATCACGCTTACTGCGAGTGAATATGGTGTCCATATCATTCTATGTACCGATGTGTTCCAGATCGATGGCGATCCGACTTCTCTCTCTGCTTATCCTTCTGAGATCGTTGACTATATGCGTTCGATCTATGGTTCTCAGAAGAAGGCTGAGAATTTCCAGGAATGGCTCAACCATTATAAAGAGGAATCCGATGTTGTGGTCAATGATATGCCTGCGAATGTCCCTTATAATATCGATCTCAGCCAGTATGAAGGCAGCGATTCAGAAGACAACGCTGAAGGCGATGGCTCTAACGAAGGTGAAGATTCGAACGAAAACACTGAGGGTGCTACCAATGTTCCGGGCGACTCCGAGAATCCAGGTGAAGAAGGCTCTAATTTAAGCGCTATTGAGGGTGGCAACAAGAACGAGTAGTAGAGCAACGACATCGACTAAAACTATAGTAAGAGCGGAGGCATTGTCTCCGCTCTTTTGTTTTGGCAAAGTAGACTTAATATGAAGAGCAATCGCGAAGAAAAGGAGGAATGCAAGCATGATAGACGCAAAAACCGAAGCACCCCTCATTGAACTCAACGATGCGATCGTGCGTCGTGACGGAAAGAATATTCTCGAGGTTGATTCTTTTGTGTTGCGCTCGGGTGAGAACATTGCATTGCTTGGTCCCAATGGCGCGGGAAAGTCTACCTTCATTCGTCTCATCACACGCGAGGATTTTCCGCTTTATCGCGATAACCCTCCAGTGCTCTTTCGCGGGAGCGAGCGCACCACCCTTCAAGAAACGAAGAAAGTGCTCGGTGTAGTTTCCTCGACGATGCAGGATCAGATCACGGTTCATCTTCCTGCAAAGGATATCGTTGCTGGCGGGCTTTTCGGCACCCTTGGTGTTCCTCAGATGTATCGGGTGACTCCTGAATCGCAACAGCGCGTGATGGAGATATTGGAAATGCTTGGTGTGGCAGATCTTGCCGAGCGAGATATCAAGACGCTTTCGACCGGTCAGGCTCGCCGCATCCTTTTAGCGCGTGCGCTCATTCATGATCCAGAAGTTCTTGTTTTCGATGAGCCGACAACTGGCCTCGATCCAGAAGGAATGTATTATGTGCGAAAGTCGATGCGCGATTTGGTCGAGCGAGGAAAGTCGATCATCTTAGTGACGCACTATCCAGAAGATATCATTCCTGAGATCGAGCGTGTTGTCATGATCAAAGAAGGAAAGCTTTTCGATGATGGTCGAAAAGAAGAGCTTCTTACGAGTGCACGCATGTCGGAGTTGTTCAATGTGCCTTTACGGATTATTGAGCAAGATGGCTATTTTTCCCTTGTGAGCGAATATTAAACTGGTATATAATCTATCATCGCACGTGCAAAACTTGTTTTGCACAGAGAAGCTGGAGAGATGTCCGAGTCTGGCTTAAGGAGCACGATTGGAAATCGTGTATACGCCAAAAGCGTATCTGGGGTTCGAATCCCCATCTCTCCGCCAGTGAATTCCACATCGTTTGGTGTGTTGCTAAGACGCGGTAGCTCGAGTGGGCTCGTCCGAAATCGAGCACCGAAGTCTTTACAAGAAGCGCTCGCGAGAGCGTTTTCTTTTGACAAACTCCGCGGCGCATCTGGTTGCGATAAGCGGAACTTGGAAGGGTGGCAGAGCGGCTGAATGCGGCGGTCTCGAAAACCGTTTTGCCTCTAATCGAGGTAACGAGGGTTCAAATCCCTCCCCTTCCGCCAGTGAATGCAGGCTCCCTTTGGGAGCCTTTTTGATTCCTAGAACACGGGTCCTTCTGCAGAGAGGGATCAATCTTATTCAGAGATGAATGAGTGATCGAGCGCATCTCCTGAGTGACGAATTTCGTTTCCTGTGGCGTACGGTTTGGAGCTTAGATTGCGCCTTGCGCTTCTATCAGGACGCATTTGAGAATCTCTCGTCCTTTGTTCATTCGTTTGAGATCTGCTCTAGATCAAGACCGTTATCGATATCAAATGGAGCATACTTTTTGATGATAGCCACGTAAAAGCGCTTGCTGTAAAGCATGTGTATCTTGCGCTAAAGCACCTGCTGCTTTGATCTTCGTGTGAATCAAAGATTTGAAGAAGAGCTGCACACCAAATTGGCGCACGGCTCGCTTTGATCCGATGAATATGCACTTAAACAGGCAGAACACACTTGTAGCACAGCGTGCTCGTAGATAAAAAACAGTGTGTGATAGTGTGAAACCAAAGTAGCTAATCATAAAAAAGGGAACACAAGAAAAGCCCGTCTGAGTAAAGGGAAAAATGGTTTGCGTGGCACGGCAAAAACTCCAAGTACACGCACGCGTGCATAGGATGCACACAGCGAGAATGTGAACACGGGACAGGATTCTAGGGACAAAAGCTTACACCAGGTTCTCTTACGCAAAGGAGCAATACCACGCAAGTATGCCACTTATTCTCTTACAAACTACTCTGTTAATAACATAATGAAAAGGAGCTAGCACCAAAGTGAGAGGCTGCTATCAAAGCACTTCATTTTCATAATAGGTTGCTAGCTATCATGTTTTCTCGTTGTTGAAATTCTTCAAGACAACTCAATTCTTTTGGAGAGATATGACGAAGATCTGAGATTGTGCGAACACTCTTGCAAAGCGGCAATGCGAATAGAGCTGTGTGGAACAACCTCGAGAAGAGAATCGTCAATGATGGGAAGATGATCGAATGTAATCCGTTCTTTCTTGCGCGTTGTTGCACAACAAGCATCTCTCCCCGACGGAATAACTTTTAAAAATTGTGTCACGCATTTTTGTCGGAAATCTTGTGAGACAAAAACTCAAACGAGTGGAGGATCGTAGATCTTGAAAGAATAGAGGATCGTTCAACGAAGGAGAGCTTTCGATGAAAAGAGCAAAGTGTTTTGAAGTTTCAAGAACAAAGTGATCGAAACGAGCAGAGGTGTTCTTCTGAAAGTATTAAAATGATGGTC
This sequence comes from uncultured Eggerthella sp., assembly GCA_900542525.1. Lineage (GTDB taxonomy): Bacteria > Actinomycetota > Coriobacteriia > Coriobacteriales > Eggerthellaceae > Anaerotardibacter. The sequence goes on from UQNZ01000002.1 coordinate 230,441, forward strand.
ACACGGTACCTATGTTGTAAGCGAGATACGATGGCGGCGCATTCTAAAAAACGAAAGACTTCCGATGCGCTTTGCATCAAAATGTTCGGTTCGTTCTCTATCTCTCAAATTCCGGCGAAGGCGATGTGCGATACAACGGTGTCATCAGACAGTGCGTCTGGCGACGAACTCGCTTTTGTTCGCATCGGCATGCTTACTTCGACTGAACCAATGGCAGAGATCACTGCGAGTCTTTCGGGGCGAGCTCATCGTCTTTGGCTTTTGGTGGCTTATCTTATCGTCAATCGTGATCGTGGTGTTTCACCACAGGAGCTCATCGATCTTTTATGGCCGGAAGTTACGAGCAACAATCCTGCAGCCACTCTGCAGAATAATGTTTCACGTGCACGTGCGCTCTTCAACGAAGCCAATTTCGACAGCGCGCGTGATCTGATCAAGCATACCGAGGGACTCTATTATTGGGCTCCCGAGCGTTCGTCCATCCTTGATGTAGAGATATTCGAGACTAATGCGCACCGTATCGGAGATTTTCTTTCCGCCGATGATGCGGAAGGGATCGAACTTGCTCTTGATACTTGCAGGCTTTATACGGGTGACTTTTTAAGCGATGCCACTGATATTACTTGGTGTGCAAATCTGGCAGTTTACTATCGTACGCTCTACAAGCGACTTTGTAAGACAACCATCGTTGCGCTCATGGAAGCAGGGCGACTCAAAGAAGCACAAACCCTTTGTCTTCAGGTGTGCGTGCTCGACCCTGCCGCAGAGGAATTCAGCCTGTTGCTCATGCAAGCCTATCTTGCTGATGCCAATCCGACCGCCGCGCTCGAGCAATATCAAACGGTCGCCACCTACCTTGCCCAAACCTACGATATTCAGCCGAGTGCAGAACTCGAGACTCAGCGGGAGATCGCTCTTCAAGAGCTTTATGGGCAGAGCATGAATGAGCAAGGTATCCGCACATTCCTTTTTGAAAGCAACGATGATGAAGGAGCATTCGCGTGCAGCAATGCTGTTTTTCGCGAGATCGCACTTTTGCGTCTGCGTGAGATGGAGCGCAGTGGGGAAGATTCGCACGTTATCGCGATTTCGTTCAGCAACTCTTCGACCAGAACTGCACACCGCGTCATAAACGCAAAACGAGTTGCGCAAGTACTTTCTGCAACACTTCGTGCGAGCGATCCTTTTACCAAAGTGGGATCTAATCAATTCTTGGTGTTGTTGCCAGGGGCAAATGCTGAAAACGCGCACATGGTTTATGAACGTATCGTTGCGCGCTTCAAAGATAACTTTCCTCGTGCAGAACTTGCGTTTCGATTCTCTATGATGAGCCTTGCTGCCCTTCGATAAGCTCCCGTGCGCGCGTGCGAACATCGTAACGGCGCAAAGCAGCAAATGTACTAGAATGAACGCATGAGAAAACAGGTCAACCTAAAAGAACACCTCGAAGAACAGATCTGCAGCATCGGTGCTGTTGTTGCAAGCGTTGTTGGGTTCATCGTTATTCTGTACCTCATTACCATTGTCGTGCGCGTGTTTTCGTCGGCGCTGGCTTAAAGGCGGACGCCAATATGTGGACCCGATTTACTTTCGAAGACATTCGCATCATCGCTCATTATTTGGGTACGCTTACTTCGTTGTTCACGGTTGCATTGCTCATTCCGCTCATTACCGCATTGGTTTTTCAGGAATGGGAACCAGCAACACGTTATTTCCTTGCCGCGGGCATCTCTCTTGCTATTGGTTCATTGCTGCGTATGGCCAAGGTCGATCCTGGGCGGCTTACTCGCCAACAGGCAATGGCTTTGACCGGTTTCGCGTGGATGTTCCTTGCGTTCATCGCCTCGGTTCCGTTAGCTATGTCGGGTCACTTCGCAAGCTACCTTGATGCGCTCTTCGATAGCGTTTCTGGACTTACCACCACGGGTGCAGCTCTGATCATGGATCTTGAGCATCTTTCCTACGCTGACAACATGTGGCGTTTTATCATGCATCTCCTTGGTGGTATGGGTCTTATCGTCATCGCGCTTTCGCTCGGTCTCCTTTCTTCATCAACGTCGGGATTGTATTCCTCGGAAGGGCGTAGTGAACATGTGGTTCCTAATGTCATCACCACTACACGCCTGATCAGTAAGATCTCACTTGCGGTGATCGGTGCAGCAACGGTCTTGCTCATGCTGTTCTGTTTCGTTGCAGGCATGGAACCCGTGCGTGCGCTCCTTCATGGACTATGGATCTCCATTTCGGGCTTCATGACCGCGGGCTTCACACCCACCAGCCAGTCCATCATGTACTACCATTCCTATTTTCTCGAGATCGCTTGTATGCTTTTGATGCTGCTTGGCATGATCAACTTCGGATTGTTCGTTGCGGTGCTTCGTGGGAAGACTGATCTTTTCTTCAAGGATTTTGAGATTCGAACGGGATTCTTCTGGCTCGTGTTCATGTGCATCATTTTCATTGCGACACTCTCCACCACGCCGCTCTTTTCTGATCTCCTTACGATGATTCGCCGTGGCGTATTCATGCTCATCTCTGCATCAAGTACGACGGGCTTCTCGGTTGTAACGACCAACCAGGTTCTGACCGTGTTCTCTTCAGGGGCGATCCTGATCCTGGCGATTCTTATGGCGGTTGGCGGTTCGAGTGGAAGTACTGCTGGTGGTATGAAGCTCTCGCGCATCGGTCTTACGGTGAAGTCGATCGTTTCTTCGATCAAAGAAGCCACTTCGCCCGATTCTGCACGAGTGTCGGTGGTCTACCATCATATTGGCAAGCAAGTGCTCAATAACGAGATCGCGCGTGCGGCCATGACGGTATCAACGCTTTTTGTGGTTACCTATGTTGTGGGTGCTCTCGTTGGTATCGCGCATGGTTACGATGCGACTGCGGCAATCGCGGAAAGCGTGGCGATGGCCTCCAATGGTGGTTTGTCGTTTGGCATCACCACGCAAGGTATGCCGAAAACGCTCGAGCTCATCTATATCCTTGAGATGTGGGCAGGCCGTCTTGAATTCATCACGCTCATTGCGCTTGTTGTTAAGATCGTTGCTTCGCTCTTGCCCGTTCGCAAGCCGAAACGAGACCGATAGGTGGATCACGTGATACGGCGCAACACACAGAACAAAAAGACGTTGAAGGCCTCGTGTGCTCCGGTGAGGGGTCGCCTTGTTGCACGATGTGGGGAACGAGCATCCGCCCAGGTCTTCAGCGTAAAACGGTCTCTTTTTTCGCTGGTAGCACTTATGTGTTGCTTGGTGCTATCGATCGCGATCGCTTGTCCAGCGTGGGCTGACGATGAAGAACCTGCCACTCAATCGGTTGACACGAATGGCAACGTCGTCAATGTCAATCAAATGCCTGACAGTTCGTTTCTCTACAACACTGATATCGCTGAGCTTGCTGGTGCCGAATCTTTTCACGACAACCAAACCGTGCAAGTAACGGGTGAAGTTGTAGGTGACCACATCAATGACGAGCTCGATCCTGCTTTATGTTGGATCACGTTGCAGAGTACGAAAGCAGATGATTATTCGCTGGTCTCGGTTCTTATGACCAACGAGCAAGCAAAGCTCATTGAGAATTATGGTAACTACAACACCGACGGTACGATTCTTCAAGTACGAGGCACTTTCCACTTGAGTTGTCCTGAACATCAGGGCCTTTCTGATATCCACGCAAAAGAAGTTATCGTAGTCAAGCAAGGATCAGCACGCCAGCACCCTGTCAATAATGCGGTGCTATGGGCTTCTTGCTTGGCGGTCGGACTTGGCGTGCTGAGCTTCTTCACCTACTCTTTCTTGCGCGAACGGAGAAAGTAACCTGTATGCAAGCAAATGGATGCGATAGCTATGAAGGTGTAGTGGTCAAACTTGATCGAGGCTATCCGCTCGTCTCGCTTTCCGACGGACGAACGATTCGTTGTGAACATGCGACAAGCTTAGTGAAGCGCAAATCCGATCGTGCTGTGACCGGAGATCGCGTTGAGGTTCATCTTCCTGAAGGACATGAAAAGGGGATCATCGAGGCGATTCATCCGCGTGCGACGAAGTTCGTTCGTAAAGATCCGACTGAACGAGCGCTCCCGCAAACGCTCGCATCAAATTTCGATCTGGTGCTTATCGCGCAACCAGCTGAAGAGGTGAACTTCAAGCGCCTCGAACGCGAATTGGTGTTGGCTCATGAAACTGGTGCGTCGGTGGCTGTTGTGCTGACCAAGGCGGATCTTGCTGGTGAAAGCACTGAAGTTCACGAAACGATCAATGAGGTGCGAAGTCTTGCAGGAAGAGATGCAGTGTTCGTGGTGAGTCAGGACTATCCTGCTTCTATTGAGCAAGTGGGGCGCTTTATCGCAGAGGGCAACAAGACTGCAGTTTTGATCGGACGAAGTGGTGTTGGCAAATCAAGTTTGGTGAACTTGCTGGTAGGGCAAGACATTCAAGCCACCACGCCTGTGCGCGAGTCGGATGGTAAAGGCAGACACACTACTGTTTCACGTGAAATCATCGCACTTCCCAAAGGGGGCTTCGTGGTCGACATGCCGGGGGTTCGTGGCTTAGGGCTGTGGGATGCGGAAGCTGGCATAAAGGCAGCTTTCAGCGAAATAGAAGCACTTGCGCAGAAGTGCAAATTTCGCGATTGTTCGCACATGAAAGAACAAGGATGCGCAGTGCGGAAAGCCGTTGAAGAAGGTTCGCTTTCGCAAATGCGGCTCGATTCTTATTTGCGCTTGAAACAGGAAAACGATGAAGTAGCTGAAAAGCGCGTTGAAGCTGCTCGCATCCGTGAACGCCGTGGCCATCCACGCCATCGCACTATGAAATGATCAACAACGCTGATCGGCTTCAGACATCTTGCATCCGTCTTGTGTGTACTTGATTTGTACGGCAAATTGCTACATGCGCTACAATAGAGGCGCTACATTTGAAGGGGAGCTTCATGAACCCAGCGATCATCATCCCAACGTTTCATCAGGCTGCGGCCGAGCGTGATAAGTCTCTTGCAGAGAGCATTTATGACCATCCCACTCCGCTTGATGCGCCCGGCACGCTCGAGCGTTGTTTGGAGTCGCTGCAGAAAGTACAGGGCATCGGTCAGATCATCATCACTGTTTCGCACAACGAAGCAGTTGAGAAGGTAAAGGGGATCGTCGACCGCTTCCCCCAGATGCACACACTTGTCATCAGCGAAAGTGAAGCCGCTATCGTTCAGCAACGTCTTGAGCAGTTGGGCTTTGGTGATACTGCTGACAAGATTGGCGTTCACGGGTATTCGGCAGTGCGTAATCTTGGGTTAGTCGTTTCAAACATCCTTGGTTTTGATTCCGTTGTTTTTCTTGATGATGACGAAGTGGTAGAAGATCCCGAGTTTTTGATAAAAGCTATGTATGGCTTGGGGAAGCTTACTCGTCGCGAGATTCCTATTCTTGCAAAGTCGGGTTATTACCTGAATGCTAAAGGCAGCTTCTTGTCCATGAGCCAAAACAAGTGGTATAACCGCTATTGGCAGCAAGGATCGGCCTTCAATAGCTGGATCACCAAAGCTATGTCGGGTCCGCGGCTTTCGAGGTCGAATCATGTGTGTGGTGGGTGCTTGTCCCTTCACAAGCAAGCTTATATGCGCGTGCCTTTCGATCCATGGATTCCACGCGGCGAAGATCTGGATTACCTTATTAACCTGCGCATGTATGGTTCAGATGTATGGTTCGATAATCAGTGGTATTTGGTGCATCTTCCTCCGCAAGAACGACACGAAGGACACCGGTTCCGTAAGGATATCTTCCGTTGGATCTACGAATACTACAAGATCGAATTTAGCCAATCGCAGATCGACTTGCTGCAGATCAAACCTTCATCGCTCGAGCCCTATCCAGGCCCTTTTCTCGAACGTGGTTTGGAAAAGCGTATCAAGAAAACGGCACTTCTACGTTCTTTGGCACGTCCTGATCGCGCCGCTTATCGCAAGGCGGCTCATGTTGCCACCAATGAAGCGATCGAATATGCCCAAAAGTACTGTGATCGGTATTTCGAGTTCCAGCGTATTTGGATGCAGATCATGGCGCAAACCGAAAACGATAAAGTGCTCCAGCAGGCGCTTATCGAAGCGGCGCTTGTTCGCGAAGCTGGAGGAGAGATAGAAGTTTCAATTCCTAAGCCAAGCTTTGACGCAGGTAAAACGGGGGAGATCCATCTCAACCTTGCTGATGGTGAGTAGGCATTCAGTGTGATAGAGCAGTTTGTTTTTTTGATCGTAGCGGGACTGATCGTAGGAATTTTTTCGGGTCTTTTAGGCATTGGTGGTGGAACGCTCATGATCCCGCTCTTTCGTTTGGGGTTTGGGCTTTCCGCCATTGTTTCCACTGCAACTTCGCTCTTTACGATCGTACCTACTTCTATTGCAGGTTGCATCACGCATCTCAAGAATAAGACGTGCATTACGCAGATCGGCTTGATCGCTGGTATTGCCGGTGCGTGCACTTCACCACTTGGTGTGTTGGCTGCGACGCACTCACCCGATATCGCCATCATGGCCTGTGCGGCGATCATTATCGCCTATTCAGCCATTACGATGTTCCGCAAAGCGATCAAAATGCCCAAACGCACCGATTCAGATCTTTCGATCCGCGCGACACTTCAGCGTTTTCGTATGGAGTTCGCCGACGAAGTGGAAGAAATGTCTGGTGATCGACAAGACTCTACTGAACGAACAACGGAAGCCCAGGGCGTTCGTGCAAGAGAATTTCAAGCCGCACCAGCAAGAACAACTGAAACAGCGATCGCTCACGAAGTTCAAAAGAGCGTGAATACCATCGAGGCACCTATGACAGCAAGGCGTCTTCTTACTGGTGCTGCGATAGGATTTGTTGCTGGCTTTGCCTCGGGGTATGTGGGTGTGGGCGGCGGTTTCCTCATGGTTCCGCTTTTTATCTCGTTGCTCGGCATCACGATGAAGAAGGCATCAGGCACAAGCCTGATCGCCGTGGTGATCCTTGCTATCCCGGGCGTTATCACGCAAACCCTTCATGGGAACGTCGATTTTGTTGCCGGCATCGCTATGGCGATCGGTTCGATTCCGGGCGCACTCATAGGAGCATCGCTCATCCGCTATATTCCCGAGCGGAAAATGCGGTTTTTATTCGGGTTCTTCCTGCTATTTGCCGCTATCATTCTAGTTATCAACGAACTGAACGTTTTCGGTGCATGAAGGTTGAACTATGAACTTCCCTCGTCATAATCTTTACGTGTTTCTTGAGATACTCGGCTTATGCCTGGTGCTCATTTCTGGGTGCGTACTTGGTTGGGCAATGTTCGGTGAAAAGAACTATGTGCTCATCGGAATCTCGGGATTGGTATTCACTATCTTCTTGCTCATTACGCTTACGCTCATGCTCGACCCCGACAAGATCCGTGCGCGTCAGTCGCTATCGGTGCTCGGTCTTGCTTCCAACTTGCTCGAGGGAATGCAGGGCGGCTTCAATTCCACCAGCGCTCAACATGCTTGTGAGATCTTGCATCGCTCCTCTTCAGCTTCAGCTGTAGCGATCACAGATACCGAGAATATCCTTGGTTATTGTGGCGCGGGAGAGGATAGCCTGCCTCGTGGAATCAGTCCGCTCCGCACCGAAGCCACCCGTGAATCGCTCAAGGATGGTAAAACGCGCGTACTCAATTCGCCCGAAGAGGTCGGGCTTCCCAATAAAATGCGTGGTATCAAAGCGGCCATCATCGTACCGTTGAAAATCGGTAAGAGCATCGTGGGCACGCTGAAATTCTACTATCCATCAGCTTCGCGTATCACTGAAACACAAGTTTCGATCGCTGAAGGCTTTGCGCAGCTCATCGCTACCCAGATTGCGGCGATGGAGCTTGAGGAGCAGAAGAAGCTTGCCACGAGCATGGAACTAAAAGCGCTTCAAAGCCAGATCAATCCGCATTTCTTGTTCAACACCATCAACACTATGGCTTCGCTCACGCGCACGGATCCTGACAAGGCGCGCGTCCTTTTACGCGAGTTTGCGACCTTCTATCGCGGTGCCCTTGAAAACGCTTCCGACCTGATTCCGCTTGCACGAGAGGTCGAGCAGACCGTGCGTTATCTTTCGCTTGAACAGGCACGATTCGGGGAAGACCGCTTGCGCGTAGACGTTGATATCAGTGATGAGGTAAAGGCACTTATGGTTCCTGCCTTCATGATCCAGCCTTTGGTAGAGAATTCCATCAAGCATGCATTCCCCGCTGAAGGTCAGTTGATCATCTCGATCAGTGGTGAGATTCAAGAAGCAGATGTGTTTCTGTATGTTGCGGATAACGGACTTGGTATGACCGAGGAAGCGCTTGAGAACATCATGGATCCCAGCTCTCAAACTGGGCTTGGTATTGCGGTGAAGAATGTAAACGACCGCATCCTGGGTTATTTCGGCGAAGAGTCTTTCATGAAATATGCGAGCGAACTCGGCAAAGGTACGCGCGTGACGTTGTACTTGAAGGGTTGTGCCGAGAATCAGCCTTCGTAGGTCCTTTTGACGTACGCTTCGGGTTGGCGTGCACTCTGGTATTGAAAACACTTCCCAACAAGGTTGTTCATTTAACATTTCCCCTGGCAAATCGTATAGTTATTGGTTTTGAATGGGCTTTATTAAACAACGCTGCAGAATCATTCAGAATAGTCTATAATTGGTACGATTTTCTATAGGTTTTCAACAGAGGAGGTCGTGTTGCTAAAGGCGATTATTGTAGACGACGAAGCGCCAGCACGCTCCGAATTACGCTTTTTGCTCGGCGAGCTCAACCAAGCTGAGGTTGTATCTGAAGCGGCAAGCGTCCGTGAGGCTATCGAGAAGCTCAAAGAATATCCGTGCGATGTTATGTTTCTCGACATCAACATGCCTGAAGCTACAGGTCTTCAACTTGCTGAAGCACTTCAGCATCTGAAGTTCCCGCCCGCAGTCGTGTTCGTCACTGCTTATAGCGAGTTCGCACTCGATGCGTTCAAGGTCAATGCGGTCGATTACCTGGTCAAGCCAGTCGAAACCGAGCGTTTGGCTCATGCGCTTGCTCGTGTGCGCGAACATGTTGTCCTTCACGCCCGCGCCCAAAAGGCTGAACGCATTCCTGTTGAAAAGGGTGGTAAGAAGATTCTTATCAACATCGATCAGATTCGTTTTGTTATGGCGCGCGACGATTATGCGTATCTGCAGACCGATACCGATCGCTATTTCTCAACGGTCAGCTTAGCGCAGCTCGAGAAAACGCTCGACGGTCATGGCTTCTTCCGCGTTCATCGTGGCTATCTTGTCAACCTTTCGCTTGTGAAAGAGGTTGAGCCTCAATCAGGTGGCACGCTTTTGCTCACGCTTGATGGTGTTGAAGAGAAGATCCCTGTTTCTCGCCGCCGCGTTTCTTCGCTTAAGAAGGCGCTGGGGTTGTAGTCACGATCGAAAGTTCGTAGTTTTCTAAGCTAGACACCAAACGCCCTCTTTTATAGAGGGCGTTTTTTTGAATTGGGCAAAGCCTGCACGAAAACGTATCAAAAACCTTTTCGCGCAAATTTCATGCACAGTCTTATGTGTACGAGCGTGCTTTTCTTACAGAGCTGTATCTCTTCTTTCGTTTCTTTAGATTCAATTAAGTGAACAGGTAAAATAGTATGCGCATATTTAGGCTAACGAACGAGTATTCGAATCGGTCGTACCAAGCAATATGTGCAAGCTGCTGTTCGGAATGAGAGGGGCGAACATGGCAAAGAAGATCATCCTCGATTGCGATCCAGGTCACGATGATGCGGTCGCAATCCTCTTAGCGTTAGGAAATCCAGAGATCGAGATCGTGGGAATCACTACGGTCGGAGGGAACCAAAGTCTCGAGAAAGTCACCTATAATGCACGCGCAATGCTCGAAGCAGCGCATGCCCAGGATATTCCTGTATACGCAGGTTCTGATCGGCCGATCGTGCGTGAACAGGAAGTGGCAGAATCGATTCATGGTGAAACAGGGTTGGACGGCGTTGAATTGCCTGTGCCTACCCGTCCGCTCGAAGATGAGCATGCGGTGAACTTCATCGTGAAGACCATTATGGAGTCTGAACCAGGTACGATCACGTTGGTCCCCACTGGGCCGCTAACGAATATTGCGCTGGCACTGCGCATGGAACCACGCATTGCTGAGCGCGTGAGTGAAGTAGTGTTGATGGGCGGCGGTTTTCATGAAGGAAACTGGAGCGCAGTGGCCGAATTCAACATCATCGTTGATCCAGAAGCGGCCCATATCGTATTCAATGCTCCCTGGAAATTGACCATGGTCGGACTTGACCTTACGCATCAAGCACTTTGCACTCCTGAAGTGCAGCAGCGCATTGAAGAGATCGGCACTCCGCTCGCTGCTATCGTCAGCGGACTCATGGATTTCTTTCGCAAAACCTACCAGGACAATCAAGACTTCGTGGATCCTCCTGTGCACGACCCTTGCACAGTGGCGTATCTCATCGATCCTTCAGTGGTGCAAACCAGACGCTGCCCGCTTGATGTGGAACTTCACGGAGAACTTACGCTTGGTATGACCGTGGCAGACCTTCGCGGCCCAGAGCCTTCTGAAGAAGAGTGTCATACGCAAGTTGCGACGAAGTTGGACTTCGATAAGTTCTGGAATTTGGTAATACAAGCGATCGAGAACATTGGATAAGAAAATGACTGAAGCGAAAAAACCTCTCTTTGATGAAGGTGGAAAATCAATTGTCGCGGTAATGGCGGCTTTGCTGGTAGCTATTTTCGCATTTCAACTCAATGCTTCTATGCTTTCTCCAGCACTCGTAGCCATGCAGAACGAACTTTCCACCACAGCGGTCGAGATCGGCAATACGCAAACGGTGTTCTTCACAGCAGCAGCTCTTTTCTCGCTGTTCCTGCCGCGTCTTGCTGATTTGAAAGGTCGCCGCAAGGTGCTGTGCGGCATGCTCTTGGTCACCGGTATCGGATGTGTGATCAGTGCGCTAGCGCCGAATGTTGAAGTGCTTATGATCGGTCGTGTTCTGCAGGGTGTCGCTGGTCCAGTAGTGCCGTTGTGCCTGATCATGCTCCATCAGCGCGTGACAGAAGACGCGCGCTATGCTCGTTTGATGGCTATCCTCACGTCAGTGAATGGTGGCATTGCGGGCGTTGATGCAATCTTGGGTGGTTGGCTTGCTGGCAACTTTGGATTCCGTTCGGTATTCATAGTTATGGCAGCAGTTGCGGCTCTTGCGGTTGTTTTAGTGTTCGCGCTCACGCAAGAGAGCACCGCTGAAGAAACTCCCAAAATGGATTGGGCTGGCGTGGTCACGCTTGGCATCGCGTTCTTGGCGATCTATCTTGCTATCGACGAGGTCGGCGCGCTTGCAGCGGCGAACTGGGGATTGGTTACCATCCTTGTTATTGTTGCTGCCGTGTTCTTCGTGGTGTTTTGGAACATTGAGTCGCGCAAGAAAGACCCGATGGTAACCACGCACTATCTCAAACAGCGCAGAACGTGGGGCTTGCTGCTCACCACGCTTCTTACCATGACAGGCGTATTTGCCATCATGAATGGTGTGGTGCCGGCCATTGCGCAAGATCCTGCTATGGGCGTTGATATGAAACCCGATATGGTCTCGTTTGCGACGCTCACTCCCTATGCGCTGCTCGGTTTGTGCTTTGGCCCTATCGCAGGTGTGCTTGCAAGTAAGTTCGGATACCGAAGCGTACTGCGAGCTGGTCTTATAGTAAGCATCGCTGGCGTGCTATTCGGCATCTTCCTCTCGAACAACGCAAGCATACCTTCGCTTGTCATCATCTCGGTAGTTCTTGGTATTGCATATGCTGGTACGGCGAACATCATGCTGAACGGGTTGGGAATCGTTCTTTCTCCCGAGGACAACCCGGGCTATCTTCCTGGCATGAATGCGGGAGCTTTCAATTTGGGGGCTGGCCTTTCATTCGCTGTTCTCTATGCGGTCATGGATGCTTTTGCGATGAATGGTGCGCAAATCGGCTATTCTACAGCAATGATCGCGGCGGCAGTATTGCTTGGTGCGGCATTGCTCGTTTCGCTCTTCATTCCGAAACCTTCCGATGCCGACAACAGCTAGGTGGTGTGATCCCATGAGCAAAGTGATCGTATTCGGCAGCTTGAACATGGACCTTTCTATCGAAAGTGACCATATGCCTCAACTTGGTGAAACTATCATGGGGCGTCGTTTCATCATAAATCCTGGTGGGAAGGGTGCGAACCAAGCCGTTGCGGCCGCGAAGCTGGGAGCGGATGTGGTGATGCTCGGCGCGGTAGGCCTCGATCCTTTCGGTGACCAGATGATCGCAACGCTGGTTGAACAAGGGGTGCGCTGCGATCTGATCGAGCGCGTGGATGCTCACCCAACAGGCGTTGCTGTTATCACGCGTGTCGCGGGAGACAATTTCATCACCATCGACCCTGGTGCTAACTTTTCGGGCGATCTAACCTATGTTGAACAGGTGCTCAAAGAAGAAGCTCAGCCAAGAGACGTGTTTCTGTGCCAGCTCGAATGTGATTTCGATACAACGATGGATGCGATTCGGAGTGCGCACAAATACGGAATGTACACCGTCTTGAATCCTGCTCCTGCACGCGCCTTGCCAGAATGGGTGTATGAGCATATTGACCTGGTAGTGGTCAACGAGAGCGAATGTGAGATTCTTACGGGTATCTATCCCATCACTCATAACGACCTTGTGACTGCCATGGATATACTTTGCGCTCGTGGGGTGGGTTCAGTGGCTATTACACTGGGAGCGCGTGGTTCGATAGTTCGCGTTCGTGGCAAAGACTACGAGATGATAGCTCCTTGTGTGAATGCGATCGATACTACGTGTGCGGGTGATACCTACATCGGTGCTCTTGTTGCTGGGTATGCGCGCGGTGCGTGTCTCGACGAAACGCTGGCACTTGCCACGGAGGCTTCCGCATTGGCAACCACGCGCATCGGCGCCCAACAATCGATCCCGCTTCTCGTCGAAGTGGATGGTTCAGAGGTCTGAGGCAAAAAGCACAGTATCAGGTCAAGAGCATCTATTCACCCACTTCGATTCTCCTAGAAACGGTCGAGATTTTCGGCCGTTTCTTTTATATCGACCCATCCAGTGGGGAGTTTGTTGCGCCACCGTGTACTTGGCTTATGTCCGCAGGCGAGAATGATAAACTTTAAAGATGTTTTGAATCGAGGATAGGATCGTTCTATGACCTGTAGTGCAACAAAACCCGTTATCGGCATCATCATGGGCTCCGAATCAGATATGCCCGTTATGGATGCCTGCATGAAGCAACTTGATGAATTTGGCGTGCCTTATGAGGTGAAGATCGCAAGCGCTCATCGTAAACCTGCCGAAGTGCATGAATGGGCCTCGACCGCCATCGATCGCGGTATTCGCGTGATCATCGCAGCCGCAGGAAAAGCGGCCCATTTAGGTGGCGTTGTTGCTGCCTATACCCCCGCGCCCGTCATCGCGGTTCCTATGAAAACGAGCGATCTGGGTGGTTTGGATTCGCTCCTTTCCATGGTGCAGATGCCGAGTGGTGTGCCTGTTGCGTGCGTGGCGATCAATGGCGCGAAGAACGCAGCTATTCTGGCTGTTCAGATGATGGGTACGGGCTGTGAAGGCGCGCGCCAGAAGATCATCGATCTCAAAGCAGAGATGGCAAACGCCTAACGCGAAACGTTGATGCGATAGACACTCTATTTTGCATTACGCTCTTTTGCATAAATCAAGCGATAAGAAAACGAGGTAGTTGTGACCAAATCTTTTTTGATGGGTAATCAAGCATTTGCCCACGCTGCCCTTGAAGCTGGCGTGCGCGTATGCGCAGGATATCCAGGCACGCCATCATCCGAGGTTATCGAAACTGTCGCGAAGTTGTGCGATGAAGGATCAGCCCATGATGTGTATGTCGAGTGGTCCACCAACGAAAAAGCCGCTCTTGAAATATTGGCGGGGGCAGCGCTGTGTGGGGCACGCACGCTCTTCACTGCCAAACAAGTTGGACTTAATGTGGCAAGCGACCCGCTCATGTCGCTCAACTATATTGGTGTCGAAGGCGGTACGGTTTTGCTCGTTGCCGACGATCCAGGCCCTATTTCTTCGCAGACTGAACAAGACACGCGCCGATTCGCATCGTTCGCGAAGGTGCCCGTGTTCGATCCAGCAACGCCTGAACAGGGTTGTGCAATGATCGCAGCAGCATACGATCTTTCCGAAAAATATCACACGCCGGTGATCTTTCGCCCCTCAACGCGCATTTGCCACGCATCAACGTTCGTGGAAGTGGCTGATGAGACTCATGCGCGCGAGCCTAAAGGTTTCGAGAATGATCCGAGCAAGTGGGTCATCTTCCCTGGGCGCTCGTATCGCGGACATGGCGAGATCAACGAGCGTTTACCGAAGATAGCGGCAGATTTCAGTGCTTCTCCGTTCAATCCGTGGCGCGAAGTCGCAGGCACCGATGAAGGCGCCAAGATTGGTATCATTGCAGGTGGCGTATCGTATTCTTACGCTGAAGAAGCACTCGTTCAGATCGAAGAACAAGTGGAAGCAACCGGCGCGCTTTCGCCGAGTTATCGCCTTATGCAGGTGGGCACTCCCTACCCATTCCCTGAGGCAGCCGTGGCGCAGTTCGCTGAAGGCCTCGATCGCATAATCGTGTTCGAAGAGCTCGACCATGTGATCGAAGACGAAATGCTCAAGCTCTGCGGTAAGTTGCATGCGGGATTCGAAGTGCAGGGCAAGCTTACGGGCACTACTACTACGCGCGGCGAAAACACGGTCGATGCGATCCGCGGGCAGATCCAGGAATTCTTCGGTCTCGATCTTCCTGTTGATACTGAACATACGGTCGAATTCAGCGACCCGATACCTGATCGTCCCGCAGTCCTTTGTGCCGGATGCCCCCATCGTGGTGCATTCTATGCTGTGAAGAAAGCGCTTGGTCGCAAGCGCGAAGCGGTGATGTGCGGCGATATTGGTTGCTACACACTTGGCAATGCTGCACCACTCAATGCGGTCGATACCTGTCTTGACATGGGTGCGGGCATCACGATGGCGCAAGGATTCAATGTGATCGAGCCTGGTAAGAAGGCCATTGCGTTCGTGGGAGATTCCACGTTCTTCGCCTCCGGAATGACCGGCGTGGCTAATGCGGTTTACAACAAACACGATATCACCATCGTGGTGCTCGATAATGCGACCACCGCGATGACCGGCTCGCAGCCTCATCCTGGCACAGGCGCAACGCTCATGGGTGGGTTCAGTGCGCCGATCTCAATCCAAGAAGTGCTCAGTGCACTTGGTGTGAAGAAGATAACGAAGGCCAATCCGCTGTTTGCCGATAAAGCTATTGAAGCCGCGCGCGAGGCGATCGACTACGAGGGGCCTTCGGCGGTCATCTATGAGTCGCCCTGTACGAAACTCACCAAGGCGAAACCACCCGTCTACTTCATCGCGAATGCATGTGCAGGTTGTCGCAAGTGCGTCACTACTATTGGTTGTCCTGCGCTGGGGTGGAGCGAAGTTGGTCATTCGATCGTGATCAATCGCGCGATGTGCGTTGGCTGCGGTCTTTGCACGGATATCTGTGAGTATGGTGCCATCACCTGCCCCACCCGAAAACGGGTTCGGCCTGCGCTACCACCACGTTCGCAACGTTTGCACGCGGAAGATGGATCGCTCAGTCGATTCCCTACGCCACAGGAGTTGGCTGAGATCGAAGGAGGTAGCGATGATTAACGTTTCTATCGCCGGAATCGGTGGGCAAGGAAGTGTGCTTGCTGCACGCATCTTGGCTCAAGCTGCAGAAGCAAAAGGCTGGCAGGTGCGCAGTGCAGAAACTATCGGCATGGCGCAGCGCGGCGGAGATGTAATGAGCCATGTGCGCATGGGAAATGCAGGTGAAGAGGTCTTTTCTCCTCTTCCAGCGAAAGGTACCGTGGATGTTTTGATCGCGCTCGAACCAGGCGAAGCTGCTCGTGCACTTCCGTATCTCAAGGAAAATGGCCTGCTCGTAGTTGCTTCAACAGGTGTTCCTCCCGTGATGGCAAACTTCAAACGACAGACATACGATCCGCAGCACCTGATCGAGGATATGCAGTCTGCAGGCGTGAAGATGGTCGTAGTTGATGATGCTGAACTCGTGCATCGCCTGGGCGAACCGAAAGCGCTCAATGTGATGATGCTCGCATATGCCATCATCGCGGTGAACAAGCGAGAAGATTGTGTAGACAATGAGCTGCGAGGTGCGATTACGCTCGAAGACATTGAAGCGGCTATTCCGCTGTGCGTGAAGCGCAAACTCGTTTCTGTGAACGAAAAAGCGATCAAGGTGGTTCAGCAGGTCGCGCGTGTATAATGCAAGGCTGTTGGCAATGAACGATCGTATGGACCGAGCAAGATAGACAAGGTATCAAGAATGGAACTTAAAGAAGAACAGTTTGCAGTCTTAAAAGAACAGTTCAAAACATTGAAGGATCGCTCGCCGTTCTACGCAAAGAAGTTCGAAGGCATCGACCTTAGTGATGTGCAAACCCAGGCCGATTTCGAGGCGTTGCCGTTTTCAGAAAAGGCGGATCTTCGCGATGCTTATCCGCTGGGACTCGCCGCTGTTCCTGAGAGCGAGATCGTGCGTATCCATTCTTCATCAGGTACGACGGGTACGCCGGTCATCATTCCTTATACTCAGCAAGATGTGATCGATTGGGCGGTTCAATTCGCACGTTGTTATGAAATGGCGGGCATCACGAAAGAGGATCGCATCCAGATCACTCCTGGTTATGGACTGTGGACAGCAGGTATTGGTTTCCAGCTAGGCGCTGAGCGCTTGGGTGCGATGGCGGTTCCCATGGGGCCGGGCAATACCGATAAGCAGATTCGTTTTATGAAGGATATGCAGTCCACCGTTCTTTGCGCGACCAGCTCATATGCATTGCTTTTGGCTGAAGAGATCGCCAAACGTGGCGTGCGTGATGAGCTGAACCTTAAGCGTGCGGTCATCGGATCCGAGCGCTGGGGTCACAAGATGCGTGAGCGTATTGCCAACGAACTGGGCGTGAAGATCTACGATATCTATGGCCTTACGGAAGTATACGGTCCGGGCATTGGTATTTCGTGTGACTACGAATGCGGCATGCACGTTTGGGATGATTATTGCTACTTCGAGATCGTGGATCCAAAGACGGGCGAAGTGCTTCCTGATGGAGAGGTCGGCGAACTCGTGATCACTACGCTGCGTAAAGAAGGCGCGCCGCTCGTGCGTTATCGCACGCATGACCTTTCTCGCATCATCCCTGGTGAGTGCGAATGCGGCTCCCCGTTCCCGCGCATCGATACGCTCATTGGGCGCACGGATGATATGGTGAAGGTGAAGGGTGTGAACATCTTCCCTGCTCAGATCGAAGAGATCATCAAATTCACCGATGGCGCTTCTTCGGAATATCAGGTTATGATCGATCATCTTGAAGGTAAGGACATCATGACGGTGTTCTTCGAGACCGAGGCTGAAGGAGACGCGCGCGATCAGATCGAGCGCAACATGGAGTCGATCTTCAAAGGCAAGCTGGGCATGACGCCGAATGCTAAGGCAGTGGCAATTGGTGAACTGCCCCGTTCCGAGAAGAAGACACAGCGCATTTTTGACAATCGTTACTAATATATAATGGCGCTTCATTGAGAAGATACAACGTACCTTCGATAATCGCTACTAATATATAAGGGCGCTTCATTTGAAGGCCGTTCGCTCGCGAGCGAGATGCACTCGATCTAGTGCCGCCTGCGCCGATTCGACCACTTTTTGGGGGCGGCATTCAACTTACCGCCCTATAAGCGCTCTGTTGTGGTAAAGTGCTGCCATGGTTTTTTCAGGAATGCATACCCAAAGCGCGGCGATCCGTGCCCAGCACTGGGCACAGGGTTCGAACGATGTTTGCGCGATCATGTCGGAGCACTTGGCACAGTGTTCCGAAAGCGATCGTGCGGTCATGTCCGAGCATCTTGCTCAGGGCTCGACCTGCATTCTCTGCACCCCACCTCTCTACTTTCACTATAGATAAGCACACGGATCTCGATCCGGTGCTTTTTTTATGCGCTCGATCGGGTCGTTGTTGTTCGTCTTGGTGTGCGAAGAGTGAGAAATGCGCGGGTATACCGTCCTGAGAAAACTGATGTATTGGAAAACGAGTGAAAGAAGAGGAGCGCATGTTTCTCAAGATCTTGATCGTGGCGATCTTCGTTGCGGTCACTGTGGCAGTGGGCGTCTTCGCCCGCAAACATTCCAACAGTGTCGATGGCTTCGTGCTCGGCGGACGTAATGTTGGTCCGTGGCTCTCAGCCTTTGCCTTTGGCACGAGCTATTTTTCCGCTGTTGTGTTCATCGGCTATGCTGGCCAGTTCGGCTGGAAATACGGTATGTCGGTATTTTGGGTCGGTATCGGTAATGCGGTCATCGGGTCGCTTCTGGCGTGGTGGGTGCTCGGCCCGCGTACGCGTGAGATGACGCAGCGGCTCAAGGCTACGACCATGCCGGAATTCTTCGGCAAACGCTATAACTCTCGAGCGTTGCGCATCGCCGCTGCGGCGATCATCTTCGTGTTCCTCATTCCGTATACCGCATCCGTCTACAACGGTCTTTCGCGTTTGTTCGGTATGGCTTTCGGGCTACCGTATGAATGGTGCGTGATCGGCATGGCGGTAGTCACCTGTATCTATGTGGTGCTCGGTGGTTATGTGGCCTCGGTTTGGAACGACTTCATCCAGGGTACGATCATGCTCATCGGTATCATTGCCGTTATCTTCGCGGTGTTGAATGGCCAGGGCGGTATCGCAACGGCTATCGTGAATCTCTCGCAGATCCCGGCAGAGGGAAGCGCCATGGCAGGACCGTTCACTTCGATGTTCGGCCCCGACGCGCTCAACCTGCTTGGCGTTATCATCCTCACTTCGCTCGGCACGTGGGCGCTCCCGCAGATGGTCCAGAAGTTCTACGCCATCAAGACCGGTCCGGCCATCAAGCAGGGCGCCATCATCTCGACGATCTTCGCGCTCGTGGTTGCGGGTGGCTCGTATTTCTTGGGTGGTTTCGGTCGCTTGTTCGGTGGCGATATCGCCTATGCTGCTAATGGCACGCCTATCTACGACTCGATCGTGCCGACCATGCTCGCCGGACTTCCCGACATTCTGCTTGGCATCGTGGTGGTGCTCGTACTCTCCGCATCCATGTCTACGCTTGCGGGTCTTGTGCTCACTTCGTCTTCAACGCTCACGCTCGACTTGATCAAGGGCAACATCGTGAAGAAGATGAGCGAGAAGAAGCAAGTGCGTTACATGCGCTTCTTCATCGTGGTGTTCGTGGCTATCTCTGCTGGCATCGCGCTGGTGCAGTACCATTCGACCATCGTGTTCATCGCTCAGCTGATGGGCTATTCGTGGGGCGCGCTTTCGGGCTCGTTCCTTGGTCCCTTCTTCTGGGGCTTGTTCTCCGGTCGTATCTCAAAGCCAGCAGTTTGGTGCAGCTTTGCGCTTGGTGTTGGCATGACCGTGACCAACATGATCTTCGGCTACATTGCATCGCCGATCAATTGCGGTGCGATCACGATGGTGTTCTCTCTTATCCTGGTGCCGATCGTGAGCTTCTTCACCAAACCCGTGCCGTTCGTGGTGAAGCCCCCTTCAACAGCAGGTGCTATCGACCGCGAATATGTCTACGGTCTTAAGGAACAGAAGATCATCGACGAACAGCGGAAACTCCGTGCCGTGCGTGCGACAGAAGGTTCCGTTCAGGAAGAGTAAGTTAAAAAGACAGCCGAAATGCGAAAAAAGCGCCTGGGAACTAGCCAGACGCTTTTTTGTTAGCTTCGCAGGTGAAGCAGTGTTTTCCTGTGTGCAGGCTCGTGACAGCATAGGATTATGGTAAGACACGCATAGCTCAAGGAGACGCATAAAGATGTGTTATGCCATCACGTGCGCAACACGGCCGAACACAAAAAGCAATGTCGCGCTAGCTTCGCTGTGTTCACACTCAATCAAAAGGGGATGAGCGCTGGGTCTTGGGTGGCAGGGATCGCACGTACGCACTCAAGCAATGCCGCGTAGATAAGACGATAGAAGTCTTGCATGCTGAGCGTATTAAAGCAACGCGCGTTCTTCAGTATTCGCCCACTCGTGATATTTACGCAGAAGTGACATCGTGCGCGCATTGGAAACAGCGGTCGAGAAGGGCATGAGATCTTCAACACTGAAAGAGACGTTTCCATTTGCATCCTTGGGAAGATTCATCTGTTCGATCACATTCGTGAAGATACGCGCCATGTCCTGATCGGTCGTTCGATCTACTAGTTGTGCGAAATCGTCAAAGTCTTTCATAAGTATCCCTTATCTCACTTATTACCTACAAAGTGTGACACGCGATCATACGCGATCGCGCGCAGGTTTATAATCGATTTCATTCTAGCTCTCTCGCGTTTTGAGTGAATGCATAAAACTGAAGTATTGAACAACGCATAAGACTTTGCAAAGTGAAAGAGGGAAGTTCCGAATCGTATGGACGCATTTCTTACCGTAACCTTAATGACGTTGATCGCTGGCGTTGGAGGCACCGGTCTTGGTGGCATCCTCGGTGCGCTCGTTCGTACCGAATCCAATCGCATCGTCAGTCTTTTGTTGAGCGCCACGAGCGGTGTGATGATTTCGATCGTTTGCTTTGAGTTGATGGTCGAATGCTTTGAAGCGGCCCAGTCGGTCTTTTCAGATGGTGCTGTCTTTATCGTGTGCGCTGCAGTCATAGTGGGTATGGTTGTGGTATTCCTCTTGAATTGGTTGATCGATAAACGAACCGAAGGGGAGGTTCCTCACACTGCTAGTAGCCTGCACCCAAAGACCCATGACAATATCGATGAGCTGAGTCATATCGATCATTACAATCAGCATCTGAAAGACCATGCGCCCAAACGTGAACTTTGGGTCGCAGGTGTGGTCATTGCATGTGCCATCGCGCTCCATAACATTCCTGAAGGCATGTCTATTGGAGCGAGTTTCAATATCGATACCGAGGGCGGAGTGAGCATGGCGCTTGTTCTCGCGGTGCTCATCGGGCTTCATAATATTCCTGAAGGCATGGCTGTCTCTGTTCCCTTGGTTGCTGGAGGGATGAATCGCATCAAAGCGGCATTGCTCACGGCTGCTTCCGGCGCGCCAGTTGTTTTAGGCGCTTGGCTGGGTTACTGGATCGGCGACATCGGCGCGATAGGTCTTGCGGCTTCGCTCGGATTTGCTTCTGGCGCAATGCTCTATGTGGTCTTCGGAGAGATCGTTCCTCAGGCTGTGTTGATGTATCGTTCAAAGGTGCCAGCGTTCTTCGTCATCATCGGGATGCTCATCGGTATGATCATTATTTATGTTTAAAAGGGGAGGCTTTGCTCTTGCAAAAGATGGTCTTTCGGCGCATCGAATCAAGGGCATCTTACTATTTTGCAAGGCGTGAAACGGCTCATTTTCATCGCCGCTTCCTAAGGTAAACGGTCATTCAAGAAAAAAATTTTCATTCTGAAAACCCCAAAATAACCTGGCTTTTCTATGTGGAAAACCAAAGATTATCGACGAAAATGTGGAAAACTCTTGCTAGCAGGAACACGGTGAAGTTGCTATACAGCCTTATCAAAAGGGCTTTTCAAGTACGTGCCACTATACAGGGAATACGTTATAACACGCATGAAAAAAATGCTAGCAGGTGAGGTTGTAGCACAGTGATCTTGCTCAAAATCACGTCGAAACGTCCCAGATAAAATCGGCTACCCAAACGCTAACGAACACAAAATATTGTGGTTTTCTCCCATGCCAACTCCTAGATATACGCCACAATCGTGCTATAGAATTTGTAAGGTTCTACAAGGATGTATAGTTCATGAATTACATCCGTGAAGTCACTCTTAAGCGGTCGTGTTCTTTGTCCGCAAGGAAAATCACCAACATAACCGCGCAAGAAACCGTTAGGTGGGTTTGAGTTGAGCTCAAAAGTTAAGCAGGCGAACTTCCGTCTTCCGCTCGAATACATGGCTTTGATCGACGACTTTGCGCGTCGCGAAGACATCACGAAAGCGACGGTTATCACTCGTGCACTCGATTGCATGCAGGCCTCCTACGACAGTGGCCATGGTGGAATGCCGGTCACGGGCGGCGGCGCTGGCGGCGCTTCCGATGCCGAGCTCGAAGACCTGCGCGCGAAACTCAAAAAAGCTGAAGAGCGCGCCACTGACGCGGAACGTGCGCTTCAGTCCGCAGAAGATCGTTTGCGCGATGCTCAGCGTCAGCGTGACGAAGCGGAAAATCGTGCCCGCAATGCCCAGAGCGATCATGCAACTGCTCAGGCTCAGAGTGCCAATGTTTCTTCCAATGACAATCGCCGTACTGAAGCGGCTGAGGAAGAGGTTGAGCGTTTGCGTGCGCTCGTTGCGAAGCAGGCAGCCACTCTTGAAGAGAAGATCCGTGCGCTTGCGAGCAAAGAAGTGGGCTACGATGATCAGGCTCGTACGCTTGCTAATAAAGATGCAGAGATTTCATCACGCGATGCGATCATTGCCGATCGCGATAGGCAGATCACTGATCTTCGCAGTCAGTTAAGCGAAGCACAGGCGCGGGTTCAGCTGAATAATGCAAGTCCCGTGTCGCTTTCCCCTGTTACGTTCGATGCATCGACATTTACGGAAGAGTCTCCCGTCGGCGCCATCTCGATGCTCAATATGCTCAACAGTGTTATGGCTGCGTTCAAGCAGCAGGTTAAAGATGCGCGTATTTTGGGCGAGCAAGAAGGGCGCAAAGCTCAGCAACACGAATTCGAGGATGTTATCAATAAGGCGCGTAACGATGGTTATCGTGATGCAATGACCTATCTGGATGACCGTGCTACCACGGCGCGTGAATCCGGTGCACGTGAAGAACGTGCGCGCATCGCGAACATGGGCTTCTTCGAGCGTCGTCGTTACCTTAACATCCACGTTGCGTAAATTGCCAGCAGCATCGAGCAGTCTGCTTGCCTCTTTGCTGAGGTGCTATGCGGCACCGTGCCTCTCTAGAATCTGAGAAACCAAGCGCACTATTTCGCTAATACCGTAACAGGAACGTCGTGTTCTTCGATGGGGATAAGCGGGACTTCCTGCTCAGAAAATGCAACAGCAATCTGACGACAGTCTTTGCTCAGCTGCGGTAGGAAGCGATCGTAGTTTCCGCCCCCGTACCCGAGTCTGTTGCGATGCTTATCGAACGCAACAAGAGGGATCACGATCATCGTTAGTTCATTCGCGGGTATATAGGGAAAATCGCGCAATGCTTTATCATCATGATGGTATTTACGCAGCGGGTGCGCAATGAAAGGTACCTCATCCTTTTCGTAAGCTTCGGGGGAAACCAAGCGCATTTCCATGGTTTGTTGCGGCGCACCATCAAGCCCCCATGCATCTTGCACGATACAGGGAAAAGCAACGCGTGACCCTTGTGCATAAGCCGCACGGATAAATTGCTCGAGCTGCACTTCTTCTTCAAAAGCTGCATAGACCGCGATCGTGCAGGCTGGCGGATCGATACCGATCGTCGCGCAGGTGATCGCGAGAGAGGTTTCAAGTTCATCGCAAATGGCAGAACTCTTATGAAGACGATACGGCTTCGGTAATGCTGCACGCTCGGCAAGTACTTGGCGCCGAATCTGCTCGCGGCTCTCGACGGTTTCGCTGTCGAGTGTTCCCGTGGGCTTTTCTTCGATCGAAACAGTTGGTTCAGGTATTGCGTTCGTGGTCATGATCGAGGCTTTCTTAATAGATTGTTGATCCTATTACTATAGTAAGACTTTCAAGGCTTCCCAAAATCCCTCGAAAGATTTCTGCCACAACAGAAACTCCCTCTGTTGTTCTTCTCGTTTATTAGGCCAAGCCGAGAATCTGCAGGGCAAGGCAAACGATTGAAAGAATGCCCACTACCACGATCGTTGCGACAAGCAATACGCGTGCGATCGGACCGATGGTGTGCTCTTTCATCACGTGCTTGTCAGTAGCGATGATAGCCATGAATACGAGCAGCACGGGCAGGATAACGCCGTTGACGAACTGCGCGGTTAACATGATGCCCATAAGGTTAAGACCCGGCACCAAAATGACCAATGCGGAACCCACGATCGTGAATGTGAAGATACCTTTGAAGAGTGGCGCTTCCTTCCAGGTGAAGTTCACGCCAGCTTCCCAACCGAACGCTTCGCAGATGACGAACGAGGTGGTAAGTGGCAGCACGCAAGCTGCAAGCAGACTAGCCGCAACGAGTCCGATGGCAAAGAGCGCTTCAGCATACGGACCAGCAAAAGGAGCGAGCGCCATGGCAGCATCGGCGGCGCTTTCGATCTCGATGCCTTGCGGAAAGAGCACTGCACCAGTAGTCACGATGATGAACCATGCAATGATGCAGGCAACGACGGCACCCGTGATCGCATCGATGCGCTGGAAGAAGAGATCCTTTATGGTCACGCCCTTCTCGACCACGTTGCTCTGTGCGAAGAACATCATCCAGGGTGCGATGGTGGTACCAACCATGGCAACGGTGAGCGAAAGGAAGGAGAAGTCAGAAGAGACTTCGGGGATAACCGTGTGCATGAGTGCAAGGTTCCAATTCGGTTGCGCGATGATGGCTGCCACGATATAGGTAACGAAGACGAACGAAAGCACCATGAACACGCGTTGCACGCGCTTGAAACTGCCGCCTACGATAAGCCCCCAAACGGCGGCTGCAGCGATGGGAACCGATACCCAGCGCGGCACGCCGAACATCTCCATACCAGAAGCGATGCCCGCAAATTCGGAAAACGTGGTCGCAACATTGCCGATGAGCAAGGCCAGCATGGCAAGTGAAGTAAGACGGATGCCGAATCGCTCGCGGATGAGCGCTGCAAAGCCCTTGCCCGTTACCGCACCCATGCGCGTAGCAGTTGTTTGCACGACCACCAGGAGTAGGCACATGATGGGAATGATCCAGAGGGTAAGGAAGCCGAATTTCGCACCCACGGTGGAGTAGGTCGAGATACCGCCAGCATCGTTGCCTGCCATAGCCGTGACGATTCCTGGACCCATAGCCATGAGCACGAGCAACAATTTCGAAGGTTTCCGTGTTTCAGCGATCTCTTTGGCAAGTCCCGCTTCAGCATGCTCTTTGATGCCGGGATTGGGCTGGATGTTCTGTTCTTCTGCCATAGCCAGCTCTTATCCTGCAACTCCGCCAAAGAAATGCAACACGATAACGGTATAGGGAACGAGGAAGATCAAGAAGCACAAGAGCGCAACCACTACCGCAACCCAGGTGCGTTTGTTCGTGGTTTCTTCCGCGCTGTCCTCGATAACTTCCATTGCGTCGTCGACGGTAACAATGCCGAGCATGAGCCCGTTTTCATCGACCACCGGCATGGCGATCAAGTCGTATTTCGAGATGTCCGCTGCAACATCTTCTTCGGTCTCTTCGGGGAAGGCAGTGATCACATCGTCGAACATGATGTCCTTAAGCTGCGTGTTCTTAGTGGCGAGCACGAGCGTACGGAGCGAAAGTACACCGATGAGCTTGTCGTATTCGTTGAGAACGTAGACATAACTGACCGTAGGATGGTCTTCGTCGAGCGCGCGCAGCGCTTCGATGGTTTGATCGACCGTATCGTCGGCATGCATTGCAACATATTGCGTGGTCATAAGGCCACCTGCTGTGTCCTCTTTGTAGCCAAGCAGGCGGCGAATGCCCGCAGCTTCTTCGACACCCATCAGGCGCAACAAGGTTTCAGCTTTTTCGTAGGGAAGATCGCCTACGATATCGGCCGCATCATCGGGATCCATGTCTTCAAGCAGGCGAGAAGCACGCTTTTCGTCCAGGTCGTCGATAACATCGGCTTGGTATTCGTCTTCCATTTCCGAGATCGCATCGCCTGCACGTGCATCATCGAGATGTTTGAACACGTTGGCGCGTTGCTGAGGATCGAGCTGTTCGAGAATGTCGGCCACGTCGGCCGGATGAAGTTCATCAAGACGGGTGTGGGAAACGGAAAGCTGCACGTCGGAGAGGTTGCGGTCGAGCAGGTCCATGTAGTTCCACGCGATGATCTTCTCATCGAGCGGCTTGCGAAAGAGCTTGCTCAACTTGAGCGCAACGCGTTCGACCCAAGGAGCCAACCCGCGCAGAATGCCACGAATGCCCACTTCGGCACCGAGCAGGCGCAGTTGCGAACCAGAAGTGGAAAGCTTGAGGTCGTTTACACGCACGACCTTCATGCCTTGCGTGTCGACGATCTGGCGGTCAAGCAGATCGCGCGCGAGCAAAACCTCATCGGGCTGAAGGTAGCTGAAGCGAATGCCGGTCTTATCGACTTTGAGCTCGATGCCATCGTCGGTGACATCTTTAACATACTTGCGCCATGAGATCATGAAAGGCGTTTTGCCTGGACCCAAAAAGGCAAGCGAAGTGATGCGCGGGAATACTTCACCGGTTTGGATGGCAAGGTCTGAAATCGAGCCGATTTTTTCGCCGTTGGCGTCGATGACCGGCTCACCAAGCATTTGTGATAGATAGAGCATAGATCTCCTTTAGGCGGTTTGAGCGATGCGTTTTCATGCGAACTCTGCGCAGCGAACCGCAGCAGGGGATCAAGGAAACGCATCGTGCTTCATGTGCGAGCGCTATTTCAGCGGCACAGAGAAGCACCAAACCTCTTTTTCATCGCAGTTGTCTTTAGCCACCGCGACGAAGGAGATCCTCGAAGGGAGGTTAAAGACTAATTACTGTGAGGTTTCGATTTTCGAACCTTCACGTAACGTCCTTTCCTTAGGTAATAGTTGGCGCGAAAAGGCTGAAGCACTTTTCGAGCTTTTTAATTTTACGCGAAACGTATCACACGCGGGAATAAAGTTTTTGAAAGGTTGATTACGTCCTTAAAAGTGCCCCAAAAAAGTTCAATGAGCCAAAGGGGACGGCTCATTGAAAAGGAAGGGGTCTTCGTGAAGCCCGGTGGGAACCCGGGCCACGAAGAATAATGGAACTCAAGGGTCACGAGCTCCGTGGAGAAGATGACCTGAAGGGGGGGATGATCATCTTCCAAAGGAAAAAGGGTGGCTTGGAGGGGGGATTAGCCACAAATGCATTATTAAACTTTCAATACCATATTGAAACCTTCACAAGGTGAACGGATTGTTTTGTAGGATGAACGTGTTTATCAGGGGTTATAGCGTAATCATTTGTGCTCTATCGCCGGGTGAACGGTAGGAAGTTGCGCCCTGTGCGCCCGTGATAGAATAGGAAACGAACACGTTGGTATCACAATCTTAGTGGTTAGCGGACAGGTTGTATAAGGCTAACTTCGGGCGAGGAAAACACAGCGTTATACAGCGTGGCCGCAATGAACAAGGGGGCATCGGTGGCAAAGCTCTATTCCTATACGGTTCCACTTGAGAGCGATCTGCTCAATACGTATTGTGTGTTGCAAAAAGGCTTCACCGATCAATTCGTTTACTATCGCAAGGATGTGCCGCAGCGCTATTTAGGGCTTGGTCGTTGCATTGCGATCGCGTCGCGTGAAGATCTTGATCATGTTCTGCAGGGCGAGGCTGCGGTGCCCACGGTCATGTTCTCATTCAATCGATTTGATGCGTCTAATCCCAAACCAGCCGATGAGATGATGCAGGCATTTCCGCGTTTACGCCTCATGATCCCTGAAGTGGTGCTGATCGAAAATGAGCAGGGTTGCTTTTTGCAAGTGAACAGCCTTGGCCCCGTGTACAAGGGAAGGGTCGAGCGTTTTCTTCGTCATGCAAGCAACGCGCCCACTCGCGAGCGACGCTCGATTCGCTATTCGGTAGTGCCCGATAGTTACGAGGCGTGGGATGAAGAAATGGAAGCTACGCTCTCTCTTATTAAAAAAGAGCGTGTGAAGAAGCTCGTGCCCTCACGACGTCAGGCGGTCGTGGCAACTGCTCCGTTCTCGTCAAAGGACGTGCTGCTGAATCTCATCGATGGCAAGGCGCAGGGAACGGTGTTCCTGTATCGCTATGGCGATGTATTTTTCTGTGGATGCACGCCAGAGTTGCTCGTGCGCAAGCAAGGTTGCCAAGTTGAGAGCATGTGTCTTGCAGGTACAGCAGCAATTGGATCGACACCTGAAGAGCGCGAGCAGTTCGCAACATTTCTTATGAATGATGAGAAGAATCGACGCGAGCATGATTACGTGGTGCGCTTCATCCGCGAAGTATTCGAGCGCAATTGCTACGATGTCGATATTCCAACAGAACCTACCATCCTGCCGCTCAAGCATGTTCAGCATCTCTATACACCTGCTCGCGCGTGCGTTATGGAGGGGGTTTCCCTCTTTTCTCTTATGGAGCAACTGCATCCTACGCCTGCACTTGCTGGCCAACCAGTGGGCGAAGCGCTCATGTCGCTTCGCGAGATAGAAAGTTACAACCGCGGCTTCTTCGGTGGTGCGGTCGGAGTGGTGGACGCTGAAGATAATGGCGAATTTTCCGTGGCTATCCGGTCGGGCGTATTCGATGGTGAGGCTGGATGGATCTATGCGGGGTGCGGCGTGGTCGAAGGCAGCGATCCGCGCGAAGAATTCAACGAGATCGATATGAAATTCAAAACGATCCTGAGCGCCTTTCAAGGGGAGTAACATGGCGAACGAGATGATGAACAGTTCTATGCAGGATAACGAAGCCTGCACGAGCGAACACCCGCTACCGAGCGCTACTGATCTCTCTGTAGCGCTCGCTACCTATATAGGTGCGTTTTTCGATGAGCTTATCCGTGGTGGCGTGCGTGCTGTGGTCATAAGCCCTGGTTCGCGTTCGACTCCGCTTTCCATGATGGCCTATGCTTCAGATTTGGATGTGTACGTGGATGTGGATGAACGCGGTGCTGCTTTTTTCGCGTTGGGTCTGGCGAAGGCGACTGGGCAAGCGGTAGCGGTGATCTGCACCTCGGGTACGGCGGTGGCCAACTATTACCCGGCAGTGCTCGAAGCAGAGTCTTCGCGCGTCCCGTTGCTCGTTCTTTCGGGCGATCGTCCAGCGCGGTTGCAGCAGCTTGGCGCTCCCCAAACATGCGATCAGCTCAAGATCTTCGGCAGCCATGTGCGTCAGTTTTGGAACATGCCCGAACCGACTGGTGCGATCGAACAGGTGCGGTATGCACGTCAAGTCGCGCGTGAAGTGTTGGTGGCTCTTGCTCCCCAAACATTACTGAGCGCACCAGTGCATATCAACTTCCCGTTCGATGAGCCGCTTGTTCCTGCATATGATAGGGCAGGTGTGTTCGAACTTGAGCGCGCTGCTTCGCATGACGCGCTGCCGCTTTTGATCGAATCTTCATGCGCGCTCATGCCCGATCAGGCGGTGAAGCTGGAGCGCCTGTTCGAAGAAAAGCGGGTGATTGCACTTTGCGGAGAAGGCACGCTTGGTGTTTTCGATGCGCGTAGCTCTGCAAGCTGGGATACACGTGATGAGCATGTACGCACGCTTCTTTCATGGGCGCATCGCTTCGACATTCCGCTTTTGGCCGATCCGCTTTCGCAGCTGCGTAATTACGCTGATGCGGCGATCATCGACAACTACGACAATATCTTCGGACGTGAGACATGTCCCGATTTCGATGTGGTCGTTCGGTTCGGGCGCTATCCCGTTTCGAAGCGCGTATACAAGTTGCTCGAGACGAAACCTCATATTCAGATCGTGGTCGATCCGCTTGAAACGCGTGACTTCGATGCCACCACCACCACCTTCGTGAGGTGCGATCCGATGGAGTTCGTTGCGAGCTTTGGTGAGGCAAGCGAAGCGAGCGAACAAGCTCCTACGCTCAACATCGATCGATGGGCTGAAGCGAATGAAGCCGAAGCCGCACTTATTACGAGTGTTGAGGACGCGAGTTTTGTCTATACCTGCACGCGCGAAGGATGTTTCAACCAGGAGATCGCTCTTGAGGGGGCGTATGTCCAAGCGCTCATCGAGCATGCCGCTCCCCGTTCGCTCATCTTCAGTGCCAACAGCATGGCTATTCGTGCACTTGATACGTTTTACGTGAAACCTTCTGTTCCAGATGCGGGAGTTATCGAATTAGGGGCACCGCGCACTTGCCGCGCCTGCGATATAACGCTGCTTGCAAACCGCGGGCTCAATGGGATCGATGGCACGCTTTCGTCTGCGCTCGGTGCCGCGCAAGCGTATGATCAGACCTATTTCCTTACCGGTGATCTTACGTTGCTCCACGATCTCAACGCGTTTGCGCTCCAGCATGAATTAGAATTGCGCGCGACATCCGGCAAACCGATGCCCTCGATCATCGTGATCCTTTTCAATAATGGCGGCGGCGGCATTTTCGATATGCTTCCTCAAAAATCGAGCGATCCCTATTTCGAACGTTTGTTCTTAACGCCGCCGCGCGTCGATTTTGAAGCATGTGGAAAACTGTTCGAGGTGCTATACAAAAAAGTATCTGGTCTTGACGATTTTCGTGCCACGCTTGATAGCTGGAGTGGGACAGGCGGGATACACCTGTTGGAGGTCGATTTCTCGCTCGAAGGCCTTGCTGGCCGATTCCGCCAGTTTCAGTAATTGTGGCACAAATTTGGCTTTGACCAGGCATTTTGCTAGCACCAGTTTTCCACTGAACACAGAATGAGAAAGCAAAGAAGAGCGAACATGATACAGGACATTGTTGAAAACCATGCGATTGACATCGATGGGGTCGGGCGGGTCCATGCGTGTGGAAAACCAGGGAATCCGCTGGTCATCCTCTTGCATGGCTTCATGCAAACAGGTGCTTCTTGGGCACAGATCGCGCAGCAATTGGAAGGTTATCATGTCCTAGCGCCTGATCTCTTAGGGCATGGAAAAACCCCGTTTTCACGTGAGGATGAGCTATCGCTCGAGGCGTATGTCGAACAGGTGAATACGCTTGTTGCTTGGGCAAGAAAGAACAATCTAACAGGGAGAACACAGTCCGTTTCGCTTGTGGGCTATTCCTTGGGTGGGCGCATCGCAGCGCTCTATGCTTCTCGCTATCCCGAGAATGTCTCTGCGCTCATATTGGAGTCGGCCGGTTTGGGCCCCAAAAACGATGATGCGCGCGCGGCGCGTGCAGAAAAAACGGCGCGCATGATCGCTGAACTTGATCGTTCGATCGCGCTCGATCCAACACATCTGCTGGCTGCTTTTCTTGATTATTGGGAAGCGCTGCCGCTCTTCGCCACGCAAGCTGAGCTCCCAGAGGCAACGCGTTCGCGTGTTCGTGAAGAGCGTGCGGCGAATGACCCGCTGGCCTTGCGCGCGAATTTGAGCGATGCGGGCCAGCACAAGATGGATGATCTCCGTCCCGTGCTGGCACACCTCAATAAGCCCTTACTTTATATAGTGGGTGAGCGCGATGTGGCTTATACTGAGATTGCACGAGATTTGATGCGTACCTGGGCGGATGAACACAAGGATTCTCTGCTTTGCGGTACGGGATTTTTGCAGATAGAGATGATGCGTGACGTAGGTCACAATACTCATCTCGAAGCACCCGATCAATTTGCACAAGTCGTACGTGCGTTTTTGATGCGTACAGCATAGAGCGGAGCGTTCTCTGCTGCGCATGCGTGGGCTTGCTGTAAGGCGGCAGGCACGCAACAAAAGACGAGCAACGCTGATACAGCGAAGAAGCGCGAAAGAAAAGGAGAAGCGTCCATGAGCGAATTTGCCTGGCAACGTGGCAAAGAATACAAAGAGATCATCTACGAAACGCTTGACGGGATCGCGAAGATCACGATCAACCGTCCCGAGCGTCGCAATGCGTTCACGCCACTGACCGCCGTTGAACTCTACGATGCTTTCACCGAAGCGCGCGACGATGCCGCGATTGGCGTGGTGTTGCTCACGGGTGCGAACCATGGTGGGCGCCACGAAGATGAAGCGTTTTGTTCGGGTGGCGATCAAAAGAAACGCGGCACCGGCGGATATGTGGGCGAAGACAATATCCCGCGCTTGAACATCTTGGATGTTCAGCGTCTCATTCGCGTGATCCCTAAGCCGGTCATTGCGATGGTGAATGGATACTCCATCGGTGGTGGCAACGTGCTCAACATGCTCTGCGATCTAACGATCGCAGCTGATACGGCGAAGTTCGGCCAAACTGGTCCGCGAGTAGGAAGTTTCGATGCGGGATATGGCGCAGGTTATCTGGCTGCCATCGTCGGGCAGAAGAAAGCGCGCGAGATCTGGTATCTTTGCCGCCAATACACCGCGCAAGAAGCACTCGACATGGGGCTTGTGAACAAGGTCGTTCCCTTTGACGAGCTTGAAGCCGAATGTGTTTCTTGGGCGCGTGAGATCTTGAAGCATTCGCCCACGGCATTGCGCTTCATGAAAGCGTCTTTCAATGCAGCAACAGATGGGCTTGCGGGCATTCAGCAGCTTGGCGGTGATGCTACGCTTCTGTATTACACCACCGAAGAAGCGATGGAAGGTCGTGATGCGTTCAAGGAGCATCGTGATCCCGATTTCGGACAATTCCCGAAATTCCCGTGATGCTCGGTAAAAGCGTTTGGTGTTGTTGTCAGTAGTTCAAGCAGTTCGTTAGCGAGCTTGCGAATGGATTCTGTGCTCACCGCTGCGTTCGCCACCTTGAAGATAAACAAAAGAGACTTCACGATCGATAAAGGATAGAGCCATGATCATTAAGCTCGCACAACTTGCCCGAGAAAAAGGTTCGAAGGCGTTCTTCTACACGCAACTTGAATCGGGATCGGAAGTCTTTTCGTATCGCCAAACACATCTTGCCGCTGCGGCGCTTGCACAGGAGCTCGAGAAAAAAGGCCTTGGCAAGGACACGCGCTATATTGCATGCAACCTGTTCAACGGACCCGAATTCGTGTTCCTTTCCTTTGCCGTTGCCTATCTGGGGGCAACGCTTGCCGTGCTGAATCCGCGTTTATCTGATGAAGAGCGCTTGCTACGCAAGGTCGAGCTCGAAAACGCGTCGAACCAGAACAACATCGCGATCCTTACCGAAGAGCACATCCAGCGCATGATCATCGATTCGCTCGGCATCGGCATCATGGAGCTCGCGCATGAGCCCAACGGTCAGATCCCGGTGAATCCGCGCACGATGGAGATCCTTTCCTATGCGGAGAAGAAAGAACGCGAATTCGATCCCGACCATATCGGACTCATCATGTTCACCTCGGGTTCTTCTGGCACTCCGAAGGCAACACAGCTTTCTTGGCGTTCGCTCCACGGTGCAGCGGTGGCGGCGACTAAGGCGCTCTGCAAACCAGGCAAAGGTATCTGGCAGCTCGTTTTGCCCATGTGCCATATCGGCGGGTTCGAAGTCATGGTGCGTTCGCTCGTGAACGAAAGCCCGTTCTTGCTCTACCTTCGTTACCAGCCATCGCGCCTGCTCAACGATGCCTTGAGTTTCAAGGTTACGCATATTTCCGTGGTCGACAAGATCTTGCAGGACTTGCTCGCCTACGACAACGATCGCATCATCGCGCAGTATAAATGCATCCTGCTGGGTGGCGCTGCGCTCAATAAGAAGACCATCAAGCAGGCGCTTCGCGCTCGAGCGAGCGTTTTCGCGAGCTACGGCATGACCGAGACGTCCTCCATGATCGCTTGCGCGCCCATCACGCGTGGGTTCGATGGCGGCTTGCGCATGTTGCCAGGCTATCTTGTTCACATCGTTCAGCCCGACAAGCAGGGGGTCGGCCAACTTCAGGTGAAAGGCCCCGGGGTGTTCTCGGGTTATCTGAATGCACGCGCTGCGATGAGCATGGATGGCTACTTCGTGACGGGCGATCGCGCTCGCATGGGGCGCGATGGCAAGCTCTATGTGTATGAGCGCGTGGAAGATCTCATCATTTCCGGTGGTGAGAACATCTATCCGGAAGAGATTCGCGAGGCGCTCTTGCGCATTCCTGGTGTGAAGGATGCCTATGTGTTCGGCACCGCAGATGAACTGTGGGGCTATAGACCGGTGGCGTTCATCGAGGCCGATTATTCGCCTGAAGCCATTGCGAAAGATTATAAGGAGCTGGGTCTCGATCCCGAAGAGACAGGTATCCGGCCTGCTTCTTGCGCGCAGGAATTCGCGCGCAATATTCACGAATACCTCGAGCCTCATATGTCGCATTTGCATCATCCGAAGCATATTCTCGTGCTCGAGCAGTTCCCGCAGACGTCTGTGGGTAAGGTCGATCGTATCGCGCTCAAGCGTCTTTACGATAGGCGCATCGATATCAAGTCGGTCACGCTCTATCGCACGCGCCAGCCCTACAACACGCCCATCAAAACGCCGAAACGCGAGATCGATACCCGCGAGTCGTTCTTCGTCGAGCTTGAAGATTGGGCAGGGCGTACCGGTATCGGCGAGTGCGTTTCATTCACGACGAACTGGTATCTTCCCGAAACGCTCGGCGACGATTACGCGATCACTAAGGATGTTATTTCGAGCATCGTGATGAACGAGCGCTATCTTCATCCGAGCGAAGTGAGCCGCTCATTCGCTACTTTCCCAGCGCTTGCGAATTATCCGATGGCGAAGGCTGCGGTCGAATCGGCCGTGTGGGACCTGTACGGCAAAGTGGTCGGTGCGCCTTTGTGGGAGCTCATCGGTGGCGTGCGCGGCAAGCAGGTTCGTGGCGGAACCGTGATAGGCATCATGAGCACCGAGGACACGCTTGCCGAAGTTGATCGCGCAGTTGCTGCTGGATATGATCGCGTGAAGATCAAGATCACGCCGGATTCCTGTCTTGAGAAAGTGCGCGCGGTACGCGAAAAGCACCCCGACCTCATGATCTTCCTCGATGCGAATCAGTCGTTCACGGAAGAGACCATGGATATCCTCTATAAGCTCGACGCGCTCAATATCACGTGTCTTGAAGAGCCGCTCGATCCGAACTATACGCCCACCTCTGGCTCAAAAGACCTGCTCGAGCGCCTTTCGCTGTTGCAGGATTCGATCAAGACGCCTATCTGTTTAGATGAGTCGGTCGTTTCTGCACGTGATATGCATCATGCGATGGAGATCGACAACTTGAGCGTGTATGCTATCAAGATCGCTAAGTTCGGCGGCATCCAGCCTGCGCTCGATTTCTGCAATTGGGCAGCTGAGCATGGCAAGCAGATCTGGATGGCGGGGATGTTCGATACGGGTGTCTCAAAGCGCACGTATGCTGCGTTCGAGACGTTGCCCTACGTGAACTTGCCGGGCGATATCTCAGATGCGGGGCACTATTTCAAAGAGGACGTTGCGCTGCCGCCGGTTGCGCTCAAGAATGGAGCACTGACGCTTAACGCACCAGGTCATGATGCAGGTATCGGCTGTGTGCTCGACAAGGAATATTTGAAGAAGATCACGATCGAAGAGATCCGTATCACTAAGTAGGAAGTACCACGTAGGTTTCGCGGAAACTCCGCTGAAGGAAACGTGAGCTGGCTAGATAGATCGAAAGGTGGCTGGCCTGCATGATGAAGGAGAGATTTATGAGAAAGAGAATCGCAGCGCTTCTCGCAACCTTTGCGCTCGCTTTTTGTTTGCCGATCTGCACCCCAGCGGCGTTCGCAGCAAGCGCATTCGATCAAGGGGGATCGACCATGGCTGCTGCTGGGGTCGAATCCGAGATCACCTACAATGCGGGCAATCTGTTCGCCGTTATGCATCCTGTTTCGAATACCGATATCGAGAACGATCTGTATTGGGCAGGGCAAACCCTCGATGCGAGCAAAGTCAACGTAGGTACTTCGGGCCATGGTAGCATCCTTGCTGCTGGTCAGAGCATTACGCTGAAGAATGTGAAGGTGGCAGACAGCGTGCGTGCTGCCGCTCAGGATATCATGATCGACCATGCGCAGATCTCGAACAATATCACGGTTGCCGCCCAGAACATTTCGCTCGGTAATGATGTGAACGCAAATGGCGTCTATGCGTCTGCGCGAACCTTGTCTATTTCTGGCTCTTATCAGGGCGGATTGCTCGTCGGCGAAACGGTGAGCTTCGACGGTGCGGTCGAAGGGGATCTGAACATCCAGGCGCAACAGATCAACATTGGAAAGAATGCGCAGGTGAAGGGGCAGCTCGTTCTTCCTGAAGGCGTAACGGTCAACATCGCAGATGGTGCGCAGGCCCCGAACGTCACCTATAGTGCCCCTATCAATACTGCTCAGCCGACCTTGTTCGACGACATCATATCGATCGTGTATGCCTGCATGGCTCATATTGTGCTCGTGGGGTTGTTCTTCGTTATCATTCGCAAGCAACTTGTGAGCGCTTCGATCATGGCACGCAAGCGTCTTGGCATGATGCTTTTGGCCGGTCTTGTGGTGTTCTTGGTGGCGCCGCTGGCATGCTTGCTGCTCATCTTCCCGCTCATCACCATTCCTGTGGTGGTGCTCATGGTGCTCGTGATGCTGATCATTGCGCTGTTCTCGATTCCCTTCGCAGGTTCGGCGCTCGGCATGATGTTGTTCAAGGATCGCATGAATCCGGTGCTTGCAGCTGTTATCGGTACGCTTATCTTGACGATCTGCGCGTACCTGCCGATCCTGTCCATCATTACTGTGATCTTCTGCATCATATTCACTGCAGGCTATCTATGGATGAGCTATTGGGATATTCACAAGACGCGCAGGCAGGAGAGGATCGCGGCACAGCAGGCTGCGATGGCGGGTGCGGTTCCACCACCACCCTTCAAGAATGCTTCATCAACAGAGGCTCCCGTTGATGTTCCTCCTGCACCAACGGGCAATCCTGTTTCGAATGTTCCACCCGAGTCGTATGTTGCGCCGCCTGCTCCAGGTACTCCAGAAGGACCAGGGCCAGACGATCCTATTCAGCAACAACCAAAAAAGTGACAAACTACCCGGTCGTTCGACACCTTTTCGAATGAACA
This sequence comes from uncultured Eggerthella sp., assembly GCA_900542525.1. GTDB lineage: Bacteria > Actinomycetota > Coriobacteriia > Coriobacteriales > Eggerthellaceae > Anaerotardibacter. Next base: position 267,385 of record UQNZ01000002.1, read on the forward strand.
ACAGACGTTCAACAGTTCGTTCGCGAAAAGGATACCTGCCTGGTGTGCTCCTATAATTGCAACGTGTTCATAAAGGGGGTTCATCATGTGCACAGGGATTCGTTTTACTGATAATGAAGGCAATATGTATGCTGGTCGTAATCTCGATTGGGAATGCGGTTATGGCGAAAAAGTAACCGTTACCCCGCGCAATTACGTGCGTCCGTATGCGTTCGAACAACACGCAACGGGGTTTGCGACCATTGGCACCTGCATCGTCGTTGAAGATATACCGCTGTATTTCGACTGTGGCAATGAAAAAGGGCTCTACATTGCTGGCCTGAATTTCCCTGGCTATGCTCAGTATGAGGCGAACGCCGTTGAGGGGAAGACGAATGTTGCAGCTTATGAATTTCCTCTCTGGGTTGCGAGCAACTTCACTTCCGTTGATGAGGTTGAGGTGGCGCTGAAGAACGTTGCCATCGTGGCTAAGCAGGTGAACGAGCAATATCCTGTGGCGCTGCTTCACTATATAATCTGCGATGCAAAGTGCTCGATCGTGGTCGAATATATGGCTGACGGTATGCATGTTCATCACAACGATGTTGATGTGCTCGCGAATCAGCCCACCTACGATTGGCATCATGAACACCTGCGCAGCTACTTGAACTTGAGTTCAGAATTCAAGCCCCAGGTGAAATGGGGGGATGTGGAGTTCGCTCCTTATGGGAGTGGCGAGAATCTGGTCGGCATGCCCGGGTCGAACTATTCGCCTGATCGCTTCGTGCGTGCTGCCTACTACAACACGCATTATCCAGCTCAGCAGGGCGAATCGGCCAACGTGACGCGCTTGTTCCGCACGCTCGGTTCGGTCGAACAATTCCTTGGCGGAGGGCTGATGGAAGATGGGAAGTATGAATACACCATCTATACAGGTGGTTTTTCTTCCGCGACCAATACATACTATATGTCACTTTACGAAGATCCCACGATCAAGTCTTATCCTATGAGCACTGCTGATCTCGACAGCTCCATTCTTTACACTTTTGACTAATTGTAAAAACTACCACATGCAAGCAACACGCCCATGGGAACTAAATTGCTTGCCTATCTACACCAGTGGAGAGGGTATGCCACGAGGTTCCCCGCTTCCCTGTTCGCGAATCAGCGCATGCTGATTCGCTCATGCGTCGCTGCTTCGCTCGGGTTTTATTACTGATGAATTTAGTCGGCGAAGAGTCACCTCGCTGTCTTGCCCTCTCCGCTGATGCAGATAGGTGACAAACCTTGGTGTACTCGTGCTTATTGGAGAAGGGTTACCAGGAGAGGAGTTCGTAGCCATCTTCAGTGACGACAACCTGGATCTCCCACTGCGCAGAATCGCTTCCGTCGGCGGTGCGTACGGTCCAGCCGTTGGGATCACTCATGTCGATGGGCGATTCGCCTGCGTTGATCATCGGCTCGATCGTGAACATCATGCCTGGTGCGAGAACCACGCCAGTGCCCGCTTCCGAGACATGGCTGACGAACGGATCCTCGTGGAAGTCCCAGCCGATGCCGTGTCCGCCGAATTCGCGCACGACCGAAAAGCCGTTCGCTTCGGCATGTGCCTTCACGGCGGCGCCCACATCGCCCAAGCGACCCCATGGTTTCACCTGTTCAAGCCCCTTTAACATGGCTTCACGCGTCACTTCAACGAGGCGCTTGCGTTCTTCGGAAACCTCGCCGATGCAGAACATGCGTGAGGAATCGGAAAAGTAGCCATCAACGATCGTGGAGCAATCCACGTTCACGATGTCGCCTTCTTTGAGTACGTCGTCTTCGGAGGGCATGCCGTGGCAAACAACCTCATTGATCGAGGTGCACACGCTGAACGGATAGCCTTCGAAATCAAGATCGGCAGGGATGCCTCCGTGCGCTTCGGTGTATTCGTTCACCCAATCGTTGATCTGGGCAGTTGTCACGCCAGGACCGATGCGTTCTGCAACATAATCGAGCACGCCGATGTTCACCGCCGCACTCTTGCGCACCGCTTCGATATCCTCAGCATTCTTCAGCATGGCACGCGAAGGAACTTCAAGCCCTTCGTCGTAGAAGTGTTGGAGCTGGTTGTCGATCGAAAGGTGGCATTTCTTGTATTTCTTACCGCTGCCACACCAGCAGAGATCGTTGCGTTCGGGTTGGGGTTGACCGTCGTACATGAGTCCTCGATTGCGTTCGGGTATTTTGTACACCCATTCTAACAAAGTGCGCAAGTGAGATTAAGGAGAGGCCGCAACATGGAGTGAAGGCGTTGTTCGTGCTCGAATAAGCACCGCCGCGTTTGTCTGAGCCTAAAGGAAGAAAAGGTTTGGCCTATACGCAAGAGTGAACAAAGCTCTCACTATGCGTTGATAATTGAGCGAATACGTAACAGCTGCAATTCGTGTTTAGCAAGGGAAAAGACCAAGCTATGATTAAGAAGCATCCAATCTTGAGCTTTTCAAGTGCGGGAAAAAGAAGGCAAAACGACGGTTGGATTGGTAGTAAGCATGAACGCATCGAGCAAAGTCGCATCGAACGAGCCCATTTCGTCTCAGCAAGAGGGAGGCGCTGCGTTTCATGAGCCGCAAGCGATCGAGGTGCGCGGTGCGCGCGTGCACAATCTGAAGAACATCGATGTGGATGTTCCGCTGCATGAGCTGGTTGGTATTGCGGGCGTTTCGGGCTCGGGAAAGAGCTCGCTGGCGCTTGGGGTGCTCTATGCCGAAGGAAGCAGGCGGTATCTTGAGGCGCTTTCGACATATACGAGGCGCCGTATCAGCCAAACTACGCGCGCGCAAGTTGATGAGGTGCTCCATGTTCCAGCTGCCATTGCTTTGCGTCAGCGGCCAGGGGCGGGCGGCGTGCATTCGACCTTCGGAACGTCGACCGAATTGCTCAATTATCTGCGCTTATTGTTCTCTCGTCTCGGCAGTCATGAATGTTCCAATGGCCACCATGTGCCTCCAAGTTTGAACGTTGCCGCCGAAAAACCGCTCGAATGTCCGATCTGTCATGTGGAATTCTATGGGCCAAGCGCTGAAGATCTGGCGTTCAACAGCGCGGGCGCTTGCCCAACATGCGGCGGAACAGGCGTGGTGCGCGAAGTGGACGAGAGCACCCTTATCGCAGACCCCAAGCTTACGCTTGAAGAAGGGGCGGTTGCGCCTTGGCGCCAGCTCATGTGGTCGCTCATGCCGCAGGTCGCGAAGGAAATGGGTGTGCGCATCGATGTTCCCTATTGCGAGCTGAACCCTAAGGAGCAGGATATCGTCCTGCATGGTCCAATGGAGAAGAAGCATATTCTCTATGTGCCGAAGAATAAGGACCATGCTACCGAACTCGATTTCACGTATTACAGTGCGGTGAACACGGTGAAGAATGCGCTTTCCAAAGTGAAGGACGATAAAGGTCTTGCGCGCGTTGCCAAGTTCTTGAAGCAAGAGGCATGCCCCGATTGCGGCGGCTCGCGTCTTTCGAAGCGTGCGCGGTCTTCGCTGCTTGATGGGAAGAACTTGGCCGAAGCAACGGCGCTCACGCTTGATGAATTGAGCCGGTGGCTGCCTACGATCTCCGCAAGCTTGCCTGAAGATATGCAGCCTATGGCACGCGCGATCATTGCTGAGACACAAGAGCCGATCGAGCGCTTGCAGCAGCTGGGGCTCGGGTACTTGAGCCTCGACCGTGCAAGCGCAACGCTTTCCAATGGAGAGCGTCAGCGCGTGGCCTTCGCTCGTGCGGTGCGAAGTCGTACGACCGGGGTGCTCTATGTGCTTGATGAGCCTTCGATCGGTCTTCATCCTTCCAATGTCGAAGGCTTGCTGGGTGTGATGGATGATCTGCTTGGCGATGGCAATTCGGTTGTTGTGATCGACCATGATGTGCGCGTGCTCGAGCAGGTGAACTGGATCATCGAGATAGGGCCGGGATCGGGCGCGCACGGTGGACGCGTGGTCGCGCAGGGAACGGTAGATGAGGTAGAGAGCGATCCCGCTTCGCGCATCGGGCCGTATCTTTCGGGCAAGCGCAAGGTGGATGTGCGCAGTCGCTTTGCGAAAGCCCACCTGTTCGATGAAGGAGCGATCCATCTCGAAACAGGCGCGATCCATACGGTGAAGCCGCTCTCGGTCGACTTTCCGATCGCGCGCCTTACGTCGATCACGGGCGTCTCGGGTTCGGGGAAGACGACGCTTGTTTTGGAAAGCTTGGTGTCGGCGTTTGTTGCGAACTTCGCAGGGAAAGCGTTGCCCGCACACGTTCATCAGATTGACCCAGGAGACATCGAGCGTGTTCACCTGATCGATTCGACGCCGATCGGCGCCAACATTCGCTCGACGGTTGCAACCTATTCGGGGGTGCTCGATATCTTGCGCAAGTCTTTTGCCGCATTGCCGGCAGCGAAGGAGCGCGGGCTTAAAGCGGGTGCCTTCTCCTACAACACCGGCAGCTTGCGGTGTCCGACCTGCGATGGAACAGGGCAGATATCCCTCGATGTACAGTTCTTGCCCGATGTAGACATTCCTTGTCCTGATTGTGGCGGCTCGCGTTATAGCAAAGAGGCCTATCAGATTCGATTGCCCCTGCAGGTTTTGCCTGATGAGCAGGATGAGCTCGATGGGGAGTTCGAACAGGACGAAGCAGACGAGCTAGCCGGATCTATCGATGCGCCCGAAACCGCGCATGATGATGAGCTGTCGCTCCCTGAAATCCTGGCGCTTACGGTCGATCAGCTTTTGGCGTTGAGCGGAAACCTGCCGAGCATGGCCGTGAAGTTACGCACGCTCTCCGAGCTTGGCTTGGGCTATCTTACCCTTGGAGAAGCAACGCCTGCTCTTTCAGGTGGTGAAGCGCAACGATTGAAACTTGCAGGTGAGATGCACAAAAAGCAACAGGGGGCTCTATTCGTCTTCGACGAACCTACTATTGGTCTGCATCCGCACGATGTTGAGGTATTGCTGCGTGTATTACAGCGCTTGATCGATAAAGGAGCAACGGTGATCGTGATCGAGCACGATTTGGATATGATCGCGAACTCGGATTACGTGATCGACCTTGGTCCAGGCGGAGGCGAGGCTGGCGGCAAGGTGGTTGCCACGGGCACGCCAGAAGATATAGCGGCGAACCCTCAGAGCATCACCGGCAAATATCTTTTACTTGACCTGGAGTGATGCGCTGTTCCTTAAGGCTATGCAGCATAGAAGGCATAAGGTGTAGTGAACAGTATGCCCTTCACGCTTACCTTATGCTTCCCAGTTTGGTTTATCCGGGTTGCTCGTATTGATGCCTTCTTCGTGTTCGCGTTCGATCTTCGCTGCGGCCTTACCCCACGATTTACCTGCCGTACGTGCGCAAGCTGCAACGCCGCCACCAAGAGCGATCAAGCCGATAACGTTCGGGAGAACCATGAGCTGATTGAACATGTCGGCAAGTTCCCATACCAGGTCGTTTGAGAGCAACGAGCCCATGAAGATGAAAATGAGCGCAATAACGGTGAACACCGGAACTGCCTTCTTGCCAAAGAGGTACTGAACGTTGATCTTTGCGAACAGGTTCCAGCTCAAGATCGTAGAGAATGCGAAGAATAGCAAGCAGATAGCCACAAACACATTGCCGCCCACTTCGCCGAACATCGAACCGAATGCGAGCTGTGCCATGTTGGTCTTGTCGATGCCTTCGTAGGCGCCTTGAGCTAGTGCGCCGTTGCCCGTGTAAAGCACGCTGATAACAACGAGTGCGGTAATGGTAACCACGATGAAGGTGTCAACGAAAACGCCGATCAGCGCAACGGTTCCCTGCTCGTGCGGGTTCTTCACGTTTGCCTGTGCGTGAGCGTGCGGGGTAGAACCCATGCCCGCTTCGTTCGAGAAGAGACCGCGCTTCGCGCCTTGTGCAAGCGCTGCCAGGATACCGAAGGTCACGCCGCCGATCTCTGCCTGCGGATTGAATGCGCAAGAGAAGATGAGTGCGAACGCTTCGCCGGTTGCAGGGAGATTCGCAAGCAGCACGATAAGGCCGCCGATCAAGTAAACGATCGCCATGAGCGGAACGATCTTTTCCGTAACGACCGCCAAGCGTCCAACGCCGCCGATGAACACGTAAGCAGCGATCGCAACAACCGCGATGCCCCACACCCATGCGGGAATGCCGAAAGCAGTTTCGCAGGTCGAAGCGATGGAGTTCGATTGTACCATGCATCCCATGAAGCCGAGTGCGAGGATGATCGCAACTGAGAAGAAGCCAGCAAGGAAGGTGCCGAACTTGCCGCGGAATGCGGTCTTGATGTAGTAGACCGGACCGCCGTGAACGATGCCTTCGCTATCGACGATACGTGTCTTTTGTGCGAGCACCGCCTCGGCGTAGTTCGTGGCCATACCTAAAAATGCGATGAGCCACATCCAGAAGATCGCACCAGGGCCACCGATCAGGATCGCGCCGCACGCACCAACGATGTTACCAGTGCCGACCTGCGCCGCAATAGCAGTGGTGAGTGCCTGGAAGGAACTCATGCCGCTCTTCTCCTTTTTGCCGAAGAGCGAGAAGCCGCCAAAAACGCGCTTCCAGCCTTCTCCGAAGCAGCGAATCTGCACGAAGCGCGTTCGGATGGTGAAGTAGAGGCCTGCGCCGATGAGCAGGATGATCAGCACGTAATTCGAGAGATACGAATTGATGGTAACGACGATGTTCAGCAAAGCTTCTTCCATGGCTTGGGCTCTCCAGCGCCCTTGATGGTCAGGACTATTTTGGATTATGCGTAATTGTGTTGATTTAGAGGATTAAAGCAACAGTCGTTATTCTACTGAACTTCACTGTGCTGCAAGAGAGATTTAGGTGCTTTGCTGTAATAAAGTGCCCAGCGGAATGAACAGGGGACGATGAACACTTGTCCTGTCCCCTGTTCAATCAGTACACAAAAAATGTACTCGTAGTAGAACAAAATGCCTCTGAGCAGGAATTTATTCTGATGGCGCTTTCGCGGGCTCTTCGACCAGATCCTCGTTGCGGCTTTGGAATACGTTGCGGTCAAGCGTTTTCGTGAGGCTGGCCATGCACATCGTTACCACTGCATCGCCAGTCACGTTCACCGCGGTGCGGCCCATGTCCAAGATACGGTCAACGCCCATGATCATGGCAATGCCAGCGGCCGGCAAGCCTACCGATTCGAAGACCATTGCGAGCATGATGGTTCCCACACCAGGCACTCCTGCGGTACCGATCGCTGCGGTAACTGCGGTTATGACCACGGTCATGAGTGCGCTCGTGGATAGATCGATGCCGAAGGCTTGCGCCACGAACACCACCGCCGCGCCCTGCATGATGGCCGTGCCGCTCATGTTGATGGTTGCGCCCAGCGGAATGGTGAAGGATGCCACCTTTTCATCAACGCCGCATTTACGCTCGAGCGTTTCAAGGTTGAGCGGAATGGTCGCATTCGAAGAGCTGGTCGAGAAAGCAAAGAGCATGACGGGCAGCATCTTGCGCAAGAACCGAAAGGGGTTCAGGCGGGTGAACAGGACGAAGATAATCGCGTAAACGATGAAGAGCTGGATGAAGAGCCCGCCATAGACTGTGAGAATGAACTTCAGCATAGGCATCATGCCTGTTATACCCAGGTTGGCAAAAGTGCGTGCGATCAGGCAAAAGATACCAATAGGTGCAACCTTGAGCATGATGTCGATCATGGTCATCATCACGGTGTTGAATTGCTCGAAGAAGCGATTCACCGTTTCGACCTTGCTTCCAAGGCGACCGAGCACAAACCCAAGAATGAGTGCGAAGAAGATGATCTGAAGCATCGCGCCGTTGTTCATCGCCTCGATGATGTTGGTAGGGATGATATTGATGAGCGTTTCTGCCATGCTCACTTCGGTGCTGGCAGTTGTGGTGTCGGCCATGATGACTGAGGCCAGGTCAAGACCCACACCTGGCGCGACCAGCTGGGCAAGACCGATCGCGATGAGCACGGCGAGTGCAGTGGTGATGATATACATGAGCAACGTGCCGATGCCCACTTTTCCGAGCAGTTTCAGATCCGCCATTGCTGCAGCGCCGCATACGATTGAACAGAAGACCAGCGGGATCACGAGCATTTGCATCAGGCGAATGAACCATTGGCCGAGCACATAGAAGAGCCCTTCGGTCACATACTGGTCGAACGGCGAGCCTTCGGGGGAGACGGCCGAGATGAGCAGGCCCACTACGATGCCCGCTACCAGCGATATCAAAATCCAGGTAGTGAGCGAGGGACGCTTTCTTGTCTGTTGGTTGCTCATAACTCTTGTATCCTCATCCGCCCAGGCAGATAGTACGTTCTTTCTTTCTCATTCAAGTATAGGTGTTGCGGTGCGTTTGCGCGCGTAGAGCTTAGGATAGTTTGTCTGTTGCGGAATCAGGCTGGTTGGCGGAGAGCCCATGCAGTTTGGTTTGTGCGGGAATGCCGGCATCTGAATTATGTCGGGATAATCGTTTTTTCTACTTGAAAACTGATTGTGCGCGGCGGAAAATGACAGCAAAGAAAGATGCAATTGAGAAGGAGTTGATGAATATGTTGAAGGTCAAATCTGAAAAGCTCCTTATCATCGCGGCTGCTGTCTGGCTGCTAGCGGGTATCAATATCTTGCGCCTTGGCGTTATCGCTATCACGGAGACCGAACTTGTTGCTGCCCTGCTCGCTGTTGGGGTTGTCGTCACGTTCCTCTTGTTCCATATGATGTTCGCGAAGTTAGTGGGAAAGCAGTCGAACCGCATTCGTGCTTATGGCAATGAGCCAACCTGCGCGTTCGCTTTCTTCGATGTGAAGGGCTACATCATGATGGCTATCATGATGGGCGGCGGCATTGCGCTGCGCGAATTCGGGATCATTCCTGCATGGATCGTGGCGTTCATGTATACCGGCATTGGGTCGGCGTTGGCGCTTGCGGGCATTGGGTTCTTCATCCATTACCTCAAGCGGGGCAAGTCGCTCACGTGCCCTGTCACGAAGAAGACGCGCCTTGCTTAGCGCGGCTCGCGATCATTTTGAATCGCTTCCGCTGAACTTCAAGATTTCAACCAATTAAATAACGTAGTCGTTGCCAGCTAGGTCGGGCACTGCGAGATCAGCGATGTTGGTAGCATCAAGATACTGGTCCACCACGTTTTCGAGTCCCATCCAAAAACGAGCAGTGCGGCACATCGAAGCGCGTTCGCATGGCTCGCCCTCTGCGCTGCAGGGGGCAGAAGCAACCTCTCCCTCAACCGCGCGGATCACGTCGCCAGCAGTTATATCGTTTGCTGGTCGCGCGAGCTGATAGCCGCCGTTCTTTCCGCGCACGCTTGCCAGTATGCCCGCTACGACCAGGGGTTTGATGATGGCTTCAAGGTATTTATCAGATATGCCCTGGCGCTCTGCAACGGAACGGAGCGAAACGCGATCGACGCGAGAATTTTCTGCGATATCGACTACCGCGCGAAGCGCATAACGTCCTTTTGTTGAGACCAGCATAACGGGTGCTCCTTATTCCTTCTAATTTACTAGGAATATTGTAATACAGTCTTGTAGGGAAGTTGTGGGCTTGTGCTTGACAGCGAAGAACAGCGGGTTATAATCCTGTTAACCTATAGAAATAATAGGAATTATGGAGGGTAGAGCATGAAGGTATACGAGTCAGTCGATCAGCTGGTTGGTCATACGCCTCTTTTAGAGCTTAAACATGTCGAGGAAGTTCATGGTGTTTCGGCGCGAATCTTAGGAAAGCTCGAATATTTCAACCCAGCGGGCTCGATCAAGGATCGTATTGCGAAAGCGATGATCGATGATGCTGAAGCGGCAGGCATCTTGAAGCCTGGAGCAACCATCATAGAGCCGACCTCGGGAAACACGGGAATCGGACTGGCTTCTATTGCAGCAGCTCGTGGTTACCAGCTCATTTTGACCATGCCAGAAACGATGAGCGTCGAGCGACGTAATCTCATCAAGGCATATGGGGCCAAGATCGTGTTGACCGATGGTGCGAAGGGCATGACTGGCGCTATCGAAAAAGCGAACGAACTTGCAGCCGAGATCGAAGGCAGCTTCATTCCCGGGCAGTTCATCAATCCCGCAAATCCGGCAATCCATAAGGCCACCACGGGCCCTGAGATCTGGCAGGATACGGATGGCACCGTGGACATCTTGGTCGCTGGTGTTGGTACGGGAGGCACGCTTACGGGCATCGGCCAGTATTTGAAGGAGCAGAACCCCGAGGTGAAGCTCGTTGCAGTTGAGCCTTCTGATTCGCCGGTTCTTTCTGAAGGACGTGCTGGTTCGCACAAGATCCAAGGTATTGGTGCCGGGTTCGTGCCTGAGGTGCTAGATACCACGCTCTACGACGAAGTGATCACGGTCGAAAGCGACGATGCGTTCGCGATCGGGCGCGAGATCGGGCGCGAAGAAGGCGTGTTGGTAGGAATCTCTTCGGGAGCCGCTGTATGGGCTGCCCTTGAACTGGCAAAACGTCCCGAGAATGAAGGCAAGACCATCGTGGCTATCCTGCCTGATACCGGTGAGCGCTACCTTTCAACACCGATGTTCGCAGATGAATAAATCTTGATACTCTGATTCCAAAACTGCATATAAGCATTCTGAAGCAAAGAAGAGAGAGCAGGTGTCTTTCTTCTTTGCTTTTTGCGTTCGTCCTTTTATGTGCAGATTGAGTACAGGTGAAGTATCCGATATGCTTCTATAAGAAGCTAAAACGTAGTATCAAAAGGAATCACCATGAACGTCGTCGTCTATTGCGGATCGAATCCGGGAAACAATACGAACTATGCAAAAGCCGCCCTTGAACTGGGCGCTTGGATCGGAGATTCGGGCAATACGCTCGTGTATGGCGGAAGCTCGGTAGGCCTTATGGGGCTGATATCGCGCGTGGTGCTCGAGCATGGTGGCGAAGTGTATGGTGTTGAGCCGCAGTTCTTCATCGACGCGTGTGTTGAGCAGCAGGATCTGACCGAGCTTTATGTGGTCGAGAACATGAGCGAACGCAAAGCGAAGATGATCGAACTCGGCGATGTTTTCGTGGCGCTTCCGGGGGGCGTTGGTACGCTCGAAGAGATCTCGGAGATCATGTCACGCATTCGTTTGCACCTGACCCCTGGTCCTTGTTTCTGCCTTGATATCGACGGTTTCTATGAGCCGCTTCACCAGCTCATCGAGAACATGCACGAGCATGATTTCATCGAGCATTGGGATAAGGATGCGTTCCAATTCCCCAAAACCGTCGAAGAGCTGATCGAAGGACTTTCGAAGTGGCACCCTGATGGGGTGTTCGATGGGCGCCCGATCGTGCCAGAAAAGCAAGAACTCTTGATGTTCGGGTAGCTTTTTGCAGTGTGTGTAGGTGTGAACACTTGCCCCGTCCCCTGTTCACACACCTCTCCTGATCAGAACAGACTTGTTTCGAGTGAACGCAGCACGCCCACCAAGGCATCATCGTTGCGATAGCGGAATACGAAGGATAGAAGAACGCGTGCGATGTCGAACAATCCTTCGTCGAGCGCGGTGATTGCAGCTTCTTCTAGAACAGCGCGCATGCTTTCAGTCGGCACAAGAGGAACTCCTGCTTCATCAAGGAGTCTATCGATATCTTCGCTGAGGGGAAGTGGGAGCCCCGTGTCTTTCTGAAGCTCTTCGATCTCCGACACACAGGCCGCACTCACAACATTGGAAGTTTGGAGCGCTTTGATGTAACTTGCGAGCGCTGTTTCGGGATCGCCTGATTTCCAGAGGGCATAGGCAAGATGGTAGTAGAGGGCGGCGATATCATCAGGCGAGGTCATAAGCGTAAGAGCGCTCTCAAGTGTGGCGCGCTCGCTCGCGAAATCATCATTGAACACGAAGATTCGCCCAAGAGCACGATATCCTGCGCTCATGGTGGGAGCTATTGTGATCGCTTTCTTGGCGTAGCGCATCGCTTCATCGATGTGGTCGCGCGAACAGAGCAAATAGGCTAGCTCGAAGAGGCAGAACGCATAGCTATCGGGTGCGAGCTGTGTTTCTTTTCCTCTGTCTTGCAAGATCGTGCAATCTTGCAGCGCGGGGAGCGTTCCTGCTTTCACCTGGTTATAGACGAGCCGCGCAGCGTACGAATCGAACACGCGATAGACGGTCGTTTCGTTGTCTGCAAAATGCCCCGTTTCTTCGAGTTTTGCAACGGCGCTGGTCAGAATTTGGAGTGCCTCTTCAGGTTGGTCAGCTGAGGTCAATGCTTCAGCGGCGCGATAGGCGCTCATGCATTCGTCTTCGCCCAGGAAGCAATTGACCGTGGTGTTCTGCTCGTGAGGGTCGATGGTTCCTTCAGCGAGCGCTCGCAGAAGGCGGGTGAACGCTTCGGCGGTACGGGAGTTCGAATCGTGCGCGAGCGTCTCTGCTTCGATCTGGCGAACGCTGGCGACGGCGCTTGAAGTGTCTGCTGCAGCAGCTATCGCATCGGCAAGGCACTCTGCTGTCGAGCGCAATTCAGCGTTGAAGAAGATTTCCAGGTCGCGGTACGTTTTTGCACCAAAGGCCGCAGCAACTTCTGGTGAGAGTTCTGCATGGGGATCAGGTTGAGGTGTAGCTGAAAGCGATGCAGTTTCGGTGAAGTTCGCACTTGTTGTCTGGTCGGGAAGGCTTTCATAGAGGGTTGAGGGATCGCCCTTGCGTTCTTCAAGGAACCCGTTTGAGCGCTCGTAGAGATCGCGATCGAACGAAGCGGAGAAGAGGTCAACATCTTCTGAACCATCGCGACTGATGGTTCGTGCGACCAGGTCAACACGTTCGATGCGCGCAGAAGAGCGCATCGCGATATCAACGAGAAGAAGTCCCACCTGCCGCGCATAGCGTTCTGCAAGTGCGGCTGCTTCGCCTTCAGATTTATCGAACAGCGAAGCTATCATCGAAGCATCGGGAACACGCATCTCGAACTTGACCTGCCCAGCTGGCAGATCGAGCCGGAAGCGTGCCTCTACCCGAAGGGGGAGCGCCATATTCTCTATTCCTGCAGCGATATGTGAGCGCGCCTGCCACTGCCCGGCTGGCTTGCCAGCAGCTAATTCGCTTGCAAGTTCGAGCTCGATCGATTGCCCCGCGGCTGTTTCAAGAAGATAAGCCTCACAGCCAGCAAGGCTCGCGAGTTCGCCTTTGGATTGCAAGACCTGGAGAAGCGATTCGGTAAGCGAGAACAAATTGAGCGCAGCTTCGATCTCCCAAATCGTGGTTTCTGGCAGGGCGGACGATTCATTCATGTCGCGCACGAAGAAGGTATTGGCATATTGCGCAGTGCGGATCAGGCGGAGCTCGGCATCTTCGTCTTCAGCTGCAAGATCGAGTATGCCGGCCGCAATAAGTCGGTCGCTCAACTTCGAGACCACCGGATGACCCGTAACAAGATGGTCCGTTTCAACCTTGTTCGCTCGTTCGATCACGATCTTCAAAGCGGGAAGCAGTTCGTCTTGCGCGAGCACCCGATACACCTCATCGATGCCAAAGGGAAGTGTTGCTTTGCCGAGTGTTGGTCGGTACACGAAAGCCAGATAAGCGCGGCTCATCAGGTCATAATAATGAAGGCGCTTCCCGTGGCCTTTGAAGTCGTACCAGGTTTCGCCGATCGTGTATTTGGCATTTTGCCCGCTGCCACTTTTCGTGAAGGGAGCGCAAGCAATGGGGCTGCCATCTTTTCCGCGCACGAAGATCGTGCCGTTGCTCGAAGAGCCTTCAGCAAGCGCGATGAAAAGATCTTGCGGCTGAGCGGGAGGGCGTTCGAAGCCAGTTTCAGTGGTGAAAGCGCGACCGTACATATCGACGTAGGCAAGCACGCGGATCTTCTGATCGTCAAGGAACTCGACCACATAGAAGCCGCCCTCGTTCGATGGCGTAGGGATCGCTCCCTTAAACCAACCAAAGCGAGCATCTGCAGGAGGAATTCCTGGTTCTACCTGGTCAATCGCATCATCCATGATCGCTTTTCGGCATGACCAGAGCCTCTCGGCCTTGCCCACGCGATAGATGCCATCTCCTAGATATTCAGCCACAGCGAACCCCCTTCATGTGTTTGTTTTAGTCTATCATGCAGGGCGTGAACAGGGGACGGGGCAAGTGTTCAATCTATTGTGTTTCAGATATGGCTTGCGCCCATAGCGCGGATTGGACACTTGCCCCGTCCCCTGTTCACGAAGGAGTGCCCGCATTTCGTTTTATGAGGGACGGAAGCTGTTTGACGACAATGCCTGCCAAAACGAGGAAAGCACCGAAGAGCACGAGCGGGGAAGGTGCATCGCCCACGATAGCCCAGGCCGCGAAAATACCCACCGGCAGCTCGCTCGAGGCCATGATCGAAACCATGCCCGTGGTGAGCTTGGGGCTTGCGAAGTTGATGAGCGTAGTGGGAATGAGGATGCCAAGTACTGCGAAACCGATGGCGAACGGCCAGGTTATGGGATCGAAGAAGGCTTGCGTGTAAGCTGCTGGGCTTGCGATCGAAGTGAAGAGCAAGCCGCCAGCGGTTAGCATGGTCGTGCGCAGTACAATAGGCTGGCCTGTTCCCAAGGTTCCTGAATAGTAGAGGAAAAGCGCGTAGAAGAGCGCGGATCCAAGACCATAGGCAATACCAAGGGGGTTGAGCGCTGCAACGCTTCCATCAAGCAAGCCAGTTGCGAAGAGCGTTCCAACGAGTGTGATAACAATGGCAATGATCGTCGAGGTTGCTGGGAGCTTTTTCTTGTGAAGGCACTCGATCAACACGCTGATCCAAATGTATTGGAAGAGCAGTGTTAAGGCGGCAGAAGAGGGCAGGAGCGAAACTGCTGAATAGTAGCAAACGCTCGTACCGCCGGTGAAAACACCGAGCAAGGCAAGCCTAGCAAGGTTTTTAGGAGATGCCCATTTGATGCGTCGAATGGGCATGATTGCAAGGCACACCAAAAAGGCCACCAAATATTGCAAGGGCACGAACGTGTGAGGATAAATGCCGATCTCAGCTGCGCTCTTGATGGCTGGAACAATGAATCCGTAACAGGATCCCGCTATAAAAACGATAAGAGAATTGAACAGAACGCGATTCAAGACAAGCCCTTTGAACTAATCATTGTCAGCCGAGGTGCTTTTCGCTTCACGCGCTTCGTCGAGCAGCGCTTTCATAGTGGGGTTCTTGCGTGTGAGCTTCTTGACCGTAAGATCTTCGGCTTTGTCATTTGCCAAACGAAGCTGATTTTCGCTGCCGATCAGGTTGTCCTTGATCTTCTGCAGGTGATCGATCGATTTATCGATCTCTTCTATGGCTTTTTGGAATTTCTGGCTCGCAATGCGGTAGTTGCGCCCGAACTTGTCTTTGAAATCAGCCAGCTGATCTTCGAAATTCGTCACATCGATGTTCTGTTGGCGAACGAGCGCAAGCTCTTTACGGTATTGCAGTGAAGAGAGCGCTGCGTTGCGCAGAAGCGTGATGATGGGAATGAAGAACTGCGGTCGGATCACGTACATCTTCTCGAAGCGATACGACACATCAGTGATGCCAGCGTTGTAAAGTTCGTTTTCAGGCTCGAGTAGCGAAACGAGCACCGCATATTCGCAGTTCTTCTTCTTGCGATCGGCATCGAGCTTCTTGAAGTGCGATTCGTTAGTCTTGCGATTTACGGAATCGTCTGCCTCGTTCTTCATCTCGAACATGATGGAGATGATCTCGTTGCCCTCTTCATCGAAATCGCGGAAGATGAAATCGCCTTTTGTGCCCTCAACTACTTCGTTGTCCTTCTCGAAATAGGCATGTGGGAAGGCGGTGGGGCGCAGACGGTTGAATTCGATCTCGCAGTGTTGCTCGAGGCTCTCGCCGAGCATCTTCGTAGAGAGCTGCGCTTTCATGTCTTGAATGCGGAGGATCTCGCGTTCGCGATCGGCGATGAGCTCATCTTTAGCAGCGAGCTTTTCTGCCAGCGTTGCCTTATGCTCGGCTTCGATGCGTGCGAGTGCTTCTTGCTCACGAACTACCTGGGCACGCAGTTCATCACGCTCGCGTTCAACTGCGATGCGGGCGTCCTTCAGGGTCGATTCTTGCTTCTGGAGCGCAAGCTGGGTTTCAGTCGAAGCCTGTTGACGCTGCGTTTCAAGCTGTTGCGCGAGCGAATCGCGCTCCTTTTCGACAGCACGCAGCTTATCGCTTTCTGCGCTCAAGGCATCAGCAACGGCAAGCTTTCGGGCAGTATCAGCCTCGCTCGCTTGTGCTTGAAGTTGTGCCTTCAGTGCTTCGAGCTGCTTTTCAAGCTCCGCCTTTTCGTTTTGAGCTGCAAGCTGAAGATCTTTGGCTTCGGCACGGAACTGCTCGGTCTGTGCGGCAAGCTGGCTATCGCGCTGCGCAATTTGCGCACGCAGCTCTTCTTCGGCTTTCGCAACCGCAAGAGCCATATCCTGTTCGCGATTCTTTTCGGCAAGCGAGATGCGTTCGTTCAGCTCGCGCCGGAATTCATGGTCGCGTACCTGGTTCAAAAGAGCAGCGTAGCCGCTTTCGTCAACGGTGAAGACTTGGCCACAATGAGGGCATTTGATCTCGTTCATTCAGTTCCTTTTCGTGTGATCATGCGCGGTGCGACGCTTTTTGAGCTTTCTTGTGGGGCTTGAAGATCGAAAGAGCAAAGAGTGCGATCATGCCCGCCACGATCCCGCTCAAACAGAGCGGATGGATGGGGACGAGCGCAGTTGAGACGACAAGGGCAATAGTGAGCACCCATTTTGCGGTGACCCAGCCATGAGAGAAGAAGCCCCATTTCGTGACAAAACCATAGAGAAGTCCGGTTGCCATGAGCGCAGGGATGCAGACCTTCACGACCTCTTGGACAAGGTTGATCGTTGCAAGGCCGAAGACCGGATCGATCGTTTGCGTCCAGAGCATGATCGAGCATACGAGCACGATGGTGAAGCCGCCAAGCCACAGGCTCGCGAACAACAGATGGACAAGGTCGAGGATGTGTTTAGGGGTCTTCTTCAACTTGGGCAAGATTGGTGCATGCATGGCCAGCTCCTTAATTCCTGGTAGGCAAGAAGTGGATTACCGGTTGATTCATCAGCTGCTTTAGCAGCTCGCGTAGGCTTCGGGCTGCTCGCGAAAACTATGATGAACGCTCTTTCGTTAGCATATCATGGCTGAGGAGGGAGCGCGTTATCTGCAGAAAGTTTCTTTTGTTTACGATAGCCATAGTGACCAGAGAGGCCGATCATAAAGCAAGCCGCTATTGCGCAGGCGAACATCTCAGCGACGGTTACGGAGAACCAAATACCGTCGATGCCGAAGATGAGCGGCAAGATGATGACCGCTCCTGTCTCGAACACGAGCGTGCGCAAAAACGAGATGAGCGCCGAAACAAGCCCATTGTTGAGTGCGGTGAACAGGGACGATGCATATATCGAAAAGCCCATGAACAAGAAGCAGAGCGCATATATCTTGTAAGCATGCACCGTGAGGTCGAGCAAAGAGGTATCGTAGGCCACGAAGATCTTCGATATAGGCTCGGCAAATGCTTGTCCAGCGAGGAACATGAACAACGAGGCAATGGTGATGAGTCCTAAGCTCTTCATGAGCAGCGAGCGCATCTCTTTGTGATTCTTCGCACCGTATTGGAAGCTCATAAGGGGTGAAGCGCCTACCGAATATCCCATGAAGATAGCGGCAAAGATCATGGCGGTATACATGATCACGCCGTATGCCGCTACGCCATCTTCGCCGATGTAGTGCAAAAGCTGCCAATTATAGAGCATGGACACGAAGCTCATTGCGATATTGGTGACCATTTCAGACGAGCCATTCACGCACGCTTTGCCGATGACCTTCAGGCGTAGGTGAGGCTTCACAAAATAGAGATGGCTCGTGCGCTTCTTCATGAAGTAGATAAGCGGAATGCCGCCGCCTAAGACTTCGCCGATGTTGGTGGCGATTGCAGCGCCGATGAGCCCCCATTGGAATACGCCCACGAAAAGAAAGTCCAAAACGATATTGGTAACGCCTGCGATGACGATGACATAGAATCCAAGTTTAGGTTGACCTGCGGTTACGAAGAAGCTTTGGAAGGCGTATTGCAGCACGAAGAAAGGCAGGGAGAACATCATGAAGATACCGTAGAGGGTAGCTGCTTCAAGCATCGCCCCTTCTGCTCCGAGAAAGCCCGCCATATCTTCCATGAAGAAGATGCCCATAATAGCGAGTGCCGTACCGATAACACCTGCAAAGATAACGAGCAGGGTGAAATAGCGGCGTGCGCGCGGATGGTCGCCCTCTCCGAGCGTTTTTGCAACGATCGCACTGCCACCAGTGCCGACCATCATACCTACGGAGGCGAGGATCATGGCGAAAGGCAAGATGAGGTTCACGGCGGCGAATGCGGTTTTGCCTGCGAAGTTCGAGACGAAAATACCGTCTACGATGGTGTAGAGCGAGGTGAAGATCATCATGAAGATGGTAGGGAGCGTAAAGCGAATGAGCTTGCTCGTGGACATATGTTGCGAAAGGTCGAAAGCCACAGGAGTCCTTTAAACCGGTTCAAGATCGTAGTTGCCTGCTTCTGAGAAAGCCAGAGAGCATCCGTCAAAGATACTACAGTCTAAGAACGGCTATCAAATTCATTACATTATCTGTACAAACTGCGAACTTCCTTCACAATAGAATTCTCATACTTTTTCAAGAAAGAAGACCCTATGGAGACGAATAGCATCAACAGTTTCCTCGTTCTGATAACGGGTGACATCGATAACTTCATGTATACCTACATTCTTGTTGCGTTGCTCGTGTTCACCGGCATCTATTTCACGATTCGCACGAAAGGCGTGCAGTTTCGCTACATCAAAGATATGTTCACGCAGCTCTTCGAGAAGAAGGTCGACAAGAACGGAAAGGCGATCTCTTCGTTTCAGGCGATGATGGTCTCGACGGGGTCGCGTGTGGGCACCGGCAATATCGCTGGTATTGCAACGGCGCTTGCTATGGGTGGCCCGGGCGCGCTCTTTTGGATGTGGGTCATGGCGCTTATCGGTGGCGCATCGGCGTTCATCGAATCAACGCTCGCGCAGATCTTCAAGATTCGCGGTAAAGATGGGCAATTCCGTGGTGGACCTGCTTATTACATTCAGCAGGGCTTGGGAAAGCGCTGGATGGGTATTGCGTTCGCGGTTTCGCTCATTGCCTGTTATGTGGTGGGATTCAACGAGCTGCAAGCATATAATGCTGCTTCTGGCCTGGAGTATTACATTCCTGATTATGCGACCAATGGTGCTGCGGTGGTCTTAGGGGTTGTGTTCACTATTGCTACTGCAGTTGTTATCTTTGGAGGTCAGAAACGCATTTCGGTCATCAATTCATGGGTCGTACCTATCATGGCGCTTGCCTATATTGGTTTGGGTATTTGGATCACCCTCTCTCATCTGAATTTGCTGCCGGCAGCTTTCGGAATGATGTTCGCTTCTGCTTTTGATTTTCAGGCGATATTCGGTGGCTTCGCGGGGTCTGCTTTGATGCTGGGCATCAAGCGTGGTTTATTCTCCAATGAAGCCGGTATGGGTTCAGCGCCGAATGCTGCAGCAACAGCATCAGTTTCGCATCCTGCGAAGCAAGGGCTGGTGCAGACGCTTTCGGTCTACATTGATACGCTTTTCATCTGTACGTGTTCAGCCATGATCGTGCTGGTATTCATGGTCCAGGATCCTCAGACAGCGGCTGGGTTGAACGGCATGCCGCTCGTTCAGATGGCGGTCTATCACTTTGCGGGCGATGTGGGGATCGCGTTCATCACTGCAGCGGTGTTCTTGTTCGCTTATACCAGTCTGATCGGCAATTATTTTTATGCGGAATCCAATTTGAAGTTCATCTTCGGCGAGCGTAAGACGTTGCTCTTCTGGTTTAGAGTTGCATGTTTGGTGATCATCTTTGCGGGATGCTTGAGCAGCTTCGATCTGGCGTGGAATGTGGCTGATATCTTGATGGGTATCATGTGCATCATCAACCTCATCGCGATTCTTGCGCTGGGGAAGTGGGCGCTCAAGTGCCTGGACGATTACACGCGGCAAAGAAAGCAAGGGATCAACCCCGTGTTCAATGCGGCGTCGATCCCTGATTTGCCTGCGTGTGAATGCTGGAACAGCGCGTTCGATGCTCAGATCGAACGCGACCTTGAGCAGCGAGAAAAAGCCTTTGAGAAAGATTGATACCTGATCAGCTAAGGCGTTGGTTCAAAGTTGCAGCTGCAGCGGCCTTGTCAAAGTTGCCGCCTGTGCGCTGAGTGAGCGCTCCCATCACGCGCCCCATATCCTTTTTGGTAGTTGCGCCTGTTTCAGCAACCACTTCGTCGATGAGCGCCATGAGCTCTTCGCCCTCAACCTGCTCAGGAAGATAGCCTTCTAGAATGGTTACTTGCTCAGTGAGCGTATCGGTGCGCTCTTGGTTGTTGCCTGCTTTGATCGAGCCATCGAGCGTTTCCTTTGTTTGCTTGATAACGCGTTTGAGCATTGCGTCCACGTCGGCTTCCGTAATGTCGCGGCGCTCGTTCACTTCGATCGCCTTCAGCTCCGTGTGAACCTGACGCAAAATGTCTCGCCGGTTATTGTCATGCGCCTTCATGGCCGATTTGATCTCATCTTGTAAGTTCTGGTAATCCATAGTGGTTCCTTTTGTTGGGTAGGTGAAATAAAAGCGACGCACACAAGGCGCGCCGCTTCATCTGGTTTGCAATGCGGATTCGCCGAAGTCTTCGACGAATCGTGGCGAATTTAGTCGACGCTCATAGTGAGGAGCAGCAGTGCGTCGTGCTTCTTAGCATCGAGTGCGATCTCGCGCGTGATCTCGGTGCCCTTGGGCAGTGCGAACGTGTCATCGGCGTTTGCTCTTTTTGAGCGTGCGGCAGACATTAGCTCATCCTTTCGACGGCATCAAGCTTAATGCGCTCGAAGCGTGTGAGAACGCTTGATTGGCGAAGCTTCGCAGCGATCTCTTTTGCTTTGTTAGCATCGCCTGCTTTTACATAACAAGCGAGTTCTTCGAAGTGGGTGTTGCGTGCTTCATTAGCGTTGGGTGCGAGAGCAGCAGCTTCCTCAAAAAGCATCGCCGCAATGGCGTAGGCGCCTTGATCGCGCAATGCAGCAGCACGGGCACTGAACTCTGCGAAGTGATCGGCTGGTGCCTTTTTAGCCGGTTTCGGTGCAGGTTTTGTTGCCGGTTGTGGTTTAGGCTCAGGCGCAGGAGCGGGTGTTGCAGTTGAGGCGGTTGAGGTCTTGGCGGGTGTGGCCTCCGTGTTCGCGGGCGTTTGCTCTTCTGATGAACTGATCGGCGTACCGACATTCAGTTCGCGCTCCTTCTCAGCGTTCATGGCAGGGCTTGCTTGCGAGGCGAAAGGACGAACAAGTTCCTCGATCTCTTCTTCTGCTGCGTGGCCGACAAGAATTTCGATCTCGGCAGCTTCGCGTAGTTGGTCTTCGCTTGGAGATGCGGCGACAGGAGCAGCCTTAACAGCAGGTTCAGTCGTTTTCTCAGTTGATTCTTCGATAGCGATTTCAGCCGCTTGTTCCTTTTTCGCGAAAGGCTTGCTTGAAGCTTCGTGAGAAACAGGCTTAGCCGCTTGCTCTGCGGACTCAGTGGTCTTAGCTTTCTGGGGCTCGGTCGATTTCGTGGGCTCAACTGGCTTCGTTGCTGTAGGTGAATCGACGGGTGTGGATTCCGTTGCTGTTTTCTGTGTAGATAGAGCCTCTGCTTTTGCAGTGGGTTGTGCAGGCTTCGGCGTGTCTTTTACGGAAACCTTCGGCGATTCAACAGAAGACTTTGCAGTTGCTTTTGGAGCTTCTGAGGCAGTTGGCTTAGCTGGAGTGGAAGCAGTAGCAGTAGGTGTCTTTGCTTTAGTGGTGGCAGTTGCAGAAGCGTCTACTTTCGCTGTTGAAGAAGAAGCTGATGAAGCGGGCGCTGTTTGCTGAGAAGCGCTGGGGGCAGGAGCCGCTTTCTTGGATGCTGTTCCAGGGCTGATTACGCTCGAAGCTTTCGTGCTTTCAGCTGCGATGTCTTTTTTAGGAATCTCGAACGAGCGTTTCGAAGGAACTTTGGCGCGTTCTTTGCTTCCGCTGCGCAGGACCACCATGTAAACGCAGATAGGAATGACGATACAAGCGACCGTGAAGAAAGGGACGATCCATTCAGCGGGGAAGAAAGCAACGAAAATGAAGAACCAAAGAGCAAGAACAGCGAGGGTGCCAAAGGCAAAATAAGCAGCACGGCGTTGAGGGCCGGGGGCACTCAATCGCTTACCTGCGACGATGCCAACGATTATGACCGCTACAATCAGTGCGACGCTGATCCACATGTTCTGCATGCTACCCTTTACTAGTGCTGTTCAAAGTGACACGTGAAACGCACCCATTTTCCTAACGCTACGTTGGTAAATGAGCCCATCTTTATATCTAAGAAAGTATAACATCTTTCATATACTTTATTCAGGGGTTTTATCAGAAGGTTTGCAGGTGGTTTTGGCTTTGAAGCTTCGTGTTGTACTTGAAGTACGGTTCAAGCCGATAATAAAAGCTGTTTGACGCTAGTGAAGAGACAAAGTAGGCGCGATCATGGAACTGAAAAATGGTTACTCAATTGGTGAAGCTGCGAAGGCTTTAGATATTCCCGCCTCAACTATTAGATATTACGAGAAGAATGGGCTCTTACCTCATATTGGGCGAACCGAGGGCGGCATCCGCAGTTTTACGGATGCGGATTTGGATCTGTTGCGTTTGATCGGGCATTTGAAGATGTCAGGCATGTCGCTGAAAGAGATCGGCGAATTTGTACGCCTGAGCGAATTGGGCGATGAATCCATTGAGGACAGACGCGCGTTGGTACATAGACGCCGTGAGAAG
The DNA here is from genome assembly GCA_900542525.1 of uncultured Eggerthella sp. Classification (GTDB taxonomy): domain Bacteria; phylum Actinomycetota; class Coriobacteriia; order Coriobacteriales; family Eggerthellaceae; genus Anaerotardibacter. Next base: position 290,243 of record UQNZ01000002.1, read on the forward strand.
ATCCTCGAACAGATCGAGGATCTTAACCGCACGCTTCGGTTCATCGAGTATAAATGTTGGTTCTACGATACGGCCTCTGATGCAGGCACTTGCGAAGTTCCGCGCAAGATGCCTAAAGAGGAGATGCCTTCTGAGCTGCTCGCAACCTTGGAGGAGTGCCAAATTCAAGGACACTGAGGTGAACAGGGGTGTTCGCGTTGTTCTGTTCGGGTATATTGGAATGCGGTAATCGTTTGAATGGCAGGGAGTCCACATGGCTATCGGTATCGACAACATTCCGCGCACGATCGATCTGGTGCGCGACACCTCTCATGCGGCAGCGATCTCCGAGGGTTTCCCCGTGCTTCGCATCATCGACCAGACGCAGTTGCCCTATACAGAAGAGTACCTTCATCTGACCGATTGGCGCGAGGCGATCGAGGCGATCAAGCAGCTGAAGGTGCGAGGTGCGCCTGCGATCGGGATTGCGGGTGCAGCTTCGGTGGCGCTTTGTGCTGCGGAATTTTGTGCGACCAACGAAGGGGTCGCGCGTGATGAAATAAAAGATCCTGCTTCTTATTTGGAGTTCATGCGGCAATCTGCCGAACGTATCGCTCATGCGCGTCCTACTGCGGTGAACCTGATGCATATGGTGGATGCGGCGATGGAACTCGTTGAGGAAGAGACTGTTTCAGGGTCTTCGCCAGTTGTTATCGCGGACAAACTCTATGAGTTCACCCAGCAGCTGATCGTCGAAGACGAGAATGCGAACAGGAAGATGGGAGAGCTTGGCGCCGCGTTGCTTGAAGAAAGATCGAGTGTGCTCACCCATTGCAATGCTGGTAGCTTGGCAACAGCATTCTTCGGAACCGCGCTTGGCGTGATCTATGAGGCAGCACTGCAGGGCAAGATAGAGATGGTGTATGCAGACGAAACGCGCCCACTGCGCCAGGGTGCGCGTCTGACTGCGTTCGAACTCGCAAAAGCGCAGGTGCCCGTTACGCTGATCTGCGACGACATGGCTGCAACCACTATGGCGCAGGGGCGTGTTGATGCGGTGTTTGTAGGCGCCGATCGTATTGCGGCGAACGGGGACACGGCTAACAAGGTCGGAACGTTGGGAGTTGCGATCGCTGCTGCTCGGTATGGGATTCCGTTCTACGTGGTGGCGCCCACTTCGACGATCGATGTGAGTGCGCAAAACGGTGAAGACATTCCCATCGAAGAACGTGCGGATTCAGAAGTGCTCGATCCACCTATTCCGGGTGTAAAGGTTTACAATCCTGCGTTCGATGTAACGCCTGCGGACTTGATCACGGCTATTGTTACCGAAGAAGGCGTGGTCGCGCCGGCAGACATCATCTCTGTTGTTATGTAAGGGAAGCGTGCAGGGAAGCCGCTGCCCTATCAAAAGAGGGAAAGAAAGCGGATGATCCTTTCCCTCTTAGTCTTTGGTTTTCTCTAGCGTGTGGTATGTTGTTCTGCCTTTAGACCTCGATCAATTCGTAATCGGCGCTGCCATAGCCCAGGCGTAGTGCATCATCGATGATCTTCTCACCATGGCGTGAGGTGATGCGCTCGAGTAGGGTGTCGCGTCCGGGGTCGTCAGAATTGCGTACGGCGTCAAGGCATGCAGCATCGATAGCCACCGGATCGAGCGAGGCGAAGATGCCGATATCTGCCATGCAGGGATCTTCTGCTTCCGCGCAGCAGTCGCAATCGACCGAAAGATTGCAAGCGATGTTCACGAACGCGATGTTGCTGCCGAAGTGGTTGACCACGGTCTCGGCTGCTTCAGCCATTGCCTCGATGAAATCATCCTGTTCGGCGTGCTTGTCCCAGAATTCGCCCTGGTTCAGGGTTGCTCCACCAGAGTGGATGTTGACCTTGCCCTGGTTGGAAGCGCAGCCGATCGAAAGCTGTTTGAGCGCGCCACCAAAGCCACCCATCGGATGACCTTTGAAGTGAGAGAGCACGAGCATAGAAGCATAATTCGCTAGGTGACCACCTACGCGATTATCCTTCAGCACGCGGCCATTCTCGATCGGGAAGATGATGTCGGAACTCGGACCGTCTGCATCCATGATGTCAACATCGAAATACTCGGTCCAGCCGTGTGCAGCCATGAGCTTTTCGTGCTTTTCGGTGGTATCGCGTGCGCCATCGTAGGCGGTGTTGCACTCGACAACCGTGCCGTCTACCTCTTCGATCATGGGGCGCATGAATTCGGGATGGAGGAAGTTCTGGTTTCCCTCTTCGCCGGAATGGACCTTGACCGCAACCTTGCCTGGCAGCTTCACGCCAAGATGTTCGTAGAGCTTCACGACGTTTTCCGGGGTGATTTCTTTGGTGAAATAAACTTTGGATTTGCTCATAAAGAACACTCCTTTCAGGGTCGGTTTCCCAGCTTACCATAAGCGACAAGGTGTTCACTAAAACGTAACCGTAATCACAGAACTGTAAAAGACACCTCGAAAGCGTATCGAGCATTTCGTAATAACCAGTAAGAGAAGTTGGACAATCAGCTAAGATTGTCTAGGTAGTGTTACGCTCGCAAGAGGGTTTCTAACAACTGAAGCAGGAAGGCATCATGAAAGTTCAAGATCTTACTCTTACCGATGAACTACGGGACATCGTTCAGATTGGCATCATCACCGACGATATAGAACGCACCAAGAAAGGCATGCTTGAAGTGTTCGGTTTAGAGCCCGATGCCGGCGGTCATTCGGTGTACAAGAAATCGATCTATCGCGATGGCAAGATCATCGATGCAGAAGTTATTTCTGCGTTCTATAACTTCTTCAATATCCAGCTCGAATTCTTGCAGCCAGTTGGCGACGATGACACGGTCTGGAGCGATTATGTGAAGATGGGGCAGAATGGCCTGCATCATATTCGCTTCGATGTGACCGATAACGATGTGGTCACGAAACTCATGGCGGAAAAGGGAATCGATGTATGGATGGAAGGCGCTTCGCTCATCGATCCCACCGCGCGTTTTACCTACTACGATTCGCTCGATAAGCTGGGATTCATCGTTGAAGCAGTTACGCGTTCGAAGAATTAGGAGTTACTACGATGGCGAAATCATCTAAACAGGTTGTTCTGATCACGGGCGGCGCAATGGGCCAGGGGCGCACGCATGCTGTTGCGTTCGCAAAGGCAGGTTTTAATGTTGTGCTCATCGACATGCTCGAACCAGAGAACGAGACCTTCAAAGAGACCATCGCACTGGTTCACGATGCGGGTGGCGAAGTGTTGCCGTTGCAGGCGAACATCTGCTCCACGCCTGAAGTTGAAGCGGCGTTCGCTCAGGCATGGGAAACGTTTGGCCGCTTGGATGTGGTGGTGGCCAATGCAGGCATCATCAATTTCGGTTATACCTGGGAATTGAGTGATGAACAGGTCGAGAAGACACTCGCGGTGAACCTAGAGGGAACTTGGCGCACGGATAAATATGCTGCGCTCTACATGCGTAAACAAGGCTATGGACGCATTATCAACATCTCGTCTGTGTCGGGGCTTAAGGGTACCGCGCAGTTGGCAACATATTGCATGACCAAATTCGGCATCATCGGTCTTACCAAAACGCTCGCGCTTGAGCTCCAGAGTGAAGGCCTGCCGATCTACTGCAACGTTGTGTGCCCCACAAAGGTGCGCACGCCTATGTGCGAAACGGAGAGCTACGTTGATTTCGTGAACTCAACGATGGGCAAGAGTTTCACCAACTGGCAAGAGATGTTCGAAGACGAGAAGAATCCTGGCGGGCTGAAGTTCCTCAATCCTGAAGACGTGACGGATATGGTGCTGTGGCTTGCAGAATCAGAGGCTGCTACGAAATTCAATGGTCGCGAGATCGTGGTCGATCGTGGTGCGATGCTGTAAGCTTTGCGGCAGTTAGTCAATGCGGGGCTGTTCCTTTCTTGCGTAAGGCAAAAGGAGCAGCCTTTTTATTGTGCAAGACGATCGAGGCACATCTCGACGAAGTTGGTGTATGCATCCTCGAAATTGCCCTCTATGGGCGGCAAGCCGGCAATACGCATAGCTTCAGCTACTTGTTCGGCGCAATTGAAGTGATTGAATAGCGCAGCCGCTTGATAGATAAGGCTCAAATAGAGATCAGAGGCTTCGTTTGCGCTGCACGAGAGGTGCTTCCGCAACAAAATGCGAATCGATTCGTTCATGAGTGCGAAGTTCTTCTTGAATTCAACGAGACGATCGAGCGAAGTGTTCGTTTCAATGATCGGGATCAAGATGCTTTGATAGCGCAAGAATTCTGGATGGCGTGCAACTGCGCAAGCCCACTCGCGCGCAAATTCAGCATTCGCGAGCTTCTTGCCTGCAAGCGAAGCCATAAGATCGTCGACCAAAGCGCGATTAGCGCGACTATGGAGCGCAAGGAATATCTCTTCTTGGGTTGCCGCGTATTTGTAGAGGTTAGAGCGTGACCAGCCTAGCTCTTTTGCGATGAGCCCCATGTTGATCTCGTGATAGGGCAACTGTGCGAATAGTGTTTCGGTTGCATCCATGATCGCGCTCATGCGTTCAGCTTTTTGTTGCGGTGAACGTGCGCGTTGATAGTCGGCCACGTAAAACCTCCTTATTCATGTTCGCTATTCTATCAAAAGGCTTGCCGTGCTGGTGTAGTAGGTTGGGCAGTTAGTCTTTGAGGTCTTCTTCCAGATAGCGCATGGTTTCGAGGTCGTGCGTCTTCTCTTTGAGACGCTCGTTGGTGGCATCGATATGCTTGATGCGCGCGGTGGTATCAGGCGATGCGTTATCAAGATCGTGCTGAGGCTCGTCGGAGAGCAGATCGTCATGCACGCGTCGCGGATCGAGCAGCATCACGGCGTGGGCGGCATCCATCGCGAACTTGTAATTGAGCTGCAGGACGCGCTGAACATCATGTTTCAGCTGCTTGATCTGTGCAAGCGATTCGCGCCGTGAAGGGCGCTCTTCCCATTTGATCTCCTTCAAGCTAAGGCTATTCGCGAGGTTTTCCATGAACGCTGAATTCATGTGCAGGTAGTAGAGCAGTTGTACCGCACGCCACAGGTTAACGTGGCCGCGTTTGATGCCAAGATCGATCTGCGCGAGCAAGCGACCATCGATACGCTCCAGCTCGATGATCTTCGTGCGGATGGTCGTGGTTCGCTGCGTGCGCATGAAGAGGAAGATCACCATCACCACACAGGTTGCTGCGATGATCACAAAGCCGAGACGGATAACGAGCGCCATGCCGAGCGACGCATCGGCGGAATAGAGTGCGGTGAGCGCCATTTGTGTTCCAGCAGTGATAGAGACCGTTTGGCTGATGTTCATGAGTATGACCAGGTAACACAGCGTGACGACCGTTGGCATGAGAAAGGGGCTCGGAATGAAATGCACAAAGAGTGCGAAGATCGCGATGCCAACGAGCGTGCCTATGGTGCTGTTCTTCGTTGAGCGTAGCGTTTCGTCGTTGTAGGTGTTCAGGATCGTGAAGGCTACGATCGGTATCCAGATGCCGAAATCGAGCCCGATCAGGTGCGTGAGCGCGATGTCGGCCAGCACTGCGATCGTTACGATGGTGGCGAGCTGAAGGGAGAAGCGCGTTTGTGTGTTCTTGAGGCTGATGTTGTCACGCAAGAAATGGTACCGATAGCGAATGCTCTTGAGGAAGGGAGTGGTTTCGTCACGTGAGAGGCGGGTGTCGCGTAAGGTGCGCACGAGCGCTTCAAGAATCGCATTCCATGATTCGTGGTAGCAGGTGGTGTCGAAGCCGCGACGTTCAAGGAATGCTTCAAGCTCGCTCACTATCTCGGAGATGCGTGTGATCTTCTTGGTGGCGACTGCTTCGAAGACGGCGGCCAGATCGGCGAAGTATTCTCGGTTCTTCGACGTGATACTTTGTGCATTCTTGGAAGTAGCGTGGATCAGGTCTGAGATTTGTTCGCAGCAAAGGAGCAGTGCGAATGTGTAGCATTGTCGGCCCGAGAGTATACCGCCTTGGCGCATGACCGTGGCATATTCGGTTTGCGCGTAATCTTGGGCGAGGGTGAACGTTCTTTCGGGTTCAACCTGCGTTTCGAGGGTTGCAGCAGAAGGCTGTGGCTCTTCTGTTGCGCCTGTGGTGGCTGATGGCGAATCATTTGTGAAGGCGGGGTTCGTGCTATTCGCCGGTTCGGTTGCAGATGCTTGTGCTAGGAGGCGGAGTTGAGCGGCTACATCGCCGAAGGCTTCGCGCATGAAGGCGCGATCGCGGGCAAATTCGTCGAGCTTGCCGGTCTTTCTCAGCACGATGCGCATGAGATAGATAAAGGCGGTGGTGAGCGCGATTGAAAGGCCGAGCGCTGCAAGGCGTGGCAAGATCTCACCAGGGGTAATGGGGTAGATCAGCAGGAACAGGTAGCCGAGCCCGAGCCAGTAGAAATTACGGGGAAGGTAGTCATCGGATTGGGTGAGCGTGATGAAGAACAAGTAGCAAAAGCTCATGATTACGAAGAGCACATCGTTGAGCCCTGCGATGCTCGCGCATACGCCCATAAGTACGAACCAGCAAAGACGCCACAGGTAGTTCGCGAACGAAAGCCCGGGGTCTTGGATGATAGCGCGCGAAAAGAAGAGGAAAACGATGCCGAGCAGTGCATCGGCTACGCCAAAGAGGTAATAGATGGTGAAGAAGAGCAGAACGAAAAACACCAGATAAGGAAGGGCATCAAGAAATTTTTCCTTTAAGCTGGCGAAGCTGAATCGTGCTTGTTGTTCCGTCTGTTCTTTCATGGGATTTGATTATCGCACCGAATCCCATACTGTTGCCTTACTGCAATAAAACTACTTGTTTATGGGGGCTTGCATCTTCAAGTCTGCAGGTGAGAGGCTGATGTGTGGTGAAGAAATGGAGAAGAGGCACGTTGAGAGATTGAGGTAAATCAAACAATTTGACAGACGGCTTGCCAGGATTAGTGGGTTACAAGCAAAAGCAAGAGATTAGTTTTCAGTATTAACGGAGTTGACGATATCGGTTAGTAGTTTGACGTGTGCATTGGTGTCATTCAAGCAGGGTACATAAACAAAGTGTTCGCTTTCGATTTTCAAGGCAGGGTCTTCACGCACTTGATGACGCAGCTCGATATCGATGTCGTAAAGCGTTTCGAGGCAGTCGATCGAAAAATTCGGAGCGACCACGAACAAGTGTCCGCGCGGTGCACCGAGTGCTTGAAGGGCTTTGGGAGTGAAGGGGTTAAGCCACGAACGTGCCTTATCGAAGCAGCATTGGAAGCCGATTTCCCAAGTTGTTTCACTCAGGTTTAATATGCGTGCGATTTCTTCAACGGTTGTGAGTGATGTTTGTGCATAAGTGTCACCAGCGCGGATGTCTTTCATGGGGATGGAATGGAAGGCAAAAAGCAGCTTATCACCTGATGCTTCATCAAAACCAGCTGCGCGGATCGAATCGGCGATAGCCTCACTATAGAGCGGGTTGGTACAGTAATCTGAGATCTCGCATATGCGTGGGTGCCAATCGAGGGCGGTAAGAGCGGCGTGTATCTTGTCGAATACAACGCTGGAGGTTGAAAGGGCGCTCTGGGGATAAAGAGGGAGGATCACGAGTTCCTCGCATCCTTGTTCGTGGAGCTCAGCGATAACCTGTGCGACGGAAGGAGAGCCGTAGCTCATGGCGGCGCGCACCAGCATGTCTTCAGCGTGCTCGTCAAGTGCGGTTTGTAGCTGCTGGGCAAGTGAAATCATGGTTGTTTTAAGAGGCGAGCCATTCGGAGTCCAAATGAGCTGGTATTTTTCTGCCGAAGCATTCGAGCGCTTGGGGAGGATAAAGGCTTGAAGGATGATCTTCCACAAGGGGGCGGGCATCGGGCAAATGCGCGGGTCTTGAAGAAATTCGACCAAATATGCGCGTACGGCATCCGCTTCGGGCGCATCGGGTGTGCCCGTGTTCGCTATGATGATACCCCGTTTGCTCATGAAGTACCCAAGCTTCCCTTTGATATACGGCGCAGAAACTGAGGTTGCGCTAACTTTAGTTGAGTTGTTCTCTACTATAGCGAGTGCACATAAGGCTTGCGTCCAGTATTCGATGAAAGCGGTTTGCTCTGTGATGATCGTGACGCCTATTTGTTGCAAGAAGGTATGAAATCAAGATGAGGGCATTGCGTACTGGGCTTCATGGCGAATTCCCTTAAATGGCACAGACGGTTTAAGATATCTATTTGCATGGTATTATTTATACAACATGTTTTATTTATTATGGGCATAGCGTCGTTCAATTGAAAGGCTCCGCGCAAATGCGTCTTTCAGATAGAACACTACTTTGCTGCAACAGAGTTGACGAATAATACGATCTTGTTTGAAAGAAGTAGCATATGGCAAGACCGAAGAAAAGCAATCAGCCTTCCGTGCGCGATCGAATGATCGAGGCCTTTTGGCAGTTGCTCGAGGACAACCAACTGCACGAGATATCAGTTGGGATGATCGTGGCAAAAGCAGGATGTAACAGAGGAACATTCTACTATCATTTTGCAGACAAGGACGAACTCATGCTAGCGGCTCTTGGTCGGGAAGTTAAAGGGCTGCCCAACTGCATTATTTCCGTTATAGCAGGTGATAATCCTGAGGCAGTTATTGAATCGATGATAGAGGGTCATATTCCGCGCCTTTCTCTTTTCATAGAGCAGGGCGGACAAACGATCGTCGAGAAGAACCTCAAAAGCTACGTGATAAAGATCTGGTCAACCTTCTTGCTACCTGAAGGAGGAGAGCTTGACCTCAAATCGCGTCTTATTATCGAACATACAGCGAGCGGCATATTGGGAGTTATCGCTTATTTCAGTGGAGAAAAGCGAGAAAAGATCGATACTATTCCCGTTGATTTTTTGATGGATGCAGCATCAGTTGCGTTGGACCATGTTTGCGCTATTCAGCAGGTGAGCAAAGAAGAGTTGATCGCTCGCTTGAAGATGTATCGCTAATTCTCAAGATTCAATCTGGCTGCTAGATAGGCTGAATTTCATATTTTTCTAGGCGGCTTCAGGTGCTTTGACTCTAGTGCTGGGCATAGTGCCCTTGCGGCCGGTTTTGATCGTGCGGCGATGCAAGAGCGCAATGGCGGGGATCGCGAGAGCGAGCACGCCTCCCATGATGAATCCAGCTTGAGCGCCCCACAGGTCGATCATGATACCTGCCAATGTCGGCCCGATCGCAAGACCGCATGTGCAGCCTGCATTGAGCCAGGTGATAGCTTCGGTCAGGCGTTTTCCCGGAACAGAGCGTTCGCAGGCGCCATTCATCACGATCAGGAAGGGTGCGTAGAAGAGCGCGCCAAAACAGGAGATCACGTACAGACTCACGGCATCGCTGATCAGTATCATCGATCCATAAGCCACGCCGATGCAGATGGCAGCGATCAGCACTTGCTTGTAGTGGGGGATCGCAAGGCGCAAGGTGCCGAACAGGAAGCCTATCGCGATCGAGACGAGCGCCGAGAGTATCAGCGCGCCGCTAGCGATGTTCGGTTCACCCAGTTCTTCAGCGAATGCGACCGAGGTAGTGTCGAAGGTTCCGAAGAACGAGCCGAGCAGGAGCATCAGAATGAAGAGCACCCGTACGATGCGTGAGGAGCAAAAGAGACTTTTCTTCTCGCTTACGGATGTTGAACTGCTGGATGTTGGGTCGTCAGATGAAGCGGTATCCGCTGCTGATCTCCATCCGGGGTGAGGTTCAGTTTCTTTTGCGTGCGTGAGCAACGCTGCGCCGATCAAGAAGCACACACCGCCTACGGCAAGGCCTGCTATTGGAGTAAAAGATGAGGCAAGGAAGATCGAAAGGGCGGGAGCGATCATGAAGCCGATGTCGTCCAAAATTCCTTCATAAGAAAAGATAGTGGTTACATTCGGCGCCTTTTCTCCCAGCTTGCCTGTGCGCAGAAGATAGACCCATCGAGCACGTGAAAGAGCTTGAGCGCTGGGGATGCAACCGACGAAGACCGACGCTATGAACAAAATCCAGAGGGGGCCATGGAATTGAACCGTGATCAGGAGCGCGACCAACCCAGTCAGGCTGACCAGCGCGGCAAAAGGCACTACGCGTGATTGGCCACGTTCGTCGACCAGTTTTCCTAGGCGTGGACCTATCAGGAAGATCGCAAGTGCGATAACTGATGAGACAAGACCCGATTCGAGAAATGAATAGCCAGCCAGCGAAAGCATAGCAACGGTTCCGATGTTCATCATGTAGCCATACATGCGCATCAGCAAGCAAGCGATGTCAAAGCGTCGCGCTGGACGAACGTTCAAGATCGCCCCATATACTTTCAGATCTACTGCAGGCATCGTTCTCTTTGTTCCCGTTCAAATTAGGTGTTGGTATCTTCTGCGGATATGAATGATAGGCACGTTGCAATCGAGATGCAACAAGGTGTTGCTTGAACCCGCGAACGGTATTTTCATAATGGAATTAGGCACTTACATGAAAGGACTCATTATGGCTATGAGCGATACGATCACACAGATCCGAACCGAAAAAGGGCTGACGCAGGAGCAGATGGCGCGTGATCTGTTCGTGACCAGACAAGCGATCTCTCGTTGGGAAACTGGGGAAACATCGCCTGGCATCGATATGGTGAAGTTGATCTGTGTTACCTATTCGATCCCTCTTGAGCGCTTCTTCGAGATGCCAGCAGAGTATTACTGTCAGTGCTGCTCGATGCCAATACCCAATGAATCGCTGCATGGCACTGAAGCAGATGGCTCGCTGAGCGATCACTACTGCAAGTGGTGCTATCAAGAGGGCGATTTTACAGCAAAAGATGTCGATATGGATGAGTTCATCGAGGCTACTGCCCAGATGGAAGCTGATGCGATGGGCATTTCGCGTGAAGAAGCGGTCTCGCTTATGGCAACTTTGCTCCCGCACCTTGATCGCTGGAAGGGCGAAGCCAAGAACTGAGAGAAAAGCGGAGCGTCATTCGTCGATCAGTTGAAACATTTGTCAGTTGAAACGTTTGATGATGCCTGTCTAGAAATCGATCTCTTCCCAGCACTCAAGGGAAAGCCCAGGTACACGTTTGAACTCATTAAAAAGCCGACCTAATGGTCGGCTTTGATTTTGGTCGCGGGGGCTGGATTTGAACCAACGACCTCCGGGTTATGAGCCCGGCGAGCTACCAGACTGCTCCACCCCGCACTATATGTTCCGCTCGTTCCGAGTAAGCTATCTGGTATAACTCGTGAACGAAAAGCGACAGTAAAATATAATAGCCGCCATAACGCTGAAGCGCAAGAAGTACTTCGATCGTAGCCATTCGCATGCGATGAACGGCAAAATGCGCATCTAAATGGCTGCATCTACTTCTTGCACCGCTAAAAGTGAACCTCACATAAAGAGCTACACCACTTCGGTGATGTGCCCTAAGAAGTCCTTCGTGCGATTATGCTGCGGGTGATCGAACACTTCCTCTGGCGTGCCTTCTTCAACGATCACACCGCCATCCATGAAGATCACGCGATCTGCTACATCACGCGCAAAGCCCATCTCGTGTGTTACTACGATCATGGTCATGCCTTCGTGCGCCAACTCTTTCATGACCGAAAGAACACCACGAACAAGTTCGGGGTCGAGAGCGCTGGTTGCCTCGTCAAAGAGCATGACATGCGGATCCATGGCAAGCGCACGTGCAATAGCCACGCGTTGCTGCTGACCGCCGGAAAGCTGACTTGGTTTGTAATCGACGCGTTCAGCCAACCCCACCTTCGTAAGCTCTTCGATCGCTTTCTTCTCTGCTTCTTCTTCGGAGCGCTTGAGCACTTTGCGCTGTGCCAGCATCACGTTCTTCTTTGCAGTGAGATGCGGGAACAGATTGAAGCTCTGGAACACCATGCCCAGCTTGGAGCGAACCTGGTTGATATCAACCTTCGGATCGGTGATCTCGGTGTCTTCAAAGAAGATTTTGCCCGAGGTAGGAGTCTCAAGCAGATTCACACAACGCAAAAGGGTTGATTTGCCCGAGCCGGAAGGACCAAGGATGACCACCACTTCGCCACGATGAACATTCACGTTAACGCCGCGCAAAACTTCAAGTTCGTCAAAGCTCTTCGTGAGGTTCTCAATGCGAACAACTACTTCATCGCTCACTTGATGCATCGCTAATTCCCCCTTCCACTTTCTGTTGCTAATACAGAAGCTGAACCTACGACCTCCGGGTTATGAGTCCGGTGGGCGTTCATGTTGCTGCCAAATGCAGGCGTGCTTTCAACAGCCAGGTTGCCTTGTAGTTCAGGATCTTCTGGTAAGGGCGCTTTGTTTTTCCTACGTTTGTTCTTCTTGCCAGCGTTGCCTGCATCGCGGTCGGCAAGGTGCGCCTCAAGCTTACCCACGACCTTAGCGAGCGGCAAGGTGATAACGAGATAGAAACAGGCCGCAACAATATAAGGGGTGATCGAACCAGTGGTTGCCACGATCGTCTTCGCGTACATGACCACTTCCATAACACCTACGGCAGCGAGCAGCGAGGTGTCCTTGTAGAGCAGGATGAATTCGCTGGTCATAGTAGGAATCACGCGACGTACGGTTTGCGGGATGATCACGAAGAGCATCGTCTGTGCGCCGTTCATACCGAGCGAACGTGAAGCCTCGAACTGGCCCTTAGGGATCGATTGAATGCCCGCGCGGAAGATCTCACATAAGTAGGCGCTCGAGTTCATTGCCAAGACTATCACGCCGAGAGGGAAGGGAGGTACTTGGATGCCTGCAAGCGGAAGTCCGAAGAACGCGATATAGATCTGAAGGAACAGTGGCGTGCCGCGAACGACATTCACATAGGTGGTTGCAAGACCGCGTAGAGCACGCAGCTTCGACATACGCATGAGTGCGAGCAATAGGCCGAAGGGAATCGCGCAGGGAAACGCTACGAGCACGATCGCGAGCGCCATAAAAAATCCCTTGATAACCACCGGGAAGCTCGTTACCAGAACTGTTGGATCGAGGAAGAGATGCAAGAACTTGTTGGAATTCCATGCCTGCACCCAGTCCTGCTCGCCTAAATAGGTGGAGAGCTCTTCGGCGGGGTCGATGCCTACCACATTAATGGCTGGGATCTGTCCGATTTCCTTGCAGTCGCCATTTGCGAGTTCATAGGTGCCCGTAAGATCCATCGCACCGCCGGAAGCAGGGAACTCCACCTCGTATATTTCAAAGCGCAAATATTCGCCGGTAGGAGCTGCTTCATTAAAAGTGGCAACGATCGAATTGCCCTGTATCTGGAAGCTTGCTGCAATGTTGGTGCGGGTCATAAGGTCGGGACCGGAGAGCATGGTGATACGTGCGTTCTTCGTTGAGAACGAAGTGCCCTCGGGCATCGTGAGCGTAATGCTTTTGATGCTTTCGTTGGAGGCAGCCTGGCCTTCCCAAGTGATGCGCGTTTCAGTTGCACCCTTCACTTCGTTAGCGCCATCGGCATTGGGGCGAGCAGTGCATTTGGTGGAATCGAGCGCTTGGGCCGTTGCAGGCTGTGCGCACAAACCCACGAAGAAAACAGAGCATGCAACGGCGATAGCCATAAGGGCAGATATGAAAGAGCGCATGCGTTTTTGCATGATACATCCTTAAATAAAAAAACCCTCCCCAACACGTGGTTGGAGAGGGTTGACCTAAAATACTAGAACCACTTTGCGATCAGTTCATCAACCTTGCCGTTGTCTTTGAGTTTCTGAATTGCTTCGTTCAGAGCCTTGGTCAGTTCGGGATTGTCTTTGGATACAATGATCGCGTACTCTTCGCCCGTTGCACTGGTTGAGACAACCTGAGCATCTTGATAGGCCTCTTTGAGCATCCTTTCGACAACTTTATTATTGGCGCAAACCGCATCAGCTTGGCCAGACTGCATAGCTGCAAAGCAATCGGTGGAGTTGTCGTAGGGCTGAATAGTTGCGTTCGGGTAGTTCTCCTGAGCATAGGTTTCACAGGTGGTTCCACGCTGAACCGCAATGATGATACCGTCTTGGTTCAGTGCTTCAGTAGCGTTCTCTTTGGTGATACCTGAATCCTTCATGGTTGCGATAGCCTGATCGTCGATGTAGTACGAATCTGTGAAATCGACCTGCTTTTCGCGCTCAGGTAAAATGGAGAAACCGGACATGCCGATATCAACCTGGCCGCCGGAAACAACCGCAGGGATGATAGCGTCGAAGCTACCATATTGCTTGATTTCGTACTCCAGACCGAGCTCTTCAGCGAGTGCTTTGCCCAGTTCAACTTCGAAGCCGACAACCTCATCGCCTTCAAGGTTTTCAAACGGGGGATAGTCGGGAGAAAGACCAACTACGAGCTTACCGTCGTTCAGCAGAGTGTAGTCTGTGGATTCAGCCTGGGTATCTTTGGATTCGTTGTTTGAAGAGCAACCGAACAAGCCAATAGACGCGACCAGGGCGAAGAGCACAGCAACTACGCCAAGTTTCTTCATTGTTGCAGTCATAACGTTCCTTTCGTTTTTGAGACGTACTTAGTATATAGCTAAGTTGGTCCAAAACCGCGGATACGTTGCGGTTACGGCAGGTTTTTTTATAAGGAACGCGCGTGTGAGCGGGTGCGGGCAGAAAGCCGCGAATCAAGAATGCTGGCTAGGAATGCTGACCCTCTTGATAGGGATAGGCCTCGATAAGCTCGGAGATGGTAACGAACTTATAGCCCTGGCTCTTCAGATATGGCAAGGCTTCACGAAGCGCAGCAACGGTCTGCGAGCGATCGCCACCGCCATCATGCATGAGGATGACTTCGCCAGGACCTGCGCTTTTAATACGTGAAGCGATGGCATCCGCACCTGGTCGGCGCCAGTCTTCAGTGTCGATATTCCAGCCGATCTCGCCCTGGACCATGCTTCTGAGATCGTTCGCCACGCTATCGTTGAAGTTGCCGCCAGGCGCACGGAAGTAGACGCTTGCATCTTTATTCGTGGCGTTCTTGATGGCATCCATGCCCTTTTGCACTTCTTCTTGGCGTTCTGCTGTGCTCATGAGATTGAGGGAAACACCCTTGCCTGATCCTGCTGCGTGGTCCCACGTGTGGGTAGCAACCTCATGCCCTTCATTGGCCATGCGCACAATTTGATCGGAGTGCGAAGAGATCTGCTCGCCGATGGTGTAGAACGTTGCCTTTGCCCCGTTTTCCTTCAGGATATCGAGGATCTGATCGGTCGAACTGCCCCAGGGTCCATCGTCGAAGGTGAGCGCTATAACCTTTTCGCCGTTGGAGTTGGCATTGTAGTACACCAGGCGATTATCGATCTTTTCCTTGGTGACTTGCTCGATGACCTTGCCCGATTCAGAGCCGGTGCGAGTTACCGTTTCGCCATCCTGACCAGCTAGGAAAACGTGAAGTGCACCATATTGACCAGCTTTTGAATAGCCCGCTGGAATAACCGTTGGAGCTGAATCGGTGTAGTCTTCCATCACATCGGTGCCGTTCGAGACGACCACTTGGTCACCTTCGTTGATGTGCGTTTTCAGGTCGCTAATGGGTTGCTCGTTGATGACAGCCGTGCAACGGGTGCCATCGCCTTCACGGAGCATTGATTCGTCGACTGCAATGAAGTTTCCTGGCGTGACCTGCACGATGTTGTTGTCGAGCAGCCCCTCGATCGAGCGTTCGCTTCCTTCGAGTGTCATCTTCTCGCCATTGACCGTGGCTGTTATAGGCCCAGCGAAAGCAATCTGCTGATAACCGAAGAAGCCACCTACGCCCAGTGCAATTACGATTGCAACAGCAGCGACCACGCGTGGCCATGCTTTAGTGCGCTTGCGCGCATGCTTCGATGTGGTAGTGAGTGGTTTGAAATTCGCAGGTGAAGCTGCTTGTGTGTCGGATGCTTTGTACCGTCCACTTGAGGCAGTATAGTCTTGGTAGCTGTAGGGTTGCGGTGCTTCTTGCGTGTGCTCAACTGCGGTGAAACTTGCGGAATGTCCAGCGTACGATCTTTGTCGGGCATTGGCTGCACCGGCTGCTCTTGAGCGTGCGGCTTGTTCAGCCTGCGGCTCGGAATGGTCGCTCGTAGGCGGGACGGTGCGGAATCTTGCTGATTGACTTGGATGAGCAATGGGGTATTCGGAAGAAACTGCTTGGACTGCGCGCTGTGAGCCAGAAAGAGAAGCACTCGTTTGCCGGTCATGTGCGAGAGCATGTGGGAGTGTACCATCGGAATGTGCTCCTCGCACAGGATAGATTTCGCCCGTATAGAGGGGGCTGCCTGCGCCATGCGGGCGAACCGAACTTTCAAAGGATGTCTCTTCGACACCAAACCCAGACGTTTCATGACCTGGTCGAACATGCTGTTGCATTGCTCTGGCCGCAGGAGACTTCGGATGGGGAACTCCAACGGCGCCGATGGTAGGGAGTGATGTTTGAGAGAGACGGGGGTTGCGATCGTGATTGAAGGACTGTGCGTCTTTCACCATGCGGATACCATTAGTAGAGGAAAGCTCATCACTCTGAACAGTTTCGCGATTGGGCGTACGACGCTGTGGCTTGCGACGGTGCGAGCGAGCATTATCGTGTTGGTGATGTGCTGGTTGATAATCGTGAGGCATGGCTGGTTTTTCGTGATCCCCTCATCGCTCTCTGGGCCGTTTTCGCGCTTATGAAAAACAAGCGCGCCCATAAGGAAATGAACGCGCTTTATTCTACTCGCATTTTGTAGGGATTGTAGGGAAAACTCGCGCTTTTGTTGTGTAATTATTCCATAAGCGCTGTGACCGCTTGAGCATAGGCAATCGGGTCATCGACCGGCATGTTCTCAACGATGAGCGCTTGATTGTAGAGGATGGTTGAATACTGGGCGATCTTCTCCGCATCGCCAGCCTCCTGAGCTTGCTTCAAAACATCGAAGATCTTGTGTTGAGGATTGATCTCGAGCACGCGATCGGCCTTGATGCGTTCGCCATCGGGGCCCATTGCCATCATGCGTTCCATCTCAAGCGAGATCGGTCCTTCAGTGGTAACGGCGGCTGGTGTGTCGGAAAGACGCGTAGAAACTGCTACGCGGGTGACGGCTCCATCAAGTGCCTCTTTCATGGCGTTGAACAGTCCTTCATTTTCTTTCGTGATAGCTTCAGCGGCTTCTTTTTCATCTTCGGTCTCAAGGTCGAGATCGCCACCAGCGACATTCTTCAGCGGGCGCTCGTCAAAACTGTTCATGGACATCATGCAGAATTCATCGACATCCTGAGTGCACAGCAGCACATCGTAGCCCTTTGCCATGACGGTCTTCACGATGGGCATCTTTGCCAGGCGATCGACCGATTCGCCTACCGCATAGTAGATCGACTTCTGATCTTTGGCGGCCTTTTCAAGGTACTCTGCGAGCGTGATCATGCGCTTTTCGGTTGCAGAATAGAAGAGCAGCAGGTCAGAGAGCTTATCAGCATCCATGCCGTAGCTTGAGTAGATGCCGTATTTGATGCCGCGACCGAAGTCTTTGAAGAAACCTTCGTAGGCTTCGCGGTCATCTTCGAGCATCTTTAGCAGATCGGACTTGATCTTCTTCTCGAGCTTTTGGGCGATCGCACGCAGTTGCCCGTTGTGTTGAAGCGTTTCGCGCGAGATATTGAGCGTGAGATCCTGGCTGTCCACCACGCCACGCACGAAGTTGAAGTAGTCGGGTAGCAACTCTTCGCACTTTTCCATGATGAGCACGTTCGACGTATAGAGCGCAAGTCCCTTCTTGTAATCCTTGCTATAGAGGTCGTAGGGCGCATGGCTTGGGATGAAGAGCAGCGCGTCGTAGGAAAGTGTGCCTTCGGCGTGAATCGAGATGGTGCGCAGCGGATTGGCATAATCGTGGAAATCCGACTTGTAGAATTCGTGGTATTCTTCTTCGCTCACTTCAGATTTGCGGCGTTTCCAGATGGGGATCATCGAGTTGATGGTCTCGACTTCGGTTACGGTCTCATATTGCGGCGTATAATCGTCGCCTGCGTCTTCGGGTTTGGGCAGCTCGACGCTCTTCGCGCATTCCATCTTGATGGGGTAGCGCACATAGTTGCTGTAGCGTTTGATAAGGGATTTCAGCTGTGATTCGCTCAAGAATAGATCGAAATCTTCTTCTTCGGTGTTCTCTTTAAGCTCGAGGATGATCTCGGTACCGTGCGTTTGCTTCTTGCCTTTTTTGATAGAGTAGCCTTCAATGCCATCGCTCGTCCAGCTCCAGGACTCATCGGCTCCCCAAGCACGCGAGTTCACCGTTACTTTTTGAGCAACCATGAAGGCGGAATAGAAACCAACACCGAACTGGCCGATGATATCGAGATCCTTGCCTTGATCTTCGGCGTTTTCGGTCTTGAATTCCTGGCTTCCAGAATGAGCGATCGTGCCGAGATTCTCTTCAAGTTCAGCTTTCGTCATGCCGATGCCGGAGTCTTCCACGGTGATCGTGCGTGCGTCTTTGTCGAAGGAAACCTTGATGAATAGGTCGTCTTTTGCGACGGTGATCGAAGAGTCGGTGAGGCTCTTGAAATAGAGCTTGTCGACCGCATCCGACGCGTTCGAAATGAGTTCGCGCAGGAAGATCTCACGATTCGTGTAGATCGAGTTGATCATAAGATCGAGCAGTTTCTTGCTCTCAGTTTTGAATTGTTTCATACATAAGCCTTTCTTGTGAAGGGTACGCGCGTGTAGCCTACCGAAGGGCAGGCTGCAGATTCATCACGAAAAAAGTTAGCACTCTCGGGGCGAGAGTGCTAAGAAAGTAAGCGCTTCATGAAGAACATGCACAAAAACATCACAGTTTGCGTGGTTGTTGCAGTTCAACTAAGGCAGCCAGAACCTAAAGACTACGTGCTTTTGCAACTGTGGCACGCACTGCGCGGGTGGTGGTGCCGCGGAAGGCACCTTCTTCAAGTGTCTCAACGCCAGCGATGGTCGAGCCGCCGGGGGAACAAACTTGATCCTTCAGTTTGCCGGGATGCTCACCCGTCTCAAGTACCATCTTTGCGCTGCCAAGCACGGTTTGCGCAGCGATCGTTTGCGCTTGTGCGCGGGGCAAACCTTCAGCAACCCCGCCATCAGCCAGTGCTTCGATGAACATGTAGACGAAAGCGGGCGCACTGCCACCTACAGCGCTGGCGGCATCCATGAGAGGTTCGGCAAGCTCGATCGCAAGCCCGAAGCTCTCGAGCAGCTCCTTCACGATCTTCATCTCTTCAGGGGAAACGAGATCGCCGGGGCAGAATGCGGTGGTTCCTTCACCTACCAGTGCTGGTGTGTTGGGCATGACCCGTACGATCTTCTGCGGATGACCGACTTTTTCGCTGAGCCATGCGAGAGTTTTGCCTGGTGCGATGCTCACCAGGATCTGGTGTTCGTGCAAATGATCCTTGATCTGGTCGATCACTGCTTCATACTGCTGTGGCTTCACGCAGAGAAACACGATGTCGCTCTCTCCAGCAACGAGGGTGTTATCGGTGGTAGTCTGGATGCCTAGGCGCTCATGCGTTGCGTTCGCATGCTCAAGGGTTGAATTCGAGCCGTAGATCTCGTCGGGTGAAACGAGGCCCTTCTTGATGATTCCTGCGATAATGGCTCCTGCCATGTTGCCACAGCCGATAAAACCAAGTCTCATGTTTCCTCCTCAAACGCGCCTAAGGGCGTGATCTGATACGATTGCGCTTGCACGTTCGAGCACAGGGGGGTTCGTGCATGCGCGATGTGCGTGTCTGTGATCGAACAACCTTATAATAGCGCGCATATCTATTGCGTCCATCGAGGTATGATTACCCTTTAGCAACGCTTTGTTTTCAGCGAAACAAACTTCGCAGGCTTCATGCAAGTCTTTGAGCGCTTGGCGCTAGACTGACAAAAAAAGAGAAAGGGGCAAGCTATGGCTTCCCAGGAAAAAGCAGAAAAGAATTGGTCGCTCATCGTACCGGGTGTGCTGCTCATCTTCTTCGGCGCGCTGTGTGCGTTCTATCCCGGCATCACGCTTCTGAGTGTTACCTTCGTAGCTGGCGCTGGCTTCGTCTTCGCTGGTATCGTGAACATCGTATCCTACGTGCGCGAACGCAAAGCAGCAGAGCTTTCGGGCTGGTATGTAGCTTACGGCATCTTGGATATCATCATCGGCTTGATGCTGGTCGTCCATCCGCTCGCAACAGCCTATGTGATTCCTTGGCTCATTGGCGCATTTATCATGGCGTACTCTATTGTGGAGTTGTTCGCCATCATCGCCTCACGTAAGCAATTGGGTTCAATTTGGGGACTCGGATTGGTTTCAGCTATTTTGAGCTTGCTCGTGGGCATCTGCTTCTTCGTCTTTCCTGAAAGCCTCGCGATCTTCATTGCGGTCTTTGCGGTCATTCGTGGCGCAACGCTGATCGCTTCGGGGTGGAGTGGTTATCAGCCGGTCTAGGCGACTGCTCTTAGCTCAGCGCCTCTCGGATCAGGTTGCCAGGCAGCGCACGGGTGCTGTGGACAGCTTTTGCGCGATACGCGTCAACGTTCTCCATTCGTTCATAGATTTATTACACTTTCGTAAGCCCTCCGTACCAATCGGAGGGCTTATGTGCGCTTGGCTTTGCGTTAAGGCTGCTGCGTACACAAGTTATGGTATACAGGTAAAAGAAACCACTCTGTATATTGTTGCGTGTTCGTGAAAGTGTTGTGGCATCTATGCTCTCTAAATTCAGCGTCAAACGTCCCTATATCATCGTTGTTGCCGTCATTATCGCGCTTATTCTCGGCGGTGTTTCATTGAGCAAGATGAAGACCGACTTGCTTCCCGATATGGATATTCCCTATCTTATGGTCATGACCACAGATCCTGGTGCAAGCGCCGAGAAAGTCGAGACCGAAGTGACCGAAGTGCTCGAAAGCACGCTCTCGACGGTCAATGGCGTGACCGAGATCCAATCTCAGAGCGCCAACAACTTCTCCATGGTGTTTCTTGAATTCGAAGATGGCACCGATATGGATTCAGCTATGGTGAAGGTGTCTTCGGCGGTCAACGAGATCGAATCGCAGTTGCCCGAAACGGCTGGTTCTCCCAACTACATGGAAATGAGCATGGACATGATGGCCACGCTCTATGTTGCCGCGAACTATGAAGGCAAGGATATCTATGAGCTTTCGGAGTTCGCTGAAGACACGCTCTCGCCTGAACTTGAACGCATCAACGGTGTTGCTGATGTTTCCGTGGTGGGGTCAGCGGAGCAATCCGTCGAAGTGCGCTTGAGTGATTCGAAGATCGAAGACATCAATAATAAATTGCTCGGAAACGTTAATTCCGAACTCTACGATGCGAAGAAATCGATCGATGAGGGACGTTCCCAGATGGCTTCTGCGGAGAAGTCGTTGAAAGAACAGCAGGCGAAGCTTGCTGATCAAGAAAAGGCAACTACCGATCAACTAGGTCAGGCTATTTCGGGTTTGACCATGGGCATCTCTTCGGGCACCGCACAAGTCGCTGCGCTTTCCTCGCAGATCCAGGCGTTGCAAGCTCAGCTCGTTCAGGCTCCCGATGCGGCGAAACCAGCCCTGCAACAGCAGATAGCGGCACTCCAAGAACAGCTCACGAAAGCTACGAGCGAGCTAACCGATTATCAAAACCAACTGGCCGTGGCTGAAGCGGGCGGACTGAGCGCTGCAAGTCAGTTCGGCAGTGGAACGGCACAGCTCGCGAATGCACTGACCATGCTCGAACAGAACAAGAAGCAACTCGACGAAGCGCAGGCGCAGTACGAGGATGCGCGCGAAAAAGCCATCAAGTCGGCCAATATCGATGCGCTGGTAGACAAGAACACGCTTGCGAGCATGATCAAGGCACAGGATTTCTCGATGCCTGCAGGATATTTGGGTAATTCGAACGACGATGAACAGTGGCTCTTGCAAGTGGGCACGAATATCACGAGCATCGAAGACCTTGAGAATCTGATGCTCGTCGACCTTGACGGCGTAGGTGAGATTCGCCTTAAAGATGTGGCCGATATTACCGTGGTTGATAATGTGGGTGACGCCTACATGAAACTCAACGGCACCGAAGGCGTATGCCTTATGGTGTACAAGAGCTCAACTGCCAGCACGAGCGACATTTCGAACGCTTGCAAAGCGAAGATAACTGAACTGCGCGAAGATTACCCGGGCCTTTCGCTCGACATCGTGAGCGATCAAGGTTCGTATATCTCGCTCTACATCAATTCGATCTTGCAATCGCTGCTTTTGGGTGCATTGCTTGCTATCGTGGTGCTTGCGATCTTCCTGCGCGATTGGAAACCGACGCTCATCGTGGCGTTCTCCATCCCGTTCTCCGTGCTCGTTGCGCTGCTATTTATGTATTTCTCGGGCATCTCGCTCAACATCATGTCGCTTGGTGGCATTGCGCTCGCTATCGGTATGTTGGTGGATAATTCCATTATCGTGCTCGAGAACATCTATCGTTTGCGCGGACGCGGCATTCCAGCGCAGCGTGCGGCAGTGCAGGGTGCAAAACAGATCACCGGCGCGGTCATCGCTTCAACGCTTACTACCATCTGCGTCTTCTTGCCGATCGTCTTCACTACGGGCATCGTGAACCAGATGATGCTACCCTTCGCGCTCACGATCGCCTATGTGCTGTGCGCATCGCTCGTGGTGGCGCTTACGCTCGTCCCTAGCTTGTCGCGCTTCGTGTTCAGGAATTATCAGCCACGGCGCAATAAAGGCTTTGAACGCCTTCAGGATGCTTATGCGCGTTCGCTCAATTTCTTCTTGCAGCACAAAGCCATTCCGCTCGTGGTCTCAGTGGTACTCCTCGTGGTTGCTGTGGGTGGTGTGTTCAACATGGGCATCACCATGGTGCCAACCATGACGGGCAAGAACATGTCGGTCACGGTTGTGATGCCTGAAGATGTGGAGAAGGAAGATGCGTATGCCATGGCGGACGAGATCATGGATGCCGCTGTGAGCATCGATGGCGTGGGAAATGTGGCAGCGATCGATGGTACGAGCTCCCTCTCAATGGTTTCGAGCGCCGCTTCTGAGGGCAGCGAAGATGCCTACGAGATGTTCATGTTCTATCTGCAGATGGATGATTCAGTCACTACGGAACAACAAGTGCTCGATATCGGTAAAGAGTTATCGGATAAGACTGCAGGACTTGATTGCGAAGTGATCACGGATGCTTCTTCGTCGGATGCTATGAGCTCGATGCTCGGTAGCGGTCTTTCCATCACGATCACGGGTCCCGACCAAGAGAAGCTTCTCGCCATGAGCGAAGACGTAATGCGCATCGTGGATGAGGTAGATGGTTACACCGAGATCGAGAACGGCATGGAGGAGGCTGACAAAGAGCTGCATCTCATCATCGATGAAGACGCACTCACCAAGAAAGGCTTCACGGTCGCGCAACTCTACCAGGAGCTTTCCGGCATGCTGAATACTTCAACCACGTCGAGCAAGCTTACTGTCGATGATAGGCAGATGCAGGTTGAGATCATCGATGAAACGCACGTTCCTACGCGCGAAGATATTCTCGATACGGTCGTTACGCTCAACAGCCAAGCAGGTGAGGCCGTCGATGTGAAGATCGGCGATGTTGCGCAAGTGGAAGAAGGGGTGGCTTCTAACGCGATCGTCCACTTGAATTCGGACAAGACGATGACGGTTACTGCGGAGATCGAAGACGGGTACAACAACGCACTTCTTTCGCGCGAGCTCTCCGAGAAACTTGATGCATATGAAGTGCCTGATAAGTATCAGATCTACTATGGTGGCGAACTGGACAACATCAACACCATGTTGGAGCAGATGCTCTTGCTTCTGATCTTGGGCTTCGTGCTCATTTACTTGATCATGGTGGCGCAGTTCCAAAGTCTCCTTTCGCCTTTCATCATCATTCTTACGGTTCCGTTGGCCTTCACTGGTGGCTTCTTCGCGCTGTGGTTCAGCGGTGAAGGGCTTACCATGCTCTCGCTCATGGGCTTTGCGGTATTGATGGGCACGGTGGTGAACAATGGCATCGTGTTCGTTGACTATGTGAATCAGCTGCGCCGCGGTGGACTGGAGAAACATCATGCGCTTGTTGCTGCAGGTAAAACGCGTATGCGCCCTATCTTGATGACTGCGCTCACAACCATTTTGGCCATGTTGCCAATGGTGTTCAGCATGGCTATCGGCGCGAGCATGGAACGCGGCATGGCGCTTGTTGTAGTCGGTGGTCTTGTCTATGCTACCTTCATGACTCTCTATGTGGTGCCGATCATGTACGATCTGTTGTATCGTCGAGTGCCTACCGAGGTCGATCTGGGCGATGAGACGCTCGACGATGATCCAGGTGATGCACAAGCGTTCCTCGAATCACTTCAGGCGAAGCATGCCGCGCAGATCGCCGACCACCCGCAAACAACTTAGGTGACGTAGGTGACAAACTACCCGGTCGTTCGCCATCCTTAGCGGGTGACAGATAGTGTCGGGAAACTTTCGGATATGTAACAAATCGTGCTTGGGAGCAAGGTTGTGTTCGCGCTGGTCTAGCATGAATTATGCTCGATTACAGGGAAGGTGATCCGAATGGAAAACTCACAATATACACTCTATGTTAAAGCTGGCTGCCCCTTCTGCACCAAGGTGCTCAATTTTATGGATCAGCACGATATAATCTTGCCTATCATGGATATCAGCCTCGAGCCTTATAAAGACGGCTACGATAAGCTCATCGATCTGGGCGGTAAGTACCAGGTGCCTTGTTTGGATATCGACGGCAAAGCGCTCTATGAATCAGACGACATCATCGTCTATCTGAACAAAACGTTTGTAGAGAAGAACTAGGGCGCAACCCTCGATCCCTGCTTGACGATCGGGATCGCAGATTGCAAAACAAGAAAAGCTACCAAAGCTAAAAGAGACTGAGCCGTCTGGTTCAGTCTCTTTCTCATTTCGCTTAGGTATCGAGCCTAATCGAGAAGGCTCTACGACTCTTCTTCTTGATGACGCTGCGCTTCTTCGTAGGCTTGATAGGTGAAGAGCTCCCATTGTTTGCGCCCTGTTTTCGCTACGGTGTCCAAGATGATGCCAGCAGTGAAGGAAAGCGCACCGCAAATCACCAATGCGATCGCGAGGATGGCAGTGGGGAAGCGCGGAACCAATCCCGTTTGGAAGTATTCTGCGATAACCGGGATGCCAGCGATCAGGCCTAACACGATCAAGATGAGCGCGAGCCAACCGAAGAACGCCATAGGCTTGTGGTCCTTGAAGAGCGACGCAATTGCGCGCAACACCTTTGCGCCATCGCCGAAAGTGGAGAGCTTTGAGTAGCTCCCTTCCGGGCGATCGCGGTATTCGATCGGTACGTCGGCGATGCGAAAGCGCTTGTCAACAGCGTGAATTGAAAGTTCGGTTTCGATCTGGAAGCCTTCAGAGAGAACGGGCATGGTCTTCACGAAGATGCGGTTGAACGCGCGATAGCCCGTCATAACATCGTCGAACGCATAGCCATAGATCACCTTGATCAGCCAGCGTACCAGGTTGTTGCCGAATCCATGGAAGGCGCGATCGTTCTCTTCGCCATAGGTGCCGTTCGAAAGGCGATCACCTACGGTCATGTCTGCGGTGTCATTCATGAGCGGTTCGAGCAAACGTGGCGCTGCTTCGGCGGGGTAGGTGTCGTCGCCATCGACCATGATGTAGTAATCGGCATCGATCTCGCGGAACATCTGACGCACCACGTTACCTTTGCCTTGGCGTGGTTCAGTGCGCACGATGGCACCGTGGTCTTCGGCAATAGCAGCAGTATCGTCTTTAGAGTTGTTGTCGTAGACGTAGATGTCGGCATCAGGCAGCACGCGCTTGAAATCGTCGATCACTTTTCCGATCGTGACCGCTTCGTTATAGCAGGGGATGAGCACCGCAACTGTATCTGCCATCGAAGCTCCTCTTCGCTCGAATCTATTCGTAGGTGAACACATATTATACTCAAGTTGAGAGCCACGTTGTAGCATGCCAACCTGCGGAGGTGCAGAGCAGGGCATTTTACTGCGTGAAATTCCGTGATGTTTGCATAGGGAATGCTTCCTTTTACTGGCGAAAAATGTTACCAGAACGTATACTTAAAGCACTTTTCCCGCCGCTCTGCGGATCACTCTTTTACCTAGGATAAGGAGCGTTCAGTGAGCGAGAAAAAGCGTAAACCTAGAACACGTCTCTCTCGAGGCGTTTTTGTTTCGATGTGCCTGGTGGCAGCTTTTGTTCTAGCTGTCGGTACGGGCATCTTTGCTCAGTACACCCAAAATAACTCTTCAGGAACTACCGAGCGCCCTTCTGCAACGAACCTTGATGATTCTGTCGCTGAAGTGAGCACGTTCAAGAAAGACCAGACCAAACCCCTTGAAATCGAGAACGATCCCGATCTTGGTGATTATGAGAAAGACACCGTGCTCGTTCTGGTCGACAATGAGCAGGAGCGTGATCAAGTAAGCAATTTGCTTGCCGAAAGCGAATTCGTTCCCGCACAAGATGTTTCAAATCAGGATGTTTCAGCAGGTTTCGTACGGGTTGAGATCGAGAGCGGCACTTCTATGAAGCAGGCGATCGAATCACTCGAAAAACAAGGACTTCAGGCTCAACCAAACTACGTCTACCATCCTCTTGAAGATGCTCCTGATGCTTCCGTGGCGGGAGCGATTACTAACGAGCAGTCTCATTCAAGTGAAGACCTTGTGGAGACTGCTGGTCAGACGTTTGCTGCCAACGAGCAAGGCGCGATCGACCAGGGCGCTTCTGCCCAGGATGCTTCAACCCCCCTGAACGATCTTGATGCGGTAGCTCAGCTCTTCACGGGTGATCCTGATTCTGCGACAACTTCTGAAAGCGCCGTCGAAGTGGACGACGCGACGTTCGCATCCCAAAGCAGCACAAGCGGTGCTTCAAATGCGATCAGCGTCAACGACCCTGGGGCTTCGAGTCAATGGATGCTCCAGTCCATGAATCTCTATCAAGCATGGAAGATCGTCAAGGGCAAGGAAGACAATGCAACTTCGCCAAGCGTTTCTGTTGCGGTCGTGGACACGGGCTGTCTCTATACGCATGAGGATCTGCAAGGGAATATCCGTGCAACCTACAATTCTGATACGGGGCAAATAGGAATCGACCAGATTACCGATGCTGATGGGCATGGCACACACGTTGCGGGGATTGTTGCTGCTGATGCGAACAATGGAAAAGGCGTGGCGGGAACTTCTTACGATGCGGGCCTTGTGATCGTCAAGGCGAGCGAAGGAGAGACGAGGAATTTCAGCACGGCGACCCTTGCTCAGGCATACACCTGGCTCTTGTCGAGTGATGGCTCGCAAACGATCGCTCAAAAGTATAACGTGCGTGTTGTGAACATGAGCGTAGGCGGCGAAGCGACGGTCAAGCCTGACAACATCATGTACAAGAACATCACGAAAGCCAAGAATGCTGGCATTCTTACAGTTTGTGCAGCGGGGAATCAAGAGGGCAACAGCATCCCGCCCTATGATTGCATCCCTGGTGATTATGAGGACTGCTTGACCGTGATCAACCTTTTGAAGGACGATGCAGGCACTCCGAACGATTCCTCGGGTACGATGCATGTCGAGCGCTCAAGTGGGTCGAACTACAATGGCGAATCGAGCACAGCAAAGAATATCTCTGCTCCAGGAACGGCGATCTACAGCACACTGAACAACAGTGATTCGCTGTCATATGGCTACAAGAGCGGTACATCCATGGCTTCGCCGGCTGTTGCAGGCGTTGCTGCGCTGCTCTTCGCGTACGATCCAAGCTTAAGCGCGCAAGAGGCACGCGATATCCTTGAGCAAACGGCAACTGATATTGGCGCGGAAGGCTGGGATAGGGAAACGGGATATGGTGAAGTGGACGCTTACCATGCGTTGCAAGTTCTGAGCGCCGAGATCAAGAATGAAGAAGTGAGTGAAGGGGCAGTTATCGATCTGCGCGATGCGAGCGGCGAGGCGATGGATCCTTCAGAATGGACTTGGACTTCTGATAACCCCACGGTGCTTGCGGTCGATGCAGATTCTGGTGCACTTGAGGTAAAGGGTTCTGGATACGCAACGCTCAGGGCAACGCATAAGCGGGTTTCGAGCAGAACGATTGAGAAGCAAGTGCGCACGGGCGATGCCGCTCCGGTCATCGATCTCTCTACGGTAACGGTGAACAACGTGTCTGAAAGGACATTCACCGGTGAAGCGATCACGCCCGTTCCTGCGGTCTATTCAAGTGATGGTCGCCTGCTCGTTTTGGGGCAGGACTATGAACTGCAATACGGAAACAATATCGCAGCGGGATATGGAACGATTATCATCTCACCTGCCCCGAACAGCGCGGCAACGCGATTCAAGATAGTGAGGTTCAGAATCGCTCCTGTGTACTTCACCTCCTTGAATACTGCGATCAGCGGCGTGCGGGATCTTTCCTATACTGGTGCTGCGCAAACGCATAGTGGCGTGAGCGTTGCGTTCAATGGAAAAGTGCTGCAAAACAACGTTGATTACACCATCGAATACCGCACGCTCGATGGCGCAGTCGTTCAGCCTCGTGCAGAGGGTGATTACAAGTTGGTCGTTAAAGGCAAGGGTAATTATGCCGGCACGAGAGAGATAGCCTTCAGTATCGTCCGATCGCAAGGAGGCGATCAAGGGGGAGACTCTGGCAACACGGGCAATACGGGGAGCGCTGGTAACACAGGTGGCAACCAAGGAAGCACTACCGGCAACGCTGGCGGAACGTCAGGAACAACGGGTGGCAACACGGGAGGTTCAGGAAACACGGGCAATTCTGGCTCTGCTACAACTCCTGCTCAAACCCCCACGAACGCTCCAGCTGTAACGGGCGCCTGGAAGAAGTCGGGCGGCAAATGGTGGTTCTCCTACGATGCCAAGACCAAAGCTGCTCAGAACAGTAAATCCTGGCCAGCCAATGAATGGGTGTCGATCAAAGGCAAGCGTTATTACTTCGATAGCAAGGGTTATATGTCTGCGAATTGGCGACAGCTCAATAGCAAGTGGTACTACTTCGCGGGTGACGGAGCCATGCGAACAGGCTGGCAGAAGGTTAAGGGAACTTGGTACTACCTTGGAAGCGATGGTGTCATGCAAACTGGCAAGAAGACCATCGGGGGCAAGGCTTACCTTCTCGATTCTAGATCTGGTGCCATGAAGACCGGTTGGAATCATGAGGTAGAGGGCTGGCGTTACTACGCCTCATCAGGCGCGATGGCCAAAGGCTGGGTCAAGACTGGTGGCAAATGGTACTATCTCGATTCTTCGAGCGGTGTTATGAAGACCGGATTCTATGATGTGGGCACATCCCGTTACTGCTCCAATAGCTCAGGAGCGATGCTCACCGGCTGGCGGATGGTTTCTAACAAGTGGTATTACTTCAATGGTTCTGGTGCCATGCAGAAGAACAAATGGATCGGCAACTATTACGTTAAACCTGATGGTGTGATGGCTACAAGCACCTGGATCGGCAAGTATCATGTGAACGCGAGTGGCAAATGGGACGCCACTCGATAAGAGGTTGACCTGGAGCGACAAGGGTCGAAGCGAGAGCAAAGATGCCTAGTCGCACCCGATGAAGACGAAGGATGGCAGTTATGCAGAAGATTAAAGAGCAAACTTGCTTCACGGTTAAAGCTGCGCTCGTGGCAGCTCTGTTTTGTGCGCTGATCGTGCTCGTTCCTGCGCATGCCTTCGCCCTGCAAACTGAAGAAACTGGCACGCGCCAAGTTACCGTTAAAGCGTCGATCAGCAATACCTACACGGGTCCGCTCACCGCTACCGTGACCTACGATGACAATTTCAAAAAGGGCGAGAAAACAGCCTTCACGATCAACGTTTCGAACAATACCAAAGCGCTCAAATACAAGCTTTTTTCGTTTGAGATCAGAACGCCAAGTGGTTTATCTTCGGTTGTAGACACATCACAAGGGCCGTATTTCTCTTTTAGAGACAATGGGACGTTCGAGTTAGAGATCTCTTCTGCGGGCACGTATGAACTGAGCATCCAAGTAAACGAATATACTCCCAACGAGGATGGCACGTTGAAGTTCGAAGATCCTGCTCGTTTCAGGGCCGTATTTACGGTGCCCGAGACGGGCGATTTTTCCACGATAGAGTCGCGCGTTAACGAGATCGCCGCGCAGTGTCAGCAGGCGTGCGGGGATGATGAATACGCCAAAGCACTGTGGCTCAACGATTGGATTATCGACAATACTACCTATGATTCCGAAGGTATTAGCAGTGGTGCCGAAAGCGTTTTTGGCAAAGGGGTCGGAACGTGCGAGGCATATCACGAAGCGTATGTCATGCTCCTGAATAAAGTTGGGATTCAGACTAGACGGGTTGATAGTGCTGGAGATGATCACGTGTGGACGGGCGTCCTGATCAATGGGAATTGGTACAACGTTGATACCACGTGGAACGATAGCCCGTCGTTGAGTGATTTTTATCCTGATGTGCGTCATCTTTATTTTGCGTTACCTTCTAGCATCATGCAGACGGTGCACAAAAACTGGGATGGGCAATACCTGGTTAGTTATCCCAACAGAGCTCAATTTGATGCTTCTTCATTTGCTGATAACTATTTCATCAAGTCGGGCAAGGTCGGGCAGTATGTTGATCCTTATTATGGCGAAAGTGGAGCGTATAGTGTGTCGGCTCACCTTGCCAACAAGGAGACCTCATTCGAACTTGACGCAGTGAAGGACAGTTGGCCCGATGATTATAAGAATGTGATCTACGGCCTGGTTGCCCATCAGCTTGAAGCACATGATTGGGGCAATGGGATTCAGTTGAGCGCGAACTATTCCAACAGCAAGCTCTGCTTCAGCGTTACGTACAAATCAGATGGTTCGGGCGATACGGGTGATACTGGGGATAGCGGCAACACCGGCGATTCTGGCAATACTGGTGGAGACTCCGGCAACACGGGTGGCACCGGTGACACTGGCAACACGGGCGGTAACCAAGGAAGCAACACGGGGAATACCGGCAACAATTCTGGCAATACGGGCGGGTCTTCAGGTGGAAGCTCGGGGAACACCTCAGGTGGTACCGACTCTGGAAGCTCATCGAACGGGAGTGGTAGCAATAACGCAGGCAATCCAGGGAGCTCAGCAGCCCAGACTCCTGCAAAGGCTCCCACGGTAACGGGCGCCTGGAAGAAGTCGGGCAGCAAATGGTGGTTCGCTTACGATTCGCGTTCGAAAGCGTCTCAAAAGAAGTCTTGGCCGACCAACGAATGGGTGTCCATCAAGGGAAAGAAATATCACTTCGATGCCAAGGGCTATATGCACACGAATTGGCAGCGGCTTGATGGCAAGTGGCGCTACTTTGCGGGCGACGGAGCCATGCGAACAGGCTGGCAGAAGGCCAAGGGAACTTGGTACTACCTTGGAAGCGATGGTGTCATGCAAACTGGCAAGAAGACCATCGGCAGCGCAACTTACTATCTGAATCCTTCTTCGGGCGCGATGAAGATCGGCTGGAATAACGAGTCTTCTGGCTGGCATTATTACGCTTCTTCGGGCGCGATGAAGACTGGCTGGCAGAAGGTGGGAGGCAAGTGGTATTACCTCAATCCTTCGAATGGCGCCATGAGGACCGGTTGGCTCGATGTTGGCGGTAAAACGTATCTTTTGCGACCTTCATCAGGCGCGATGATCACGGGTTGGGCGCGAGCTGATGGCGTATGGTATTACTTCAATGGTTCTGGCGTCATGCAAAAGAGCAAATGGGTCGGCAACTACTATGTAGGTTCTGATGGCGCAATGGCTACGAACACTTGGATCGGCAATTACCATGTGAATTCAAGCGGCAAATGGGATAAGACAAGGTGATGCCGCCGAACGGTTTCTTTGCTTAACTTCTTCTTAATGGCGGAAGAGCCCTTTTATAATGTTCGAGCGAAAAAGCAAACGTATGAGTAGTTGTAACGCAAAGCAGATTACGAAAGAGGGAAGGTTTTGAAGAGCACAAGCAGATCATTGAGCAGGCAAGTATTTCAAGTATTTCTTTCGGTTGTTCTCATTGTCTCTCTTATGCCGGCACTTGCACATTCTGCATATGCCGATGAGATCGAAAACGCAAAGAGTGGCAGTGAGGCTGTAGAGCAAACTGCTGCCGTTGACCAAACGAGCAGTAAAGCTGAGCCTCAAGCGCTCGGGTTCGTCTATTTCGAAGAAGCCGATCTTATCGCAGGTGCCCCGCAAAAGGTGGCTATTGCTATCGACAATGATGCGATCACGGTTGCTTCTGCGGTGCTTACCTACCAAGATCCTAGCGGCGTGCAACACGAGCTTTCTGTAGAAAAATGCGTGGATTCTGCTGCGCTGTTCACGCTTCAGACTGAAGGCGCAGGCACCTATCAACTGCTTTCGATGGTGGCGCAGGCAACGACAGCGTCAGGCGAGCAGAAGACTTACTCGATCGATCTTGCCAAAGAAGGTGCCAACTGCGCATTCGAAGCGCAACAAGACACGGGTATGACCCTTCGCGCACAGTCTGAAGTTGAAGAAGCATCCGATGGCGCTATGTCCATCTATGCGCTTAACGATGAAGGGGAACTCGAAGGAACGAGCGATCTTGATACGGCAGCGGGTATCGTGGCT
>UQNZ01000003.1 GCA_900542525.1 uncultured Eggerthella sp.
ATCCAGCCTAACTACCCACGCCTTGAAGAAGTCAATCATTCCCTTTCTTTGAGTCGCGAAGACTACAAGCGCGAGCTCAAAGAACAGCAGAAGATACTGAACAAGCTCGAACTCCAGATGTATATCCATCGCGTCCCCATGATGATCATGTACGAAGGATGGGATGCCGCAGGCAAGGGCGGAAGCATCAAGCGCGTAGCGCAAGCGCTCGATGCTCGCTCCTGCACCATCTTCACATCGCCTGCTCCTACGAAGATCGAGCTTGCCCATCCGTTCCTTTGGCGCTATTGGACACGCCTGCCGAAAGCAGGTCACGTAGGCATCTACGACCGTAGCTGGTATGGGCGTGTGCTCGTCGAGCGTGTTGAAGGATTTGCGAGTCCTTCACAGTGGGCACGCGCTTACGATGAGATCAACGAATTCGAACGTTCCATGGTTGAATGGGGTGCGATCTTACTCAAATTCTGGGTTGATATTTCCCCTGAAACGCAGCTTGAGCGTTTTGAAGCACGTGAGAACAATCCCGACAAGCAGTGGAAGATCACCGCTGAAGACTGGCGTAATCGTGATCGCTATCCAGAATATTATGCAGCCATTCAGGATATGTTCCGTCTTACCTCGACTCCCGAAGCGCCGTGGATTATCCTTGAGAGCGATGACAAGCTCTATGCGCGCGTTAAAGCGCTCAAGACCATCAACCAGGCACTAGAGGAGCGCTTGAAGGAATTCAAGTGACGCAATCTTTCGCTGTGAAGAGGAGAGAGGATCGGCTGTTCTATGTCCAAATCGAAGAACGATACCACAAAAACGCAACCGCAACCTAAGCGTAAGAAGACAGCGCTTATCATCGCGATCGTGTTGCTCGTTATTGCGCTCGTTGCTGCTGGCGTGCTCGTTTTTCGTTATTGGTCTCAGCAGAACGCCTACCAGGAGCTTGAAACCTATGTCGAGGTTGAAGAAGACCCGAATGTAGTGAAGCTCTCCGATCTGAGGGCAGACTGGGACGCACTGCGCAAGATCAACCCCGATATCGTAGGTTGGATCTATATTCCCGATAGCAAGATAAACTATCCCGTGGTGCAGGGGCCGGATAATTCGAAGTACTTGGATACCGCCTTCGATGGTTCCGATGGTTGGTTCTCAAGTGCTGGAACCATCTTCATCGACGTGAAGAATGCATCTGATTTCACCGATCGCAATACCTTCTTGTATGGGCATCATATGCGTGATGGATCGATGTTCGCAGCGCTTACCGACTGGGAAAACGACAAGGAATTCAACAAACATCGTGATATCTATATCCTCACTCCTGAGGGAAATTACTATGCAAAAACCTTCTCGCTCTTGAAGACAAATGGCTCTGAACCGATCGTTGTCACCCAGTTCGCTTCCGATGAGACGTATCAAGACTACATCCAGAAGATGCTCAATCGCAGCATGGTCAACCAAGAAGGCGATGTTTTTACGGCTGATATGATCAGGCAGTCATTTGCGCTTTGCACCTGCGAATATACGCGCAACGATGGACGCGATCTGCTTTTCGCAACGGTGGTCGCTACGACCGTGCCCAATGATCCGTTTGTTCCATACGACCCGGATGCGATAACGGGACTTGGTAAAGATCAGTCGGTTACCTTTGGAACCGATGAGTAATGCTCTACAATAAAGTACATATGTTTTGATCAATGCTCGCTAAAGACAAGGACGGATATGACAGACCGTATTCAAGTTGCGATCACCGATGGTGAAACAAAATGGCCAAGCTGGACGAAGCAGGGTGGGGGAACTACCTATGCTGATGCCGGAG
This sequence comes from uncultured Eggerthella sp., assembly GCA_900542525.1. Taxonomy (GTDB): domain Bacteria; phylum Actinomycetota; class Coriobacteriia; order Coriobacteriales; family Eggerthellaceae; genus Anaerotardibacter. Next base: position 1,808 of record UQNZ01000003.1, read on the forward strand.
TCGATACCGCTGAAGGTGCACGTGCGGTCGATGCGATCAAAGACGCTGTTCACCGTACGTATCGCAATGAAGTAGTGGGAGATATTGGTGGCTTCGGCGGGCTTTTCTCCATTGCTGCAGCCAAGCAGATGGCTGATCCGCTGCTCGTTTCAGGCACCGATGGTGTGGGTACGAAGACTCAGCTGGCAAAGCTTGCGAACAAGCATAATACGGTCGGCATCGATCTGGTTGCCATGTGTGTGAACGATATTCTTGCCACGGGCGCTGAACCGCTCTTCTTCCTTGACTATATCGCAGTAGGAAAGCTTAAGAGCGAAGCGGTTTCCGAGATTGTTTCTGGCATTGCGGATGGTTGTGAAATGGCGGGCTGTGCGCTTATAGGTGGCGAAATGGCCGAGCATCCTGGCGTTATGGATCCTAACGAGTATGACCTTTCGGGCTTTACCGTGGGCATCGTCGATCGACCTGCCATGATCGGACCTGCGCGCGTCCAAGATGGCGATGTGCTGATCGGGCTTGCATCTTCTGGACTCCATTCGAATGGTTATTCGCTCGCACGCAAGGTCTGCACAGAAGGAAAGACGCTCTACGAGCTCACCATTGCGCGTGATGAGCTTGAAGGAGACAGCGTGCTCGATGCGTTGCTCGAACCAACGCGCATCTATGTGAAATCCATCCGTTCCGTGCTCCTGCAGTGTCCAGGCGCTATCCATTCGCTTGCACACATCACGGGTGGTGGCATTACGGAAAACCTCAACCGCGCACTTCCTTCTACGCTCGACGCAGAGATTCAGGTGGGTAGTTGGAACATGGTTCCGATCCTGCCTTGGGTTTGCCGCGCGGCACACTTGAATGAAACCGAAGCGCTCAAGACCTTCAATATGGGCCTCGGCATGATCCTTGCTGTTGCGCCTCAGAAAGCAGACGAGGTCGCACAGTTGTTGGCTGATGCAGGCGAAGAAGTCTACATTGTTGGTCAGGTCGTACCTGGTGTAGGTAAAGTGGTCTATCTCAACGAAGAAGAGCTGTTCGCTGCATATTCCGAAGACGAAGAGGTTGAAGAAGGCTAGCGTATCTATCGGTTTCTTTGAACGTTTTCATTCTATGAAGGAGAACACATGAGTGAAGATCTGCAACCCGCTGGAACCAAGCCGCTCAAGATAGGTGTTCTCATCAGCGGAAGTGGCACCAATCTCCAAGCCCTCATCGATGCGATCGATGAAGGCACGCTTAATGCAGAGATCGTGATGGTCATCTCTTCGAAGCCTGAAGCGAAAGGACTTCTGCGCGCACAGAAAGCAGGCATACAGACGCTTTCGCTCAACCCTAGCGTGTATGAGAACGCGCGCGTTGCCAATGCGCTCATCGCTGAAGAACTTCAGCGTGCAGGTGCGCAGTACGTGGTCATGGCTGGCTACATGCGCAAGGTGACCGAAGAGATCCTGCATGCATTCCCTGATCGTATCGTCAATCTTCACCCAGCATTGCTGCCTTCGTTCGTAGGTGCGCATGCGATACGCGATGCGTTTGAATCAGGTGTGAAGGTTACGGGCGTTACCGTTCACTTCGCCAACGAGGAATACGATCGCGGCCCGATCATCGCACAGCGTGCGGTGAACATCGAAGAGGAAGATACGCTCGAAACCCTAGAAGAGCGCATCCATGAAGTAGAGCATGTGATACTTCCTGAAGTTGTTCAGCTTATTTCAGAAGGACGTGTTGAAGTACGCCCGAATCGCACAGTTCACATCGTAAGATAATCAGCATTCCAAAAGATTCTAAGGAGTTATTCATGGCAGATCCAATCATCAAACGCGCATTGCTCTCGGTCACCGACAAAACTGGTATCGCTGAATTCGCTTCAGCTCTCGTGAAAGAATTCGGTGTTGAGATCATCTCGACTGGTGGTACGGCACGTGTGCTCGAAGAAGCTGGCATTCCCGTCACGTCGATCGATGCAGTCACGGAGTTCCCTGAGATGATGGATGGCCGCGTGAAGACGTTGCACCCACGTGTACATGGTGGCTTACTCGCTCGTCGTGATCTTGAGAGCCACATGAACGAAGCGAAAGAGCATGGCATCGAAATGATCGACATGGTCGTGGTGAATCTCTATGAATTCCAGAAAACGGTCGCAAGTGGCGCCGATTTCGCTGAATGCATCGAGAATATCGACATCGGAGGTCCTTCGATGTTGCGCAGTGCGGCGAAGAATTTTGCGTCGGTTGCAGTGGTCACGGATCCCAGCTCCTACGATGCAGTGCTCGAAGAGATGCGTGCTCACAATGGCGCGACTACCTATGAAACGCGCCTTAAATTCGCGTTCGATGTGTTCAACACCACCGCGCAATACGATGGCGCTATCGCTGCTTGGCTCACGCAAGAGATCAACCCGGCAGTCATATTCCCTGAGATGAGATCGCTGAACCTCTCGAAAACGCAAGATCTGCGCTATGGTGAGAACCCGCACCAGAGCGCAGCATTCTTCCGTGTGGTCGATTACCCGAATGCAGCAACGAGCTTGGCGTATGCGAAGCAGCTGCAGGGCAAAGAGCTCTCTTATAACAACTACCTCGATCTTGATGCAGCATGGACGGCAGTTCGTGAATACGATGAGCCTGCTTGCGTGATCGTCAAGCACCTTACCCCGTGCGGTGTTGCGGTCGATACCGATGTGGTCTCTGCCTATGTTCGCGCTCACAAGGCAGATCCGATATCGGCTTATGGCGGCGTTATCGCTTTCAATCGTCCGATCAATGCCGAAGTGGTCGTCAAGATCTTCGATAACAAGCAGTTCGTTGAAGCTATCATCGCTCCTGAATTCTCGCTCGATGCGATCGATATGTACACTGCCAAGCCCAACACGCGTTTACTGCAGACTGGCGGCGTGAACCCCGCAGGTCAAACTGTTGAATATCGCTCAGTTGAGGGCGGCTTGCTCTGCCAAGAATCCGATGCAGTTGCTGAAGAGGCCGATACTTTCACGGTGGCTACGAAGCGCGTTCCCACTGAAGAGGAGATGAAGGATCTCGTCTTCGCCTGGAAAGCCGTGAAGTCGGTCAAGTCGAACGCGATCCTCATTGCTAAGGATGAAGTGAATGTTGGCGTAGGCGGCGGCCAGCCGAACCGCGTGAATTCAGCACGCATTGCTGTCGAGCAAGCTGGTGAGAAGGCGAAAGGCGCCGTTGCAGCATCCGATGCATTCTTCCCGTTCCGCGATGGACTCGATACGCTCGCTGAGGCAGGCGTTACTGCTATCATCCAGCCAGGTGGTTCGATTCGTGATGAAGAAGTGATCGAAGCAGCCAATGAACATGGCATTGCCATGGTATTCACGGGCCATCGCCACTTCCGCCACTAAAAGGCGCGAGTAGCCAAGAATGCCTAGGACCTGCTTAGCTTAATACTCAATAGCATTCAGAGTCTCTCATCACTCGTTTTCAGAGTGGTGGGAGACTTTCTGTTTGAGCGTGCCGATATGGCGCCCATGATCGACGAAGTTCTTGATATCGAAGCCGAATGCAATAGCTACGAAAGCAATGAGGATGATCCCAACCGGCCCATTGGCAACGGGCATGAAGACGAACGCAAGCAAGAGCAACGGCAGCACCAAGAAGCTGCTGAAGATGCCAAGCCGCTTGTAGACACCTTGTGCGATCGAGATAATGAAATAGAGATAGCATCCCAATGCAGGCACCGAGAAAAGGATACACGCTGCAAGGATAGCGATCTTCACCGCAAAGACCTCAAGATCGCTGCGAAGCGATCTCTTCTCTTCATCGAGCATTTGTTCGGGCGTGCGCGTTTGCCCGAAAGGGGAGAAGTCAAAGGGGATCGAGCCGGTGAAAGGATTCGAAGTACTGAAGGGGTTATCGGCGCGATTCCCACCAAAGGGGTTTCCCGCAGGCGAACCCTCTTCGCTGTTCGAGCGATAGGTATGGGGGTTGCCCTGAGCATCCCAGGTGGTCCACACGAAATCAACTCCCGAGAAGGGCCAACCAGCAAAGGGATTATCGCCTTGCGGACTCTGGTCGTTTCCGCTGGGGTGTGTATAGGGCTGATAGGTGAAAGGCGCCCCATAGGGGGTTCCTGCAGTGGAGTATTCAGGCGTCCATTTGCGCGAGAGAAGCACATCGCGCGCTTCATTGATGAGCTTGGTCTTCTCTTCTGCTTTCGCGCGGGCTGCTTCGTTCGCACCGAATTTGTCGGGGTGGTTCTCGATGACGAGCTTGCGATGAGCCTTCTTGATGTCATCATCGCTCGCATCGTCTTGCAGCCCTAATATGTTAAGTGCTTCAGACTTTTTCATACTCTTCACTATATCGGATAATCAAGACGAAAGACCTGCTGGAGGTTTTCTCCAGCTCGTTTCTACAAATACGTTACCGGCTCATGAGTTTGCTCTGGGGTAACACTCTTATGGCAAAACGCCTCTTTGCAAAGGCTCGCTTCGCAAGACCTCCATAATAAAAAGCAAGGTCGTGTAAAATAGAGGCGACAAGAACGGCAAGCGCTTCAGGCGTTATGCGCTTGCAGTCTGAAATGGTATTTAAAACGAAGCGAAGGCACCATGAAAAAAGCGATAATCATACTTCTTGTTATCGTTGCTGCATGTTTTCTTTGCGCTAATCTCAGTTACATTATGAGCATCATCGATGCGATGCAAGGTGGTGCGCTTATTCCGCTCGTCATCGCTTGTATCATCATGATCGCTCGCCATGTAGTGCAGGCTATGTCATACAATGAAGCCTTCGGTGCCGTTGGTCAGAAGACGGGACTTTGGCACAATATCGTGCTCATTTTCTCTCTTGTGTTCATCAACACCTTTTGTTTGTTCTCAGGTGCGACCGGTGTTGCATTTATCATCGATGATGCTCACCGCAAGGGTCTTGATATAGGCACTTCCACGAGTGGTGCGATCCTTTCGCAGATCGGGTATTTCGCAGCAGTCTTCATCATCTCGATCATCGGGTTCACCACAATGCTCATCTCGGGTACGATGAATGCGGTCTTCTTGATAGGCGGGCTTCTTCTTGCAGGTACCTTGCTCGTGCTGGTGAGCTTTTTCTTGCTCGGTTTCTACAAACCTGGTTGGCTTGTGAAAGTGTTCCGCATAGTCGAGAACGCGATCAATAAGGTGATCGGCATAGCAAAGCGCCATCTTCCTAAGAACTGGGGAAAGGCTACGGCGCAGTCGTTCATTAATTCAGCACTCGTGCTCGCGCATAACCCTAAGGGCGCCATCATCACGGTCTTCTATGCTGCTGCTTCTGCGCTGTTGAACATGGCGTGCTTGATTGCCATCGGCGTATCGTTCGGGTTCGATAATGTGGCAGCCCTTGTTGCAGCGTTCTCCGTGGCAGCTATCGCAGTTATCTTAAGCCCCACACCGCAAGGTGTTGGCGTGGTCGAAGCAGCTATTGCAGCCATTCTCACCAGTGCTGGTTGCTCGCTTTCGGTTGCAACGGCTATTGCATTGGTGTACCGCGGTATCATGTTCTGGATTCCTTTCTGCATCGGTGCTGTGCTTCTTTCGCAGTCAGGTTTCTTCAAGACGAAGAAAGACGCCACCACCGAAGGTAAGCGCAAGGATATCGGCTGGATCGCTGGTACGCTTGTGATCATCTGCGCGGCAGTGAACCTCATCATGACCTTCATGCCGAATGTGGCAGAAACTTACAGCTTGCTCACACAGTGGATCAATATCTCGAATGTAGTTGGCGGGCCGCTACTTATTCTTACGAGCATCATTCTGCTCATTCTTGGTGTTGGCCTTGTCTTCCGCTTCAGGCTTGCCTGGGTGTTTGCCATCTCGCTCATCTTCTTACTCGCTGGTTTCGAGTTCGTCTTCCAGGAGACTGTTAAGGTTGCGATTCCTATGGCGCTGCTGGGATTATGGCTCTTTTGGAAGCGCGATGCCTTCTCTGAGCCACTTTCTCGTGATCGGATCAAGGAGCGCTCAGAGCGCAAGAAGCAAGCCTTGAATGAAGGCACCCATCTTAAGAAGATCGAAGAGTCCACGTCAGATCCTTCCGAAGGAACCTCTGAAGAAACGAAGCTCTTGGAACCACCGGCCGAAGTAGGACCTGAAGTATGCGAAACGTCTCACGAGGTTGATGCGCACGATGAAAAGCCCACCCAAGCGAAGCTCAAAACGGACATCAAGACTGCTCTGAAAGATAACGCCTGATTTTGCTCCTTTGGTGCACTTGAAAGCGCTCTTGTATAGCACTTGCGCTATACTGATTTAGTTTTCCATTTGCACAGAAACTACCGCAAGAAAAGGAGCGCATATGGCACGTCCAATGACCATGGCTGAAAAGATTCTTGCCGCCCATGCTGGCCTCGATGAGGTCGTTCCCGGGCAGCTTATCGAATGCGACTTGGATCTAGTGTTAGCAAACGACATCACTGCGCCGATCGCTATCCAAGAATTCAAGAAGATCGGGGTTGATAGCGTTTTCGATCCCACGAAGATCGCGCTCGTTCCCGATCACTACACCCCCAACAAAGACATCAAAAGCGCCGAGCAGGCAAAGATCGTACGTGATTTTGCGCACGAACAAGGCATCACGCATTATTACGAAGTAGGCTGCATGGGCGTTGAGCATGCGCTCTTGCCCGAACAGGGTGTTGTTGGTGCGGGCGATCTGATCATTGGTGCCGATAGCCATACCTGCACGTATGGCGCGCTCGGTGCGTTCTCTACCGGCGTTGGCTCGACTGATGCGGGTGTAGGCCTTGCAACTGGCAAGGCTTGGTTCAAGGTTCCTGAATCGATTCTTTTCAACATAGAGGGCACGCTCAATCCTGGCGTGACCGGCAAAGATATCATCTTGCACATCATTGGTCTTATCGGCGTAGATGGTGCGCTCTATCAGGCGATGGAGTTCCGCGGTTCTGCGATCGAGAGCCTGAACATGGACGAGCGTCTTTCCATTTCGAATATGGCCATCGAAGCAGGTGGCAAAGCGGGCCTCATCCCAGTTGACGACGTTACGCGTGAATACCTGAACGAACGCGCTGAACGACCCTTCACCGAGTATCGTTCCGATCCCGATGCGGTTTATGCGCGCGTGATCGACATCAAGGCAGAAGACATTGTTCCCACCGTTGCTTTCCCTCATCTTCCTTCCAACACGCGTCCCGTCAGCGAAGCGCGCGATGTGAAGATCGATCAGGCGGTCATCGGCTCATGCACTAACGGACGCATCGAAGATATGCGCCAGGCTGCTGCAGTGCTCAAGGGTCGCAAGGTTCATCCTTTTGTACGTTGCATTATCATTCCAGCAACGCAGCAGGTGTATCGCCAGTGCATCGAAGAAGGCCTCATGGATATCTTCCTTGATGCGAACTGTGCGGTTTCGACCCCTACGTGCGGTCCATGCCTTGGTGGTTATATGGGCATCTTGGCAGCAGGGGAGCGCGCGATCGCTACCACCAATCGAAATTTCGTTGGCCGCATGGGCGATCCTACGAGCGAGGTATATCTCTCTTCGCCTGCAGTTGCTGCTGCAAGTGCGGTGCTCGGTCACATCGGTCTGCCTGAAGATATAGATTAGGAGCAATTCATGAACTATAAAGGTACGGTACATCGCTACGGAAGAGACATTGATACAGATGTCATCATCCCTGCACGTTATCTCAACACATCCGACCCTGCCGAACTCGCTAAGCACTGTCTAGAAGATCTGGATGCAACCTTTGTCGAAAAGATGAATCCGGGCGATATCATCGTTGCTGAAGAGAACTTCGGTTGCGGTTCTTCACGTGAGCATGCACCTATTGCCATCAAGGCTGCAGGTGTTGATGCGGTCATCGCGAAGAGCTTCGCACGCATCTTCTATCGTAATTCGATCAATACCGGGCTTGCAATTCTTGAATGCCCTGAAGCAGTCGACGCGATCGAAGACGGTCACGTTGTTTCGGTTGAAACGGAAACGGGCACGATCACCGACGAAACCACTGGTCAGGTGTTCACTGCACAGCCGTTCCCTCCCTTTATCGCCGATATCATCGAACAAGGTGGGCTTATCAATCGCACGCGCAGTGTTATGGGCAAAGAGTAGGGGAGTAGCATGGCTCAAACGTACAAGATCTGTCTTTTACCCGGCGATGGCATCGGCCCCGAGATCATCGCTGAAGGCGTAAAGGTTCTCGATGCGATCGCAGCGAAATACGGCATATCGTTCGAATACACTGAAGCCCTCATTGGAGGACGCGCGATCGACGAAACAGGCAGCGCGCTTCCTGAAGCCACGCTCGCCATTGCTTCTGGCTCCGATGCAGTGTTACTTGCTGCAGTTGGCGGCCCGAAGTGGGATACTACCGATCCCAGCAAACCACGTCCTGAACAGGGATTGCTCGCCATACGAAAAGGTCTGGGCCTTTATGCGAATCTTCGTCCAGTCGTGATCTTCAATGCGCTGGCAGATGCTTCGACGCTCAAGCCTTCCGTTATCGATGGTGTTGATTGCGTGATCGTACGAGAGCTCACGGGTGGTCTCTATTTTGGTGAACGCGAACGCACGTATGATGTTGCTGGTGCGGGTGCGAATGGTACTGTAGGCCAGCAGGCTTATGACACGCTCATGTACTCCGAATACGAGATCGAGCGTATCGTTCGCCATGCATTCGAAACCGCACGTAAACGCCGCGGTCGTGTCCATTCGATCGACAAAGCGAACGTGCTTGAAACCTCACGCATGTGGCGCGAGATCACGCACCGTATCGCCGAGGAATATCCCGATGTCGAACTTATCGATATGCTCGTGGATAATGCTGCCATGCAGCTGATCAATGATCCGAAGCAATTCGATGTTGTGGTAACGGAGAACATGTTCGGCGACATTCTTTCCGATGAGGCTTCGATGCTCACTGGCTCACTTGGCATGCTCGCCTCTGCTTCGCTCGGCGATGGTACGGCACTCTACGAACCGAGTCATGGCAGTGCGCCCGACATCGCGGGCAAAGGCATTGCTAACCCGCTCGCACAGATTCTTTCGGTCGAGATGATGCTGCGCTACACCTTCAATATGAACGAAGCAGCTGATTCGATCGTTTCAGCGGTGAACGCGGTGCTCGATGAAGGATGGCGTACTGGCGATATCGCCAACGATGAGACCCCTGCCGACAAGATCGTAGGCACGCAGGCTATGGGCGATCTTGTGGTCGCGCATCTCGGTTAAACAGGCAGGTTCTTATGGCACTTCAAGCCCCTAAAGGCACGACCGATCTGCTTCCTCAGCAGGCACGCATATGGGATTATTTCAAGCGCAGTGCTTCTGCGGTGTTCTCGCGCTATGGCTATGAGCCGATCGAGACGCCCATCTTCGAGCAGACCGAGCTTTTCGTGCGCGGCATCGGCGAAGCAACCGATGTGGTTTCTAAAGAGATGTTCGCTACGATCACCGGCGAAAACCTCAAGACCTTGCTTGGCGGCGGTCATGTGAAGAGCAATAGCCGCTTCAGCTTGCGTCCTGAAGGAACCGCTTCGGTGGTACGCGCTGTAGCGCAGCATAATCTGGTTTCGCCAGGTGGTCTACCAGCAAAGCTCATGTATGCCGGCCCGATGTTCCGCGCTGAGAACGTTCAGAAGGGTAGGCAGCGCCAGTTCAATCAGGTTGGTATCGAATGCTTGGGTTCGGAAGATCCTTCCATCGATGCTGAAGCGATCATCATGCTCATACGTTTTTATGAGGCGATCGGACTCGATACGAGCAAGCTTACGCTGCTCATCAATTCGATGGGATGCGAAACATGCAGGCCGGCATATCGTGATGCGGTTGCGCAGTTCCTCATTGATCATGAGGCGGACCTTTGTGAAGAATGCCGCACTCGTGCGCGCACTAACCCTTTACGCGCATTCGATTGCAAGCATGAAGCCTGTGTTCAGGTTATGAAGGACGCGCCGCTCATCACTGATGCGCTCTGCGAAGGATGCCAGGCGCATTACGCTCAGGTGAAAGCATATCTCGATGATGCTGGAATCAGCTACATCGAGGATCCCACGCTCGTGCGCGGTCTCGATTACTACACGCGAACGGTCTTCGAGGTCCAGGTAAAAGAGGGCATGGGTGCTCAAAATGCTATCGGTGGTGGCGGGCGCTATGACAAGCTCATGGAAGAGATCGGGGCCCAGCCGATGCCTGGCTTCGGTTTTGCGCTCGGCTTCGAACGCTGCATTTTGGCGCTCGAAGCACAAGGGTTCACTTTCCCTGAATCCCATACGATCGAGTGCTTCGTTGCCTGTGTTGATGCGTCGGTCAAACCGCAGGTCTTCATGCTTTTGCAGCACTTGCGTGATGCTGGTATCGCTTCCGACATGGACCACTTGGGTAAGAGTCTGAAGGCGCAGTTCAAGTCAGCAGGAAAGCAGCAAGCCTCCTATGTACTCGTGGTTGGTCCTAATGAGCTTGCGCAAAACGCACTCACGTGTCGCAACATGGATGCACATGAGGAAACGACGCTCGATCTTGCAAGATTCACTGAAGCCTTGCAAAATGCAGCTTTGACCGAAGAGCCTACTACCTTGGGCGACATCATCACATCTTTACCATAACAGCCTGGTTTAATAGAGAGCAATTATCAACCTTCGATTCAACACACTACAAGGAGAGATTCAAACGATGAGCGAACTTAACAACAAGTTCAGCATGCACACTAAGACCTGCGGCGAACTTCGCAAAGAAGACATTGGCGAAGAAGTCGTTTTGACTGGATGGGTTTGGCATAATCGCGATCATGGCGGACTTATCTTCGTTGACCTGCGTGACCGCGATGGTTATACGCAGGTGGTCATCGACCCTGATTGCGTTACGCCTGAGGAATTTGCGGTAGCCGAGCATCTCGGTCGCGAATGGGTCATCAAGATCGAAGGCAAGATACGCGCTCGTCAAGAAGGCGCCGAGAACCCCGATATGGCAACTGGTCAGATCGAGGTGCTCGCAAACGGCCTTCAGGTGCTCAATAAATCTCTCACACCGCCGTTCTCGATCGAAGACGGCATCGAGACCGATGAAACTACACGTATGAAGTGGCGCTATCTTGACTTGCGCCGCCCCGAGATGTATCAGGCGCTCGCTCTGCGCCATGCGGTTGCGCAAGCAATGCGTTCGGCCCTGAACGAGCATGGGTTCCTCGAGATCGAAACCCCGATCCTTGCGAATTCTACTCCAGAAGGCGCACGTGACTACATCGTTCCTTCGCGTCCGAACCCGGGCACATTCTATGCCCTGCCGCAGTCTCCTCAGCAGTTCAAGCAGATGCTCATGATCGGTGGCGTTGGGCGCTACTATCAGATCGCACGCTGCTTCCGTGACGAGGACCTTCGTGCGGATCGTCAGCCTGAATTCACCCAGGTAGACATCGAAATGAGCTTCGTCGAAGGTGAAGATGTCATGAACCTCATGGAAGAAGTGCTCGCTGAAGCACTCAAGGCCGTGGGCGTTGAGCATGAATTCCCGCTTCAGCGTATGCAGTATCGTGAAGCCATGGATCGCTTTGGCTGCGATCGTCCTGATACGCGTTTCGGCATGGAACTCGTCGATATCACTGATATCGTGAAGGATTCTGGTTTCAAGGTGTTCTCGAGCGTTGCGCAGTCAGGCGGCATCGTGAAAGCGATCAATGCTAAGGGCGCAGGCGACTGGAGCCGTGGCGAGATCGAGAAGCTCGCTTCTATCGCTGAAGCAAATGGTGCTAAAGGTATGGCATGGATCGCATTCACTTCCGATGGCAAGGAAAAGAGCCCCATCATCAAGTTCTTCTCAGATGAAGAATTTGCTGGCATCAAAGAAGCGCTCGATGTTGAACCAGGCGATCTGGTCCTTTTCGCAGCAGACACTTATGAAGTTGCCAATGCGGTGCTTGCAGCACTTCGCCTTCACATGGCAGAAGCGCTCGGTATCCCACGCGAGGGCCATGCGCTGCTCTGGGTGGTCAATTTCCCGATGTTCCACTACGACGAAGACGAAGGCAAATATAGCGCTGAGCACCATCCGTTCACACACGTGCTCGAAGAAGATCTCGACAAGATTGAATCCGATCCACTCGCTTGCGGTAGCTACTCATATGACCTGGTCATGGATGGCTTTGAAGTGGGTGGCGGTACGATCCGTATCCATAACGCAGAGGAACAGAAGCGCATCTTGAAGGTATGCGGCCTCACCGATGAAGAGATTGAAGAGAAGTTTGGTCATCTCATTCACGCACTTGAACTTGGTGCACCACCTCATGGCGGTATCGCGCTCGGCCTTGATCGCTTGGTCATGCTGCTTGCCGGCAAGCAATCTATTCGTGACGTGATCGCATTCCCGAAGACTTCTTCCGCTTCCGATCCTATGACGGGTGCACCTAATCAGGTAACTGCTCGTCAGCTTAAAGAAGTAGGTCTTCGTATCCTGTAATCATCGTTTGGAAGAGCATGTGGCGTGCACTTTTGAACGTACTTGATAAGAAAGACTGACGACTATGACAGACGCTGAAGCTTCTGCTCAAATAGAAAATCAAGATCAGGTCGTTGCAGCTGCTCCCGAAGAGCAGCCTAAAAAGATGCGCACCAAGAAGAAAGTGCTGCTCATCACGCTTTTGGTCATTCTTGCTTCGTTAGTTGTTGTATATGCGGTGGGCGCACTGTTCTTTTCGTCTCACTTCTATCCGAACACGCGGTTCAACGATGAAGACATCTCCTACCAGGCAGATACTGTGTTCGTTGATGAAGTTGAAGCTCAAGTGCCAGGGTACAAGCTCACCATTACAGGAGACGATTACATCCAAGACATCACTTCAGAGCAAGTCGACCTTTCTGTGGATCCTGAAAAGCTCAAAGCAGATGCATTCGAAGCGCAGAATGTCTGGCTTTGGCCTATCGAGGTTTTCGGCAACCACGACGTGAGCCATGTGATCGATGCTTCTTTCGATCACGATAAGGTGGTAGAGATTCTCACACCCACTGTAGAGACCTACAACAAAGATGCAACGCCAAGCGCCGATGCGACCATTGCCTATGATGAGCGTATCAATCTCGTAGTGGTAAAAGATGAAGTGTATGGCAACCAGATCAATGCGGAAGCTTTCATCTCTAAGGTGGATGAATGCCTCGCTTCGTTAGAATCTTCATACCAGCTAAATGATGAAGTCTTCATCCAACCGACCATTCTTGCAAACGATGAACGTTTCAAGCAAGCGCTTCCTGCTGCACAAACGCTCATCAGCGGCGAAATCGACCTTACACTTGCTGAAGGCTCGGTATCTGCAGGCAAGGTTGGTAAGGACTTGCTCGTTTCTTGGCTTACGTTGGATTCTGAGACCCTTATGCCAACCCTTGATCAGGCGGCCGTTGCTGCTTGGGCGGAACAAAAGGGTGTCGAACTCAACACGATCGGCACTAAGCGCACCTTCAAACGTCCTGACGGCAAGAACGTTACCGTGAGTGGGGGAGTGTATGGTTGGAAAGTGAATACAGCAGACCTTGCGAGTACTCTTATCGGAAACGTTACTGCAGGTAATTTTGAAGCGATCGATATTCCCTGCGAGCAGACTGCCGATGTGTATAACGGACCTGGTGGGCGTGACTGGACTGCGTATGTCGATATCGATCTGACAGAGCAAAAAGTGCGCTACTATAACGAAAAGGACGAAGAGCTCTTTGTGACCGACTGCGTTACGGGCGATGTGAGCAAAGGACGCTCAACGCCTACCGGATTGTATTATCTTCGTGCTAAAAAAAGTCCTGAGGTACTAACGGGCTTCAATGCTGATGGCACGAAAGATTACGAAACGCACGTTACCTACTGGATGCCCTTTATTCGTAACAGCATCGGTCTGCACGATGCTAGCTGGCGCGGCAAGTTCGGAGGGTCGATCTATAAGGGCAACGGTTCACATGGCTGCGTGAATCTTCCAACAGAAGCCGCAAAGTGGTTCTACGATAATCTCACTACTAATGTAGCGGTCCTTGTTCATGAATAATACTTGATAAGCGATAGATTTTTTAATCATGAACGATCGACCAGACAAACAGACAGAACCTTATCGTTCCTTCGGGACGCAAGAAGAAGGGATCGTGGGAAAACGCGATCTGTCCTATGACGATGCACCGATCGGCGTCTTCGACTCTGGTTTCGGTGGTCTAACCGTTGCACGCGAGATCATGAAGGCGCTTCCACACGAGAACATCATCTACTTTGGGGATACCCTTCATTGCCCTTATGGACCGCGTTCATTTGACGAGGTTGCTTCTTTTGTAGAACAAATCGGCACCTGGCTTGTTGGTCAAGGCGTGAAGATGATCGTGATCGCCTGCAATACGGCAACTGCAGCTGGGCTCAGCTTGGCACAAACGAAGTTTCCCGTGCCAGTCATTGGCGTGGTCGAGCCAGGAGCACGTGCGGCTGCCCGTGCCACACGAAACAAGAGGGTAGGGGTCATCGCTACAAAAGGCACAGTTGAATCGGATGTCTACACGCATGCGATTCGCGCGAACGATGCGGGTATCACCGTGTTCGCAACAGCAACGCCACGGTTCGTTGAGATTGCTGAGCTGGGCATTCAGATGGCAAAAGGACCGATCGAAAACTACACTTCGCTCGCTTCGCAGGTCTATATTCGACCTGAATTCCAAGAGATCGCACAAGATTATCTCGATCCGCTCCGCCGCTGCGATGTCGATACGCTCGTGCTGGGATGTACTCATTTTCCGTTATTGAAATCCCTGATCGGGGGTGTGATGGGTAGGGAAGTGGTGCTCATCTCTTCAGCTTCTGAAGTGGCACGTGATTGTGCTGACATCTTGAGCCGTCAGGGAATCGCTGCTCGTCCTGAGAACAAGGCACATTATGAATTCTTCACGTCAGGCGATGATATAGAAGCGTTTAGGCGATTTGGTACTCGTGTGCTTCGTTTTCCGCTCGACCACCTTACGCACATCGTCTTATAAGGAGTGTCTTATATGGCTAAGAAAGTTATCATTGCAACTAACAATATTCATAAGGTTGAAGAGATCTCCGATTTCTTCTCGGCGCTTGATTGGGAATGCAAGAGTCTTGCTCAAGCGGGTATCGACTCTAACCCAGAGGAAACAGGAACCACGCTCATCGAGAATGCCCGTATCAAAGCTCAGACCGCTCATAAGCTTTCAGGTTGCGCGGTTCTCGCAGATGATTCAGGCTTGCTCGTTGATGCGCTTGATGGCGCACCAGGGGTCTATTCGTCGCGCTATGCAGGAGAAGAAGGAAACGATCAAAAGAACAATGCATTCCTGCTCGAGAACATCGCGTATGTTAAACCAGAGGATCGCACAGCACATTTTTCTTGCGTTTTATGCTTTATCGACGAAGACGGAACAGAGACCACCGCAGAGGGCAGAGTCGAAGGTTTGATCGGGTTCGAGGAACGTGGCACTGAAGGTTTTGGCTACGATCCGATTTTCTTACCAGATGATTTCAATAATGAACACACATTTGCAGAACTAGGGCTTACTGAAAAGCAGAAGGTATCACATCGAGCACGTGCACTGCGCGATCTTATGGATAAGCTTTCGTGCTAGCACGCACTTGATCAACTATCGCTGCACTCTAGCGCAAGAACGAAACAGTCGAGCGTTAAACTCCGATCCAGAATAAAGAAAATGCTGGAGGAGAGAGACCTCGATCCTGTATCTTCTGAAATAGTATTTAGTTTACATAAGATATATTATCAAACTAATATAAGGAATAAGCAGATGAAGCAATGGTACTAATTACCACTTGAACCAAAACTGCCGCTCCCTCGCTCGGTTTCGCTCAATTCATCAACTTCGGTGAAATCGACTTCTTCTGCTTTGATGATGATGAGCTGTGCGATTCGATCGCCTTTGCGAATTTCTATCGGCGTCTTTGGATCAAGATTGATCGCGATCGCCTTCAACTCACCCCGATAATTCGAATCGATGAGCCCTGGCGTGTTTACGAGTGACAAACCTTTATTGATGGCATTTCCGCTTCGTGGGATAACGAGCGCTGCAAATCCGAGTGGCAGCTCTATTGAAATGCCGGTTCTGATGAGTTTTCGCTCAAAAGGCTCTAAAACAACGTCTTCTAGGCTTGATAAATCGTATCCTGCATCACCAAAACGTCCATGAGACGGTATAACGGCTTCTAAAGCCGTTTTAGTGAATTTCACGGGTATTTTATCATGCATAATTAATACAAGCCCTTAGAAACGCTCTCAGAGGGTCATTTTTTAGAAAGACCAGAATGAGCGTTTATCGATGGATATTGTGCAGTGCATTACTGAATTCTTCGATATTTTGGAAGTCTTTGTAAACACTCGCAAAACGAATGTAAGCAACCTCATCAAGATCAGCAAGATACGACAACGTCAGATCGCCAAGTTCTTTAGAAGTGATCTCATTGCGCGGGCTCGATCTCAACTCACGCTCAATGTTGTCGATGATATCGGAAACCTGCTCTGGTGTGATCGGACGCTTAGCGCATGCGATGAGAATTCCGCGGAACAATTTATCACGACTGAATGCTTCAGATGAATTATCGCTCTTGATGATAACGAGTGGATTATCGCCAAGTCTCTCATAGGTAGTAAAACGATTGCCGCATTCGAGACATTCACGGCGACGCCTGATAGATGCGCCATCATCTGCAGGACGCGAGTCAACAACCTTAGATTCACTATAACCACAAGATGGGCAACGCATAGGGCTCCTTTGTTCGTTTGAGCACTACACTACCACAAGATGTTGTGTATTTATAGAGAACACCCCTAAATAAGATGTTCGCTGAGGTTAAAAGGTTGAACTGTTCGCAAGAATGATGGGCGCTATACCCCGAACACTATCAATAAGAATGCAGTAACGCCCGTTGCTGTGAACCCTTTTGCAAAGGTGATAAGATCGTCCTTGCGATAGCGATTCGCACTCTTGTGCGCTTGAGACTCTTTGCGAAAGAGATCACGCAAGATCTTATTATGCTTGATACGAACGAATACTTGATTCGGTAGCGAAAGTGCATCTTCAAACCAGGTGGAATGAACGAGAGATTCACGAGAGACGATCGAGGTCTGATACGTTTCCTTATAAGCATCATCGAAATCGATGATGACGGCACGTTCAGGTTTAGCACTGTTCTTCGTACTGAATTGTGGCTTACCGTATACGTCGAATTCTTCGATATCTGCTTCAAGTGCGTTCGAACCAACAGTTAAAAATCTCTTATGCGTTTCGTTCATAATTTGCTTCTTCCTCTTGCATAGAACCTTTGTTCGTGTATACTTTAAATCGAACATCCGTTCTTGTCAATGAGAAAACGAACAAATGTTTGTATAGGAGAAACTAATGGATTCACTCTCCAAAAGACAGCAGCAAATATACGATTTCATCGAGTCATATATCGAGCAAAAGGGTTTTGGTCCTACCGTACGTGAAATCTGCGAAGCGGTGAACCTCTCCTCCCCTTCCACGGTTCATGTCCATCTCAAAACGCTCGAAGATAAGGGTTACATCGTGCGTGATTCATTGAAGTCACGCTCGATCGCGCTTCCCCACAAAGAAGAGGCCCAAGCTCATGGCTCTGCAGCATACGAGAATTCGATCTCACTCCCAGTGGTAGGTCGCGTTGCTGCTGGTGAGCCCATTCTCGCTGAACAGAATATCGAGAATACACTTACGCTTCCCACTGAATTGGTGGGCGATTCTGCCTCGTTCATCCTCTCCGTGCATGGGGATTCCATGATCGAAGTAGGCATCAACGATGGCGATTATGTGGTCGTTAAAGAGCAGCAAGTAGCGAATAACGGCGAGATCATTGTGGCGCTCATTGAAGACGGCGCTACTGTGAAGCGCTTCTATAAAGAAGCTGATCACATTCGCCTTCAGCCTGAGAACTCTTCTATGGAGCCCATCATCGTGCGTGATTGCGCGATCGTTGGCAAGGTTGTTGCCGTCATGCGCCGTGTGTACTAATACCGTTCAAGATTACTCTTTGCCTATACGATAGCTATCGAACTGCGCCGAGAGCTCCGGAGAAACGCGCAGACTCATACGAGTGCCTTCCTCTGTGTATTCTTCTGAAAGAATAGAGCAACGCTTATGCGCAAGAGACACGAGTTCGCCTTTTGTAAAGGGAATCAGCACCTCCATCAGAACCTGATGCGCTTCGGCGGCAAGTCCGATGCGCTTGAGAAGCTCGTCGATACCTTCACCAGTAAGCGTGGAAGTGAATATCACATGAGGAAAACGTGCTCGATATGCGCTCAATTGCTCTTCATCAAGTAAGTCGATCTTATTGAATACCTCGATGCGTGATATCTCATCTGCGTCAATCTGAGCAAGAACCTCATTTACTGTATCTATCTGCTCCTTGAAATTAGGGTCAGAAGCATCAACGATGTGGAGGATGAGGTCTGCCCCGCTGATCTCATCGAGGGTTGATTTGAACGCCTCTACGAGCGTGGTGGGAAGCTTTTGAATGAATCCAACCGTGTCGGTTAGCGTTAGTTCGCGCCCGTCAGGAATCACCAGCTTTCGAGTAGTTGAATCAAGTGTAGCGAAGAGTTTGTCATAGCTTAAGACTTCTGCGCCCGTGATGGTGTTCAATAAGCTCGATTTTCCCGCATTCGTATAACCAGCTAAGGCAACTTTGAAGATCCCTGAATGATAACGCTGCTTGCGTTGCAACGTGCGCGTTTTGGAAATATCGGCAAGCTCTCGCTTGATCGAAGTAATACGTTTACGCACCATACGACGATCGACCTCAAGCTGGCTTTCACCCTCGCCGAAACGCGATCCAACACCACCACCCATTCGGTTCGATGCAAGATGCGCCCACATGCCGCGCAAACGCGGCAGCAAGTATTCGTTTTGAGCAAGCCGCACCTGAAGACGCCCTTCCCTACTCGTAGCATGAAGAGCAAAAATATCTAAGATGAGCGCGGTACGGTCGATGATCTTGATGTCCTTGCCTACCTGCTTCTCGAGATTAGATTGCTGTGAAGGAGTGAGCTCATCATCGAAGATGACCAGATCGGCTGCATACGTCCGACACAGCTGCGCTACCTCATCCACTTTTCCTGATCCGATGAAGGTGCGTGGATTAGGAGATTCAAGGCGCTGGAATGTTGTTGCTACCACATCTGCTCCAGCTGTTTGTGCGAGTCGCCCTAATTCTGCAAGCGAAGACTCGGTTGGCCATTGTTGATGAGGGCGTTTAACACCCACCAGTACGGCACGTTCCGCATATTCTTGAGGGATCTTTTTCACATGAAGCTTTGCCAAAGCAGATGGATTCTCCTTAGGTGGTTTTGCATTACATTCTAACGTACGAGCAACTTTGATGATTCGTGCCGGTAGCGCTCGCAGATGATCTCGGTCATCTGATCTACAGAAAGATCGTCTGCATCTAGGGGAATTAGGCGTTTATCGCGCCGAAACCACGAACGCTGTCGTTTAGCATAGCGTCTCGTAGCGGTCTTGATCTGACGAAATGCCTCATCAAGCGAGATCCTTCCCTGCTCATAAGCGATGATCTCCTTATACCCGATAGCCTTAGGGGCAGTGAGCGCCTCCTCAAAACCGTGAGCCATGAGCGCTTCAACCTCCTCAACAAGTCCTTCTTCACGCATCATATCTACACGAGCATTGATGCGTTCAGCAAGGATGAGCGGGTCGACCTTAAGGAAGAACCGTATGGAAGGTACTACTTCAGGAAGCGATTTGATGTTCTTTACCTGGTCGGCGTATGAAACACCTTCCTCGAACATTTCAAGCGCACGGATCACTCGCTTGAAGTTGTTCGGATGGATAAGTGCGGCAGCAGCAGGATCCTTATCGTTTAACACCTTCCACAAGGCTTCGTTTCCCTGCTGAGCTTGAAGATCTTCATAATAAGCACGCAGTGGATTGTCATCTTGCTCGCCATCTGGAAAACGCATGTCCTCGAGTGCAGCCTGGACATAGAAGCCTGTACCACCTGAAAGAACAGGAACCTTATCGCGCGTGGCGATATCTCTGAATGCTGCACGTGCCTGATCTTGAAACTGTTGTGCCGAATAGGACTGGCCTGGATCAACGATGTCGAGTAAATGATGCTTTACCAAACGCTCTTCAGGCTTGAGTTTTGCAGTGCCAATATCCATAAAGCGATATATCTGCATGGAATCTGCACTTACCACTTCCCCATCAAGTTCAAGAGCTACTGACTGAGCAAGCGCTGACTTACCTGATGCAGTGGGTCCAACGATCGAAACAACGAGCACTTCACTCTCATTTTCCGCTTGAAATCCAGAAGATGCACTTTGAAGAGGATGCTGAAGAGAACGGTTCATGGTATTAAGCGAGATGGCCTTTGAGATACCATGTTCGAGCTTCATCGATCTTTACCGGTACGATCGTGCCCAAGAGGTGTTCAAGCTTGACTCCTGAAGGAAGCGGAGCGTGAACCGTCTGATTCTTAGGGCTCTTTCCTGCAAGAATGGATGAATCGCGCTTTGAAGTACCTTCGATCAAGACAGGAACAGTAGTTCCAAGGTCTACCTGATTGGCACTAAAGGCACCTTGCTGCACGAGTGCAACCAAACGATCGAAACGATCCTGGATCTCTTCATGCGTAGAGGTTGGTGAAAGCTCAGCTGCAGGCGTCCCTTCGCGTGGAGAATAGAGGAACGTGAACACTTGATGATAGCCAACCTGCTCGACGAGGTCGTAGGTGTCGAGAAAGTCTTGTTCAGTCTCTCCCGGGAATCCAATGATGACATCGGTCGAAAGCGCGATATCGGGACGCGCAAGTCGCAATTTGTCGATGATCTCGAGATAGCGCTCGCGTGTATAGCGACGATTCATCTCATGGAGAACTGCGTTCGATCCCGACTGAACAGGAAGATGGAGTGCAGGCATGAGATTAGGAAGTTCGCCGAACAAGGCGATCACTTCATCGGTCAAGTCTTTCGGATGTGATGTAGCAAAACGCAAACGCTCGATGCCCGTATCCGAAACGCGTTTAAGAAGTTCGCCAAATTGTGGTGAACCATAAAGATCACGCCCGTAAGAATTCACATTCTGCCCCAGCAGCGTGATCTCCTTTACGCCTTCACTAACGAGCGATTGCGCTTCCGCAATGATGTCTTCGATCGTACGAGATTTCTCACGTCCGCGCACATAAGGGACGATGCAATAGGTGCAGAAATTATTGCATCCAATAGAAATTGGAAGCCATGCTGACCAGGGAACTTCACGGCTCGTGGGCAAACAGGTAGGAAATTCATCGGCCGCATCGAGCACCTCAACGGCAGCTGCGTTACCAGCGATCGCTTGTTTGAGCAACGAAGGAACGCTTGAGAGGTTGAAGGTGCCGAACACCGCGCTTACGTGAGGCAACTCTTCGATCAGGTGCTCACCCTCATGCTGCCCGATGCAACCTCCAACGCACACGATACGCTCTTCAAGGCTGGAATGAGCAGGAAGCGGAATGTTCTTAAGAGAAGCGACTTGGCCTTTGAGGCGCGTTTCTGCTGCAGCACGCACGCAGCATGTCATATAAACAACGATCTCGGACTCTTCGACCGAATCGACGCGCTTCGCACCTTCAGCCTCGAGCATGCCAACGATGCGCTCTGAATCGTGCTTATTCATCTGACACCCGAAGGTGATCACATGAAAGGTGCGGTTTTGAAGTGGGGTTGAAACAACAGGAGTCATAAAGACCTTCCCTGTAAACTTAGCGAGGAACGACGCTGAATCTGATCGCTGTGCGATACTCGCCATCGATCACGATGTCGGCAAAAGAAGGGATGCATACGATATCGATACCAACAGGAGAAAGAAAACCTCGCGAGATCGCGATCGCTTTCACGGCCTGATTGACCGCCCCTGCACCAACCGATTGGATCTCTACGGGAACGCCATCTTTGATCATACCCGCTACAGCACCCGCAACAGAGGCAGGAGACGATTTCGAAGAAACCTTTAGACAATGAATCTCGGATGATTGTGGAGCTGTCTCTTGTGAATTCGATTGAGGCATCGGTCGATCTTTCCAAGTTTGTAGTACATCTAAACTGCTTTTATAGTGTGTGTTTATGATATTTTACCGATTCATAGAACATTACGCAATCCTCGGCAAATCCAGGGTACGAAACAGGGTTAGTGCTCAGTTTCGAACGGAATGGTAATAGTGACCTTATCTGATCCTGTACGAATCTTCACTTTGTCAGAACGCTTAAGGTAATAATGTTCTGCTAAAGCATCAAAAGCCTTCTCAAGAGCCTTCTCAAAAGCCTTATGGTCTTCTGGTGAAAGCTTAAGTTTGCGCTGTTCAGCATAGAGGCTCTTAGATGAACCACCTTCGGCAGTAGAGCATTGAGACCCGGAGACTTTCGCGTTCCGCTCTCCTTCAAAGGACAACTGTTCGATAAAAGGTTCGAGTGGAGCGATCTGATCATCGAGAATGCGTCTGGCACTACGCGAGGAAAGAGGCAATCCGATTTCAGCCGCACGTTCGCTGAAAGTGTCAGGATCGAAGACGTACTTCAGGTAATTGAGTACGGTTTCTCGTTCAGGATGAAGATCCCTCGAACTTGCCCCGTCTTCGTTCTCCCGCGCAGACGGGTCGTAGTGAGAAAGAGTCGCCGCGATCTCCACAGGGCTTCCAAGGAAGATATCGAGGCTCCCTTGGGAATCGAGAGCAAATTCCATTACGATGCGCGCGATATTACGCGGACCACGCATGATCTGCTCTCCCCTCTCATTGATATGGATATAGGGAAGAGAAGACTGGTCGATGCGTTCAGACAGATGAGCTGTGAGCGCATGAAGACCAAGGGAAGTACCTGCATCACGCTCGGAAAAGAGAACAGAAGCTTCGTCAACGTTTTCCTTGATGGAATACAGGGCCATGCCGCGGCCGTGCACGCCCCAACGATCTTCATGGAACGTATCGAGCTTCGAGGTGACAAAGGGTTCGAAAACCGTGTCGTGCAAGTGCTCTGGAATACCCGATCCGTCATCAAGGACCGTAAGATAGCGGCATCCTTGCTCTTTCCAGCTTGCGATGAAGATAGCGCTCGCGTTCGCATCACGCGAATTGCGAAGCAACTCGAGCACCACATCTTCAAAACAGGTGATATCCTGCTTAGCTTGACGACGTTGCGCTTCTTTGGCGCGTAAACGAACGAAGCCATCTCCGAGATTCTCTTGAACCCGGAGATAGCTTTCGCCCGTGATATCTTCTATGAATGATGAAAGATCATCAGTGCTCATGGCTACTACCGAAAGCGCTCTGCAAAAGTTTTACTTAGCGAAATCGACAGCGCGTGTTTCACGAATGACGACCACCTTGACCTGTCCAGGATATTTGGTTTCGCTCTGGATCTGCGCTGCAATGTCATGTGCAAGGACCGTAGCCCGTGCTTCATCGACCTTATCAGGCGTTACAATCACGCGCACCTCGCGACCTGCCTGGATCGCATGGGTCTGCTCGACGCCATCGTAGGAATTTGCGATCTCTTCAAGCTTCTCAAGGCGCTTGATATAGGATTCAAGGTTCTCCTTACGCGCGCCTGGACGAGCGGCTGAAACCGCGTCTGCAGCTTGTACGAGTACATCGATAACGCTAGTGGGCTCAATGTCATTGTGATGCGCTTCGATCGCATGAACGATAGTCACATCTTCACCATAACGACGAGCGAGATCGGCACCGATGACCGCATGAGAGCCTTCGACCTCATGATCGATCGCCTTGCCAAGATCGTGAAGAAGACCCGCACGACGGGCTGGAACGGGGTCAAGACCAAGCTCGGATGCCATGATGCCACAGAGATAGGCGACTTCGAGTGAATGCGTAAGCACGTTCTGCCCATACGAAGTACGGTAGCGCAAACGACCGAGCGTCTTTTCCAATTCAGGATGAAGGTCATGGATGCCTGTATCGAAGGTTGCTTGAGCAGCAGCTTCTTTGATCTGCTGATAAACATACTTCTTGGCCTTGTTGTACATTTCTTCGATACGAGCAGGATGGATACGTCCATCAGCAATGAGGTTCTGCATCGTAACACTTGCGATCTCACGACGCACCGGATCGTGCGAGGAAACAGTAACACACTCAGGAGTGTCATCGATGATAAGATTCGTACCTGTGATCTGCTCGAACGAACGGATGTTGCGTCCTTCACGACCGATGATGCGACCCTTTAGGTCGTCTGAAGGAATATGGATCGTGGAAACGGTGATCTGCGTGGTGTAGTCTGCAGCAATACGCTGGATCGCAAGACTTAAGATCTCACGCGCTTTCTTATCAGCTTCAGCACGCGTGCGCATTTCTGCATCACGGATGATAGTGGCAGATTCATGAACCACTTCGTCTTTCAGGCCATCGAGAAGCTGAACCTTTGCTTCTTCACTCGTAAGACCAGCGATCTGCTCCAAGCGTGCATTGATCTTCTTTTGTGAGACGTTCAGATCATGCTGGCGCTTATCAAGCTGACCCTGCAACGAGGAGATCTGATGTTCGCGCTTGTCGATGAACTCGCTGCGCTTATCAAGATTCTCTTCGCGTTGAATGAGACGATTTTCCGTAGAGCGAATCTCTTTCATGCGCTCTTTGCTTTCGTTCTCCACATCTTGCTTAATCTTGAGTGCTTCGTCTTTTGCTTCGACGAGCGCTTCGCGGCGCATGTTTTCCGCTTCACGCTGCGCATCGGAAACGATCGCTTGTGCTTCTTTTGCGGCAGCCTTTGAACGACCTTTCTGGACCTTAAGCATCAAGAAATAACCGATGAGGAAGCCAACGATGATCGCAATTGCGGCTATGATGATAACCTCAAACACAATTCTTCCTTCCTATTTTCCTGGTATAAACTGGTGTTTTGGCAATAAAAAAGCCTAGTAACAACCAGGCATGAGTACGCGCAAGCACTTTGCGTATAGTGAAAGATATTCTCTGTTATATACAAAGCGTCTAGATGACGCGAAAACTCAAGCTAAGAAAATGATAAAGGATAGGGCGTGCTTTGCCTAGCAGAAGAGCGCCTAAAGAGCGAGAACTCACGCAAAATGCATTACTGATCTTCTCGCTCTGCTATCCATGCCTTGACCGCACTGCTTGCCACACTTGAAGAAAATCCATTACGGATAAGTTTCGCATAGGCAGCTTGCTTCTTGTTCTTTGCACGCGGTGGTTTGCGCTCGAGCAGGCGGATCGCATTATCTAACTGGCTTCCCTGCTCTTCAAGAAAAGCATCAGGGAAGCCAGGGATGGCATAGGCATCGATCTGATGCCCTTTCAGATCACGTACGATACCATTGATCCCTTTTGACGCACGCAAGCGCATGCGGATGAAGCCTTCCGCGAAGCGTACATCATCCAAGTAACCACAACGCAGAGCACGTTCGAGAGATTCAGTAATAGCACGTTCGGTATAGTGATCGCGCTGAAGACGAGAACGAGTTTCGGTAACCGAACGATCGCGCACCGCAAGCAAACGCTCGATCTTATTAAAAGCAGCATTTGCATTGTCGTTATAATCGGTCAATGCTTCTTTGGTATACGAAGAACACACGGAAACGGAGTCATCGAGAGCGCTCGATAAAAAAGACGGTGGCTCCTGCTCGTGTAAAAGGTTCTTTTGGATGTAGTCCTTATCGATGAGCATAAGTCTGCCTTAGACGCACACTTATTCGCCCTGAGTCTGCTGTGATGGCGCTTCAGATACTGCTTCTCCCCAATCGATCGTAGGAAGATCGAAATGTTGACGAACCTTGTTCTCGATCTCATTACGAAGATCAGGGTTTTCCTGTAAGGTGCGCTTCGCTGCATCACGGCCTTGACCGAGCCGCTCTTCGCCATAGTTGAACCAAGAACCGCTCTTGTTCACGATTCCCGCCTCAACACCCATGTCGAGCACGCAACCTTCCTTCGAAATACCTTCGCCATACATGAGATCGAACTCTGCTTGACGGAACGGTGGAGCAACCTTGTTCTTGACGATCTTCGCACGTACGCGATTACCGATGAATTCGCCATCTTTCTTCATGGATTCGATGCGACGGATATCGATGCGCACGGAAGAATAGAATTTAAGCGCACGACCACCTGTAGTGGTTTCGGGGCTTCCGAACATGACACCGATCTTTTCACGCAGTTGGTTGATGAAGATGCAGGTGGTGTTCGATTTAGAAAGAGAACCCGTGAGCTTACGCAAAGCTTGGCTCATGAGGCGTGCTTGCAGACCGACCGTAGCATCACCCATTTCACCCTCGATCTCGGCACGTGGCACCAGAGCCGCAACCGAGTCGATGACCACGCAGTCGATCGTACCGCTCCGAACGAGCAGATCGCAGATTTCAAGCGCTTGCTCGCCCGTATCGGGTTGCGAGATGAGCAGTTCATCGACATCGACACCGAGACGTGCTGCATAGACTGGATCGAGCGCATGTTCAGCATCGATAAAAGCAACGATACCTCCCGCCGCCTGCGCTTCAGCGATGATATGAAGTGCGACTGTGGTCTTGCCACTTGATTCGGGACCGTAGATCTCGACGATCCTGCCACGTGGTACACCGCCAATGCCAAGGGCAACATCGAGCGGAAGCGCTCCTGTAGGGATCGCTTCGACATTGAGCGCCGTGCTTTCACCGAGTCGCATGATCGCACCTTTGCCGAACTTCTTCTCGATTTCGTCGGTAGTGATTTTAAGCGTGGATTCTTTATCCT
Organism: uncultured Eggerthella sp.; assembly: GCA_900542525.1. Lineage (GTDB taxonomy): Bacteria > Actinomycetota > Coriobacteriia > Coriobacteriales > Eggerthellaceae > Anaerotardibacter. The sequence goes on from UQNZ01000003.1 coordinate 28,504, forward strand.
TGATCATTGGTTCTCCTTATCAGAACACGAAGTGATACTTACAAGATAACCGAACACCTGTTCGATTTCAATATCTCTATCTGAAATAATAGAGAGGAAACCTTATATTTTTTTGAACTATATCTGATGTATTTTATCGAGAGAACTCACGTAAAACTCAAATCTGTTCAAACGCTTGAGACGTGACCCTCTTCGATGAATGAGCAAAGAGATATCCAATACGCACATACGCTAAAGAGCAGTAAGCTCATCTTCGAAAAGCGCAAGCGCATGAGCCACGGTCTGTTCACGCACGCTCGCACGGTTCCCTGCAAAATGCATGACCTCAGCACGACTCCCTCGAAGGCTGTCAACGCCGAACCAAACAGTACCTACGGGCTTCTCAGGTGAGCCGCCACCTGGTCCCGCAACTCCCGTTACCGCAACGGCAATCGTAGTGGAAAGAGCGTTGCGCGAGCCCTGCGCCATCTGGATGGCCACCGGTTCGCTTACAGCACCGTAGCGTTCAAGGTCTGAGGTGCTCACATTGAGCAGATGGTGCTTGATCTCATTCGAATAGCTGACCACCCCGCCTTCAACAACCGAAGAGCTTCCTGGAACTGCAGTGAGCGAACCTGCGATCAAGCCGCCCGTACAACTTTCTGCCGTTGAGAGCTTGGCACCTTTCGCATCAGCAAGCGCGATCACCCCTGATGCACGAGCGATGACCTCATCAGGAAGAGAAACAGATTCTTCCTGCGATACGCTAGCTTCATCGATTTTGTTTTCACCAGGGATGAAGCGCAGGATCGGGCGACATTTTGCCAGATAATCGAGCATCGAGATGATCGTGAGCACAAGCGCAACGACCATAACGATCCATGAAACAACATAGAGCGGTGTCTCTATCGCTGGTGTAGAGATGAATGGCTCGGAATCCTTGATGATGAAGAGCAAGATCGCGATGATCTGGAAGACCGTCTTCGCTTTACCATACCAACTTGCTGCAATGACCACTCCTTCAGAAGCGGCAAGCATGCGCAGGCCCGACACGATGAATTCTCGCGTAAGGATGATGAGTGCGACCCAAGAAGGCAAGATCTGGAGCTCGCACAATGCAAGAAGCGCGGCAGCAACAAGAATCTTGTCAGCCAGCGGGTCCATGAATTTTCCGAAGTTTGTCACTTCTCCCCTGCTACGCGCAAGATAGCCATCGAGCGCATCGGTGCAGGCAAGCACCACGAACAGAAGCGCTGCAAGCCAAGGTTTCAGCAGCTCCGCTTCATTCCAATCAGGAAACCATGTTGGCCAAGGACTCACGCAGGCAACGAAGAATACTGGCACAAGCAAGATGCGGATGAGCGTGACGATATTGGCAGGGGTCCAGATCGTTGTGGGAGATGCAGGTTGTGAAGAAGCGTTATCGCGCACGCGAACCCTCCATTTCGTAGTAGAGCACGTCTTCGATCATGATCGGAATAACCTCTCCTACCTCTCCTTTGTCGACGAACGTAACTCCATCGACATCAGGTGCCTGATACGCACTTCGCCCGAACAGTGCACCATCTTCTTCTTGCCCCAACACGAGCACGTTTACTTCACTACCAATAAAACGTGCGAGGGAAGTCTGCGAAACGCTATCAGCAAGATCGCGCAACGTGCGCAAGCGCTCGAGCTTGGTCTCTTCATCGATCTGCTCAGGGAGAGCAGCAGCTTTGGTTCCTTCTTCGGACGAATAGGCGAAGACACCTACGTAATCGAAGTCAGAATCAGAAACGAAGTCGCAAAGCGCTTCGAATTGTTCATCGGTCTCACCGGGAAAGCCGACGATGAAGGTAGTACGTAAGGCGATGAGCGGAAACTTCGAGCGGATAAGAGCAATAAGTTCCTGGAACTCTTCACGCGAACCACGACGATTCATAGCTTTGAGCAGATCAGCATCGACATGCTGAAGCGGAATATCGAGATAATTGCAGATGTTCTCATGCGCCACCATAACATCGAGCAACTCATCATCAACATGTTCGGGTTGAATATAGAGCACGCGAAACCATGTAGCAGGAAATGCGGAAGCAAGGCTATCGAGCAACCAAGCAAGACTGCGTTTTGGCTCAAGATCGCTCCCCCAGATACCCGTGTCTTGCGCGATGAGCACGATCTCTTGCGTGCCTTGGCGAACAAGCTGCGCTATTTCAGCATGAATAGCTTCGTAGGAAAAGCTATGATAACGGCCACGGATGAACGGTATCGCACAAAACGAGCAGAAGCGATTGCAGCCATCAGATATCTTCACATACGCACTTGGGCCTACATTCAACCGCGGTGGGATAGCTGAAGCAGTGCATGTACATTCGAACGTGGGAGCATCGAGCAGCTGGTCGAGCTTTTCAACGATCGAATTTTCTTCAGCACACGGAATGAAAAGATCGGGTTCAACCAATTCCTCCGAAAGCTCTTCGCCAAAACGTGCAGGAAGACAGCCTGAAACAACGAGTTTCGTGTGCCCGCTTTCCACAGAAGGAAGGCTCGCAACATCGAAGATAACATCCAGGTTCTCTTCGATCGCCTCACGCAAGAACGAACAGGTGTTGACGATGATCGCATCGAGCGATTCGGCAGCACTGATGTTGCCATCTTCAGCTTCTTCGAGCAGACCATGATCGACTATCTCATAACCAGCCCGAGCGAGACGTGCGGCCATATGGGCCGAATCGACCTCATTCTTCGCGCACCCCAACGTGATGAACGAAACTCTTTTTTGAGAAGTTCCTTGCATTAGCGATAGTTGGTGAATTGAAGCGGCTGGCCGTAGTCTTGTTCCTTAAGGAAAGCGATCACTTCCTGAAGCGTATCGAGCTTAGGACCAGAAACGCGGAGCTTATCGCCCTCAATGGTGACCTTTACCTTAAGCTTGGTCGCCTTGATATCTTTATTGATCTTGCCAGCGGTTTCCTTGTCGATCCCATCAACGATAGAAGCGGTCTGCTTGACCGTTCCACCAGAAGCAGCTTCCACCTTGCCCCAATTCACTGCTCCTAGATCGATTCCACGCTTGATGAGCTTCGAAGAGACGATATCGATCACTTGCTTGGCAACGAAATCGCTCGGTGCGCTTACCATAAGAGTCTTATTGGCTTTATCGAGTGAGATCGATGCACCAGAATCTTTGAGGTCGTAGCGTTGAGCGATTTCCTTCTTCGCTTGCCCGAACGCATTGTCGACTTCCTGGATATCGACCTGTGATACTACATCGAAACTTGAATCTTTTGCCATGATATTCCTTTCATAGTGAAGAACTGCGAGTACGCTATTCGCTCGCAGCTGAAGATCCAGAAGAGGACCCTGATGAAGACGACGAAGAAGAGCTGCCTGAGCTCGAGCTGGAAGAACCTGCAGAATCTCCTCTGGTGCTTGCAGTAGGTGTCGTACCCGATGAAGAACTTTGAGGACGTTGAACCTCCGGATGGTCAGCGTACCATTTATTCAAGATCTCATTGAAGTTGAATGTGACGCTTGCAACACCGCGGCTGTTCTCTTCAAGCGTCTGCTCTTGTCCGTCCACCTTAAGAACGAGGTTGTCAGGATTAGAGGTAACGAACTTGATATTGCCTGAGCTCGTATAGGTTTGCGTTGCTTGCCCACGCACATCGCCCGCCTCTTTCGTGGAGCCATCGACGATCACTTCGATATAGGCTTCCTTGCCAGCAGGCACTTCATAGGAAAGAGTGAAGTCGGTTGGTGCGACTGCTTGAGGTTCTTGGCTAGCCTGATCATCGCCATTTTCCTGCCTCTCGATTCCTGTGACTGGAATGTTTTGAACATCATTTTGGTTGTTCGAACAGGACACGATAGAAACAATAACGACGATGAGGATGATGATAACGACCGCTGCACCAATGAAGATCGGCATACGATTGCGTGGAGCATGACCCATACCGCGCGAAGGATTTGCATAAAGGTTCACGTATTTCCCATCAGGTATCGCTTCGCGTCTTGCAGGATGCAGCTGCTGATCATCGCTACGGCTTTGACGCGCTTGGGTATGAGCACGCACTTCAGCCAAATGATCGACCTCATCGGGGGTATCGGAATAGATGCGCCTTCCACTGCGCGTCATATCACCGTCATTAACGCGTTGGCGGTTCGAGGAAACTGCCTTGAATTGGTTGGTGGGCTGACGCTTTCCAGGGCGCGAAGTTGCTCGCGAGGTGTTCTGATGCATGTAGCGGTTCTCGATCGCATTCTGATGAGCACGACCGATCTGGTTGGCATAGCTTTCATCGAGATACATACGAGTAACATCATTTGCGTTCAATCCAAGAAAACGCGCATAGGCATTGATCATGTTGCGCGAATAACCACGTGGAGGCATGCGATCAAAATCGCTGTTCTCGATCGCCTCTAAGATGTCGGGGCGGATACGCAGGCGACGAGACACTGCATTGAGCTCGTACCCTTTCGAGATGCGCGCCTCTTTGAGCACGCTACCAAAGCTTATATGGTTCACGGTAACCCTCCCGGTAGTTATTCATCGTTTTCCTCAAACGCGCGAATCGTTTCAAGTTCAACTGAATCGACGAGCACTTCGCGAGGTTTAGAGCCATTGGGCGGACCAACGATCCCTTTTGCTTCGAGTAAATCCATTATACGACCTGCGCGGGAATAACCAACGCTCAATCGACGCTGAAGATTCGAAGTGGAACCCATGCCCGTCGAGCAAACGATCTCGGCAGCTTCCCATACGAGCGGATCGTCTGATACCCCGCTCGAAGCACCACTACCATCAGGTGAAGAATCGCCCAACGTGATGAGATTGGTGGAGAGGATATCGTTATGGTACTCAGGTTCACCCTGTTCTTTGAGATGATCCACCACTGCAGCGATCTCGTCCTCCGAAACGAAACACCCCTGAATACGCTGCGGTTTTGCAAGCTCAGGCTTGGACAGGAGGAGGTCTCCTAAGCCGATGAGGTTTTCAGCGCCGGGAGTATCGAGCACAACGCGTGAGTCGATGCCTGAGGCAACGTTGAAGGCGATACGATTGGTGATATTCGCCTTGATAAGACCAGTGACCACGTTGGTCGAAGGACGCTGGGTAGCAACGATAAGATGTATGCCCGCCGCACGAGCGAGCTGCGCCAAACGTGAAATGGAGAATTCAACCTCTTTGCCCACATTCATCATAAGGTCGGCAAGCTCGTCGATGATGATGACGATATACGGCAACTCTTCAAGGACCTCGGTGTTCTCAGGGTTCTTCTCGGCTGCCTGCTTGCTTTCCTGAGCCTTCGCATTGTATTGGCCGATGTTGCGCGCACCAAGACCAGAGAACACTTTGAGCCTGCGTTCCATTTCGGCGACCGCCCAAGCGAGCGCGCTTGCTGCTTCGCGCGCTTCGGTCACGACAGGAACGTAGAGGTGCGGAATGCCGTTATAGGGAGTAAATTCGACGCGCTTCGGATCGATCATAATGAAACGCACCTCAGCAGGCGTTGCGCGCATGAGGATCGACATGATCATGGCGTTGATGGAAACTGATTTACCTGAACCGGTCGTGCCACCGATGAGCAAGTGAGGCATCTTAGCAAGATCAGAAACGATGCACTCCCCTTCCACGTCTTTGCCGATCGCGATCTGGAGCGGACCACCTTTCGTATCTTTGAGCACATCGCCGAGGTAGACCGTCTGGCGTATCTGGTTAGGAACTTCGATGCCCACGTAGTTCGTACCGGGAATCGGCGCGAAGATGCGCACGCCCGGAGAAGCCAAGGCGAGTGCAATATCATCAGTAAGGTTCGAAACGCGATTGACGCGCACGCCAGAAGGAAGATCGACCTTGAAGAGCGTGACCGTAGGACCAGCTACCCACCCAACCACATCGGCATCGACGCCAAAGTCATGCAACGTATCCTCAAGGTTTTGCGCCACGACCTTGAGTGAAGCATCGGTTTCTGCATGCTGGTTCTCTGTAGAAGAAACGTTCAAGAGGCTGAAATCGGGAAGAGTGAAACCATCGAGCGGCTGCGGTATGGCGCTCGGAACAGCAGGGCGCTTCTTCTTCGGCTTCTTTTCTGCCTGCGTAGCTTTATTGCTCTTGGCTACTTCTTCGGTGTCAAGCAGGATCGTCTTCTGCTCGTGCGCTCCTGCTGCGTTCGTTTCGGGAGCATCAGAGAGCTTATGCTTGCGTGGACCAAGTTTACGGGTAAGAGACTGCGCTTCTTTCGCCTGTTCATGATCGAGCACACGCGTCTTGAGCGCCTCTTCAGGAAGCGGCGCATGAGCAGGAATGGGATGCGCTGATTCGCGTCCTTCCAGCTTACGCGGATCGATACGTTGAGAAAGACGGCGACGCGCAAGAGGATACTGGTTTTGCGTATGAGCAAGATTCATACGTGCGAACAGTGCTGCTTCGCTCTCTTCTTCCTCTTCTCGTGCACGGCGCTCATCACGCAAGCGTTCAAAAGCTGCAGAGATCGAGAACCCAATGATAAGAATGCCTACGACGAAAAGTCCCACGATGATGATGAGCGAAACCGTGAAGCCGAATAGGCGCAAGAGCACCCAAGCAAACGCCCCTCCGCAGTAGCCTCCGTAATTTACGAGCGTGATGGGATTGAATACGATATTGGGATCGACCTCAGCATTGGGCATGAGCATCGAGAGAAGTGTGAGCAGCGTAAAGAAGATGATGAGCGACCCAAGCGCGGTACGCGCAGGAACCAAGCCCGCATCGAAGCGAAGCAAATAGGTGATCGCAACCACCAACAGGAAGAAAGGCAGAACATACGCCCCAATACCGAAGGCGTTATGAAGCCCCGCCCCCAACAAAGAGGTGACCATGCCATCGGGAGGGAGCAAAGCGGTGATGAACAACGCCACCGCAAGCACCGCAAGCACCACGCCAGCGATATCGTGTTTTGTGCGTGAATCAAGCAAAGCACCCTGTTGTAGAGGTGCTTGCTTTTGATAATTACCGGGTTTTCCTTTGACCGCGCCTTGAGCAGAAGACCGCTTCGTTGAAGCACTCTTCCCTTTCTGCGAGGCTCCGCGCGAGCGATTGTCGGGCTGCCTGGCCATGTAAACCTTTCTGTAGTGCGTTTGATAGTGTGATAAAGGTTTCCGTATGAATTATAGACTAAAGCTCAAGGATATTCACGATGACAAGTGGTCGCTGGTTCGTACGCTCCCACAGCACAGAAAGCAGTGCACTTCGGGCGATCTTACGCGTTTCGCGCGGCGGTTCCTCCTTCGAGAGCGAACGCTGGATGGCGTTCGAAACCGCCTTGCTCACCGCTTTCACCAGTTCAGGATCGTCGCCGCCAGGAATACCATGCATCTCAACAAGGACAGGCGTTACCAGTGAGTGGGTTGTTTTGTTCACCGCGCAGGCAATGCTCGCCACTCCTTGTGCTCCAAGGCTCGAACGCTCATGGAGCACCATTTCGGACGTGTCGCCCACAGAAAGACCATCAACAAGCACGATACCGCTTGGCACCGACTCGCCGATCTTGATTCCTTTAGAGCTCAATTCGATCGATTCACCATTATCAAGAATGAAAACATCTTCAGGTGAAACACCCGTTGCTTCAGCAAGATTAGCATGCGCACGCAAATGGGTCGCTTCACCGTGAACCGGCAAGAACGCCTGAGGACGTACGATAGACAAAACGAGCTTGAGCTCTTCGGCTCCCGCATGACCAGAAACATGCACACATGCGCGTGATTTGTCATACACATCAGCACCGATCTTCGCAAGCGAGTTCACCACGCGCGTGACCGCTTTCTCGTTACCTGGAACGGGAGTAGCAGAGATGATAACCGTATCACCTGCATCGATCGAAATGGTCTTATGGTTGCCTCCAGCTATACGCGCTAGAGCAGAAAGGGGCTCACCCTGAGAACCAGTACACATGACCACATAGCTATCAGGCGGCATCCCTTTCAGATCGTACGCATCGATGATGTCTTTATCGGAGATATTGAGATAACCCAAGCGGCGTGCGATATCAGTATTCTGAACCATCGAGCGCCCTGTAACGGCAACCTTACGTCCATTCTTCACCGCCGCATCGCAGATCTGCTGCATGCGATGAATATGCGAAGCGAACGAAGCAACTATCACACGTCCTTTCGCTCCTGAAATGATACGATCGAGCGCTTTACCCACTTCAGCTTCTGAGGGGGTGAAGTTGGGATTCGTCGCATTCGTCGAGTCGGATAGCATAAGATCGACGCCTTCTTTGGCGAAGCGTGCAAGTGCTGCAAAATCCGTCTGAACGCCATCGATCGGCGACTGATCGAGCTTGAAATCGCCCATATGGAGCACGTTACCCGCAGGAGAACGATAGAACACGCCAACGGCATCGGGAATAGAGTGGTTCACCGAGAAGAATTCTGCCTTGATACATCCAAGGTCGATCGTCTGTCCTGGTTTGATCTCGCAAAGCTTCGCATTCTTGATCTTGTGCTCTTTAAGCTTGCCTTCGATAAGGCCGAGCGTGAGCTTGGTCGCATAGATGGGTACTTGCTTGCCAAGATCCTTCAGAAGATACGGTAAGGCACCGGTGTGATCCTCATGGCCATGCGTGATGATGATGCCACGCAGCTTATCGGCATGCTCGAGCACGTAGGTGTAATCCGGCAGGATAAGGTCGATGCCCGGATGATCGTCATCAGGGAACATGAGACCCGCATCGTCGAGCACCATATCGTTCTTGCACTCGAAGACCGTCATGTTCTTACCGATCGCATCAAGTCCACCTAAGGGGATGATGCGCAATGTTGCTTTAGGATCGCGCTTGGCTTGATTCTGCTTCGGTCGACGATTGCCGTTCTTCTTGTTTTGATTGTTCGATTTATTGTTGCCCTGCTTTGAGCCATTTACTTTGGAAAGCTTGGGGCGCTTTCGTTCAAGCTGAACGTGCTTGACAGTTTCATTGTTGCGTTTGTTCTGGTTTTTCGATTCTGTCTTTTCTTGCGCCATTTCCTCTCATTTCTAAACAGCACGCCCTTGTGCGCTTGGACGTGCTGTTTCTTATATAGATGATTACTTCAAAACGCCAACTTGGCGCATTACTTCCGCGAGTTCGGCTGATTGCTCAGCCGTTGCGTTGACGAGCGGCAAGCGCACGCCGCCAACCGGGAATCCGAGCAAGTTCAAAGCTTCCTTCACCATGATAGGATTCGAGGTGATGAAAAGCTCGTTCATGAGCGGAAGAAGAGCCTCATTGGCCTTCGCAGCTGCTTCGAAATCTCCTGCTGCGCAGAGATCGACGATCTCTTTCATGCGCTCAGGCGCTACGTTTCCAATGGTGGAGATAACACCAGCACCACCGAGCTTCATGATGTCGTAGGTAAGTGCGTCATCTCCCGAATACACTTCGAAGCCTTCTGGGGCACCCGCCAAGATCGTTGCAACCTGTTCGAGATCGCCTGATGCTTCTTTGATCGCGACGATATTGTCCACTTCGTTCGCCAGACGGAGAGTTGTTTCTGCAGTCATGTTGATAACGCAACGACCGGGAATGTTATAAAGGATGCACGGAAGATCGATGCTACCTGCAATGGTCTTGAAGTGCTGATAGAGACCTTCTTGTGGAGGCTTGTTGTAGTAAGGGACCACGAGCATGAAGCCATCGACGCCGAGCTTCTGCACATCACGCGCGAAATCGACGGTATCGGCTGTGCAATTATCACCCACGTTAGCGATAACGGGCACTTCCCCATCGATCTCGGAAACGACTGCTTCGAAGAGCTTCATCTTCTGGGGGTAGAACACCGTAGGACTTTCGCCAGTGGTACCGTTGATGATGAGCGCATCGGCACCGTTCTCAACAAGCCGACGAGCCAACGCACGCGCTTGTTTGAGGTCGAGATCGAGGTTCTCGTCGAACGGGGTGACCATTGCGGGAATCATACGACCGAAACGAGGCGCTGTTGCTGCTGACATTGTTATCTCCTAACTACGAGTGATAAGCACGCGCAAATAGATACGAGTGGAACGGTTGCTACTCGATTGCTGCTCATATTATGGCATGAGCAGCGCGCAACTCTTACATGAAGTTCTCTAAACCAACAATAAGACCATGCTGTGCACCAACATTGCGAATACCAAGCAAAACGCCTGGCATGTAAGAGGTGCGATCCCATGAATCGTGGCGAATCGTGAGCGTTTGACCCATCGAGCCGAAGACGACCTCCTGTGAAGCCACATAGCCCATGGAGCGAACCGAATGAACAGGAACACCCGCCACTTCGGCACCACGAGCGCCTTCGCAACCAGCGTTTTCGGTCTCTTTACCTGGAGCAACACTATCGCGACCACGAGACTGCTGGATGATCTCGGCCGTGCGCACTGCTGTACCGGAAGGAGCATCCTTCTTATTGGCATGATGGAATTCGATGATCTCGGCCTCAGGGAAATAAGGTGCTGCAATCTTAGCGAACTCCATCATCAGCACTGCACCGGTCGTAAAGTTCGGAGCGTAGAACAGGCAAGCGCCATCGGCAGCGTGCGATGCGAGCTCTTGCAAGGTATCCCGGGTCATGCCTGTGGTACCGACCACGCAATCGATACCAGCAGGAAGCGCAACCGCTAAGGTCTTAGCAACAACATCGGGTTGGGTGAAATCGACGAGCACATCGAACTGGGCACCCGAAAGCGCCTCATCGATCGTAGTGAAAGTGGGGAATGCTTGCTCGGTCGGGTAAGGATCGATGCCGCACACAACTTCCATATCGTCCGCTGCACTCACTGCATCAACGACCGCAGAACCCATCCTTCCTGAATAACCTGCTACCGCAACTTTTATCATAGAGACTCCTTAGATTAGGTGATGAATTAAGAACTGACCGATCGTCTACAATGTGTCGATCGCTTCTTGAAGCGCAATGGCAAGCTGATCGGGACAGCTGGTGGGGCGCTTGCCACAAGTAGTACCTTTCAAGATCCCAATGATCTCTTCAGCGGGTTTCCCCACTACCAAGCGCGAGATACCGGTTTGATTCCCATTACAGCCGCCATCGAATTCAACAGCCGTGATGGTGCCATTATCATCGATATTGAAATTGATCGTACGTGCACAGACACCGCTCGTTTTGTAGCTATACATCGATTCCTCTTTCCTTGTGAAATAGGTTTGAACTCTAGTGTACGACAAAGCGCACAGACACGCGAAGCTCTGCCGGTGAAGAACAACAAAAAGCCCCTCGCATTCTGGAACGAGAGGCTTTTGTGCTTCATGCCTTGTATTGGCTAATTGTGACGGCGACGCGGTTTACGGTTGCCGTTGCCGTTTTCCTTGCCATGGTTGTTAAAACCCTGACCAGGACGCGGGCCATCGCTCTTCACGTCAGGCTTGTCGAGACGATCAAGCGAGATCTTACCATTGTCGCCCACTTCGATGACCTCAACCTTCACGATATCGCCGATGTTCATCACATCTTCGACCTTCGCTACGCGGCCATTGGCCATGCGCGAAATATGGAGCAGACCATCCTTACCGGGAGTAAGACGGATGAACGCACCGAAATCCTTGATGCCAACCACTTCGCCTTCGTAGACCTCTCCTACTTCGGGAACCTTCACAATGCCAAGGATCGCTTCGCGCGCAGCATTGCCGCTCTCAGCATTGGTGGAAGCAACGTGCACGGTGCCATCTTCCTGCACCTCGATCGTTGCACCCGTTTCCTCCTGAAGGCCGCGAATGACCTTGCCACCCGTACCGATGACGTCGCGGATCTTATCAACAGGAATATGGATGGTCTCGATATGCGGAGCATAGGGTGAAAGTTCGTTGCGCGGAGCATCGATAGCTTCCAGCATCTCATTCATGATGAACGCGCGACCTTCCTTAGCCTGATTGAGCGCGCGAGCGAGGATATCGACCGAGAGACCGCGTGCTTTATTGTCCATCTGAAGTGCGGTGATGCCCTTTTCGGTACCGCAAACCTTGAAGTCCATATCGCCCAAGAAGTCTTCTAGACCTTGGATATCAGAGAGGATGACGATATCGTCGCCTTCCTTGATGAGGCCCATGGCGATACCAGCAACAGGAGCCTTGATAGGCACACCAGCATCCATAAGCGCCAGCGTAGAACCGCAGGTGGAAGCCATAGAGGAAGAACCGTTCGACTCGAGTACCTCAGAAACGACACGAATGGAATACGGGAATTCATCTTCACTCGGAAGAACGGGGATGAGTGCGCGTTCAGCAAGCGCGCCATGACCGACTTCGCGACGCTTCGGTGCACCCATACGACCAACCTCACCCGTGCAATACGGCGGGAAATTGTACTGGTGCATGTAGCGCTTGCCCTCTTCAGGCCAAATGGTGTCGAGGCGCTGCCATTCGTTGAGCATACCAAGCGTGCAAACGGAAAGTGCTTGGGTCTGACCGCGCTGGAAGAGACCAGAACCATGAACGCGAGGCAGATAGCCTGCAACGATGTGGAGCGGACGGATCTCGGTCGACGTACGGCCATCGGCGCGTTCGCCTGTTTCGATGACCATCGCACGCATGGCGTGCTTTTCAAGCGACTTGAGCTCAGCAGCGATATCGGAGCCCCAAGCAGCGCGCTCTTCTTCGGTGAATTCATTTTCCTTGATAGAAGATTTGAGCTCATCGACCTTAGCCATACGAGCGTGCTTGTCGGCATCCTTGAGCGCAGCGCTCATGGCGTCGAAGAACGGCTCAATACGAGCAGCGATCGAAGGATCAGCCACATGAACCGGCCATTCGCGCGGCTCAGGAGCAACCTCAGCAAGGAATGCGCTCTGCTCTTCGCAGAATGCCTTGATAGCCTCCTGGCCAAAGGTCATCGCAGCGAGCATATCCTCTTCAGAGATCTCTTTAGCACCAGCTTCAACCATAGAGATATAGTCCGCAGTACCAGCGATGGTGAGTTCGAGATCGGAATTCTCATCCTCTTCAACGGTAGGATTCACGATGAATTCGCCCGTCTCGACGTTACGACCGATGCGCACACAGGCGGCAGGACCGTCGAAAGGAGCGCTTGCGCACATGAGCGCAGCAGAAGCACCCATGACAGAGATGCAATCGGGCAGATCTTGAGTATCGAGCACGAGCGGCGTTGCCACGATGTGCACTTCTTGCTTGAAGCCATCGGCAAAACCAGGGCGGATCGGACGGTCGATCATACGCGCAGTGAGGATGCCATGATCGGAAGGCTTTGCCTCGCGCTTGAGATAACCCCCAGGGATGCGGCCGACCGCATACATCTTCTCGATGAAATCAACGGTGAGAGGGAAGAAATCGTAGTCCTTCTCGGACTGCGAGATGACTGCCGTTACGAGCACGGTGGTATCGCCCTGAGTAACGACCACTGCACCGGATGCCTGCTTGGCAAGCTCACCGGTAGAGAGCGAGTACTCTTTCCCATAGAGTTCGAATGTTCTGGTGACTTTTTTCATGTATCGTTCTTTCTCTTTCTTCCTGCCGGATTGCAGCGAAGCTTCTTCGTATGCAGAACGTTCTGCATACCCGAGCAGCACCGTCTCTACGATGCCGACCGTTTATACACAAAAGCCCGCGTGGTGCGGGCTCAAGGTGACCTTAGATGTTGTCGCGAATACCGAGCTTCTTGATGAGTTCGCGGTATTCGAGAATGTCGCGGTTCTTGATGTAGACGAGCAAGCGACGACGCTTACCGACGAGCATGAGCAGACCGCGGCGTGTGTGGTGATCCTTGGGATGCTCTTTGAGGTGCTCGGTGAGGTTGCGGATGCGCTCAGTGAGGATCGCGACCTGAACTTCAGCGCTACCAGAATCCTGGGCATTCTTGCCATACTCAGCGATGAGCTCTTGCGTGCGCTCTTTTGAGATGCTGTCTTTGTTTGCCATTGTTCCACCTTTCTTGTTATTGGCATTGGAACTGGGTTGATAAACGGTGGCGCATATCGACCAAGTACCAAAACGCTGTTTTGCAGCTGTTTAATTATAGAGGTACACTCGGCGAACTCAAGATACTATTTGCGCGAGCGGTGCGTACGGGATCAGATTAACGAGTTAAATACATTCTTGAACAGGAAAGTGAGCGATTTCATGGAGATTCCGAGGTGTAGATGGATCCATTCGTTCGTGAATACGAGGGCCTCTTCGATCACCCCAGCAGGGACCTGAAACGCTTCGATCTCCTTGAATGTTGAATAGAGCAGCGTGTTGCACCACTGAAGCACCGTCGCGCTTACGAGCGTGGTCTCATGATGAAGGGCACAACAAGCGCACACCACTCCCCCGTCGAAGAACGAAAAGGTTTGCCGCGCTCCTTCTACCAGTTCAGGCGTATCACCACATCCTACGCACTCTGCAAACGAAGGGCGGTATCCAAGAAACGCAAGTGCTTTCAAAAGCCCCGCAAGCGTAGCTACGAGTGGATCGTTTGGCGTAGTTGCGATAAAACGAAGCGCCGCACGCGCCAACGCGAACAAGCGAACAGTCGGTTGGTTCTCATACGTTGATTTTGCAAGAAGCTCGACGACCGGCGCTGCTGCGCTCGAACGGAAGAAATCATTCCTGAGCGCTTCGTTTCCTTCTACGAGCCGCACTTCTTTCACGATATCGAGATTCTTACCCTCGGCAACCAATATCTTGGCAACAGAGAAAAGCTCCAGGCGTGAAGCGAAGCTTGAAGTTGGCTTACGCGCACCTTTCGCGACCGCTTTAGCTTGAGAGCCATCTTCGGCAAGGAGCGTAAGGATGACATCGGTTTCACCGAGCTTCGTGCGACGTAACACGAGCGCGGTGATCGTTTTGGTAGGACTTGCCATGAACGATCAGATGCCCTCACCATATCCGAACCGGCGGATCTGGTTGATGTCACGGCGCCAGTTCTTCTTCACTTTGACCTGCAAATCGAGATAGACCTTGGTACCCAGCAGCACTTCGAGATCCTTGCGTGCTTCGGTGCCGATGTGCTTGATGGTAGCGCCCCCTTTGCCCACAAGGATGCCTTTCTGAGAATCGCGCTCAACATAGATGGTCGCATAGATGCGCGTGAGATGCTTACGGCGGTTATAGCTCATCTCATCGACCACCACGCCGATCGCATGGGGAACTTCGTCATAGACCGTGAAGAGGATCTTCTCGCGGATGAATTCCGCAACGATAACCTCCTGCGGTTGATCAGTTTCCATGTCGGCCGGGAACCAAAGCGGACCTTCAGGAAGATACTTCACCACTGCATCAACGAAAGCCTCGACATTCTGACCCTCGAGCGCACTGGTGACCACGATTTCATCCCAGCTAGCAAGCGCGCTTGCAGCTTTGATCTGCGCGGCAATCTCTTCTTCACTTGCGGTAGCACTCTTTGAGATGACCAAGATCTTCGGCGTATTCTTCGCATTTGCGAGCTGCGCGATCACCCATTCATCTCCCGTGCCGAGCGGCTCAGACGCGTCGAGCAGAAAAGCTGCCACATCAACGCCTTCAAGCGCTTTGATCGCAGTGGTGTTCAACTCTTCTCCGAGCGCATCATGGGGCTTGTGAAGACCTGGTGTATCCACGATGATGAGCTGATAGTCTTCAGTAGTGTGGATCGCACGGAAGCGATGACGCGTTGTCTGCGCAGTCGGTGAAGCGATCGCGAACTTCTTATGCATGATCGCGTTCAAAAGCGTTGATTTACCTGCGTTCGGTCGCCCGAGCAACGTGACGAAGCCCGATTTGAAACCCTGTTCTACGTTCATTGTCACGCTCCAAAGACGAGGGCAAACAATTTCGGAATGAAGATGATGCACCCAATGACGAACGATGCGGCAGCGAAGAGGAGCACCGCTCCTGCAGCACAGTCCTTTGCCTTGCCTGCAAGCACATGATAATCAGGACTTGCAAGGTCAACGATATATTCCACCGCTGAATTGAGCGCCTCGCCACCGAGCACTAGTCCGAAACAAACTACGACCACTAACCATTCGAAAGCAGATATCTGGCAGACAAACCCAAGGAAAACAGTGATCAACGCACACACGATGTCGATGCGGAAGTTGCGCTCCCTACTTGCAAAGCGCACGCCTTTGAGCGCGCAGCGCACCGAAGCGATGAAGGTGAAATCTGAGTCCTTGAAAGCCATGCAAACCTCTACTCGCAAGAACCGCACTCGGGCCCGTTCGCCTTGACTTCGTTCCACCGCGACAAGAGCTCATCCTCGAGCGCTTCCATCTCAAGCGCTTCGGCTTCTTCGATGTGATCATAACCACAGAGATGGAGCAATCCGTGCGTGATGAGCAGACTCACTTCTTCTTCGAGCGTGGTACCGAATTCTGCAGTTTGAGCGATAGCAACATCGGTAGCGATGATCACATCGCCCAGTTCGTATTCTTCGTTCTGATCGACTGCCTCGCCTTCGAACGGGATATTATCGCATTCAAACGAGAGCACATCGGTGGGCTTATCGATGCCACGATAGTCCCGGTTCAGTTCATGGATGCGTTCGTTCGAGACGAAGGTGACCGAAACGCTGGTAGTTTGAGGGAGCTTGCGGGAAGCAAGCACGAAAGCGATGAGCTTTTCAAGGGGAAGACCGGCAAGCTTATCCTCGCCGTAATCGAAACGCAAAGCGATATCCAACTTAGCCATCCCCTCTACAAACGAAGGTTGTTCGCCTCAGCGCGAGCATACGCCGCGATGATCTTCGAAACAAGCGAATTGCGCACAACATCGCGTGTTTGAAATTCGATGAAGCCGATCTCATCGATCCCTTCAAGAACCTGGCGCACCGTTTGAAGCCCAGAGATACCCTTGGGTAGGTCGGTCTGCGTCATGTCGCCCGTGATGACCATCTTCGACCCCATACCAAGACGCGTGATGAACATCTTCATCTGCTGAGACGTGGTATTTTGCGCCTCATCCAAGATGATGAAGCTGTCATTTAACGTTCGACCACGCATGAATGCGAGCGGAGCGATTTCGATCACCCCTTCGCTCAAGAGCTTATTGGCACGCACGGGGTCCATCATATCGAAGAGCGCATCGTAGAGCGGACGAATATAGGGGTCTATCTTCTCGGTGAGGGTTCCTGGCAGAAAGCCCAGGTTCTCCCCCGCCTCTACTACCGGGCGCGTGAGCAGAATACGTCCGACTTCCTTGCGGTTGAGCGCAGCAACTGCCATTGCCATAGCAAGATAGGTCTTGCCCGTACCAGCAGGCCCCATACCGAAAGTGATCGTCTTCGTGCGGATGTAATCGAGATACTCCTTCTGCATAGGAGTCTTCGGGCGGATCACGCGTCCTTTATAGGAAAGGACTACATCATCATGAAGCTCTTTGGGGGCATACTCCCCTTCGTGAAGGAGCGCAAGCGAGCGCTTGATCGACTCAACATCAGGCTCAACGCCTTGATCGATGTCGGCGAGCATATCCGAGATGAGCGTGGTGATGTTATCCACCTCAATAGGTGAACCTTCGATCTCGATCTGACTGCCCCGTACCGTAATGCGTGCTTGGAACGAATCTTGGATGAAACGCAAGTTCTCATCATTCGGACCGAGCAGATTGCCAAGCAGCAGAGGGTCATTCAGGTTGATGGATTGTGTTACTTCTTTTTGCATGCCTTCATCATACAAGATGAATCAAGCGCTGTTAAGGAAAGCACACAAAGAGTCCCTTGCGGGATATCACGAGGCGTCTCAACCTTGAAATATGATTCGCTCATACCAGTGCCAGGCGCTTCAATAAGTACGGCTTCGCTCGTTCCTATGCGGCGCAGACCATCTTCCTTGCGCAGGTCAAAAGCAAGCTCAAGGAGCTTTTTGAGGCGCTGTTCTTTTGTGGCTGGATCGATCTGATCGTTTCGCATTGCTGCAGGCGTATCTTCGCGCATCGAATAGCGAAAGGCATGGATCTTCGAGAATCGTGCCTGTTTTGCGAGCAAGAGCGTCTCTTCGAACTCCGCTTCAGTCTCACCAGGAAATCCACAGATGATATCGGTCGAAAGGGCGAGCGTAGGAAGCGCAGCATAGAGATCTTCACAAAGCCGCAGATAGAACTCTGCGCTATAGGGCCGATTCATCTCCTTGAGCACTTTGTTCGAGCCTGATTGCAAAGGCAGGTGCAAGTGACGGCAGATGCGCCCTTCAGCTTGTGCGATACGCTCGATCGTGGCAGGAGTGAGCGAGGCTGGCTCAACAGAAGAGATACGAAAGCGCATCTCGTGAGTGCTTTCAAGGAGCGCCGATAAGAGCGCATCGAGCGCCTGCTTCTCGAAACGATAGGACCCTAGATCGATGCCAGAGAGCATCACTTCACGGATGCCCGCACGCTCAAGCGCCTTAACTTCGGCAATGATCTCATCAAGCGAACGGGAACGAGCTTTTCCTCGTGCGACATGGACGATGCAATAGGTGCACGCATGATCGCAGCCATCTTGCACCTTGACTGAAACACGGGCAGGAAATGCAAGCCCAGCGCGTTGCGTGGGATCGGTCGAGAGGAAGGCAGCTTTCTCGATGATCTCTACACGCGAGTCGAGTCCACGATAGAAATCGGGAGAAATCGCTGCAGCACAACCAGTGACCATGACGCGCGCATGGGTATTTTCACGAAGAGCGCGGCGAACTGCCTTTCGCGTCTTCTTCTCTGCGTCCCCTGTTACCGTGCACGTGTTGATAATGATCGCATCAGCCGCATTGAGACCGACCAATTCATTTCCTGTAGCGAGCAAATGCGCACTCATCGAATCGGATTCGGCTTTATTCACCTTACAGCCAAGATTTACCACATGAAACTTCATCATGAGACCTGCGTTGCGTAGTTACGTAATTCGTTGAGCACCAGCGCGCAAGCCACCACACCAGCAGTTTCGGTGCGCAATATCGTCGGACCGAGCGAACGAACCACGACTGCAGCTTGAGAGCCTTCGATGCACTGCACCTCTTCAGCGCTCATGCCGCCCTCAGGCCCGATAACGATCCAGATATGTTCGAGTTCTTCAAGAAGAGATTTTGTTGTGGGCATATCGAAGAAGGCTGACACACTATTCGCCAGGTCCTCCTCTTCCCAAAACACAATGACCAGATCACGCGGTCCAAATTGCTCGACCACTTGCGAAAGCGCACGTATGCATCCAATTTCAGGTATGGTCGTGCACCCTGATTGCAACGCGGCACTCCGTGCGATCTGCGTGAAACGAGACCCACGTTTATCCTTCTTCTTAGCGTCGAGCTTCACCACGCTGCGACTCATTTCCGTAGGATAGAACCCCGCAATGCCCAGTTCGGTAGCAGCACGAAGCACGGTATCCATCTTGTCACCCTTAGCAAGGCCTTGAACGAGCATGACTGGGACGGTGTCTTTGGGCGCATCAAGGTGCTTTGCAATACGCACCCAGATCTCTTCACCCTGAAACGCGGTGATCTCCACTTCGAAATAATCACTGCTCGCATCAACCACCGCAATATGCTCGCCAACTTCAAGACGCAGAGCCTTCACGTGGCTACGATCCTGCGCATCGATCCCAAGAAGAAAGGGTGAAGCTTCCTCATGCGCGATAGCTTCGTTGGTGCAAAAAAGCTGATGGAGCGACATGTCCGAATCCTACGAATTGAATGCGTTGCGCAGCTTCTCGAGCGGCGTACGCGCAGACGTGAAGCTCTCGTCCATTTCATCAGCCAAATCTTCGAGCAGTTCGCGTTCTCGCTTCGAAAGACGCGTGGGGATCGAGACCTCAACATGCACGAGCATATCTCCACGTACATCGTCCTGGAAACGCGGCATGCCGAATCCGCGCACACGTACAACCTGACCATATTGACAACCGCTCGGAATCGGAACCTTCACCAGTTCGTCTTCGAAGATGCCTTCGATCTCGATATCAGCACCAAGCGCCGCCTGAACCATTGAGATAACAGTGGTCACATGCAGATCGTCGCCCACACGCTCGAAGAATTCGTGCGGGTCGATGCGGCAAGTAACGATCAGGTCGCCCGAACTTGCGCCGCGAATGCCCGCTTCGCCATAACCGCTCAAACGCAGCTGCTGACCATCGTGAATGCCCACGGGGATATCGACCGATAAGCGCTGACGATCGGGAACTCTTCCCTGCCCATCGCATTCTGAGCAAGGATTCTCGATCACCACGCCAGCGCCCTGACAGTTAGAACAGGTAGAAGCTGCTTGCATATCGCCAAGGAAGGTGTGCTGAACCGTGACCACGCGACCGCGACCATGGCACTCAGGACAGGTGATCTCTTCGCCATCTTCGCCAAGCCCTGTTCCGTCACATTCAGGACAGGGAGAAAGGCGATCGTAGATGATCTCCTTCTTCACGCCAGCGGCAACTTCTTCAAGCGTTACACGCAGGCCAACACCCATATCGCGCCCTTCACGCTTGACTGTTGCAGAGCGTCCAGCACCGCCGCTGAAGAACGAGCTGAATAGATCTCCCATGCCGAACCCGCCGCCGAAGAGATCTTCAAGATCCACATATCCACTTCCTGCGCCTGCCCCAGGAATCGCGCCATAGCGATCATAATGATTGCGTTTCGCAGGATCGCTCAACACATCGTAGGCTTCGTTAAGCTCTTTGAAGCGCTCTTCTGCATCAGGATCCTTATTCACGTCTGGATGAAGCGTACGTGCTTTTTTACGGAATGCCTTCTTCACTTCATCTTCGGTTGCAGTCTTGTCCACGCCGAGAATTTCATAGAGATCTTGAGCCATGCTGTTCGTTCACTTTCTTCGTATTAAGAATCTTGTAAAAGCGACTGGGCAGCGCGTACTGCCTTGATCGCGTGTTCATAATCCATACGGGTCGGGCCTATGACCGCGATGATGCCGCGATCATCCTTTGCGCCATAAGGTGCCGCCACCACAGAAACATCCGCGAGCTCTTCGCTCACATTCTCGTGTCCGATACGCACGAGCGGTAGATCGCCTGAGGTGGGTTCGTTGAAAAGATGGAAGAGAATCGTTTCATCTTCAAGCTTTTCGATGATGGGCACAAGACGTGTTGCGTCGGAGAATTCTGGCTGATCGAGCAAACGGGCAATGCCGAGCGTGTGCGGTCTTTCGGTTCTTCGATGTGCGCAGCAATCATAGAGTTCTTCTTCGATAAGAAGCGTAAGCGGATCGTTCAGCACTTCAGCTCGTGCGCTCAATTCACGTACTGCATCGTTATCGCTTACGCTCTGTCCTGCCTTTATCGTTGAACCTGCATAGATATCATTCAGAGCGGCTTCGATGGCGCTAAGGCGTTCTAAGCTCAGCTCTTCCTTCGATTCGATCTGGCGTTGGAAGACCGATCCGTCTTCACTGACGATAACAGCAAGAAGGCGGTTCGTTCCAAGCTGCACCAGCGTGATACGTGCGATCTGAACGCTCACGAGCCCGCGCGGAACCACCATAGCGAGGCAATTCGTGAAACGAGCCAAGGCTTGCGAGGTTCGATCCAGCAGATCGTCGAGCTCGGAGGCCTCTTCGCGCAATTCATCCAGAATGTCAGGCTTAGGAGCATCAGAAAGATTATCGAGCAACTCATCCACGAACGTGCGATACCCGAAATCGGTCGGTACGCGCCCAGCAGAAGTATGCGGCGAGGTAAGATATCCGGCTTCTTCAAGATGAGAAAGCTCATTGCGCACCGTGGCGGAGCTGATGCCAAGATGATAACGGTCGATCAGCGTGCGCGAGCCGATCGGGAGCGCATGAGCGATGTACTCATTGATGAGCATCCTGAGAACGTATTGTCTTCTATCTGAGAGCACGCGCAACCTTTCGACTCAACGCATTTTAGCAATCTGAGGATGAGAGTGCTAAAACTCCATGAAACAATACTGTTATCGGCAGGTTATACGCAGGGGCGGTGGCAATCTTCTGCAAACTATGAAGAAAATTCGCATTCAGGCAAGTTCGAGCAAAGTCGCGAATACCTCGTTGCCATAGAGCCAGCCTTTTTCGCTCGGAATGAAACGTCCGGCTCGCTCGAGCACAAGGCCCTTTTCTTCGAGGGCTGCAAACGCTGAGCGCGTATTCGGCACGAGCGCTTCTACCGCCTGCACCTTCTCTGCGCTCACTCCCCTGCTCATGCGCATGCCAAGCATGAGATCCTCGACGAGCGCCTGCTCATGCGTGAGCGTTTCCTGAACTTGTCCATCACTGAAACGTACGCGGCTTATATCGTTCTGCTTCATGGAAACCGCTGCATGCCCGACGCCAAGGTAAGATTTTCCTGTCCAATACATCTTATTGTGCTCGCATTCAAACCCTGCGCGTGCATAGCTCGCCACTTCATAGCGATGAAATCCGTGCGCCGTGAGCAGCTCCTCCGCGCACACCATCATCTCCGCTGCAGCGTCAGAGAGATCATCTTCGCTCTCCACGAATGCAGATCTATCCATAAGATCGCGCAGGCACGTGCCCTCTTCGATCGTGAGCGGATAGATGCTCACATGCACCACCCCAAGAGAAAGAGCCTCTTCCACCGATGAACGAAATGAATCGATACTTTGCCCAGGAATACCACACATAAGATCGAGACTGATATTCTCGAAGCGCAGTTGGGCAAGTTCGATCGCCTTGCGGGCTTGCTCGGCATCATGCGCGCGACCAAGCGTTGCCAAAACCGCATTGTCGAACGATTGCACGCCGAACGAAAGGCGGGTCACACCAAGGGCGAATAGATCCTTCACCATAGCCTCAGTAAGGCTCTCGGGATTCACCTCGAGCGTGCACTCCACTTCAGGGGTAAGATGCATCGAGAGCGAGAGCGCATAGAGTAAGCGCGAAAGCTGCTTGTTTCCGATATGGGTGGGCGTCCCTCCGCCGATATAGACCGTTTTAAGATCCCCGAGCAGATCAGCGCGCGAAGCTGCACGGATCGACAGGATGAGTTCATCGATATAGGCTTCGATGCGCGGATCATCAGGCAAGATCGCTTCGCTCGCGAAATCACAATACGAACATTTGCTCTTGCAGAAGGGTATATGAATATAAAGCGCTTCATAGGGTTGCTGACCTTCAAGCACCTCGCCGCCAGGAAGATTCATCGCGCTTACTCCTCCCTGTCCTTCTGAAGTGCTGCAACTTCATGGAATATGGTGGCGAAATCGTTGAAGGTTACGGCATCGTTGATGGCACGACGCGCCGCCGTGGCTCCCCTCATACCTTTCAAATACCACATTGCATGCTTGCGCATCTTCACGATATGATCATCGAAGCGCTCTGAGAGCATACGCGCGTGGCGAAGCGCCACTTCGATGCGCTCATCCGTGCTTGGCGCTGGCGCAGCAATGCCATTCTCAAGATAGAATCCGATCTCAGAGAATATCCAAGGATTGCCTTCAGCTGCGCGGCCGATCATCAGCGCATCGCACCCTGTTTCATCGAGCATGGCGCGCGCACGCTCCCCTGAAGTGATGTCGCCATTGCCGATCACGGGAATCTTCACGACCTCTTTCACACGGCGAATCGTTTCCCAGCAAGCATCACCTTGGTAGAACTGCTGAGCATAACGTCCATGGATCGCGACCGCAGAAGCGCCTGACTCCTGAACGATGCGAGCAAGTTCAGGAGCGGTCTCTTCACCGAAAGCGAAACCTCGGCGCATCTTCACCGTAACAGGATGCTCGACCTTGTTCGCCATTGCCTCGACGATACGGCTTGCGAGCGCCGGGTCGCGCATGAGCGCAGCTCCATCGCCCTTGCCCGCGATCTTGCGCGCCGGGCAGCCCATGTTCACATCGAAGGAGAAGACCGCGCTGCCGAGCACCTGTTCGAGCTCATAGGCTTCCTGCGCCATCGTTTCTGGCTCATGGCCGAAGATCTGAACAGCCACGTGCTTCTCAGAGGGAGCCAACACGAGCAGATCGCGCGTCTTGCCACTACCGTAGCTAAGCGCCTTCGCGGAGACCATTTCGGTATAGGTAAGCTGCGCACCAGCTTCGATGCAGAGTTCGCGAAACACCTCATCGGTCACACCGGCCATCGGCGCAAGAATAAGGCCTCTATCCTTGAACAGGTCTTCCATCTGACAAAACCGCTGAGTTATTCATCGACCTTGAGAATAGCCATGAAGGCTTCTTGGGGCACCTCGACGCTCCCGATGCTCTTCATGCGCTTCTTGCCTTGCTTCTGCTTCTCAAGCAGCTTGCGCTTACGCGTGATGTCGCCTCCATAGCATTTGGCTAATACGTCCTTGCGCATCGCACGAACGGTCTGGCGTGAGAGCACGCGCGAACCGACCGCAGCCTGAATGGGGATCTCGAACATCTGACGCGGAATGATGCCCTTGAGCTTTTCGACCAACACCTTGCCGCGGGCATAGGCCTTATCGTTATGTACGATGAAAGAGAGTGCATCGATGGGCTTACCTGCGAGAAGGATATCGAGTTTCACAAGCTTCGAAGTTTTATATTCATCGAAATCATAGTCGAGCGAGGCATAGCCTTTCGTGCGGCTCTTAAGCTGATCGAAGTAGTCCATGATCAGCTCCGAAAGCGGGATCTCCCAAAGCATCTCGACCGTAGTGGTTGAAAGATAGTTCATCGTGATGAAATTCCCGCGGCGCGCAACGGTAAGATCCATGACCGCACCCACGTAATCGGGCGGAATGAGGATCTTCGCTTTAAGGTAAGGTTCTTCGATATGATCGATCTCGGAAGCGTCGGGCATGTCTTGCGGCGAATGAAGAGAGAGCATCTCACCGTTGCTCTTGAACACGTGATATTCCACAGAAGGCGCTGTCGCGAGCAGGTCGAGGTCGAATTCGCGTTCAAGACGCTCCTTGATGACCTCCATATGGAGCAATCCCAAGAAACCAACACGGAAGCCGAACCCGAGCGCATGCGACGTTTCTGGTTCATAGACAAGAGCTGGGTCGTTCAATGAGAGCTTTTCAAGCGCATCTTTCAGCGGTTCGTATTGATCGCCATCGATCGGGAACAACCCCGTATAGACCATCGGTTTCACATCACGATATCCAGGGAGCGGTTCAGAACAACCACCGGTGGCATTCGTGATCGTATCACCCACTTTCACCTGCGCAGGATCCTTAAGGCCCGTAACCAAATAGCCTACTTCACCAACGCCCAGCTCGTCGACGGGCACCTCAGTGGGCTTGCGTACACCAGCTTCCTCAACGAGCGTGGTGGTGTTGGTGGCCATCATGCGAATCTCTTGACCTTTTTTGAGCGACCCGTCAACGATGCGAACGAGCGCGACTACGCCTCGATACGCATCGAAATAGGAGTCAAAGATGAGCGCGCGCAGTGGGGCGTCCTTCTCTCCTACCGGGGCTGGGATCGTATAGACGATCGATTCGAGCAGATCCTCGATACCCGCACCAGTCTTACCGCTTGCAAGGATGGCGTCATCGGCAGGAAGGGCAAGTGAGTCCTCGATCTCAGCGCGTACCCGTTCAGGATCGGCTGCTGGAAGGTCGATCTTATTGATGAGCGGGATGATCTCAAGGTTGGCATTCATCGCCATCATAGCGTTCGCAACCGTTTGTGCTTCAACGCCTTGTGTGGCATCGACTACGAGCACCGCTCCTTCGCATGCTGCAAGGGAACGTGAAACCTCATAGGTGAAGTCAACATGCCCAGGAGTATCGATCAGATTGAAATGATACAGCTCACCGTCTTCGGCGCGATAATCGACGCGCACCGCCTGGCTTTTGATCGTAATGCCACGTTCGCGCTCAATATCCATCGAATCGAGCAGCTGCTCTTTCATATCGCGCGAAGAGACCGTTTCGGTAAGTTCGAGAATACGGTCAGAAAGCGTCGATTTACCATGATCGATATGGGCGATGATCGAGAAATTGCGGATATACTTCGGGTCGATGGGCATGGATCGTTCAATCCTTCTCTTATCGGAAAAACGGAGGGTCATTCATTCATCGCCAAGCGCCTGCTCGCCTGCGTTCAGCGCAGCATGGCCGCCGAAGGCACTTCGTGATTCTATCAAGCACTGCTAGGATTCAGAACGCGCAAACACTCATTCTTCGCTAAAAGCGCAAGAAACGCCTGCGACCTCTTCCCTAGCCCGATCAAGCACTGACAAACATTTTAGCGAAGCGCACTACACGGCTTTGGAAAGTTGTGATACGATTCTAGGGCTTTCGTCTACAACTTGTAATTCAATGGAGGATAAAACGTGGCGAACATTAAAAGTCAAAAGAAGCGAATCATCACCAACGAAAAAGCTCGTCTGCGCAACCGTGCAGTACGCTCTGAGCTCAAGACCGCAACGCGTGCCGTTCATGATGCTGTAGAAGCAAAGAATGGTGCAGAGGCATATGCTGCTGCACTCGCTGCTTGCCGTCTGCTCGACCGCGCTGTCACCAAAGGCGTTATCCATAAGAACCAGGCTGCTAACCGCAAGTCTGGCATCATGAAGCTTGCTAACACGGTCGTCACTGCTGAAGACATCGCCGCATACAAGCCTGCAGAGAAGAAAGCTCCTGCAAAGACTGGTTCCAAGAAGGCTGCTGCGAAGGCTGCTCGCAAAGAGGCTCAGGCTGCTGCTGAAAAGGAAAAGGATAAGCGCCGCAAGAAGACGCAAAAGGAGCAAGCTGCTGCTGCCAAGAAAAAGAAGGAAGCCGAAGAGGCTGGCGCAGCTGAAGAAGCAGCTGCTGCTGAAGCTGAAGCAGAAGAAGGAGTCAAAGAAGAGGCTGAAGCTGCTGCTGAAGAAGAAGCGACTGACGAAGCATAATCTCGCCACTCTATCTCGGATTCGTCCGCATATCGAAAAAGATGCCCGGCTCAATGCCGGGTTTCTTTTTGCACTGAAAGGATGCATTCAACTATCCGTACAAAAGCTGACTCATAGAGATAACTATCGTTTTGGTCCTTTTGCGCCTATCTCTAGAGATATGTAAGACGTCCGCTCTATAAGATTTGATAGAATAGTTCCACATCGAACAAGAGCAAAACGAGGTATACATGAAAGCGCTCATTCCTGCTGCAGGTCTTGGAAGCCGATTCCTCCCTGCCACCAAAGCACAACCAAAAGAAATGCTGCTCGTTGTTGACAAGCCAGCTATCCAATATGTTGTCGAAGAAGGACTCGCTTCTGGTGCCGATGAAGTGATAATCATCAACAGTCGCGATAAGAAGTCGATCGAAGAGCACTTCACCCCTGATCCAGAACTGGAAGCAGAACTGCGTAGTCGCGGCAAAGATAGCTATGCCGATAAGGTGGCTCACGCAGGCAGCTTGAATGTCTCCTACGTCTATCAAGATGAACCGCTCGGTCTTGGTCATGCCGTTCATTGCGCTGCGGACAGGATCGAAAGTGAACCGTTCTTCGTTCTTCTCGGTGATGTACTCGTTCCCGAGAACAACATGCTCACACGCATGAAGGAAATCTCAGATGAGCATAACGGTGCCAACGTGATCGCAGTGCTTCCTGTTCCTGAAGCAGAAGTTGATCGTTTTGGCGTGATTGCAGGTGAAGAGATTGCAGGTGACGTCTGGAAGGTTTCAGCACTCTGTGAAAAGCCTACCCCTGAAGAGGCGCCGAGCAATCTTGCCGTATTTGGACGCTACCTCCTCTCCCCACGCGTGATGGAGCTCCTTGCTGAAGTCAAACCTGGTGCAGGCGGAGAGATTCAGCTCACCGATGCACTCGACGAGGTGCTCAAAGAGGAAGAGATGTATGCGCTCGTTATCAACGAGGAAGATGGCTTCGACACTGGCACGGTAGAAAGCTGGCTCGATACCAATAATCGCCTCTTCGCGCGCCTGAAGAACGCCTAAAGATGACAAACTACCCGGTCGTTCGACATCTTTTTTGATTCGACCAGTGAAGAGGGTAAGGCACGAGGTTCCCCGCTTCCCTGCTCAAGAACCTGCATTCTGCAGGTTCTTTCGTGCGTCGCTGCTTTGCTCGGGTTTTATTACTAACGAATTTAGTCGGTAAAGAGTCACCTCGTTGCCTCACCCTCTCCGCTGATCGAGCTAGATGTTTCCGGTCGAGCAAGCAGCTGAGCCCATGGGGTGCTTGAATTACTCTGAGTCCACATACTTCAATATAAATAGGTTGTCCGAAGGAGCGAAGCGCATGAGCTTGCCTGATTAGGCAAGCGAACAGCGAAAGCGGGTAATCACAAGTGCCCCATAGGTGTGCTGCTTGCTTGGGATAGATGGGAAAAGATGTCGAACGACCGGGTAGTTTGTCATCTGCTTGCCTAGAGAAGAAAGACCCCACAACCAGTATGGTACGGGGTCTTCGATTAATGAGAATCGTAGATGATGAGCTAGATCATCGAAATTGGCTGCAATTCGGATTCAGATGCTTCCTGCTGGCCTTCAGCAATAACAGGAATAAGCTCATCTTCTGCTTCGATCTCCTCGATGAAGGGGCCGAAGAGCGCTTCACCGTTCTGGCTCAGTTCGACCATGCCGGTAAGGATATCAACATACTGATAGGACTGACGAGCCGCAACACCACGCTTACGCTTGACCTCCATGATGAACAGCTTAGGATGCACCTGCATGAGGACTCCTTCGCTCTCAACGATCTTAGAACGACCCATATTCGCGCGAACACGAAGCTTTTGGCCAACAAAATCGCTTAAGGTATCATGAATGCTATCGACGATCTGTGCTTGCTTTGCTAAATCCATAAACACTTCCTCAAAAAGGCATAGTAAAACCCGTTTATAATAACACGCTCCCAAATCTAGGTATAACAACTACGTTTGTTTTTTCACCAACGGCACTTTTTATTCGTTGAGAAACTACTCTTAGATTCAATAGCGAGCGCGCGATCAACCGCAAATCAGTGCGATATATGCTTCGCCAAGCTTAAGGAAGTCTGAGACCGCAAGCACCTCACCGCGCACCTTCGGATCGATGCCGCTCCTCTCGAAGAGCTCAGGAAGAAGCGATGATGCATCGAACAAAGAATCTGTTCGTTCAAAGTAGCGCTTCATCGAGTTCGCAATAGTCTTACGACGATTCTCAAAGGCAGCATCGGCCATGAGCATCGTTGCATACGTCAGTTCACTGCTGCGCGCTTCGGTAACGCGGTCAAGACGAATAACCGTGCTCTTCACGCGAGGTGGTGGGAAGAAATTGCTCTCTGCCACTGAGAACTTGCCAACAGGCTTAGCAAAAAGACGCAACTTGACCGTGTATGCACCATAGTTCTTCGATCCAGGAGCTGCACTCATGCGATCAGCCACTTCGGCTTGCACCATGATCGTTGCGCTCTCAAGGCTCTCAAAACGCTCGAAGAAATCGAGCACGATCGTTGCAGCGACCGCATAAGGAAGATTGGATACCAGTTTATTCGGAGCGAAAGGAAGGTTGTCTGTCTGCACATCCAAGGCATCAGCTGAGATGAGCGAAAACGTATCGGAAAACGGTGCACAAGTCTCTTCGAGCACTTCTATAAGGTCAGTATCGCGCTCAATCGAGACTACCTCCCCACTGCGCTTCAAGAGCGCTTCGGTAAGCGTTCCGATCCCTGGACCAACTTCTACCACGCGATCTTCTGCCGAAAGCTCTGCAAGATTGCAGATACGCTCGACCACCCCATCGTTGATAAGGAAATGCTGTCCGAGCGATTTCTTCGTGCTCAATCCGAAGCGATCGAGCACCGCCCTAGTATCTGCAACAGAAGCGAGTGAAGAGAGCCGCGTCATGTTCGTTGCTCCCCTCTTCCCTGCTCGATCATCTGCAATGCTTCAGAGACGATCCCATCTTCATCAAAGGCGATAAGATCGCGCGCATCTGCCACTGAAAAATCCGCGAGAGCAAAAGGAGACGCAACCTGCGCCTGCGCAGGAGCGGTACCGTACGGGTCTCCGCCCTCGCCAACGAGCGCTACATACAGCGCGCGTTTAGGAGGAAGCGCTCTTCCCTGCTCGATCTGTTGCTGACGCTTCCAAAAGTAAGGCTGAAAACGATCGAGTAACGCCTTGAACTGCGAAGGAACGCCCGCAAAATAGATAGGGCTTACCACGAGAACAGCATCTGCTTCATCGAGTGCAGAAGAGATGCACGTAAAATCGTCGGAGTAGATGCAGGTGAAGCTCTCTTTGCAGCGATCGCAACCGATGCAGCCGTGCACAGCAATGCGAGCACATGAGAAGAGCGCAACACAGCTGCCATGCTCCCGAAGTGCGTCTGCGATCCTTCTTGCAGCATTGCTGCATTTTCCCTGATCGTAGGGAGAGCCTACCAGTATTACCCAATTTGCCATGGAGTAAGCTCCCTATCGAGCAGCGAACAGGCATTGCTGAAGAGTTGCTCGAGAAAACCGCGCTGCTCATCGAGCGTGGAACACCCATACAGTTCGCACAGTTTAGCCGCTGTGAAGATCGTGAATTCTGGCCCGCATTCGCTACCGCGCAGCGGTTCAGGGGTCATAAAAGGTGAATCGGTTTCTGTGAGCAAGCGATCGAGAGGCACCTGGAGCGCACTTTCACCCACCTCAGGAGACTTCTTGAAGGTAACGGGTCCTCCGAACGCCACATAACAGCCAGCCTCTACCCACGGCTCAATGATGGTTGGGGCGAGGTTGAAGCAGTGGAGCAATACCCCTGCTTCAGGAAAGCCTTCTTCTTGCAAGATAGCAAAACCATCATCGTGTGCTTCACGCATGTGCAAAAGGAGCGGCAGCCCGGCCTTGTGAGCAAGGCGAATCTGACGCCTGAAAGCTTCACGTTGTTCAGGGCGCGGCGAATGATCGTAATGATAGTCGAGCCCTACTTCACCGATCGCATCGACCCGCGGATCACGCAAGTCCTGCAGTAGCTTTTCTTCAAGCGCATCATCATAGAACTTCGCATTGTGAGGATGGCAACCGATCCCAACTCGCACCTTTGGTCTGGCGAACTCGAAACCAGGAAGTTCATAAGATTCGTAGATACGCTTCGCCTCTTCGAACCAAAAATCAAGCTGTTCGAAGGTGGTGCGGTCATCTTCCTGCACATCAACGATCGTACAGATGAACTTGACGCCATAGAACGCACTTCGAGCGAGTGCGAGCGCAGGATTACCAAGCATATCGAGATGCGCGTGCGTATCAGCGATAGGCGCATCGAATTTCGGTGGAGAGACAAGCCGGCACTTTTCCTTCTTGCGCTTCTGATAGAAGAGCATATCGTGCGCAAACGGAGCAAGATCCGCAAGCGGCATGCTCTCTCCAAAGGAATAAGAAAGCAGATCGGTTTGATTATTCGAGGGAGAAGTCGATTGCATCTACATCCAATCGTGGATAGAGCGGCGTACCAGTCTCTACTGGAAGACCAGGCGCAAGCTGCCCCCAAACGCTCGCAGCTTCGATATCGGTGATATCGGTGATATCTCCAAGGCCCATGCGATTGAAGACCTCATTTGAAGTGGTAGGCATGAACGGCGCCATGAACAGCGCAATGATACGAATCGCTTCGAGCGCGTTGTAGATGACCGCAGCAAGCTCATCAGCGGTTTCCTCGCTCTTGGCAAGGTTCCAGGGAGCAGAATCTTCCACATAGAGGTTCACACGACTCGCAAGCTTCTGCACCGCAGCTGCCGCCGCAGAAAAATCGACGTTCGCCATGGCTTCATCGTATTCCTTGTACAGGTCAGCAGCTATCTCAGCGAGTGGATTATCTTCTGCACCCGCAGGAGGTGTAGGCACCACGCCATCGAAATACTTGTTCGTCATGTTGAATACGCGCGATACGAGGTTACCCCAGGTATTCGCAAGATCGGCATTGTAGACCTGCACCATGCGCTCGATCGAGATGGAGCCATCGTGACCGAACTGCACATCGGAAAGGAAATAGTAGCGATATGGATCCACGCCGAACACCTTAACCAGATCTGCAGGCTTCAAGGCGTTACCACGTGATTTCGACATCTTCTCACCCTTGGTGAGCAAGAATCCATGACCGAAGACCGTGTGTGTGATGGGCATACCAGCCGCCATGAGCATGGCTGGCCAAATTACGCAGTGGAAACGGATGATATCCTTGCCCACGAAGTGATACTGCATCGGCCACGCAGCTTCATATTCTGCAGCGCGTTCAGGGTCGCTATAGCCGATGCCGGTCAAGTATGCCAGAAGCGCATCTGCCCACACATAAGCTACGTGCCCTTCGTCAAAGGGCAGCGGAACGCCCCAATCGAAGGTCGAACGTGAAATGGAGAGATCCTTCAGTCCGCTCTTCACAAACGAGATGATCTCGTTTCTGCGCGTGACCGGACGGATGAAATCAGGGTTCTCCTCATAGAATTCAAGCAGCTTGTCTTCGAAATCGGAAAGCTTGAAGAACCAGTTCTCTTCCCCGCTCGTCTTCTGCACGGGACGCTTGCAATCGGGGCAAACGTATTCGCCCTCCTCGTTCTTCTCGAGGTCAGATTCAGCGTAGTAGGTCTCTTCGTGAACGCAGTACCAGCCTTCATAAGCGCCCTTATACAAAAAGCCTTTTTCGTACAGGTCGTTCCAGAACTTGCGCACGGTCTCAGCGTGACGCGGTTCGGTGGTGCGCACGAAATCGGTGTAGGTGATATCGAGCATGTCCCAGGCATCACGAAATGCGGGCTCCATAGAATCACACCACTCCTGTGGCTCCATATCGTGAGCAGCAGCCGTATCTGCGACCTTTTGGCCGTGCTCGTCCATGCCGGTAACGAACGAGACATCATAGCCATTCATACGCTCATAACGTGCGAGCGCATCAGCTGCGATCGTAGTATAGGCGGTTCCCAGGTGCGGAGCTGCATTTACATAGTAGATAGGCGTAGTGAGTGCATAAGCGCCTTTTGACATTGGAACGACTCGCTTTCTGATCAGGTAGGAGCACATGATGCTCGCCCGATCGCTCGTTTAGTGCACACTGCTTTGATAAAAGATGAATACCCGAAAGGTTTAGCGCTCCTCAGTACTGAATTCATCCTGAACAGATGAAACAGGGATGATCTGCGAAGCTTCGTGCACGATCTCATACGTATCGCGCGCGATCATGTATTCCTCATCGGTCGGGATGACGATGATGGTCACATCTGAATTGTCGGTCGAGATGATACGCTCGAAACCACGCTGCTTGTTCTTTTCGGGATCGAGGATGATGCCGAGAGGCTGAAAACCAGAGAAGATCATGCGTCGCATCTTCTGGCAATTCTCCCCTACGCCTGCGGAAAGTACGATCGCATCTGCGCCCGACATGAGCGCTAGATACTGCCCGATATATTTCTTGCAGATCGATGAATACATCTCGTAAGCAAGGATCGCACGTTCATCGCCCGCATTCGAAGCGTCACGCACCATACGAAGGTCATTGCTGATACCGGAAACACCCAAAAGGCCCGATTTCTTGTTGAGCACATCGTTGACCTCTTCCGTAGAGAGTCCTTCGTGCTCCATCAAAAACGTTACAATCGCCGGGTCGATCGAACCTGAGCGCGTACCCATCATAAGGCCATCGAGCGGCGTGAAACCCATCGAAGTATCGACGGGAATACCGTGGTCGACTGCCGTTATCGAGCAGCCATTACCCAAATGGCAAGTGATGATGCGCAGATCGCTCAAGTCTTCGCCAAGGATCGCAGCAGCACGTTCAGAAAGATACCGATGAGATGTGCCATGGAACCCATATTTGCGAATGCCGTACTTCTCATAGTATTCATACGGGATCGGATACATATAGGCTTTTGCAGGCATGGTCTGGAAGAAGGCGGTATCGAACACAGCCACTTGCGGAGTATCCGGCATCAGCTCTTGGCATGCTCTGATGCCGGCGACCGCTGCTTTGTTGTGGAGCGGAGCGAGCTCTGCCAGCTCTTCGATCTTCGCTATGACCTCATCGTCGATGAAGGCGGAGCGATCGAAGTATTCGCCACCATGCACGACACGGTGACCGACCGAACTGATCTCGTCAAGCGATGCGATGACTGGTTCGTCTCCAGAAAGAAGGGAATCTATGACGAGTTTGAGTGCTTCAGTGTGATCTTTCAGAGGCTCCTCGATCAGGACCTCATTATCGTCAACACGATGCTTGCGGAAAGCATCGGGAGAACCAACACGCTCACACAAACCACGCGCAAGCACCTTATTAGAATTGAGATCGACGAGTTGATACTTGAGCGACGAAGATCCTGCATTGATAACGAGGGTTTTCAACGAAACTCCTTCCGAAAGCCTTTGAACAATTATACGTTCTGACCTTGGAGGGCTTCTTAACGTACGATAGCTTTATCGGTGACTGGGTGGACGGCTGCGCACGCAGCCCGAACGGAACACCCTGCACCTATCAGGCAGGATTAAGCTTTGGAAAGTTCTGTGTCAGTTTGCGCATCGTCGATGTTCGTATCAAGCTCACCCATGAGCACCTCGACCTTTTGCTGCGCATCAGCAAGGCTCGATTTCAGATAACGCAAAAGCGCAACACCACGTTCGTACTTCACCAGACTCTCTTCAAGTTCAAGCGTATTGCTCTCAAGCGCCTCTACGATCGCAGAAAGCTCATTCATCGCTTCACGGAACGTGAGGGTGATCTCTTCGTTTGCCATAATCTCTCCTTACCGGGCCAAACCTTACGAATCAAAACGGATCAGTCAGTCTCTTCAAATTCGATGATGACCTCTTCATGCGTAGCGGAAACCGCGCAATCGATAACGCCATCCGACACTTGGATCGACAGCCTATCATTCGGCTTAACGTTCTCGATGCTCTTCACCAACGCGCCTGAATCATCCTTCGTGATCGACCAGCCACGCGCCAGCGCACCAAGCGGCGAAAGATCGTTCAGGCGAGCGCTCGCGAGGGCTGCTTGGGTAAAGAAGCACTCGAGCACGGTCTTGCCCGTATTCGCCATAGCAAGATCGTAGAGCGACAGATCGTGGTTACGTGCAGTGAACTGAGCATCAAGGCTTGTAGCAAAGGTGCTCGCTAGATGATCGAGCGATTGTTGCTGCGAGGCGATCATATGAGGAAGCGCGCTCGTAAGACGCAACCCCACACCTTCAAGCTTCGCCTTATCCGCTTCTCCAAAGCGCGCTAAAGCACCTTCCAAACGCGCCTGTGTGTGATCGAGCCACTGAAGATCGTTCGCATAGAGATAATGTACATCTCGAAAGAGCGGACGGTTCTCAAAAGCATTCACATAGTTGATCGAGCGCTCGATGCGATGCAAGAAGACCTGGCTCATGCGCGCGCCGAACGAATCGAGCGCTTCCAAGAGCTCAAAGCGACTCGGGCTGACTGCTTCAGCTGCCGCTGTTGGTGTCGAAGCACGCACGTCGGCGACCATGTCAGCGATCGAGGTGTCGGGCTCGTGCCCAATGCCCGTGATGATCGGCACGGGGCTTTGCGCAATGTAGCGAGCGAGTGCCTCATCGTTGAACGGCATGAGATCTTCGAAGGACCCTCCACCACGCACGAGGAGCACTTCTTCAGCCCCCGCACGAATGACCGTCTCGAGTCCCGAGATCAGATCGGCAACAGCTTGCTTGCCTTCTACGGGAACACCAGCGAAAAGGATCTTCACCATCGGATAGCGACGGCGCAGGGTGCGTAGAACATCGTGAACAGCAGCTCCGCGCGGTGAGGTAACCAGGCCGATCGCAGAAGGGTACGGGACTACGCTTCGCTTACGCGCAGGATCCATCAGGCCTTCGTTCTTCAGCATGAGCGCACGTTTTGCAACTTGCGCACGCAGATCGCCTTCACCGGCAAGTTTGAGCGAAGACACATCGAAATTCATACGCCCCTTCGGCGTGAATATCGTGAACTTGCCCACCACTTCAACACGCGCGCCTAAGCGAAGTGGAACCCCGGCGCTCTTGTAGCGATTCATCCACATAAGACACGGCAATGCCGAGTTCTCATCTTTGATCGTGAAGTAAACCGCCTTGTAGCCAGGCTTTTGATTGAGTTCGCTCACCTCGCCCACGATATGGAAGGTGTTTTCGGAGATGATCGATTTAGCGATATTGAGCGCTGCTGAAACACTGAGCGCCTTATGTTCGTTAACAGGACGCTCTTCGGTTGGCACGCTCGATGTATGATCGAAGCGATCGTTCGACGAAAAGGTCATTGCAAATGCCTAGTTATCTCGCGCGGAAAGCAAATAGAGCAACTGCAGGATGGAAATGAGCGCCGCTGCCAAATAGGTGAAAGCACAAGCGCGCAATACGCTGGCTGCACCCGCTTGTTCGCCACCCGGAATACCGGTCGATTGCATATAGGCGAGCGCACGGCGGCTTGCATCGAATTCTACGGGCAACGTAACGATCTGGAAAAGGACCGCGACCGCATAGAGCGCGATCGCAACATCAACGAGACCGATCACGTTCAGGATAATGCCAGCGAGCAGGATGAAGATCCAGGTGTTCGAGGCGAGATTCACCACAGGCACGAGCGCAGAGCGCACCTTCATAGGCGTGTAGTCTTGTGCGAACTGGCACGCATGCCCCACCTCATGACAAGCAGTTGCGGTTGCTGTGATCGAACGACCGTTGTACGAATCGGGTCCGAGTGTGATCGAGTTATCCTTCGGATTGAAGAAGTCTTGTCCTTCTCTTCCCATGCGCACTTCAACGCCCTGGATGCCGTAGTAGTTGAGCATGCCAACGGCAACATCACGGCCAGTCATTTGACTGGTGTTAGGCACATGAGAGTACTTATTGAGTTGATGATTCACATACCCTTGCGCGCCGAAACCGATCGCAAAGGTAACGAGTATGAGCAAAAGATAGGTCACGTGGATCATTCCTTATACCGATTGAGTGGCCACAACAGAGCCGTGCCTCGTTGCAAGAACAGCACGATTCTTTTCTTGCATAGTACTTTATCGCGAGAGTGAAGCACAAAGCGTTATGAGCGTGTAATCTCCAGATTTCCCTCAGCAATACAAAGCGTGCACTTTCCTTCCATGAAAGCAGCGAGCTCTTCGCCGAGCATATGTCTACGCCAACCTTTCATGAGCTCGCATTCATCCCAATGACCGCGTGCGAGTGCCACTAGTTCACTGTGGGGCGCGAGCGTCTGAGGAGCGATATCGTTCTCACGAGCGATCTTGCGCGCTATTCCAGAGAGCACATCGACGATCGCATCGACATTCTGCTCACTCTTCGACTTCTTCTGAATATGCGGCAGCTCATCTTCAGGGCAGTTCAGACCCTTCTTGATGCATTCGAGCACCTTGCGCGCCTGGTTCGTGCGCAGCGATTCGCGCATTCCACGCACCATATAAAGCTCATCGAGCGTCGTAGCTTCCCTACGACATGCTTCAACGATCTGCTCATCGGAAAGAATCCATTTACGAGGGATGTTACGACTCTGAGCTTCGAGTTCACGCCATGCAGCCACTTCACGCGCGGCAGCAAGCTGATGATTCTTGAGCTGATTAACGCGCTTGAGTTTGAGGAAGCGCGTATAAGGATCGCTTATATAGCGACTGGGCTCACTCAGCTCCTCAAACGATTCAGTGAGCCATGCAAGGCGATCCTTGCTCTTGAGCGCCTCGACCATCTTCTCGTAGATCTCAGGCAGATAGAGCACATCTTCAGCCGCGTAGCGAATCTGAGACGGAGAAAGCGGTCGGTGCGACCAGTCAGTGAACGAATCCTTCTTCGCAAGCTCAACATCGCAGTACTGGGAGACCAATAGCGCATACGAAGGCTGCTGATTCTTGCCGAGCAGCGTTGCTGCGATCTGCGTATCGAACACCGGAGCAGGTAGTACGCCCGTCTCGCGCAAGAGTATCTCCATGTCTTGGCTGCACGCATGGAAAATCTTCAAGATGCTCGGATTCGTGAAGGGCCGCGCCAGCGGTTTCAAGCTCTTGAGTGCAAGCGGGTCGATGATCGCGATCATACCTTCGATGCCGATCTGCACCAAACAGGTCTTCGGATAGTAGGTTTTCTCGCGAAGGAATTCGGTATCGATCGCCATATAGGGGCTCGCCTCACAAGCTTCGACGAAAGCCTGGAACGCGGATTTGGTGTCTATGAGTTGCTTCGTTGTCATCGTTTATATAAACCAGTTCTCGATCAGGACATCGAACTACTATAATGCATTAGTGAGCATCATGAAGGAGCGCGAAGGGGCGACGGTGAAAGTTCTTGTAATTCATAACATCGGCTCAGGCCATGGAGCCGGAGCGATCTACGACTTCATCCGTTCCTATGCCGAAGATGGCGATACGATCACGCTGCGCATCTTCAATGGACACACCCCTTTTGCGACCCTGCTCGAAGATGCACGCGATTACGACTTCGTGGTCGCAAGCGGCGGAGATGGCACGATCGCTGCAGTCACCTACGAGTTGCGCTATTCAGATATTCCCATTCTCCCCTTCCCTTCAGGAACCGCAAATTTGCTCGCTATGAATCTTTCTTCACCTAATGAACCTCATGCGCTCTGCAAAGTAGCAGACCAAGGGCAGACGATGTACTTCGATTTGGGCGAGATCGAAACCCCTGAAGCTTCGATCGGTTTCACGATCATGGCAGGTTGTGGTTATGACGAGATCATCATGCGTCTCGCCGCACAGCATAAACAGGTACTCGGTCCGATTGCCTATTTCCATGCAGCCTTCACCAACCCCACTCCCCCGCATT
This sequence comes from uncultured Eggerthella sp., assembly GCA_900542525.1. Taxonomy (GTDB): domain Bacteria; phylum Actinomycetota; class Coriobacteriia; order Coriobacteriales; family Eggerthellaceae; genus Anaerotardibacter. The sequence goes on from UQNZ01000003.1 coordinate 66,995, forward strand.
CACAGTTCGTGCTCAATATCGATGGGAAGCGTATCGAAAGCAGCGGCATCGCTGTCGTGTTCACTAATTTTTCGCGCATTCAATTCGATCTGATGGTCTCGGACATGAACTTACCACAAGACGGATTGATCGACGTGGTTATCATCAAAACGAAGACCGCGCTCGAATTGCTGCCTACGCTGGTTGCAAAGGCAGTGGATCATAGTGGCAATCTTGCCAAGAAGATCGGCAGCTTAGAGGTGTATCGCGGGCGTGAAATCACGATCGAAGCAACACCTGAGATGTATATGGAATACGATGGTGAACCAACACGCCTTCACACACCTTTTACGGTGCGTTGCCTGCCGAAGGCGGCACGTTACATCGTTTCTGATGATTGCATTCGCTACTTTGAAGAGCTCAAAACAGCTGAACGACCTGCTTAAAGCTGATCTTTTGTTGAATTGATCTCGCGATTCTTGCGAGCGACCCACATCTGATAGTTTTTCTTGTACTTCATCTGAATGAGCTCAAGAATAATCGAGAATACCATGGCGAAGTACACCATGAGCTTTTCAAGGTGCATGTCAAGGATCTCGATTCCCGAATTGATGCCCAGGCCATCGAGCGTGAGTAGAATACCGATCATCACGATGAATACGAGCGCAAGGATCTTTATCTCGGTATGTTGATTGATGAAGCTCGAGATCGCATCGATGAAGACCATCATGAGCACGACCGCGATGATAACTGCCAAGATCATGATGATAAGATGCTGAGCAAGACCGACCGCCGTGATGACTGAATCGATCGAGAACACTAGGTCCATGACCATGATCGTGATGACCGCTTGAGGCAATGCGATCGTGCTTCTGTGCACTTCAGGTTCGTGCTGCTCTTTTTCTTCGGTCAAGTTGAGCACGCTTCTTATCTCATCGATCCCTTTGTAGATCAGATAGATTCCGCCAGCCAACAGCACAAGATCGCGCACGGAAAAGCCCATTGGTTCGCCGTGAATCTCTATGAACGGGATCGAGAAGAGCGGTGTGGTCATGTGCACGAGAAACGATGCAAAGCATAAGAAAAGGATGCGCATGAAAAGCGCACCCAAAAGGCCGATCTTACGACCAAGATGCTGCTTTTCTGCAGGGAGCCGATCAGTGGTGATAGCGATGAAGACAAGGTTATCGACCCCTAACACGATCTCCAGGAACAGAAGCGTGATAAGACTGATCCATGCCTCTGGTGTGGTGAAGATCGAAAGGTCGAACATGGGCATAAATGCCATCCTTTACAAAAAAGACCGCTGAGCGGTCTTGAACTTGTATGGAGGCGACGCCCGGATTCGAACCGGGGGTAAAGGCTTTGCAGGCCTCTGCCTTACCACTTGGCCACGTCGCCATAAAAGCCGTTACGAACAATTCGAACGACTGAAAGGTGCACTGGAGCGGACGACGGGGTTCGAACCCGCGACCCTCACCTTGGCAAGGTGATGCTCTACCAACTGAGCCACGTCCGCATGTTCTCTGTTTAAATGGTGGGCGATACTGGGATCGAACCAGTGGCCCCCACCGTGTCGAGGTGATGCTCTCCCGCTGAGCTAATCGCCCACTTAAACAGAATGCCTTTCAGCGGTTGATTAGTATACCTGAATCACGAAGGCCGTCAAGCCCTCTGGTTAAAAATATCCATAATAGGGCGTTTGTACAACAGCGGAATGCGCCCATTTGATGAGCGTGATGAAGTCGAATACCGGCAATTCAGTCGCAGCTTGGATAGCGCAGGCGTACGGCGGCAGATCGCTGCATTCAAGCAAGATAGCACCGATCTCGGGATGCTGTTCAACCAGGTTATGGGCGGCTTTTTCGAGATCTTCGGTAAGCCATTTGTTATCGAGCGTCTCTTCACCCCAGCGGATAGGCGCGAAGCTCTCCATCGAGCCCACATCTTGAATGACAAGATCATCCAACTGCGACCCAACCCCGCTCAATATCTCATCATCGATATTGTCTGCGCTCGCCGCGAACACCGCGATCTTCTGCTCTTGCTTCAAACCAAGCTTGATGAGCGGAAGCTGGCAGAGGCTCGAAAGGAAAACAGGAACATTCACCGCATCAGCAACCTGTTTTTGGAAGTGTGCGAAATAGCCGCATGCCCCCACGATCGCACGCACGCCTTCGGCCTCCAGTTCCTTGGCGGCCTCAACAACGATCATCTCAAGCTCAGGAGCTCCTTCGAAGAGCAATTCGATATCGAATTCGACCTTCTTATAGAGCACTGGAAAATCGAACGTGGTCGCGTTCACCACATTTCCTGGGAGCTTCGGATACTTCAGGTCGACAGCGATCACTCCGATCGCATGACCTGAAGTAAAGTGAGCGGGAACCGAGAAGGTTCCCGCAAGGTCTTGAGAGTTTACGATCGAACGTTGCCACGTCATACTATGACTCCTAACGTAAGTTGAAATGCGTTGTTATTCGGTATAGACACCATCATTCAAATATGTGAGCAGCGCTTCTTTGTCCATATGACCGATGCCCAAGTCTTCGAGCGTAAGACCACTTTCGAAATAATTGGTCTTGTTCATAACGCCACCGAGCACGATCATCGAGTCGATGATCGGCGTTGGAACACCGAACTTCTTACCCAGTTCGTGATAGACATGGCAACCGACAGGCACATCTTCCGTTACGTAGCGATTCTGGATCGTGAACGGACCGGTGCCATAGCCTACTTCCCATTCCTCGTCGAACGGAACATCGCAGCCTTCACCCATGTATTCCTGACCCAGCACGCTCGTCCGCTGATAAAAGACCTCTTTATCGAAAGGCTGGATGCCAACACCGATCGCATTAGCAAGTGCGATCTCTTCGTTATAGAACTGATACTGGACCTCAGAGATAGAAGGACAGAAGCTGTGGCTATAGATGCTGTAGTCGTGCTTGTTCATATGAAGCACCGTGTTGAAGTTTTCCATCGTGGAAACACCCAAAAGCGTGCCAGGGACATGGATAACTGGATTCACGTTCGAAAAACCAATATCGAGCACAGTCTCGCCGCTTACTGCACCATCACCCTGGGTTATAGCGTCGAAGCAACCGAGTGCCTTAGAGCTTTCAAGGAAGTCTTCCTGATCGGTCATCGGCAAGGCTGCACCACGTAAAGTGATCGCACGATAGACCAAGCTCACATGCGCGTTCATGATGCCGCCTTCGGTATCGACGCGTGTGCCATAAGGAGCACTCGACCAACCGCCTACGATGACCTTCTTCGTGCAGCCTGCCTCGCGCATCATCTTGCGCAGTTTCAGCGTGCCGTAGTTGTCCGGAATGATGTGGATGATCTGACCATCCTCAAGACACGGAATGAGCGCGCTGAAGAACACCTCGTGAGCAATAGAAGGGATACCAACGATGATGAGCTTTGCGCCCTTCACTGCTTCAGCAACTGAATTGGTGACCTTCGCGAATTCTGCGCGACCATAACGAGCGAACCCGTATTTCGTCTGCGTACCAGGAAGTTTCTGACCGATAGTGATGCCAGTCCGCTCGACCGTACCAAGGCTTGATTCGAAGAATGGATCAAGGTCGCAGATGCGAACTTCTTGCCCTGCAAGCGCGCAATCTGCACCACAAGTCTTACCAACTGCACCGCCGCCAAGGACAGCTATGGGTGCGCTTCGTAATTCTTCTACATCGATCATGAGATAACCTTTCTTAAAGAAGACTTAATCAATAGCGTATGAAACGTTTCTATGATACGCCAAAAGGCAGTAAGGGGTAAGAGTAGGTTATAAGGACGCTCTGCATACATGAGCACGAGCGGGAAGGCCAATCTCCCCTGTTCACCTGCGATGCAAAGACGGTATCTAGCCCTGAGCATTCGTTTTCTATAACCAGTTAGAAGAACTGCTGATAACAAGAAGGATTGTACTTGGAAAACGCAATGTTTAGACTAATCACCATTGAATTCTAACTTGATCGTTCGTGGAGCAGAAAGATGCCACGCGACAAGAAAGACACAGAAAGGAACTCATTCAATGGAAAAAGCAAAACGATTCCCCCAGCTACTTGTTGCAGTAGTGGCTGCACTCGCGCTCTCCCTTTTGGCGCTCACTGGCTGCTCAGGTGGAAATTCTTCCTCTGAAGACAAGACCATCACCATCGCCGCAGTGCCCACTCCGCATGCTGAGATCTTGAATGACGTTGTGAAACCCGCGCTTGAGAAAGAGGGCTACACCCTTGAGGTGAAAGAGTTCACCGACTACGTCTTGCCCAATACGGCAACCGAGCAGGAAGAGGTCGATGCGAATTACTTCCAGCACAAGCCTTATCTTGACAACTTCAACGAAGAGCAGGGAACGCACCTGGTAGACGTTGTTGGTGTCCATTACGAGCCCTTTGGTCTGTACTCGACCAAATACACTGATCTTTCCGAGATTCCCAATGGCGCTAAAGTTGCAGTACCCAACGATGCCACCAATGAAGCACGCGCGCTACTGCTGCTCGAAGAGAACGGCCTCATCGAGCTCAACGATGATGCAGGCGTGACCGCAACGAAGGCAGACATCACGAGCAACCCCAAGAATCTTGATATCGTCGAGATCGAAGCCGCAACCGTTCCAACGATCATTGACGATGTTGCGCTCGCAGGCATCAATGCGAACTATGCTCTTGAGGGCGATCTGATCGATAAAGCGCTCGTGAAAGAGACGAGTGATTCGCTGGCTGCTCAGACCTATGCTAACCTGCTCGTAGTAAAGGATGGTAATCAGGACAAAGAGAAGATCAAAGCACTTGCTAAAGCTTTGACGAGCGACGAAGTACGCAACTACATCAATGAGAATTATTCAGGCGCGGTACTCACCGTATTCTAAAAGCTCGACTCAATTGATCTACGAAGACCCGGCACTATGTCGGGTCTTTCTTTATTCGCCTCTTCCCTCTCAAAGCAAATAGATCCAATGCGCTACAATACGGTGTGTTCATAAACAACTCACCCTCAAGAGGCATTGAAACGCTATGCAATCGAATCTGACGCTCCAACAACTGCGCTATATCACTGAAGTGGTCGAATGCGGCTCGATCAATGCCGCGAGCCAGAATCTGTATGTGTCTCAGCCAGCACTCTCTACCGCCATCAAGGACGCTGAGCAAGAGCTCGGGATCGAGATATTCAACCGCAGTAACCGTGGGATCACGCTCACCCAAGAGGGTATTGAATTCGTGGGCTACGCCCGCCAAGTCCTAGAGCAAGTCAACCTGCTCGAAGCGCGCTACAGCGGCACGGGCAATAAAGCAGTGCAGAAGCTCTCTATCTCTTCGCAACACTATGCATTTTGCGTCAAAGCCTTCGTTGACCTCGTTGAAGAGTATGACCAGGATGAATACGAATTCACCTTGCGCGAAACACGCACCGCAGAGATCATTGAAGATGTGAAGAGTTACAGAAGTGAACTTGGCGTGCTCTATTTGAGCAACTTCAACAAACGCGTTATATCGAAAGCACTCTTGGACGCAGGGCTTGAATTCGTTGCGCTCTTTGAAGCAGAACCCCACGTCTTCGTCGGTGAGCACCATCCCCTTGCGCAAAAAGCCTCGGTCAAGCCTGAACAGCTTGAGGACTACACGCGCTACTCATTCGAGCAAGGCGCGAACAATTCTTTCTTCTTCTCAGAAGAGCCGCTCAGTCATCTTCCCCACAAGAAGCAGATCACCTATTCGGACCGCGGCACACTTTCAAATTTGCTCACCAACTTCGATGGCTACACCATTGCGACCGGCGTGCTCTCAGACGAGATGAACGCTGGTATTGTGGCGATCCCTCTTGAAGCAGATGAGAAGATGACCGTTGGCTACATTCATCAAGCGGCGCACGACTTGAGCGAGCTGGCAAAACGCTACATCAAGAAGCTGCGCGCCTATATCGAGGCGAATCCTACGGTCAGTACCTATATCGAGCACCCTCTTGCAGCCAGCAACGAAAACTAACGCTATCGAAACTGAAGGAATCTTGGCTATTCTTCAATAGTTGTTTTATTCGTTGCCGTATTGCCGATAGAGCCCTTATCCATACGATGCTCTTCGTCGTTCGGCTCAACGTAGATGAGGATGTCTTGAACCTCAGGAAAGGTCTCTGAGAGCTTCTGCTCGATCTTTGAGACCACCTTATGCGATGCGATGACCGTCATCTCAGGATCGACCAAAATGTGCAGATCGAGATAGATCTCGCCCTGCAGCCCGCGCGTGCGGATCTGATGAGCTTCTTGAACGCCCTCCACGCCTTCAACCACTCCACGAATCTCTGCCACAGGAATACGCGCTTCATCGGTGAAGGTAGCGAACGCGCTCTTAAAGATATCGAATGCAGTGAACAGAATAGCTACCATGACGATGAGCGCCATGATATCGTCCGCCATCTCGATCCCACAGGCGACCAAGATAAGCCCGACGATAACGCCGATCGAAACGAGACAATCTGAAAGCGTATGCGCAGCGTCAGCCTTCAGGATGTCGCTCTTAAGACGATTCCCCATTTTGCGTTCGTAGGTGGTCACGAACAGATTGACCGCGAGCGTACCCACCATGACAACGAACGAGAAGACCGTGACTTCCGTGTGATAGCTGCCTTCGATAAGCGAAGTGACCGCGCTCGATCCAACCTGATAGGCAGCGAAGATGAGCATGAGTCCAATCATGAGCGATGCGAAGGTCTCCAACTTGAAATGGCCATAGGGATGCTCTTTATCTGCGGGGCGAATAGCAAGACTGATCCCGATAAGGCCAACCACGTTTCCTGCCGAGTCAAAGATCGAGTGGATACCATCGGCTTGCATCGCTGCTGAATGCGAGATCGATCCGTAAATGAATTTCGCAAGCGCCACCGCAAGATTGAGTAAGAGCACGGCAAGCAACACGCGCCTCACGGCGCTCGTTCGCTTTTCATGATTCTGTAGGCTTAAATGAGACATAGCACTCCGAGATAATCCTCAACGATGCTCAAGCAGAAGACCGTACGGAACTACGGTTCCATAGTATGAAAAAGGCCCCCGTTTCCGAGGGCCTTGATTCTTAGCTGGTGTCGGAGGCGGGATTTGAACCCGCACACCCGTTCAAATGGGCACTAGCACCTCAAGCTAGCGTGTCTGCCGTTCCACCACTCCGACGTGTTTTCAGCGTTGTCTATCTTATCAAAAGTTTACGATCTTGCAAGAAGCGATAGACAATTTCTTGCAGACGGAACCCCGAGCGGCATGAAGCGCACTCGAAGCACTCATTCATCCTACTGGCCAGGGTTGATCGTGCCGTGCGGGAAGATGATCATGAGCACGATGAGTGAGACCAAGAACACGGCCACCAAAATAATAGTGATACGGTCAAGATTCTTCTCAACGATGCTCGTTCCCTGATTCGTACCATATACGCTCGAAGCGATCATGTCCGAAACGCCGGTACCTTTACCAGAATGCAAAAGGATGAAAATGATGAGCCCGATGCCCGAAAGAACGAGCAAAACGGAAAAGATGATTGCGAGTACTGACAAGTTGATCCCTTATCTCATACGATTTATGCCATACAAAACACTTATTATGCCAAACAGCTTACTACTTTTCAAGAAGAGATTCTGCGCTCATTTCGCTCGGTAGCGGAATCCCGATCATATCGAGAAGCGTTGGAGAGATATTCGCGAGGATACCACGTGTATCTTTGAGCGTATACCCCTTATTCGCGCCATCGACCAGAATGAGCGGCACTGGAGCCGTGGTATGCGCTGTGAAAGGCGTGCCATCTTCCGCGATCATGCGATCTGCATTGCCATGATCAGCTGTAACGAGCGCCACTCCCCCTTTGCGCTTTATCGCATCGACGACCGCACCAACACCTGAATCGACCGCTTCCACCGCCTTGATGGCGGCATCCAACACACCCGTATGACCAACCATGTCGCAATTGGCGAAGTTCACGATATAGACATCCGCCTCATCGTTGTCGATCGCAGCTACAAGCGTTTCCGCAACTTCCGGTTCACTCATTTCTGGCTGAAGGTCGTACGTTGCAACTTTCGGTGAAGGAATGAGCGTACGTGTTTCAAGCGCTTTCGGCTCTTCCACGCCTCCATTGAAGAAGAAGGTCACATGTGCATACTTCTCCGTTTCAGCGATGTGATACTGGCGAAGCCCTTCTTCAGCAAGCACATCAGCAAGAACGTGATCGGGGCAAACCTTCGGAAACGCAATAGGTGCAGGAATGGTAGGGTCGTATTCGGTAAGGCAGACGAACATGGGTCTTTCCCAACCTAGACGAGTAAACGCATCGAATGCGGGGTCACAAAGCGCGCGCGAGATCTCTCGAGCACGATCAGGACGGAAATTGAAGAAGATGAACGCATCCTGCGCGCTCGCTGTTTCACCCGTCAAGCTGACCGGAACAACGAATTCATCGGTTACGTCTGCCGCATACGACTCTTCCATGACCTTTTGCGCACTGCATTCGGTCGCGTTCTCCCCCAACCAAATAGCTCGCCAGGCTTGTTCGATGCGATCCCAACGATTATCACGATCCATCGCATAATAGCGACCCGAGATCACACCGATGCGCACATCAGCACTTTCAGCATCATCAAAGATCTCAGTGATCTTTTCCTCAAGCTCTTCGATATAATCGCTTCCGCTACACGGTGGCACGTCACGGCCATCCATGAAGCAGTGAACGCGAACCTTCTTCACGTCAAGACGTTTAGCCATCTCGAGCAACGCATAAAGATGAACGTTGTTCGAATGAACACCACCATCGGAGAGGAGCCCCATCAGATGCAAGGTGGAACCATGCTCAGCGACCGACTTCATCGCAGAAACGAGCACTTCGTTCTCGAACAACTCACCGCTCTCGCAAGCATTATCGATGCGCGAAAGCTCTTGATGAACGGTCCGTCCTGCACCGATGTTTAAATGCCCAACCTCGGAATTGCCCATCTGCCCTTCAGGCAACCCAACCGGCTTTCCGGAGGCATCGAGCTCGATATGGGAACAGGTTGCGAAAAGCTCATCAAGATGAGGTGTGTTTGCCAAAGAGATAGCATTCCCATTTCCAGAACTCGCAAGTCCGAACCCATCCATGATGATGAGGCACGCAGGCAAAGTAAGTGAAGAGCGTTCGACCATACCTTACTCCTCTGAAGCCTTTGCGGCAGCTTCGATGAGCTGCTTGAACGAATCAGCATCGAGCGCAGCTCCGCCGATAAGGCCACCATCGATATCGGCCATCGCGAGCAGAGAATCGACGTTGCCCGTGTTCATAGAGCCACCGTAGAGAACACGGATCGCTTCAGCTGTTTCAGGGGTGAACATATCAGCGATGGTCTGGCGAATAGCAGCACAGACTTCCTCAGCCTGTTCAGGCGTGGCGGTGCGGCCCGTGCCGATAGCCCACACGGGCTCATAAGCAATCACAACATGTGCGAGATCTTCCGTATCAAGACCAGCGAGTGCGGCACGCACCTGCGCCACAACGAATTCGATATAGCGGTTATCATCGCGGATCGCGAGCGACTCGCCCACACACACGATCGCACCAAGGCCATCAGCAACAAGTGCCTTGACCTTCAGGTTCACCGTTTCATCAGTTTCAGCGAAGTATTCGCGGCGCTCAGAATGACCAACGATGCTGTAGGTGCAACCCGCATCCTTGATCATCGGGATCGAGATCTCGCCCGTATAAGCGCCTGAAGGCTCGAAATAAACATTCTGAGCGGCAACTTCGATATCGGTCTTGTCGAAATCGATGACCGTCTGCACGGGACGGATATCGATCGCAGGAACACAGAGAACCACTTCTACCTTGTCCCACGCGCGATTGTAATAATTGCAGAGCTGCTGAGTGAGTGCAATGGCTTCCGGGATGGTCTTATTCATCTTCCAGTTGCCTGCCATCATGTACGTACGCATAGATCCCCCTTATTTCAGAGCTTCAACACCAGGAAGAAGCTCGCCTTGTACCAATTCCATCGAAGCGCCGCCACCCGTTGAGATAAAGGTCATTTCATCTGCGAGATCGAACTTATTCACTGCCGCAACGCTATCGCCTCCACCAATGATAGTATCTGCTGCCTTGTTGTTCGCCACCGCTTCAGCTACTGCACGCGTACCACCTTCGAATGAAGGCATTTCGAATACCCCCATCGGACCATTCCAGAACACTGTTTTCGCATCTTCGATCGCCTCAGAGTAAACGATGGCAGTAGCTGGTCCGATATCGAGACCCATCATGTTATCGGGCATCTCAGCAACCGTGCAGACTTCCTTGTGAGCATCGTTGGCGAATTCATCGGCGCAGACGACATCGAGCGGCAAGAGCATCTCAACGCCCTTTTCCTTAGCTTTTTCAAGCATTTTGCCCGCGCGCTCGACCCACTCTTCTTCCATAAGAGAAGTGCCTGTTGAGAAGCCTTGCGCCTTCAAGAACGTGAAGCACATGCCTCCGCCGATGATGAGCTTATCGCACTTATCGATGAGCGCATCGATCACCTTCACCTTGTCGGAGACCTTCGAGCCACCCAGAATGGCGACGAAAGGACGCTTAGGATCATCGAGCATGGAAGTGAGCGTATTGACCTCGTTCGCCATGAGCGCGCCCGCGTAAGCTGGCAAGAACTGCGCAACACCAGCCGTGGACGCATGAGCACGATGCGCTGCCCCGAAGGCATCATTGATATAGAGATCTGCAAGTGAAGCAAGCTCACGAGCAAATTCAGGGTCGTTCTTCTTCTCGCGCTTATCGAAACGCAGGTTCTCGAGCAGCGCAACATCGCCGTCTTCGAGCGCTGCAACCGTTTCCTTGGCTGAATCTCCAATGGTGTCGGTAGCGAATGCGACTGGTTTGCCGATGAGATCCTGCAGATACGCAGCTACAGGCGCAAGCGAGAATTCTTCTTGATAGCCCGTGCCATCAGGTCTACCCAAATGGCTCGCAAGGATAACGCGCGCGCCGCGCTCGACCAGGTATTCGATGGTAGGAAGCGCAGCGCGAATGCGCGTATCGTCTTCGACCTTGCCATCTTTGAGCGGTACATTGAAATCTACGCGCACGAGCGCGCGTTTGCCCGAAACATCGGCATCGGTATATAACTTGAGGTCGCTCATAGTGATCCTTTCAAAATAAAAGGAGAGCATTTATGAAAATACTCTCCTTCATGTTCAAACCGTGATACCAAACTTAGGGAAGCAAGATCTTCGCGAGATCCTTCACGCGATTCGAATAGCCCCATTCGTTGTCGTACCAGGAAATACACTTCACAAAGCTGCCTTCGCCACCCAGAACCATGGTGAGCAGGCTGTCGAAGATCGAAGAATGCGCATCGTCGACGATATCGGTCGAGACGATGGGCTCATCGACGTATTCGAGGATGCCCTTCATCGAACCTTCAGCTGCAGCCTTCATGGCAGCATTGACCTCTTCGATCGTAACGTTCTTCTCAAGCTCGACCGTAAGATCGACCATAGAGCCATCGGGAGTAGGAACGCGCGTAGCGAAACCGTCGAGCTTGCCCTTGAGCTCAGGCAAAACGAGCGAAACGGCACGAGCAGCACCCGTGGTGGTCGGGATCATGGAAAGCGCTGCAGCGCGTGCACGACGCAGATCCTTGTGCGGAAGATCGAGGATCTTCTGATCATTGGTGTAAGCATGGATCGTGTTCATGAAACCACGCTTGATGCCGAAGTTATCGAGCAGCACCTTTGCCATAGGAGCAAGGCAGTTGGTGGTGCAAGACGCATTCGAGATGATGTTATCGGTCTCTGGGTTGTACTGATCGTCGTTCACGCCCATGACGATGGTGATGTCCTCATTCTTCGCAGGAGCGGAGATGATGACCTTCTTAGCGCCCGCATCCAGATGAGCTTTCGCCTTGTTCGCATCAGTGAACAGACCGGTGGATTCGACCACGATATCGACACCCAGTTCGCCCCACGGAAGATCCTCAGGATTGCGCTCTGAAAGAACCTTGACCTTGCGGCCATTCACTACGAAGCCTTCGGCCTCTGCGACGACCTCTTCAAAAACACGGCCATGGATGGAATCATATTTCAAAAGGTGAGCCATGGTGGGAATATCACCCAGGTCGTTGATAGCAACAACCTCAAGTTCGGGATCGTTTTCCATGGCACGGAATACCAAGCGGCCGATACGACCGAATCCGTTAATACCAACCTTGGTTGTCATAGGTTCCCCTTTCGCGGCTTGCACATGCAAACCCTTACAACTATTTCTTTTGCCGCCTATATGACAAGCGACAAACTAGATGAACTAACGATATTCACTATACCAGAAACACGATTGCACTCAGAGCGTTCAGCGGATTCACCCCGGTAAAACTACTCATAATCTAGAGATTGACCACATAGTACTGACCGCTGCTCGTCATAGAAATGCTCACGAACGAAATAGCATGCATGAATTGCGCACGTTATCCGCGCTGTTCTTTGCGGGCGATCTCTTGTGCGAGCTGATCGAGGCGGCGTACGCGGTGGTTGATCGCAGATTTTGATAGTGGTGGATCAGCAGCTTCACCAAGCTCTTTCAAGGTTGCATCAGGGTATGCGATGCGCAATTTGATGTATTCTTGAAGCGCTTGCGGAAGCGTTGCAAGGTCGCGATGTTCGAGCACATAGCGGATCGTCATGATCTGTTCGACCGAGGCAGCCGAAGCCTTCGCCTGGTTGGCAATCTCAGCGTTCACGCGACGGTTCACATCGTTGCGCACACTTTTCACCACCCGCTCGTTCTCCATCTTGAGCGCACTTTGATGAGCGCCAACAAGCGCCAAAAACGACGAAATAGCCGTGCCGCTCTTGAGGTAGATCAAGTAGCTGTTGCGCCGCTGAATAGCCCTTGCCTTGATACCGCGTTCCTTGAGCAATTTGACGATAGCATTCGCGGTCGCTTCGGTCTCAACCTTGAGTTCGAAATGGAAATCTCCACGTGGATTCGAGATGAACCCACTGCCCAAGAAGACGCCGCGCAAGTACGCCGCTGCGCAGCACTGCTTCGCGATGAGCGCCGGATCGATGCCGCGCTCAAGGCCATCTTCTCCAAGAATGCCGAGCTCCTTCAGCGTTTCATTGAGCCCCGGCTGCATCGGCACCTCGATGAGCCAGTTGGGTGTCTTATGGAGCACGCTGCGCCGCATGGTGAGGTCGGTCGTAAGGTGGTAGTTCTCGTGCAACGCCTTGATGATGAAGCGCGCAACCACCGGCGAATCAGTTGCGATCTCAAGAGCATATCTCCCCTGCCCTTTCATGAGCAGCGTGCCCTCGATACGAATGAGCGCCGCGAGCGTAGCATTCTCACAATGCGAGCACCCTGGTGCAACGCGTGAAAGCTCTTCTTTGACCTCCGTGGTGAACGACATGAGCCTATGCTCCACTCGAAGGCGCATTCAGCCTGAATACATCTGCGAACGCACGAGCGAGCGCTGGCGGATAGTGCCACGTTGGGCGTTGCGGATCGACCATATTACGCACGAGCACCACGGTGCCATCCTGCTGGATCTTCTGGATATCCTCATACGTTACTTCTACCGAGCGAATGTTCGCGGAAAGCGGCTTGCCTTCTCTATTTTCCTGATGAGCACTCGCAAGCGCTCCTGAACCAGCAATAGCCTCGAAGCTGTCTTGCAACGGCGGACGCGGCGCGATCTTGTCCGCGCTATGAATGAGCACGTAGTCGAGATTGCGCCCGATACCGTGGCGACGCAGTGCATCGACATGTTCGATGGCTGAAAGCCCCCAGGTCTCACCTTGCTGATCAGCAAGGCTGCATACGAAGATAGTTTTCGCTTTCGAGCGTTCGATCGCCTCAGGAATGCCAGGAACGAGCAAGTTCGGAATGATCGAAGTGAAGAGCGAACCAGGACCGAGCACGATGAAATCTGCATCATAGATCGCCCGAATGGCCTCTACATAGGGCATCGGTTGACCAGTAGATTCGAGCCAAACGGTATCGAGCGCCGTTTCCGACTTGCAGGCAGTCGCCTGCCCGTGAAGCGTGCGCCCATCAAGCGTACGCGCATTGAGCACCACATTGTTGAGCGTGGAAGGGTAGACTCTGCCTTTGCTGCCAAGCAGCTTACCGCAAATCTTCACCGCCTCAGGAAAAGAGCCGGTTGCTTCTTCGAGTGCGGAGAGCATGAGATTGCCTAGTGTATGGTTGCGCGCGAATTCGAAGCGATACTTGAACGCTTTAGTGAAAGGATCGTCGGGGTTCTCTGCGAATGCAGCAAGGCATTTGCGGATATCACCTGGTGGGGTGACCTTTGCTTCGGCGCGCAGGATACCTGTTGACCCGCCGTCATCCGCCATAGCCACCACCGCCGATGTTTGGATGCCCATCGAAAGCAACGTGCGGATCGAAACCGGCGCACCCGTGCCGCCACCGATCACGACTGCCTTCAGGTCGTTATAGCCATGCGGGAATTGCGTATCGATGCGATCGATCGCTTGGAACATGAAGGTAAGCGTAGGCTCTTGTTTGAAAGCCTCGCTGCTCATTTGGTAGCTGCCTTTTCTGTATCAGCCAGCGCGATATCACGATGATAGACCGAAACGCTATAGTCTTCTTCTTTCAGGATCTTCGCAGTCTGTTCAGCAAGCACTACGCTGCGGTGCTGCCCACCCGTGCAGCCTACCGCAATGGCCAAATGGTGCTTTCCTTCCGCCACATATCCCGGCATCACGCAATCGAGCAAACTTTTCCATGATGCCAAGAATGCCTCGGTTTCAGAATTGCAAAGCACGAAATCACGCACCGGCTCATCAAGGCCAGTAAGAACGCGCATCTCTGGAATGTAGAACGGGTTCGGAAGAAAACGCACATCGATAACGATATCAGCATCGACCGGCGCACCATGCTTGAATCCGAAAGAGTAGACGACCACATTCAGCCCTTCACGCTTGGTCTCGAGCGAATAGAGCTCGCGCAAGCGCTCACGCAGCACACGCGTAGAGATCTGGGAAGTATCGATATAGGAATGAGCGATCTTCGGCAGATCCTTATTGAGCTCGCGTTCGCGTTCGATCGCCTGACCAATGGTAAGGTTATTCTCCATGCTAAGCGGATGGAGGCGACGCGAAGCTTTATAGCGCGCGATAAGTGTTTCATCAGTAGAATCAAGGAAGACAAGACGATATCCGATGCCCGCTTCGTCGAGATTGGCCAATTCTTTAACAAGCTGGTTGTAATAGCTCTGCGTACGGATCGGACAAGCAATAGCGAGCTTGCGCAACCCTTCAGTCTGCCCAGGAATACTCGCAAGGCTCACGATACTCATGATGAGCTCAGGCGGAAGATTATCGATACAGAAGAATCCAAGATCCTCGAAAGCATGGACCGCTTCCGTGCGGCCTGCCCCGCTCATACCAGTGATGATGACAACGGTAGGTTCCACGCGTTCGCCTTGTTGCTCTTCAGTACTGTCCGCTTCAAATGCTTGTTCAGCCATAGGTCTAGTCCTTATCATCCGGAGATGTTTCTAGCGTAACAGTTCCATATTCTGCACGAAGCACCTCATAGAGGTCTTCTGCAACACTATCAGGAACAATTCTAGCAGCTTTTATGTCGTCCAAGCTTGCCTGCTTGAGGTTTGAGAACGAACCGAAATGCTTGAGGATCTGCTTCTTGCGCTTCGGACCGATCCCGGGCACTTCATCAAGAATGGAGGTTGTCATAGCCTTGCGACGCAATTCGCGATGATAAGTGATAGCAAAACGGTGCGATTCATCGCGCACCTGCTTGAGCAGATACAGGCTTGGAGAACCACTCGGCAGCACAACTGGGCCGCTTTCCTGCCACGGAACGAAAAGTTCCTCATCGCGCTTAGCAAGGCCTGCGATGGGAATATCGGCAGCACCAAGCTCCTCAAGCTGCCTGAGCGCTGCTGTAAGCTGAGGCTTGCCGCCATCGACCACGATAAGGTCGGGCTTCTGAGCGAATCGTTCATCCTTCATCTTCTCGGCGTTATAGTGCCGCTCGAACACCTCGCTCATCATGGCGAAATCGTTCGCTTCTTCGGTCTCGAGCCTGATCTTGAAACGACGATACTGACTCTTATCAGGCTTACCGTTCACGAATACCACCATAGAAGCAACCGAATGCTTGCCATGAATGGTGGAGATATCAAAACACTCGATGCGCAAAGGCGGCCTATCGAGCGCAAGCGCACTCTCGAGCTGGAGCAAGGCTGCATTGATGCGTTCGTCATCATAGTTGCTCCGCGCTTTGTAGCGCATGAGCACATGGCGTGCGTTCGTGTTCGCCATCTGTAAGAGCGCCGAACGCTCCCCTCGCTTAGGCACGATGAAGTTCACCTTAGCACCATAGGGGCTCGCCAGCTTTTCCGTGAGCCATTCTTCGATGACCGTGCTGTCTTCAGGCAGCATATCGAGAATGATCTCGTGCGGGATCGATGAGGTCTTGTCGTAATAGCGCAGGATGAACATACGCACGAGATCCTCGAAAGGAACGTCTTTACCCTTGTTGAAGATGAATTCGTTCGTATTGATAACCTTGCCACCACGCACGTTGATGAGCGAGATGCCTGCGATCGTTTCTTCGCGGTAGATGCCGATCACATCGGAATCAAGATTGAGGGAAGAGACCGCGTGCTGCTTACTCTCAAGCGAATTGATCGTATCTATGCGACCTTTGATACGTGATGCCTGCTCAAAATCGAGCTCAGCAACGGCAGCTTGCATGCTCTCTTCGAGCTCATCGAGGAATTCCTTATGCTGACCAGAAAGAAAACGCGCCACGCGCTTTACGAGAAGTTGGTATTCCTCCGGATCGATCGCACCGCAACAAGCACCAGGACCAAGCCCTACATGCGCATCGAAGCACGGACGGTCGGAAAGCTCGAGCTCATCATACGAACAATTCTCAAGACGACGTGCAAGACGGCGCCATTCCGCGCATGAAGACGCACAAATAGGCACGATACGGCGCGTGATATCGACAAGATCGCGTGCCGCACGCGAATCAGTATACGGGCCAAAATAGCGCGTGTTGGGCTTATGGGCTTCACGCGTGTATTTGATAGCAGGAAACACATCGCCTGTGGTAAGCGCTATGAATGGATAGCTCTTATCGTCCTTGAAATCCGCATTGAAATACGGTGAATACTGCTGGATGAGATTCTTTTCGAGCACGAGTGATTCATGTTCGTTCTCGACCACGATATATTCGAACGAATCAATCTGGGAAACGAGCAGTGGAATCTTCTCACGCGTATCTTGGAAATTCACATACTGGCGCATGCGAGCACGCAGCTGCTTTGCCTTGCCTACATAGATGACACGCCCTTTTTTGTCCTTCCAAAGATATACGCCAGGAAGCGCTGGCACAGCAGTAAGCTGACGTTTGATATCTTCGAGCTTCTGATCATCCATCTTCTTTATTCCCGAAACGAATCGTTAGAGGCAATGCAGCACTGCTTAGATATGGTCATCCAAATCGAGCATCATAAGAGAAACATTATCACGAAGCTTCTTCGCTTCAGCGCGTGAGATATTTCCTGAAGCATAGTAATCATCGATCACTTCCAACTCGATTTGGAGTGCCATACGCTGGATCGAATCGCTGTTAGCAGTAGCTTGCTCCACCACATGTTCGGCAGGTCCCGCATCGCTCTGCAAAGCTGCAAGCACGCGTTCATGAGCGATGAGCAGCTTCGCGACCACTTCGCTTGGATAATTCGGATTATCAACCAACGAATGAAGGTAGCTTATCGCTTCCTGTTCACAGATCATACGAACCTGATACTGCATCAGGTCCTCCTTCACGGATTCATAATGAAGCAATGCGAAAAAACGGTTTTTCAGCTCGCGGAAGAATCGCACGATATCCATGAGCAGCATTTGAATCGACATGAAGTGCTGTTTGGTATGCGTGAGCAAATTCTTTTGATGAAGCAGTGTACGCAAATAGGCAAAACCCTCATAGGGATCAATATTGCGGGCTTCAATGTTTTCGATAAGCGCATTGGCCTGATGATTGATCACCTGAATACGCAGCTGCGTTGAAGACGGTGGTTCAATATCGACCCAATCACGAATCGTTGCGATACGGTTGTTGTATGATGCGACCACGAACTTGGTTGCATTATCATTCTCTGGCGTCGCCTCTACGAGCAACCGTTCGATAACCGTACGCAATATCTCGATCCGCATGAGCAGATTATGCTCGCGTTCCTCTTCGTCTTCCTCAACATCCTTCGGCGCAAGCACAGGAAGCGCGAAGTTAGCCAAAAGCAAAGTGCAGAGAATAACCCCCGAAGCCAAGAAGATGATGAGCGAACGCTGCGGGAAGACTGATCCATCAGAGAGTAAGAACGGCATCGAGAAGATGATCGAGAGCGTGATCGCACCCTTTGGTCCACCGACCGTGGTAACGAGCGCATTGAGGATCGTTTTCTTGTTGATCTTATCGCGCCGATTCGTATCGGGGTTCTTCGTAATGAGCGACATGGCGATCGCCCAAATCCAACGCAGGACCACGATGAGCACTGTTATGAGCAGAACATACCCAATAAGTGCGAAGTTGTTGATGTAAACATCGTTCCACGTCGATTGCGTGGCCATCGGAAGCTGCATGCCCAAGAGCACGAATACGATACCATTCAGGGTGAAGCCGATCACTTTCCATACGCTTGATAAGGCGATGTTGAGGCTTGAGCGATACGGCGAGATCTTCCGCGTGTTGTACATCGACCACAGAATACCGCAAGCAACGACCGCCAAGATGCCGCTGACACCGATGATCTCGGACACCAGGAATGTGACGAAGGGCATCGAAACTTCGAAGAGCACATGGAACGTTGTGGAATCAAGACCCAGATCACGCACCTTCGACGAGATGAACAGAAACAACAGTGCAAGAAAGATACCGAACGCGATGCCGCCAACGAAACTCACCGCAAAAGAAGCGGTCGCATCCGCAAGCGAGAACGCGCCCGTAACCGCAGCAGCGATAGCGAACTGGAACGAAACAACGCCCGAAGCGTCATTCAAGAGCGCTTCACCTTGCAGAATGGCTCCTTCACGTTTACCCAGCTGTGCCTCGTTGCGTAACGACTGAACAGCAACCGCGTCCGTCGGACCGAGCGCAGCACCGAGCGCAAACGCAGCGGCGAGCGGGATAGAAGGGATGAGCCAATTCACCATGAAGCCAACACAAAGCGTGATGATGAGCACGAGCCCGATCGCGAATGAGAGAATGGTCACCTTGTTATCCCATAAATTCTTCTTGTTCGAGTCTTTTGCATCACTGAAGAGCAAGGGTGCGATGAACAGCACCAAGAAGAGTTCTGGTTCTATATTGATCTCGATAGGAGAAACTGCCAAGAACGCGATGACAACGCCCAGGCCGATCTGAATGAGCGGTAGTGAGACCTTGGGAACGATCTGATCGAGGATTGAAGACAGAAGAACCGCTACTGCAAGCAGTAATATCAGTTCGAATGTTGCCACAGATCTATCCTTCGTTGTCTCGCTTGCTCTCTATACTAACGAAATACGCCACCGATTCGCCGGTTTAGTCCGTCCGCTGCGCAAGATTCACATCTTTTCTTATCTTTGCTTGCATGTGAGGATTATTTCCATATAATATTCCCTGCGCATATGGTGGGTGTGGCCTAGTTGGCTAAGGCGCCAGATTGTGGCTCTGGAGATCGAGGGTTCAAGTCCCTTCATCCACCCCAGCGCGCTTTTTGAGCTTTTGTGAAGCTACCCTATTTTTTGCTTGTGCGACTTCGGTCAATAGCCTAAAATAGCAAAGCGCACAAACGCATAACATACGAAACGGATCGTTAGCTTAGTTGGTAGAGCAGGGGACTCTTAATCCCAAGGTCCGGGGTTCGAGTCCCCGACGATCCACCATGAACTTTCAGGCTGGTCTCCCCCAGCCTTTTTTATTGCTGCTACTTTAATTCGTGCTCCAAGCACGATTCATTCGCTGCTCTTGATAAGTGATTTGCTTGCATCAAGAGCGTCCAGCAGAAAAACCCCTGATACGAAACGCTAGCTGCGCCAATATTCGAGCGCTCCATCCGTAGCCTCACGACGCTCAGCACGCGCACTATCATGAAGGTACTCAAGATATGAGAGCGCGATCGCAAGTCTGCGAGAACGCAGAATAGGAGGCTGTTCCTCCCAACTTGGCAAATAGGAATAGTACTTCTGTGCAAGTTCGTTCACTGTAAGCGGAGCGTCTTCGAGCATGCTCTGCATCTTGCTGATCGGACGATCGTAACTTGCAATGATCTTTTCAAGAAACGCATTGATCTCGCCTGCGCCGATGAGTGGCTCCCGATGGCACATGAAGACACACTCAAGGTCGAGCGTTTTCAAGTAAGCAAGATTAGCCAAGAACTGTTGAAGCTGACGAATATCAGGTGTGAACGACATAAGTCCCGGAGCGGTATCGAGCACGTGATCACCTGCAAAGAGAATGCGTTTCTCACGCTCGATCAAACATACATGAGTTGCTGTATGACCAGGAGTTTCGATCGCTTCAAAGCAGTAATCCCCCACTTCGATAACATCGCCATTCTTCACGAAAGTGATGCGATCATTATAGCCTTCGAAACGACCATTGCGCTCGAGCAATCGCTCGATATAGAAGAAGATCTCATCATCTCCGGCGCGCTCAATACCGCATTGAATAAGAAAATTACGTGTCTGACCTTCATCGTAGGAAGGAAGCTCGCGCATATACACCCGTTGCGCGCCCTTATCAAGGCAATATTCGACATTGCCATCGTGATCATCATGAGAGTGTGTGATGAACACCGCTGCATCTTCCCAAGCAGTGCCTGTGCACGCAAGCGCTTCATCGAGAAATTCGACACCGCACATATCGTACATGCCCACATCGACAAAGAGCGCCTTATTGCCAGGATCGATAACGGCAAATTCATCGATACGATCTGCAAAATAAAAATTATCGATCGCATAGCTCGAATGATAGATTCCCGGAAGATCTTCATGCAAAAGAAAATTTGTCACATGACTTACTTCAGGATAGACAACTAGATGCTTCTTTTCTGAACCATCCGCTGCTTGATAGGTAAAATTGCGCGCTTCAGCAGAATCGACTTTTCCGAGTGAATCAAGTGCATTAAAACCACTTTTGGTCGTGTTATCGATATGCAAACGCTCTTGCGCTTTACGCACGGATGTTTCTACGGATCGTTCATTGCTCATCGTAGACATGCTCCCTCTAGGCTCGTGATACCTCTATCTTACTCTAAATATCGGCCCGCGATCCGCTCTCCACTTGCCAACACATCTGATAGCGCTCACAGCACAAGCACACCATCAAAGAAGCGGACCATGTGCTACACAAGCAAAGAATAACAACGTGTCAATTCAGTTACCAATGCTCCTACGCTATTCAGCGCTTCATAAATCTTCTACCATTAGATTAAAAGCGCTCTACTCACAGCAACAAGACACAAGCGAAATACCTGCGCTGAAAGGATCTTCACATGTTCGGAAATACCTTGCTTATCGTTAATCCTCAAGCGCAAAGCGGGCGCGCACGTCACGCATACCAAGAAACTGCCGATCTGCTCAAGAGCATCACCAATATTACCCGTGGCCACTATTTCGAGGTGATCGAAACCGCCCATCCACTCGATGCGGTCATCATCACGCATGAACTAGGTGAGAACTTCGACACGATCTTCGCTCTCGGTGGAGATGGCCTCGTACATGAAGTAGTGAATGGCCTCATGCAGATCGAGGAAGAGAAGCGCCCCACGCTCGGCGTCTTCCCTGCGGGACAGGGAAATGATTTTGCCCGAAGCCTCAACCTTCCGCTCAACCCACTTAAAATGCTCGGCAAGCTTGCCAACCTTGAGAAGAAAACCATCGACATCGGTAAGGTCAACGACACCTACTTCTGCGAGACGCTCTCGTTCGGTGTGGATGCTGCTATCGCGCTTGAGACGATGGAGCGCCGCAAGAGAACGAACAAAACAGGAACGATCCTCTATATCGAAAGCGGTTTCAATCAGATCAAGAACCATCTCAATGCCATCTCTGCTCAGATCACGATCGACGGAAAAGCTTACGATGATCTCACGTTCTACACGTTCGCTGTTCAGAACGGTCAAACGTATGGTGGTGGCTTCAAGATATGCCCGCAAACCAAGCTTGACGATGGCATGCTCGATATTTGCTATGCTGCTCCCCCACTCTCTAAACTCGCAGCAGTACGCCTGTTCATGAAGGCAAAAGATGGCAAACATATTCACGATCCCCATATCCACTTCCTTGCCGGAAAGGATATCAAGATCACCTTCAAGGATATCGTGTCGGCCCAGGTTGATGGAGAGCCGATTCCTGCTTACGAATACGATATCTCACTCATACCTGAAGCCCTTACGGTTCTTAAGCTTGAGGATGAGACAAGATAATTCTGCACGAAATAGCCAACTCAAAACCTTTCGAGCATGAATAAAGCTCCCCAAATGGGGAGCTTTATTGCAGTTACGGTAGTTAAACTTGCGCATCACACGAACAAGACACGCGTGCTTGAAGCAAGACCAAGAGCTAGACGATGCCTTGAGCCATCATCGCATCAGCAAGCTTCTTGAAGCCTGCGATGTTCGCGCCCATCACGTAGTTGCCCTCAACGCCATATTCCTTTGCAGCGTCGTCAGCAGCATGGAAGATGTTCTTCATGATGCTCTGGAGCTTAGCGTCAACCTCTTCGAAGGTCCAGGAAAGACGCTCAGAGTTCTGAGACATCTCGAGGCCAGAGGTTGCTACGCCACCTGCATTCGATGCCTTGCCCGGCATGAAGACGATGCTGTTCTCCATGAGGTATTCGGTTGCATCGAGGGTGGTAGGCATGTTAGCGCCTTCAGCAACGATCTTGCAGCCATTAGCAACGAGCTGCTTTGCATCGTCGATAAGGAGCTCATTCTGCGTTGCGCACGGAAGAGCGATATCGACCTTAACACCCCAAACACCGCGACCGTCATGGTATTCAACACCTTCACGGCGCTTTGCATATTCAGAGATACGACCGCGCTCGACTTCCTTGATCTGCTTGACCAGGTCAACATCGATGCCGTTAGGATCGTGGATCCAGCCCGTAGAGTCAGAGAGCGTAACGACCTTTGCGCCCAGCTGCTGAGCCTTTTCGGTTGCATAGATCGCAACGTTACCAGAACCAGAAACAGCAACGGTCTTGCCCTCGAAGCTGTCATCATGGCAGTTGAGATATTCCTGAACGAAGTAAACCAGGCCATAACCCGTTGCTTCGGTACGAGCAAGCGAACCACCATAAGAGAGGCCCTTACCCGTAAGGACACCTTCCCAGACGTCGCGGATACGCTTGTATTGACCGAACATGTAGCCGATCTCACGAGCGCCGGTTCCGATATCGCCTGCAGGGACGTCGGTGTCTGCGCCGATGTGACGGCAGAGCTCGGTCATGAAGGACTGGCAGAAGCGCATGACTTCGTTGTCGGACTTGCCCTTGGGATCGAAGTCGGAACCACCTTTGCCACCGCCCATAGGAAGCGTGGTGAGAGAGTTCTTGAAGATCTGCTCGAAGCCGAGGAACTTGATAATGGAGAGGTTCACGGAAGGATGGAGACGAATGCCGCCCTTGTACGGACCGATGCAGCTGTTGTACTGCACACGATAACCGCGGTTGACATGCACTTCACCCTTATCATCTACCCAGGGAACGCGGAACATGATGACGCGCTCAGGCTCGACCAGACGCTCGAGCAGTGCTGCTTTTTCGTATTCAGGGTGCGCATCGATGACAGGCTTGAGCGAAGTAAGGACCTCGGTAACAGCCTGGATAAATTCGGGCTCGTTAGGATTCTTCTCCTTGACAAGCTCGATGACGGACTCGACGTAACTCATGTGACCTCCTAATGAATTTTTCGGTAAGTGTATTTAACCAAATGTTCAAAAGATGGAAAAGTCTGAGCTATCGAGCTTTAACATGCATGTAACAATGCAGCGGTTCAACGAAACGAACGTGCAGGCGAATGGATATGAATTAAGACGGTGAATCCACAAGCCTTGATTCGAGCCCGATCCGCTGCCTTAATCCGCTGCCTTACAAAGCTTTTTGTGTACGCTTTTACATAACTGCTGGTGCAGAAACACCGAGCAAGCCAAGCGTCTGTGCAAGGTTGATGCGTGCAGCATCCACAAGCGCCAGGCGCGCCTTAGTAAGCGCTGCCTCTTCGCCAAGCACACGACAATTGGTGTAGAACGAATGGAAGAGACCAGCAAGATCTTGCGCATAGTGCGTAAGTCTGAACGGCGCACGGTCGCGCGCAGCACCCGCCACCAGATCGGTGAAGCCATCGATAGCCTTCATGAGCGCAAGCTCTGATTCATGGGTGAGCAGCTCGAGCTTCGCATCATCCAAGTTGAGCTTCGCAGCCAATTCATCAGGTGAAAGCGCTTCCCAATCTTCGATGCCTGCTTCTGCTGCGGCCTTGCGCAAGATCGAGCAGATGCGCGCATGAGCATACTGCACGTAATAGACCGGGTTCGTGGCATCTTGCTTCTTTGCAACCTCGATATCGAAGTCGATCGGCTGATCGGAAGAACGTGAGAGCATGAGGTAGCGCGTTGCATCCACGCCCACCTCATCGATGAGCTCACGGAACGTGATCATCTCACCCGTGCGCTTGGACATACGAACGGCCGCGCCATCGCGATAGAGATTCACGAGCTGGCCCAGCACCACCTCAAGGTCGTTCGGATAGCCCCATGCTGCCATCATCGCTTGGCATCGCGGGATATAGCCATGGTGATCCGCGCCCCAAATATCGATCAAAAGATCGTAACCGCGCTGCTTTTTATCGTAGTGATAGGCAACATCGCTCATGAAATAGGTAAGCTCACCGTTCTGCTTGATGAGCACACGGTCCTTTTCGTCGCCGAATTCGCTCGACTTGAAATACGTTGCGCCATCCTTTTCATAGATGTAGCCGCGCTCCTTCATAGCGTCGAAGGCATGCTGTACTTTCGTCTTGCCGTCTTCACCGGGAATGAAGAGTGAATGCTCGGAGAAATAGGTATTGAACTGGGTACCGAAGAGCTCGAGCGTGTCGCGCACCGACTCCATCATGGCTGCATAGCCACGTTCACGGAACGCCTGCCTGCGTTCATCAGGATCAACGAAGAGCCATTTATCGCCATCTGCATCGACGATGACCTGCGCAAGATCTTTCACGTACGCGCCGCCATAGGATTGCTCGGGCATCTCGACCTCTTCGCCCAGCAACTGCTGATAGCGAACCACGAGAGAATCAGCGAAGACATTCATCTGGTTGCCTTCGTCGTTCACATAGAATTCTTCATCAACCGCATAACCCGCATGACGCATGACGCGCGCCATCGAATCGCCGAGCGCCGCCCAACGACCATGACCCACATGCATAGGACCAGTGGGATTCGCAGAAACATACTCAAGATTCACCTTGCAAGGAACAGCGAGCTGGGACTTGCCGTATTCTTCTCCAAGGCTGCGCACCTCACGAACCACCTCTTGGAAGGAAGAGGGTTCGAGCGTGAAGTTGATGAAGCCAGGACCAGCAATATCCACGCTTTTGATGATGGCATTTTCAGGAAGATGATCGACGATGATCTGCGCAATTTCGCGCGGGTTCTTGTGAGCAACTTTCGCAAGACGCATGGCGATCGTGCAAGCCCAGTCTCCATGTGCTTCTTCACGCGGACGCTCAAGGCTTGGCTCAGGCACTGTTTCAAGCGCAAGGCTACCATCGTTCACGCACGCCGCAAGCGCACTGCTCACGACCTCTTCCAAAAATTCACGAACCGTCATGCGGATCTTCCCTCTCTCTTTCCTATCGATTCGCCCGCAGGGTCACTTCCCTCTTCAGGCAATAAACTCATGTTGAACAGGACGTTTTAGCCCAGCGTAGCAAGCACGATCGCCTTGATCGAATGCATGCGATTCTCCGCTTCATCGAAGACCTTCGACTGAGCAGACTCGAACACCTCATCGGTCACTTCCATTTCAGTAAGGCCAAAACGTGCCTCGATGTCTTGCGCCACCGATGTGTCAGTGTCGTGGAATGCCGGTAGGCAATGTAAGAAGATCGCATTATCAGCAGCCATAGCCATAACCTTCGCATTCACCTGATAAGGAGAAAGCAGGCGGATGCGTTCTTCCCAGAGACTCGCCGGCTCACCCATCGAGACCCAGATATCGGTATAGATGATGTTCGCGCCCGTGCATGCCTCTTCCACATCGGAAGTGAGGCGGATCTCGCAGTTATTCTCTGCGGCGATCGCGCGACAGGTGGCCACCAGCTCATCGTTAGGCATGCTTTCTGCCGGTCCGCACGCGGTGAAGTTAATGCCCATCTTCGCACTGGCAACCATGAGCGAATTCGCTACGTTGTTCTTCGCATCGCCCATGAAGACGAGATTGAGACCTTGGAAATCGCCGAAGTTCTCGCGGATCGTGAGCAGGTCGGCGATCATCTGCGTGGGATGAAATTCGTCGGTAAGGCCATTCCATACGGGCACGCCTGAATACTCCGCGAGCGTCTCAACGATCTCTTGCCCATAACCGCGATATTCGATGCCATCGAACATGCGTCCGAGCACGCGCGCGGTGTCCTTGATGGACTCCTTGTTGCCGATCTGAGAACCCGAAGGATCGAGATAGGTAACGCCCATGCCTAGATCGTGGCCTGCTACCTCGAACGAGCAACGCGTACGCGTAGAGGTCTTCTCGAAGATGAGGACCATGTTCTTGCCTTCAAGATAGCGATGCGGAATGCCTGCATGCTTCTTTTCCTTGAGATCTTGAGCCAGATCGACCAGCCCAACGATCTCTTCTGAAGTGAAATCGAGCAATTTGAGAAAATGCCTACCTGAAAGCGCGTACGACATGCATCCTCCTTGAAGGTTGTTTCAAACGAAAAGATTATTGTATATCTCTTCGCGCTCTTTAGCGCCCGAGGCAGGTGAAGTCTGCGATTTTCTGGGCGAAACGGCGCGTGACCACTGAAGACAGTCTCGCACTACCTGAAACGCTTCAGAAGAAGGGAGTTGCAGACAACGGTCACGCTCGAGAGTGCCATTGCAGCGCCTGCAAGTGCAGGAGCGAGGATACCCACCGCTGCAAGCGGAATCATGATGCAGTTATAAACGAGCGCCCAAAACAGATTCTGCTTGATCTTGCGCATGGTTGCTTTGGACAGGCGAAGGCTCGTGACCAGGTCATGCAAGCGATTGCGCATGAGCACGACCGAACCTGCCTCGAGTGCGACATCCGTGCCCGACGCCATTGCAACGCCAACATCTGCAGCTGCAAGCGCTGGCGCATCGTTGATGCCATCCCCCACGAAGGCAACGGTTCTCGCGCTTTGTTTCGAGCTGACGCGTGAATCGGCTGCTTCGAGTGCCGCCTTCACCGCCTCAACGCATTCTGTTTTCTCAAGCGGCTTGGCCCCCGCGAACACATTATCTGCTGCGACGCCAACCTCAGAAGCGATGCGCGCGGCCTGCGCAGCGTTATCGCCCGTAACCATATAGCTCGTAATGCCGTAGCTCTGCTTCAGCTCCTCGATCGTCTGCTGAGCGTCTGGTTTAGCTTCATCGGAAAACTCGAATCCACCCACGCTGGCACCATCAACGAACACCGAAGAGCCGATCTTCACCTGATGTCCCTCAACTTCGCCTTCGACTCCTTCACCGACAAGCGCTCGGAAGCTGCTTGGTGAAGGAAGCTCAAGCCCACGCGCTTGAGCGTATTCAACGACTGCGCGCGCAAGCGGATGCTCGCTCTTCGTTTCAAGCGCAGCAGCAAGACGAAGATTTTCGGGCGTGAGCGAGCACGAAACCACCTGGGGCTTCCCTATCGTGATCGTGCCAGTCTTGTCGAACACCGCTGCTTCGAGCTTCCCTAATCGTTCGAGCACTTCGCCGTCTTTGATAAGAATGCCAAGCTGAGCGCCTTTTCCCATGCCCACCATGAGCGCAGTTGGCGTTGCCAGACCGAGCGCACAGGGGCATGCAACAACGATGACCGCGATAGCCGGCAGGAGAGACTGTGTGAGCAGTGCGTTTGCGCCCGTAGGCGGAACAAAGAAGAACCAAATGCAGAACGTGATGAGCGAGACGCCTAAGATGCACGGCACGAAGACTGACGCGATCTTATCCGCCAAGCGCTGCACCGGAGCCTTCGATCCCTGCGCATCTTCAACGGCACGAACGATGCGCGCAAGCGTCAAATCGCTTCCCACACGCAGCGCACGCACAGTAATGGCTCCTGTTGTATTCACCGTGCCACCCGTAACGCTGTCGCCTGGCTGCTTCATCACCGGCAGCGCTTCGCCGGTGAGCATGGATTCATCGATCTCGGTCGATCCTTCGATCACTTCCCCATCGACTGCCACCTTTTCGCCTGGTCCAACGAGCACGCTATCACCCACTACCACCTGAGCAAGCGGAATCTCAACCACCGCACCGCCACGCTGCACCTGCGCCGTCGGCGGCGTAAGGTTGATGAGTGCCTCGATCGCCTGATTGGTCGCCCCCTTCGCGCGCGTCTCTAATATCTTTCCGAGCAGAACGAACGTGATGAGCATCGCACAGGTTTCGAAATAGGGCATGCCTTCATTGATAGCGAGGGCGACTTCAGCATCGCTCCAGTTGTTCGTGATAACGGGCAAGAACGTGATCCAGAGCGAAAAGACGAATGCGATCGTGGTACCAAGCGCAACGAGCACATCCATATTCGCACTTCTACTGCGCAGAGAATCGAATGCGCCTTTATAGAAACGCAATCCACAGCCGAACTGAACAGGCATCGTAAGAATAAGAAGCAAGATATTACCAGCGAACATCGCTTGCACATGCGTTACTGCACTGCCAAAGAAAGCGCTTGCGATGAAGTGACCTACCGCCATATGCCAGCCAGGGATCATGCCGATCGAGAAGATGATCACGGTAAGAGCAGCAGACACTACGAACACCTTGAGGTCATGCTTGCGTTCGGCTGCTTCCTTCGCGCGTCGCTTCTCATCAACCAGCGGCGCATCTTCAGCGATGAGCTCCGCCGTGAAGGGCAGATCGTCGAAGACATTCAGCATATCATCCACACTTGCTTGCGCAGGATCGAACGTCACTCTCCCCGTGTTGTTCGCAAGATTGACCGCGACATCGATGACGCTTGGCAGGGCGCGATAATGCTTCTCGACATTAGCTACGCAATTTGCACAATGCATACCATCGATCGCTATTCTTATTGTTTGCTCCATACGATTCCTCTTTACTATGGCTTTATTCTAACAGCTTACATATGAACAGATGCTCATATGTTATCAGCATTATGGGCAGTGTCAATAAAATGAAGTTTACCATGTGAAACATACATAACAAAAAAAAGAGCCTGCTCAAGGCAGGCAGGGAAATTCTATGGCGCGCCCAGTAGGATTCGAACCTACGACCTTTGGATTAGAAGTCCACTGCTCTATCCAGCTGAGCTATGGGCGCAAAACGTGATTATTATAGCCCAGGAATTCAACCACGTCTGCTGCAAGCCATACAAGCGCGAAAAAACAACGCGAAACAGGAAAAGGCTCCCCGAAGAGAGCCTTTTCCTGCTGTATTGAAGTAAAGGAAAGTGTCTTAATCAATTTCGACGAGCTTGCCGGTCTCCGCTGATTCAAGGATCGCATTGATAACCTTGAGCGTTGCAACGCCGTCTTCACCAGTACAGCGTGGCACCGTTTCTCGTCCGAGACAGAGGTCTGCAAAGTGCTCGATCTCCGCCGTCATTGGGTCGTTCTTCTCGACATCGAAGTGCTCAGTAACGAGCTTCTCTGCCCAGCCGTAATGATCGTCATCGACATAGTGGTAGAAATCCATGTTCGGGAAACCGAATGAACCCTGCGTGCCGAAGAAGCGCAGGCTATTCTCACCCGGACACCACTGGAAGAAATGGTTTTCCTCAGCAGCCAAGTCATAGTTCCACGGACCTGGCGTACCATCAGAAATGAAGTAGGTTGCCGTAACACCATTGTCGAATTCGATGACGATAGAAGCAGAATCTTCAACCTCATTACCGCGAATCGTATTGCGTGCAGCAGCATAAACGCGCGTGACCTTCATGCCGGTGGTGTAGTTCAAATCATCGATATCGTGAATCGCGTTGATGAGGAACGGGCCACCACCCTTTTTCGTGTGCCATTCCACGTCCCAATAGTTATAGGGTTTCGCGATAGCGTACGTTGCTTGAATGCCAACCAGATCGCCCAACTTGCCCGAAGCGATGAAATCGCGCAAGAACAGATACTTTGTGGAAGAACGGCGATGATGACCGATGAGCAACGTGGCATCTGCCTCCTTGCACATCGCAATGATCTCATTTGCCTCTTCAACCGTGTTGGCAATGGGCTTTTCAAGCAAGATATTACGAACACCTGCATCGAGTGTATTACGGGTCGCGCTCACATGCAAGCCATTCGGCAGCGCGATCGCTACTGCATCGAGCGGTACTTCATTGAGCAGCTCGGTGTAATCCGCATAAAGCGGTACCTCAAGTTCCGCAGCAACATCTTCAGCTTGCTGACCGAAACCAGCAACCGCCACCAAATCGTAATCGGGATTCTTCTTCGCATCACGTGCGATCTTCGAACCTTGATTCAATCCGAATACGGCAAATCTAATAGCCATGTTATTACCCCTCCATTTTTCCTTGCATGTGCAAATCTCTTCTGGCGCTTACCCTCGAACACCATGCGCAAGATTAAGAATAGCGCGTTTTTAATCGAAGAACTTATCTTGGACAAGTTTTGTAGGCATTTCCTTACCTACCCAAATATCTTCAGCAATAGCAGCCTGCCACAAAAGCATACCAAGACCATTGATGGTCTTGAGCCCTTTAGCTTCAGCATCCTCGAGCAACTTCGTCTTGCGTGGCACATAGATGACATCTGCAACAACAAGACCATCCACCAGGAATTCAGCAGGAACTACGCTTTGTCCTTCCAAATCACCCATGCCAACATTGGTTGCATTGATAAGGAGCACAGATTCAGCGATAGAGGCTTTCATCGCTTCTTTATCATCTATATCGATAAGACGCATAGCGCACCCCGTCTTATCAGCAATACCTGCGATATGCTCGGCAGCAGCATCAAAAGAATCATTCTTTCGCTTATAGACATCGATCGCAGCAACGCCATCGAGAGCCGCCTGCGTATAGATCGCCATAGCCGCGCCACCTGCGCCCATTATGGTGATCTTCTTGCCAACAACATCAACACCGTTCTCTTTGACATTACGCATGAAGCCCGCACCATCGGTATTATGGCCAATAGCCTTACCGTCTTTGATGGCGACGGTATTAATGGCACCCATCAGCTCAGCAGCTGGAGAGACTTCGTCCAAATAGCGTGAAACAACTCTCTTATGCGGCATCGTGACGTTATACCCAAGGAAGCCAAGCTCCTTCATGCCGTTCGCAGCGGCTTCAAGTTGTTCGGGTTCGACATTATAAGCAAGATAGACGCAATCGACACCGAGCTGCTCAAAGGAAAACGTATGCATAGCTGGTGAAAGCGAGTGCTCCACCGGTGAGCCGATCAGGCAGATTGTTTTCGTGCAACCAGAGATATTAGGCATAGCAGATCCTTTACTTCTATTGAGATATTGCAATAATGCAGTTCCACAATATCCAATATTCTCTACAAATAGCAAGTTGCTTACCTACTATTTTTACCATGAAATAGAGATATGCAATAGAAGTGTTTGCCTTAATGTTGCTTTGTCTTAAGAAAACAATATTCAATTCAAAGAGTGGCTGAGGCATACCATATGATGCTTTTTACCACGGCGAAAGGCAAATGCCATTGTTCTTTTTTCTAAGTTGCTTTCTTTCCCCCCCATTATTTCTGCAAAGGACGTACTGTTGCGGTTGGAAAATGGTAGTTTTTCATATAGGTAACAAAATCTGATACAACTCTTGGCTGTGTAATAGATTTATTAGAGATCAGATAAACTTTATGAAACTCTCTAGGAGCATCTCGAAGAGGCAGATAAACAACATCGTCAAAAGCCTTGACTAAAAACGAATAGCACAATAATGCAACATCATTGGTGTCTGAGTTTACTAGAGAAGACAAAGTGATTTCATCGTTATAAGAGTATTCGACATCCAATTCGCATTCTGCCTGCTGAAGCAATTCTTTCATTTCATCGTATACAGGTGATTCATCATGGTATGAAATGATATGAAACTCAGCTAAGTCAGCAAGCGATACAACCGATTTTTTCGCAAGAGGATGCTTCTTGTTAACCGCAACTGCTAACTCTTGCGCCCAGCAATAGGTACAGTTGTATTTATTCGAAGTTTGAGGCTTTCCTGCGAAGATGACATCCAA
Source organism: uncultured Eggerthella sp. (assembly GCA_900542525.1). Lineage (GTDB taxonomy): Bacteria > Actinomycetota > Coriobacteriia > Coriobacteriales > Eggerthellaceae > Anaerotardibacter. The sequence goes on from UQNZ01000003.1 coordinate 99,425, forward strand.
TTTTCCCGACTCTAGTCCCTCAAATAAAGAAGGGGTGAAACCTTGAGTTATGTTGATCGTCAGACCAGCTCCACATTCATCTTGAAAGGACTGTATCGCCTGCGACCAATCTTTACTCTGCATCGCGTAAAGCGTGCCGAGGTTCAAGGTTCCATTTATCTTCCCTTCATATTCTTCAACAGCTTGAACTCCTTGCTCGATGATTCGCAATCCTCGAGAAACGTAATCATAGAATTCCTCTCCGCACGGTGTTAGCTCTATCTTATTGTTCGCACGATAAAACAAACGTGTATTTAATTCCTTTTCGAGCGAAGAAATAGCAGCAGAAAGCGTTGGTTGCGAAACGTAAAGCTCTGAGGCAGCTTTCGTGAAATGCTTCACTTCTGCAAGCTTTTTGAAATATGTTAGATGAGAAAAATTCACTCACTGAGCTTTCTACTTAACATTGATCCGAAAAAGATCTGCCAAATAAAATCATAGCTTATTTGATATCAATAACTTTACATGTCTCTGCTGATTCAAGAATGGCGTTGATAACTTTGAGCGTTGCAATGCCGTCTTCACCAGTGCAACGAGGTTTAGTCTCGCGCCCCGTACACAGATCGGCAAAATGCACGAGCTCAGCTGTCATGGGATCATTTCTTTCGATCTCGTAATGTTCGACGATCAGCTCTTCTCCCCAACCATAATGATCATCATCAGCGTAATGATAGAAGTCCATGTTCGGGAATCCGAGTGAGCCTTTTGTGCCGAAGAAACGAAGACTATTCTCGCCTGGACACCACTTGAAGAAATGATTCTCTTCTGCAGCCAAATCGTAGTTCCAAGGACCAGGAGTGCCATCGGAAATGAAATAGGTAGCCGTGATACCGTTTTCGAATTCAATAACGATTGAAGCCGAATCTTCGATCTCGTTACCACGGATCGCGTTACGCGCTGCCGCATAGACACGGTTAGCCTTCATGCCAGTGGTGTAATTTAGGTCATCGATATCGTGAATCGCGTTGATGAGGAACGGGCCACCACCTTTCTTGGTATGCCACTCAACATCATAATAAGCATACGGTTTCGCGATCGCATAAGAAGCCTGCACGCCAACCAGGTCACCAAGCTTGCCCGATTCGATAAAATCACGCAAGAAAAGATACTTTGACGAGGAACGGCGATGATGACCAATGAGCAGCATCGCACCTGCTTCGTTGCACATATCGATGATCTCTTGTGCTTCTTCGACCGTATTAGCAATAGGCTTCTCTAGTAGGATGTTCTTAACCCCCGCATCCAAACATGCACGTGTTGAGCTTACATGAAGCCCATTTGGAAGTGCGATCGCAACTGCATCAAGCGGGATCTCTTTTAAAAGATCATTAAAATCTGCATAGAGCGGCACCTCAAGCTCTGCTGAAACGTCTTCAGCTTGCTGACCAAAACCTGCAACTGCTACCAGGTCGAACTCTTCACTTGCCTTTGCATCTCGAGCTATCTTCGACCCTTGATTGAGCCCAAAAACTGCTAGCCTGATTGCCATGATAAATCCCTTTCTTTGTACCCCTTGGCAAATCAATGCAAGGGAAGATTCTGAACAGATAAGCCATCGAGGTCCTCTTTGAAGGAACCTGTGACCGCAACCCTTAGTTGAAGAATTTCTCTTCTATGAGTTTCGTGGGCATCTCCTTACCTACCCAAATGTCTTCAGCGATCGCAGCTTGCCAGAGAAGCATACCTAGACCCGAAATTGCTTTAAGCCCCTTTGCTTCGGCATCCTGCAAAAGCTTGGTCTTGCGTGGCTCGTAAACCGTATCAGCTACTGCGATACCATCGACAAGATAGTCTGGCAAAATAACACTCTGATCAGCTAAATCTCCCATGCCCACGCGTGTTGCATTAACGAATAATGCTGATTCAGCAATAGACTTCTTGAGTGATTCTTTGTCTTCAAGATCGATAAGGCGCATTCTGCAACCTGTCTTTTCGGCAACTTCCGCCACGCGTTCAGCAGTCACATCAAAGAACTTATCCTTGATGTTGTAGATATCGATCGCCTCAACACCATCAAGTGCCGCTTGAGTATATATAGCCGAGCCAGCACCACCTGCGCCGACAATCGTAATCTTCTTTCCGATAACATCGACTCCGTTTTCTTTGAGATTTCTCATGAAGCCAGCCCCATCCGTATTATGACCAATGGCTTTTCCTTGCTTGATAGCAACCGTATTTACAGCGCCCATCAATTCTGCTGCATCGGATAATTCGTCAAGATATTTCGGAATGAATGTTTTATGAGGCATAGTAACGTTATACCCTGCAAACCCCATCTTCTTCATGCCTACAGCAGCAGACTCTAGGTCTTGTGGTTCAATATCGTATGCAAGATAAACACAATCTACGCCCAACTCATTGAACGATTGAGTATGCATAGCTGGTGATAAAGAATGCTCAACTGGGGAACCGATTAATGCGATAGTTTGTGTATGACCCGATACTTGCATTGCTCTTCCTTTCAGACGCGTATCAAATAGAATACGTTTGGCTCTGTAGCTCTATTCTTTGCGGTTGCTCGGAAAACATCCAATAGTATTAATTACCAATCGGGATAGCATTATTAGAAATACCTATATCTCCCTGTCAAAAGCGAATATTCCGCTAATAGAATAGAGAAAAATACATCGCTATTTTTGTTATAATGTTTAACGTCGCGTCGGGATGTGGCGCAGTTTGGTAGCGCGCCTGCTTTGGGAGCAGGATGTCGCAGGTTCGAATCCTGTCATCCCGACCATTTTTTTTGCGGGTGTAGTTCAATGGTAGAACTCCAGCCTTCCAAGCTGGTCACGCGGGTTCGATTCCCGTCACCCGCTCCAGGAAAACTTTTAAGCCAAGGAAACTACCTTGGCTTTTTTATTCCAACAAGGTAGAGGGGATCGAACCAACGTCGTTCATCACCTATGACAAGCAGCACGCCTATGGGGCACTTGTAATTACTCGCTTTCGCTGTTCGCTTGCCTATTCAGGCAAGCTCATGCGCTTCGCTCCTTCGGACAGCCTATTTATATTGAAGTAAGCGGACTCAGAGTAATTTAAGTACCCTATAGGCTCAGCTGCTTGCTTAGTCGGAAACATCTAGCTCGATCAGCGAAGAGGGTGAGGCAACAAGGTGACTCTTCGCCGGCTAAATTCATTAGTAATAAAACCCGAGAAAAGCAGCGACGCATGAGCGAATCAGCGCAAGCTGATTCGCGAACAGGGAAGCGGGTCACCCTCGTGTCTCGCGCTCGGCGCTGATCGAGCCGTGGAAGCTGCACAGTGTCGAGAAAGTAATTTGTTATTAAACAAATTACTTTGTCAAAGCAAAATAACGTTTATAGAAAACTGCGATACAGATACCGCAAACGATCAATGAGAGCGCTTCAGCAACGGGCACCGCACACCATACGCCCGTTATGCCCCACAACGTCGAAAACGAGATCAGACAGATGAGCACGAAAACAAAACTACGCAGCGTTGAGATGAGCGCAGAAATACCACCGTTCGAAAGCGCGGTGAACATATTCGAAGTCATAAGACTGAATCCCGCGAACAAAAAGCCTGTTGCGAAGATACGCAAACCCCCACTTGCCATAGCGAACAATTCGGTCCCTGGCGCAACGAAGATCCCTACCAAGAATTCATTACCGAACATGCAGGCAGCATAGAGAACGACCGACGCAGCCGCAATGAAAAAATAAGCATCACGCACCACCCGACGCAGCCGCATGCGATTCTGCGCCCCGAAGTTATAGCTGATGATCGGCGCGATACCGCTTGCGAAACCATATAACCCTGCCGTAAAGAGAAACTCAAGATAAAGAATGACCGTGATAGCAGCAACACCTGCCTCCCCTGCAAGACGAAGCATGATGAGGTTATAGGAAAGCGTAATGATCATCGCGGCAAGATTCGAGATCATTTCCGATACCCCATTGGTGCAGCTCTTCAAGATCATGCGCGGGCGATTCATGATGCGTCCAAAATGAAGGCTGTGCTGCTTATTGAAGAAGCAGATGAGTGCGATCACCACAGGAATACAGGTTGCAAGTCCTGTTGCAAGCGCCGCTCCCTTGATCCCCATTCCTACAACCACGATAAGAAAATAGTCGCCAACGATATTGAAGATGCCAGAACACAGCGTTGCGATAAGACCGATCTGAGGTTTTCCTGCCGTGATGAAATAGCTTGAGAACATGAGTTCGAGCACCCATGGTGCCAAGAATCCAATGATGCAATAGCAGTAATCCTTGCAGTACGGCATCAGTATTGCAGTTGCGCCAAGCGCGCTCAAGATCGGCTCCATGAAAACGAGGATTGCGATCATGAGAACCAAACCGAGAATCGTGCCGAAGAACACGAGCGTACTCAAGTTATCGAACGCCTGCTGTTCTTCACCTTCACCGATATTCTTCGCGATAACTGCAGAACCACCAGCGCCGAGCATCACCCCGAAACCCATCACGAGCGAAAAGAGCGGATTGACGATATTGAGCGCAGAGAGGGCATCGACCGAAACGAACTGCGCAACGAACACCCCGTCGACCATCGTATAGATGGACGTGAAGAGCATCATACATACGGTAGGAAGTGCGTATTTCAGCAATCCCCAAGCGCCGAAGTTTTGAGCGATCCTATTTTCAACCATACAACAAACCCTTTAAGGACAGAGAAACGAATACCCACACCGACAATCCCGATACTCACTTGCTGCCCTGCACCCTCTACCCACTAGCAAGAATGCAATTGGCACATGAAGCGCGTTAGCCGCCTCTCACCCTTACATCGTAGCTATGCCTCAGGCTGTTCGATCTTCTTATACATTGCGTAGAGCTCGGGCATGACCTTCTTCACTGCACATGGTTTGAAGGTTTCCGTTGATACCACTGCGTGCGTGGTGTAGCCCGTGATGCGGGGCTTCGCCGTTTCCGGGTTCTCCCCCTTGGCGAAGATTCGATAGCTATAGGTAGTACGCACGGTTGTTGCTTGCGAAATACGCGTATAAACCGTTGCGGTCTCACCGAACTTGAAAGGAACACCATACGAGATATGAGCATCGATCACGGGACACTGATAGCCATCCGCTTCGATCTGAGGATACGGAAAACCGATCTCCTCCAACAAACGGCACCGCGCCACATCGAACCAGCTGAAATAGTTCGCATGGTAGACAACGCCCATGCAATCGGTCTCCGAATAACGCACTTCGATATCTGTCACGAACTCCATCGCTACACTCCCCATCTTTTGATCTCGCACTTAATACTAACTTATATAATTGAACGCAGAAAAGATGTTTATGGAGAGAGGTATCGTGGAACAGAGAAACAACCGCAGGTCAGTTAAAAAAGCTTTCGAGCCGCTCACGCCAAAGCTCTGCTTCCAGCTCATGGCACCTCACACGCTTGCGCCTTCGATCCTTGCGCTTACCTTCACGCTCGTGTTCACCATGATCACGTTCTCGGGGAGCGTAAATCTCCTTCTGTTCGCGATCCTATTCATCATCTGCACGCTGATGCAAGCTGCTGCGAACACCTTGAACGATTATTTTGACTACAAAAAAGGTACCGATTCGCTTGAAAACTCCTCCGAAGACGCCTTCGATGCGGTGCTGGTCTATCATCACCTCAATCCGAATCATGTGCTCATATTCGCCATTGCCCAGCTAGTCATCGCCGCGATCCTGGGCTGCTATATCGTTTCTATCTCAGGGCTCACCGTGCTGGTGATCGGCATCGTCGGCGCGATCGTGGTGGTTATTTATTCCGCAGGCAAGACTCCTCTTTCCTACCTTCCGATCGGCGAAGTTGCGATCGGTTTTACCATGGGCGGGCTCATTCCCCTTGCTTGCGTCTACGTTCTTTCTGGCGTGCTTGATTGGTGGCTCATGCTCACCGGACTTCCGCTCATGATCGGCATCGGCATGATACTCGCCACGAACAATACGTGCGACATCGAAAAAGATATCGCTTCGAAACGCCGCACTCTCGCCGTCACGCTTGGTCGCGAGCAAGCACCAATGTTCTATAAGCTTGCACTCGTCGTATGGATGGCAGTAACGCTCATCCTTGAGCTGTGCTTCTACACACCTGGCGTGATAATGGGAATCTTGATGATCTGCGCAGCCTTCCCTGTTTTGCGCGCCCTGTTCGCCAACCCTTTGAATCAAGCCTCCCGCGATGGCGCCATGGCTCAGATCATCAGCTTGAACATCATCTTCATCTCATTCTATTGTCTGGCGATCGCTATCACGCCGATCGTCTCGTTCATCTAGGTATTATCTAGACACGCGGCATTGGTGGCTGCCAAACGATGGTGCGCTTCCCATCGAGCGCACTCAAGCATGCCTCACGTTTGAGCTCTGCGATGCTCATCGCTTCCCATCCGGGGATAATGCCTGAGCAATACGCGAGATATCCCAAGATCGCCTCTGCACTTAAGCCCAGCTCTTCGATAAGGTAGCCAAGCGATGCATCCTTGTTGCGCTTGGAGAGCTTGCGTCCGTTTTCGTCTACGAAGATCGGTACATGACCATAAACAGGTGTGGGCAGACCAAGCAGTTGCTGAAGGTAGATCTGCTTGGGTGTTGATGTGAGCAAATCAACGCCGCGCACAACCGAATCGATGCCCGAAGCAGCATCGTCGACCACCACCGCAAGCTGATAGGCGAATACCCCATCACTGCGCTTGATGATGAAATCCCCTGCTTCATGCACAAGATCGAAACAACTCTTACCCTGAAATGCGTCAGTAAAGCACAGCGGGCTTGGAGCAGCAGCCACATCGAGGCGCAGCGCATAGCGCTCGGTAGACATGCGCTCAGTACGCACTTCAGGCAAGATATCCTTGCAGGTGTTTTGATAGATGAACTCTTCTCCAACGTGAGGAGCACGCGCGCTATGCAAGTCAGCACGGGTGCAGAAACAGGGATACACGAGCCCTTGCGCCTCGAGCGCCTCGCATGCACGCAGATAGCGCGCCTGCTGCTCTTCGGCGCTTTGATAGACGACCGCATCTGTCCATTCGAAACCGAACCACTCAAGATCGCGCATGATCGCATCGATATGCTCCTGCTTGGAACGATCGGGGTCAAGATCTTCGATACGCAGCACCATCTCATCGGCAACGAGCGCCGCGATAAGAGAAGCGAAGATATTGCCAATATGGAATCGCCCTGAAGGGCTTGGTGCAAAACGACCGCGAAGGAGCGGTCGTTTCATCTCGTCAGTTTCTACGATCGGTAACATGTTTCGTCTTGCCGAAACTACGCTCGATTCCGCCTGGCTCGATGAGCTTCACATCGGACGAAACGAGCATCGTGTCCTTGAGCTTGGTCTGAATCTGCTTTCGAAAGCGATCCATCTCTTCGAAGGAATCGGTGAATGATTCTGGCAGCAGCTCAACCATGATGACCATGTGATCGAGTCCGCTATCGTTATCGACTTCGATACGATAGTGTGGGCTCACACCTTCGATGCCAGCCAAGATGTCTTCTACCTGCGAAGGGAACACATTGGTTCCGCGGATAATGAGCATATCGTCAGTGCGGGTACGCACCTTCTTCATGCGCGCGTGGGTACGTCCGCAGGCGCACGGCTCGGTGATCACATAGCTCAGGTCGTGCGTGCGGTAACGTAATACCGGGAATGCCTGTTTATCGAGCGGCGTAAGCACCAGTTCACCTGGCACGCCTTCAGGAAGTGGCTCGCCGGTCTTCGGATCGACGATCTCCCAGAAGAAATGATCCTCAGCGATATGCTGCATATCGCGGCAGGCAAGGCATTCGCCCGAAACACCTGGACCCATCACCTCGGTGAGGCCGTAATTATCGGTGCAGATGATATGCATGCGACGCTCGATCTCTTCCTTGAGCGCTGGCGGACAAGGTTCACCGCCGAAGAGCCCGATGCGCAAGCTCGAGTTCTCCCAATCGAAACCATGCTTCTCGCCATATTCGCACATGTGCATCGCATAGGAAGGAGTGGCGATGAGTACGGTGGTCTGGTAGTCGTTGATCATCATGAGGTGACGTTCGGTATTGCCTGAGCCTGCCGGGATGACCATACAACCCAGATGCTCAAGGCCATAATGCAGACCAAAGCCACCGGTGAACATGCCATAACCGAACGCCATCTGAACGCGATCCGAAGGCACCACGCCTGCCATCTGGGCCAAGCGGGCAATGCAGTCACGCCAGACATCAAGATCGTGATCGTTGTACCCTACCACGATCGGCTTTCCCGTGGTGCCCGATGAAGCATGCAGACGCACCACATCATCGAGCGGAATAGCGAAGAGACCGAACGGATAGGTATCGCGCAGCACCGACTTATCCGTGAAGGGAAGCTTGCGGATATCTTCGAGCGTTTGGATATCGCCCGGCACCACTCCAAGTTCTCCCATCTTCTCGCGATACCAAGGCACGCGCTCATAAGTCCACGCAACCTGATCCTTGAGCTTGGCAAGCTGCAACGCACGGATCTCTTCACGAGACATCGTTTCGATCTCGGGCTGGAACATCGGGGTGATCACTGAATTACTCATGGGTTCTCGATTCTGATATTGAATAGAATGGACGTAAGAAGATAGCGGATACTATTTGCACACAGGTAACAAGCGCATTACGCTGAGAAATCAACCTGCGAAACAAGTTCGACCGGCTGTTCAGCCAATGCAGCTTCAGCGCGCGCAACGTCTTCGACGCCGACCGCGATATAGGTTGAGATGAGCGAATAAGAATACTTCACGTTCATATCTTGCTGGGCGATCACATCGAACACGCGCACCAGTTCACCTGGTTCATCGACAAGCTTCAAGCAGAGCACATCAGCCTGCTTGACCGCCATACCTTTTGCTTCGAGCACTTCAAAAGCGCGCTGCGGCTTATCGACCACGAACCGCGCGATGCCATAATCGCCCGTATCGCTTAACGCATAGCCTTTCACGCTGATATCGTTTTCCACGAACACTTCGAGCACGCGCTTCAGGTGACCGACCTTGCTCTCGATGAAAACGCTTAACTGGGCAACAGCCATAGCTACTCTCCTTGCATATAGTTGGCACCCAGATGGAATGCCTCGAGGTTGATATCGATGGTTTTGGGCGGGACATTATCACGAATGACCTCTTCCCAAAGGGAAAAATCGAACGGAAGGCTTACTGCGAGCGCACCGAGCAGCACGACATTCGCACATTTCGCCGTTCCTGCGCTGCGCGCCAATTCGCTTGCTGGAATAAGTGTTGCTCCCAATTCATCAAGACGCTCACGCGCACGAACAGGCATCTCAGCCTTGCCCGTGAGCACGGGAAGCGGCTTGATCTCTTCATCGTCCACAACGAGCACGCCGCCTTCCTTCAGATAAGCCAGGTTGCGGAGTGCTTCTGTGGTCTCGAATGACACGATGTTGTCGGCACAACCTTCGTCGCAGACCATCGTGGAAACGTTATCGCCAAAACGCACGACCGTGGTAACCGCGCCACCACGCTGCGCCATACCGTGAATCTCAGAAACCTTACAGCACTTCCCTGCCGCGCTCGCAACACGCGCGAGCAACGTTGCTGCAGTGATCGTGCCCTGACCACCAACGCCACAAAGCAAAATGGTGAATGTTTTATCGCTCATATCGCGCTCCCCTCTACAGACGCTCGATCGCATCGAACGCGCAGTACTGGGCGCACTGCGAGCATCCATTGCACATATCAGTATCGATCGACGAAAAGCCTGTTTCGCGATCGGTTGAAATTGCGGGACATCCCAGCGTGACACACACACCGCAGCCCGTGCAGTTTCCGTTCACATAGTATGGCTTGTCCTTCGTTTTTGAAAGCAATACACAAGGTCCGCGGAACACAATCACGTCGAGCTCATCGCGCCCGAGCGCATCTTTGAGCGCCGCGCGTACCGCATCACGATCGAACGCATCGACCACCTGCACGTGATCGACACCGATTGCTTCTAGGATCACCGGCAGATTGAGCTCGTTGCTTTCGCGGTTTTGCAGGGTGACGCCATTGAATGGATTGCCTTGTTGGCCGGTCATGGCAGTCGTGCGATTATCCAGGATGCAGATCGTGCCTGCACCCTTGTTATAAACCGTATTGATAAGGCTCGAAAGACCTGAATGCGCAAACGTGGAATCGCCGATCACGCCCACGATCGGACGATGATCGCTTCCCGCCATCGCGAGTTCAAAGCCATGCGCCATCGAAACAGAGGCGCCCATGTCAAGCGTGGTGTCCATAGCTGAAAGCGGTGGCAGAGCGCCAAGCGTATAGCAACCGATATCACCCGTGACAATGGCCTTATTGCGTGCCAGCTCGCGAAAGACGATGCGGTGCGGACAACCCGCGCAAAGAGCGGGCGGGCGATTGGGGACATCGTTGGGAGTATCAAGATGCGCAGGGGTTTCTTTCCCGAACGCACGCAGAATATCTTCAGGATGAATCTCACCATCAGCAGGTAATGGAGTAACGAATTCATCCAGCGCAATACCGCATGAACGCACCGCGTCGGAAAGATAGGTCGAAGCCTCTTCGACCACATACACCTTATCCACGCTCTCAGCGAACTGTGCAAGTGCACCCGCAGGCAGCGGCCAGGTTACCCCCAGCTTGAAGATGTTCACATCACCCAAGGCTTCTTTCACATGCTCATAGACTGCACCAGCACAGATGATACCGATGCTCGCATCGCCCTTCTCCACACGATTGAACGGACACGTTTCCACCCAATCTTTCAGCGTTTCAGTGCGCTTAGCCACAACTTTACGACGCGGCTTCGCGAATGCAGGCATCATGACCCATTTGGTAGGATCAGTTTCGTAAGGCTTCTTTTCAACCTCAGTACGATCCCCTACATCAACAGGTGTTTTCGTGTGAGAGATGCGTACAGTGGAGCGCATCATGAAGGGAACGTCGAACTGCTCGGAAAGATCGTAGGCGCTGCGTGCGAAATCGAGTGCTTCCTGCGAATCGGCAGGCTCAAGAATGGGCACGAGCGAAGCCATGGCATAGTAGCGACTGTCTTGCTCGTTCTGTGAAGAGAACATGCCCGGATCGTCGGCAGCGAGCAAGAGCACACCGCCGTTAACACCAGTATAAGAAGCGGTGAAAAGCGGATCAGCGCATACATTCACGCCCACGTGCTTCATCGTAACAAGCACGCGTGCTCCCGCCGCAGAAGCGCCCATCGCAACCTCAAGCGCGACTTTCTCGTTCGGACACCATTCCGCGTAAACACCAGGAAGCGTTGCGAAGGTTTCCATGGTCTCGGTAGAAGGTGTTCCCGGATAGGCCGTGCCAATATGACATCCTGCCTCCCATGCACCACGCGCGATCGCTTCATTACCTGATAAAAATTCCATGCGTAATCCTTGTTCGTGTTTTTAAAAGATTCAAAAGACTAGATCTTGAGGAACTGCTTATTCGACGAAACGAAGAACGAAACAGCCGATCTGCAGAAGGTCGCCCGGGTTCAACACGGCATTCTTGATCGCTTCATTGTTCACCCACACGCCGTTGAATGAATCGCGATCAGTGATGATCCATTCGCCGTCGATCTTCTCCATTTCAGCGTGGACACGCGAAACGGTCATGTCGTTGAGCATCACGCCACATTGCGGAGAACGGCCGATCTCGATGAAATCGCTCTCAAGCGGAAACACCAGACCTTCCTGCTTGCCATAGCACACGCGAAGCGACGCAGGTGCCTGATCAGCAGCATGAGCACGCTCGCCTTCAGTGTCGATAGATATCGCCTCGAATGCTTGGGTAGCATCTTGGAAATGGTAACCGCACACCGAGCAGCAATCTCCATCGTTATTCGCTTCATTCATGCACACTGGACAAGTTGTCATATGCTTCCCTCTTACCCCTCTATACGCCTTGCGCTTAGCGCGTGGCATCCGCACCATAAATGATCGGCATCGAGCTGACCACTTCGCTTTCGGCTTCCTTCGCTTGATCGCCGCCAGTAAGCCTGTTCCACCAGATGCCGATACCTTCAAGGAAGTTCGGACCGGCACAGTCTTCTGCAGCAACAAGGTCGACCGTTTTGATGATCTCGTTATTCTGGTAATAGTTTACCGTACCCACCTTGTCTCCCACATGCACGGTGTTGGTAATGTCGTCGAAAACCACGTCTTGACTCACATTTCCGTTATAACGAAAGACCTCGACCGTCTCAGTTGGGTTGGCTATCGTTGCCTTGAAGGTCTTATCGAGCCAACCTTTATGGCTCACATTCGCCACGACGGGCGCTTGGACTTCCTGACCATTGAGTCGAAGCATGATCACTTCATCCGAAGAAGCCAACGGAACATCGATCGTATTGTCGTAGACCCAATTCCACATGGTCGTACAGTCGGTGAAACGCTGCGCTTCCGTAGTTGAATGAAGCACTATAGCATAGAGGATCTCTCCATCTCGCTCACAGGCACCTGCAAAGCACTCGCCTGCTTCTTCGGTGAACCCGGTCTTGATGCCGCAAGCACCTTCATAGACGCCTACCAGAAGGTCGGTCGACTCGAGCTGAAGATCGACCCAATTCTCTCCGCGCTTGACCGAGATCGTGGTCTTTGGCGTTGCTACGACCGAACGAAAAAGCTCGTTTTCCATAGCAGCGCGCGCCATGATGGAAACATTCTGAGCACTGCAATGCATGTCCCCACTGAACTGATCGTAATCAAGACCATGCGGATTGCTGAAATGGGCATCATTCATGCCAAGAGCAAGCGCCTTCTTGTTCATCGCATAGACGAATGCATCGTAGCCATTCTGCGGCATCTCGTTCTCGGGAATGCTCTTGTCCTTTTGAAGCTCTTCCAAGATCTTAGGCCCAAGCGATTCAGCCAAAGCTTGACCTGCATCGTTACCTGAAGGAATCATGAGTGCCTTGATCGCAGCTTCGAGCGTGAGCACATCTCCCGCTCTCAGCCCCGCAGTAGATTCACCGATGCTCGCCGCTTCTTGACTGACCGTGATCTCGGTCTGCGTAGGATCTCCCCCATAGTCGAGAGCAACAAGCGCGGTCATGATCTTCGTGATAGAGGCGATATGAACTTGATCATAAGCATTACGCGCAAAGTAGATCGTGCCGTCGCTTGAAACAAGATAAGCGTATTCGGCGGCGATATTCGGCGCTTGAGCAGCAGTGAAACCTTGCTCTTCGATGGTCTGACCGAGTACCACATCGGAATTGCGCACTTCAGCCTGAGCAACACACGGGAAAAGCGCAACGCTCAGAACAGACGCAAATACGCAAGCAAGAATGCCTGCGTATTTGGTACGTGCTCTATCAAGGTTATGCGAACTAGTCGAGCGCATACACATCCTCAGGTTTGCAGACTTCGAATCCTTCTGCAGCAAGCTTTACATCAAGCGCTGGCTCAGCCACCTTCAAGATATCGATCGCATGATCGCCTACCATGAAGCAGTGTGCATATTCGACGTTGATGTCCTTATCATCAAGATAATCGAAGAGCTTCGAGAGCGATCCAGGAACATTGGGCACCTTGACCGCAACGACGTCGATCAGCTTCGCTTGATAGCCTTCTTCTCGCAAGATGCGACAGGCTTTCTCAGGCGTGTCGCAAAAGATACGCAAGATGCCAAAATCCTTCGTGTCAGCTAGGAACATCGCCTGCATGTTGATATCAGCACGAGCGATACTGCGCACCGCAGAAGCGAGCCTGCCTTCTTTGTTCTCCAGAAATACGGTTAGTTGCGAGATCATTATTTCAATCCTTCCCTCAGGTCGATGATGCGTTTTGCCTTACCTTCAGAGCGCTCGATGGTCTTTGGTTCGACGATCTTCACATCAACCGCAATCTGAAGATTATCTTTGAGCGCCTTCTTGAGATCTTTCGTGAGCTTCTGCAAGCGAGCTACTTCGTCGAAGGGGAAATCGGGCACGGTCTCAACCTGAAGTTCAACATGGTCGAGCGAGCCCTTAGTCGTGAGGATGAGCTGATACTGCGGAACGATCTCAGGGAACGAAACGATCTCTTCCTCGATCTGAGACGGGAAGACATTCACACCGCGCAAGATCAGCATGTCGTCGGTACGACCCGTGATGCGATCCATACGGCGGAAAGTACGCCCACATTCACACTGGCCAGTGATGATGCGAGAAATATCGCGCGTACGATAACGAACGAGCGGCGAACACTCCTTAGAGAGCGTCGTCATGACCACTTCGCCCCACTGGCCATCGGGTACAGGCTCGAGCGTCTGTGGATCAACGATCTCGATGATGAAGTGATCCTCGCAAACATGAAGGCCATTCTGTGCTTCGCATTCGCAAGCCACCCCTGGTCCCATGACCTCTGAAAGACCATAGATATCATAGACCTGGATACCAAGCTTATCTTGAATTTCAGCACGCATGCCCTCAGAGCAGGGCTCTGCGCCAAGGATACCTGCATGGATCTTGAATTCTTCAGCCGGCTTGTAGCCCTCTTCGATCGCCACATCAGCGATATTGAGCGCATAAGAAGGCGTGCATGCGAGCACATCAACATCGAAGTCTTTCATGAGACGCACCTGACGTTTCGTATTGCCCGTCGACATGGGGAGCACGGTAAGACCACCGCGTTCACCGCCCTGGTGAGCGCCGAGGCCGCCCGTGAACAAACCATACCCATAGGCAACCTGCAGAACAGCATCAGAGCCACAATCTGCCGCATAGAGGAAACGAGCGAAGCAATCGCCCCACACTTCAAGGTCCTTCGCAGTGTAGCCAACCACTGTTGCGGTGCCTGTCGTGCCCGAAGAGCAGTGAATGCGAGCGACTTCATCTCGTGGCACCGCGAACATGCCGAACGGATACGCATCGCGCAGATCCTGCTTCACCGTGAACGGGAATTTGCTCAGATCGTCGAGCGTCTTTATGTCTTCAGGTTTAACACCTGCCTTATCAAACGACTCACGATAGAAAGGAATACGCTCATAGACATAAGCGACCAATTTCTGAAGGCGCTCAAGTTGAAGTGCATCGAGCTCCTCACGTGGCATTGTTTCTAGTTCGGGCTGGTAGTACACAACGGTTCCTTTCATGCTCATTCGCTCGAAGGTTCGGCTGAACCCTGAACTTTCACTTCATTCTTCGGCTGATAATTCGAATGGAATTCTTTCTCTTGAATTATATTGCCATTACGGTCTTTGACCGTGCGGACAACCGTAATCGAGCGCCCATTAGCGCCAGAAGACTCGATGAACTCTGTCCCAAGAGGATAATCGGGATCTTTACGCACCACTGTGCGATACGGTTCGCCTTCTTCCCATTCGCCATAAACGGTCGTTACTTCATACCCTGGATCGACACCGTAGAGCGTGGCACTGACCGATGAATTGGTGTAGCTCATGCGCAGCAGCACATCGGATTCCGTATCGTTTCGCCATACCAGATCGATATCAGGGTACGCGATGGCTGCGTCGCGACCTTCAGGATAGCTCGCGATATAGAGCGAATGGTTGTTGCGGCGCTCGATCGAATAACCCGCTTCATAGACCACATTGAACACCGTCGTGGCCACCTGACAGATACCACCACCGATTGCATCGGAGTATTCGCCGCCGATGATAGCACCCGCACCTTGGTAACCCTTTTCTGGTGTTGCCTCGCCTGCAAGCGCCAAGAACGACCAAGTCTCCCCTGCCTTACAGATCGAGTTATTGAGTGCATCAGCTGCCACGTGAATGTTGTTGTTGCGCGCTTCTGCGCCTGATGCATAGCGCGTGGTATAGGACGATATTTCAGTGATGAGTCCATAATCGAGCGCCTCTTCGAAGCTCATCGATTCAGGGATCTGCGCTGAAACAACTTGAACCTCTGCTGCGGTGGTCTTCTCGCTAGATGAGAAGAATGTTTCATTCAGGTGCGCGATCGCCTCGGAAACCTGCGGCACTGAGCCTGTTGCGTTAGTGCTAACAGTGACGTTGCCGCCCTCGTTCGCGAAGTGTACAAGATAATCTGATCCACCATAGCTAAAGCCGAACCCTTGGATTATCTTCTGGTTAGCTTTCGCACCATCGAAGAACGGCACGAGCGCAAATGCGTCGCCCTCTTGCTTCACCTCAGTCTTGATCCATTCAGCAAGCACGTTCTTGTCTGCAAAATAGCTCTTGTCATCATAGGAGAAATTGACCCCGCAAGGAATCGAAGCATTGATCTCATCCGCGCACGTCTGCGCCTTATCATGGTCGATCTGGATCACAACATCGTGCATATCGATGATGAAGCGCGACTCACCTTCGGCTTCAAGAAGCGCTTGATTCAGCCTGTCGATCAACCACTCTTCAGACACCTCATACCCATCGTGCCCATCGGTCACCTGCGCATGCGCGTCCTTCATCTCGATGTTGAAATTGACCATCTTGCTTCCAAGTGCATCGATGATCTCATCGCGAAGCGCTTCGAGCGAAGTCTCATTGAATGTGCAGGTTGGCTTGATATCATGCCCTGAGAATTGAGCTGCTAAGCGCGCAAAGAACCCCCCATCGCTTCGTCCTACTTCATAAGCGGCTTTAGCATATGCAGATGGATCGAAGGTTGCACCGATAAGAGAAGCATTCACCGTCCAACGATCACGCGAAGAGAGCGATTCTTCATAGGAGATCTGTTCTTCGAGCGATTCATTGCGCTGCTGTTCTTCTTCAGAGCGCTGTGCAGCTTGCTCGTTAGCGCAGAAGACCACTGCATTGCTGTTGAAGCGCGGTTCGTATTCCTGAGAGATGAGCGTTGTGGCCTCTTCAGGCGTTTTCCCAGAAAGATCGATATTCCCTACGCTCACACCTTGGTAGATGCGATTCATCGTAGCGAGCGAATCAACGCCTCCGGCAACTACGATCACCACAAGCACCACAAGCGCTACTGAAAGCGCCTTGCTCTTCGACCACAGCCATGAACATCCGCCAGCGAATCGCGCGAATGCGCCCGTTCTTCCCGAAGAGTCCGAACGCTTTCCTCCCGTTGGCTTCATGGGATTCTTCAGCACATTGTGAGGGATCCCCTGTTCACCCCCAAGCATATTGTTCGTCTGATTTGCTTGCGAGCGTCGCTTACCCTCCGTGCGCGCAGAGCGACTAGATTGCGCAGCTCCCCTACGAGCACGAGTATTCGTTGCTGGCGAAGCAGCTTCTTGTGGTGGCTCATCGTTAGTTACCGCAGTACGCCTGGCCGTGCGCATGAGCGTCTCAGCGCGAGCAGGACGTTGTGACGAACACTGAGCGCTATCTGAAAAAAGCGACCGCTCTTGCTGCGTTGTAGCAGTGCGTGCTTGCAGTCGCTGCCGTGCGGCATCACGACTCTCTTGTGCAGAATCAAGCTCAGGCTCTCTGCGAGAAGGACGTGCGCTCGTGCGAGCCTGCGAACCGTACCGAGTGTCCCTGCGCGAGCGAATGCTCGATTCTTGCAAACGCGAATCGCGCGACGAGCCAGTTTCGCCACCTACGCGTGAAGAACGTCCCTCTGAAGCAGTGCGTCCACCTCGCACCGAACGCGCACTTTGGCTTGCAGAATCTCCGCGCGGAGGCGAAGTATCGCGCGCAGTGCGTGAAGGACGCGTGTTAGAACGATCTTGACCACGTCGCTTTGACGAAGAAGATAATCCTTGCGCATCGCGCTTTCTAACCATGAGCGCTCTCCGATGAGGCTTCCGCAAGCTTGCGTGCTTTCGCCGATCGTGCGCCCTTTATGCCAGCATAGGCATAGTAGGACGTGGTGAAGATATTCAAGATAAGACCGGCATATACGAACCAGAATCCCCATGAATACTGCGCAGCAGAGAAGCCAGGAAGCCAAGAGAGATCACATACGCCCAACCCTGCGAAGAGCGGGAAATTCAAAAGCACACCCACAAAACCGATGTAGAGAAGCGTGGTGGCAACCTTACCCGCATAGATGACCGGCACACGCACCTGATAGCGCTTCAGAATATAGCCGCCACCAATGAGCAGAGCAAGATCGCGAATGACCACAAAAAGGATGATCCAGAGCGGCAAACGCCCCACCAAGAACAGCCCAAGCACGCCTGAGATCATGAGAAGACGATCCACTGCGGGGTCGAGCAACTGACCCAAACGAGAAACTTGATTGGTACGGCGCGCTACCTGGCCATCGACCCAGTCGGTCGATGCGGCGATCGCGAAGAGCAGTGTAGCTGCAAGATTCAGATCATGGAAGAGCAACACAAGGAAAATAGGAATCATGAGCAGACGAATGAATGAGATAAGATTCGGCAACGTGAAGATCTTGTTCGACACCTCGTAGGACTCGTTCGCGCCCATGCGCTCTCTCCCTCTTCAAAAGGAAACGGGCCTTAAAAAGGCCCGAATCACACAGAATTCTATATCGGTAGCCTAAGCTTCAGGCGTTTGACCAGCTTGTTCCTGCTTTGCTTTTTCACGTGCAGCTTTTGCTTCCAACGCCGCCTTAATTCTAGCAGCTTTTTCCGCTTCCTTACGTGCAAGCTCTGCTTTTTCTTCCTCGGTGGGTTCAGGTTTCGTAGTGACCGAAGCAACCTTCTCAAAAGCTGGCTTACGATACTCCGGCATCATGGTGAGACAATGCTGCGGACATTCACGTACGCACGTGCGGCACTGAATGCAATCGAACGGATCGATCGTCCAAGACTCTGCCTCTTTATCTACCGTGATGCAGCCTGTCGGACAGCGCTTTGCGCAGATGCCACAGAGCGTGCATTCGACGATGTCATTTTCAACATGTCCCTTCAGATCCTCGACAGGAGGCTTTGTCTCATACGGGTAGCGAATGGTCTCAGGACGCTTGAAGAGCGACTTGAGCGTCATTTTTCCTAGTTTGAAATATCCCATTGCTCTACCTTTCCGTGCAGCTGATGCAAGGATCGATGGTAAGAACGATCATGTTGACATCGGCTAGGTCGCAGCCTTTGAGCGCCACGGTCATGCCAGCGATATTCTGCGTAGTTGGGGTGCGGATACGCATGCGCTCGAGATTCTTCGTACCATTGCCAGAACAGTAGTAATACACTTCACCACGCGGCTGTTCAAGAATATTGCATGCTTCGCTTCCTGCAGCAGGCGCACCCTTCACAGGCACATAGAAATCGCCACCAGGAATCTTGTCGATCAGTTCATTGATGATGTCGATGGACTGCAGCACCTCTTCAGCACGCACCTGAACGCGTGCGTAGCAATCACCATCGGTCGAGAGAATCGGCTTGAATTCCGCCAGATCGCCATACGCGCCAATACCCAAGCAGCGAACATCGTTGTTCAAGTTGCTCGCACGGGCGAAGGGTCCGACCATGCCGTAGCCAAACGCATCTTCCGGTGCGATATAGCCCACGCCTACCAGACGATTCTTCACTGATGTGTCTTTCAGGAAAGCATTGCAAATTTGCTTGTACTCATCTTTAATGCTCGCAAGCTTATCTTTGATAGCCTGGAGCATAGGCGCATCGATATCCTTCGTAACGCCACCGATGAGCGTATAAGACAAGATAACGCGTCCGCCAGCTACCGCTTCGAAGATATCGAGGATGCGCTCACGCAAGCGCCAGGAATGCATGAACAAGCTCTCGAAACCGAACGCATCAGCCGCAAGACCCATCCACAGCAAATGAGAATGTATACGCGAAAGCTCATGCATGATGGCACGCAAGTATTCAGCACGCGGCGGGATCTCAACGTTCATAAGGCGCTCGACCGTTTGTGCATAGCCATAGCTGTGACCGAACGCACAAATGCCGCAGATACGCTCAGCAACATAGATGTATTGGTGGATATCGCGCGTCTCGACGAGCTTTTCAAGACCACGATGGATGAATCCGATCTGAGGAAGAACATCGACGACCGTTTCGTCTTCAACCACGAGGTCAAGATGAACCGGCTCAGGCAGAACCGGATGCTGGGGTCCGAATGGTATGACTTGTGCTTTTGCCATTGTTACTCCCCTTCCTCGTTCGTGTTCGCAGAAGCTTCTGAAGGCGCTGCCTCAGAAGCGTTCGCAGGAGCTTCAGCCTGCTCTTGAGGCTGCTCTTCAGCAGGAGCGCTGGTTACACTAGCTGCTTCGGCCTCTTTTGCCGCCTTCTCCTTTGCCGCTTTCGCCGCTTTTGCTGCTTTGGCCTTTGCGATCTTCGCCGCTTTCTCACGTGCGGCAAGCTGCTCAGGCGAGACGATGCTCATAGGAGCTTCAACGCCTTCAGCAAAGCGATAGAATGCACCTTCGAAATCGATAAGATTACCAACGATGTTCACACCGAAGAGATCGTGAGCTTCGTTTTCGTTCACGAAGATGGCGATATAAAGCGGCGTAAGCGAAGGAACCTCAGTCTCACCCTTGATGATTCCTTCGATTCGGCGATTGATGACTTCGCTGCCTTTGATGAACGTGTAGTAAAGCCAGACGGTATCGTCTTCTTTGAGTACGCCCATCATCTGAGCCAGCTGATACCCTTGCTCCTTATATTCGCGCGCAGTATCGACCAGATCTTCGAGCGCAAGAGGGACAAACGTTTCATTCAATTCCATAACGCTTACGCCCCTTTCTTCTTCTCTTCTTTGAGTTTCTTCGACTTTTCCTCAAGAATGCCAATGCCTTGAACGACCGCATCGATGATCGCTTCAGGACGAATCGCGCAACCAGGCGCATACACATCCACAGGAATTGCCTGATCAACACCACCGATGATGTTGTAGCAGTCTTTGAAGATGCCTGCCGTACAAGCGCAGACACCGCAGGCAACGACCACCTTCGGTTCTATCATCTGATCGTAGATTTCCTTAACAACATCGATATTGCGTTCGTTGACACCACCCGTAACCAGGAAGATATCAGCATGTTTGGGGTTACCGGTATTGATGATGCCAAAACGCTCGACATCGTAGAGCGGCGTGAGCGCAGCGAGCACCTCAATATCGCAACCGTTACAGCTCGAACCGTCGTAATGTATGATCCAAGGAGATTTTGAAACAGAAGACATGTTACCTCCTTACAGAAATGCAAGAATAAGGATATTGATACCACCGAGAACGAGCGTGACGATCCAGGTTGATTTCAACACCAGTTGCCATTTCACACGAGCGAAATTATTGTCGATCCAAATCTCAAGCACGTAGATGAGAACGAATGCGATGAGCGCAACCGCGATCGAAACAGGATTTCCCCAGATGAAGAACATCACGATCCAGCCCATGTAGAGGATGTTCTCGCACCAGTGCATGATCTCGATCTGACCAAGCGTCTTGCCCGACATCTCGGTAGTTACACCTTTTACCAGTTCTTGATGTGCATGATGTGAATATGAGAGGTCAAACGGAGATTTCCTCAATTTAATCGTAAGAATGAACAGCATTCCCAGGAAAACACCCCACAAACTGAAGATGATGGGTGAATCCAAGAAAGGCAGGATCGCGATATCGAAGCTACCCGTTGCCTGGAAGAAGCCAACAGCAAGCAAGAGCACCATAGGCTCATAAGCCATGATCTGAAGATTCTCACGATGTGCGCCCGCTTCAGAGAAGGGTGAACGCGATGCATAGGCAGCCATGACGAACATGAGTTCAGCAAGCGTGATAACGAAGACACACAGAAGGAAGTTCCCACCTGAGAAGAAGATACCTCCTGCGATGAACGTGAAGATGAGCGCGCAGAACACATATGTTCCGATAGTGCCGTTTACTGCCACGTTGTCCTTAGCGAACAGCTTACGAACGTCGTAAAGAGGCTGCAGCAGTGGCGGTCCCACACGACCTTGCATACGCGCCGAGATAATGCGGTCGATGCCAGAGAGCAAGCAGCCGAGCACCGTTCCGACGATCGCGAAGACAACCGAGGCGCCGAGCGTGATAAGGATTGAAATAAGCGTTTCCACGATGTGCCTCCTTTCTTAGAACAGTGCCGTAAATCCGATGGTGGCGATGATCGCCCAAATGAATGCAACGAGTATGAGAATGTAGCAGATGATGGTGCCAACAGGCGTTAGCTTCGCCTCGCCAAACCAGTCTTCCATATACCAATTGCGCGCAGTAGCCTCCTGTGGTTTCGAGAGCGAATTCAAATAGACTCGCGATTCGTTCTCGACTGAAACGCCAGAAAGATACACGCTGGCCTTCTTAGCCTTCGTGTTCTTGCGCAGCACGCCGAACATCATGACCACCATGAACAAGACGATGATAGTGGATAGATAGAGGTTCTCATCGCGAATCGGCTGGATGCTCATGCCGAGGATCGAGCTGACATAAGGCTCGACCATGAAGTTCGAGATGACCGGGATGAGCGCACAAGCAAGCACGGCGAGCACCGCCATGAGCGCGAGCGAGAGCCATTCGCTCTTATGCACGGTAACTTCCACGTTATCAGGTTCGCTTGCGATGCCCGCAAGCTTGCCGAGCCATTTTGCCCAGAACATGAAGGTAGCTGCGGAGCCGAATGCCAACATAAGGATGAGCGCGATCTGGCGCGTTCCGATAAGCGTGATGAGCGTTGCCCATTTCGCGATGAGCATGCCGAACGGCGCGATGAACATGATCATGATACCAAGCATCATGAGGCGTGCAAGCTTCGGCATGCGCTCGAAGAGCGTGTCCATGTCTTCGATGTTACGAGAACCGATATGATGCTCTGCAGTACCCACGCACAAGAAGAGCAAGCTCTTCGCGATAGCGTGGAAGATGACGAGGAAGATCGCTGCCCAGATTGCCTCTGCGGTACCAACACCCGCACAAGCAGTGATAAGACCGAGGTTCGCAATGGTTGAATACGCGAGCACGCGCTTAGCGTTCACCTGCGAAATGGCAAGGAACGAGCAGAACAGGAACGTAAGACCGCCCACCAAGATAACGAAGATGGAAGGCCCGAACGACACCGCATAGATAGGTGCGCACTTGATGAGCATGAATACGCCCGCCTTCACCATGGTGGATGAGTGCAGAAGCGCACTGGTAGGCGTCGGTGCAACCATAGCGCCCAACAGCCAGGTATGGAACGGCATCTGCGCCGCTTTGGTCATGCCCGCAAGGCTCAAGCACGTGAGCGGGAATACCACGAGCGCTGGCGCGAACGTGCCGATGACGATGAAGTCAAGGAAATCGACCGTGTTGAACTCGAGCACCATGAAGAAGAGCGCCGCCAAAAATGCGATGCCACCAACCATGTTCATGACGATCTGACGGAACGCATTCGCGATCGCTTCCTCAGTACGGGTATAGCCGATGAGGAGGAAAGAACAAACCGTAGTGATCTCCCAACCAGCATAGAGCCAGATGAGATTATTGCAGAAGATGATCGCATACATCGCTGCAAGGAAGATGAACATGAGCGCGAAGAAACGCGGACGACGATCCGCTTCATGCTTGTGTTCAGCCTGGAAATCTTCCATGTAGCCAATGGAGTAGATGCAGATGCCTGCACCCACAAGACCGATGATGAGCGTCATGATGAGCGAGAGCGAATCAATATAGAGACCGCGGGTGCATACGATATCATGCGCACATCCGAACTCGAAGACGAGCGTACCGATAAGCTGGATAGCCGCAAGACCCAACACCCAGAACCTTCGATACTTGACACTGTAGAAGATAACGATTGCGCCGACGATCACGCTGATAACTATTGATGCCCAATCGACCACAACGGACTCGAACAGGAAGTACTTGCCGGGGGTGCCGATGTTCATCACAACGAACGCAATAGAAGCGCCCATGATGACGATGCTGGCAACCCACACGATCGCATTTCTTACCTTGTTCTGCCGAAAGATCAGCAAGAGAGCGGCAACAACAAGAGGAAAGAGGATTAAAAATCCTATCATCTCCATGCTTGTTCCTCCTTTTTTAGGAGCTCATAATAAAACGAGACTTAATCAGTCTCATTTTCACTCTATTACTTCATGCTGACTGCACGCCGCACGCTTCGTTTATGGAGATAATATGTTCGGTAAGTGGGTTGGGGCGAGCACTATTTGCGAACTGGGCTTACCCAATGATGAACACGGGGCGTTTTTGATAAGCGCACACCACTGAAACTTCTGCCTCTGCTCGTGCGACCACCCCACGCAGCGTCTCGACTGGCAAACGATAGGTGTTATTGTTCTCCGAGATGTGGAGTGCAACGACCGTTTCGAGCCCAGTATGCATGAGCGCCGCAAGCGCATCGGCAGCCTGTGCGTTGCTCAAATGCCCCACGTCTGACCCGACCCGCTCTTTGAGCATGCGCGGATAAGGTCCCGTTTTGAGCATCTGCTCGTCGTGGTTGGACTCAAGACCGAGGATACGTACTCCACGCAAGCCCTCGAGCGCTTCAGGGAGCACCACGCCGGTATCGGTGATGAATCCAAGTGCATCCTCCCCACATTCGAACTTAAAAGCAAACGAAGCAGGTGCGTCGTGCGAAGTAGGCAGGATCGAAACGTCCAGGGTTCCGATCGTGTGCTTCTGACCTGCCTCGAAGAAAATGACCTCTTTCGACTCTTGGGCTTGCTTGAGCTCTTTGCTCGCAGCGAGCGTTTCAGGATGCAGATAGAGCGGCACTTCTATGCCTTGCGAACGCAGACCACGCAGGATGACCCCAAGGTTCTTCACGTGATCAGAATGATTATGAGAGATGAGAACGCCCTTGAGATTGGCCATATAGAAGCCACCTTCTGCACTGAAGGCGAACACATCGCGCTTGCAGATACCCGCATCGATAAGGACACCCTCGCCCGTAACGCGATCATAGACCACTGAAGCATTGCCCTTGCTCCCACTGCCGATAACGATAAGATTAAGACGCGCCGATGAAGAAGTGCACCTTGCACGGCTATCGACTGCAAGAGACTCATGGTTCTCGCGTTGCGTTTCGATATGCGCGCGCGTTAGTCCCTTCTCTTCATCTTGAAACAACATCGCTCCTGGCTCTTAGCTTATGGATATCACACAGAGAAAATGCTATTTATGATAGTAGCGATGGAGCTCGTATTTTGGCTCGCAACAGATATTCATACCGAGACGCTTGTAGAACTGTTCATCGGTCTCAGAGATGATGACCGAGAAGAACGCATCGCAACCACGTAGATTCTCGACGCAATCGAGCACCTTCTTCGCAGTTTCATTGGTGGCAGAACTGATAGCAAGCGCAATGATGGTCTCATCGGAGTGAAGACGCGGATTGTTTGAATCGAGCACGTTGGTCTTGAGCTTGCAGATGGGCTCGATAGCTTCATCTGAGATAACGTCGGCATCAGGATCAACTCCTGCCACAGCCTTGAGCGCATTGATGAGCGTACAAGCAGCAGCACCAAGGTTTGTCGAGGTCTTACCCGTGACAACTTCCCCATCAGACAGCATGATCGCGCCCACGGGAGCACCCGTGATCTCCTCCTTGAGCAAGGCTGCGGAACGTGCTTTGAGGTCGTTGGCACCAACGCCTGCCTGATTCATGAGCAACTCGCACTTCTCGAGCTGATCTTGCCCCATGCCGCTGCGCTTGACCTCGGTTGCAGTCTGATAATAGCGGCGCACGATCTCACGACGAGCGGCATCTGAACAGGCTTCGTCATCAACGATCGCGAATCCTGCCATGTTCACGCCCATATCAGTAGGTGATTGATACGGACAATGGCCCGAGATACGGTCCATCATAGCTTTGAGAACGGGGAATATCTCAACATCGCGGTTGTAATTCACCGTCACTTCGCCGTAGGCTTCAAGCTGGAAGGGATCGATGATGTTCGCATCGTTCAGATCAAGAGTGGCAGCTTCATAGGCGATATTCACAGGATGATTGAGCGGAAGATTCCATACCGGGAAGGTTTCGTATTTTGCATACCCTGCCTTCACGCCACGTTTGTTCTCGTGGTAAAGCTGCGAAAGACACGTTGCCATTTTGCCTGAACCAGGACCAGGAGCCGTTACCACCACGAGCGGTCGCGTAGTTTCGACATATTCATTCCTACCATAGCCTTCGTCGCTTACGATGCGAGCGATATCGTTCGGATACCCTGGGATCGGATAATGAAGATAGGACGTGATGCCAAGCGCTTTGAGACGATGACGAAAAGCATCGGCAGCGGTCTGACCACTGTATTGCGTGATGACCACTGCACCCACGTAAAAGCCCATACCGCGCAAGATATCCATCAGACGCAGGACATCTTCATCGTAAGAGATTCCTAGATCACCACGTACCTTATTCTGTTCAATATCATTAGCATTGATAGCGAAGATGATCTCGACATCATTCTTCATGGATTTGAGCATCGAAACTTTTGCATCGGGCTTGAAACCAGGAAGAACGCGCGAAGCATGCATGTCATCGAAGAGCTTGCCACCGAATTCCAGATAGAGCTTGCCACCGAACTGTTCGATGCGCTTTTTGATATGCTCAGCCTGCATTGAAATGTACTTATCGTTATCGAATCCAATGCGCATGGCTGCTCACTTTCTTGAAGAATGGTATTTTACCGTGCCAAACAGCAGTTACGGAATAAAGCTCCTGTTTGCAAAACGCTGTTTTCCATAGTACTTAATCATCAACAAAAGAAAACCCTTGAATTTTGAAATGAACATCTGCTGCGCAGGTAGTCGTCCCTTATGCAAAAAAAGAGAGAGCATTCGCTCTCTCTTTTGTGTTTAGCTGGTCGGGACTCAGAAGTTCGCTCGCATCAAGGCACGCTTCGCTTTACAGCCTTGACCCTCGCGCCAGAAGTGCTTGATAGCACTTCGGTGAACCTTTCGGTTCAAATCCTATGGACGAAGTCCATTCCTGCTGCGCAGGTAGTCGTCCCTTATGCAAAAAAAAGAGAGAGCATTCGCTCTCTCTTTTGTGTTTAGCTGGTCGGGACGACAGGATTTGAACCTGCGACCCCTTGACCCCCAGTCAAGTGCGCTACCAAACTGCGCCACGTCCCGATTGCTCAAAACAGCATCACCTATAGTAACAAACAATGCTCGCACGTCAAGAATTCAATAGGTGAAGTTTGGATTAATCGCGCTTCTTGTTAGGATCCTTCTTGCCATCAGGGCCAACATAAACCTGGTCTTTATCGACCCATGTATTGGTTTCCATCACGCCATCAGAACCGACATAATAATCACCGACCCACTTGCTTACCTGCATGACGCCCGACTCATCGAAGTAATACCACTTCTTATCGATCTCTTGCCACCCAGTTTGCATTTCACCAGATGAAGCGAAATGATACTTCGCGCTCTTATCATCAAGCCAGCCTGTGATCATAGCGCCGTCTTCAGTGTTGAGGTAATACCACTTATTCTTGAGGTTGATCCAACCTTTAGCCATCTCTCCCGAAGGTGCGCTGCAATAGAACCAGGTATCGCCTTCTTTGACCCAACCAGTTTGCATCGCACCATCTTCGTTGAAGAAGTAGGTCTTCTCTTTGATCGTTTGCTTACCCGTGAGCATCACGCCATTGTCATCCAGGTAATAGCGCTTGTTCTTAACATCGACCCAGCCCTTGGTCATGGCGCCATTCGATGCAAAGTAATACCACTTGCTATCGATGTGTTTCCAACCAGTAGCCATCGCGCCAGATGAAAGCAAGTAATAATCTGCCTTGCCATCATTGACCCAGCCGGTTTCCATAACGCCAGTCTCAGGGCTCAGGTAGTACCAGGTGTTTTTCACCTTTGCCCAACCCTTAGCCATCGCGCCTGACTTGTTGAAGTAATACCACTTGCCTTCAACGCTCTTCCAGCCAGTCTGCATGACACCAGAATCGCTCAGATAGTAATCTGCTTTACCATCATTCACTAATCCGGTTTCCATGACGCCAGTCTGCGGATTCAGGTAGTACCAAACGTTCTTTACCTTCTTCCAACCAAGCGCCATGTCGCCTGAAAGGTTGTAGTAATACCACTTGGTATTGTTCTCTTCATGGTTCCAACCAGTAACCATCGCACCAGCTTTGGAGCCCGATACGGTGAGGAAGTACGTCTTGTCCTTGATCACCTGTTTGCCGGTGAGCATCTTGCCATCTTCACCCAGGTAGTACCAGGTATTCTTGACCTTCTGCCAGCCGGTAGCCATAGCGCCAGAGCTCTTGAAGTAATACCAAGAGCCATCAATCTGCTCCCAACCAGTATCCATCCAGCCGTTGCTGTCAAAGTGATAGGTGCCGGAATCAAGCTTGAGCCAACCAACTGCATACTTGTTGTTGCCGTAGTCGTACCACCAGCCCTTGGAGCTGTGCACCCACGTGCCCGTAGCAGGATTGCTCGGCTCAGGATTCACGGGGTCATCTGGATCAGGAGTATCCGGTTTAGGATCTTCGGGCTTAGGATCCTCTGGTTTAGGATCGGGTGTCACATTTTGAGGAGTGACCTTACCCTGGTGGCCATCGACTGCAAGCCAGGCTTCGAGCGGCGCAGTATCAGCGATGCTATTCCCGTTGCAAACCAGATCGGTAAGTTTGGTATTCTTACTGATGTCGAGCGTAGCGATCTTGTTGTTCTCACACACGAGAGACTTAAGATTCACAAGCGCAGAAACATCAAGAGCATTCAGCTGATTATTCGAGCAGGTAAGGGTTTCGAGAGCTGTGCATGGTGCCACATTCAGCGTAGCAAGTTTATTGGAAACGCAATTGAGTGAGGTAAGCGCTGTACAAGCAGAAAGATCGAGTTCGGTAAGCTCATTCTCTGCACACTGCAGGAACGTGATCTTCGCATTCGCAGGAAGCTTCAACGAAGTGAGCTTATTGGCATTGCATTCAACCGAGGTAAGCTCAGGGCAATTCGTAAGATCGAGAGCGGTGAGCTCATTGACAGAGCACTGCAACGCGGTCAGTTTATCATGATGAATCAAGCTCAATTCGGTCACCTTATTGTTACTGAACTGCAGCTCTTCAAGATTGGGGCACCCAGAAACATCGAAGCCCGTCAACTTGTTGTTATTCACCACGAGCTTGGTAAGCTCCGAACATCCGACCAGATCCAAAGAAGAGAGATTGCCTGACGGCGTGATAAACTCGATCGACTTTAGCTTGCCGGTACCCTGGAATTTTGCAGTTTCGAGCGTAGAGGAAGCGCAGTAGAACGAGGTAAGTTCGCTACAAGCTGAAAGGTCGAGTGAGGTGATAGTCGAGACGCCCTGTGCAAAGGTCACACTCGTTACTGGAAGAGTTTTACTTCCTCCGTCACCTCCCGCAACTTCAACAGTGGCAGGAATATGCGCCTCTGTTACATCATTCGTGGTTGTGACGCCAGTGATATAAGCAGTATCATCTTTTTCGGTATACGTGTAGGTTACATCGGTATTGTTGGGATCTGTGTATTCAGCCGCGTACGCAAGATTGCCAGGTGCAAGCGCGAAGAGCGCTGCTGCCAAAAGACAGATCGCCGCAAGAAAAGCGCCCATCTTCAAAGAAAGTTTCTGCGCTGGCGTACGTGTTTCACACAGTACAGCGCTCCCCTCCTGAACATTGAGCGAACTGAGCAGATGGTTCTTAGGCATTACTGCCTCCTTACCTCGTCTGGTGCAATTATGGTTCGTAAGCAGTTTATCACACGAAAATCGGTGTTTATCTGCTTTGTCCTTTCATTGAGCCTCGAAAGAATAAAAACGCTGGAGCGGACTGCTGCTGCTCCAGCGTTTTTATTCGCTTCTGTTTATTTCATAGCAATCCTATGAAATACCACACACCTATTTTTTCAAGGAGTCGTCTTCCTTGGAAACTCCGATACGGTGTCGCGCTAAGAACTCCATGATGCGATTGCTGAAGATGAGCGCGATGATCGCGAGCACGATAAGCACGGCGAAGATCGCTACGCTTTCCCACAGACGCCCATCGAGCAATCCTTCAGCAGCATAGGCAGAAAGGATGATCCCTGGCGAGCGAGCAATAGTGGTGATAGCAACGAAGGGCTTCAGCTTCATGTCTGTAAGCGGAACGATATAGGTGAACGTATCTTTTGGCAGCCCAGGGATAAGAAACAAGATGAACACGATGATATTCAAGCGCCCAGTTTTCTCGAAGTCCTGGAATTTCTTCAGATGCTTGTCCGAAATGAGGTCCTTGACGAATGGCGCACCTAAGCGGTGGACCAGCTCGTAGACGAATGCGCTCGAGATCGCGCAACCAAATAGGATGAGCAGCGAGCCCCAAAGTGGTCCATAGAGCATACCCGCTGCCATCTGGGTTACTTCGCCAGGGATGAAAGCAACCACGACCTGGATGAATTGAAGCGCAAGGAGCACCAGAACACCCGCAGCTCCCGCATCTTGGATGCGCTCGATCACGCGATCGACACCACCTGGTTCAAAGATGTCTTTGAACAGAGGAAGCAACGCGACCACGATGATGATGCACAGAACGAAGAAGCCTATCAGGCCTAGGAACTTGAAAAGGTCCGAGCGTTTCACCTCTTTATTGAAGAGGTGAATCGTACTCTCTTGCTCGGCAGGATCTTCTGTTAGAGGCTGCTTTGCCTTGCGCTCTTGTTTCTCTTCGGTCATGCGTACTAGCGCTCCATTGCGGCGATCGTATCGAGGATGATATCGGCAAGCTCTGCCTTCGACATGAGCGGCAAATGCGTTTCTTCTTCAGAGGTTACGAGCCACACTTCATCGTCGTCTTTACCGAACACCTTATTCGCACCTACTTCATTCGCTACGATCATGTCAGCGTTCTTCTTGATGAGTTTCTTGCGCGCATTATCGATGACATCGTTGGTTTCCGCCGCAAAACCTATCACGACCTGGTTCTCTTTAACACTCCCCAAGGTTGCGAGCACATCGGGATTCTCAACGAGTGCGATGTTGGCCAGCTCTGCATCGTTGATACCCTTCTTGAGCTTGCGATCCATCTCTTTTGCAGGACGAACATCGGCTACTGCAGCAGCAAAGATTCCCACATCGCACGCATCGAAAATAGGTGTTGCTGCTTCAAGCATATCGCGCGCTGATTCAACATAGACAACCTCCACGCCCTCTGGCGCAGGCAGCGCGACCGGTCCCGAAACGAGCGTGACCTCAGCGCCTTTTCGTACGGCAGCTTTAGCAAGGGCATAGCCGAACTTCCCTGAGGAACGGTTCGTGATATAGCGCACGGGATCGATAGCCTCGACCGTAGGGCCAGCCGTGATCATGATGCGCTTACCGGCGAGCACCTGCGGCTCGCTCGTTGAAGCAGACACATCGAGCGCTTCGAGCACCTGCGCTACGATCAATTCAGGCTCGGGCAAACGACCCTTCCCCACTTCACCACATGCAAGATACCCCGCATCAGGCTCGATGAAGGAGATGCCGAACTTGCGCAGACGAGCCATGTTGTCCTGCGTGATAGGGTTTTCATACATGTGCACATTCATAGCAGGAGCGATCATGACCGGCGCAGTGGTGGCGAGCAGCGTGGTAGTGAGCAAGTCATCGGCAAGCCCATGCGCGATCTTAGCCATCACGTTCGCCGTGCAAGGAGCAACAAGAACGAGATCGACCTCTTGGGAAAGAGAAATATGATGAATGGGATCCTGCGGGTTATCGAAAAGCTCCACTGCTACTGGCTCGTTGGTGAGCGCACGAAATGTGAGCGGATCGACAAAATGCGTGGCATGTTCGGTCATCATGACCTTCACGCGCACATCGGCCTTCTGCAGGCCACGCACGATCTCGGCGGCCTTGTAAGCAGCGATGCAACCCGTGATTCCTATAAGGACGGTTTTCTGTGGTTTAGAAGCCATTTCATCTCCTTGATTCACTATATCTTTGTTATTGTAAGACAAGATGAACCGCTCGCTCAGAATGGCGCGAACTTCATCAAAACTTAATACCCTCACCATATTTTCTGTAAGCCGAAAGTACACGAAAGGAGTCGCATGGAAGAACCGCAGCAGAACAGCTCCAAAGATGTCATTCATGGCATCACTTCCATGGTCTCGCCACGCTATATCAATCTTTCTTTCGCAAAGCTCTTTTGGATCTTCGTGGTTGCCTCTATCCTCGGCCTTTTGATCGAAGACGTTTTCCACGTGCTCGTCTACCATGAGTGGGAAAGCCGCGCGGGTCTTGTGTGGGGTCCGTTCTCTCCGCTCTATGGTGTAGGAGCGGTGGTCTTAACGGTGTTTCTCAATCGGTTCTACTACACCCACAATCTGATCATCTTCCTCATAGCCATGGTGCTCGGCTCTGCCATGGAATACCTGGCAAGTCTGATCATGGAAGTATTCTGGCATGCGATCGCCTGGGATTATAGCGGCACGTTCGGATCGATCGATGGGCGCACGAACTTCTTGTTCGGTGTGATGTGGGGCATGCTCGGCCTGGTTTGGGTACGCATGATCATGCCACGCATCAAGTTCATATTCCAGCACGTCAATTTCAAGAGCATGGCCATGCGCATCTTCACTTGGTTCATGATCGCCTTCATGACGGTCAACATCGTGGTTACAGTGCTTGCGCTCCATCGCGAAGGACAGCGCACGGAGAACATCCCTCCCGCAACACCGGTAGACGTATGGCTCGATGAAACATTCCCCGACGACTGGATGCAAAAAAGGTTCGAGAACATGACCGTTTCAAAGGATGTCGGGGCGGAGAACTCTTAAAGGCACGCCTTGGCGATGCTCTTACGCAGGCGAAGAAGCTCGCTCTTCATCGTGGCCAGCCCTTCTCATCACGTTAGGAATTTTCCAGAGGCGGGTGCTTATGGTCACACTATCTATACAAGCGCAAAGCTCTCGCGTTCTTCAGTGATGCCGCAATTCTCCTGATAGGCAGCGAGCACTTCATGTCCGCGCTCAGTGAGCCCGATGCGACGATCGGCCAATTGCGAGATAGCTTGGATAAGATCATCCGGCAGCGGCGCCATGAAGCTGAGCGTATCGTTGATGCAAGGATGTTGGAACTCGATGAAATACGAATGAAGGAACTGGCGGCAGAGCCCTAGATTGCTGCTCTTTCCTGGGTTGCCATAGGTCTGATCGCCCACCACCCAATGATTGATGTATTCCATGTGCACGCGGATCTGATGCGTGCGCCCTGAGTAGAGCTTGCATTCAACAAGCGTGAAACCGTTGTCTTTAAGCCCTGACTCGAAACGCTCGAGCACATTGAACGTGGTGACCGACGAGCGCGCCTGAGGCTTATCGGAAACCTGCATGCGCGTGCGATTCTTGTCGCTACGGAAAATGGGCGCATCGATAAGACCTGTATCGCTTGCGATATTTCCATGCACCAGACAAAGATACTTGCGATTCACATTACGACGGCGAATCTCATCTTGGAGGATATAGCCCACTTCGTCATTCTTCGCGCAGAGCATGAGTCCGCTCGTGTCGCCATCCAAACGATGCACGATGCCCGGGCGATCATCGCCCTGAATGTGAGCAAGATTCTCACGTCCATAATGATAGATGAGTGCATTGGAGAGCGTTCCTCCTGGATGCCCAGGTGAAGGATGGCAGATCAGTCCTGGTTGCTTATTGATCACGAGCAGATCATCATCTTCATAGTAGACCTCAAGAGGAATATCCTCAGGCTCAAGATAGACATGCGTCTCTTCGACAAGCTCTTCATAGATGATAAGGTCGCCCTCGTTCACGATGTCTTTCTTAGTAGGTTCTTTACCATTCAGAAAGACCTTGCCTGCCTCGATCTGCTTGACCGCTTTACTACGCGTCGGATATAGACCAGCTTCAAAAAGATACGAATCGAGACGCATTCCGGCATACAGATCGCTTACTGTATTCGAGAGCTTTCTCGCCATGGAATTCGCCTCCTATTCGCTGTGTTCCACATGCTTCGGTACGGCAAGGAACTTGATGATAAATGCGATGAGCACACATATGATACCGCAGGTGATCCCCGCATCAGCAATATTGAAATTCGGGAAATCGATGAAGAGCGGCTCGATGAAATCGACCACATAACCGCGCAAAAGCCTATCGATCATATTTCCCACTCCCCCTGCAAAGATGAGCGCAAGACCCACCGTTTCTAGCGCGGAAGCTTCTTTGGCTATATAGATCGTATATGCCAAGATGATCGCACAAAGCACGATGCTCACAACAGCGATCATGATCACCATACCCGAGAACGAACCCCACGCTGCACCGAAATTGTGAACGAGGCGAAATCCAACAACACCATCGATGACAGGAACGAGCGCAGTGCTTGGCGTTTGCGCTTCCATGTAGGCTTTCACTGCCTGGTCGCAAACACACCAAAGCACGACCACTACCCCAAACAAAAGATAGTTGCGTCGTGCTTTGCTTGATTGTTGTTCAGTGAGCGAAATACTGCGATCCTATCCAATAGCATCGAGCGCATCGCCACAACGCTCACATACATCGGGATGGTGAGGATTGCCACCCAATACTCGGAAGTTCCAACAGCGCGGACATTTATCGAGATCGGATACGGAGATCTCAACTTTCAGGTCATGACCACGCTCGAAAGCAACCTTGCTCACGATGAGCAATTCCTCGAAGAAGCCCTCGCTAAAATCGGTGAGCACGTCATATTCTGCCTGCGGCACCGTTGCGCTTACCACTGCCTCCTGGCTCTTGTTGATAACTTTCTCAACACGCTTCTCTTCGAGCGCTTTGGTCACTTCATCGCGGAATGCGAGCACCACTTCGAAACGCTTCTCGATGCGCTCTGCCTCATGTTCGGGAACAAGCGGCATGAAATCCCCATGCTCGGGCCAGCCAGCGAGCTGCACGCTGATCGGATGATCCTGCGATTCCACCAGACCCTTCGGGTAGTTCTGCCACACCTCTTCAGTCGTGAAACTGATGATGGGCGTAAGCAAACGCACGAGCACTTCGAGCACGTTCGCAAGCACCGTTTGAGCGCTGCGGCGCGAACGCGCATTGGGTGCATCGGAATAGAGACGATCCTTGAGCGCATCCAGGTAAACCGCAGAAAGATCCCCGACCACATAATCGTAGATCAAACGGTACACATGATGGAACTTGAAGTTGTCGTACGCTTCGTTCACTTCATCGAGCAAACGACCCAAACGCACGAGCGCCCATTGGTCGAACGGCTCAAGCTGATCCCACTCAACGACCGCGTCGTTCATAGAGAAATCATTCAGAACACCCAATAAGAAACGGAAGGTGTTGCGGAAACGACGATACGTGTCAGACGTGCGCTTCAAGATGTCTTGCGAGATGCTCACATCTTGAGAATAATCAACGCTCGCAACCCACAAGCGCAGCACATCAGCGCCGTACTTATCCATTACCTCGGCAGGATCGATGCCATTACCGAGCGACTTCGACATCTTGTGGCCATTCTCGTCCACCGTGAAGCCGCAGTGCATGACCGCTTTATAGGGTGCCGTTTCATACGCCCCTATAGACGTGAGCAGCGAAGACTGGAACCAGCCACGATGCTGGTCGGATCCCTCAAGGTAGAGATCGGCTGGGAAACGCAAACCAGGGCGCTTCTTGCAAACCGAAGTATGCGAAACGCCGCTTTCCCACCAAACGTCCAAGATGTCAGATTCAGGGACGAGATCGGTACAGCCACACACTTCACAAGCTGTGCCTGATGGAAGATAGCTTGCTGGGCTTTCGGTGAACCAGGCATCGGAGCCCTTCTCTTCGAAGAGTTTGATGACCGCATCGAAGGTTTCTGCCGTAGCGACCGTGTTGCCGCACTTCGCGCACTTGAAGACCGGAATGGGCACACCCCAAGAGCGCTGGCGTGAGATACACCAATCAGGGCGCTCGGCAACCATGGAACCAATGCGATTCTTAGCCCACTCAGGAACCCATTGCACGTCTTCGTTGATCGCTTTCAGTGCCTGCGTGCGCAGATCATTCTTGTCCATAGAAACGAACCATTGGTCGGTCGCGCGAAAGATGACCGGCTGATGGCAACGCCAGCAATGCGGATAGCTGTGAACGATGTCGACATGGGCAACGAGCGCACCCTGTTCACGCAGCCATTCGATGATGCGCGGATTAGCCTCATCCACATCGAGGCCTGCGAAAGGACCTGCTTCATCGGTGAGCACGCCATTGTCGTCGACAGGCATGAGGATCGGAAGATCGAATTCAAGGCCGACCAGATAGTCGTCCTGACCATGACCAGGAGCAGTGTGGACCGCACCAGTACCAGAATCGAGCGTAACGTGGTTGCCATAGATGATCATGCCCTTGAGATCTTGGCGGATGGGGCAGGTATACGTGATGCCGCAGAGCTCCTTGCCCTTCACGCTCACCACTTCGCCGCTCGCATCGCGAATGAGCTCATAGTCTTCCCAGCCTGCCGTTTCAGCAACATCTTCGAGCAGATCGTAGGCAAGGATGGTAGTGAAATCGGCTGTGCGAACCATAACGTAATCAGCTTCAGGCGCCAGACAAACCGCCGCATTCGCCGGCAGCGTCCAAGGTGTGGTGGTCCAGATGAGCACGAAGACCGGTGAAGTAACCCCTGCCGCTTCGAAGGCGGGTGGAACCGTGTCAAGCTTGAAGTTCACGAAGATAGAAGGCGAGGTTTCATCGCCATATTCGATCTCTGCTTCCGCAAGCGCAGTGTGGCAGTTCTTGCACCAGTGAATGGGCTTGCGACCACGATAGACCGAACCATTCAGATACATAGCCTTGAAGATCTCGACGTTGCCCGCCTCGTAATCGTGCGTGAACGTAAGATACGGATGATCCCAATCAGCATTGACGCCAAGACGCTTGAAGCCTTCGCGTTGGATATTCACGTACTTCTCCGCCCATTCACGACACAAACGACGAAGCGTAGGCTGATCGATCTTGGCCATCTTTTCAGGGCCGAGCGTAACCTCGACCATATGCTCGATCGGCTGGCCATGACAATCCCACCCAGGAATGTAGGGCGTGAAATAGCCGCGTTGCGCATGGGTCTTGTTCACGAAATCCTTCAGGATCTTGTTGAAAGAATGCCCCAAGTGAATAGGACCGTTGGCGTACGGAGGGCCATCGTGCAAGATGAATGGACGAGCGTCCTTGTTCTTTTCGAGCACTTTATGGTAAATGTCGATGTCGTTCCAGAACTGAAGACGCGCAGGCTCATTTTTCGGGAGATTGCCTCGCATCGGAAAATCAGTTTCGGGCAAATTCATGGTTTCTTTGTAACTATTCGTCACGACATGACCTTTCTTGAACGATCTTTTTGGGTGTTCGCGGAAATAAACTATCTGATTATAACGCGTAACTACGCACAAAACTACTATAATGAGTAGGGTTTAGATGAGCGCATAGTGCCAGTTCGGACCAAATTGTTCACATATTTGAAAGGTCTCGAACAGATGACATTCAAAATTACAACCGACTCCTGCTGCAATCTTCCCGAAGATATCATCGATAAACTCGATCTAACTATCTTCCCGCTGGTCTTCATGATCGGCGAAGAACAGCATCAAAGCTATCTTAAAGGCGAGGTCACCGACCTTAAGCAATTCTACACTCACATGCGTGAGGGCAAGGTGTTCACCACCTCCCTTCCTAATCTCAAAGATGCTGAAGCCGAACTGAAAGCGATCTTCGAATCGGGAAACGACGTGCTCTACCTTGGCTTCTCTAGCGCGCTTTCAGGAACCTACGAAGCGATCAATCTCCTCGGAAACGACCTGGTGAAGAACTATCCTGATCGCACCTTTATAGCAATCGATACGCTCGCTGCCTCGCTCGGTCAAGGGCTTCTGGTCTATTACGCCGCAAAGATGCGCGCAGAAGGCAAGGCGATCGACGAGGTTGCCAGCTGGGTGAACGAGAACCTGCTGCACATATGCCACTGGTTCACTGTGGACGATCTCATGTTCCTCTACCGCGGCGGGCGCGTTTCGAAGACAACAGCTTTCGCTGGCAGCTTGCTGAACATCAAGCCCGTGCTGCATGTAGATGATGAAGGTCGTTTGATTCCTGTGGAAAAGACGCGTGGTCGCATGAAGAGTATCCGTCATTTATTCGAACACTTCAAAGAGACCCTCACCGAACCGCTTTCAGACCAGACGCTTGCCATCTCGCACGGCGATTGCATCGAAGACGCGCTTACGCTCAAAAAGATGATCGAGGATGAATACGGCCCGCAAGAATTCATCATCAACTATGTTGACCCAGTGATCGGTGCGCACTCAGGACCAGGCACGCTCGCATTCTTCTTCATGGGAAGCCATCGCTAGACCTGCAGACTCAAAGAACCGCACAACAAAGGCGCGCCTTGACCTGAAGACGCGCCTTTTGATTTTTTTCTTCGGTTAAAAACTTACCGCGAACGCTCTTAATACGGGCGTTCGACGATGATGCTGCGCAGCGTTTGAATGAGCTTCTCATTCTCTTCATGCGAGCGAATGCATACTAAGAAATAACGATTCGCCTCGATGCCCGGAATGCCCGTAAGGTCGCGCAGACCAAAGCCTGCCGTTTGCAAACGCACGACCAGATCGGTCGCATCAGCAATGCCGAAATCACGCGCCGCACGCTCTTCAAGCGCGCACATGACGAAGTTAGCTTCTGAAGGGAACACTCGAATGCCTGGAATGAGACTGAGCATGCATTGCACCCAGGGAATCTCCTTATCGATGAGCGTGTTGGTGCGCTCCTGGTAATCTCCAAGATACGGAAGCTGTTGCGCCACGATCTCATGGAACATGCCAATAGAGGTGCCATCGGTGAATTGACGGATGAGCTTGATGGTGTCGGGGTGCCCGATCGCATAGCTAAGCGGGATGCCCGGCATGCCGAGCTCTTCGGAGAGATTGCGAATGACAATGAGGTTCTCTTGCTTGTAAGCACGCGTAACGAACGAATCGCCGCCCATGGTGAGCGTGACGCTGCTTTCGTCCACGATGACCCAGTTGCAATGATCGATATAGCGATCGAGCGTACGCTCTGAGAGCAAACGCGCACACGGGAAACTGGGATTGCCCAGCACCGCAGCCTCGAATCGCACACCATTCTGCACGGCAACCTGAGGCTCGACCGCAGAAAGCGAGTACGCATTCATGAGCTTGACCGGATTGTGGCCAACATTGGCAACAGCAAGATAGTATTCAGTAGGTGCCGGCGTAGGTATGCCCACATTGCACGGACGATACGCTTGCGCGATGTCGGCTATGAGCGCTGAAGGGCTCGTGCCCACCAGAAAGCACTCGGGAGAGATCTCGTAGTAGCGCGCTAGATTGTTGCTCAGATGTACGCCTGCTTTATCAGGCCTGAACGTCATCGCTCCTTCAGCAATAGCAGAAGCGATGGCATCTTTGATGCGCTCGGGAGTACCAAGCGGATTGGCGGTACAGGAGAAATCGTGCCAGTCGATTTCTGCACGGATGTCATACGGTAGAGTGGTGTCCTCATTCGAGGCACGATCCTGTCCCCCGATAACATCTGTCAAAACGTTGAAACTTGGCATACACCAATGCTTTCTTGAATCCTATAAATACCGCGAAGCATTACCCTAACACATAAACACAACCTTGCGTGCATGTTAGACTGACTTTGTGGCAAATAATCTATCGACAGATTCTACCGATTTGAAAGAATGGCGCGGACCTGCGATCTTGCTCGTGGATCTTGATGCGTTCTTCGCTTCCGTTGAGCAGCACGATCACCCCGAGTGGCGCGGCAAGCCGGTCATCGTAGGGGGTGATCCCACCAAACGCGGCGTGGTCTCGACCGCCTCTTATGAAGCACGCAAATACGGCGTGCATTCCGCCATGCCCTCGAGCACCGCGGCGCGCCTGTGCCCCAACGCCATTTGGACAGCAGGCCGACATGAGCGCTATGCAGAAGTATCACAGCAGGTCATGGATATACTGCAAAGCTATTCTCCTCACTTGCAGCAAGTGAGCGTAGACGAGGCATTCCTTGATGTAAGCCCTACGCGCGTTAATAGGACCCACCCCGTGAAGATCGCTCGTGAGATCCAACAGCGCGTCGATGAGCTGGGCATCACCTGCTCGATCGGTGTTGGCACCTCGAAGGCAGTGAGCAAAATCGCATCCGATCTTGATAAACCCCATGGCATAACGGTCGTCTATCCAGGGACTGAACGAGCTTTCCTCGCACCGCTTCCCGTGGGTTCAATGAGCGGCATCGGACCTGTAGCGCAGAAGCAGCTGAAGACCTATCGCATCCACACGCTTGGAGAACTTGCAGAAGCAGATATGGGCATTCTGAAGAACGTATTCGGCAAGAATGCCCAGAAGATACGCGACCGCGCGCTTGGCATCGATACCCCGGTC
This sequence comes from uncultured Eggerthella sp., assembly GCA_900542525.1. Classification (GTDB taxonomy): domain Bacteria; phylum Actinomycetota; class Coriobacteriia; order Coriobacteriales; family Eggerthellaceae; genus Anaerotardibacter. The sequence continues at coordinate 139,591 of UQNZ01000003.1, forward strand.
CTAGAAGAGCGCGAGCCAGCAAAATCGGTCTCGAACGAGATCAGCGTAGCGGTGAGCTTAGATAATCGCCATGACATCGAATCACTCATCGCTTCAGCGGCACACAAAGTAGGAAGGCGTCTGCGCAAGAAAGGCCTTGAAGGCACTACGCTTCATCTGAAAGTGCGCTACGAGAATCTGAAGATCCATACCTGCCAGCGAAAGATAGCCAACCTAGGCACCAATGAGCTCACGTGGCTTCCTCAACTCTATGACATGCTCGATGAAGTATGGAACCCAGGAATACAATTACGCCTGGTGGGAGTAGGTGTGAGCGGGTTTGACGGATCTGCCGTACAGGAGCGTCTTTTCCAAGACAACCTCAACGAGAAGCATGCCACTTCCCCGCTTCTTGCTCATGCTGAAGAAAAAGCGGCGCTGCTTGATGCAAAAGACTTGATCGCAGAGAAGTTTGGCGACCACTCGCTGCGTTTCGGACACGAGATCGCTTCACGCGAACGAACGACACGCAGCTCGTCGAACAACCCTACCGAATATCTCGATCGGTAGCCGAACGCGACCTTCGCACTGATTGATCGCTAGTCACGCACAATACTGTACGCCGCTTGGTCGCTAGTTGAACTTGAATACGCGTTGAGCGATACGATACCCATGAAGGGCGACCCACCTTCCCAAGACCGTCGGTAGGTTGGTTGAAAGATTCAAGAAGGTCTTGCGCAACTGACGATAAGAACGCGGGTTCGCTTCGCGCAAATAAACCCAGAGTCCTTTGCGTTTCTCTTCATTCTCGGGCGTATCCTCCATACGTAAGAATACTGAACAGATGCAGAGCATCATCGAGAGATAGTTGTAGAGGTAATGCTGGAGCTTCTTGTTCTCGATCGCATCCAGATCGACCGCATCGATCATCTCCTTCGTGATGCGAAGCTGCTGGTCGATACGAGATAGCATGACCTTTTCGTTGACCGACTGATCTTCGCGCCCGATGAAATAACGATAGGCGTCGACATCGAAATACACCATCGATTTCACATGTGCAAGCGGCACATACACGAAGATATTGTCAACATAGAAGCAGTGGTGCGGAAGCTTAAGACCGATCTCTTTCAGAAGCGCTGTGCGGTAAATGACCGAATGCATCAAGAGATACTGCGAAAGATGAAAATGCCCGATATCATCCCAGGTGAAGATGCGATTCTCAGGAAATACATTGCGATATCCCATCGAAACGCTCTTGCCTTCATAGACTTTCTCGTAAACATAATTCGAAATGACCAGATCGGTCGGCTCAGCAAGGTCTACCTGCGAGCGAATGAAGGCCATGATAGTCTCCAAGGCTTCTTCGTCAAGCCAATCGTCGGAATCAACCACCTTGAAGTAGAGACCTTCAGCTGCAGCAAGGCCGGCATTCACCGCACCCCCATGCCCAGCGTTTTCCTGATGGATCGCACGGATCACATTCGGATGTTCAGCCACAAGGCGATCGCAGATCTCCGCAGTGTTATCCTTCGTAGAACCATCGTCAACGAGGATGATCTCGATATCGTCACCCAGAGGCAACAATGAATACACGCATTTTTCCATATAGTCTGCCGAGTTGAAACACGGCACGGCAAAGGAGATTATCTTCATCTATGAACAACCTTCTGAATGATCATGGTGATTGCTGCTACTTTAATACGGTTAATTCAACCGAGTGACCATTATCACTCGATTTTACAGGTATTCGGTTGCTATTATGAACCCAACAGAAAAACTCTTGAAAGGATCATGCATGGCCTCGTTCATTGACACTCTGATCGACCGCGCCAAAGCGGACAAGAAGACCATCGTTCTGCCCGAAGGAAACGATGAGCGCATCCTCGAAGCAGCGCAAGAAGCGCTTGCACAGGGAATCGCGAACATCATCATCTTGGGCGATGCTGATGAGATTGCTGCAAAAGGCTACAACCTTGAAGCCGCTACGATCATCGATCCTGCAACTTCCGATAAGCAAGAAGAATTCGCAAATCTCCTCTACGAACTGCGCAAGGCGAAGGGCATGACCCCTGAAGAAGCAAAAGAGCTGGTGAAGGACCCGATTCACTTCGCCGTGCTCATGGTGAAGAGCGGTATGTGCGATGGTCTGGTAGGCGGCGCTTGCCACGCCACCATCAAGATCCTCTCCCCGTCCTTGAAGATCATCAAGACGGCACCGGGCGAGCCTATGGTAAGCTCCTTCTTCATCATGGATGTTCCGGGTAGCAAATTCGGCGAGAACGGACTTTTCCTGTTCGCCGACTGCGCGCTTGAGATCCAGCCTACTAGCGAAAAGCTCGCTCACATCGCAAACCAGACCGACAAGTCCTTCAAGCGCCTGATCGGCGATGATCCGCGTATCGCGCTGCTCTCTCATTCCTCACATGGTAGCGCCGTGAACGACGATTCCACGAAGGTTGTGAAGGCTGTCGAATACATCCGCGAGAACTATCCCGACATCGTTGCCGATGGCGAGCTTCAGCTCGATGCAGCTATCGTTCCTGAGCTGGGCGCTTCCAAAGCACCGAATTCCCCGGTTGCCGGCAAGGCGAACGTACTCATCTTCCCCGACCTGGATGCAGCGAACATCGGCTACAAGCTGGTCCAGCGTTTGGGTGGTGCAAAGGCTTACGGCCCCGTGCTGCAAGGCCTCGCTGCTCCCGTGAACGATCTTTCCCGTGGCTGCACCGCCGAAGACGTGGTGGGTGTTATCGCCATCACCTGTGTCCAAGCACAGACGATGTAGCTTATCTGCACATAGCAGCTTACAAACAGAAGACCAGCTAGTCATAACGACTGGCTGGTCTTTTCATTACTCGAGATCCTTGAGAGACGAACGACTACCTGCCGAGAGTGTCGATGAACCAATCGAGAAGCACATCGCGCGGTTCCGAGCCGCTCTTCATGGCAAGTTCGGCATCTTGCGCCGTGCTGAGCGCATGGATAAGTTGCGCCATGGTGTAGTTACGCGCTTGCTTCTCGAGCGTCTTCACACGCCAAGGCTGAATGCCCAGGACAGAGGCGATGTTCCCTGCCCCTCGCGCATTTAGCGCTCGCACGCTGATAAGATCGCGCACGCGTGAAACACAAAGTGAAATAAGCTGATAAGAAGACATCTTCTCCATGCGATTGTAGAGATAGATGCAACGTGAAAGATTCTTCATGCCGAACGCATCGAGGAATTCCCACGGCTTGATCTCTGCCGTACGCGCTACAAGTGCGATAACCTCGTTCTGATTGACCGGATCATCGCCTCGATGCGCGAGCGCAAGTTTACGGATCTCGCTATCGAGTGTAACCGTATTCGTACCTGCTAGATCGATGAGCGATGCTGCTGCACCTTCCGTAAAGGTAACCCCATGCGTAAGTGCCATCGAACGCACCACTGCGTTGAGATCCTTCGCCTGGAACGGTGCGCAATCGATCACCGCATCTTTCCCAAACCCGCTCACTGCCTTATACAGACGCGTATTCTTCGGCAGCTTCTGCGCGATGAGCGCCAAAACAGTAGTCTGAGAAGGTGAAGCAAGATAAGAGATGAGTGCTTCCGCATCAGCTTTGCGCAGCTTATCGACGTTGTTCACCTGAACCAGGCGCACTTCGCTTGCGAACGGCAGCGTATTCGCTGCCGCAACGATCTCTTCACCTGTCGCCTTCTCACCTGAGAACACATCGGAATTGAACGCAAGATCACCGTAGGTTGAGATACGCTTGCGCAAACGCTTAACGACCGTTTCGCGCTTAAGTTCGTCTTCACCACTGATGAGGTAGACCGGAAGCAAAGGATTGTTCTTCTTAGATGCCATGTTGCTATTGTAACGTACTCCACCCGTTTGACTAAAGAGACCACTCATGGCTCGATCAGCCAAGAGGATGAGACACGAGGTTCCTCGCTTCCCTGTTCGCGCATCTGCTTCGCGGACGCGCTCATGCGTCGCTGCTTCGCTCGGGTTTTATTAATTATGAATTTAGTCGGCGAAGAGTCACCTCGCTGCCTCACCCTCTTGGCTGATCGAGCCCATGACCTGTGAGCTTATAGGGTCTGACCGGAGGGGAAGGCATGGACCGCTTGCGCAGCCGCAGTTGGTGTCTACGACGTTAACAGTAAGCGAGCAGCTGTAGGGCCATGCCTTCGCCAGAGGTCGGGCACTATAAGCGTCTGCCCCTTGGGCGTGCTGCTTGCGTGGGATAGATGGGAAAAGGTGTCGAACGACCGGGTAGTTTGTCATCTTTTATTTTGAGAGTCTATGGTGATGGTGTCAGGCGAAAAGGTGCACACGACATCGCCGTCTTGATCGCTTCGATAGACCTCTGAGCCTACCGATTCCAAAGCATTAAGAGCATCATCGGTCGGATGCCCGTAGGAATTCTTCCCTACCCCAATCAAAGAGACTTTGGGGCTCAGCACGCGCGCAAGCTCGGGAGTGATCGCCTTGCGCGAACCATGGTGCCCAACCTTATAGAGATCGACCGGTTCGAGCAGATGCTCATCTTTGAGCTCTTCCAATACCTCAGCTTCCGCGTCTCCGCAGAAGAGCCCTTTCCAATCTACTACCCCATCACCATCACAGTCGATACGCACGTTGAAACAGATACTGTCTTCGTTGCCTCCTTCATGCTCAACCTGCACAGGAGCAATGATATGAAAGGTGAATATTCCCAACCGTATCGTGTCTCCCCTGTTCAGCTCCACTACCTTCTGCTCACCAACCATGTTTCTTACCAGCGAGACGAAGTCTTTCGCGCGATCATCCCCCATCTCATCAAGCCCTTCAGCGATGAACACCTGATCGACCTCTACCACCCCGCCAAGCGCTTGCAAGTTCCCGCAATGATCATCATCCGGGTGTGTGATGAGCACAGCATCGATCTTCGAGATCCCATTGCGCGCGAGCGCCGCATAGAGCATCTCGGCTTCGTTGCCGGTATCCACGAGAAGCGTCTTTCCTTCGCTCATAAAGGCAAAGCTATCTCCCTGGCCAACATTGAGCATGACGATACGATCGCCTCGAGTACCTGCGTTCAGGAATAGGCAGCATACGATCATGAGCGCGCTCAGTACCACTGAACAAGCAGCCACGGCGCGTTTATGCTGGGAGGGCCTTGGCCACCACACCCATAAGAGCGCTGCGAAGCCAAACGCGAGCGGAAAGGCAAAGCTTATCGTGGTTGAGATAGGGATCGATGCGAACGGAATCGCTTCGAATGCCGAGAAGAACGCAATGAGCCCATTCGTAGCCGCCGAAAGCAAGCCAAAGAGACCAGGCACGAATGACGCGACGAGCATCACAGCAAATCCCATCATGAGCAAAAGCGACAGATAGGGCGTTGCAACGATATTGGCCAAAGGCGAAAGCAGAGGAACGAGCGAAAACTGCGCGGCACTAATCGGAAGTGAGAATACCAACGCAGCTAGGGTCATGGAGATCGATTCGCGCGCGAATTGCGGAACGAACGGAAATAGATCTTGAAGCCATTCATTGAGCAGCGGCATGAACACCACGATACCAAGCGTAGCAGCAACTGAAAGCTGAAAGGAAAGCTGATAGACCACACTCGGATCGAATGCCACCATTGCCATGACCGTGATGCCGAGCGCAGAGATCGATGAAGAACGCCGCTTTGCCAAAAGCGCGAACAAGGTAACGCCGCTCATGATGGCTGCACGAATACAGGAGACCGGAAACCCCACAAGCACCACATAGCTCACCAGAAAGAGCGTTTGCAGCGCAACAGAAAGCTTGCGGGGCACGCGCAGCTTCTTCAGGAGAAGCGTTACGAAACCAGTCACGATCACAAGATGTGCTCCCGATACCGCCACGAGATGCGCAAGGCCTGCTACTTTGATGCTGTGGTAGAAGCTCGCATCGAAAAGCCCCGTGCGCTCCCCTAGAAGGATCGCACGCAAGAGCGTCTGCTCATCGCTTCCTGTACCGATGACTACAAGCAAGTGCTTACGAAGTTGGTACAAGGGCGAGAACAGCGTAGAGTTCTCAGATGCTTGAAAGCCACTCACACTTCCTGAGAATGCGATGTTCTTTTGATCATAGTAGGCAAGGTATTCGTCCTTAGGAGCGCTGAGCACGCAATCAGCTTCAAGAGCATCTCCGCTATAGAGCTCTACCTTTTCGTTGGTGAACAGCATCACCCGTTTGCCCGCCTGTGGCCCTGACGAGATGGTCGCGATCAATTGCGAACCAAACGTCGACTCTTTTGCATCTTCAGAGAGCTCGAACACATAGTGCTCGCTCCCCGGACTCGCTTCATCACGCGCATGATCGAGCGTAAGCAGCTGAACGATCCCCAGAAGAGCGCCAATGAACACGAACGCTAACGCCCAATGAACGAGATCCTTACGCTTGAAGAAGAGCACCGCAAGCACCCCAGCTGCAAGAACAGCCCCTCCCACAGCCAGCAAGTGCAGGTACTCAGGAGGAATAAAAGCGTAGAGCCATTCTCCCGTGAACACGCCCACCACAGAAGCAGCAGCAAGCACGCAGGGAGCAGGGATAGAAGGGCGCATCGATTGGAGCGGGCGCCTTCGTTCGCAGATTCGACGCATGGACTATACCGTGATCGAATCTTTTATAGCTTCGTACTTCTTGTCTCCGATCCCTGAAACGCGCGTAATATCTTTCGTGGTCTTGAAAGGCCCGTTCTTTTCCCGATCAGCGATGATCTTCTTAGCTGTAGCTTCCCCGATCCCTGATAAGCTGCTCAACCCTGCAACATCGGCAGTGTTGATATTCACGAGCCCCCCGGAAGCATTAGAGGCGCTTGATGAAGAGCCGCTACTTGCCGCTCCGACACTTCCTGCGCTTCCAGCGCCTGCAGCCCCACTGGCGCTTGCGCTCTTCGAAGCTACTACGATCTGTTCGCCATCAACGATCTCGCGCGCAAGGTTCACGCTCCCTTGATTCGCCTCATTCGTGAAGCCTCCCGCCGCATCGATAGCTGCTTGAACGCGGGAACCCGCATCGACTTCATAAAGGCCGGGGTTTGCTACCTCTCCTACCACATGGACCGATAACCGTATTGATTGCACCGTGCTGGCACCACTACCCTCTTGCGAAGCTTCAGCCTGCGCAACGGTCAAGCCTTCTTCCCCTTCCTCTTGCCAAGAGCTCTGCGCTGATCCATCGATGAGGTGCGTATCGCCGGAAGAGAGCTGCCAGAGCCCTTGGAAAAGAATGAAAAGGATGATTGCACCCAAAAGGACAAGTCCGATGCGCAGCGAGGTGGGCATATCTCGCAGATGAAGTTTTGTTTTGAGACTATCTACATCATCGACAAAGGACACGGTGCAACCTCCTCACTCTCAAAGATAAGGAAGCGACCTTACGTTTATTTGAACTTTATTTGAACTTTTTAAGCGCGGGAACTCACGTTTTTCTGAACTGTTTGCACTTCTTCAGCTTGCTTAGGCCTGCGATACGAAGGGCAACGATAGTCGTGTATCTCAAGCCCTGCAAGGACCTCTTCGATCCAGTCACTGAGCGGCAACTCTTCTTCGGCCTTGAGCACCACGGGGAGCTTCGCATGCGTTTCAGGATTGCGCGGCATGTAGAGCGTGCAGCAATCGGGCGCGTCTTGCGACGAAATCTCGAACGTACCGATGCGTTCTGCCTCAGAGATGATCTCCACTTTGTCAGAACCGATGAGCGGGCGCAGCACAGGAAGCGAGACCGCAGCATTCGTGCACTGGATATTCTCGAGCGTCTGTGAGGCGACCTGCCCCAAGCTCTCGCCAGTGACCAGCGCCTTTGCGCCTTCCATGAGCGCAATACGCTCAGCGATCATATACATGAAGCGACGATAGAGTACGATGCGCAAGGAAGCAGGTGAAAGCTCAGCGATCCTGCGTTGGTATTCACCGATCGGCACCACATAAAGTCGTGCGAAGCAGCCGGTGCGCTCAAGCACGTGCGCGATATCGTCGACCAAATACTCACTCGTGTCGAGCGTTTCTGGTCGACCAGAGAAATGAACGCCCACAGGGACCGCGCCACGACGCGCGATGCGCCACGTCGCAACAGGAGAATCGATGCCTGAAGACATGAGCGTGACCACCTTGCCAGCGCTGCCAACGGGCAAACCACCCACTCCTTGAACGCTGTGCGCATAGATATAGCAGTGACCTTGAATGACCTCGACACGTACTTCCACATCGGGGTTCTTCATGAGCACTTTCTTGTCTTGGAACGAGCGGCAAAGCACTGCCCCCACCAGCTGATTGAGCTGCATGGAATCAATCTCGAAATCGGTGTGGTTGCGTCTCGCTTGAACCTTGAAGGTTTCGAATGAAGGGACATCCGAAAGCGCCTTGATGGCCGTTTCATACATGACCTCAAGATCCTGCTCGCAGCGATATCCGCACGACACGCGTGCTACACCAGGGATCCCTGCGATCAGATCAACGAGTTCGCACGACTGCTCATAGGTCGCGCCTTCCTCTTCGAACAAGCATATCCTGCCAGAGATACGCATGATGCGCGCTACCGGCGCATCGCCCAACACCGCTTTGATGTTGGTGATGAGCTGCTTCTCGAAGTGAGCGCGATTCTTACCTTTAAGACCGATCTCGTGATAATGAACAAGACAAACACGCTGTTCAGACATGGGATTCCTTTGCAAAAATGAGGGCTAACATACAAAAAAAGCCTGGGTTTGGCGAACTACCAATACCCAAGCTTCTGCATTGATTGCAATAAAGACTAGTGATTCGCTGCGTCGATCGAGTCTTCAGCAAAAGAAACATCGCCATTTGCGATTTCATCGAATGCAAGAGAGAGCGGACGACGATTTGCCGCACGAGCGATATCAACTGCGGTCTGCAGCTGGATAGCGCGATTACGCTGACCACGCATCATCTCGTTGATATCTTGCGCACGCTTCGATGCCACAGAACACAGAAGGAAGCGATCGTTTTCGGTCTTATCGAGCAGGACGTCGATCTTTGGTTCAATAATACTCATGGATACCTCTGCTATCGGTTAACGCTATTCATAAAAGACTCAAGTTCGCTATAGGCGCTCTCGAGGTCTTCATTTACCAGCGAAATATCATACTCCATTTTTGCGGAAAGCTCCAGATTAGCGGTGTCAAGACGCTTTTTTATCTGCTCTTCGGTTTCCGTATTGCGGCCACGCAATCTTCGCTCAAGTTCCTCAAGCGATGGGGGCTCGATAAAAATATAATGCGCATCAGGCATGATACGTTTCACCTGACGCGCACCTTGAACATCTACTTCGAGAATGACCTGATCGCCCTGGGCGATGTGCTCATCCACATAGCGTTTGAGTGTTCCATAATGCTTTCCATGAACAAGTGCATGTTCCAGAAAGCCACCCTCTTCGAGGATCTGCTCAAACTCCTCTTCTGAGAGAAAATGATAGTCTTTACCATCTACTTCGCCCGGACGAGGAGAGCGAGTGGTTGCAGAAACGGAAACCCATGTTCGCGGGTTGCGCTCAACGAGTCGGGAAATGAGCGTCCCTTTACCGGCTCCCGATGGCCCTGATATAACGAAGAGATTTCCGCGAGGCATGACTTACGCAAAGCGCTCGAGAAGAGCTTTCCTCTGACGCTCGCCCAAGCCCTTAAGGCGACGAGACTCTGCGATCTCAAGTTCAGCCATAGCCTTTTCAGCTTTGGTCTTACCATAGCCTGGCAGGGTTTCGATAAGAGCAGAAACCTTCATGCGACCGATGATCGGATCGTCGCGCATATCAAGAACCTGTTCGAGCGTGAGTTCGCCCTGCTTGAGCTTCTCACGAACCTCTGCACGCTTTGCGCGCGCGATCTTAGCCTTCTCGAGTGCTGCTTGCCTTTCTTCAGGGGAAAGCTGTGGTACGGCCATTGTTAATCTCCTTTTATTCTTGTTCAGTTGAACAGTACAGGAAAGCGAGGAGCGCTTTCTCTTTTGTACATTCAAGTATAGCTTTTATATATGAAAACTCCACACAAACTTTTTATTCAGCCGATTCAGTGGCATTCTTTCTTTTTCCTCAAATGAACTGGCATTTTAAGCATTTTTTGAGAGAATGACCATCAATTTATTTCCGAAATGTAATAAATTTTTCAATAGTTTATTGAAGATCGGCTGCGTTTCAGAAGCTCCTCTATCAACCGAGGAGCACCTTCACTAGAAGCGGAGCAAAGGATAGAAATTCTCCGAAAGTGGATTGGCATCACCTAAAGCAATGACCGAAACAGCCCCTGCATTCTTAGCCTTCTTGCTTGCGATCAGATCGACCATGTCTTCGAACGAGGTTGCCTCATCCACAAGCGTATCGACCATGAGCACCTTTTCGTTCTTGTCGATACGAAAACCGTTCGTAAGACCCTCTCCGCTTTCAAGATCTGCGTAAGCAAAGCGTGCCCAAGCTGCCATAGCGATGGCATAGGCAAGAAGCTTCGACTCCTCATTCGCAGCAAGCACCACATCGAACTTGTAATTCCGAGGAAGCTGCTGAAGCGCTTCGACCGCAATGCGGTTAGTGATGATCGGATCTTCGAGCAAGCGATAGGCATCGAAAGTAACAGCGCTTGATTCAAGCGACTCAACGTCTTCGGGAAGCGCTTTCATACGGGTGAGAATATCGATTACTTCAGCTCGTTCCATTACTACAGTCCTTTCACGATGTTGTCGAATGCGAGAGCAGGATCGGGCGCAGCGGTAATAGGCCTGCCGATCACGAGATGGCTTGCGCCATTATCGAAAGCTTGGCGCGGTGTTGCGATACGGCTTTGATCGTCAGTGCTTGAGCCAGCTGGTCGCACGCCAGGAGTAACGATATAAGCTTCGTTCCCCAACGCTTCACGCAGCATGGCTGCTTCTTGCGGAGAAGCAACTACGCCAGAAAGCCCCGCCGTTTGCGCTTGTTCGGCAAGCGTACGCACTTGTTCAGCAACACTACGGGTAACACCCGTGAGCGTAAGATCCTCTTCACTCATCGAGGTGAGCACCGTGATACCAAGCGTAACGACATCGGGCAGTTCGGCTTCGATAAGCCCGTCGATCGCGGCGCGCATCATCTCAAGACCGCCGATCGCATGCATGGTGATCATATCAGCTCCGGAACGTGCGGCGCTTGCGGCAGCCCCATATACCTGATGCGGAATATCATGGAATTTCAGATCAAGGAACACATTGAAACCAAGATCCTTGAGCGCCTTCACGATAGAAGGCCCTTCTTGATAGTAGAGCGTCATGCCCACCTTAAGCCAAGAGGCCTTCCCTTTAAGAGCATGAGCAAGAGCAAGTGCTTCATCTGCCCCGCAATCGAGCGCTACGATGATGCGCTCAGATTCGGGCAGCGTTTCGAAGTTTAACAATTCAAAGCTCCAATCAATTCATTAACGTCGTTGATGCCTTCTTGGATACAGTATGCCTCAATACCGCTCACCACTTCGAGTGCAGCTTGAGGATTCATGAAGTTAGCAGTTCCTACCGCAACTGCACTGGCACCAGCAAGCATGAATTCGATCGCATCAAGCCCGCAGGTGATACCACCCATGCCGAGCACAGGAATATCAAGTGCCTTATACACTTCCCATACCATACGCAACGCAACTGGCTTGACCGCAGGACCGGAAAGCCCTCCTACCCCACGTGCAAGAATAGGCTTGCGTTTGTAAGGATCGACCGCCATGCCCAGAAGCGTATTGATGAGCGAAACCGCATCGGCACCCGCGTCTTCGACGCTGCGCGCGATCTCGGTGATATCGGTAACATTGGGCGAAAGCTTCACGATGAGCGGCTTTTGCGTTTGCGCGCGACAAGCACTCACCACTTCGTGAGCGACCTTCGGATCGGTGCCGAAAGTAAGTCCACCGCAATCGACGTTCGGACAAGAGATGTTGATCTCGTAGGCATCAACACCCTCGTGCGCCTCGAGCGCCTCGACCACGCTCTGATACTCAGCAACTGAATGCCCTGAAACATTCACGATGACCTGCGTGTCGGTCTCACGCAACCAAGGGAGATCCTTTTCCACGAACGCCGCCACACCAGGGTTTTGAAGCCCGATGGAGTTGAGCATGCCCGAAGGGGTCTCAGCGATGCGGGGGGTATCGTTGCCTGCCCAGCCATTCAGCGAGAGCCCTTTCGTAGTGATCGCTCCAAGACGGCTCACGTCGAAGAACTGGGCATATTCCTTCCCCGAAGCGAACGTGCCCGATGCGGTGGTGACCGGGTTCTTCATGAGAAGCCCGCCCAGGGAAACCTGCATATTCACGCTCATTTACCACACCACCTTCGCGGCATCGAAGATCGGACCATCAACGCAGGAGCGCTTGAAGCCTTCGGTGGTTGCCACCACGCACGAAAGGCACGCACCGATCCCGCAAGCCATACGCTTCTCAAGAGAGATTGCCGTAGGAATATTCTTGGCGCTCGTGATCGCACAAAGCGATTTCATCATAGGTTCAGGGCCACAACAGGCAACAAGATCGTAGGACTTCGTCTGGAGCAGCTCGTTCACCACGCCGGTGCAGAAACCGTGATAGCCATAGGTACCATCGTCGGTAGCGCAATACGGTTCACGCCCAAGCACTGCCGTGTAGGCCTCACGCGCCACAAGCGCATCTTTTGTTTGCGCACCTAACACCACATCCACTTCTTTGCCAGCGGAAACAAGCTGTTCAGCGAAGATGAAGAGCGGCGCCGCACCCACGCCACCAGCAACGAGCAGGACCCGTTGACCCTCCGAGGTTTCCCAGCGGTTGCCCACTGGCCCGATGATATCGATAGTGAACGGCGCTTCAAGGCGGGAAAGATGATCGGTACCATATCCCACACACTGATAGAGCACGCTCATGGCGCCGGCGTGCGCATCGACTTGATAGACCGAGAACGGGCGGCGCAGGATATGATCGTCCATGCCAGGGATCTTGACATGGATGAACTGCCCCGGCTGTATGGCAGCAGCCACATCGGGCGATTCGATATCGAGTACGAAGAGGGTATCAGTGAGCTTCCTGTTAGCTAACACCGTACCGCTTCGTTGAAGAGTTTCGCACATACAAGCTCCTCATCGCGCGTTTGAGAGTGAAACCATTATAGAAGAACGGATGCGCCTAGGCGCACACATTGCCTGCTTCAAGCGTGAGCTTGCCCTTGCACACCACATCGGTCGGTTTACCCATAAGCTCATAGCCGATGAAGGGTGAATTGAGCGATTTCGAGCACATATCTTGCGCTTCGACTGTCCAGGCAAGGTTCGGATCGACCACCGTGATATCGGCCGGGCTTCCCACCTCAAGCGTGACCTGCGGAATGCGCAGTATATCGCGCGGGTGAATGGCCATGAGCTCGACCAAGCGCGCATAATCGATATGCCCTGGCTTCACGAGATAGGTGTTCACCAGACCGAATGACGTCTCAAGCCCGGTGATGCCGAACGGCGCAAGCTCGAATTCACGCTCTTTCTCGAATGCCGCGTGCGGAGCATGATCGGTCGCGATCACATCGACCGTACCGTCGACCACTGCTTCGATGAGCGCTGCGTTATCGGCCTTGCTGCGCAGCGGCGGATTCATCTTCAGGTTCGTATCGTAGGTTTCAGTGATATCCTCATCGCAGAGTACCAGGTGATGAGGCGTTGCTTCGCAGGTAACCTTCACTCCACGCGCTTTCCCTTCGCGCACCAGATCGAGACCCTTCTTCGTGGTGAGATGCTGAATATGGATCGGACAACCTGTCAACTCGGAAAGAGCGATATCGCGCTGGATCTGGACCTCTTCGCCTGCCGCTGGCCAGCCAGCAAGCCCAAGCTTGGTCGAAACAGGCCCTTCGTTCACCTGCCCCTTACCCACCAAGCCTTCATCCTGACAGTGGCTCATTACCACACGATCGAACATCTTGGCGTAATCCATCACGCGGCGCATCATGCCTGCATCTTGAATGCCCCGGCCATCGTCGGTAAATGCTGCTGCCCCATGCGCGACCATGTCGCCCATCTCGGCAAGTGAAGCACCTTCAAGACCCTTCGTGCACGCACCTGCCGGATGAACCGTGCAATGTCCCGCCGATCGAGCCTTCTCGATCACGTAATCGATGATCGCCGCTTCATCGGTAACAGGATTCGTGTTCGCCATCGAACAGATATCCGTAAAGCCGCCATGCGCTGCCGCAGCGGTACCAGTTTCGATGGTCTCTTTGTATTCGAACCCGGGATCGCGCAGATGCACATGCACGTCCACGAACCCAGGAAAAGCCAAAGAGCCTTCTCTCTCGAGCATCTTCACGCCTTCGGCTGGCTCGATCGTCTCTTCCACACGCGCGATAACACCGTCTTCCACAAGAATGTCACGCTTCGCATCCAGCCCGATAGCCGGATCGATCGCACGCACGCCTTTAAGCAGATAATCCATCGTTCGCCCCTCCTAAAAGCAGGTAGATGAGCGCCATACGCACGCACACTCCTGAAAATACTTGATCGGTGATGACCGAACGGCTGCCGTCGGCCATGTAGCTGTCGAGCTCAACGCCTCTATTGATCGGCCCAGGGTGGCAGATGATCGCGCCTGGCTTCATGAGTCCTTCGCGTTCTTTGGTAAGACCATAGAGCAAGTTGTATTCACGCAAGCTAGGAAACGGTGCCTCTTCGAGGCGTTCCATCTGGATGCGCAGCATATAGACCACGTCGAGCTCGGGAAGCGCTTCATCCAGACTCGCATACACGCGCGCAACCCCGAGCACTTCAGGCGATGCAGGCAGCATGGTAGCAGGCGCGATCAGGTAAACCTCTGCGCCAAGCTTCGCAAGTGCAGGAACGAGCGAACCCGCCACGCGCGAATGCACGATATCTCCCACGATGCCCACCTTGAGACCTTCGAACGATTCCTTCTCTTTCCAGATAGTGTAGAGATCGAGCAGCGCTTGCGTGGGGTGCTGATGCTTACCATCACCCGCATCGATCACGGCCGCATTGGTATGCTGCGAGACCATGTAAGGCGTGCCTGCATACTTATGGCGCACAACGAACATATCGACCTTCATGGAATCGAGCGTCTTGACCGTATCGACAAGGCTCTCGCCCTTCACCGTAGAAGATGCCGAACCACCTGCGTTGATCGTGTCGCAAGAAAGACGCTTCTCGGCTAGCTCGAACGATCCGCGCGTACGTGTTGAAGGTTCGAGGAACAGGTTGCAGATAGTCTTGCCGCGGAGTGCTGGCACCTTCTTGATCGGTCGCTCGTTCACCTCTTCAAAGGTTTTGGCATAGGTGAGCACCGTCATGATATCTTCAGCAGAAAGCTCATCGATAGAGAGCAGGTTCTTGTGATCGAACATGCGCTACTCACCCCCGACCGGCGCAGAACCGATGCGCTTGCCTGGCTCGATCGGCGAAATGGTCACGCAAGAATAGCCATCGATATCCTTCAGGCGCAAGCGAACATTCTCGTTTAAGGAAGACGGGATGTTCTTACCCACGAAATCGGCGCGGATCGGAAGTTCGCGGTGACCGCGATCGACCAGGATGGCAAGCTGAATGCGCGCCGGCCGCCCGAAATCCATGAGGGCATCGAGTGCAGCGCGAATCGTGCGCCCTGTGAAGAGCACATCGTCCACCAGCACGATGGTCTTGTTGTCGATATTGAACAGGATATCGGTTCCGTGAAGTTGAGGCAGGTTCGAAATCGAGGCATCATCGCGATAGAAGCTGATGTCGAGCGATCCCACCGGAACGCGAACTCCTTCGATGTTATAGATGATGCCGGCAAGTTTGCGGGCAAGGATATCGCCACGAGTAAGGATTCCCACGAGCGCGAGGTTCTCGCACCCCTTATTTTGCTCAAGGATCTGATGCGCCATGCGCACAAGGGTGCGTTCGATCTCATCCTCGTCCATCACGCAGGTTTGGTTGGTTTCGCTTCGCTGCATACACTCCCCTTATCTGTTCGAGTGCGCACAGAAGACCGGCACTTGAAGTGCCTACGGTAAGGTTATTCGCCTTGTGAAGGTTTCACGCCTTGTCGGTCTCTCTGTACCGCCATTAAAGGACTTATTTCATTAAAGCACGCACGCCGAGCGCGGTCTAGCGCTTTTTCTGGAGCAACGCTGCGAAATGAAGGTCGGCGCCAACATCGAAGGGCGTTTTGAAGAACAGTGTGCCTTTCGTCCCGATGGGCACGATCTCGAATGCGGAACCCGCAGGTGAAGCAAGGAAGCGCCTGACCGTCTTCTCGTTCTCCTCTTTCAGGATGGTGCACGTGGCGAACATGAGATGCCCGCCTGGCTTCACCTTTGGAGCAGCTTGCGCAAGCATCGCCTGAGAGGTTATGGAAAGCTTCTTAGTATCTTCTTTGTGAAGGCGTGCCTTGATCTCGGGGTGGCGACGCAAGGTTCCCAGCCCCGTGCAAGGAACATCGATGAAGATGAGGTCGAAGGCTTCATTGGCTACGGGAAGAGGCTTGGTCGCATCGTGAGCCATGACAGAAACGATGTTGCCCCCCGCCTTCGCCACGCGCTCTTCGAGCACGCTCAGCTTCTTTGCTGAAAGATCGAGCGCATCATATTCAGCTAGTTGGATATCGTGGCGCGAACATTCGCTCTGGAAGAGCAAGGTCTTCACTCCTCTGCCTGCACCGATCTCGAGCAGGCAAGCATCCTTCGGCAAAACCTCCACTGCACGCATGACGATGCTCTGTGCAGAAGCGTCCGAAACGATGACCTGCTCATCGTGCAACAGCGCACCGAACGCCACAGAACCTACATCGCCACGATGCGCCAGCTCGAAGATAAGATTAGCTTCATACGCTTCTGCCGCAAGCGAGTGATGCGTGTTGAATTCGATACCGCTTGTCTCAAGCAAGCGCGCGATCTCATCGTGCGAGGCTGAAAGCTCATTCGCAGAAAAGTAGACTGGCGCTGGCTCGAGCGAACGCGCCATGAGCGCGATCGCATTGCGCGTGCCGATATCCTTCTTGATCGCTACTGCCAACCATTCAGGAAAACCGTAGAAGCGCGCAGCAGCTTCAAGCGAAGTTTCAGGATCACCTTCTGGAAAGCGCTCCTTCGCTTCAACGATGCGATGCAATACATAGTTCGCAACGCCAGTAGCGCGCGGCGCGAACGAACGCACGAGTTCGACCCCTTGATCGACCGCTGCGTGGTCTTCCTTATGCAGATAGATGATTTCGTAGGCGGAGATGCGCAGCGCATCGCGCACATCATCCTGTATGTCGCGCGGCGTGCGCAGCACCTCGTTTATGAGCGCATCGAGCGTAACCTGGAGCGAAAGTGCGCCTTGAGCAAGCAAGCGGGCAAAGGCCTTATCGGCGCCTTCGAGCGAGGCTGATCCTAGCACGTGCGGAGCAAAAGCAGAGAGGAACTGATGAGATTCACGCGATCTACGCACCAGTTCAAGCGCAGCCTTGCGTGCGGGCGTAGCAGTTGAAGGAGCTGAGGTGCGGCGATGCTTAGTTACCATAGACGCCCCAGCGAACTTCTCCGCGCTTCACACCCTGCAAGCCTGCAGCAAAATCGCGCGCACTCATCTGTTTCTTTCCGCTAGGGTGGACACACATGAGCTCAAGTGCGCCATCGGAGAAACCAAGGTAGAGGCGCTTCGCAACGAAAAGGACCTGACCAGCTTCGATCTGCTCGATCGTTTGCGGCGCATCAGCGCCAGAGTCTGCCAACGTAGCCGAGACGACCGTAACATCTTTGCCGCCGATCGAGCATTTCGCAGGATGGTTCTCGCTTGACGCGCGGATCTTGAGTAATGCTTCATTTGCGCTCATCTCCGGAGCAATATCGAGCTCACCCTTCTCGATCTTTTGCGCATAGGTGACCAGCGATTCATCCTGGATGGTCCATTCGAGCGAACCGTCCTTCAGATCAGCGAGCACCTCCAAGAGTGCTTGTGCGCCCAGATCAGCAAGACTATCGGTAAGTTCAGGGGCAGAAAGATCTCCACAAGGAAGCTTCTGTTCGTGACAATACGCACCCGTATCAAGACCAGCTTCCATCTGCATGATGCACACCCCAACCTCAGCATCGTTTGCAAGGATGGCGCGTTCGATAGGCGCTGCCCCACGCCAACAAGGCAAGAGCGACCCGTGCACGTTCAAACAACCGTAAGGCGGCAGGTCGATGACCTCTTTGGGCAAGAGCACACCGTAGGCAGCAACGCAGATAACATCGGGAGCCAAGCCTTCAAGCTGGCCGAAGGCATCGTTGTCTTTGAACGTGGCGTATTCGAACACCGGGATCTCATGAGAAAGCGCAGTTCGTTTCACGGGGCTTGGTTCGAGCTTCTTCCCTCGAGAACGGATCGCATCGGGTTGCGTGAACACACCCACCACCTCATAGCTCTGCGCCAGCTGATCGAGGATGGTCGCAGCAAATGCAGGAGTTCCCATGAAAACGATTCGCATACCCGCGCCTTCCTTCCGCTCTCTATTCAACTTCACCGGGCTTTGCGCCGCGTGCAAGAGCATCTTGGTATTCTCGCAGCGCTTGAACCTTATCGATCGGGCTGCATGCTTCGAAGAGCGTCTTACCGTCCAAGTGATCGATCTCGTGCTGCAGGCAACGACCGAGCAAACCATCACCCTCGACGATGCATTCATCGCCGTCGAGATCGAAATAGCGCACGCGCGCAAACGGCTGGCGCGCTACGTTCACACTGATGCCCGGAAGCGAAAGACAGCCTTCTCCCCCCAGTTCTGGCTCTCCTTCGAGCGCGATGATCTCGGGATTGATAAGGTAGATGGGATCGGGGTCGTCTTCAGGGTCTCCGCAGTCGATGACCACAAGACGCTTCAAGATGCCCACCTGAGGGGCTGCAAGCCCACAGCCGTTGTTCTTATACATGGTTGCCGCCATACGCTGAGCGAGCTTTTTCAGGGATTTATCGCTTGGATCACACGGTTCGCAGATTGCCTGCAAGCTAGGATCAGGAGCGGTTACGATCTTCAATGTTCTCAAAGGAAGTGCCTTTCTCAAACTAGTACGTGAATCAGACTGCATGCGCGAAGAGCGCCGTTCGTTCGCTTGAAGTATAGCAAGAAGTTATCGCCATTATGTGATTTTCGAAGCGATATGACGACTGCGCAACGCGTTGAGATCGTTCTGGATGACCACGATCGTCTTGAAGAGTTCGTCACGCTCTTCTGCACTCAAACTCTCCGAGAGTTTGAGCTGGGCGGTCATCTCCTCGATCGTCTGCTCAAGATCGCCGATCTGCAATTCGCGCGCAAGATAAGTAAGCGAATCGAATGCCGGAGTGGTTCCCTGCACCACCGAAGAGGTGAGCACGCGCGAGGCGTAAGGGCTCTTCTGCTGTGCGGTGAAGATAAGGTCGGACACTGTGATGATCGGGTTCTCTGACAGAAGATCAACAAGAAGCTGTGCGAGCTGCTCATGAACGTTCTCATGCCAATTCGTCTGCGTGAGCGTACTCAGAAAATCGGGTGCCATAGCTGGGTTTTGCGCGATCAAGCTCAAGAACTCACGTTCGCTCCGCAAGCGATTGAGCTCTGGGCCACTCAACTGCCTCCGCACAGGCGCGGGCGCAGGTGCCACTTCCGTGCTGCGGTCTTCATAGGTGCGTGGCGCGCGGACTTTGGCAAGTTCATCGATAACGAGCGCTTCCGCCACATGGACCTTGCTTGCAATATAGACCGCATATTCGTTCGCGAGCATCGACTCCTTGATAGGCGCGAGCACAGCAACGGCATCTTGGATCGCCCGTACCTTGTTTTCAGGGCGCGTGAGGTCATAGCGATCGATGCGCCGATCGATGCCGTATTTGAGCAGCGGCTGCGCATTGTCAAGCAACGCTTGCATCGCCTCAGCGCCCGCAGCTTTCACGTATTCAGCGGGGTCTTGGTCATCGGGAATGGTGGCGGCAAAGAGATCGATGCGCATGATGCCCGCTTCTGGGGTCATGCTCGAATCGATGAACTCGAGTGCGCGATCAGCGGCACGCTGGCCTGCAGCATCGCCGTCGAAGAGATAGACGATCTTGGATTTCGCGTGATGCGAAAGAATACGAATGTGCTGGCGCGTGAGCGAAGTACCCAGCGTTGCCACTGCATTGGTGAAACCCGCTTCATGTAGTGCGATCACATCGGTGTAGCCTTCAACGATAACCGCTACACCTGTGGAAGCCATTGCGGCTTTTGCCTTATCAAGACCATAGAGCACTTCGGACTTGTGAAAGAGCGGCGTTTCGCCAGTGTTGAGATACTTCGGCTCACCTTCGCCGATAACACGACCACCGAACGCGATGCACTCGCCCTTCACATCGTTGATGGGAAACATGGCGCGATCGAAGAAGCGATCCTGTGCACCGAAGTTGTTGCGGCTTCTCACGGCCACGTTCGCTTCGACCATCTCTGCTTCGCTGAACCCCAACGAAGTGAGATGTGTCACCAACCGCCGTCTTCCTGGCGCAAACCCCAAGTTCCATGTTTTCGGCACATTCCCGCCCAGATCGCGCCCAGACAGATAGTCGCGCGCTGCCTGTGCTTCAGGTGAAGGATCGCGCATGAGCAACGCGTGATAGAACGATGCGGTCTCATGACAGATATCGCGCAGGCGGGCACGTTTGGTCTGGTTCTTACGATCGGTTTCAGTCTCCTTCAACTCGATGCCCGCTCGGCGCGCCAGGAAACGCAGCGCGTCAACGAATCCCACATCGTCGAGCTTCTCGATGTAGGTGATTGCATCTCCCCCTTCGCCACACCCGAAGCAGTGCCAGGTTTGCGTGGAAGGATCGATCTTGCATGAAGGGGTCTTTTCCTGGTGAAAGGGACAGCAGCACCAATAATCGCGGCCTCTTCGCTGGACACGCGTGCGTTCGCTGAAGAGCTCGACTAGATCGTTCGCTTCGCGAATCTGACGAATGTCTTCTTCAGAAAATGACGGCATGGGGTTCTTTCACTCTTTCGCAGGATACTTTATAGTGCTTGGTAGGTCATATTCTAGTGTATCGCAGGCACTCTGACCTACTTCAAATCCGCAACACTTGGGGAGGGGTTGTTGGCGGTGGATCGTTTCTCCTTCGAACACGCGCTCGGCACGGTCGCTGTGTCAATCGAGCACTTGGGTGCTTGCATGGTGGTGTGCGTTTCGGGAGGCGATGAACCCCACATCGGCAGCGTTGTGCTCGCCGAAGCGCGCGCTTCGCTCACTGGTGAAGGCACAAGCGCCACCTCTTCAGTGCTCAATCGTCTCGGACACAAGGATGAATTCGTTGCTCGCACGGTAGCTGAAACGCTTGCCACTGCGCTCAATACCACGGTGTGCTGCATCTGCGGCATCCATAAAGACAACGCCACCCCCGAAGATATTCAAGCAAGCGCCACCCTTGGCCAGGAAGTTGCAAGCATCCTTCTTGAACGGCTCGCTCCTAGCTCCAACCAACCATAAGCTCCGAGCTTCCTATTCACCCGCGAAATGACCCGCAAACCCTTCCGCACAGAAAGGCACGCCATGAACAAGATCCACGACTTAAGAAGCGCAATCGATTATCTGAAGACCCAACCAGGAGAATTGATCGAAACTGATGTTGAGGTCGATCCTACCGCTGAGCTTTGCGGTGTGTATCGCTACATCGGTTCAGGCGGAACGGTCGAGCGCCCCACCAAGACTGGTCCTGCCATGATCTTCAACAACATCAAAGGCCATCCCGATGCGCACGTATTGATCGGGCTTCTTGCAAGTCGCAAGCGTGCGGCACATCTGATCGGTGTTGAGCCCGACCGCGTTGCGTATGCGCTGAATGAAGCCTTGAACAACCCCATCGCACCGCGCTATCTGGATGAGAGCGAAGCACAGTGCCAGGAAGTCGTGCATCTAGCAACCGAAGAAGGTTTCGATGTGCGCAAGCTGGTACCAGCGCCCACCAACACCCCCGAAGACGCAGGCCCTTATATCACATTCGGTCTGTGCTATGCCACCGACCCTGAAACGGGCGAGCATGATGTGACCATCCATCGTTTATGCCTGCAAAGCCCCGATGAGATCTCCATCTACATGGTTCCAGGCGCTCGTCACATCGGCGCATTCTACGAAAAGGCTGAGAAGCTCGGGCGTCCGTTACCCATCTCGATCAGTATCGGCGTCGATCCTGCGATCGAGCTTGCTACTTGCTTCGAACCGCCTTCGACCCCGCTCGGCTACGACGAGCTCACCATCGCAGGTGCGCTGCGCGGCGAAGGCGTAGGTCTCGTGGACTGTCTTACCATCGACGAGCATTGCATCGGTCACGCTGAATACGTGATCGAAGGCGAGCTGATCCCCGGAAAGCGCGTGGAAGAAGATCAGAACACCCATTCTGGCAAGGCCATGCCGGAATTCCCCGGTTACACAGGACCTGCCAACCCTTCGCTTCCTGTCATCAAAGTGAAGGCGGTTACCACGCGCAAGGACCCCATCATGCAAACTTGCATCGGCCCTTCCGAAGAGCACGTTTCCCTTGCTGGCATTCCCACTGAAGCGAGCATCATCCAGCTGATCGAAGCCGCCATGCCTGGTCGTCTGAAAAATGTCTACTGCGCAAGCCCGGGTGGCGGTAAGTTCATGGCGATATTGCAGGTGCGCAAAGAGCAGCCTTCCGATGAAGGCCGCCAACGCCAGATGGCTCTGCTCGCATTTTCCGCATTCAGCGAGCTCAAGCATGTATTCCTCGTCGATGAAGATGTAGATCCCTTCGACATGAATGATGTGCTGTGGGCCATGAACACCCGTTTCCAGGGGGATGCTGATATCATCACCATTCCCGGCGTGCGTACCCATCCGCTCGATCCGTCGAACGATCCCACCATGTCCCCTTCCATTCGTGATCATGGCATCGCAACGAAGGTCATCTTCGACTGCACGGTACCCTACGACCAAAAGGACCGTTTCCAGCGCGCGCAGTTCATGAAGCTCGATCCCCACAAATGGGTCCCTGACTACGAAGGCTAGGGCACGAACATGAAGCGGATCGTTGTCGGAATCAGTGGTGCGAGCGGAAGTCCGCTCGCACTCCGCTTTCTTGAAGCACTTCGTGCGCAAGATGATGTTGAGATTCATCTGGTGGTTTCAGATTCAGCGCTTCTGACCGCCTCGTATGAACTGCCCGACAAGAATGAGACGTATGAAGATTCCTCAGACATAGCCACAACCGATACGACTAACCTTGCGAACCCCTTCAAGCGCTTTGTTCACGTCTATCATGAGCCCACCGCCTTCGATGCCAGCATCTCAAGCGGATCGTTCGAGGTGGATGCTATGATCATCATCCCTTGCAGCATGAAGACGGTAGCAGGTATAGCAAGCGGATACGCCGATAACCTGCTCTTGCGCGCAGCAGATGTGACCATCAAGGAGAAGCGCCCGCTCATCTTGGTCGCGCGCGAAAGCCCCTTAAGCCCTATCCATCTGAAAAACCTGAGCTATCTTTCAACGCTTCCAACCGTGAGTATCGTGCCGCCGCTCCTTACTTATTACGGAGGACAAACAACCGTGCAAGATATGGAAGACCACCTGATCGGCAAGATCTTCTCGCTGCTCGGATTTGCCTATGAGCCTTTTCGCCGCTGGGATCAAAAAAGAGGCTAGTCTTTCAGGGTTGTCGTTGCCCTAAGGGGCGGAGCCTGTGGGGTGGTTGGACGACTCTGAGTCCACACTCTTCAATAGTAATAGGTTGTTCGAAGGAGCGAAGCGTATGAGCTTGCCTGATTAAGGCAAGCGAACAGCGAAAGCGGGTCGACCCAACCACCCCTCAGGCGTACGCCCCTTGAGGCGACGGCATTGATGACGAACGACCGGGTAGTTTGCTATCTAATCGAGGGGTAAGGTAGTGCGGACGTGCTCAATGTTGGCAAGGATGGTCTTGATGAGCTCGTCCACAGAATCGAACTTGATCATCGGGCGAATGTATTCGACGAACTCAGCTGTGATCTGATCCCCATAGATATCCTGGTTGAAATCGAGAATGTGCACTTCCATGGTTGCCTTGGTCTTATCCTCGAACACGGGCGAAACACCCACTGCAATAGCAGCGCGATACTTGGTCCCATTCACGTAGGCATAACCGCCATACACGCCCTCGGAAAGCGTCTGCCTGTTCGTCGGCACGATGAGGTTTGCGGTGCTGAAGCCCATATCCATGCCTTCGCCGCGTCCAGGCTGCACTTCATCAGTGATGGAAAAAGGACGACCGAGCAAGCGCTCTGCCTCTACTAGATCGTGTTCAGCGAGCAGGTTACGAATACGCGTAGCAGTGATGGGTAGGCCATCTTCACTCTGAAGATTGTGCGCATCGATATGGCAGATATTCCTTGCAGCCCACTCCCCTAGGTCAGCCACACTTCCTGCTGCTTTTGCGCCGAAATGGAAATCCAGCCCCACGTGCAAGTGTGCAGGAACGAACCCCTTGAAGGTCTGTTCCAAGAAATCAAGCGGGCTCAAAGCCGCAAACTCGCGTGTGAAATGAAGGACCGCAACCGCATCCACCCCACTGCGCGTGAGCATCTCGATACGCTGCTCGTTGCTCATGAGCTTCTTCAGACGATCGGCATGAAAGAGCTCATCGGGATCGATGTCGAAAGTGAGCGCAATGCTCGTCCCGTTATCTTTCTGTGCCGTTTCACGGGCGCATTCAAGCAGATAGCGATGCCCCTTATGCACGCCATCGAACACGCCGAACGCACAAGAAGCGTTGTCGAAGAGAGAATAGTCGAATGATTCATCGATGTTATAGATTTGAGCCACGTTCAACTCCTAGAGAAAAGATGCACTGAGCACACAGCTGCCCTTTCGATTCATCGAACCGATAGAGCGCTTTAATATGATTATCGACAAGAAGAGCCACCGTCTCGCCCTCAAAACAAGGATCAGACGAAGGAAAGACCTGAGTGGTACAACAAAAGTCATCACGACTGATATAAGTGAGCGGGATGTTGAGCGAAAGCTTCTCTGGCGGGATCGGCGTACCGTTGTCGATCTTACGCATGAGCTTGGCATCACGCACGAACGCATAACGATATGGCAGCATACGCAACGGATCGGCCGCAACGCTTGCTGGGTCGCCCTCGAAGGTTTCAAGATACTCGAGCGAAATGCACTCTTCGATCGAAACTGCATCGAGCGCGCTACGCTGCAATTCAGCCACAAAAGCACCGCAACCGATACGCTTGCCCAGATCACGCGCGATCGAGCGCATGTAAGTTCCGCCCGAAACCTCCATCGACACCCGCCAGACAGGTACCAATGCATTTTCATCTTGGGCAGCAGGAAGCAGTTCACCAAGTGGCCTTTTTTCTACGGAGAGCAGCGTTGCGCTGAACACTTCAAAGTCACGCGGCTTCAGATCGATCACATTACCCTTGCGTGCTGCCACATAGGACTTCTGTCCGTTCACCTTCACAGCAGAATAGACGGGCGGAAGCTGCTTGCCCTTACCCACCAGAGACGCAACGATCTCACGTGCAACCTGCTCATTTGAAAGATCACTGGGAGTATCGCCTCGAGAGATCACTTCGCCTTCCGCATCATCGGTTGTGGTCGCACATCCGAATGCGATATCCATAACGTAGGTCTTGTTGTGACCGCTCATGAAGGCATCAAGGCGCGTAGCTGGACCAACTGCCACGCACAGCACGCCCGATGCAAGCGGATCGAGCGTTCCCATATGCCCGACGCGCTTCTCGCCGAATACGCGGCGCACGCGATTGACCACATCGTGCGAGGTCATTCCTTTTGGTTTATCGATCGCGAGAAGAAGCGATAATCCTGACGAGCCGCGCTTAGCCATCAAGCTCTTCCCGCAAAGATCGGATGAGGATCTGCAAACGTTCGATTTCTGCTTCAGCATCTTCAGGAAAGCAGGTCTCGATGACATCGCCCGGAACTTCAACGAGCGCATCTGCAAGCGACTTGTGGTAGGTAAGCCCCGCTGCAGCCTTGTGACCGCCGCCCCCAAAATCGCGTGCGATCTGAGCCACATCGGTCTCATCCTTCGCACGCAAGCTTCCGCGAATCTCGCCTTTGCCGTTCTCCTTCAAGATGAGCGCAACACGCACACCGCCGATACCGCGCAAGATATCGATAAGGATCTCGGCATCATCACGGATAGCACCCTGTTCCTCAAAATCCGCGTCCTTCAGATAGGAGAACACGAATGCACCACCGCAGAAGAACATCATGCGCGAGAGCATGAGTTGCTCAAGACGAAGTGAAGGAAGCGAGCGGCTTTGGAAGAACTCTCGTGCGATAAGGTTCGGCTCCGCACCTGCTTCAACGGTCTCAGCTGCATGGATAAAGCACGTAGGATTCACATTCTGGTAAGAGAAGCGTCCTGTATCGGTCATGATGCCCGTGAGCGCACAGAGCGCCTGTTCTTCGCCCGTAGCGTTCAGAAGCTTCAAAAGCTCCCAGACCAGATCGCTCGCTGAAGCGGAATCGGGATCGACATAATTAAGTTCTGCCATCGAAGTTTTCGAGGCATGATGGTCGATCGTAATATGATGCTTGGCGCGATCATGCACCACCGCCGCATCTTTCAAGCGCTCCGCATTAGGAACATCGACTGCGATGAACACCTCGACTTCAGCGGTGAAATCTTTCGCAGGTACAAGGTTTTCCAGTCCGGGAAGAAAGCCCAGCTTTTCTTCGACCGGCTCCCCCGTTGCCAAAAGACCCGTTACCTGCTTGCCGAGCGCACGCAACCCGTGCTCAAGAGCGAGCCCAGCTCCCAAGCAATCGCCATCAGGGTTCACATGCCCGCAGATCGCGAAGGTATCATGCGCTTCTATGAAGCGTGCGATCTCCTCGAGTGTAGTATTGGATTGCGGCGTAAGCACGACTTAGCCTTCCACAGGATCTTCGGCACTATCGCTTGCGTTGCGCGCAGCATCGCCCTTTAGAACTTCAGCGATGCGCTGCGCGTTATCAACGCTTTCATCCAAGTGAAAACGCAGTTCAGGCGCAACGCGCCAGGAAAGCTTCTTCGCCATGAGCGAACGGATGCGCCCTGCTGCCGCATTGAAGGCCTGAGCCACTTCCGTGTAGCGCGAAGGCTCGGTCGAATAGTATACGTTAGCGACCGAACGATCGTAGCTCACCTCAACACCCGTGATGGTAACCATATCAAGGCGCGGATCGGAGATCTCGAAGAGCAATATCTCGGCGAGCACTTCGCGCGCCTGTTCATTCACCCTTCTATTCGATGAAGATTGCTTCATGATTATTCCGTTCTCTCGACCTCGACCACACGATAACCTTCGATGTGATCGCCGATCTTGATGTCCTGGTAGCCTGCGATACCAATACCGCATTCATAACCACGAGCAACACTCTTAACATCGTCTTTGAAACGACGCAAGCTTTCGATCTCACCTTCATAGATAACGGTGCCATCACGTACGATACGCACAGAATCATCGCGACTGATCTCACCTTCAACGATGTAGCAACCAGCAACAACGCCCACCTTGGGCACTTTGAAGGTCTCACGTACTTCCGCGATACCCGTATCTTCTTCGACGATATCAGGCGAAAGCAGGCCAACACGTGCCGCATTGATGTCTTCGATCGCTTGATAGATAACACGATACAGACGAATATCGACCTTCTCGCGCGTAGCCACTTCGCGGGTCTTGCCCGTGGGGCGCACGTTGAAGCCGATGATGATCGCATCGGATGGCGCGGCAAGCGGAAAGGCGGGCTCCGGGGGAGCGTGATG
>UQNZ01000004.1 GCA_900542525.1 uncultured Eggerthella sp.
GATAAAACAAGGACGAAATCGTAAAAATGGAGCACTATTGTTTTATCGAGTGGGAATAGCGGAAAACGGCATACCACTACCAGAACGCCCCGCTCAGAGCGCTGTTGCATCCATTTAAAGCTCTCGTTTCGCGTCATCAGAGCGTCATCACGAGGGATGGAAATCCACAATTTCCGATGACGGTACGCGAGAACCTTCTGACAATCTATGTCTTCGTTATTCGATGCTTGGCTGGCAATCCTTCCTGCTTTCGTCGTCTGAGACGATCATAGACGCAAGGAGGATTGCGTGTGCACGAGAGAGATCCGCATAGTCCCGCTAAGTCCCGCTAAGTCCCGCATAGTCACTTATTCACAGGAAACGCATGATTCAAGTAATTGCGAGATGGTTTCCTCGTGGCTCGTTACTCCCTTTCGAGATCCAGGATCCTCTCCACGGCATCGAAGTCCTCCTCGCCGTACCTGGCGAAAGCGGCCATGAGAGCTGATAGCCATCTGACCTCGTCGAGAAGGATGTCATCGTCGAGCTGGGTCGGGATCGTAAGCGCATCCAACTTGTTCGCGATCCGCTCTGCGTAGCATTTGAGGGACTTCACCACGCGGCTGCTCGGAACGACGATTACCTGCTTGTCGAGTGCCCGCCTCGTGAGGTAGTCCTGCTTCGTGAGTCCGCTCAGTCGCACCAGCTCGTCGATCTCGGCAGCCTGTCCCGGCGTGAGCCAGAATGTGATCGTCTTTGACCTTTTCCGTGCTTCCTTCGGACAGCTCATCGCATTCCTCCTTCCGCTTCAAGCGCATTGGATATGTCATGCTGCCTTGTTGGGAAGAGGTGGGCGTAGGTGTAGGTGACCGAGATCGAGGAGTGTCCTATCCTCTCTGCGATCGCTGGAGCCGGGAATCCAAGGTCGATGAGAAGCGAAACGTGGCTGTGGCGCAGGTCGTGTACGCGGATTCTGGGAAGCCCAGCCCTCTCGGTGGCCGCTTGCATCTGCTTTCGCATCTTGTCATGTGTGAAGGGGAAGATGCGCTCGTGCGGCTGGATGCCCTTGAGATACATCACCGCACTCAGCTCCTCTTCGAGGAACGGAGGCATCTGGATCACGCGTCGGGAGGTACTTGTCTTGGGCAAGCTCATCTCGTAGTGATTTCCGACCTTTGAAATGCCCCTTCTCACCATGATGACGCCTCGATTGAAGTCGATATCGTCGCCCGTGAGCGCGAGCAGCTCTCCCAAGCGCAATCCACACCAGTAGAGAATCTCGAACGCGCAGTGTGCAATAGGGTCGTCCTCGATCTGCTTCGCGAAGGTGAGGTACTCTGCTTTCGTCCAGAAGCTCATCTCCTTGGCCTTCTTCTTTCCCATCTTGCGAAGCCCTTTCATGGGGTTTCGCTCGAGCCGATAGAAGTTGGCCGCATGATTCAGGATCGCATCGAGTTGGTTGTTGATAGTTCTGAGATAGGTCGGTGAATAGCGAGAGCCATCTTTTCTACGCATGGATCGCATGAGGTCTTGCCAGAGCAGTATGTCTTGAGTCGAGAGCTCTTCGATGAATGTTGCTCCCAGATAAGGTTCGATTTTGTCCTTGAAGATAGCGACTTTATTTTCCCAAGTGCTCGCGGCGACTGTTGGCCTGATATCGCGGGTATACACTCTGAAGAACTCTGAGAGGGTCAAGGTTCTGATATTTGCCTCGGATTTGAGTCTTCGTTCCCATTCCTCTGCTGCTTCTTTTGTTTTGAAACCTCGTTTGGTTGTTCGCTTTGGTGTGCCGCTCGCATCTTTGAATCGACACGACGAAACCCAGCAGCCCTTTGCTTTGTCTCTGTAAATTGTCATCATTATTCCTTTCTGTTTGACTGTATTGGCAAAGTAACCATCTCAAATGCAAACGAAATTCGGAAAGCACGCACCAAGTGAATATTAGGCGTAATATGTCAAAACTATAGTGTTTGCGCTATACTAATGGCATGTCAAAGATAGAAAAGATATACGATGCTGTTGACGATTTCGGCCTGATTACATCCTTGGAGGCATCAAGGTTAGGGATGTCGAATGCAGAGCTTGTTCAACAGGCAGCAAAAGGAAAGCTAGTCAGGGTCGCGCGAGGTGTGTATCGAATGCCTGTGTGGCCGGCTCAGCCAGAAGCTCCTTACGCTACAGCCGTGAAGGCCGTTGGCGAAGATGCTTTTCTCTACGGAGAGTCCGTAGTAGCTCTTTTAAATCTTGCGCCGACGAATCCTACGGTCATGCTTGTTGCATCGCCGAAAAGAATCAGACGAAATCTCGGCAATGGCGCGAAGGTTATTCAGATTACGGGTGTTACCCCCGTAATGATTGAAGGAATTCATTGTCAACCCATCGCGTCCGCCATTGCCGCGGCTGCGAAGACCATGGGGTCTTCGCGTGCGCTTGATGCTGCGCGAGAGGCGCGGACTCGCGGATTGATATCTTGCGATGAGCTGAGCTGGATCGAAAGAGAAGTGTTTGCATGACAAAGAAACCCAACAGCATGCGTCACCTGGATGATGCCATCAGGAGAATTTCCGGAAGAACTGTGCAGGACTTTATACGAACGAGGACGATACTGGCAAATGCTATCGTGGCAAGTATGCTTCCCGATGGCGTAATCAAGGGCGGTAGTGCCATCAAGATGCGCTACGGTGATGCTGTCACCCGTTTTACGACCGATCTTGATACGGCAACTGCATCAAATCCCGAGTTATACATCGAGCGGTTAAGCCGGTCACTCCGTGCTGGATGGGAGGGGTTTGGCGGATCCGTTGTCGCTCGCAACCCCGCATCGCCTAAAGGCATTCCAAAAGATTATGTAATGCATCCTTATGATGTAAAGCTTACATATCTCGGTAAGGCATGGTGCACAGTTCCCCTTGAAGTCGGTCATAATGAGATTGACGATACCGAAAATGCGGAATGGGTGGAGTTGTCTGATGCTGCAAAGCTTTTCGAGGAGCTTGGTTTTCCTGTGCCTAGGCGGGTTCCAATCATGTCTCTTGAACATCAGGTGGCTCAGAAGTTACATGCTGTTTCAGCAGGTGGCGACAGGGCACGCGACCTTATTGACCTTCAGCTCATCGTAAAGAGATCGCCGCTAGATTTAGCGGCTGTAAAGACAGTTTGTGAGCGCCTGTTCGCTTACAGGCAAGCGCAAGGGTGGCCACCAGAAGTTGCCCCTTTACCAGGATGGGCCGAACTATACGCAATACAGTCTGATGGTCTATCCGTACTTCCTACCGTAGAAGAAGCGATCATCTGGGTAAACGAGCTTATTGCCAGTATCAACGAATGAGAGTGGTTTTGATGAATGATAGATATCTCAAAATGAGAAAACGAGGACGACGAACTCTTTTCTCTATAACAATATTTGGCTATATGCACATATTATGTGTTGCTTAGGAATTGAGGGGCAATGCAAGAGATCAGACTTGACAGAGTCCATATCCAGAATTTTCGATCAGTCGAGGAGCTCTCCTTAGATCTTCCAAACGACGCAATATTGTTTGGGCAAAACGACGCTGGGAAAACGAATATCATCACAGCAATTCAAATTGCACTTGCGAGAGGAGATGTCGAACCTGAAGATGTCTATGTATCAAAGGCTCTTCCTTCTCCCGACAAACGCGAAATAATTATTGATTTACGATTTGTCCCAATCAACCCAGAAGGCGAGCGCATTGAGGCCTTTCCAGATAATTGGTTGCTTCATTTTGGATCGGCCGTAGCTTTCGACCAACAAATGCAGCAGTTCTTTGCATATAGAACCGTGTTTTCTTTTGATGAAACTACGGAAAGGTATTCAAAACAACGACTTCTAATTACGTCCTGGGAAGAGGATGCGATTACTCTGGGTAACACCTTATCTGCAGGAATTATGAAGGCATTTGATTGTATATCTCTCGACGCACAAAGAGATATGACCAAAGAGCTCAATGAACGATATTCGCGTTGGAATCAGGAAATGGCTCGTATTAAAATCGATAAAACGCAAACAGAGAATATTGAGGAACAATTAGTCAGTCTCGGAAATACCATCGTTTCAAACAGCCCGTTTCTCACTGACGCACAATCTGAAATACAGCTAATTGAATCTGATGTTAGTGAATCGGCTGCAATATATCCGATTTCTAGAAACATTAATGATCTTTACAAGGGTCTAGATGTTTATCTTACGCGTCATGAAGGTGTGCCTTTGTCTCTTTCACATTATGGCTCAGGCTCAAAAAGCAAAGCCGTATTCGCATCAATGAGGACGCTGATTAAACAAGGGGCTGAAGGCGCTGGAGAGTCACCATATTACTGTTTGGCGATTTTTGAGGAGCCCGAAGCTCACATTCATCCACAAGCGCAAAAAAGACTTGCCCAAAGTTTTCGCAGTTTGGACACACAGAGAATCATGACAACGCATTCTCCGTATATTTTGTCTATGTCAGATATTTCTGCATATGTTTTTGTAAGCCACAATGGCGGGAAAACAAACTGTTCCCTTCCCTCTGATCTCAAGAAACATCTAGAAAAAGATGACTTTGAGGCAATCAAAAATAGAATCCTCAGCACGCGTGGAGAAATCTTGTTCTCCTCAGCGGTTGCCCTTGCTGAGGGGCAAACAGAAGAACAAACCCTTCCTCTCTTTTATGAACGAAAGTTCGGGAGGCATCCTTTTGAGGACGGCGTGAGCATAATCGGAGTAGATGGACACGCTTATAAACCCTTTGTTGCGATTTTAGACATGCTAGATATACCTTGGTTCATCTTCAGCGATGGCGAAGAAAATGTAGTTAAGAATGTATCAAAGCAGTTGAAAGACCTAGGGATTATTAGTGCTGACGAAAGTCTTCGCGATTGTGACAGATGTATTGTGTTGGATCCTGGCCTCAATTTCGAAACGTACCTTATTGATGCAGGGTATCAGGACGAAATAATTCAAGCTATTAATTCCGCAGAGGATGAAGATGAGAACGTTTCTGAGCCCTATTTTGATTACTTCATTCGCACGCGCAACGGTACGGCAGAAAGAATAGCAACAGATCAGACATGTGATAAATGCAACCAAAAAATTTGGACCCAAGGGACAAGAGATTATTCCGGTGACGAAGGAGTGATTAAAGCCCTGAAGGATTGCATGAAAAACGGGAAAGTCAAATACTCGGCGGAAATAGCAAAACACATCATTCAAGGAACGGAAAACCCCTGTGTTCCTGAAATGATTGACTTATTCCTAGGCCTATTCAACGGGCAGACAGGACAACCCAATGAAGTTATCGAATAATCAAAGAAATGCGGTATATACAAACTCAAAGTATTGTTGCGTAACTGCGGGCGCAGGCAGTGGCAAAACAAGGGTTTTGACCGAACGTATCCGTCGTCTTCTTGCGCAGTATGGAGAAGGCGAGAAGATGCTCGCCGTGACTTTCAGCAACAAAGCAGCGGATGAATTGCGCCAACGCCTTCTAGAGACATATTCAGAAGCGGAATTACAAAAAAAAGTTTTTGTTGGGACAATTCACAATTTCTGTATGGAAATGATTCTTCAACGGGGACAGGCTATTGGTTTATCTAGCGACTTGCATATTTTCGAGGACACTAAAGATAGGCTTGAGATTTTAGTCGGCGTGATAGAAGATAATCCGCGGATTAAAAAGGAATGTCTTTCTCCTAACGGTTCATACGATTCAAAGAAGTTGCGAAATCTCCTCGAAACTATTAGCAAATTCAAAAGGAATTTGGGACTTTCTGAAAAATATCCGAGTGACTCGGCTTTTCGAATCTTATATCAGGATTACCAAGATGCTTTATTAGCCCAAAACGCTATTGATTTCGACGATATCCTTCTATATGCATACGAAATACTTACCTCTAAACCGCAGATAGCGAAGCTTTACCAGAGAATTTATCTTGCTGTATGCGTAGATGAAGCTCAAGATCTAAATAAAGCCCAATATGAAGTAATAAAAGCTTTCTCAGGAGATGCTGCAGATATTTTTATGGTTGGCGATCCAAACCAGGCGATTTATGGATTCAATGGGTCGTCATCGCGTTACATGACAAATGCTTTTATTTCTGATTACCCTGATGTTGAGCAGATTATTCTTTCTGAAAACTATCGTTCTTCCAAATCTGTTATCGATGCAGCAAAGGTAATTGAGCCTGATTTTTCAATGGAAGGCGTTCTTCCGATTCAGGGTGATTTTGAAATACACGATCTTGATGATGAACACGATGAGGCAGAATGGATATGCACAAAGATCACCTCCTTACTTTCTCACGGGCACCCAGACATCGATCACAAGATTAATCTTAGTGATGTTGCTGTTCTAGCGAGAAACAGGTACGTATTCTCCCCATTGGAGGATGCATTGAAAGACTGCAATATTGCTTATCAACTCAAAGAAGCTTCTTCTTCGGGAATTGGAAGTGAATCATCTTTGTTCCAAGCATTTGATTTGGGATTACGCCTTATTGTAAATACAAGCGATATGCTTCATAGGCGAAGCTTATTAAAGCTGCTCGGGGCAGGTAATACCCAATCGTTGGAGGAAATTTGTAGAGATAAAAATACGATTGAGCGATTAGGGATAAAGCAGACAATATGTCTTGAAGAAGCTTGGGCGGAACTACAGACCTCGTCGCAGTTTGATTTTTCAAAGATTCTCGAACTTTTTAATACGCTAGCTGAAGATGAAAATGCTTTTTGTGAAGACGACGACAGATTGCTGGTCGTAAAAGATCTTCAGAATTGGGAATCTCATTGGAAAGAATACTGTCGAAATACCTTTGTCGATAAACGCTCTCTTTCTGATTTGATTCGTTCGATTGCGTTAGGGACAACAAAAGTCATACAAGAGATTGACTCTGACTCAATAACACTCTCAACTGTACACACGTCAAAAGGGTTAGAGTATGACATCGTTTTCATTATGGGCTTGAATGAAGGAACCTTTCCAGATTATCGAGCTATTAATGATAGAAGCCAGATTATCGAGGAGAAGCATAATATGTTTGTTGCTATTACGCGTTCGAAACGATTGTGCTATCTGACTTTCCCTCAAAAGAAAATGATGCCATGGGGCGAAATGAAGCATCAACAAGCTTCACGTTTTATAACAGCTCTTAAAGAATCGAAAGCTTCCTAACGGTGGCATATCAACGGAAGATACGAAGAGCGAAGAGAAATCATGGTAACGGAGGACATGCATAAGGCATACGCAGGAGAACCGTGTCTCGGCTGCCTTTACGGCAAAGCAAAGTTTGCAATGCAGAGCTAGTAGCGCACGTCGCCTATTAGGTATCTCATAACAACTGCCCGCTCAGACCCACTGGGACAAATTGTCCCAGTGGGTTTTCCTTATGAAGCCTACTGCGATTTACTCCGCGGGGATCGTTCCGAGTGGTTTGCATGTGATGGCGGCTCGATTTTGATCAGATTACGCATGATTTCGCTCCATTTCGAGCCCTGATTTTTGTACTCACTTTGTACTCAGCCATTTCTATTTGCGCTGGTAAAGCGCTATATTTTTACCCAAAAATTTACTATTTCACTATTCCTAGCGACGTTTTCGACCCCATTTTGTGACTTGTACTCAGTTGCGTGTACTCACTTGATTTTCGGGGCATGAAAAAGCCCAGTTCATACTAGGTTTTCTAATGGTCGCGAATTTATTCCCCGAAGCCCGTTAATAAATGGAGGAAATGCGTGAGTACAAAATGATGCTGTTCGGCGTCTGCACCTGCTGGAACTCTAAGGATTTGATAGGATTATCCGGACGAGAAGAGACGTATTTGACGCCATATTTCTCTCGGTTCCGGGGAGTGGGAGTGATCGCGCACATTATCGTGAGGTTTGGATTGGGTGTGTTTTGGCGTGATTCGGTGCTCTGTTGAGCGCCTCAGTTGCCTCCAAGCCACTCGAACCATAGTCTCTACAAATGCTCTCTTAGCGGTTGCTGAGGGAGCATTTCTTATGGTTGAACTGCATTGAGTAGGTATCGATGATCGCGCTATAGGATGTCATCATCACGATAATGTGAGCTTACACTTGCATTTCGGGCATAGAACCAAAGCTGTACTCACGCGCTTCCAGACAGATAAAAGAATCCGTCGGATTTGTACTCACCTTGTACTCAGAAAATGATCTCCAAAATCGACGATCGTGAAGGTGCAAATTCGGTGACGATTGCTGAACTGTATGGCGCGAATAGAGTGGATATAGTAAACTGCAAAGCAGTTAGCCCCGGGACGACCGCTGATTCAAGTCGCCGGGGCTCAATTCTTATAAGCGAAAGGATCCGATGACAGAGTTCTCGAAGATAGAGCGCAAAAACATAGAGTCCTGGTTATCGGCACCAAGATACAAAAGATATCTAGAGATTGCTGATGGAGACGATAGTGCTGCGCTTGATTTCTATCTTTGGAATATCGGGCTCGCCCAAGCGGTATTGCGTGACGTCTCCTTTTTCGAAGTAGCGCTTAGAAATTCATACAATCGCGAGATAGAAGAGAATTTCAATGGCGATGAACACTGGCTGCTCGATGCATCATCGCCATTAAGGAAACCGATTCTCAGAACCAACAAACGCGGACAGATTAATGATGCGAACAGGATCAATAGAAACATCATCGACCATTTGAAGGCCGGTCTCAGAGATAGCGCTACTCCTGACGATATTGTCTCCAACCTAACCTTAGGATTCTGGGCGCATATGACCGATCGCCATCACGAGCGCGTTCTATGGATTCCCATTCTTCATAAGGTGTGGCCAAAGGGTGCTTCTCGCAGCGACATCAACTCGCGAATCGCGCAGATCAACAATGTACGCAACCGTGCGGCTCATCATGAGCATCTATTTGTGCCCGATGGTGAAACATGCTCGACTCTTGAGGCATGCAAGGATGCTGTTGAGCTCTTTTCGCGACTTGCCCCAGATGCATGCAGTTATGTGTACGGCGATAAAGATAGGATTTGCTCGGTCAGCGAATTCGTATCCAACAATCCCGCGCCTTGTAAAGTTGTGATCTAGCTACTTCATCCACCAAGCGCTTCTGCCCTTGGTGGCTTTGCCACCGCTTTCGCGATATTTGAAGCTTGCTCCCTGCTTGTTGAGCTCACTGATAGCCATGACAATCTTTCGGTCTCCGATCACCCAAAGATTACCACCCGTATCTCGCTTGTCGATGAGCTCAAGACCAGCTGCTTCAATGGCCGGAATGAGCCAGCCGTCATCGGCGGCTTCATTGACATCCTCAACTTCGGAAGTTGCTGAAGGGTCGCTTGGGTTTTCAGGGATGTCTTCTTTCTCATCGCTTATGACGGTTTCAGCAGCCTTTTCATCAACTCTAGAAGCGCCCTCGTCTCGTGGCGCTTGAGGCCGTCGTCTATCCAGACCATTCGGGAAGATCAACGAATCTTGTTGAGCGGCCTCCAGGTAGTCGATCTCGCTCAAAGATGTATCGAACAAGCCAACGTGCTCGCCCCTATGTTTGTTGATGCCGGTATAGGTAAGACTCGCATCCTCGTAGCGACGGAACTTGTAGACCGCATCGTTCATGAGCCCGTTATTGAAGACTCCAAGCGACACGAGTAGTTCAAAGTCCCTGACTGAAAGCCCTGTCACTTTATAGAACAGCCCTGGCTCAAGCTGCGTGATGACGTCTTGCAGCGTTTGCTCGCGGAAGTCGGTCAGATACATGAAGACGGGGATTCGCGTGGCAAATTTGATCAGCTTTTCTTGGATTTCCTTGCGTTTGCTCTTGTATTCCTTTTCCTCTTCGGAGAGCTCTTTCTTCTCTTTCTTAGTGAGCTCTCGATCATCTTCGGCTGCTTGCTTCTTGGCTTTCTTCACAGCCTCAGACTTATTGATAATGGTCTCAATGTCTTGATTAAGGCTACGGAAGCCCTCTATGCTCATAAGCGCGCGCAAGGCTTCCTCGTTGTTGAGGATGCGCGAGAGCGTGTCATTATCGACATTCACCAGAAGCGCGCTCTCCCAGCGA
This sequence comes from uncultured Eggerthella sp., assembly GCA_900542525.1. GTDB lineage: Bacteria > Actinomycetota > Coriobacteriia > Coriobacteriales > Eggerthellaceae > Anaerotardibacter. The sequence goes on from UQNZ01000004.1 coordinate 10,006, forward strand.
CGAGCAAGCAGCGTGGCGGAGGTACCAGCCATGGCAATATCGAGGATTTCGGCCGCGCTCACTTGCTTCATGGCGCTTCCGTCGTATGCGAGGACGGGCAGGAAGTCGATGAACTCGCCGACCTTCTGCTCGGGGCTCACGTTGCCTGTGGAGAGGCGGCAGCTGTAGTCAGAAACCATGCGCAGAGACCTGTCGAGCGCGAAGTCGAACACGTAGCATTCCTGCTTGATGACCTCTTCTTCACCGTTGTCGCCTTTAACAGTCCAAGGGCTCTGCACGCGGAAGGCAGCCTGAAAGTAGGTCTCGGGGCTTCGCATGTTTGTGAGCATGAAGATGCCCGTCCAAGGCTTCACGGTAACGCCAGTCGTGAGCTTGCCACATGTGAGCGTAATGGTCTTCGATTTCAAGGGATCCTGCATGGTCTCTTGCACGCGCTCTAGGGCAGCAAGGCCAACACCAGCCTCGACTCCAGCGGCTACGTTGATCTGATAATCCTGGAAGAACGCGTTCTGCGGTTCGTTCAGAAGGTTGCGCATGGCATAGCAGGAATTCACGCGCGGGAGATACCAGACGGTGTGATTCAGCACATTCAATAAGCGCGTGTCTGAATAAGGCAATGCGGGCTTTTGTGCTCCAAGCTTCAGGTCATCGTGAGATTGCGGCATATAAGAACCTCTCATGAGGTTCAGCCACTTCTGCACATGTTCTTTCATGACGAACTCGGCACTATCTCCCTCACCCCCAGCTTCGAAGAATGCGTTGAGATCGAAGGAGTTGTACTCGCCGCCACGGGCGACATCGATTATCTCGTCGGGCACCTTATATGTGAGCATGACCATGCGCGGAAGCGATGCGTAGGGGTTGGGGTCGTCGAGATGCGCAGCCGGCCACATCTCCTTGGCAGCTTGCTCGTCAGAGTAGGTCCAGTTGTAGATCTGCTCCTCGATGAACTCACCCGATGCTAAAGCGCGGAAGGGTGTTCCCGACAGGAAGAGATAGTGTTTCGTGGTAATAGGAAGATATGTCTCGTCATATTCGAACATATCCTTCACTTTGGTTTCGGCGGCTGTCGAAACCATTTCTTCAGTAGTATTGAGCTCGTCTTCGTCCTCTTGCATGAAGAGATTCTTGGAGTTCTCGTTCCAAGCCCCAAAGTGGTATTCGTCAAACACGACCAAATCCCACTCGGTCAGATGCACCCATTCATTGCGGGGCTTTATACCGCCCGTGCTCTTATCTCGACCCATGAAGTCCTGGAAGCTACCGAAGCAAACAATAGGTCTATCTTGATTCGCGTCTTCGAACTGCAAGCCCTCACGGGTGACGAATTGCCACCCCTCGAAGTCTACGTGGCACATGAGGTCGTCATGCCATGCAGCTTGCACAGCTGGCTTGAAGGTGAGCACGAGCACTCGCTTGGCATCCATGCGCTTTGCAAGCTGGTAGGTTGCGAAGGTCTTTCCGAAGCGCATCTTGGCATTCCAGAGAAACTTCGGAGCGCGATTAGGATTCTCTCGTTCAACCGACCCGTAGTAATCGAGCGTTTTCTCGACAGCACGGCGCTGCTCGGGTCTCATTGAGAAGTCTTGCGTACGTTCTTCTTCGTTGTCTGTTCTATCTCGAACGGCAAGCCATGCTGCTCTGAGCTCATCGACAGTGCAGCGAACCCATTCGGTCTTCTTGCCGTCTGCATCTCGAAGGCGCATATGTCCGTATTGTTCGAGCTTGTCGTGGACTGGATGATCGAGGAAGGACGTTCCATCAGAGCGGACCGCTGACTCCAAAAAGACGACTTCATAGGGCCTCGTGCCTGGCTTGAGTGTCGGGTAATGCTCGTGCATGCGCTTGTCGATGGTGCGAGCTGTGAAACCGACTTTGATCAATCCTTCAAGCTCAGGGTTATTAGGCTCTGTGTAGCCATAGATAATCGGTATTGCATCGGGCTTTTGCGGAAAGAAGTCTTGTTTGCTCATAGAATGACCTTAAATGTGATTACAAATACCAGGATGTCGAGAAGCGCCAATAAGATCGAAACCAGAAGTGCGATACTCGCGCCTTTATTCAATAAGCGAATTAAATCGTTTCGTTCTTTTGTACTGGCGTAATGCGCTTGAAGTGAGTCAGCATAGTTGCGTGCGGAAGAATATGAGGCGCTGAAAGTCTCGTCGCTATTCACTGAAGTCAATAAGCCATCGCAGTATTCTCTTAAATCCTTGGGTGGGCTTAGCTGCTTGTAGTGATATCTGAATTGAGCGCAAAGAGCAAATATCAAGGCTACAGCCTGTCCAATCAGTGAAAGAACCGTCAACACATAGCAGAAGACTGGACAGGGTGATTCTATGTTTGAATTTGCCCCCAGCCCGACGGCTGTCAAAAGAGCAATTGATGTGATTGATATTCCTGTAAGAAGGTATCCAGACTGCCGCAACAAAGAGTCATATCTTGCGCTCTCCATCTCGCAGGATTTATCTGCAAGTCTATACAGAAGCTCCGCAGTTTGTGCTTCTGTCATCGATTTCGAGTTATTTGCTTCTTGTATTTCGGTCATCATTGTTTCCAGATCTAGTCTCGTAGCTAGGAGCTGGTTGAGTTGGAGGCTGAGGTTTTGGCTTCTCGTCTTTATCGGACATAGCTTCTCCTTTATGCGCGTCTATTCTGAAAGCTCCATTGGCTTGATTAACGAGTCGATGAACTTCTGCTCCTCTTCAGTAATTCCATACTTTTCATAAAGCTCATCATCAGTCCAGGGTTTAGAGAAATCTTGGATAGGGACGAACCCATAGACTTTGCTTGTTGCGTGCTGAGATGGTTTTTTGAGTAAGACCATGAATCTGAAAAACTTTGTTGAGATATAGCTAATGACATTTTCGGCCTCTTGTTTTGTATCAAAGGGTCCGATGACTAAATACGTTTCAGTGCAGACAGTGCTAGGCTCTCCTAGAAAAGGTTTTCCAATAATCGGATGAGGAAAAGCGTCGCTACCACTTCCAGCTTCAGGAATGAAAACCTTCCATTTGTTTATCCATTCAGTGTTTTTGTTAATCCTTCCTCTTTCGATGAAAGAAGTGCCTCCGTTTTCAAAGAGTTTTAATCCGCTTTTATCGGTTCCTCGATATAGCGTATCGAGTCCGAATGGTTTTCTTGCGCTAACGAGATCGCTAAATGGGTCTACCATTTCTTTCTGAACTTTACGCAATACACCTATTCCTGCGTTCCATCGAATGAAAGTGTCACAGCCTTCCTCAAGAAGAGGTCTCTCCGATTGCGAGAATTGCGGAGACACATCGTTGTTAATGACAAGACAGTCGCCTGGATGATCGCGGTCCCAAAGGAAATAACATATTCCGCCCTTGATCTGCACACCGGGGAATACAGCGGTAGCATCTGCGAAGTCAACTATTGTTCTTAATCGATTGTCATTGAGCATTGCATTGCGGAAGTTATCCAGCCCTTTTCCGCCAGCAAACCATCTAGCTGGAATAATCATCATTAAAAAACGAGGGTTTAATTTCATTGCTTGTTCAACAAATAGATGATAAATAGGCGAGGCGCTTACTCGATAACCTCCATCGCTCATCTGATACGGTGGGTTTCCAATGATCACATCGAACTTCATATCGAAGACCTCTTCCGGATTGTCTAAGTGAATGAATTCATAGGCGTATTGCTCTTTGCCCTCTTCGCGGTCGTACTCACCTTCTGAGGCTCCGCAATAGGCGCATTTGCCGTTCTTCCAGGTGTGCTGCATTTGCTTATAGTCGATGCGCCCTTCGGGATTGTCGAAGCGCACGACGGAATATTCGCTTTGGGGATACTTGCTGCAGTAGATGCTTCGACGTGAAAGAAGACTTGTGAGCTCCGTGATGGCAATACCGAAGACTTGGTTCTTGAATACATGCTCTATCACGTCTTCGAGCATGTTCTGAAACGCGATGTCGCGCCCATCAAGCTTGTCGCCAGCTCGAAGCTTCTCGTTAATCTCGTATGAGATCTGTTCGTAGTTTGGAAGCTGTGCTTCGATAAGCCGCTTTGCGATCTCGCGCAGGAAAACACCGGATTTGCAAGCAGGATCGAGGAAGGTTGCGTTCTTGTCACTCCAAATCTCCTTCGGGAGCATATCCAGCATCTGGTTAACTACCTCGGGCGGTGTGAACACCTCGTCGTTGGAGAGGTTGGCAAGGCAGCTCAGCACATCGGGGTTGTAAGTCGCCGAGAACAGATCACTCACAGTTCATCACCTCGTAGAAGCTCGTGAGCGGGTATTCGGTTATGGGCTTGGGTATGAAGGCCTGGGTCTCCTCGTCGTATTCCCATTCGGTTCGAGGATTGATGCCCCCGTCCTCTGCGATATCTCCAAATAGCGATAGGGTTTCTTTCGGCTCGACGTTGCCTTCGAGCATCTCGTCCAGACGGAAGTCGCGGCGCTTAACTTTGTCGCCTGTAACAAGCGACCATTCCGAGAAGATGATGGGATTGCCTTTGGCATCGAGCATCGTGAGCGCGTCGCCGTTGAGGATGTTTCGGGTTAAGACAAAGCTGATCGCCCCAAGGAACCTAGGATCGCCATCTGTCTTGACGACTTTTTTCCACGCTTTTTCAACTATCGACAAGAGACGATCGCGACAATCAGCAGCGTTGTCAGCAAGGAGTTCAACGCCGTAGATGCTCCCAACAGCAACGAAGGCGTATTTCTCCCAGTCACGCGGGCTCTTGCCGTAGCGCTGTGTCACCACGGCGATCTTTCGTCTGAGTATCTCGGCAAGGAAATTGCCGTCGCCGCAAGCGGGCTCAAGGAAGCGGGAGTCGATGCGCTCGGTCTCTTGTTTCACCATGTCCAGCATGGCGTTGACCTCGCGCTCGTTTGTAAAGACTTCGCCGTGATCGGCGACACGTTGTTTCGACTTGACCTGCTCTGCCATCCACACTCCCGAGGGTCCGTGCGAAATGGCGATTGATTAAAAACGTAGACGTTATTTGGCTCTAGGCACCGTTAGGGTAAAATCATTCTTATACAGGTAAGATGCGAATATGTCGATACCGAAAAAAGCGGCTTTTTGGGCTTCAAATAACGTCTACGTTTTTGAGGTGTGAAAAAGCCTTAATAACCATCAGGCGGTCTCGCTTAGCAATGCTTTCCGGTCTTCTTTCATCCAAGTATCGAATGTCGTGATGCTGATCTTCAGGCGATCTGCCGCCTCTTTGCGCGTGATCGCGCCAGATTCGTAGGCGCGCTTCGTCTTGAGATAAATACCTGGTCGCTCGATCTTGGGTCTTCCAAACCTGACACCGCGCGCTTTTGCGGACGCTATTCCTTCGGCCTGTCTCTGTTTGATGTTCTCGCGCTCTACTTGAGCGACATATGAGAGAAGCTGAAGCACCACATCGGTGATGAAGATGCTCGTGATCTCTCCTTTGTCGTTTCGCGTGTCGAGCAATGGCATGTCGAGCACGACAATATGAGCGCCTTTCTTCTGCGTGATAGATCGCCACTCTTCGATGATTTCTTGGTAGTTTCGTCCCAGCCGATCTATCGACTTGACGAAGATCACATCGCCAGGCTTGAGCCTTCGCATCAGGCGGCGGTAGGAGGGGCGGTTGAAATCCTTTCCGCTTGCCTTATCAGTGAAGATTGCGTCGTCGCTCAAGCCAAGCTCTCGAAGCGCGTCTAATTGTCTTGCAAGACTCTGGTCTTTGGCAGAGACTCGCGCATATCCATAGTCCATGAATGATTCCTTTCTTGCGAGATTGATTAAGGGGCGCGGGGGATCCCCCGCAAACTGGTTGGCGGATGGCTGCAGCCGTTGCCGACCAGTTTCCCGAATTCGGGCAAGTTGCTATGATGCGGGCGAAGACGTAATACGTCATAGGCTACTTGCTAGAATTCGCCATAGCGGCCCGCAAACGCAATACGCTATGGGCTACTTGCAAATAAAGTCTTCTAAGGCCTTAGAACGGCTCTCAATGAGTCTGTCTTCGAATTTGAATCAAATGAGCTTTCTGAGGGCTTTTGATTGCCTTATGGAATGAAAGCCGTGAAGGCAGTGAAAGCTGATTGCTATATCTCGACGTGGCCTTCATCGCCTTCACTTCCTTCATTTGTGACCTTCTCTAGGGTGATGACTTGTCCGGTACTCGTGTGCTTCTTGCTGTAGGCGACTCCTCGCAGTCGCATGAAGGCACTATGCTGAGCGAGGAACTTCCCGAACGTTGCTGCTGTCACACCTTCAACTTCTGCTGCCTCAGTCAGATCGCCAACTGATCCACTCCAAAAGTGTTCGAAGCGCTCTGTAACGAACTCAATCACCCTAAGCACACAATCAGGAATCTCTCGCTCTTCAAGCTCTTCCTCGCTCGTACGCTCGATGAGGTTCCATCGGCAATCCCTGAGTGCCAGCTTCAGTTCCCGAAACTCTACATCGCGTCCGGTGACCGTAAGCGTCGCGTCCCCAACGCCACGCGACGCTCGCTTCAGAATCCAGATGCTATCTGCGCTACCCGTAATCCCGCTCGATCCGGAGACCGTATTCATGATGTCCTCGTCGGCCATCTTGCGGGTGTGATGCACCACCATCATTGCTAGCCCGTGCTTATCGGCTACGGCCTTTAATGCAGAAAAGTCGCTGTAGTCTGCCGCGTAGATGCTGTCGCCCGTTGGGTTACGCACCTTTTGGAACGTGTCCACGAAAACGAGCTTCAGGTCGGGATGCGTGATGACGAAGTACTCGATCTGCTCGGCCAAACCATCCTTGATGGTCGCTGCAGAGTTTGCGAGATAGAAGCGGTCGTTCGCCTCGTCGGTGAGCTTCCAGAGCCTCTTCTTCACTCGCGCATAGGTGTCCTCAAGACAGAGGTAGAGCACCGCTCCCTGGCAAACGGCATAGTCCCAGAAGGGTTGCCCCATGCTCACGGCAAGACCCATGGCAAGCACCATCCATGACTTGCCGATCTTGGGAGCGCCAGCAAGTATGTGCGCTCCCACGGGCAACAGATCTTCTATTACCCAATCGGCCTCAGCAATAGGCTCTTCCAGCAGCTCCTGAGCGGTTCTCGCGCAAAGCTCTCGCATCAGAATCCTCGCTCAAGCTCTATGATCGCGCTCTCGCCGCTCGGTAGCCTCTTGGCGATCTCCTCTTCCGACAGGTCAGCGAAGATGCTCCCAATCTTCTCCGTTAGCGCCGCGAGTTCAGGGCTCACGTTGTCGGCATCGGTTATGCGCAGAAGCTCGCGATGGATTAGCAGCATTCCGTCTTCCATCCCCTTCTGCATGCGACTGGACGGAACGACCTTTACAGTCGTGTCAGAAAGCTTGCTGATGATGTAGTCCTGCTTGGTCATGCCGCTAACGGCAACGAGCTGGTCAAGTAGCTCCGCCTCTTCCTTCGACATGCGAAACGCGATGGTCTTGCTGCGATGCCTTCCGTGCGCGTCTAGATTCTTCTCGCTCATTCTTGATCACTCCTTATCGTTTCCTTGATGAATTGCCTTTGTCTCATCCAGTGCGGATATTCCGCTACCGCGTTGGATCCCTAAATCGTCTGCCATGTCGTCTTGCTTGTTCGGGAACAGGTGCGCGTAGCGCATGGTCACCTCAGTGCTTTCGTGGCCGAGCCTGTCTGCGATGGCAAGCGGCGAGTAGCCGAGCTCGATGAGTAGCGACACGTGGCTATGGCGTAAGTCGTGGATGCGGATGCGCTTGACCTTGGCAGCTTTCGAGCCGCGATCCATCTCGTGGTGCAGGACCGATTTCGTTGCCGGGACGAGCCTGTCGAAGTCGCGCAGGTCGGGAATGCACTTCATGAAGTCGATGACCTCATCGACAAGGAACTCCGGCATCACGATGGTCCTCACCGATTTCGGCGTCTTCGGCGCAGTGACGACATCCTCGCCATGCATGCGCTGGTAGCTCTTGGTAACGGAGAGGCGCTTGCTCTTGAAGTCGAAATCGGCTGGCGTGAGCGCGAGCATCTCGCCCAGGCGAAGCCCGCACCAGTAGAGCAGCTCGAAGGCGATGAACGACTGTGGCTTATCCATGATCTCGCGGCTGAAGCGCAGGTACTCGTCCTTCGTCCAGAAGCTCATCTCGTCAGCTTGCTTGCTGCCGATCTTGCCGACTTTTGCCATGGGATTCGATTCGAGTCCGTAATAACGAACGGCATGGTTCAGCATGGCGGAAAGCTGGTTGCATATCGAATGCAGGTAGGTCTGCGAGTATTCGAGGCCGTTGCTCGTGCGCATGGCCATGAGCTCGTTTTCCCAATTGAGGATGTCGAGTGCGGTGATTTCGTTTACGCGCTTATGTCCTAGGAAAGGCAGGATCTTGCCTTCAATCATGTTCGCCTTGGTCTCGCGGGTAGTGCGGCGAAGGCGCATCTTCGTGTCCTCGGCATAGACTTCGTAGAACTCGGAGAACAGCATGGTTGGGGCGCCCTCCATGCGCTTGAGAAACTCGTATTCCCATTGACGCGCTTCTTTCTCGGTCTTGAATCCACGCTTGGTTTTCTTCTTAGGCTCTCCCGTCCAGTCCCTATAGCGGCACTGCACATAGAAGGTTCCGCGCTCCGTATCCTTGCTAACGGACATCGTTTCCACCTCGCTCGGGAGTAGGCATGGGCTCGCCAGCGAAATAACGTTCCTCGAAGTACATGCGGCTAACTTTTCCTTGAACGATCAGGCAGCCTTTCTTTGCTAGCTCCGCATTGAGCTTGCGGATAACCTTGTAGGCATATGCCTTTGACGTGCCAAGTTGCTCTGCAACTTCAGTTGCATTCATTAGTCTTGTTCCCATCTGTGCTCCTTTCGTTGATAGGCATAACATCACGTTTTTGTGATGTTTCGTTTTCGACTATAACCTCACGTATTTGTGATGTCAACGGAAATGGAGAAATTTGCTCACATTTACGTGAGGTGGTAATCTGTATCCCTGACAACTTGTCAGGGGTCTACGCCATGAGAAGGGTCTCTGTTTATGAAGAAAAAGGAAATCCCCAGCCTTGCGAAGAAGCTGAAGAAGCTTAGAGACGAGCTACATCTCACTCAGAAAGAGGTGGCAGATAAGGCTCGCATAACCGAGTCTGCTTATCGCGCATATGAGCTCGGCGATCGCAATCCGAAACCGGATATCCTGGATAGGATCGCAAAGGCGCTAGGGGTGAGACCTGAATACTTGAGTGCGCCAACGTTCAGAAACCGACGCGAGTTCGCTTACGCGATTTTGGAGAACGAGGATTCTTTCGGTTACACCGTGCGTGACATAGATGGTGTTCCTGCCATCGTGAAGGGTTACGGCAACGCCATGGACTTCTTCGCCGACTTCGTCCGTGATTGGGAATTGATGCGCGAAAAGCTCGATAACCACGAGATCTCGAAAGAGGAATACGAGGACTGGAAACGTACCTGGGATAGTGGTACGTGGGTCAAAACCAACGATGGCAAGAGTCCGTATACGGGGAAGTAGCCTGGCATCGAAACATGAAAGTTAATACCGAAAATATTAGTAATTGCATATTCGCATTTGTTCGAACCATGGATGCATACGACTATATAGTCCAGGAGCTGCCCCTTTGCAATGAGCTGCGGGAATTTTCTAAAGGGAGCATGAATTCTGTAGACCCATCGGAAGTAACAAAGGCAGATGCAGCCTATATTGATATAAGGCTAATGCTTCAAAGAAAATACTTTAGTCATGGAGGAAATGTATATCTTCCAGATTTGTTACGAGTTAGCAGGAAGAATCAAGAGTTTGATGCAAAAGAGATTGATGATCTTCTAGATGAAATTGATGTCCTCAACAATAGACCAATAGAACTTGTCTCGCCTAATGGATATGTTATTCAAAGCAATTACAAGATAGCGGAGACGATAATTTACGGCCATTATTTACATGCTGACACAGATAAGTTAAATGCACTTCTCCATCTTCCGGCACAAACAATAACAAAGCTCATTGCTCCCTTTGTATTGCGACGCGAAAACATTTTACGTAGAGCGCGTGAACTCTTTTCAACTCGCAGCTTTGAAACTGCTATCACCAACGGTGGGGCCTCAGGCTTTGTTTGCCTTGACGACGATAAGACTGAAGAACGAGAAATTCTAGACTCACCATTCTGGAAGAATGCATATGGGCATGATGCTTCTTATGATGAAGTATGTTCTTCTGCTGAGTCCAATTCACTTGATGACAATATTGTAGTTCTCCTTGCTGCAGTGTTTTTTGAAGAATTGTCAAAACATGATTATGATGTTGATGTCTTGCGAGAGCTTGTTTGGGATGATTATTGGGAAGATTGGGGCGATTTTTCCGAGGGTCATCGATTTACTTCCTCGTTTGAGCATCCTGGTTTCTCATCATCTGTACTGCATGAGGGTGGAGAAAACTATGCTCAAGTTAAGTTTTTCCCGCATGTTGATAATCCTTGGATTACTAGAACTAAACAATATCCTTTATGCGAAACCTGTTTGGTTCTTCTAACGAAGCGTAACAACGAATGGAAGATTAACGGGCTCGTGAGGACAACTTTGGATGAAGGCTAGAGTTGAGATTACTGCGGCTGATGCAATCTGTCTCGAATTGCTGGTCGAGGAGGGTGTTTTTGTCCAAAGAATTATGTATCAACATAATAACTATCCTGATTCATCTAACATACTTTCATTAATAGTGATGCCATTTTTAGCACTCATTGAACATGACTCTGTTCCTTATCTTGAAGAACGGTTCGGATTTCAACTACCGAAAGAAAGCTCAGATTTAGCTAGGATCCGACATAAAACAAAGTCAATCGATTCACGTTGTCTTAATTATCGGAAATACTCAGAAGAAGCTTCAGCAATAATCAAATCAAACAGAGATAACTTTCGAAAAAAGGGTGTTGCGCGACTAATGCCTTCCTTTTTGGTCAAAGACATAGGTATCTCGTACTTTGATGGCGAGCCAATTTATAGCACGTTTTCTGTTGCCAACTTTCTTAACGATCAGAACGAATCATTATGGAACAACAGCAAGGAGTACTGTGGCTCAATTGGTTATAGTGCAGGGTCAACCTGTGCGTTTCATTACTGTCTTGCGGAACAGTTAATTAAGGATGGGCGCGCTTTCGAGTCACCTGAGTTTATCGTCACCGCGAACGACTATACTTATACCTCTTTGATTGACAATGGAATGAACGGACAGACCAACGACGAGTGTGCTTTCTTCTTTTTATCTGATCAACTATTTCGTTTGTCATCGATAGAAGCGCTTCGAAAGGGAGGATTCCTTGAAAAAACTCTATGGTTAAAACTGGCAACTGTATATTTGTTTCATGCCTATAGAGCTATTGAAAGCTTTGTAGCGTTCATGCATAAGCCATCGCAAGGTCTCTTTTATTCGAGCGATTTCTTAAGCCGATGCTGCAACATCTTTTCTCGTGATGAAAAAAAGAAACTTAAGAAAATGAAAAAGCTACGAAACGCTTTTGTTCACTATGACTTTGAGCCTCTTATCGATTATTCCCTCTTGGGTTCTCGGGATTACGCTTTTCTTCTGAATGCAGTACTAGAGTCAAGAATGGAAATGACGTTTATTCAATACGAATCATTTCTCTCAGCTTTAATCAGCAAGGCGATCACTTCTTTAAAGGTAATTACAGGATTTCCAACATACAGCCCCAGACGCAATGTATTTAAGAGCTGATGACGGAAGCTGCTTTAAGTGAGTACGGCATGAATAGCGGGGATTAGATAATAAAGACAATGAGATGAACGAGATGATGGCGGAGCGTACGACGGTGTTTACTAAGTCGAATTTATCCAGTCGAGTGGGAATAATATTTGCCAAAATTGCATAAGATTCTATAGGGCGATGGCAAGCTGCCTTGCGAAATACGACGAGCAGGGTCAGATCTAATAAGACGTCAAAGCATCACATTTTGACAATGTATTTCCTATTCAAGGAAACTATGCAATTTTCACAGCGGATTCGTAATGCAAAATAATCGCGTATGCTCTGTTTGCAAGCTCTTGAGAGTGAACATTTATGGGACACCCCATGATTCTACAATATTATAGAATCCTTCTAGGGCGATGAATCTAGGAGGATGCGATGGACAAACATGACGTTTATCCGAAAAGCTTTGTCGATGCCTGCCAAAATGTGTACGAGCAAATAGGCCCCCTTTCGCATGCGACCGAAATCTTAGGCTGTTGGGTCTTCGACACCCCTGAAGTTCTCTATATCAGCGGTCCTATGGCGGTCAAAATCGGCACCGGAGAGGTTCTCCACTTCCACATTCCGACTCTCATCGCAGCAGACGAGTACGCCAAGAACATAGCCAGCAAACTTGGCGTTTCCCCTAAAGAACTTCTAAAAGCCCTATTTGATGAAGATGCGAACTATCCGACAATAGAAGTCCCCGACAGATTCAAGCAAAAGCTTTCAAGCTGGGATAGCCAGGGCACAGAGTAATAAATAGCAAGCGAGGTTCATTATGGAAACCAGTCCTGTCAAATGCCCAAACTGCGGCAGCACAAACATAGCTGAGATTCTTTGGGGTCTGCCGGCATTCACCGACGAGCTCAAGAAGCGTCTTGACAAAGGAAAGGTCGTGCTTGGCGGATGTTGCACTAGCGATGATGATCCACGTTACCAGTGCAATGAATGTATGAGCACATTTGGAAGAAGTGAGTTTGCCGAAGAAGCAAGAAAGCTCATGGAAAGACGCATCCTGAAAGGAATCATGTACGGAGCAGCCGTTGGCGATGCTCTAGGTGTTCCTTACGAATTCCGACAGCGAGACACCTTTACCTGCAAGGGAATGTCAAGTGGAGGAGCCTACCAGATGCCAAAAGGAACTTTCTCTGATGATACCTCCCTACTGCTTGCAACGTATGACAGTATCCGCGAGTGCGGTTGCATCAATATAGAGGACATGAGCAACAAGTTTAGAAAGTGGTTATACGAAGGCGCCTATACTGCTGATGGAAGGGCGTTCGGTGTAGGCGACACCACAGCAACAGCGCTTTCTAAAGGACAAGGACAAACTCATGAGCGGTCCAATGGAAACGGTTCCCTTATGAGGATTGCACCTCTTACATATACGGACGCAACAGACGATGAAATGAGAGCCGTGTCGGCGATAACCCACGCGCATCCTCTTTCCATGGAAGCGTGCGTATCCTTCGTTCACATCCTTCGATCGGTGATCAATGGTGAAAGCCTTATAGCAACTATTGAGGCAAATGTTCCTCGAGATCCGCATTTCGCTTTCCTTCGAGAAATCGAGGGCTGGTCCCGCGATGATGTTAGATCGACAGGATTCGTCATAGATACGCTTGGTGCCGCACTATGGTGTGCTCTCAATACCGAGTCTTATGCCGATTGCGTCCTTGCAGCCGTCAATCTGGGCGACGATACAGATACGACTGCCTGTGTTGCTGGCGCTCTGGCGGGAGCCATGTACGGCTATGATTCGATTTACAAAAGCTGGATCGAGCAACTTCGTGGCAAAGAAGTAATTGACCGATGCATTTTTGGTTGAAAGATCCTTTTCAAGGATCCGGAAATCGCCCTCTGAAAAAGTTTTGAAAGAAAAAAGAAATGGAGCAATCAGAATTTGAAAATATACCCATTTGGTATCTTGAGAAGGTCATTAACAGAACAATTCCCGGATTATCCATGTTCGTACGTGATACGAACATGTCAGCTGATTTAGCCAAGAAATATGAAGTCGGCAAGATACTTCGAGACAGAGTTTTCACAGATGCAACTTGTAGGGTTGGCGGGTTAGTCACTTCTCATCGCGTTTCCATACTTTCTAATCACATGCCAAACTTAGGCGATCTAGTTGGCGAAAACGAATCTGCAGCTCAGTTTGGCCTTTGCGTCGCGCAGCATGGTTCGCGTTTCAAGGTCCTAGATAATTTCGAGATCGACGGTAAAACTCAAATACTTTTGTTGCATTTACCAAACGACGAAAACTGGAAACTATTCCAATCGTTAACACTAGACGTCGAGGACGAGCTTATTAAAGAGAGCAGAGAGTATTTCCTACACAAAAAAGACACCCGACCTATTCCTGAGGTTAATTCCGAAGAATGGTACGAAAGACTAACATTTCCCCTCGGATTTGATGAAAAGCTGGAGCCGTGGCCGCTAGATGATTCTATAGAGAAGCGCATGAAACCTTTGAGGGAACTAGACTTCAGAGAAGTTGCGGGCAGAGTTTTATACATAAAAGACATGTACCGACTCTTGCATCTTGAAGAATTCAACACCAATCTTCCGAGCAATCTGTCTGATTACCCTGATAGTATTGTATATGGGTATATCGATAAGGACGCCGGTCTAAGCATGCGCGTCCTCTGCGCAGCGCGCTTATGTGATAGCAAATTAGAATACCTAGACGCATTTCATGAAGTAATGCTCATTATCCGGGCAGGAGGAGCCAAGGAAAACTTTGTTGCCCAGATTGTCGACACGACACTTTCTGATTATGCTGACCTCATCACAAGTGTTGAAGAAACATACAATGATAACGAAGCGAAAGAGGAAACACGTAAACTAGGCTTCTTAGACAACTTCAGACATGAAGATTACCCTGATGACATCCAAGCAATTCTGGTGACACAAAATGAAGTCAACGGATATGAGCAAGTCTGGATGCGTTTAGAATTCATCAAAGAGAGCACAATATATGCAAAGCTGCTGAACGAGCCTGCGCAAAAGTCATTCAAGGTACATGCAGGCGCCATTCTTCCTCTATGGCCCCGTGAAGACGAAAACAACTTGACACTTTTTGCATTGGCAGATGACGCGCTATAAACGCGATCAATATGCTCGCTAAGTCATTCGGTATTTTGGAATTTCGTAGCTTCGTAAAATTGTGCATGGTACCCATCTCAAAATTTGACATTGAACAAGCTAAGAACTTCAAACCCCAAACAAAGGTCCGCATACGTAAATTGGCCGCCGAAACAGTGCAATCTGAAAACCCATTATCTCTACTCAAACCTGCAAGCGTCCTATTGATAAGCTAGGAGAATCTTGATCTACACCACAGCAACCAAGAAAGCGATGAAGATCGCCTTTGACGCCCACAGAGGACAAACAGACCGAGCGGGTATCGATTACGTGAACCATCCGCTTCGTCTCGCAGAGCAAATGGAAACCGAATCTGAAACATGCGCCGCACTCCTTCACGATGTGGTTGAAGACTCCGATTGGACAATCGAAATGCTCGCCGCCGAAGGCATCCCTAACGACGCCCTAGAGGCAATAAAGCTCCTCACGCATAAAGAAGGCATTCCGTATATGAAATATGTTGAGTCTTTAAAAGACAACAAGATAGCCCGCAAGGTGAAGCTCGCAGATCTCGCTCACAACAGCGATCTTTCGCGGCTGCCTGAGGTTTCAGAAAAGGATCGTGCTCGCGCAGGAAAATATAGTGAAGCAATTGAATTGCTCAGTAGCTGATTGACCTGCTCGGCTACAAAGCAACGAACGCACCAAAGCGCTTCTATATCAAAAGCTATTTCAGAGGGCGATCCTTACCAGGCATGTCGAAAATTGTTCGGAGTCCGTTTTCTGGCGGCTGAGTAAGAGGAAAAAGTAATTGCCTGGCTGACCATGCACGATCCAACCCGATGAAGCCTCAATCTGCGCGAAGGTGAGAAGATGCTCAAGACACGCCATGAGCGCTGGTGTTATAAACATCAGCTACATCTTATACGTGCAACTTGCGAACATTCGCTGATACTATTGAACCATGTGTAAAAGATGCATCATATTTACCTACGACGAAGTGCTCGACATCGTGATGAAGCTCGAGGTTGGAGCTCCGCTGAATTTCAATCCAGACTGGCCGGTTCGAACAACGGAAGCTTATCCGAAGTCGGTCGCTCCCCTTATCGTGCCGAAGTTCGACACTGCTGCATCTGCACCAACCTTCGCACCAGGATCGCTGGGAGTACGGGAGCTTTCGTGGGGATTCGAAGAGTCTTGGAAGCCCGGCGTTGTATTCAACACACGAATCGAAAGCGCCACAAAGCCAACCTGGCGAGAATCCATGCTACACCAACGCTGCGTCCTTCCCGTCCCCGCTTTCTTCGAGACACATCGCGAAGAAACCTACCCCTCACCCAAAACGGGAAAACCCATCAAACGCCAATACGAATTCCGCATTCCTGGGCAGGACATCATCTTCATCGGCTGCACGTGGCGCGGAAGCACCTTTTCCATGGTAACGACTGATGCGAACGAAGACATGGCACCCATTCATCACCGTATGCCACTCATCGTGCGCCAAGAAGAGCTGCCGCTTTGGTTCGGACCAGATTACCAGCAACTTGCTGACCGTTCCGAGATTCGACTAGAAGCACAACCTGCCTAATTTTCCAAGCAAGCGTGATCCTTGCGCTCCGCCGCCGCTATCAGTAGGATGCGTCTTCTGCCAATCCGAACGTCTTGCTACTTCCACAAGAGCGAGGCGTTCGGGTCGCGTTTGCGCTGTTCATCCATTGACCACTCCTGCTTTATCTTCCATGATATAAACTACTCAGAGGTTATGATTCTGCCAAGTAGCCGGACGTTCTTCGGCATTCCTGTTTAGAGGGTTGCGCTATGGAAGGAATTCCAACATGACGATGAAGCTTTTCTGGCAAGCGCTCCTGAAATTCTTTTGCGGCGTAGTCATCGTCGGCGTTTTGCTATTCCTTCCCGCCGGCACGTTCGATTATTGGAACGCATGGCTACTCATAGGCATCCTGTTCTTATCCATGCCACTGGTACTGGGATCTTTACCCTCCTTCATTATTTTCCTTGCATACCCCACCATCATCGCAAAGCGGATCCGGAATGAGGAAAAGGTTCTCGAAACGGGACTACCTGGATATTCAGATTACGAGAAAAAAGTGCGCTATCGTTTGATTCCTTTCGTCTGGTAGTGTTCTCGATCACGCCTAGCGAAAGCTGCTCGGTTAGCATCTAACAAAAGCAACCTAGAATGGAAAGAAACCACCGAAAGCGAGGAGCTATCATGTTTGACTTTAATCACGGCGCCGAAGCGTTCTTTCTTTATGGAGCTTTTCAGCACCTGGAAAAAGAAAGCGAAGAGCTTGATAAGTTCGAGGCGGACAACGAACCTCGGAACATGCATTCATCTACTTCCTTCAACGCCGATCTCGAATGCTCTGACGATTTCGATGCTGGCGACTTCTTTGATGAATACGATGATGAGTTCGATGATGAATACAGCGACGAAGACGATGACTTCGATTTCGATGACGACTTCGACGACGAGTACGACGAGTACGAAGACGATGACTTTGACGATGATGACGAAATCATAGACGAGTTTTAAAAGGGCGCGTTCTGAAGAAGATGGATAATCATCTTTGCTATGAGCAAGGTCACCTAAGCAGTTTCCCCTTCTGAACGCGCTGCTTGCGCTCCCCCGCCGCCGTCACTGTCAATAGCAGACCTTAAGCACTTCGAGTGTGAGATATCCTTCGCCTGGTAAGGCCCACCACCATTCCGACCAAGGCACCCATTAGAGCGAACACGATCCAGCCAAAGCCCATCGAAGACAGCGGGGTATCTCGAGCGGAACGATGGCTATCACATTGGTCCTTTTATCCCGAAAAGGAGCGAATCCCTGTCGCTCTGCTAGCCGTTACACTCCCTGAAAATGGCAAACGACCAGAAGTACAGCCAGGAAGCCGAAGTTAAGATACGTAAAGAATTTCATGAAGCGCCTCTTTGAAAGGGCGCGACTTTCAGCAAAATCGGGAAACAGATAGCGAGCTCTCGTAAAACACCGCAAAGTAATAAGGCTTGCAAGCGAAGCAACGAGCGTTCCCGCACCTCCCACGTTCACGCCGACCAGCAAAGCCTGCCAGCTCCCAGTGAAGTGCGAGAGCAGCACCGCCGCAGGAACATTGCTTATCACCTGGCTCAAAAGCGCCGAAGCAATAAGTCCATCTGCCTCCATGAGGCCGCCGAGCAATTCACCCAGATAGGGCATGCGTGCCATATTGCCTGCGAAGATGAAAAAGCATACGAAGGTGAGCAGCAGCGGATAATCAACTGCTTTGAGTGCGCGAACATCCGCCAACGCTACTGAGACAAAGATCACCGCTGCTACGATCCCAACTGGCAGCACACGAAAGACCGCCAGCAAAGAAAGAACAAGTAGGAGCAGATATACCAAGATCCTCCCCAGCTTGAGAGGCTGCTTGCCAGTCCGATCGATCTTCGCTGGCTGGGCGTTCGCCCTTCGCACCAGAACAAACGTACAAACGATCACGAGAACCGCAGATATCATGAAAGGCAGCGCCATCGTCTGGAGAAAATCGACGATCCCGATGGAATAGAAGAAGTACAGATAGAGGTTCTGCGGATTGCCGAACGGCATAATTATGCCGCAGAGATTCGCCGCAAGCCCCTCGAGCACGAACACAGGGGCGATCAAACTGCCCCACCCTGCTTTAACCAGCGCATAAAGCGTGATCGGCAGCATTATGATCAGTGCCAGATCATTAGTGACCACCATCGAGAACACCCCAGTTATAACGACCAAGGTCATAACCACGGTGGTCGGCGTGCTCAATCGTTCGATCACGATGCGCGCAATGCGATCGAACACCCCTGCGAAGCGAAACGCATTCGCTACCGCAAGTACGCTGAACAGACAGCCGAGCGTATTCCAGTCGAAGTATCCAAGATAGGCGCCATCAGGCGGCACGATGATCATGGTGAAAAACGCCAGGGCAGCAGCAACCACAAGCATGACATGGTTGCGCACGAAATCCGTCGTACGCAGAGCCAAGGATATGCTTCGCATGCTTCTAGCCATACGACCGCCCTTCTTTCTTGCGAGCATCATTATACGTGGGAAGCGTTTTTGCTTTTCAGATGTTTTCGAAGTGTCGCGCCAATGGCTATGCTAAGCGTCTTGCTACCTCCACAAAAGCGAGAATCCGACCACGATCGAGTCTTTTCCAAGCGTCGACATTCCCTTTGTTCTTCCGAACTGCCTCATGCTGAACCCATCTATGCAGACCGTTGTATGCCTTGGATTACTGAATGAACCAGTCGAAACAGAAGACACGTCAAGCCATGTTGAACAGCCGCAAGCTAAAACTGCGACCTCGAACGGAATGGTCTCGCACGAACTTCCCATGCAACTTGTCGAATTGGGACGAAAGGTATCAAAAGGAACCGCATAATGGGACTCGCGGGTATTCATTTCATGAAACAAATGGGACATCATTACTCGTGATTTTCGAAAGACCCCATCAAACCAAGGGTGTGAGTTCATTCCTCAGATCCAAGCACATAATGTATCTGCTTCTTGGCTTCCTGAGTCTGCTGCTCATCTCAGCAATCATTCTCATTGGTAATCTTAATCCGAAAGAGCCACCGCCTGCACATCCCCCGACGCCTCTATCGCCTTCTGCGACATCGGGAATAATGTTGGCGTTGGGACCTTTGCTCACATGTTGGGGAATATCGATAAAGATTCGATGTCCCGATCGTTTTGTGCGCCGTTGTTTACTTACGATTACCGGGCTATTCCTGTTCTGGATACTTATTGTCCTTCTAAAGTACGCTTGCGCCATGGAGCACCAGGCTGTCATAACGTTCTGCTGGTACTACTTCTACATTCCGATGCTCATATCGCCCGCGCTCTGCCTCATTTGCGCGTTGCACACCGCCGCAGTTCCCCTTCGTGTCCTACGCACTTTGACGACAGCGACTCTTAGTATCAGCGCAATCCTCGTTGTAATGGTTTTTACGAATAGCTTTCATTTCTCCGTGTTCTCGTTCGATTACGCGGATACTGACTGGACGGCTAACTACACGTATCAGCTTGGCTATTGGCTCGTTGTGTCGTGGCAGGCCATTCTCGTGATCGCCTTTTTCATCACCATCACCTATGCCTCGCGCAGACGGTTGCGAAATACCCTGGCGGTAATCGGCGTGTTCGGGTCCTTCTGACAATCTATGCGATTCTCTACATCCTCAAGATTGACGTCATATTCAAAAGCAACTTTACACTGAGTTACGTACTGGTGTATGTCCTCATAATCGAGACTTGTCTCGATTTCGGCATATTCCCCTCCTTCGCATCCTATCGCGAGACATTCCCTAACCTTCCTTTTGATATCGTCGTGCTCACGGATGAGCCGGAAATCGTCTACCAGACCAAAACCTCAACACCGCCTCCTCAGCAAGTGCGCGAGGAGCTCGCCGAACATCCTGTTTCGATCGGTTCATTCAGAAGCCTCACCGTTCCCGAGTTTCCCGATACGAGATTCCTCGCCCTGGGCATCCAGGGCGGCGTGGCTCTTCTTGCTGAAAACCGCAAGGAGATACATGACCTCACGCGACGCATCACACTCGAACGCAAGGCTCTCGAACGACGCAATGAGCTGCTCAAAGCGGAGATCAAGATAAAAGGCAAGGCGAGTTATTTAGAAAGTAAGCTGGCTCTTTTCGAGGAGATACAAACGGCTCTCAAGGATGCGCTCGAGGCAATGGAGGCCATTCTGGAGAAACTGCACGGTTCCAAGCTTTCCGATAACTCAGCTGATGACAGGGAAGCCCTACTGCGTCTGAGACTCCTCATCGCGTACTGCAAGAGAAAGAGCTCGCTTCTTTTGGCGGGAAAAGACGAAGGAGAACCCGAAGAAGAACGACTGGCTCTCGTTGTAGAGGAACTCGTCGCCGATGCACGAGCTTCAGGCATAGACTGCGCGGCATATGAAAGCGGTTCGATGGCAATCTCCCATGCGGCCCTGAGCGCAGCGTATGATTGCCTGTACAACATAATCTCTTCGTCTCTTGATCTACCAAATCCGACAATCCTCATATCCATGAAAGGACACAATGGCAACCGTCTCGTCCTCGACGTGATTCTGGAGTCTCAAGATCATGTCATTCTGAGCTCGGAGATGCTCCCGCCCCGATCCTTCATCTCACTTGAGGCGGCTGGCATTACCCATCGTCTACACGAGGGACTAGAAGGCTTCAGGTTGTCATTGTCCATTCCGAACGCATTACAGGAGGGACCACAATGACATCCCCCTCCCTAGGCTTGACCGAATCCCAACTACTTCTGCTCGTGGGAACCTTCTACCTCCTGTCCTGCTTGCAAGTGCTCAATGCTGCCCTGGTCTTAAATCAACGCGGCGATAAAAAACGCGCGCGACGTGCCCTATACGAAATCCTGTTGTCTTTGCACCTGGTACTCATGGCCGCGTTGGCAAATAGCGCTTGCCACGGCTGGCTTCCCCCCTCTCTGGGATTGGGGTTCACCTCCATAGAATTAAAAACGGTGATGTGGATAAATGTCCTCATCAGCTGCTTTGGAATTGCACTGGTCGTTCAGACCAAACAACTCTGGATGATTCCCGAGACGATCATCTTGTTGGCATCCGTTCTCATTGGCCAGCCTCTTTTTGAGAACACGTGCTCCACCGCCTGGTTCGTCGTAGGAGATGCGGCATTCTTCGTATTTCGCTCCGCCCTCTTCTTCATGAAGAGTTGGGAAGATTCCCGGTGCTGCCTGTCGGTAACGGCGCCAATCCAAATCATCCAGGCTATGCCCGAGGGCGTTGCGTACCTTGCTCCTTCCCAGACCCCAATCATATCCAATGATGCGATGCGTACGGCACTTTCCCAGCTAGGAATCAGCGTAGATTACTCCATAACCGAGGAGATACTGTCTGCTCTAGACAAGCGAAAGGGAACATGGCTAAGCCAGCAAGATTTTTTCGGTTCTTTACATCTGCCCAAAAGCGCATCCAAGGTCATTCAGCTTCACGACAAAACGATGGCGCTCTTCTCTACGCAGAGAGACGATGCCAATCCACGGGGGCTGATTCTCACGATGCTGGACATAACAGAAGAATGGAATCTACAAGTCCAGGAGGCGACTTCTCGTGCAGAGCTGAAGAGGGCTGAATCCGCCCTTCGCGAACTCATGACGACAGTAGAATCAATTGCCCGCAAAGATGCTCTCGCAAAAATGCGCTCGATGGTCCATGACGTGATGGGACAAAGACTGTCCATCATTCACAGGCTCTTGGAAGAATCCCCGAGCGAGGCGCAGATGTGCATGGTATCCTCAGCCATACAAGCGATGATGGACGACATCTCTAGAGCGGAAATCGCCGATCCGGCAACAGAGCTTTCGTCAATCATCGAGACGCTTTCGTTTGTAGGGATTGCGCTTGAGGTTTCCGGCGAGCTGCCGAAGAATGACACAATAAGCCGATTGCTCGTAAACACCATCAGGGAGTCTTCCACCAACGCCATTCGTCACTCGCATGCAACGCGTGTCAAAGTGTCAATCATTCACGCAAACGGTTTTTTCGAAATGAGCGTGAGCAGTGACGGTTTTCCCATCTCTACCATAGGTGCCGAACGAACGGGCATCAAAAGCATGAGGGATGCACTGAATGACATCGGCGGAGAGCTGAAAATAACGCAGGATCCGCTCTTCTCTTTGGAAGTGAAAATACCATCTGGTGGCACCTCCAAATAGGATGCGGCAGACAAGAAAACGAAAGGGGACATCTGATGCGAGTATTGCTTGTAGAAGACGAGACCATGCTGAGAGAATCACTTGCACACACCCTCAATAGCGAATTCGACATCGAGGTAGTGGAAACATTGGGAGATGCCGCAAATGTTATGGAAGTGCTCTGCAGCACTCCCGTTGATATCATTCTCATGGATGTCTGCACGGAAGGCGGCTCGAGCGGAATCGTTGCCGCAAAAAAGGCAAAGGAGGAATTCCCGGAGATTCGTATCGTGATAATGACCGGATTACCGGAAATGACCTTCGTCGACCTTGCAAAAGAAGCGGGCGTCGATAGTTTCATCTACAAAAACGTAGGGACTTCAGAGCTACTTGGTGTTTTGCGATCGACTTTGGAGGGATACTCTACTTATCCCACGAAAAGACCGATAGCGATGGTCGATGACTTCAGGTTTGATTCCGAGGAAATTGCCATACTCCGACTGACATGCGAGGGAAAACAGCGGAAGGAAATAGCTGGAGAATTGCATCTGAGCGAGGGTACGGTAAAACGACGCATTGCCAATCTGCTTGCCAAGACAAACTACGACAGCGTACTAAAGCTGGCAGTGCACATGATATCAAAAGGCTACATCGCCCCAGACCTCAAGTGATCATCCACCTTGAAAAGATGCATGAGAACCGGTCCAACCGCCCTTCAATAGCGATTGGACCGATATCTAAATCTGTTCGCATAAAAACCCAAACAAAAAGCGAATGGCAGTCTGATGTGAAGACTATTTCGCCGCCTTGACGAACACGAGAGTTGACGCATCGTCCGTAAACGTCAGTTTTTCGCCGTCAAGTTTGCCATTCATGCTATTACCCTCAAGGGTAACCGAGCATTCGGATGCGCTCTTGGGCTCCCAGGTACCTTCCGAAACCTCCCCGAACAAGTCTATGGACGCCGTCTTGTCCTCCTTGAGCGTAAGCGTGCAGTTGAGCCCCATCGCTTTCATAAAGTCAAGGGTATCAGCATCGATATCCTCCTCCGCGTCGACCATAGAGGAGATTTCCCAATCACCGGTGAAGTTCTTCGAATAATCGGCTTTCGAATCACCGCATCCGGCCAAAGCCATTGCCACGCAGAGCGCGAAGCAGCACACCAATATGGCAAGCAGGCTCTTTCTTTTCATTGTCTTCGTTGTCTCCATTGTCTCTATATCCTTTCCAAACATTGCGGTAGTTTTATGTCACACTCTCAGCCAAGAGGAGCTCTAACTAAGAGCGTTCCTAGATCTGAAGTCGGCAGCCTTCTCGCTTCTAGCCTCTTCGTATGCCCTCTATACCGCTCCTCTTTCCGGCCCTCATACCGTCTCCAGCATCTATGCTGCATAGCTTCGCATCTGCCCATAGAGAGCGGAATGCCCCAACGTCCCAAACAATGCGTGACAGCCGGGACACATGGCCCGTTTTCGAAAAGGCACCTAAATGGGATTGCAGATAAAACGGGACGTCATGTCAGGTGTGACCGATCCGATCGAGCCCTAGGGGTATTCCATGTTTTCCGCACCTATGCAATCGTCTTATATACGGAATTCCACGCTTCGCGTGCTCTTGCCTACCCGAAAGGTTACTCATATGTACGACGATGTGAAAAAGTGCATAGACGCTCGTCTGGATTACCTCAACCTCTACCTGGTCTCTCCACCGGAAATCAAGCCTGAGATCGACGCGTTTTCCAAAGATGTCACAAAACTTGGTGAGGCATGTTCGGACGCCGAGGAGTTTGAAAGGCGATTTGCCTCAGAGAGACTATTCGAACGATTCTCTTCGCTCGTCTGCAAATGTACCCAGCGCAATACGAAGATGAATGCTTCGGATATCAAACGGTCCGTAAAAACCACGGGGGAGATACTCGGAAACAACAAAAAGCAGATCGTCAAGGACATCGTTGACGATGCTTGCATGTATGCCCGAGTCGAAGTGGTCGACCGTGCGACAACGAAGAGTCGCGAGCAGATGATCGAAGAGGGGACACTTGCGGATTACACCATCAAGAGAAACATGGTCGAGGACGGTCTGAGAATTCTTGGCTCGCTTGCAAGGAGATTCAAGAAGCACTGAATACACTGGACGACCTTCATTTGCTCACCCACCAAAGAAAGCATTGATCGACTGGCTGCTCGTAAAGAGAGCTCTTTAGGGCTCTGAGCGAGGCGTTCGGGTTGTGCTCGAGACAAAGGTCACGCAATTGATCGAGCTCATCCTTATAGTCGGCAGGATCATCTGATTCACCGCGATAGTCGAGCATCTCCAACACAAGACCCTTAACTGCAGGATCTTTTGCGCCTGGTAAGGCCCACTACCATTCCAACCAAGGCGCCCATTAAAGCGAACACGATCCAGCCAAAGCCCATCGAAGACAGCGGGAGCAGCTCAAGCGGAACGATGGTAACCACATTGGTCACGGCCAGCTCAACCACGATCCCTCCCACAAGCGCACCTACGGCAGCCCCTTGGTAGACTTCGCGCAGCTTGATCTGTTTCTTGAAGACCAGAAGCACCACCACAGTGATGAAAGGCGGGTACACCACGCCCAGCACTGGATCAGCAAAGCGAATGATGTTGTTGAGGCCGATGTCACAGATCAGCGCACCTATCACGCAATCTATGATCAAAAGCGCCTGGTAGGATATCTTGTTCTTGAACAGCCGACTGAAGAAATCCGCAGCTGAACTTACCAGCGCAACAGCCGTGGTCACACACGCGAGCGCCACGATCGCACTCAAGAGAATCTTGCCCGCGTCTCCCAAAACACTCTCAACGATAGCAACGAGCAGCCCAACCTGCGACATACCCGCTCCCAGCGATACCGAAGTCGCGCCGAGATAGGTTAATCCGCCATAGACCAGCCCGAGCATCACTACTGCCCCTATGCTCGCGCGCGCAAGAAGTGCTGAGCTTTTACCGGGATCGGTATAACCTTTCACAACAGCAGAGTCCAGGATGATGATGGAAAACGCTGCGACCCCGAGAACATCCATGGTCTGGTACCCCGAACGGATGCCTTCCTGGAATACGTAATCCGTTTGCGGTGGCTGAATCTCTCCTATAGGAGCAACGATCCCAGCCACGATCAGCACAAGCACACCGATTAGCAACGTCGGCGTGAAGAATTTGCCGATGATATCGACAACGCGCGACTTCCTGCAGGTGAGCAAGTACACGATCACGAAGAACAAGATAGAGAACGGGACCAAAAAGGAATTCGCGTCTTCGCCAAGATAAGGCGCGACCGACAGTTCGAAGGTGGTAGCAGCCGTGCGCGGCATAGCGAAGACAACGCAAAGACACAAGATAGCCACCGTTGTTAGGATCGTACCGCCGATCTTTCCGAGCGTCCCATCGAAGGCCCCGCGCGGGCCGCCAAGGCGGCTTACCACGAACACGCCAAGACACGAGAGAACGGCATCAACGAGCAGAAACCCGACCAAACCCCACGCCCAAAGGTCGCCACTCAATTGCCCTAAGGTTGGGGGAAATATCAGATTACCCGCACCGAAGAACATCGCGAAGAGCGAGAACCCGACCACGATCGAGTCTTTTCCGAGCGTCGATTTCGCCTTTGTTCTTCCAATCTGCCTCATGCTGAACCCATCTGTGCAGGCTGTTGTATGCCTTGAAGTGCTGAATGCCTTGACCAGCCTTGATTCTAGAACAAGCAATCGCCAGCTCAGACGCCGCTAACAATCGGTCGATAATTTGTGAACAAGAAGAAACCCTTATGGCAGCAGGCTCTTTTCAGTACGCTGCAGAGCGCCTTACTGCGCCATAAGAATAAAACGCTCTCCAGCTTCTTTCTTACGAAGCGCTTCGTAACATGCAATCATCAAGACCGTAACGCAAACTGGCCGCCATCAAGCTAAAGCTTGCTCGTGCCTTAGACTTGAAGCGTACTGGAATCGCGAGAGCGAAGCTGGCGAACGCACGGCTGAAGGGGCGAACATGAAGATCAACATACTGAGCGCATATCAAACAACGGCGGAGGAATTCTTCAACAAGATACTCGGATGGAAAGCAACGCTCGTCCTTGATATTCGTCTCAAGAACACGAATCAGCTTGCAGGCTTCACCAAGCAAGAAGATCTCGAATACTTCACCCACGTAATCGCCCATGCCGATTACGTGCACGATGTCGAATACTCCCCCACGAAGTCGCTGCTCGATGCCTATTTAGATCAAGGCATGCCCTACGAAGAATACTTCAAGAAGTACGCCGCAGAACTTAAGGCGGATAACGCGATTCCTGATTTCTTCAAGAAATATGGCAGCTACGATTCCATCGCCATCGTGGGAACAGCCACTAAGAAACGACATTCCCACGCAGAAGAGCTACTGAAGCTTTTAAAGGAATACGACTCGAGCATTACCTCGTAGCAGCACAAGTCTAGTCATTCTCAAGGCCAAGAGAAGCTACCCATTCGCTGAAAGCTGCTTCCTCCGTGGAACTCAAGAAGCGCATCGAAGAACGCTTGGATCGCATGAGCAAGAAGATCGACCCAATAAATCTTTAGAGATCTGCACGTAGCGCAGTCCTACTTTAAAAGTGAAGATAGAACTCGTGTCTTAGGGAAAGAAGAATAGGGTCGAAATATGATATAATTGTCATACGTCATACAGGTTTAGGAGGGCATCCATGAGTAAGATGATTTCTGCACGAATCCCTGATGCTCTCTATTCACAGGCGAGCATCCAATTAGCATCACTTGGAGCTTCCACAAGCGATCTTGTGAATGCTGCTTTTGAATATGTTCTTGAAGAACATGCTTTGCCAACAGTTCACCCGTCTAAAAGCAAACAAAAGAAACGAACTCTGTCAAAAGACCAGAAACTGCTGATAAAAAGTGTATTTGAGAACTGCATGCTCGATCTTGACATTCCTGATGACATCGAAGCAGACAAACGATACGCGCAAGCAGTAAGGGCGAATAAGTATGAAGATATTGCTTGATACCAACGCGCTCATCGATCTTGTCGCGGTCAGGAAGCCCTACGTCAACGATATCAAGAAACTATGCATCGCTGCTGTTTTTGGCGATCTGCAGATATGGGCAAGCGCACAGTCGTATGCTGATGCTTATTATGTTTTAAGAAAGCATGCTACAGCAGAAGAGGTGAAGCATGCCCTTCTAGCAACATTGGATATTTTCATGGTGTGTGGCACCTATGCAGCAGACCTTCATGGGGCGCTGGAATCCGACTGGAACGATATAGAGGATTACTTGATCGCACGCGCTTCAAAGCACATTCCTGCAAAGTATCTAATAACACGCGACAAGGAGATGGTTGAGAAATCGCCCATCAAAGCTTTGTCCGCACAGGAGTTTTTAAACGTATTAGAACATGAATACGGACTAACCTATGATGAAAGTTCCCTCAAATAAGATTGCACGCAACTACGAAGCAACGATCTCGGGTGCGGTCACAAACTTGCTTTCTATCGGGGCTGCGCATTCGTAGGCAAGCCCCATGGCAGGACCTACATGCACACCGATCACTGGACTTGCGGGAAGAACCATCACGGTCTTGCCAACCAGTGGATCGATCACATCGCGTGCCCATTCGAATGCAGGAACGCACGAACCGATATAGTGAACAGCAACATTGCGCAACCCATAGTTCTCCACATCACGTTTGAACACGTCAACCATCTTGGCGAGCGCCTTCTTTTGGGTTCTCACCTTGGAAAATGTTGCAGCCTCTCCATTCTTCACCGTGAGGATAGGTGAGATGTTCAACATGTTGCCCAAAAGCGCAGAAGCCTTACCGATCCTGCCACCCTTCTCAAGGAACTTGAGCGACTCAGGTGCGAAGATGAAACGCAACGAAGACATTGCACGCGTGGCCGCTTCGGCGCACTCCTCAAGGCTTCCGCCCGCATCACGTGCCTCGCACGCTGCGACGACCGCCCAGCCCAACTCCATGCAATTGGTCATACTGTCGATGAGCGCATACTTGAAATCAGGATGGCACTTGGCTGTCTCTCTCGCTGCACGCACAACTCCTTCGAAGGTGCCCGACATCCTGCCACTGATGAAGATCCCGAGCACTTCATCGCCAGCCTGAGCTGCCTCTTCGAGTGCAGCCTCCACGCTTAGCGCTGAAGGCTGACTTGATGTAGGAATATCGTCGGCCATATCGTAGATATCAGCATAGAACGCATCAAGGTCCATCTCGCCTTCCACATAACTAACACCACCACGGTTGACCACAAGGTTGAGCAGATGAATGTCAAGTTTCTCACGCAGATCCTTTGGAAGCGATGAAGTGGAATCAGTGATGATGCGGATCATTAGTGTTACGCTCCTTCGAAAGAAGTTTCAGATCGGTCAATTCGTTCCAAACTAATAATTTAGCATTGTTTCAGCTGAGTGCTACCCTGCTGCTCAGCGCTCGACGAATTCATGTTTGCAAACTTTTTTGGACGCGCGTTGGATCGAGCACTCGCGCCTCTTGCCCCATAACTAACAATCTTCCACTACTGATCGGCGCCGCACGGGAAGGCTGCTTCGATGAGCGCGCGGTCGTCCACCACGGTCTGGAAATAGCGGTATCCGCCTGCGAAGTTGAACGCATCGAAGCCATAACCTGCCAGAATACGACACGCCACGTAGCTACGCAGGCCACTCTGGCAGATCACATAGACCGGCTTCGCGGGGTCCAGCTCATCGAGGTGATCGCGCAAGGAATCTAGCGGGATGTTCACGAACCCAGGAATACGCCCGAACGCGATCTCAGCAGGTGTGCGCACATCAAGCAGCGTTACCTGCCCGCGCTCGCCCTTCTCTTGCAGCTCTTCAAGTTGACCTAAGTACCACTGCTTCACGATGCCTTCTTCGATGTTCTCGATCATGAAGCCTGCCATATTCACCGGGTCCTTCGCCGAAGAATACGGTGGTGCATAAGCCAGATCGAGGTCTTTGAGCTCGGTCGCGCGCAAACCCGCGAAGATGGCCGTTGCCAACACGTCAATGCGCTTGTCCACGCCCTCATACCCTACGATCTGAGCACCTAACAGGCGATACGTCTCCTTCTCGAACACCACTTTCATGGTCATGAGCTTGCCGCCCGGGTAGTAGCCCGCGTGACTCATGGGCGAGAGGATCACGTGATCAGCCTCAAGCCCTGATGCTTTCGCCACCGTTTCATTGATGCCCGTGGAAGCCGCCGTGATATCGAAGACCTTGATGACACTGCTGCCCTGCGACCCGCGATAGGTGCTCGGGATGCCGCAAATGTTGTCAGCCGCGATGCGCCCCTGCTTGTTCGCGGGACCCGCTAGCGAAAGGAGCGTCTCTTCGCCCGTTACCAGGTGCTTCACCTGCACGGCATCGCCTACTGCATAGACATCGGGCGCGGAGGTTTCCATGTGATCGTTCACCAAGATGCTGCCGCGCACACCCATTGCCAGGCCTGCCTCTTCCGCAAGGTGCGTGTCAGGCGTGACACCGATGGCCAGCACCACCATGTCAGCCGGGATCGGATCAGTATCCGCGAGAAGCATCTCCACACCATCGCCCGTTTCGCGAAAGCCTTCCACGGTATGACCGAGCGCCAGCTTGATGCCATGCTTGCGCGCCTCGGCGTGGATGAATGCCGCCATGTCGGGGTCGAAGGGCTTCATGAGCTGCTGCGGACGCTGCACGATAGTGACCTCTATGCCGATCTCGCGCATGTTCTCGGCCAGCTCAAGCCCGATGAAACCACCGCCCGCGATCACTGCTGTGCGCGGATGGTGCGTATCGATGAACTCCTTCATGCGGAACGTGTCCTCCACGGTGCGCAGCGTGAATACATGCTCGAGCCCAACCCCCGGAAGGCGCGGCTGCGTGGGCTTCGCGCCCGGCGAAAGGATGAGCTTGTCGTACGATTCTTCGAACACTTCGCCTGTTACCAGGTTCTTCACGGTAACCGTCTTCGCCTGAACATCGAGCGCGGTCACCTCATGGTTCACACGCATATCCACGCTGAACCGCGCGCGGAAGCTCTCGGGTGTTTGAAGCGTGAGCGCCTCAGGGTCAGCGATAGTGCCACCAATGTAATAAGGTAGTCCGCAGTTGGCATAGGAAACATAACCCGATCGCTCGAACACGATGATCTGCGCGTGCTCATCCAACCGACGAAGACGCGCCGCTGCCGTTGCACCACCTGCTACTCCACCAACGATGACCACTTTCATGCTTGACCTTCTTTCCTCTCATACGCTTTTCCACTTGAACGCTTCATTTGCGCTGGATGCCGCGACACAGCACCCGCAAGCCACCGCACGCAACGCGGCAACCCCGAACGCGTGCTAGACCTGCTCTTCTTTCTTCATGTTGATATATTCGAGCAACTCTCCTCGTTTATGGATACCTACCTTGTCATAGATGTGCCGAATATGCGTGTTTACCGTATGCGGCGATATGTAGAGCTTGTTCGCGATGCTGTTCACGGTGTTGCCCCGCGCGATCAGCTTCAAGATCTGACCCTCGCGCTCTGAAAGCTTGAACTCTGCGATGATCTGAGAGCAGATCGTATCTATCTCGGACGGTGCAACAGGGGCTGTGGTGAGCGCAACGAAGCGCGGCTCGAGCTTTCCGACCGGCACCAGCACGAATGCCAGGACACAGATGAAGATGAGCGTGGTAGGAGTGACCGCAAACTGGGCGATCTCGACGTGGCGTTCGTAAAAGAGCCCAAGACAGTTCCCTAAGGCAATACCAATACGGATCGAAGCGAGTGAGAACGTGACCGCGAGCGCAGGCGAGAAGAATCCCCGTCGCATCAACGTACCAAAATACATGATGAGCGATATCTCCAAGAGCGACGAGACGCTCAGCCCCACTACGAAGGCAGCCGGATAGAGCGATTCGTGGCTCTGAAACAAAGTCAATCCCACAATGGCGAAGACTAAATAGTATGGAAAGAGCTTGAACATCGAAGCTTTCGCCTTGAAGAGCACCGAAAGCCCCGAGACGAGCAGGATAAGCAGCGCACCGGTCACCACGCCGATCTCGAAGATGTATTCGCCGATCGAGAACCATTCCCACGGAACGATAGCTACCAGATAATAGCAGGCCACACCCGTAAAACAACCAACGCTACAGACCGCTAACACACTCGAATAGGCCGGCTTGACCGTATCGTGCGGTAAGAGCACAGGATACGTTGCAGGAACCTTCTTGTGCGCATAGAGGAACACGCCGGAGAACACCACGAGCAGCACGACGAAGAGCGGAGAGAGATCTGCGGGAACGAACAGGCCTACGATCATCACCACGAACACAGTCGCGCCGAACGTCGTGCCGATATGCACCACCGAAAAGTTCGCCCGAAAACGCGTGAGCGATTCGCCCCATAAGATCCACATCAGACCTTCAAGACCACCGGCTATGAAACTGACCACATAGATGATCGCGGAATGGCGCGTGAGCGGAGCACCATAGAGCAACAGCGCAGTCGCAATGATCAAAAAGACCGTAACGGTCCGCATGACCCACGGGTAATCAGAAAGGTGACGTCTGCGACCCAGAAAGCACACCGTAACGATCATGAAGAGCGCCGTTCCAACCAGATTCCAAAGCCACGCCACAGTAACACTTGCCGCCAGCAAGTCGGTCTTGAAGAAGCTCGACGGGCAGAACCACATCAGATAGTGATAGGCCATCAAGAGCGAAAACCCCAAGTATTTGAGCGCTGGATGAACGGTCATCAGTCGATCAACAACGGGCTGTCTCGTAGTATTTTTTGGTGATTCGCCCAAAGTGTTCTCATCAACGCTCTGAATCGGCTCATGCTCTTCTACTTCGTCAAGAGCTGATTGAGTATCTTGCATAGTGATCTACCTTTTCTCGCTCGTTTCCCCCAAAACGGGCTCGATTCCTTTTTCCTTGCGTTTTTTGTTCTCTGTATAGTATCAGCTTACAGAACATCAGGTCGGACGCATCACTAGTTTTTCAGTATGTCACGCTCTCACTAAAAAAGAATGCCTCCCCACTTTGGTCGCAACCTCACAATCCCTCTCAACGTGTGATGCGCTCATGAACGCGTTCACGCAAGATGGGCACGTCGGTAAATGCCGGCAGCTTACGTCTTTTTCGTTGGTTCATAAGATCCAGTTGGCAAACGAAACACAGTGAAGCGATGGAGTAACAAACCGCGGAACTGGGCACTATGAGATAACGACGAACGTAAAACGAAGTAAGCAAAGGGGAACAGAACATGTGTCGCCTGGAAGGGGCGCACAGGGAAGAAGGAAGAAAGGGGACGCTAATGTCACTCCTAGCAAAGAGCAAAGGCGAGGTGACGTACCGCGACATCTCAACGCTCCACAAGTGGGCGCTCGTGATCTTGATCTCGATGGGATCATCGATCATCTATGCGCCAATGTATCTGAAGAATGTTTTCTATGATCCGCTGATGCAGGCGCTCGGCTGCACTAATGCAGACCTTGGTCTCATGGTTTCTGCCTACGGCATCGCAGCGATGATCTGTTATCTACCATCAGGCATCGTGGCTGATAAGTTCCGTATGCGCACCCTGGCCACGGTCGGCTTCTTGACCACCGCGGTCTTAGTTGCGGTCTATGCGACACTTCCTTCAGTCCAGGTCTGTTTCGCACTCTTCGTCGCTATGGGCATTACCTCCATCCTTATCTGGTGGGGTACGCGCTTCAAAGTCGTCAGGCTCTGCTGCGAAGAAGATGAATACGCGTCAAAGATCGGTATCTCCTACTCTATCTATGGTGTTACCGGCCTTGTACTTGGTCTCATCAACGCAGGCATCATCGCATCCATCGCGAATTCTGCCACTGGCGTTCAGGTCATGCTGATCTTCCTGGCTGTGGTCATCGCAGTGCTGGGTATCATCGCTTTCTTCCTGATCCCCGATTTCAAGGGCGAGATCAACAAGGACGCTAAGCTCTTCAGTCTCTCTGAAGCAGTACAGGCTTTCAAGCATCCTGGCGTTATCTGGGCATGCATCGCTTACTTCTGCTGCTACGCGGTCTATCAGGGCGCAACCTATACCACGCCGTATCTGACCCAGTGCTTCAACGCTGATGGCAACCTCGTCAACGTGATCGGCCTCATCCGTACCTATGGTATTGGTCTTCTGGCTGGCCCTGTCGTCGGTTTCATCGCCACGAAGATCAAGAGTCCCTCGAAGGCGATCATTGGCGGATTCGTGCTCTCGATCGCAGTACTGATCGGATTCATCTTCTATCCGCATGATCCGAATGCAGCCATCATCGTATCGATCATGGTCGTTCTGTTCGGCTTCGCAACCTACGGTGCGTTCTCGATCGGTTCGTCCCCACTCTCTGAAGTGAAGATCCCGATGCAGATCTTCGGCACCGCAGCTGGTCTGCTCTCAGTGATTGGCTTCCTGCCAGACGTCTTCATCCACACCTGGTATGGATCCATGATCGACGCTCAAGGTACCGCAGCTTTCAACAACATCTTCGGTATCGAGATCGCCCTCGCAGTAGCTGGCATCATCTGCCTGGTCATGTTGCTCCGC
Organism: uncultured Eggerthella sp.; assembly: GCA_900542525.1. Lineage (GTDB taxonomy): Bacteria > Actinomycetota > Coriobacteriia > Coriobacteriales > Eggerthellaceae > Anaerotardibacter. The sequence continues at coordinate 44,067 of UQNZ01000004.1, forward strand.
TCCATCAAGAAGCATCGCAACGACATCATCGAGGAAGAAGTCGAGTCTAAGGTCGAAGCGGATGTGCAAGCGCAGGAAGCGTAAAGTACTGAAGCAACGGTGAACACGAGCACCATCGCATCTGTCACTACTAGTCAACTACGGGGCGCCTTCCCTACCGAGGACGCCCCACTGAAGAAGGAGAATCACATGAACAAGCTCGACGTACTCGCTCGCATCAACCCGCAGATGAAGGCAGTTCTCGCAAAAGAAGCCACTCTTGCAGGCGATGCGAATGACACCTCGGTCGGATTCGATGTCATGCGTGAGAACTACGTGCTCGGCCGTGAGTTCTGGGTAGAAGGCGGCCCGGTCATGAAGCTCTCCTTCGATGAAGAGCTCGCTGGCCCGCACGGACCTTTAGCGGTTCGCTTCTACTATCCGACCGATGAAGCAATTGCTGGCAAGGAAGCTCAAAGTCCAACCACCCCGGCTATCGTCTATGTGCACGGAGGCGGCTTCGTTCTCGGCAACCTTGACACCCATGATCGCATCTGCCGCATCCTTGCCCACAATACGGGCGCGATCGTTGTAGCAGTCGATTACCGCCTCTCCCCTGAAGCGAAATTCCCTTCAGCCGTGGAAGAGGTCGCCTTCGTTGCGCAGTTCTTGCATGAAGAAGGGGTGGCCTATGGCATCGACACCGAGCGTATGGGATTCGCGGGTGATTCGGGTGGAGCACACCTGAACCTGGCCGCAACGTTCTACTTGCGCGATACCACAGATTCGATCGCTCACATCAAGTGCCTGCTGCTCTACTACGGATGGTTCGGCCTTACCGATTCGGGGTCCATGCGTCTTTTGGGTGGCCCGTGGGATGGCCTTACCGAAGAAGACTGGATGTTCTACCAGCAGCTTTACGCAAACGATATCGAAGAGCTGAAGGTCTCGCCTTACGCGAACCTCTTTTTGAACGACATGACGCACGACATGCCTGCCTGCTATATCGCGGCCGCAGAGTACGACCCACTGCGCGATGACTCGAGCACGCTCGCAGCCATCTGCGACCAGTATGCGATCCCGTATAAATTCGAGATGTTCGAAGGCGTGATCCATGCATTCTTGCATTACACCAAAGCGCTCGATGCCGCAAACGATGCACTCGAGCACGGTGCCACCTTCTTCAAGGAGCAGGTTGGCAGCGCAGAACCCGGTCTTGCCTAGCACGACCGCCCTACCCCATTAGCGACACGCTTGCTGCAAAGGCAAGCTGGCGATCGTCTTGAAGTGGTTCACGGGGGTAAACAGTGAACTCCGCCAAGACAATAAGGAAGAAGTTTGCTGCCAACGAAGGTGGTAGCGCCCTAAAAGGAGGAAAACAATGGATTTCAAACTAAGCGTCGACCAGGAACTCATCGTCCAGGCATATCGCGAGTACATGGAAAGCGAACCCTGGGATCAGTACTTCCAGGAGTGCGACGAAAAGCACGAATACCCGCTTCGCTGGGTGAAGGGACTCTGTGATCTCGGTTTCGATCAGATCATGCTCCCCGAAGACCGCGGCGGACTCGGCCTCGAGCAGCCACTGGTCACCCTTATGGCAGTCTATGAGGTGCTCGGTCAGTACGGTGGCCCAACCTACGTGCTCTATCAGCTACCCGGCTTCGAGACCATCATCCGCGAAGGCACGCCCGAGCAGATCGATGCAGTCATGGCATATCTGGGCACAGGCGAGCAAATCTGGAACTCCGCTTGCACTGAACCAGGCGCAGGCTCCGATGTCTCTGCCCTCACCACCAACTACAAGCGTCGTGACGGCCATATCTACTTGAACGGCACCAAGACCTTCATCACCTCTTCAAAGGGCGTCAAGTGGCTCGTTGTCATGGCTAAGAACGCTGATGATCCCAGCATCTTCACCGAGTTCATGGTGGACATGAGCAAGCCAGGCATCGAACTTGGTCCGCTGGACAAGCTCGGTCTTCGCATGGATAGCTGCTGCGAGGTCTACTTCAACGACGTGGAGCTTGATGAGTCGGATATCTTCGGCACAGAAGGCAACGGCTTCAACCGCGGCGTCTCCGACTTCAACTTCGAGCGTTGGCTGGTAGGTGCCTGCGACTACGGCAATGCGATCTGCGCATATGAGGATGCGCTTCGTCACGCCAATCAGCGCGAGGCATTCGGCAAGACCATCGGTCGTTTCCAGCTCAACCAGCTCAAGATCACCGAGATGACCATTCGCTTGAACGCCATGAAGAACATGCTCTACGAAGCAGCATGGAACGCTGATAACAACAATGGTGAATTCGACGCCGGCGAAGCAGCGATGTGCAAGTACTACTGCGCGAACGCCGCGTTCAAGGTAGTCGACGATGGCATGCAGATCATGGGCGGTATCTCGGTGGCTAGCGAGCATCGCATCAACCGCTTCTGGCGAGACCTGCGCGTCGACCGCATCTCGGGTGGTACCGACGAGATGATGATCCTCACCACCGCAAAGAACGCCCTGAAGAAGTATCGCTAGGCCTAGCTTCGAACCTAAGAGAAACCACAAGGAGGAACCTCATGGCAATCCCAACTGAAAAACCAAGCTTCGGTGTCTTGGATGATGTGAAGGTCGTCTTCGCCGCCATGGAAGAAGCAGTGCCGCGCGCCTGTAACATCATGGCTGACTGGGGCGCGGATGTGACCTGGCTCGAGAACACGGGCTATGGCGATACGGTTCGCGATGCGAAGAACGCAGCCCAGGCTGAGCGCCGCAACTGCCGCTCGGTCGCGCTCAACCAGTTCACTCCCGAAGGCAAAGAAGTGCTGTTGAAGATGCTCGCAGACACGGATATCTTCTTCGAGTCTTCGAAGGGCGGCACCTGGCAGCGCAAGGGCATCACGGACGAGGATCTGTGGGCCGCGAACCCCAAGCTCGTCATCGTGCACTGCTCAGGATTCGGCGCCTATGGCGACCCAGACCGCGTGAAGCGCGCTGCTTACGATGGCACGGTCGGCCCATATGCAGGCTTCACCTGCCAGAACGGCACGCCCGAGCAGCCTATGATCACGATGCCCTACTCTGGCGATTACATCAACAGCTACCTGTTGATCGCAGCAACGCTCGCGGCGCTCCACAAGGTCGAGCGCACCGGTCAGGGCGAGAGCATCGACTGGGCAATGTACGAGGGCATCATGTACATGAGCCAGTACTACTTGGTCGATTACCTCAACGATGGCGTGAAGTGGCCACGCGCAGGGGCCCGCAACCAGAACCTCTGCGGTATCGGCGTCTACAAATGCGCCGACGGCTTCATCGCGCTGAACCTCTTCGGCATTCGCCAGAACAAGTGGATGCTCGAGACCTTAGGCATGGGTGACGTATGGGGAACGCCCGAAGTGCCTGATGATACGGCATCGCTGTGGCTCTCCATGCCGATCGCACCTGAGTTCGAGCGCCGCTTGGAAGCATGGCTTGCCGAGCGCACCAAGCTCGAGCTCGAGGATGTTCTTGCCGAACAAGGCATCGCCGCCCAGAGCGTCTACGAATTCGAAGACATGGTGGCAGACGAGCACATGAAGATGCGTGGCAACTTCATCGAATGGGAGACCAAAGATGGCGAAACCTTCAAAGGCCTCTCCCCCATGCCGCGCTTCGAGCAGACGCCGGGCCAGGTATGGCGCCCGATGCCTGAGCAAGGTGGCGACACTATCGATGTGCTCACCAAACTCGGCTACACGCCCGAACAGATCGATGAACTGATCGCGGCCAACGTGGTCAAAGCGGGCTAGCTCAGCGCCAGGCAACAGCGCCAAGCTTCATGGGTTGCGCGCACCTTCACGAGCTGCAGCGCTCCCGATCTTTCCAAACGATCCCCTCCGGTCACCTGCCCCGGAGGGGATCTGGGGGGGAATCCTTAGGCAGGTTCTTCTTCTCATCGCGAACGGGCGCTCAAAGGGTCAGGCGCAAGCGTTCATCATGAGCCCCAAGGACAGCACGGGCTCGGTCCCGACCATGAACGCGAAGTAGCACCGCCATGCGTGCGTTCGTTATGAGAAGGGGAAATAAAAAAACCAATCAGCATCTTTTCGTAGGAGGGGACGAAAATGGCCGACATCGTAGGAAACGAAACGCTCCGCGACCTGTGGCAAAGCGTGGTCGAGCGTAAGGGAAGGCGACACTTCCTCACTTTCCAGAACCGCGTAGGCGATGTGTTCGAATACACCTATGCCGCATTCGACGAGGATGTCAATCGTATCGCCAATGTGTTTCTCGATCTTGGCATCGAAAAGGGTGATCACGTAGCCCTTCACCTCCACAGCTCACCGGAATTCTTGATGTGCCTGTTCGGCCTTGCGAAGATTGGCGCGGTGGCAGTGCCCATCAACGAGCAGTATCTCGCCGATGAAGCTGAATACATCCTAGAGAATTCGGATGCAATCTGCGTTGTGGTCGAGCCACTCTTCTACGAGACCTACCAAGAGCTGCTCGCGCGCGGGCACTACTTCCCCAAAGGCGTGGTGGTGGCACGCGCGGGCACCGAATCGCCCAAGAGCAATATCGATTTCTCGGGCATCTACACGCCGCTCGGCACGGTCGAAGAAGACCAGCAGGGCATCTACGATTTCTGGATGATGCGCTGCGAACAAAGCGCGATCCTGCGCGATTCCTGCGAGCTTTCCTCGGATGATCCCGTGCAGATCATCTACACCTCAGGCACCACTTCCCGCCCGAAAGGCGTGGTGCTCACGCATGCGAACATGGTGTTCTCGGGATTGTATGGCGATTGGGAAGTCTCGCTGCGCGGCACCGATCGTGTGCTGACCTCGATGCCCGCATGCCACTCGAACTTCCAGCTAGCCGCCTTGATGCCCGTGATCACTGCAGGCGCTTCTCTCATCATCGTCGAGAAGTATTCAGCGACCCGTTTCATGAAGCAGATCCGCCATTACAAGGCCACCGTCATCCAATGCGTTGCGATGATGCTGCGCACGCTCTTGCTCCAACCGGTCGATCCCGAAGAGAAGAACCACTGTGTGCGCGAGGTGCTCTACTTCATCCCCATCACGGATGCGGAAAAAAAGGAGTTCGAGCAGCGCTTCAACATGAAGATCATGAATACCTACGGCTCGACCGAATCGATCGGCTGGGCCATCACCGACCCACCCGTTGGTGCACGTAACTGGCCTTCAGTAGGACGCGCTGGCCTCGGCTACAAGGCGCGTATCTGTGATATGAACGACAACGAACTGCCCCCTGGCGAGATCGGCGAGATCCAAATAAAGGGCGAGCGCGGCCGTTCGGTGATGCTCGAGTACTACAACAACCCCGAAGCGACCGAGAAGACCTTCAGCGCCGACGGCTGGCTCAAAACAGGAGATCAAGGTTATCAAGATGATAACGGTTGGTTCTACTTCGTCGATCGCAAGGTTAACATGGTTAAGAGGTCAGGAGAGAACATCTCCACTACCGAACTCGAGGAGATCCTCGAACAGCATCCTGCTATCGCTGAATCTGCGGTGATCGGTGTTCCTGATCCGATCCGCGATCAAGCCATCAAGGCGTTCGTTCGCTTTACACCAGGTGAGAGCATGACGCTGGCGGAAGTCGAGCAGTACTGCAAGGACCACATGGCATCGTTCAAGGTCCCCACCTTCTATGAGGTCGTTGAAGATTTCCCGCGTACTTGCAGCATGAAGATCGAGAAGAAACTCTTAAGCTGACCTCAATGAACGAAACGTAAGGATCGGCACATTAGTTGCAGCATTGAGCATGCGCATCGCGCGAACAAGCAAGGTGAGAAGCCATGAGACAGACGATCAAGAAGATCACGCAAGTAGTAAGCCCACCACAAGCAACACCCGTTGCCACATCGACAGGTGCGGCTGCTTCGGCGCATACATCCAGCACATCGGTGACTGCGTGTAGCGCGGTAGCAGCTGTTTCGGGAACTGCGTCTGCCCCCGCTTCGGGAAGTGCGAGCGAACGTGCGACCAACGCCACCGTCGATGAAGTAGCAACTAAGGTCAAGAAGGTCGTCAACAAGACCATCGATGACGTCAAGATGACGCCCTTCTTGCGCAAGATCACCTTTTTCTCAAGCGGCGGATCATTCTTGGATGGCTACGTCCTTGCCATCATCGGCGTAGCACTCACGCAGATCACCCCGCTCTTCGCCCTCGATACCATGTGGAGCGCCGCGGTTGGCGCTTCGGTATTCTTAGGCATCTTCTTCGGCACGATCTTAGGTGGTTGGCTGACCGACCTGGTAGGCCGACGCGCCATGTTCATCATCGACGTGATAGCTATCGGAGTCTTTTCGGTGCTCTCGGTCTTCGCCGCCGACCCGCTCCAGCTGGTCTTAGCTCGCTTCGCGATCGGCCTTTTTGTAGGCGCAGACTATCCTATCGCCACCTCGCTCATAGCTGAATTCACCCCGAAGGCACACCGATCCATCTCGATGGGCGCAGTCTCGGCTGCGTGGTATTTGGGTGCAACAGCCGCAGCTTTCGTCGGCTTCGCGCTGGTGGGAATTGAGGATGGTTGGAAGTGGATGCTCGGCAGCGCGGTTGTCCCTTGCATCATCCTCTTGATCGGCAGACACGACATCCCTGAGTCCCCGCTCTGGCTGCAGAGCAAAGGAAAGGTTGCCGAAGCACGTGCGGTCATGGACCGCGTGTTCGGTGAGGATATCGAGATCCACGAGGACGAGCAGCCCACGAAGACTTCGATCGGATTCCTGTTCAAGGCGGGTTATTTCAAGCGCATCATCTATCTGGGCATCTTAACGCTCTGCCAGGTAGTTCCCATGTACGCTATCTATACGTTCGGCCCTGATATCATGAGCGCATTCGGCCTTTCAGAAGGGCGCATGTCCATTCTGGGCGAGAGTGCGGTAAGCCTCTTCTTCCTGATCGGCACGATTCCGGCCATGTTTTGGCTCAATTCTTTGGGCAGACGCCCGCTTCTGATCGGATCACTGTTCTTCATGGCGGTCGGTCTCATGATCTTGGGCATCTTCCCTGATGCACCGATCTGGGTCGTGATCATCGCATTCGGATTGTATGCATTCTTCAGCGGTGGTCCGGGCATCTTGCAGTGGCTCTACCCCAACGAGCTCTTCCCTACCCATGTACGCGCATCTGCGGTGGGTATCTCCATCTCGATCTCGCGCATTGGCACTATCATCTCAACCTACGGAACACCGATCTTCCTCGAGACCTTCGGTGTAGGACCGACCATGCTGGTAGCTGCAGGACTCGTCATTCTGGGGTTGGTGCTTTCGGTCATCATGGCGCCTGAAACACGTGGGCAGTCGTTGCAAGAATCAAGCATGCTGAATTAGCGAAAACGGCGCCTTGCTCAGGCGTTCAAGTTTCGTTTACCGCTCAAGGCTCGTTTGGACAGTTTCGTCTGGTAAGCCGGCATCCATGTCCGAACAACAGCCTTTGCCCTAGCGATCGAGTGTTGCTTAGCGTTCAAACTCTACTCACATACAGCATCCTGGCACATAGCGATCTCGGGCAACAGTACCCGTTGTCTCAAAGCTGCGAGCGGCTTCTAACGAACCCTTCGAACAGAGAGCCAGACCCCGTGGACCGAGCATGCGATCTGCCCCATAAACGAGGAAAAGGCACCTCCGAGCAAGTGCCTTTTCCTTATATTTAGGAGGGTATGTCCAAGCTGTTATCTTTTGAGACAACGTCCACCCAAGGACTAGCGGCCGACCCACTTTGGCTCGCGCTTTTCGGTGAAGGCCAGCGGACCTTCGATACCGTCTTCCGTCTTCTCGAGGAAGCGATAGGCTGCATCGCAATAACGCATTGCGTCTTCTTCACTCATCTGGTCGCAAGCATGGACAAGATACTTGGTCCATTTGAGCGCGAGCGGTGCATTCTGCAGGATCGTCTCAGCGATCTCGATCGCCTTATCCATTACCTCATCTGCGGGAACAGCATAGTTGATCAGACCAAGCTCCTTAGCTTCGGGTGCTTTGATCTTCTTGCCGGTCAGCAGCAGCTCCATGCAATCCTTGCGGTTGATGTCGCGAGCAAGACGCACGATACCACCCGTAGAAGCGATGATGCCCAAGCCAACTTCCGTGCAGCCGAATTTCGCATTCTCATTGGCAACCACGATGTCGCAAGAGAGCGCGATCTCCATGCCGCCACCTGCAGCACTGCCATTCACTGCCGCAATGATCGGCTTCGAGCAAACGCGCGCAGTTAAACCGCCGAAACCATGCTCGGTGACCGTCTGGCACTCTCCACCTTCGGAAAGCTCCGAAAGGTCCTCGCCAGCACAAAATACCTTGCCCGTGCCCGTAACGATGATCGCGCGAACCGCTGGATCGGTCTCGGCGTTGTTCATGATGTTCTCCATCGCACGAGACGTTTCGCCATTCAAAGCGTTCGCAACATCTGGTCGGTTGATGCGCATGATCAAAAGACCATCGTCGCGAAGGTCTGAAACGACCGTATCAGTTCCGTAGTAATCTGCCATGTTTTCCTCCTTGTGGCTAAGTTTCCCCCATGTTCGCAAGACCCTCGATTCACCGAGCTATACCGCTATTCTCCTTGCTGAAGATCCCTTAAGAATCTTCTCCACCGAAGGCGGATTCGCACTACGCACGAGAGCAAGATGAACGCGTTCATCGTTGGCTCTTTGAACACACCTCATATAGTAGAGAGCTCGAAACCACAAAGCATCACAAGAGGCTGCGTATTGCCCAGATACCTAAAATCATGCTGTCACTAGTTATTAAGTAGAGACAACGAAAGATGCTGTTCAGCGCTCAGTCGATGCAAAATGCACTGCATCATCACCAGAACAACGAACAGGATCATGATAATCAAGAAAATGGTGGTAGGAGCGCCGTTCGCACCATCGCTTTCGTAAGCGATTCTTTTTATGGAGCTATTGCCTCATTGCTGGCCATGCGACGATCCATGGTTGGCACCGTATCCTGCACCCGCACCATGGCCTTGCCCATTCCCCATACCCCTGTGGGCTCCATTGTTGCCATACTGCCCCTGACTAGACCCTGTTCTTCCATCCACCGTGCACTCGGCAATACGATCATGCAGCTCACGCATGGACATACGAGAGCATTCTTCAAGTGTAATATCGGGATCCAATTCGACCAACTCGACCGCTGCGACATACCGCCCGCAGCCCATACCATGGCTGTGGGCCTCGTCATAGAATTGCTGATTCGCAGCGTTGCACGAACTCTGGCAAGGAACGCTTGCAAGCCACGCTTCGCTCGCATCGATCAGAGCCTGCTCTTGAGCTTGATCTTGAGAGGATACGCTCACTGCAACGAATGCATCTTCCTCGAAATAAGGAGCAAGCGCATCGCTTTCAGCTAGTGTTTTCAGCGCCTGTTCATAAGACATACCCTCAAGAGAAACGTTTGAGAGCACCTCTGCTCCATCGTCATTGATGCCTTCAGAGCTTACTACCTTTCCCGACTGGTCCAGTTTTAGCTGGATCGAAGGATTTATGTCTATGTCCACGAACGCCGTAGGTTCAAGGATCTCTTCTACTGTTTCATGTTGAGGAATAGCAAAGAGCGCAGCCGCCACAATGAGGCATGCAGCTAGTGCTCCACTCAAGATCGCCATGGTTTTTCGGCGCTTCAGCCTCTTGAAAGATGGCTTGATGACAGGAGTCTCTTCTTCTGCGCTCGATAAGACTGATCGATCCGCATGCGTTTCAGCAGATGGGCGGTCAAGGACGTAATCGAGTGTCTGCTGCTTTACCGCATGAGGCAGCTCGATGCTATCAAAGCCAGCTTTGACCTGCTCTTCCAGCTCATGATCTCTCATGACAGCGCCTCCTTCAGCATCTTCTTTCCGCGCGCGATCCAGGAATAGACCGTGTTTATGGGAGCATCTACCATCTCTGCGATCTCTGGCGCGGTATAGCCTTCATAAAGCGACAGAAAAAGAGGAAGGCGCGGCGGATCATCCAATGAGCGAAATGCCTCCATGATCTCTAAATGCTGTGATTCTTTTGGGTCTTCATTCACTGAAAACTCCCAGCGTGAGCTCTCGGTTTCCTGATCGAACGAATGGTCTTTGCGATGTGCTGCGCGCAGCATGTCACGACACACATTGGACGACACCTTGATGAGCCAGGCCTTGCGATGCTCGTCGTCTCGAAAATCCGTCGACTCGGCAAGCGCATACTTCAAAAATGTCTCCTGAAAGGCATCTTGTGCGTCATGGCCATGTCGGAAGAAAGTGACGCATACGCGCCACACCGTCGACCCAAAGGTGTCTATCGCTCTTTCGATGTCGTCGTTCTTGCGCACATCATGCCTTTTCGCTCGTACTCGCTATCAGAAATGAAGATCTCTTCATGAGATAACCTTCCTCTTATGCTGTCTCTCTTCTCTTAACACGATTCAGCGCTACAAATCCTTGCAAAAAAGAAGAAAAGTCAAAAAAGGAAGGGTTTTACCTCTGTTATCGATGCTGCTCCTGTGTTCGTATAGGAACTTAGAGTGCCGCTGAAGACGAAACAGGGTTGACAGAACCACCGAAGGTGACAGGAGCTTCGAAATATTCCGCATCAAGCGTCGGGATCATCTCATCGGTCGAGCGAACAGAAGACACTTCGCGCTCCGCACCCGCAAAGTCGATCAGTGCCGCGCTCACGGCCGCCCAAGGACTCTCATCAAGCTGGAGCTCTCGATCGATCTTGCGAATAGGCTCGATCGTGCTCTCGAGCCAAAGCTTGGCATCTTCACGCTCGAGCCCTGCAATGAACTCAAGGAACACGGGCAAATGATCTGGCAATTCAGTGGTGGTCAGATCGAGTCCATGCTCTTTGTAGAGCCTGTTCAACTCCACCATCACATGTCCTCTATCGCGTGAATCCCCTTGCGTGTGCTCGAAGAGGTTCAGGCTCGCGTGCTTGCCGATATCGAAAGTTGACACATAAGCGGACTGAAGTGAGGTAAGGTCGGTCCTTTCGATCCATGTGACAAGCTCATTCAACTGCTTCTTCGACTCTCCACTCAGCTCCTCGCTCTTCTGCAGCACCTCGTTGATCTCGGGAAGGCTTTCCAAAAGATCGTTATCTGGATAGAGCAAAAGACAGGCAAGAGCTTTCAATTCCCAGATCATAGTACGGTCCTTTCACATGCACACAGGTGCTCGTCTCTAGAAAACAGCGTTCGATTCATTATAGGCAACCTCAACCGAAGAACGAATGAGCATCCAAGCTCGTAGGGCACAAGGTCTCACATGAAAACGCAGGCGAGCAGCATAGGTAACAAGTGACTAACAAAAGACCTACAGAAAGATTAGAACAATTTATCATGCACTGTTGAATAAACAAGATTCGGTATGCTCATGGAGGATTTATGTAGACGGCATTTCAACCGCTCTTCTTGCGGCCGTTGCATTCACTAAGAATGGAAGTGATCGCCATGAAAGCAGATATTAAAGAATGGGATCCCGAAGACCCGAAGAAATGGGACAAGCGATTGGCTTGGACCACGGTCTGGATCTCCACCTTCTCGTTGACCTTCGGCTTTTGCGCCTGGTATCTCGTGCCTTCACTGGCGCCCCACCTGAACGCCATTGGTTTTCATCTTGATGCAAGCCAGCTCTATTGGCTCGTGGCGATGGTGGGCCTCTCAGCAGGCACCTTGCGTATCTTATGGACCTTCCTACCGCCCTTAATGGGCACACGCAAGCTGGTCTTCATGTCGACCATCTTGCTGCTCATTCCACTGGGGTGCTGGATATATGCAGTATCGAACCCCGGACTTCCCTTCGAAGTGTTGATGCTGTTCGCCTTCCTCGCTGGCATCGGCGGCGGTACGTTCTCGGGACTCATGGCGTCCACGAACTATTACTTCCCGAAGAACAAGCGCGGTTTTGCACTCGGTGTTCAAGGCGGCTTATCCGATTTCGGCACCTCGCTCGTTCAATTCATAACGCCGATCGTCATCACGTTCTCCGTATTCGGGATCTTAGGCTCTCCGCAGCATGAGGTCGTAGCAGGTCAGGTGAAAGAGGTCTGGCTTCAAAATGCAGGTTGGATATGGGTCCCGCTCGTAGTGATCCTCTCCATCCTGGCCATCGTCTTGCTGCGTTCGGTCCCGGTTACCGCGAACTTCAAAACGCAATTCTCCATCTTCAAGAGCAAGCACACCTGGTTTATGACGCTGTTCTACTACGGAACGTTCGCCACCTTCGCAGGTTTGGGCGCACATTTCGCACTGATGGGCGATGGCGTATTCAATCACATCGAAGGCGCCCCTTCCGCTATCGCCTTCGCATGGGTCGGTCCTGCCATCGGTGCTCTTTCTCGTGTTGGTGCAGGCAAAGTATCGGACAAGATCCGTGGTGGACGCGTTACCACGATCATGGCTGCTGCAGTGATCATCGGCCTCATCTTCCTGTGCGTCTACAAGCCCGACTCAGTTATGGGTTGCTGGATCTGGATGATCGCGATGTGGTGGGTCTTCTTCTGGACAGGATGCGGCAACGCCTCCACTACCCAGCAGATGGCCGTGCTCTTCCCGCCCGTTCAAGGTGGTGCGGTGGTTGGATGGACTTCCGCCATCGGAGCATACGGACCCTTCACCATCGGCATTCTGCTCGCATCCACAAGCCCGCTGGTTATGTTCGCAGTATCCGCGGTCATATTTGCTGCCATCTTGGCGATCAACATCTTCTTCTATGACAGGAAGAATGCGCCAAACCGCTGCTAGGAAAGACCGTTTCAGCGTCAGGGCTTCATGCCAAGAACAACATCCACGTGCTCGATCAGCATTCACCGCCCGAGCCATGATGAATAGGGGTTCATATGTCGAAATTCACCGAAGGTTCACTGTTCTTCAAGAAGCGCGTTGGGAGCTACGCCGACGGTTGGGGCGAAGTCACCGACGAGAACCGCAACTGGGAAGATGCCTATCGTGATCGTTGGGCGCACGACAAGATCGTACGTTCCACCCATGGTGTCAACTGCACGGGATCGTGCAGTTGGAAGATCTACGTGAAGGACGGCATCGTCACGTGGGAAACCCAGCAAACCGACTATCCCCCTACTCCTTGCGGCGTTCCGAATCATGAGCCGCGTGGGTGCCCGCGTGGCGCAGGATATTCGTGGTACCTCTACAGCGCAGCGCGCGTCAAGCACCCTCTCATCCGCGCCCAACTTCGCGATGCATGGCGTCGTGAGCGTGCGCATCATGAACCACTTGAAGCCTGGAAGCGCATCGTTGAAGACCCCCAAACGCGCGAAAGCTACGTGAAGGTTCGTGGCCTTGGCGACCTGGTTCGCACAAGCTGGGATGAGGCGACCGAGATCATAGCGGCCGCCAACCTCTACACGATCGAGAAGTATGGCCCCGACCGCATCGCTGGCTTCTCGCCGATCCCAGGCTATTCCATGGTGTCCTATGGCGCCGGCATTCGCTATCTATCGCTTATCGGAGCAACGCCCCTTTCGTTCTACGACTGGTATTGCGACCTTCCCCCCTCGTCACCTCAAACCTTCGGAGAGCAAACGGATGTGCCTGAGTCGGAAGCATGGTATTACTCCAACTACATCATCTGCTGGGGTACGAACATCTCCATGACGCGAACGCCCGATGCGCACTTCATGATCGAAGCACGCTATAACGGCACGAAGCTCGTTAACATCTGCCCCGATTACTGCGAAAGCACGAAGGACGCAGACTGGTGGCTGCACCCCAAGCAAGGAACCGATGCTGCTCTTGCTCTCGCGATGAACTTCGTGATCTTCAAGGAATTTCACCTCGATCATCCTGATCCCTACTTCACTGATTACGTACGGAAGTTCACCGATCTTCCCATGCTGGTCTGCCTCGACAAGCGTGCTGGCAAAGAGGCCTACATGGCAGGGCGCACGCTGCGCGCGAGCGACCTTGAAGCTTATGCTCAGGCAGGCAATAGCCAGTGGAAGACGGTTGTATGGGATGAGATGAGCGATGCCCCTGCCGTACCGCAAGGCTCGATCGGATATCGATGGGAGCAGGAAGCGAACGAAGATGAAGGCAAATGGAACACCCTTGAAATCGACGGAGAGACCGGCAAGGACATCCACCCGCGCTTGAGCTTCATCGATTCCTCAGACGAAGTGGTTGCGCTGAACGTCCCCTATTTCGGCGATGAGAGCATCCCGCTGTTCCCTGGCAATACCGATGATGGCCCCGTGCTCGAGCGCGCAGTGCCCGTGAAGCGCATCAAGACAACCGAAAGAGAAGTCCTGGTCACAACGGTCTTCGATCTCTTCGGCGCATTCTTAGGCATCGACCGCGGCATCGGCGGTCAAGTGGCCAAGGGCGAGATGGACAATGTACCGTTCACGCCCCGTTGGCAGCAAGACATAACCGGCGTGCGCGCGGAAGACGTGATACGCCTCGCTCGAGAATTCGCAACCGCAGCTTCCACCACCAAAGGCAGAGCATGCGTGCTCATGGGCGCCGGGCTCAACCAGTGGTATCAGACCGACAATGCCTATCGTGGCATCATGAACATCCTTATGCTCTGCGGAACGGTGGGTGTTCCAGGAGGCGGCTGGTGCCATTACGTTGGTCAGGAGAAGATCCGCCCTGAAGCCGGATGGACAGAATTCTCGTTCGCACAGGATTGGGTCCCTGCCTCGCGCCAGATGAACGCAACCAGCTACTTCTATGAGCATACCGATCAGTGGCGCTATGAGCGCATGCCGCTTTCTTATATGCGCTCGCCTCTTGCCGATGCAAAGCGCTATAGCGGGACTTATATAGACTGCAATCTCCAGAGCGTGAAGATGGGATGGCTCCCCACCGCTCCACAGCTCGATGTCAACCCCATCAACATCGCTGAAAAAGCAAAAGCAAGTGGCCAAACGACACAAGACTATCTTGTCGATGCGCTCAAGAACGGCGAAGTCCACTTCAGCCTCGAAGACCTCGATGAGCCCTTCAATTGGCCGCGCAACCTCTTCGTCTGGCGCTCGAACATCTTGGGTTCCTCCGGCAAAGGGCAGGAATACTTCCTCAAGCATCTTATGGGTGCCCAAGACGGCATTGTCGGCGAAGATCTTTCCGCCGAAGAAGAGGACCTCATGCCCGAGCTCATCAAATGGAGAGAGGCTCCCGTTGGCAAGCTCGACCTTCTGGTCAATCTCGATTTCCGCATGTCTACCACGAGTCTCTATTCGGATATCGTGCTTCCCGCAGCATCGTTCTACGAGAAGAACGACATCAACACAACGGATATGCATAGCTTCATCCATCCGTTCGTGAAGGCTGTTTCATGCCCCTGGGAGGCCAAGAGCGATTGGGAGATCTTCGAGCTGCTTGCCAAGCGTATCTCGCAGATCGGCGGGGCTTACCCTGAGCGCTTCGGCTCCGTGAAGGATGTGCTCCTCACACCACTCGGCCACGATACAGCGTCCGAATTGGGACAGCCGCTCGAGGTGAAGCGCTGGTACGAAGGCGAATGTGATCTCGTGCCTGGCAAGACCGCCCCGCATATCGTTGAAGTGGAACGCAACTACGCCAACATCCACGATATGTTCTGTTCGGTAGGTCCACGCCTCTCGGAGCATGGCGGCGGCAATCGCGGTATCAAATGGGGTCTCGATCAGGAGATCAAAGAGCTGGGCGAACTGAATGGCACGATGAAAGAAGGTGTTGCCCAAGGTCGTCCAAAGATGGACTCCGATATCGCAGCAGCCAATATGATCATGCGCGTCTCTCCTGAAACCAACGGCAGTCTTGCCTACAACAGCTGGGATTTCGTCGAGAAGCAAAGCGGCGTTCCCTGCAAGCAACTCTCTGAAGAGCATCGAGGCGACAAGCTCACCTTCTTCGACCTTCAGATCCAATCGCGCAAGACCTTTACGGCGCCCGATTGGTCAGGCACTGAAAACGACGAGATTCCCTACATCGCGTTTTGGCAGAACATCAACCTGAACCTTCCCTGGCGAACGCTCACCGGAAGGCAGCATTTCTATCAAGATCACGAATGGATGCGCGCATTTGGCCAGGAATTCCCGCAATACCGCCCACCTGCAGACCAGCGAGCATTGGCTGGCTATCAGCATGCCGCCGATAACGGGCATCCCACCATCATGCTCAACTTCACGACGGTCCACCAGAAATGGGGCATCCATTCGACCTATTACGACAATGAACGCATGCTCTCCCTTTCACGAGGAGGCCCCACCATCTGGCTCAACGACAGGGATGCGAAAGCAGCCGGCATCGAAGATAACGATTGGGTCGAATTCTGGAATGCCAACGGTGCGATGGTGACACGCGCCATCCTCACCTCACGCATGCCAGAAGGCCTCTCGATCCTTCAGCATGCGACCGAGAAGATCATGAACACGCCAGCTTCGAAGGTCACAGGCATTCGCGGTGGCGATCATAATTCTCCGACACGTGTTGTGATCAACCCGACGCACATGATCGGCGGCTATGCACAGCTCTCGTTCCACCTGAACTACTATGGGACCATTTGCCCGAATCGCGATGATTTCATCTGGCTCCATAAGCTCGATTCTGTCGAGTGGCTCGATGAAGAAGCCGAGACAGAAGCCGATATTTTGACCAAGCGCATCGTCGCGAAAGACTGCTAGCCCGAAGCACAAGGAGGAAGACGCTACTATGAAGATACGCGCTCAAGTTACGATGGTCTTGAACCTCGATAAGTGCATCGGATGCCATACCTGTTCGGTCACCTGCAAGAATGTATGGACGAACCGCCCAGGCATGGAATACGTCTGGTTCAACAATGTCGAGACGAAGCCGAGCACCGGTTACCCGAAGCAATGGGAAGATCAGGACAGATGGAAGGGTGGCTGGCAGGTCAAGAACGGGAAGCTGCAGCTGAAACGCGGACCTCGTTCGTGGCTCTTAGCCGGGATCTTCAGCAATGGACTGCTACCGACCATCGATGAATACTACGAACCTTATACCTTCGATTACCAGAAGCTGCAGAAGGCGCCTCTCATGAAAACGGCACCTACCGCCCAGCCGATCAGCTACATAACAGGCGAGGTAATGGACAAGATCGAGGGCAGTGCAGCCTGGGAAGATGATCTTGGCGGCGTAGACGTTGAAGCGGTAGAGGACATCAATCTCAAGGGCGTTCAGCGCGAGATCTACGCGCAATATGCGAATACATTCATGTTCTACCTTCCTCGCCTTTGCAACCATTGTCTGAATCCTGGCTGCGTAGCAAGCTGTCCGTCAGGCTCCATTTACAAGCGTGAAGAGGACGGCATCGTCTTGGTCGACCAGGATAAATGTCGTGGCTGGCGCATGTGCATGACCGGTTGCCCGTATAAGAAGGTCTACTACAACTGGTCGAGCGGAAAAGCAGAGAAATGCATCTTCTGCTATCCCCGTATCGAGAGCGGATGCCCGACCGTGTGCTCTGAATCATGCACAGGGCGCATTCGCTATGTGGGGGTCGTTCTCTATGATGCCGACAAGATCAAAGAACTCGCGAGTACCGAAAATGATGCAGACCTCTACGAAGCGCAGCGCAATGTTTTTCTCGATCCATTCAATCTCGATGTCATCGAAGAAGCACGCGCTGAAGGCATATCGGATGAATGGATAACAGCAGCGCAGAACTCACCCGTGCGCAAGCTCATCGAATGGGGGCTCGCCTTCCCCATGCATCCCGAATACCGCACGCTTCCGATGGTCTGGTACGTTCCTCCCCTTTCGCCGATCGCGAACGCCATCGATGCAGGAAAGCTCTCGATGGATGGCATATTGCCGAAAGCGGAGGACTTGAGGATCCCGATCCAGTATCTTGCCAACCTCCTTGCCGGCGGGAACACCCAGGTCGTCCAAGATGCTCTGTCGCGTTTGCTGCTCATGCGCTCCATAGTGAGGCACTACAGCGATTCTGCTGGCCTCGAACAGTATTTGAAGAGCGAATTGCCGCTCGATGCCATCAAAGAAGCTCCCGAGATCGACGAGCTTCGCGCGCTCGGTCTTACGCCTGAAGACGTTTGCGAGATGCATTCACTGCTTGCCATTGCAAACTACGAGGATCGCTTCGTGATACCTACCGCCAACCGCAACCACGAGGCAAGCGTCCTTAAGCAGGGTGAACAAGGTATGAACATGGGCGGCGGACGCGATCAGCGTTATCGCGCTTCGAAGATCTTCGGAGGTCCGATGGATAGGAAGATCTCACCTACGTTCAAGGATTATGAAGTAGCCACAAAGCCAAGGAAGCAGAAGTGATGACTATGGATACGGATCTTACACATCTTCTCTATTTCATTGCTTATCAGGTATTTCCCTATGTGGTCATCACGGTTTGGCTGGTGGGAAGCTTCATCCGCTTCCTCACGCATCCCTACACCGTGAAGAGCCAGAGCTCGGAGCTTCTGGGTGGCAAGAAAGAGATCAATTGGGGGGCGCGGTTCTTCCACGTCGGCGTTATCGGGTTGCTCTTCGGACACCTGTTCGGGCTGTTCGTACCCAAGCAATTCCTTCTGGATTTCGGCATCACACCACAAATGACCCAAGTGCTCGAGATCGTTGCGGGCGGTGCCTGCGCAGTCCTCTGCCTTATTGGCATCACGCTGATGATTCACCGACGCATCACGAACCCGCGTATTCGCAAAACCTCACGCCCAAGCGATTGGCTCGTTTTGGTGGTAGTTGGCGCAGTGCTCATCATGGGCGCAACGAGCGTGGTCAACGCAGCGCTTTACGACAAATCAGGCGAAGGGCTCTTGGACTTCGTGAATTGGGCCATCGCTTTGGTCACGCTTCAGCCTGATGCCTACACGCATCTGATCGATGCGGCAACCCCGCAGAAGATCCATATCTTCATCGGCCTTTGCGTCTTCCTTATCGTTCCCTTCACCAGGCTGATACACATCTGGAGCGGATATGCATCGCCAATCTATCTCTTGAGGAACATGCAGAAGATGCGCATGAACGGCGCCCCCATGGGAAGCGATCGGCCTCTCGATCGCCCGGTGCGCAGCAGAGAACGAGAGCTGGAATGATCCTGCAAAAACCGCTTCGGTGGTTTCACTGCGGTTTCACTGATGGACTGCTCGGCACGTACCCGCAGGCAGTTCACTCCAGTTGAGAGAAGGAAAGGACTTGACCATGGCTCATGTGAATGACGTTCTGAGCGACCGTACAGTTCATAAGTGCACAAGATTGCGCGGAGCGAAGTGCGGCACCACCGTATGCCAGTTCTGTGCGGTAGGCTGTTCGCAGCTTGCCTTCTACAAGGATAAAGAGCTCATTGAGGTTGAGGGCGACCCGCGCTCGCCCATCAATGCGGGGCGTCAATGTCCCAAAGGCATGTCGACGTTCATGTTAAACCGCAATCCCTATCGAGAGACGCGTGCACTCTATCGCGCACCAGGTGCAAGCGAGTGGGAAGAGAAGAGCATCGACTGGATGCTCGATACCATCGCTGATCGTATCTGGGAGACCCGCAACAAAGGCTTCGTCGAAAAGGACGAAAATGGCCTGACAATAAACGCCGCAACGAACATCGGCTTCATTGGCGGATCAGCTCTCGATAACGAAGAATGCTATCTCATCCGAAAGCTCTTCACGGGAGGCCTGGGCATCCTACCCACCGAGAACTCCGCACGGTATTGCCATTCCACCACCGTTGCAGCGCTTTCGCCAACCTTCGGATTCGGCGCCTGCACCAACCCCCCACGCGACCTTATCAATAGCGACTGCATCCTGATCATGGGGTCGAACATGGGAGAGGCTCATCCTGTGGCGTTTCATTGGCCGATGGAAGCGAAGCGCAAAGGCGCGATCACCATCCACGTCGATCCCCGTTTCACGCGCACCTCTGCGGCATGCGACCACTACGTTCACACGCGCCCTGGTGCGGATATTGCATTCATCGGCGGCCTCATCAATTACATCCTCGAGCATGATTACTGGTTCAAGGAGTACGTGATCCACTATACGAATGCAGCTACGCTCATCGATCCCGGTTTTGAATTCGATGATGTGCACGGATTCTTCAATGGTTGGGATCCTGAGACCAATTCGTATTCCCAAGCAGGAACCACCTGGGATTATCAATACGAGATGAATCCTGATGGTAGCTATGGACAACCCAAGCAAGATCTCACCCTGCAAGATCCCCATTGTGTATTCCAGCTGATCAAGAAGCAGTTCAGCTACTACACGCCTGAGGTGGTGGCCGATATCTGCGGGTGCCGCCCAGCGGATATCGTGAAGGTCGGCGAGCTCATCGGCAGGAACTCTGGGCGCGATCGCACCACAGCTTTCTGCTATGCGACTGGCTTCACGCAGCATTCCAGCGGTTCCCAGATCATCCGCACCGCTGCCATCTTGCAGCTATTGCTCGGTAACATCGGTCGCCCTGGTGGCGGCATCTTAGCGCTCCGCGGGCATTCCAACGTGCAAGGCGCCACCGATGTCCCCACGCTGTTCAATGTTTTGCCGAACTACATTCCCCAACCAGAAGCACATCCTGGCAACGCCACCTTGGTCGATTATCTCGCTAACGGCCACGGTTTCAGCGGTGCGCTCGACAAGACGAGTACGGGTATGTGGAAGCTGGAGACTGAGCGTGGTTCATGGGCGTCACTGCCGAATTACATGGTCAGTTTGCTCAAAGCTTACTATGGCGAAAATGCCACCAAAGATAACGAATATGGTTATCAATGGCTCCCGAAGCTCAGCGATAACGAATCGCTCACTGTCTCCATGGAAAAAGCGCTTCGTGGCGGCATGGATGGCATGGTGGTGATCGGCCAGAACATCGCTGTGACCAACCCCAACACGGGCTGGAGTCGTGATGCGATGCGAAATCTCGAATGGCTCGTGGTGATGGACCTCTTCGAGAATGAGAGCGCTTCGGTCTGGTACGCTGACCCCAAAGGACCTTCGCCCGATGAATGTCAAACTGAAGTCTTCTATTTGCCGGTCTGCACCTGTCCGGAAAAGGAAGGCTCGGTCACGAATACCGAACGCGTGCTGCAATGGCACGAGCGCATCCAGGAAGCGCCTGGAGCAGCTCATGCGGATTCGTGGTACATCTACCAATTAGGCAAGAGGATGCAGGCAAAAGCAAACGCAACGAACAATGAGCGTGATGCAGGCATGCGCGCGCTCTATTGGGATTACGATGCGAGCGGCCCCACCAGAAGCGAACGTGAATTCGAGCTCACCCCTATAGAAGGCGACTTGGACATGATGAAGGTCGTCAGAGAGATGAACGGATTCAACATCAGTGATGGCTCGGTCTGCCAAGGGTCTGGCTCGCTCAAAGATGATGGTTCCACCGTATGCGGGTGTCGCTTGCTCTCAGGAATTCTCGGCCCTGAAGGCGAAAACCTGATGAACCGCACAGAGA
Source organism: uncultured Eggerthella sp. (assembly GCA_900542525.1). Classification (GTDB taxonomy): domain Bacteria; phylum Actinomycetota; class Coriobacteriia; order Coriobacteriales; family Eggerthellaceae; genus Anaerotardibacter. Next base: position 65,412 of record UQNZ01000004.1, read on the forward strand.
CAGGAGATGTCCATAACGGATCGATCTTCTCGGATTATCGCGTGAGCTGGCCAGAGAACTCTCGCATTCTCTACAACCGCTGCTCGGCCGATCCAGAAGGCAAGCCTTGGTCAGAGCGAAAAAAGCTTATCTGGTGGGATGAGAAGCTCGAACAGTGGGTAGGCTACGACAAACCGCAGTGCAACGCGAAGAAACCGCCAACCTACCAACCAGAACCAGGAGCAAGAGGCGATGCGGCACTTGCGGGCGATTGTCCCTTCGGCGCTCATTCGGATGGCAAGGCATGGCTCTTCGTGCCCTACAGCATCAAAGAGGGCCCTATGCCGGTCTATTATGAAACCACTGAATCACCGTACGAGAACAAGCTTTGGAAACAGACGCGCGATCCCGGACTGATCATCGTCGACGATGTCGAGAACCCCATCGCACCCGTGGGCGAACATGATTATCCCACGATCATGACCACCTACCATGTGACCGAGCATTGGCTCTCTGGTGCACAAACGCGCACGATCCCCTGGCTCGTTGGATTGCAGCCAGAACGCTTCTTGGAGCTTTCTCCCGAGCAAGCAGCAAGCATCGGCGTAGAAACAGGGGATTATGTCACCGTCGAAAGCGAACGCGCTAAGCTGCAGATCCGCGCCCTCGTAACACCCCGTCTGCGCATCGGCGAGGTTTATGGGCAAAAGGCAACCGTCGCTGGCGCGTTCGTCGCATCAGGATACAAAGGCTTGATGGTCAGCGACATCACCAACGATCTCAGCCCCGCCATCATGGCTTCCGATGGTCTGATTCCTGCATCTAAGGGATTTGCGGTACGAATCACCAAGGCAGACCCTAATGACCTGCAGAAGCTCGATCCGTATCCACTTGAATACGATCCCCTATTCGACGAGCCGATCCCCGATACCCCCTGGCCAGCTCAGCCGGAAGGGAGGAACTAGCCATGAATCCGAATCCGCGAAACATACTCAAGCTTTCCGATAAGCACTACGATATGAAAGAGCCCCGCAAGAATCGCAGACTCGATGTTGTCTACTCCTTGTTCAAGCGCCGCGATCCACTTCCTGCGCAAACGGAAATGGCCTTCTTCACCGATACCTCCATCTGCTCAGGATGCAAGTCATGCGAGATCGCATGCAAACAATGGAACATGCTGAAGACCACAGATATCCAATGGTCGGGGAACAGTTATGACAATACCCGCGATCTTTCTTCAGAGAGCTGGCGGCACGTCAAGTTCATCGAGCGTTTCTCGGAGGTCAATGAGACAGATCGACCAGCCCCCACATCTATGGACGGGTTGCTTCACGAACCGAAGCAAGGGCAATGGCTCTTCATGGCTGATCACTGCAAGCATTGCCAGGAGTCACCCTGTCATGAAGCCTGCCCCACTGGCGCGATCGTTCGCAATGAATTCGGAGGTATCTATTACCAGACCGATATCTGCATGGGCTGCCGCATGTGTGTGGCTGCCTGCCCTTTCGGCGTTCCTGAAGTGAGCAAAGAGACCGGCCATTCCATGAAGTGCGCCGAATGCTACGATCGTTTACGCGACGGATTAGAGCCCGCTTGCGCTACGGCGTGCACCACCGGTGCGATTCAATTTGGTCCACGCGAAGAGATGGTCGAACGTGCGCGTGCACGATTGACGGTCCTTCACGAACAAGGCTTCGAGAAAGCCAACTTGTATGGCGTCGACCCTTTTCAGGATTATAAACCACTCAATTCGTTCTACCTGTTGATGGACGAGCCTGCCGTCTATGGTTTGCCAGCGCAACCGAAGTTGCCCGTAAGCTTCATGATCGGTGATTACGCAAAAGCCATAGGGATGCTTGCGATCGCAGCCATAACGATCGTTGTTTGTCTGCTGTAGGAAGGAAGATGATCATGGATAAAACATGGATTGAAGGCCAGCCTTCTGCATACCAACAGCACGATACCGTTCACTTTCCCGATTGGAAGAACATCATCGTATGGGATCTTTTCTTCAACAACCTCACTGCAGGCTTCATGTTTGTGACGATAATCACGTGGCTTACTGCGCCAGCGCTCTTCGGTCCCGTCATGCCGATCGCGCTTACGCTCGCATTCTTCATCGTTCTTTTTGACTTGCTCTTGCTCGTTGCGGACCTCGGAGATCACGTTCGGTTCTTGCACGCCATGAGAGTCTTGCATCCCACCTCTCCCCTATCGGTTGGTGTGGTGGGCCTGATCTTCTATTCGATCATGCTGTTCATCGCGCTCGCCATCTACTGGGTAACGGTCGCATTGCTCGTAACCATTGGGCTGCCTCACGAAGTTGTTGTGGTGCTCGATGTGCTCTTCCGTCTCTTCGCGGTCTTAGCGCTCATCGCAGCATGTGTGGTGATCTGCTATAAAGGCGTGGTGTTCAGCTGCACTTCACAACCAGGCCTCAAGAAAGCGCGCTGGCTCACCTGTTGGGTAGCAAGCGATGCACTTACGATGGGAATGGGGCTCCTGATCGTGCTTTCGCTCGTTTTCGGACAATTCGCCGCCATCGAAGCGCTTGTCATCCCCTTCATCGCGCTGATCGTCTTCCGTTGCTTCACCTATGCATTGGTATGGATGAATATCCATGAGCGCGCTTCGGTGATGTACTCTAAGGCGGTTCTCGCGGGCAATGCGATCGTTGTCTATGGCATCGCAGGCATCTGCGCCATCGCTGCATGCTTCTTCGGGCCGCTCGGGGTAGCTGCTGCTGGAGTGCTTTGCCTCCTTGCAGGTGTTTGGGAACGCTACTGGGTCATCTATGTAGCTCACCCGCATTGATGCTATCCCAAAAGCAACAAAATGTTTCTATATCAGAGTCATATAGGTGGCCACCCACATTGATGCTATTCTGTCACCAGCTCATAGTAGAGCAACAAGAACCTACCCATTTTTAGCAAGGAGTTCCCGTGATATACAACGAACGCGATCTACGCGAAGCCCAAGCGCTTGATATCGCCCAAAAGATGCTCGGTGCAGCACGCACTGCACCGAAAGGAAAGGGCATCGATGTGCTCGAATGCGCTGTTGTGAACGGCGATGAGAAGGAAACTCTCGCGGGCGCTATGGAAACCATCGGCAAGGAGCGCGGGCATGCGTTCTTCCTTCGCGATGCAGGATGCATCCGCGCGTGTCAATGCGTAGTACTCATTGGAACCAGGCCTAAAGTTCAATCTTTAAACTGCGGTTATTGCGGATTCCCGAGCTGTAGCGCAAAGCCCACCGAAGCGCCTTGCGCGATCAATGTTGTTGATGTGGGCATCGCGCTCGGTTCTGCTGTCTCGCGCGCGCAAGCCTATGGAGTCGATACGCGCATCATGTTCTCTGCTGGCACTGCCGCTGAACACCTTGGCTTACTTGGTGAAGGCGTTCAGCAGGTTCTTGCTATTCCTGTGAGCATCAGCTCGAAAAGCCCCTTCTTCGACCGCGGATAAGGAAGATTCATGGCATTCGATTTCAAAAAGGAATACAAGGAATTCTACCTGCCCAAACGCAAGCCAGAGATCATTGAAGTTCCCCCTATGAACTATGTTGCCGTTCAAGGCAAGGGCGATCCGAATGAAGAAGGTGGCGCATACAAGAACGCGATCGGCATCCTTTACGCCATCGCCTACACCATCAAGATGTCGAAGATGGGCGATACCCGCATTGAAGGGTATTTCGACTTCGTCGTCCCTCCCCTCGAGGGCTTTTGGTGGCAGCAAGGCGTTGATAGCATTGATTTTTCAAATAAAGAGATGTTCGAATGGGTATCGGCAATTCGCCTTCCGGATTTCGTCACTCCTGAAGTATTCGCTTGGGCGCAAAACGAAGCTGCACACAAGAAAGGTCTCGATATCTCAAGCGCCGAACTGATAACCATAGACGAAGGGCTTTGTGCGCAGATCATGCACCTCGGAAGTTACGACGAAGAACCCGCCACGATCGCACTGCTCGACGATTTCGTTGCCGCCGAAGGCTATGCACTCGATATGTCGAACACCCCCGCAGGTCGCCATCATCATGAGATCTACCTTTCGGACCCCCGTCGCACCAAGCCCGAAAACCTCAAGACGGTCATTCGTCATCCGATCCGCAAGCTATAGATCAGATTGCGAGTTCTTCTGAATAGCACGTGCACGAGCGCTTCTTCTTCCTGACGATGCGCGAGAACCAAAAAGAAAGCTGATGGCTCTAATCCTGCGATTGTGCCGCCAGTTTCGCTGCCGCTTCTTCGCGCTCGCGGCACAGGTCGGCCCACTTCGGCATCTTCTCGAGCGTGGCTGCCAATTCTTCGAGCACCGTTGGGATATCGATTCCCTGCGGACACATCTGCACGCACGATTCGCATTGAATGCAATCTTGAGCTCGCTGACCTTCGGGCACAGCATCCATCTGCATCGATACCGTAAAGCTGGTGTCGAATTGGAAATCGTTATAGGCGTTCATCATCAGAGGAATATCGATCTCTTGCGGGCAGGAATCAACGCAATAACGGCATGCGGTGCACGGAACGCCACCCTTGAGCGATTCAGCCATATCCATCAGCACGCCTTCTTCAGCTTCCGAAAGCGGAGTTGATTCCTGGAAGATACGGCAATTCTCCTCCACCTGAGCAAGATCCGACATGCCGCTTAGGATCGTTTTCACGCTCGGGATGCCGAGCAGCCAGCGGAACGACCACTCTACCGCGGAACATGCAGAAGGATTTGCGCCATCAGATGCACTCGCATTCAGCTGCTGCATCTGTGCATCGTTCAGGTGAGCAAGCTTGCCTCCGCGCAGCGGCTCCATGACCACGATCGGGATGTTCATGCTCTCAAGCAGCGCCGTTTTCGCGGCAGCATCCTGCAAAGTCCAGTCTAGATAGTTCAGCTGAATCTGGCAGAATTCCATGATGTTATTGCCCGCGAACAGGGCTGCGGTTTCGGGGTCGCGCTGCTCAAGCTCGGCGTACTTGCGCGCGCCGTAGTCAAGGAAACGCTTGAGTGTCTCAGGGCGACCATGGCACGAAAAACCCAGATGACGAATGCGTCCATTCTTCTTCTGCTCAACGAAGTAATCCGCGATACCCCACTGTTCGTCCAGATAGACTTCGATAGATGCCTCATAGATATTGTGGAGCAGGTAGAAGTCAAAATATTCGGCGCCGCATTTGATCAGCTGCTTTTCGAAGATCGCAGCGGGATCATAAGTGTCTGAGATCTGGTGGCCCGGATACTTGGTAGCGAAGAAGTAGCTGTCGCGCGGATAACGCGCAAGCGAGCGGCCAAGCGCGATCTCGGACATGCCGCCATGATAGGGATAGGCTGTATCGAAATAATTGACGCCTGCCTTGATGGCCGTATCGACCATGGCATCGAGCGTTACCTGATCGATGTTGGAAGCATCGCTGTCTATGACGGGAAGGCGCATAGCTCCGAATCCCAACCGTGCAACGTTGTCACCTAAGAAATCATTCGTGAGCATGTCTGTCTCCTCGGAATAGCAAAATAGTGTTGAGGTTAGCTCGTGTCCGTTTGTTTATGCGCTTGAGATGATTCGAACGCTTAAGATTCGTGCCTTTTTGCACGAACCATCCAGTCAATCACTGAGCGCACCAGTACCCTCATTGCATTCATTGTAATATAAAAGACACACTGTTGCTAATTTTCAGTTATTTCTTTTGTAAGAATCAATACCAATTAAACAGCTTCGCAAGATAGCCTGATGTCGCAGTGATTTTCTAGTCAATGCTTTGTATCGTGCTCGAACCTCTCATGTACCCGCTATCAACTGCACGAGAATCACACTTCGCACTCTTGAATTCAGACGCATTTATCTAGGCAGAAATAAGGAGATCCATCATCGTTGAGCAATGACGGCAAGCCGAGCTCTTCGATCTTGGTCAGAAGATCCTTGAGCAATGAGGGTATGGTGTTGCAGCCGAAGCACATATAGTAGCAATCACCTGCGTAAACTCCCAACGTCCACGAATACCTATCGAGCAGAAGATGCTCGTACAGGAATGGATCCGTCCAAGAATCGGTCTCAGCCGCAAGGAAGCATTGACGCAATTGCGCCGACTGCTGAGACGTGAGCGTCTTGACCACGTTGATATGCCGCGAGGCATTGTAGACATGAATGCTGATCCGATCGCCCTTTTCCTGGATGAGTTCGAAATGGGCGCACTTTTCCAGGTGCGCCCAATCTTGCACATCGAACTTGATCTGCTCGAACTCTCGCATGACCAGTTCTCGTTCGTTCGCATTCACTTCAACCATCATCATCCCTCCAAACCACGCTTCGTTCTTACCCAGCAAAACTCAGACCACAACTACTTGCGATTATCGGCGACATAGATCCCCACACGAACCTGCTTCGATGGTTCAGCCTCACGATTCACCTGCAAAACACGTACCTCGAATGCTGCCTTGTGTCCGTAGAAGAGCATCAAGGAAAGCGATTCGTTTATCTCAGCTGGCACATAGCCAAGCTTCGAAGAGTCCTTGTAAATCGCCACAGCATTGGGATCGTGCGGGTTATCGGCTTCGATGCGCAACTCAAGACCGTCTCCTGCCTTTAGTTTTTCGAGAACGAGTGCGCCATCCCAGTATTGGAACCCACGAATGCAAAAGCTGTGAAGCTGTCGTGATGGTAAAAACATGATTATCTTCTTTCTCTCGGCTTCAATCCGACAACTTGAATACTAGGGAAAGAACACTAGAGAGCATGTCCTCTTTTTGGGACACAGTCGAATGTAAGCCCACCATCTTACTGCACACGGAGGATAGCTTCGTTTCCAGCACGATCGATGCGCCAATGAACGGTTGAGACGGCCCGCAAGAGCTGCTCGTCGTGCGTCACGAGAATGATCGCACCGGGGAACGCTGCGAGCGCCCGCTCGAGCGCCTCGATCGAACCCACATCGAGATGGTTCGTCGGTTCGTCGAGAATGAGCAAGTTCGGTTCTCGCAGCAACTGCTCGGCGATGAGCAGCTTCTTCAGCTCTCCTGGGCTGATGTTCGACCCTTCCAGCAATGCATCGGGATCGGTATTCAGCCCCGCAACCAAGGAAAGCACACGCCCCATATCTGCATCATCGAGCGCATGCAAGCGCTCCAACGCAGCCCGCCGCAAACGCTCGTCGACTTCTTGCGGAATGAAGGCGCACTCCACCTGTTCAGGAACGAGCTTCCACGCATAGCGCAAAAGCGTGGTCTTCCCCACACCGTTTCGTCCTGACACACCCACATGATCGCTCGGCCCCACCCAGAGCTCGGATATACGGAGCGTAAGCTCACCCGCAGGCAAGTCGCCCTCAGGCACGTGCAGTGCGAACTTCGAGCGCACGGCATGCCCCGACAGCTGAATCGCTGAATCATAGCGCTTGCTCACTCGGCTTTCTGCGGCTACCTGCGAAGCACGCTCGCTGCGACTTGCCATCGTACCTGCCGCTCTGCCTGCCACCGAATCCTTGGACGAGACCTTCGCCCGCCCTAGACGTTCGCGCCCGTCGCTATCGTGCCTATCCAAGCGCTTCGCGCTCAGCCGCGAGCTCGAACGTGCGGCTTCTTCGTTTCGTCGCTGCGCTTCAGCTTTCAACCGCCGTTCTTCCCGGCGCGCATTCTCGTGCTGCCGCACGCGGGTCGCTCTCTCTCCGCGCATCTGCTCAGCAACCTTCGAATAGCCGCCTGGTCGCATCACCACATGCGTTTCCTCGAACACTGCGCACTGATTGACTAGCGCATCCAACAGCGCACGATCATGCGAGATCAGAAGGCCGATTCCTTTGAATGCCTGCAAACTTCGCAGTACGCATTCGCGAGTTTGCGCATCAAGATCGTTCGTTGGCTCATCGAGCACGAGCACATCGGGACGTTGCCAGAGCGCACAAGCAATCTGAACGCGCTTCTTTTGGCCGCCCGAAAGGTGCTCATAATCCCACAGCCACGCATCTTCGATGCCGAGCACATCGCGAATCTGCAACGCTTCGCTTCCCCAATCGGCCGCAAGATCACTGAGCTGAGCAGGTGTGATCGAGGTATCCTGGGGGCAATAAGCGGCGAACAGCTTCGGTGCGACCGACCCCTCATCAGGCGCGATCAGCCCAGTTGCAACACGAGCGAGCGTGCTTTTGCCACAGCCGTTATCGCCGATGATACCCGTCCAACCCTGCGGGAACGTTACGCTCACGCGATTGAGCGCAGGTGACGCAGCGCCTTCGTAAGTGTAAGAGATATGAGTAAGATTCAATTGCATGGCAGCCTCCAGAATTTGGAGGTCCGCGGGTGGGATCGAGGAAATCAGTCCACTAAAGATAAGAACTGCGCAAACAAGATGAAGCGAAAATCAAAAACGTGCAAGATCACATAACGATGCGGCACCCGAGCGACCGGATGGATACGGAATAGTGGGTTGCCTTTACGGCATCGTTAGTTCTTCATGCACCTAGCCTTTCTCGGGGCGTCGCTTGCCAAAGGCTCCGCCGGAATATTGAGACGATTGTAGCATCTCGCTACATCACAAATCCATAGGCTAAAACCATGCGCAGATCAAATTACTACTCTCCGAGAAGGCTACGTGCAATTCAAAGGAGAACAGACTCTTTTTCGTCTTGCACTCGTCGTTGGAAGAAGTCTGCCCCTGATGAAGATCAACAATTGAAGTTAAAGATTCATGCGTTCAAAAACAAGATTGCAGACCGTATGATCTCCGCCACCAAAACCAGAAGAATTTGCTGTTGATTGCACCCAAATACCCATTGTCAGTTTTCCTTTCTTTTGTTGTTTATTGGAACAATCATCGTTCGATAACAACGGGACTTTATACTAATTGCAATAGCAAATTGTTCTTCTATCAGCATTTTTTCAGCAAGGTTGTATAGAAATCGTCCATCGGAGCCAAAAGCATGATATTCGACCAGCTAGAACATAAAGAATTTGCCACACCCGAAGGATCGATTTCCTATTGGGTGACCCCGCATGCCTGCGACGATTCGCAAGGCGCCGCAAATTCCTGTGCTAGCGGAGCCCCACCTGCTTGCAATACTTCACAGGGCACCAACCAGCCCTGGCTCATCTTCCTGCCTGGTCTTACCGCCGACCATCGCCTCTTCGAGAAGCAGGTCGAACACTTCATTGGCAAGGCTCATCTGCTTGTATGGGACTCGCCTTCGCACGGCGAATCGCGTCCGTTCTCGCTCACGTGGACGATGGATGATCTTGCTTGCTGGCTGCACGAGATATTCGCCACCGAAGGCATCATGCGTCCGATCCTGGTCGGCCAGTCGATGGGTGGCTACACGGCGCAAGCCTTCCTGGATCTCTTCCCAGGCGAAGCAGCTGGGTTCGTCTCCATCGATTCGTGCTCGCTTCAACGACGCTATTACACCTGGTGGGAACTTGCTGCGCTACGTCATACGAAGCTCATGTATCTCTCGTTCCCGTGGAAGACGCTCGTCCGCCTAGGGTCAACGGGCAACACCACAACACGCTATGGCAGCAAGCTCATGGAAACGATGATGCTCGACTATCAGAAACACGAGTATTGCGAACTGGCTGCTCATGGATTTCGTGTGCTAGCAGACGCGGTGTCAGCCGATCGCCCCTACCAGATCGACTGCCCTTATGTGCTGATCTGCGGCGAAGAAGATCGTGCAGGTTCTGCCAAACGCTACAATCGCGCATGGGAAGCACAAGAAGGAACGCCTGTTCATTGGATCAAGAACGCGGGGCACAATTCCAACTGCGATAATCCTGCTGAAGTGAATGCGGTTATTGAAGACTTGCTCGACTCTCTTAACTAATGCACCTCATGCGCCTAGCTGCCTGAACAGCCAAACTGAGGGCACAGTAAAATTGCAATGTAGCGAACCTATTGCTTGAGCGAAAAACGCAGATAGACTGGATTGTGATCCGAAAACGCAAAATCAAGATTGAGCGTGCGCTGCTCGATACAAGCAACATTGTCGGAATAGATGAACGCATCCATAACCCAGCGATCGTTCGTGCCATCATACGGCCGTCCTGCATCGCGGCAGGTAGCTGCTGAATCGAACGTTCCTGCATCGAATTCATCCTTTGCAGCAACCACGAATCCCTCTGGCACACTTGCGAAATCGAATGGCTTTGCCCAGCTGGCTTCCGTATCGGTCACGTTATCATAGACCTCATTCGAAACGCCGATCATATCGTGGTTGAAATCGCCACCTGCGATCACGTAATTCCCTGCCTCGTATTCGCGCTGCATATCCGCGAACAACATCGATCGCTGACCCTCAAGCACCTCCTCATCTGCACCGTAGGCAGACAGGTGAACGTTGAAGACCACCAGCTCCTTGCCATCTGAGACCGCAATGCGCGAAATCGTATAGCAGCGATCAAGATCGAGGAACTTGCTGAAACTCTCCGAAATAGGAAGGCTGCGACGCAGCGTGCTTTCGATCTGATAGCGCGAAAAAGTTGCCATTCCTGCCTTGTTCTTTCCATGCGGTGCATAGAGCGGCCAAGCAAGATAGGGCGAATCATAGTTTTGCGCAAAGACCGAACACAGCATTGGAAGATCGTTGCGCAAGAGCGCGTACTCGTCCACGCCATGGCTGCGGGTACCATCGACGTCCACTTCCTGGAAAAGCACGATATCAGGGTCGAAGCCTGCGATCGCGCCAGCTGATCCATTGATGTTATCGCTCACGTATTGCGCGCTCAGCGCCACCGAACCGCTGCCGCCATCCATGAAGAAATCGAAATCGGGACCATAAGCGCCGAATCCAAGGTTCGCACTCACGATCGTGAATTCTTGAACGAACCCTTGGCTGTCAACGTCCAGCTCTATCGCACTTTCGACCTGGCCTTCTTCGGGTGAAGCAGTTTCAAGCAAAAGAGAATCGTCCAAACGATAGTAGCTTGCCATCACGTAGACAACGTAGATGATAACAACCAACACGAGAGCACCGAGTGCTCCCCCAACTACTTTCAGCACCTTCTTCGCCATGGTCCTCCTTCGTTGGTTTACAACGCCTAGCCTGCGGAACGCCGTCAACGCACACCAGTCAAACAAACGAATGCTTTCAGCGCTCGAGTTCTAATCGCCCATACAAACCCATTATCCTAATTTGCACAACATTTGTTAATAAATTCATACCTTCCATGATACTCATCTTTCGCGTATGCTGTCCGTCGCTCACTTTAGTATTTGCATTACTGTAATGCATAATGATATAATCAGACACTACCAGGCTCGTGAAAGTTGAGAAATCCCATGCAAGCCCTGCTAAACGTAAGGATGGACAGCGCCTTGAAAGAGCGAGGCGATAAGGTCCTATCAGACAATGGAATAAGTGTTAGTGATGCCGTTCGTGCCTTATGGTCCGAGCTCGCCAAAACACGCACCGTCCCTGATTTCATCAAACACCCTGAAGAAGACATCGCTCGCAAAACAACAAAGAAAAAAGCGCTGGATGCCCTCATTAACATTGGCAAAAAAGCCAATCCATCAGCGCGTAATGCCCTTGCCTCTCAAAACGAAGCTTCTCTTCGTGCATCCTTATATGACAAGATGTGGGAAGAATACGAGGCGCTTTCATGAAAGTGCTCGTCGATACCAACGTGTGGCTAGATCTTTTGATCTATCGAGAGCCGCATTTCGCGTTCTCTAAGGGAGCGATTATGGCCTGCATCGAGGATAACCTTCCTCTCTTCACTGCAGCAACATCACTCAAGGATATCTTTTACCTCATCGATCGCTCACTTGGAAATAAAGAGGCTTATGCAGCAATCGAAGCCATCCTCGAAATCTCGAATATCGCTACTATTGATGAACTCGTCTGTCGCGAAGCATTACAGCACGAACGACCAGATTATGAAGACGGAATCATCGCTGCTGCCGCTCTCACTGAAAAGGCAAGCTGCATCCTCACACGTGACACAAAAGCTTTTTGCAATCTTGATATCCCCTCTCAGACTCCCAAAGAATTTCTTGAAGCGCAAGGCTATACCGAAATCGATTGGTAAAGATTGAAAATACTGCACAGGTACGAAACAGACAAACGCCCGCATCCATCAAGACGCGGGCGTTTGTCGCTAGCCACCTCATGAAGACTTCTTGATCGTATCTCGAACCTCCAAACCTTCTTAAGCATGCAAGCTCGAAAGTTACGAGAAGCCTAGCAGCAACTCAGCTCTCCGAGCTTACACTACGCTCGTTCGCGCACGCCTTGCACTACCATCGAACGAGAAACAAAATACGTGATGATCAAGTAACCACCATAAATGACCACAACCAATGCCGCAGACATCAGGATAGTCGGCAAGAGATTCACACCGAACGCATTGAAGAGCGTTTCTGAGAGAATGCTGATCGTCCACGCGCTATGACATACTCCAACCAGCAGCGGCAACAAGAAATAGATCGCGATCTGCGCAAAGAGCGAGCGCGAGAGCATTCGCGTATCACAACCGATCTTCGAGAGCATGCGGTATCTCTTGAGCGAATCGATCGTAAGCGATATCAGCTGGATCGCAAGCACCGCTGCAACTGCCAGCAGCATGACCAGGCCGATATAAAGCGCCAAATAGGTAATGGCAAGCTTAATACCCTGCATCTGTCCGATCATCTGCGCACGAGAATAATAATCCCAAATTTGCACAATATCCTCGTCCATGATGCGTTCTTCGAGCACCTCTTCAGCATCTGATCCCTCTCGATAATTAAGGTTGATGAAGGTCGCCTGGTTCTCGCTCAAACCGAGCGCGGCTGTCACCTTATCAGGCACAACAAGATAAACGGAATTTGCGAGCATTGACATATCATGTAACTGAACATCGATCACTTCGGTTTCTGGAGCCAAAACCTTGCTATCTGTATCAAGCATATAGTTTTGATCCACCATTGCCTGCGCAAGGTCTTGAGTAACCCCGATATTATTGGTGACCAGATAATGATCATCATCGAGCGTGACCGCGGGCTTGCCCTGAAGTTCGAGCGCACGGTTGAAATCCGAAAGGTCAACAACGACCACTTTACTATTCACTGCCGTTGCGCCCTCGACCGAAACTCCCGTTGAATCGAGGATATCGTTATAGGTCAACGAAGGAAGCTCATAGAAGCTGATCTCGCCCGATTCACTCACCAGCTGATCCCAGCCTTCCACATGGTTTTGAAGGTAAGACTCAATATCGGGAATCGGCATGCTTTTCACGTCCTTGACCGAGACGCCAGAAGCTGTTGTTGGTAACTGTTCTTCCGACCTTAAGACCACCGAAGCATCGTAGGGGTTCGCTTCTTCGACATCCCCCACGAACATCTGAACCAATCCCATGCCCGTTGCAAACGTGGTAATCGCAAAGAAGAGCAGCACAGAAACGATGCCCATCGAAGCGAATGAGGTGTTCACCTTGGAAGCGACCTGTCGAGTAGTGAACGGGCGCAATTTCTTCAAGTAAAAGCCACGTACGCGGGTAACCACCGCGATAATGAACCCGGCAAGCGAGAAGAAGAACAAGAACGTACCCACGAGCATCAGAATCGTGGCAGCCTTGAAGTTATCGTCCATCAGCATGGTCATGCCGTTGATCTTGAGCTGCCAATACGCTGCTGCCAACAATCCGATCGAGACGATGAAGAGCGCCAGGCAGACCCACGGGTTACGGACCGCAACCTTCTCACTTTTCGAATCGGCGTTCATCAGGTCGATCAGCTTGCAGCGACGAATCGAGAACACATTGAACACCGCTACTACAAAGAAGATCACGCAGAAACACACGAGCGTCATGATGAAGGCATCCATCGAAAAGCTGAATTGGTAATCAGGTAAGGCAATGCCAAAGATAGCAGCCGTGGCAAACGAGAGCAGCTGCGAGACCAGCACGCCTAAGCCTAAACCAAGTGCAAGCGACATCACACCCACCAACACCGTCTCATAGATGATGATGCGCGAAACCTGCATCGGCCTCATACCCAGCATGAAATACATGCCGAATTCGCGCTTGCGTCGTCTGATCAAGAGCGAGTTAGCGTAGATGATCAAGAACGCCAGCACAAAGGCAATGATGTAGGAGAAGAGCGAAACCATCTCGCCAACGAACAGCGAAACATCCATGTGAGAAGACTCATTGATCTCGGTCATGACCTGCTGCTCTGAAATGGAGTTGAACGCATAGAAGAGCGTTACCGCCATGAGCAGCGTTACGAAATAGATCGCGTAATCCTTCACCGAACGGCGAATATTACGCAGAGCGACTTTACCCAACATGACGCGCCTCCCCTCCTAGGAAGGTCACGACCTCCATGATACGCCCGAAGTAGTCCTCACGCGAAAGATCGCCACGGCGCACCTCGTTGAAGATGCGTCCGTCGGAAAGGAAGAGCACACGCGAAGTGAAGGAGGCTGCATAGGCATCATGCGTGACCATGAGGATGGTAGCATTTAAGTTCTTATTCATGCCCTCAAGCGTTTCGAGCATGACCGTAGCATTGTGCGAATCAAGCGCGCCAGTAGGTTCGTCTGCCAAGATGAGCGACGGATCGCATACAATAGCACGCGCAGCCGCAACACGTTGACACTGACCGCCTGACATCTGGTTCGGATATTTATTCAACTGCGCATCAACACCGAGCTTACGTGCAATATCGTTGATGCGTACGGGAATTTGCGAAGACGGAACACCCTTGATCGTGAGCGCAAGCGCGATGTTCTCATAGGCGGTAAGGGTGTCGAGCAGGTTTGAATCCTGGAAGATGAAGCCCAATTCGTCGCGGCGGAATTTCGCAAGCGCACGCGTGCTCAGCTTCGTGATGTCGCGCCCTTTGATCAAGATGCGTCCGTTTGTCAAACGATCGATCGTGGAGATGCAGTTGAGCAGCGTGGTCTTGCCAGAGCCAGAAGGCCCCATGATCGCAACGAATTCGCTCTGAGCGATATTGAGGCTCACCCCATCAAGCGCGTGCGTCAGGTTCCCCTTAGCGCCAAAGACCTTTTCGGCATGCTGGACGGATAAGAGCGATGATACCGCGTGAGCACCCACAACGGTTGCAGGTGGGGTTGCAATAGTTTCTGCCATGGGAGCTACCTTTCTACGTGGGGTAATTCAAGAGAGGTGAAGGTATGGAGCGCGACCATGAGCACCGTCGCGCTGAGCGCTGCTGCGCCAACGACCGTGCATGCGCCCTTGAGCATCTTCAGTGGTGACATTGCTTTTGTCCTTTCATCGTGAGATTCTTGCGCGGAATCCCCGAGAAGGGGCTGTTAGGTATTTCGCGAATGTCGACTTCCGCGATCGTCTCGGAACTGCTTCTCAGAGATCCCACACTTTCATCTTGCGTGTACGAGCGAAAAGCTGCCATCGATTTGCCTTACATGCTCCTTACACCTTCGTAAGGTTGCTTTTCTCAAGAAGCGCACGACGACGGTCATGCGGGAAGGCGATCTGTACACGTGTACCTATTCCTTCCTCAGAAGCAAGCATGATCGAAAGCCCCATGCGGGCGCACATGCGCGCTACCAGATAGAGGCCCATACCAGTAGCAGACCCATGAGCGCGCCCTACTGCGCCGGTGAATCCACGATCGAAAACACGTGGCACATCTTCAGCAGGAATGCCGCACCCGTCATCTTTAATCTCAAGCACGGTCGAGCTTGTCGATGATTCCTGCTGCGCTTCGAAAGCAGCGAATGAAACAAGGTGCGCGTCATATTTGGCAGCGTTCACCACGATCTGCGTGATGATGAATTCAAGCCACATCTTGTCAGCGAATACCGTAGTATCTGGATCGATCTGAAAATCGATCGTTACCCCGAGCGACGTGAGATAGTGCATGTGCGATTTGCACACCTCTTTTGCAATGTCTGCAAGGTTCACTTCCCTGATAAGATAGTCGGCCACCAGCGATTCGGTGCGTGCAGCGAAGAGCGATTGCGAGATCAGGTCATCCATGCGCTCAAGCTCGCGACGTAAGGCGAGCGCGTCCGCGCCGCTCATACGTTTAGTGATGAGCTTCGCGGCAGAGAGCGGCGTCTTCACCTCATGAACCCATAGCTCGATATATTCAGCATTTTCGCGCGCATTCGATTTCAGCTCGGTGATCTCTTGATTATCGGCTTGCACGATCGCAAGCGCAGCCTCATAGGCAAGCCGTCCTTCCAGAAAAGAAGGCTCATCGACCAGATCGATAACATGCGCACCCTGCTCAAGATTGGTCGTTGCTTCTTCGACCTGATGCCAGAAAGACGCCCTGCGCATATATTGCAGAACAAGATATCCTGTAATACCCATGATCGCGATCAGGTCAATGAAGATGATCCCACCAGTCGACGATTCCAAAACAATGAGAACAAACGTAAGAAGCGCGATGAACAGCGCAGATCCAACGAGAAATAGAGCCTTGCCCTTGATAAAGGCGCTTGGCGAAAAGCGCGTACGGCGAAGTTCGTTCACTCGATCACATACCCGAGCGAACGGCGTGTCTGGAGGTATTCATCGGGCACATCAAGCTGTGTGAGCTTCTTGCGCAAGCGATTGATGTTGACCGTGAGCGTATTGTCGTCAATGAATGCGTCCGATTCCCACAGATCGCACATGATCTCCTGGCGCGAAACGATAGTGCCAGCATTGCGCATGAGTAGAGTGAGGATACGCTGTTCGTTACGCGTGAGCTGGGTTTCCCTTCCCTGATAGGTAACCGCACAGGTATTCAGATCGAGCGTGAGCCCACGGTGCTCAAGCATGCTAGCTTGCTGCGATTGCTCCCCGCGAGCGACGAGCACACCTAATCGCGCGAGCAGTGCTGCTGGACGATACGGTTTCATCACGAAATCGTTTGCGCCCAAATTGAGTGACATGACCTCGTGAAATTCATCGGTTGCTGAGGTGAGTACAATGATGGGAACTTCGCTCTTCGCACGAATAGCACGGCAGATCGCATGTCCATTGGTGCTCGGAAGCGTGAGGTCGAGTATCACGCAATCGAAATCGCCTGTAAGCGCCTCCTGAGCTGCACGCGCAAAGTCTTCGCAACAATGCACCTCGTAACCATTGAGCTCAAGTAGACTAGCTAGTTCATCACGCAGCACAACATCGTCTTCAACAATGAAGACCGAAGAACTCGATGCATCATTAGCATTGTTTACAAAAGCCATGGAATTCTCGCATATCCACGTTCACTACCACTACAGAATATTGTACGTAGGCCACACGCAGAGGTGAAGCAGTTTGGTGGATTCTTACAAAAACGTATGCTTTCCTGCCCTAAGCGCTCTTGCCAAAAGGCTAACCGATCGTAGTAAGGAAATACTGCGCTTTGCCCTTTTCCTTCGCTTGGTAGAGCGCACTATCAGCAACTGCGTAGAAGTCTTCGAACGGCATGGGAGGAGCAGCAAGGCATACTGCACCGATGCTGAGCGTAGGTGAAGCACGGAACTTATGTCCATCAGGCGTTTCGGGCATAACATCGGTCGAGCGCTGAGCAGCGAATGGACCGCGCGCAAGGTGGCTCAAAACACGATCGGTTGCTGGTCCTGCTGCGAGACCAGGGGCAAAGATGATGAATTCGTCGCCGCCAAAGCGCGCAACGATATCTTCCTTACGCATGACCTGCTTCATGAAGCGCGCAAGCTCCTTCAAGACCGCATCGCCCTCAAGATGCCCATAGGTGTCGTTGATGCTCTTGAAATCATCAACGTCGATCGCAACAAGCGTGCATGGGCGCGTTTCGGTGCGCAACGCGGTTTCGATGCGATCGATCGCAGCTGAACGGTTATAGAGCCCTGTGAGCGCATCGCGCTCCGCCTTTTGACGGAATTGACTCTCGCGCTGAGCTGCCTCATTAGTGTCGAGCAGGCGCCCCACATGACGCACAGGCTTGCCCTCTTCGTCGTAGAGCACCACCGACTGGTAGCGATACCAGACAGTCTCGCCATCTTCGTTAGTGGTCGAAGTTTCGAAATCCACCAGCGAATTCTCACCAATTTGGCTCAAGAGCGGCGAAAGATCGTGTGAGGTGATATTAAGGGTGCAGGGGTTATGGCAACGACGACGAACAACGAAATCTTCCTGGGCTGGTTCGCGTCCAAAGCGACCTACGAAATCGCCATACACATTCGCCTCCCCAGTTCCACACTGGATATCGAAGAGCACGTCATTCGAAAGCGCGGTGATAATCTCAAGGCGTTCGTTTGCTAGACGCAAGTTTTCATTCACTTCATGCAGCTCTTCTTCGTCATGCACCTGACCAGAAATGTCCATGAGGGTGACATAGAACCATAGCTTGCCTTGCGTGTCTTCAACAAGCTGGCCCCAGTCTTCAACCCAACGTAGTTCCCCGTCAGCGCAGCGAATACGATAACGCAGATGATCGTCATTGCTCGAAAGGATCTGCGATTCAATGCTCGCAAGCGCCTCTTCGCGGTCTTCTTCGAAGATCATGCCTGAAAAGGTATTGCCGGTAAGTTCGCGGAATTGCTCTTCGTTCTCGCAGCGAAACATCCGAATGAGTCCCCCGCTTACGCGATCGAGCGTGTCTTCGCCTTCAGCAGGATAGCGGAACAGCCCTCCAGGGAAACGATCGAGGAAGCCCCAGTGTGATTCAACATCGACCACTGCCGAAGCCTCCGATGAGGATGATTCATTCGAAGAATCTGCTGCAGGGTCTGCGTTTTCCTGCGAAACTTTGTCTTCACCTCGACCAAAAATATGATGCCAAGCCACGATGTGGCCTCCTTTTTTCCTACCCCCCCGAGAGCATGAAGCAATGCACTCGTTGCATCTTACGTGCACTGAAAAATAATACCACTCCCACATGGGGTTTTGTAGAACAAAAAAGCTTAATAGCAATGAGATGCAAGAAAACACGCCACCCACCCCAAAGATGGTTGGCATGCTGATCGTTTACCCATTATGAAGCACTGAGCGCATGGATCGCAGCCTTCAGCGCTTTGATGTCGACAGGCTTCGCAACATGAGCATCCATGCCGCTTGCAAGGATACGGCGCACATCTTCACTGTGCGTATCGGAAGTTACCGCGATGATCTTCACAGAGTCGCCGCCTTTCGCTTCGCACGCGCGAATGCAGCGCGTTGCCTCATAACCATCCATGTTAGGCATGTGGATATCCATCGTGATGATGTCGAAGAACCCCGGCTCATGCTTGAGAAACTCATCATAAGCAATCTGTCCATCTTTCGCTTGGACGACCTGCGCACCTTCCATCTCAAGGTATTCGCAAAGTATCTCGCGATTGATCTGATTATCTTCGACTACAAGCACATTCTTACCCTTGAGCGCATCCGCGACCGATGTCTCTTCATTCCCTTCGTCGATCTCAAGCTGAACACGGATCGTGAAGGTCGAGCCTGCGCCAAGTTCGCTTGTGACGAAGATATTTCCGCCAAGCGATTGGATGAGCTGCTTTGCCGTAGAAAGGCCAAGCCCCATATGCGGGATATCGTCATCGAGACGCGTGTCTTTCACGCGCACGAATGGCTCGAAGATACGTGTTAGATCGTTCTCTTCAATACCGATACCCTTATCGCTCACTTCGATCTCATAGAATCCATGATCCTGGTTGAAGGAATTGAGTTCACGGACACACAGCAAGATCGCGCTTCCTTCAGGTGAAAAGGTCGAAGCATTTTCAATGATCGCCCGCAGAGCGCGATTGAGATAACTGAAATTCGACTTCACATTTGGATGCTCCACCTCGATCGAGACATCCACATTTTGCTGGCGTTTGTCGAGGCGGTGCGCTGTCTGATCACGCGTGGCCAAAACGAGTTCGCTCAAACTGAAAGGCTGGTTGCTCTGAAGCATCTCAGCGGTATCGCCATGAAGCTCCATCGCACGCCCCACCATGTCCATAAGGCGCGTGGCAGCATCATAGATAAGGTAACAGCTATTCTTGGTCTTCTCATCAGTACAGCTCGATGCCATAAGATCTGCAGTCCCAAGAATAGTATTGAGCGGGGTGAGCATGTCGTGCGAAAGCTTGGAGAGCATCTCTTTTTTGAATGCGTGCTCTTCTTGGATCGAGCGAAAGGTTGCTACCCACACGCGCCTATCATCATCGAGAACATTCACCGTACACTTGCCCGTAAACCAACGGGGCGTGTTTCCTTTTGCGATCATGCGGAATTCAAAATGCTCGAAAGAGCCATCATCCAATGCCTTTTGAACAACAGCGCAGTCTTCCGGAAAGACCACATTCATAAAGCTGCCCTGGGAGAGCTCCATGAAATCTTCGACCGTATAGTCGAGATTGTTGAGCGCGAATTCGCTGGCGAAGTAAAGCGTATAAGACTCATCGAAGAAGCCACACATCGCACCGACCGCCACATTTGCCGCTAGCAGATCATCGACCTGCTGGCCGAGCGCTCCTTCTCCGGTTGCCTGATCATCGGTGCCGAAGAAGAAAAGATGCTCTTTGTAGTACGAACGGTGGATTTTCATACGTTGTCCTGCTGATACGCCAATATGATGAGATGCTTGTTTCGCTTCACCATAAATAATAGTCCGATTCCTCTCGGAGTGCAGGGGGAATGTGCCCCAAGCTCATTTTTTATACTGATTTGTTTCCCTATCAACGCAAGTGAACGCTACAATATACAAGTTACTGAATAAGCGAGGGCGTATGTATACTGCAAAGCTTCATATCTATCTTATAGGGTTTTCGCAGGACAGCGTCACGCTCATCTCGAACATCAAGCCTCTTTTCAACTTCCAGCATAGCGTTCATGCAAGTGAGAGCATCGATACTGGCACGATCAGTGAAGCCGACCTCATTCTCGTACGAACGAACGCTCCTGAAGCAACGCAGCTCGTAAACGACATCGCAGCGCAATGCAAAGACAGTGCCGATATCATCCTGGTAGCTCCCGCTGAAACCTTCGCCGAGCTCGATGAAGCGGCATGTCTCCTCTTTGATTTCTGGGAAGCGCCGCTTGACGATGCACTGCTCGCTTTTCATTTCAAGAAATGGCAAGCAGACCGAAAGCGCCAAGCCGATCTCTGGCAAACCGACCAATTCCTCAACACCACCATCGATTCGATTCCAAACCTTATCTGGTATAAAACACGCGATGGTATCCACGAGAAGGTAAACGACAGCTTCTGCGCCACCGTGCGCAAGACCAAAGAGCAAGTCCAAGGACGAGGTCACGCATACATTTGGGACGTGGAGCATGACGATCCCGCCTGCATTGAATCAGAGAACGAGGTCATGGCATCAGGCAAAACGTGCGTTTCTGAAGAGGCCGTGCAAACCTCCGAGGGCAATCGATTGCTTACCACCTATAAATCACCACTCTACGACATTGATGGCACGGTCATGGGAACAGTGGGTGTTGGCATCGACATCACCCAAGAACGCGCTTACGAACAAAGCCTTATCGACAAGAACCAAGCGCTCGAAACCATCTTCCGCTCGCTCGACTGCGGCGTGCTCACCCATAGTGTCGATGGCACGCGCATCTTGGGCGTGAATCAAAAAGCGCTCGACATCTTAGGATATGCCACCGAACAAGAGATGATGGACGATGGATTCGATACGATCGCTCATTCAGTGGTCGAAGAAGATCGTAACCGCATGATCGACCAGATCCATCAACTACGCAATGTGGGTGACAACAATTCGACTCAATATCGCGTGCGCCACAGCGATGGCTCGCTCATTCACGTGATGGGTGATATGAAACTCATAGAAAACGATGGTGAACGCTATATCCAGCGCTTTTTGCTCGATATCACCAAGCAAAAGAACCTTGAGGCACAAAAGGAACTCGTACACCATAGCCTGATCCAAGCGCTCAGCAGCGACTATATGGTCGCCTGCTCATTCCAGCTCGATTCCAATACGAGCGAAGCGCTCCAAGTATCAGAAGACCTCGATGAAGAACTGCGCAACATCTTCGCAGGAAATATCGCACTCGAACAAACGATGAGCACCTACATCGACAAGCGCGTTGACGTTGAAGATCAAGAGATGGTCCGCTCCTTGCTCACCCCTCAAAACATTCGTCACGAGCTTTCCTTACACGATCGCTTCGACCGCATCTACCGCACCAATACGAATGGCGAGATCCAGTATTGCCAGTTGAGCGTTACAGGGGTACGTGCTGGCGAGGAAAACTTCATCGTAGTAGGCCTGCGCAATATCGATCAGCAGATTCGCGAAGAGCTCGAACAAAAGACGCTCCTTGAAGAAGCGCTCGGATACGCGAATCGCGCCAATGAAGCAAAGAGTACCTTCCTCTCGAACATGAGCCACGACATCCGTACCCCCATGAATGCGATCGTTGGCTTCACCGAATTGGCAACACGCCATATGAATGACCCCGAACGCGTAGAGGAATATCTCTTCAAGATCAAAACTTCAGGCAATCATCTGCTGAACCTGATCAACGACGTCCTCGACATGGGTCGCATCGAACAAGGCAAGCTTTCGCTCGACGAAGGTCCCTGCGACCTGAAAGATATCTTCGCCGCACTCGAAGAGATCCTTGCTCCCGAGATCGAATCGAAGAAGCTGGAGTTCGATGTCAGCACGGACCTCACCCACAATGAAGTGCTCTGCGACAAAGTGAAGCTCAATCAGATACTCATGAATCTTTTGAGCAATTCGGTGAAGTTCACCCCCGCAGGTGGCAGGGTGCACCTGAGTCTTACTGAGCTGCCCACGAATGACATCGAAAGCGGCTGTTATCGTGTGGTCGTCTCTGATACTGGCATCGGCATGGCTCCTGAATTCCTCAAGCAGATCTACGACCCATTCGAGCGTGAACGCACGCAGACGATCAGCGGGATTCAGGGAAGCGGCTTAGGTATGGCCATTGTGAAGAATCTCGTCAACATGATGGGTGGCACGATCCAAGTTGAGAGCGAAGTAGGAGTAGGCACCACCTTCACGGTCATCTTCACCTTCAAGCTCGTCTCTGCACGAGATGCTGCAGCAGTGGAGAGAAGCGAGCGATCAGCACCCTTCCAAGCCGAACGTGCCCAAAACTACCACATCCTTTTAGTCGATGACAATATGCTCAATCGTGAGATCGCAGTGGAGCTGCTCAGCGATGCGGGATTTGCCATAACTACTGCCATCAATGGCAAGGATGCCGTTGAACAAGTAGCTTCATCCAGCCCAGGAACCTTCGACTTGGTGCTCATGGATATCCAAATGCCCATCATGAACGGCCACGAAGCTGCACGTGCGATCCGGGCTCTGCCTAATAAGGCAGTTGCCTCGATACCGATCCTTGCTGTTACCGCCGATGCCTTCGATGAAGACCGCCAGCGTGCTCTTGAAGCAGGTATGGACGGTCATCTTCCCAAACCGATCGAGGTAGACAAGCTCTTCGGCGTACTTGATACCTTGCTCGATTGATCCCGCCAGTTTTCCCACAGCATACCTCAAGAGGTCGAACGACCGGGTAGTTTGTCACCCCGCATCGTGGTATAAAGAGAAAGAACAACGAATGACACCCGTTCGCGGTAGTTCACATCACAGATTCACATAGTGAGGAGACGATTATGACAGCGCTCGAGATCAAAGGCATGAAGATCGGCGAAGGCCTCCCGAAAACCATCATCTCACTCATGGATCCTACGGTCGAGGAGACCATCGAAACGATCAAGGCTGGCATCGAAGTAGGTGTTGACGCTTTTGAATGGCGCGGCGATTTCGCAGCCGACCTGCACGACTCAGCACAGATGGCAGCCAACAGCAAACTGATCGCTGCCGCCACACCGAACAACCCGCTACTCTTCACTATGCGCACCATAGAAGCTGGTGGACAAGCTACTCTCCCTGTCGATGAATATGTAGCGCTGAACAAAGCGATCATCGAAGCCGGTGCGATCGATATGGTCGACATCGATATCGAATTGGGCGAAGCATCCACCATGGAACTGGTTGCCTTCGCAAAGGAGCACCAGGTAGCAACCGTTATCTCCTACCACAATTTCAGGGGCACCCCTTCAGTTGAATGGATGGTCCATCTCATGTGTCGCATGCATAACCTTGGAGCAGACATTCCTAAGATCGCCACCATGGCGCTCTGCCCCGAAGATACCCTGCGCCTTCTACAGGCAACTTACGAAGTGTCGAAGCTCCATCATGATGGCCCGCTGCTCACCATGGCCATGGGGCGCGACGGTTCCCTCTCTCGCTTGACCGGCGAAATGTATGGCTCTTCGCTCACCTTCTGCGCACTCAAAGCAGCGTCTGCCCCTGGTCAGGTTGATGTGCGTCAAGCTAAACGCATCATGCAAGAGCTGCATGAGGTCATCGCCTAACGACCGTGCTTCGCTAAAACACTTTCGTTATTCAGCGGGATCCTAAAGAGGCCTTTAGAGCAGTGCGCCTGATGAGGCGAAACGATATGCCACACCATCAATGGTGTGGCTCCCCGTTACCATGACACCATTGTCTTTAAGGTAGTACCACTTGCCGCCCGACTTGAGCCAGCCTGTGCTCATGGCACCCGAGCCCTTGAAGTGATACCACGCACCCGAAATCTTCTGCCAGCCAGTCTTCATGGTGCCCGAGCCATTCAGGTAATACCAAACGTTATCCACCTGGATGAAGCCTGTAGCCATGACACCATCCTCTTTGAGGTAGTACCACTTGCTCTTCACCTGCTGCCAGCCCTTTGCCATGGCGCCTGATCCTTGGAAGTAATACCAGTGGCCCGAAATCTTCTGCCAGCCGGTCTTCATGGCACCCGAACCATTCAAGTAATACCAAACGTTGTTCACCTGGAGGAAGCCCGTTGCCATGGCACCATTATCTTTGAGGTAATACCACTTGCCGCCCGACTTGAGCCAGCCTGTGCTCATAGCACCCGAGCTCTTGAAGTGATGCCACACACCCGAGATCTTCTGCCAGCCGGTCTTCATGGCACCCGAACCATTCAGGTAATACCAAACGTTATCCACTTGCGTCCAGCCCGTAGCCATGGCGCCGTCCTCTTTGAGGTAGTACCATTTGCCACCCGACTTGAGCCAGCCGGTCTTATAGGTGCCCGAAGCGGATGTTGCGTAATACCAAGTGTGATCGACCTGCACCCAACCAGTCTTACCAGAGGTGAGTGCCCCCTTTGAATCGAAGCAATAGAGCCTACCATCGATCTTCTGCCAGCCCGTTTTCATATCGCCATTCTTCGCATCAAGGTAATAGCGCTTCGAGCCTTCATCCTTCCAGCCCGTTGCCATGGCGCCATCATCGTTGAAGAAATAGGTCTTTTTGTCGATCACCTGCCAGCCCGTAAGGTATTCGGCGTCTTCATTGATGTAATACCAGGTCGATCCATCCTGCTGCCATCCCGTTGAAACGGTGCCATTGCTGCCGATATAAACCTTCTTGCCATCCACCTCGACAAAACAATTGGTGAGAGGTGTCGTGGAACCTTCCGTGCCGGGCTCGCCGAAGTAATACTTCGTTCCGCTAGCCGTCTCTTGCCAGCCCGTAAGCTTATAGGGCAAGCCATCGCGGTAAGCACGAGCGCACGGTGCTTCATTGTGTTCCTGGATAACAATCGTCTCATCGCCCTGTGCATTCACCTTCACGCCGCTTGAAGTGAGCTCGGCAACGAACGCCCCTTTGCCCCACTGCGCGAAGAGCGAAGCTTGGTAGTGACGAGCGCCCTTCTCTTGGAGTACCTCGATTGTCTCATTGGACATGAGCGAGAACGGTCCTGTTTGCACTGCAACAGCGCGATCCTCGCCGTTCGCATCCTTCAAAATAGTACGGAGGTAATCAGCGGAGTTCGAATTCAAACGACCATGATGGCCTAGCTTGAGCAGATCGACCTTGCCGATCTTCGACTTCAGAGCATCTTCATCGCCCATGCTCTCTCCTGGAGCAACTAGGTTGTTGATATCTCCCGCCAAGAATGCACTGCGACCATTCGGTGCGGTGACCTTCACGCCATACGAGAAGTAATTCGCATCAGGGACCTTCGTTGTCTGATAGCCCTCATCGTAATTGAATATCTCTATAGTGGCGTTACCAAGCTTGAACACAGGTGAGCCTTTGCGCGGATCTTCTGTAGGAGCGGGGTCTTCTGTGGCAGTGATCGCTTCGCTCTTGGAGGCAACAGCGGCCGATTTGGCGCGCGCACTCGATGCTTGGGCGCTAGTTGATGAAGCAGCAGACGAAGCGGTTGACTGGGTAGATGATGCTTGCCCGTCAGCTGCGCCTACAACAGACGGTTCGGCAGATTCAGGGGGCGTTGCAGAAGCTGTCTGCGAAACACCCTCTTGCGTACGCGCTTGTTCGTCATCTTTCTTGGCGTTTTTGCTCGCTTCTCCCGTGGACAATGCCTCGCTCGTAGCGGCCTCAGCTGCCTTATCGCTCGCAGCTTCATGGGCATCAGAGTTGGATTCCGTGGTCATCTGCTGGGTGCCGAGCGTAGCAGGATCTGTTGGATCGGGATCAGGGTCAGCAGGATCAACTGGGTCGGGATCGGGGTCAGGGTCGGGATCGGGGTCAGGGTCAGGATCGATCGGTTCTGTGTAGGAAGGATCAAGGTGCTGGATGATGCGCGCACCATATTCCTTCTGCGCCCACTCGGCCGCAGCGATCAGGCGATCATAGACGAACCGATTATCCCAGAGCGCTGAAGAGCTGGTGATATAGCTGTCGTCGTAAACCGGTGTGTAGATGGTCTTGGGATGAAAAGCATAAATGATCTGAGAAGCAGACCCGATATGATCGGAATGCGGGTGTGTGCCAATGTAGAAATCGAGGTTATCCTGCGTCACCCCGATCTTGCGCATATAGGCGATGACCTCATCTTCTTTGCCTTGGCCATAGGTCGTGCCTGGACGCACAGGATAACGGAAATCGGAACCATCGGGTGCCGCTGAATCCTCGGCGGAATCAACCACGCCAAAATGCCCGTCGCACTCGACGATGATCGCATCCATATGGTCGAAGGGCAGCACATGGATACGCACCGAGCTCGATTCCGTCTGCCCATTTTCAGCATGAGCAGTCGTAGGAACAAAGAGCACTAGGAGCAGCGCCATAAGGACAGCAACGAAGGTGGTGAAAAGATTCGATTTCTTCTGATACGTAGACAACATTCTTCCTCGAAAACAACAACGATCGAACAATGAAGTAGTGCATTTGGGGTGTGTTTGGAAGGAGTTCCTAGTTTACAAAATGAAAACAAACGTGCAAGCAAATCGCCTCTTTTCAGGCTTCGAGCGGCATTCTTGGTGAGGGGATGGCATGCTTGCCAGAACGATTGTGGAGAATGAACGCATTCATCCAAATCGCACATCACAAGATTTCGACAATGATCCATCGAACACGCGTGAAAGCTTCTCTTTCACGTATCATTAGAGCGAAGAAAAGGCGCAATGGAAGCGCCATGTGAGGAGAGTCGATGAACCCCATTACCCAAGCAGCCGTGAAAGCCATCACAAAACTGCGGCCGAACATCCAAGATGGCTACCTGCGCCAACGTGCTGCTGAAGATGCAAGTGCACGGCTCACTATCGCAAGTCCTCGCTGCCGCATCGATGACAAAATGGTTGCCACCTCCGAAGGCGCAGAGATTCCCGTCCGTGTGTTCACGCCACTCGATATCGATTTTTCCCTGCGCAACGGCTTGCATGTGAACGAAGACTTCGAGGGCACGATCCTTTTCTTCCATGGCGGAGGATTCGCCAATGGCGATATCGATTTCTACACCGACACGTGCATGAAGATGGCGCTCAAACTCAATAGACGCGTGGTATCCGTCGATTACCGCCGCTCGCCCGAGCATAAGTTCCCTGTTGCGCTCATGGATTGCTACGAAGTTGCTCGCCAGCTCTTCGCACGTGAGCTCTTAGATGATGTCGATCCGGAGCACATCGTGCTCTTCGGCGATTCCGCTGGGGGCAACCTTGCTGCCTCCGTTTCGCTGCTCGCACGTGAGCTGGGAGAGTTCACCCCACGAACGCAGATCTTGCTCTATCCGCTCGTCTATAACGATCACACCCTAACCAGCATGTTCGATTCGGTGCGTGAAAACGGAGAGGACTATATCCTCACGCGTGAAGATATCAATGGATATATCGATCTTTATCTGAGTTCTCCGGAGGATTTCTTCAACCCCTATTTCGCTCCGCTGTTAGAAGTGGATCTTTCCCATCAGCCACGCACGCTCGTGGTGAGCGCAGAATACTGCCCTCTGCGCGACGAAGGCGAAACCTACGCCGCCCGGCTCGAACTTGAAGGAAACGAGGTCGAATGCGTGCGCATGCTCAACGCGATCCACGGCTACTTCCTCTATCCGAGTGTGTTCGGCTTCGTGCGCGATACCTATAAGATCATCGAGAGCTTCCTCGACCACCAGCCCCTTCCACAAGAAGATGATGCCACATGGCTCGCACTCCTTGGTACCGACTAGACAATGTGGGGAAATATTATTCTTCCCAAGCAGGGCGCGCGGGCCAGACGGTCTTCCGCTTCGCAGCAACCTTCGTGGATTCCATCAGTCCTGAAGCGCTTCAGCACGCACTCGATCGGAGCATTACGCTCTTTCCCGGTTTCAATGTGAAATTGCGCAGCGGGCTATTTTGGCACTACCTTGAACCAGCCGATGAAGTCCCGCAGGTAGAACCTGAACGCTTGCCGATCTGCGCTGGGCTGCATGCTGATCTCAATAGTGTGCTCATGCGAGTGACCTATTTCCGCCACCGTATCAACTTGGAAGTCTCACATATGATCTCAGATGGACGCGGTACGCTCGAATTCTTCAAAACGTTGCTCAACGCCTATGTTGAAGAGCGCTACCAGGCCACGCCTACTCTACCAAACGAGCCAGGATCCACTCCAGAGCGGCGCAATGAAGACAGCTACACAACCAACTACGAACGCTCAAAAGCAGGCACAACCGAATCGGAGAAGGTCTATCACTTATTTGGGTGGAAGAACACCGCAGAACCTACGTTCATGGAATACCATCTTTCAGCAAGCGCAGTTCACAGCACTGCGAAGGATATGGACGTGAGCGTGACATCGCTCGTGATCGCGGCAGTCATCGTTGCTATCCGTGCGACGATGCCTCCTGCAAAGCGCAACCGTGCGATCCGCATGGATGTCCCCGTTGATCTGCGCGAGATTTTCGGATCAGAGACGCTGCGCAACTTCTTCGGGTTGGCATTCATCAGCTACACTCCGGGAAGTTCGGATGCCTCGCTTGAAGATATCGCGCACCTCGTACAAACACAGCTCAAAACCGGCACTGAACCAGAAGTGCTCAAACGGCGCATGAATCGCATGCTCAAGATCGAGAAGAACCCCTTTATCTCGCATGCCCCACTCTTCTTGAAAGACGGTGCGCTCATGTTCGCAAATTGGATGGCAGCGCAAGAGGTCACCACCACGGTATCGAGCATCGGACGCATCACGCTCGATCCTGCAACCGAGCCTTATGTGTCCGATATCAATGTCTCAACTTCGACCCATGGAATGAACTTTCTTTTCTGCACCTTCAAGGACGTGCTGAGCATCGTGATTTCGAGCATCTATGTGCGACATGATGTGATGCGCAATTTCTGCCGCGTTTTCACTGACTTAGGAATCGAAGGAACGGTCAGCGTGAATAAGACCTCCGGCCAAGTCGATCGCGAACTCACCCAAGCTCACTTCGAACAGCTCTCCCGCCGCATCGCCGAAGAGCGCAGACAAGGGAGTAAGCGATGACGAGCATGCACATGAACAGCAGAAGGAGAAGGCTATGAGGAACTGCCCCTCCTGTCATATCGATTTCACCGGCATGCTCGATCGCTGCCCTCTGTGTGGAAGCAAGCTCGAAGGAACGCCTGAAGGCATGGTATTCCCCGAAAACGAACTCGCGCGCACTAAGAAGATTGCGAAACGTTCCATGATCGCACTCACGTTCGCCGCGCTCGCCCTCATGGCCTTCCTCTGCGTGCGCACACATGCGCCCTTCGTAACGTGGATCGCTTCCTTTGCTGCGGTGATCGTGAACTACATCTTCATCCGCAATGTGGTCGTGCACTCCCCGAGCTTTCTCCGCATCATCGAGCGCTACTTCCTCGTGGTAATGGCGCTCATTCTCTTATTGCTGCTCGCAACGGGTGATAGCCGCCTTGCCACGTATGTCGTTCCCGCGCTCACCCTCGTCGCACTTTTCTTCAATGGGGTGCTCGTGGCGGTGTTTCGCAACGGATTCGTGCAGGGTTACGCGAAATATCTGCTGTTCAATTTCGTGCTTGGCATGGTGCCGCTCGTTTTGCTCGCAACAGGACTGGTGAGCCAACCGTCACTCTCGATCGCGAGCGGTATCGTTTCGGGATTGCTCTTAATATTGCTGCTCGTGCTCACACGTAAGCAGCTCTTCTCTGAAATGCAGAAACTCTTTCATCGCTGATGCGAAGGTCATATGCGCACAAGCTAAGGACTACCTCTTATGAGGCTCTCCTGGGAACATACGCTGTTCGCATGAGCATATCTTCGCTCAAGTGCTCTTCTTGCGCTTCAGCAGCACGATCACGCGAACATGGAGTACGATCTTGTTTGTTCAAGTTCGAACGGATGCGCAAGTACTCCCAAACCAGCAGCACGAAGAGCAGCGCCATCACGATCAAGTACCCGATCACGGCTCCCGGCAACCCCGTGAAGATAACGAGCAGCGTGGGCACGAAGAGAGAGAAGCCGAGCGTGATGACATAGAGTTTGGTCACATCTTTCTGGCGACGCATGATCGTAATGGTCTGGTAGAGAAAATCGATCGCAGCCGTTACGCCACCAGCTGCCAGCATGATATAGCTCAGTCCCCTGAACTGCTCGAAATCGATGCCATAGAGGAAACTCATGATAGGGATGCCGATCCATGCCATGACCCCCACATTCACCACGGTGAGCGCGATGATAAGCACGAAGATGCCAAGGATGATCAGATCGAAGCGGCGACGTTTCGCAGGATCGTTCCACACGTTCGCCATGCGCACAAGAAGCGGTTTGTAGACCAGCTGCACGGTGAGCAAGATGCCCTGCGCAGGGAAATAGAGTGCATTGAAATAGAGCTGATTGTCGTAGGAGAGCGCGCCTTCCATCACGAACTTCGGCATGTTGTCGATGACCGCATAGAGGAAGAGCGCCACGAAGAGCGGTGCACAATTCTTGAAGAGCTGCCCGATCGAAGTTGCGCTCCATGAACGCTCCTTCGGCGTCTCTAAGAGTGCAAGCGGGAAGGTGACCACGATAAAGGTTAGCGCAGCAGCAACCGCCATACCAATACAAGCGACTATCATGTTGCGCGTAATGAGCAGCAATATCGAGAACACAACGAGTGCCGCCACCGAACGAAGAGCTTGCGAAACGCCCGCCAAGTAGAGCTTATCGACCTGCTGGAGACGACCTTCATATACGTCCGCCAACCCATCGACCATACGGTAGAGATACACGCCGATCGAAATATAGAACATGGTGCTATCGTAGCCACGGATCTGGCAATAGATCACCCCTACCGCCACCATAGCCACGCACGTGATCCAGCGGTTGATCTGATAATCCATGAACGTATGCTTCTCGTTCACATCCGAGACCTGGTAGGTACGCACACCGAAATTCGCCAGGATCATGAGCAGCGTACCGGTAACGAAAGCCATCGAGAACATGCCTGCTTGTTCGGCGCCGACCAGCTGTGTGGCGATGATGGTAAGTATGGGGAAAACCATGCCCCAAGCACCCACGCCAACCGTGTTCCAGATGAAATCACGCGTGGTGCGATGCGCAGCGTATTCTTCCTCCTGATCGGAAAGCGATCCTTCAGAAAGCGCCCCCATCACGCGGTCGAACCACTGATTCACCAAGCGCGCGATGAAATTCTGTTTGTGCATGCGCGGTTCATTGCGCTGTCGTGGAGCCTCTTGCAGGCGCGGTTGCGGGGTGTGTTGTGGATGTTGTGTTGTTCGGCAATCTTTCTTCATGGTTAAATAATCGCACCACTTGCGCCGCCGATGCAATGTGATCGTGCGCTCTTTCAAATTCTCCAATATATCTTTACCTTAACGTAAGAAAATGCGTGTCAAAGTGCCCGAACGCGGGATAATAGAGATCGAGATCCGGAATTGCAAAGATACACGAAAGGCAGAATGCGCAATACAGGGACATGCACGGACGCCAAGATGCACGACGACGCAAAAACGTATGATAAGGGGATAGACAACATGAATGAACTTCTAGGACGAGAGATCACGGGGCTACTCTTCGATGCCGATGGCACCCTGCTCGATACCTACGACCTGATCCTTTCATCTATGCGTTACACGATCAACGAAAGATGCAGCGAGAACTATTCCGATGCGGAGTTGATGCGCGGCGTCGGCACGCCGCTGCCCGATCAGATGCTCTCCTTTGCAAAAGGCGATACGCGAAGAGCCGATGAGCTGGTCATAACCTATCGTGCGCACAACGACGCCATCCATGATGCGGGTATCCGCACCTTTCCTGATACGCGCGCAGCACTCGAGCGCTTTCGCGCCATGGGTTTCAAGATGGGCGTAGTCACTTCGAAACGCCACGAATTGGCCGAACGCGGGCTGGAACTTACCGGTATTGCAGAATTCTTCGATGCGCTGATCGCGCCCGATGATTGGCCTGAGCATAAACCCGCGCCAGGACCGATCCTGCATGAATGTGAGCTACTCGGTCTTGACCCACACGCATGCCTCTACATTGGCGATAGCCCCTATGATATTCAAGCAGGAAATCGCGCGGGCTGCCTTACGGTCGCAGCGCTCTGGGGCATGTTCCCCACAACAGCACTCGAAGCGGAAGATCCCTCGCTCAATTGCGCTACGCTCAGCCACTTAGCCGACCTGTTCGAACTCGAATAAAAAAACACGCTAAGCAGAAAAGCCTTGACTGATCGCACACGCACTGACGAACTAGAGCACCGCTTCAGCGCTGCGGTTGCCCCCTGCTTCAGCGGTTTGCGAGCGCTTCTTTGCAGCCACGAGCCCCACACAGAAGAAAGCAAGGGCGAAGAGAGCCATCACGCCGAGCGCGACAAAGAGCGTGTTTGGCTGCGCGCCTGCCGCGCCCGTACAAAGATCAGCAACAGCCTGACATGCCTGCGTATACCAAAGACCCGGTAGCCAATGAGCGATATTGCGCACCACTGGTTCCATGAGACTGATCGAGAACCACGCGCCGCCGAAGAACGATATCGCAAGGCCGACGATATTCCCTACCGAATTCGCTACTGCCGTATTGGCACCGAGCATACCGAGCATGAACCCAATGGATGCAGGAATGAGCGAAAAGACGAGTACTACGAGCGTGATCGCCGCCATACCGCCTGCTCCAAGCTGCGCGACTCCTTCAGGGAATACGAGCGCGCCAAGCACGAGCACCCATGCGACCGAAGCAAGCGCAATGGCAAGACAACTGAGCACCAGTTGTACATTGAGCGATCGAAGCGGCAGCGGAGAGGCAAGGTTGCGCTTACGCACATCACTGCGTCCGATACGGTAGAGCAGCACACCGATACATACGGTAATGCCGGTGAAGAGCGGATACATGCCCCACGTAAGGTAGAAGATGAGCTGGTCAAGAGGTGTTTTGGATTGTTCTCCCTCAAGCACCGTGCCATGCGCCTGCTTCGACGCGAAGGCAAGCGCATCTTGCGTAAGAGCGTTAATATCATCGGTTCCTTCGGCAAGAGCCAGCGTATGAAGCAGCGAAGCATATTCATCCACGACCTCATCCACATACGCTCCTGAAAGCGACGAGTAACTGAATACCGCTTCCATTTCAGGAATCTCTTCAGCACTCTCTGCTGCAAGGAAACGCTCTTCGTAGCCTTCAGGGATGATGAGCAAATAATCCACGTAGCCCTTCGCAACCGCATCTTGAATAGCAACACGATCATCCACTACTTCGATCGCTTCCCCGCCTTCTGCAAGCGTTTCGGCAAGTGAATGCGAGATAGTGCTGTTATCGCGATCGATGATCGAATAGACATATTCAGCACGCTCGAATTCATCGCCTTGCCTATCATCGAGCGGAACGGCAGAAAATGCCAATACAACACTCATGAAGCTCATGCCAACCACATAGATAAGAGGAAAGGCGAATGATGCGCGCATGATGCGCATAGCACACTTAAAGACTTGCATAGCGTTTCCTCCTCAGCGAGCGAGCGGAGAGCGCGAAGAAGATGAGCGCCATCACGAGCAGAATCACAAGATGCCCAAACGTTTGTGCATAGGTGTCGTAATACATGGTCGCGTAGAAGGCTTGACATACTTGCACGACCGGGTTGATCACATCCAACCACGGAGCGTTTTGCGATACAGCATCGGCGAAATCCATCGCGAAAGTACCATAGAGCCCCGCAAAGAGAGAGGCCACGCATACGAGCCCTGTTATGATGCCGCTCTTCGCCTGGTCGGACACTTTCGGAATAGCGGCGAGCGCGCATCCAAGTGCTGTGGCGCAAAGAGAGGCAACGAGGCAGATGAGGGTGCAGACACCCACACGATCTCCAAAGTCAACGTCACCGACCACCACTAAGAAAGCGAAGAGTACGAGCAAGCTCGCAAACGAGAGTAACCAGCTCGCAAGCAGCGTAACGAAAGCGGTCTTACCATGCGAAAGCGCACCGAGCGAACGACGCGCCGCAAGGGCAGATGCATTCGCGCGGATCTGCTGGAACCCTATAAGTCCGATACTTGCACCGAAGAACGCCGCCATGCCGAAAAGGGCAAAATAGTAACGCAGCGATTCACGTGGAGCATTGTCGGTAACGCTTGCGCGCACGGTAGCTCCAACAGGGGCCATGAGCGTCTCGATGAATCCAGGGTCGGCGAGCACTGACGGATTCTTCTGCAAAGTTTCCTTGATCAAGGCTTCTTCAGCCACATAGCGATCCATGATCATCATGAGGATGGAAGGCTCCACCTCGTACGTTTCAGCAGCACTGGTGGCTTTTGCGAGTACGGTTTGCACCTCACCATCGACATACCGCACATAGCCTGCGTATTCGTCATCAGTTCCTAGGCTCTCGCGCACGAGCGCGGCGGCTTCGTCGGACGAGGACGCATAGGTGATGTTGAAGAGCGCATCATCGCCTTCGCCGAGTGCTTCCATGAAGATAGCGAATGCCTGTGCACCGAACGATTCTTCATCGAAGACACCCCCAACCCAAGCGCCTACCTGCGCCGTTGATGCGATATCCTCAAAGGAGGTAGCGGTGCGATCCTCCCCGTTCGCTTGCTCTTCATCGACCACGACCACATTCACGGAAACTGTTTCCGCTCGCTCATCGAGCGCGCCGAGCATCATCACGAACAATGAACCGAGCACGATCGGAAAGACGAGCGTCCAGATGAGCACTCCAGGCACCCGCACGAGCTGAAGCAATGAGTATTTGAAACTAGCCCACATAACCGCCCTCAATCACGTAGCTCACGACCGGTGATCTCTAAGAACACATCGTTGAGCGTAGGCGGCTCAGCCCAAATGCGCCCAGGCTTGATGCGTGCTGCTGAAAGCGTATCGAGCACATCAGCTACATTGTGCTCAGCATTCTCGCACACCACTTCCAGCCTTCCGCTTTCATATTCCACGCGCAGCGCATGCGGAAGCGACCGCAACTTGATGAGCGCGGCCTCGGAAACGTCTGCTTCGATGATGATCTTCTCGCCTGCTGCAACGAGCGCTTTGAGCTCCTCGTTCGTACCGCACGCGAGCGTATGCCCCTTATCCATGATCATGATACGCGTGCAGATCTCTTCGACCTCTTCCATATAGTGACTGGTATAAACGATGGTCGATCCTTCTGCATTCATCTGTTTGATGCCATCGAGGATCGACGCGCGGCTCTGTGGATCGACCGCCACGGTGGGTTCATCGAGGAAGATGAGCTCGGGACGATGTGCGATGCCACAAGCTATATTGAGGCGTCGCAAAAGGCCACCGGAAAGCTTCTTAGGACGCACGCGAGTGTAATCTTCGAGCCCTACGAATTCGATAGCGCGCTTCACCAGCTGCTTACGCTCTGCTGCATCTGAAACATACAGGCTACAGAAGTAGTCGATATTCTGTTGAACGCTCAACTCTTCGAATACTGCGATATTCTGCGGGACGATACCGATGCGCCGTTTCAAGTCATAGCGCGTTTGCATCATAGGCTGACCGAACAGCTCGATCTCGCCGCGATCGTAGGTGAGCAACTGCAAGATGCAATTGATGG
Organism: uncultured Eggerthella sp.; assembly: GCA_900542525.1. GTDB lineage: Bacteria > Actinomycetota > Coriobacteriia > Coriobacteriales > Eggerthellaceae > Anaerotardibacter. The sequence continues at coordinate 101,591 of UQNZ01000004.1, forward strand.
CAGTCGTCTTCCCACTGCCGTTCGGCCCGAGCAAGCCGAAAATCTCACCTGGCGCGATCTCAAGCGTGAAGTGATCGAGAGCCACCGCGCTTCCGTAGCGTTTAACAAGGTCCTTAACGGATACGATCGATTCCACGGGGTTCCTCTTTCTTCCTACAAAAAACGATAGCGCTTTTCGCGCACGAACCGAACGAACAGCCCATGCGAAGAAATGCTCATCTTGCGCACAAGGTCAGAATCATCATCTCTCAAGCTGACGCACTTGAGAATATGACATTTGTCATCCATAGGAAGAAACAAAAGCTGAACTGGAATTTCTTGCAGAACTGAGAAGAACGCCACAAACGCTACAATAATGGCATGAGAAGTTTCATCGATGAAATAGTGCTGACCATTCTCTGCTGCCTGTTCTCGCTTCTTGCGAGCAAAAGCGAGCTTGCCATCGTGGGATTGCTCGCAGCAGTGGTGCTGATCTGCATCTGCTCCTGCGCAAGCAAGTCCGTGCGTATAAGCGTTCAGGTTCTTTTCTATCTCTGTGCGATCGTGATCAGTGATATCTTTTTCTACCTGCCGGTAGTTGTCTATCTTGCCCTGCGCGAACGCCCGTGGCTCGTTCGTCTGCTCTGGATCGCACCCCTTGTGAGCGCGATGGCCTTGAACGCTTCTGGCGTAACAGGGTCATACAGCATCGGTCTTCAATTACAGGGTTCCCTCATTGCGGCCGGATTTGCAGCACTAGACATACCGGGCGTTTTTGAAGCGGTGGTGAGCATCGAGACGCTCTTATGTGCGATCGCAGTCGTGCTTGCCGTGCGCAACTTGCGCGAGACGAGTGAACGCGAAGCATACCGTTTCGCCTACGATGACCTACGCGAAGGCTATCTTTCCCTCATTCAAGCTGCTGTACAAAGCGCTGAAAAGGACAACGAGACCGCACAACTGCTCGCGCACGAGACAGAACGTTTCGCCGACTTGACCGAGCGCGAACTCAGCATTGTCCGCCTCGTAGCGCAAGGGATGGACAATCGCGAGATCGCAAGCACGCTCTTTCTTTCCGAAGGAACCGTGCGCAATCATATCAGCTCGATCCTTTCCAAAAAAGCACTTTCCAACCGCACTCAAATTGCGGTGCTCTACTACCGCAACTAACAGACACGGACGAGAAACACCCTCTTGCTTCACGAGATGCAGGCTTCGCCGATTCGTCGTTCCCACAAAACTGATTGAGCTAGTATAGCGAGAATGGAAAATCCACTCGTGCGGATCACCACGCGAACGCTACGCAAGCACAAGGGAGCACCGAAGTGACAACACCCACAAAAAAGACCTCGCGCAGGAGCATGCTCTGCTTCATACTGTTCGTCCTTCTTGGGTTTTCGCTCGGTTGTTCAGAGTTCGTGATCATTGGCATCGAGCCTGAACTTGCCGATAATTACCACTGCTCGATCGCACGCATCGGGGAGCTGATCAGTCTCTTTGCGCTCGCTTACGCTATCGCAACCCCGCTTCTTTCGATCTTCACCGGATCCCTCCGGCGCTCGACCATTCTGATGGTCTATCTTGCGATCTTCGTTGTGAGCAACTTCGTTTCTGCCACCGCTCCCACCTATGAAGTGCTGCTTATCTCACGTATCGTGATGGGCGCGGTCTCTGGCCCCCTGCTCGCCGTTGCCACTACCTACGTGCCTGATTTGCTGGGCGCAAATCGGTCGTCGATCGGCATCTCGATCATCTATGCGGCCTTTTCGATCGCGCTCGTGCTCGCAACGAGCGCTGGGCGCTTCATCGTCGAATACCTCACTTGGCATGTGGCGATGGATGCCGCCTTCTTCTTCGCACTCATATCCGCCGTGCTACTCACGATCTTCGTACCACACGAAGCATCTCCACATAAAGAAAGATCTACACAAGAGCGCTCCGCTCTCGCCTCTCTGCGCGAACAAGTGGTTCTCTTCAAAGAGCCGTCTATTATCTTCGGCGTACTGCTCTTCACTTTCGGCGTGGGAGCAGTCTACACCTTCTATGGCTACGTGGCTCCCTACCTCGAAACCTACCTTGGATTTCCACCGGCACAATCAGGCATCTTCCTGCTTGTCTTCGGCATCATCTGCATCGTGTCCGACCTGATCTCAGGCGTGGTGGATGTGCGTGCAGGCATGAAGCCCATTCCCGCGATGCTGCTTGCGCTCGCGCTCGCCCTTCTCGCACTCTGGCTCTGCAAGACGAATAGCATGCTTGCGCTCGTCCCCATCTTCCTTATCGCACTGCTCATGTATAGTTTCTCGATCTCGTGCATCACGATGTTCATGGGTGTAGCGCGCAAACGCCATCCACGCGCGCTCGTACTTGCTGCCTCCATCGAGCCAACCTCATTCAATATCGGCATCGCCTTCGGCACCCTCGTGGGAGGCTTTGTTGTGACCCACGCAGGACTTGGTGAGGTCGGCCTTGTTGGCGGCATCTTAGGAGTGCTCTCTTGTATCTGCGCAGCAATCGCACGACGCTTCTGGCAGCGCATGCAGAACGAATCCACAACAACACCTCACATGCTCGACTAATCGCTCTGATATACTGGTCTCTAATCTATTTCGCGGGAAAATGCCGGTCGCGCAACACCTTTTGCACCGTTGAACGCCCTTGTCTTCCCTTCTCAAGAAAAGGAGATGCCCATGCGCGTGCTCGTGGTGAATGCAGGAAGCTCTTCACTCAAGAGCCAACTGATCGAAACCGATGGCAAAGTAACGCTGATGAAATGCCTTGCCGAAAAGGTTGGCACACCAAGCGCATTCATGAATGTTTCGTTCGCCCCAGATTTCCAAAAGACCACCTATAACGTGGCCGATATGCCTGTGCAGGAATGCCTTGCAAAGCTGCTCGACATCCTCGTGGACGATCCCGAATCTCCCATCAGCAGCCTTTCCCAGATCGACGCCATTGGCAACCGTGTGGTAGCCGGTGGTGAATACTTCACGCGCTCGGTCATCATCGATGAAGCTGTTCGTGAAAAGCTTGCCATCTGCGAAGAGCTCGCACCGCTCCACAACCCTCCCGCCGATGCCTGCATCGACCTCATGCGCGAGGCTATGCCGAACACCCCGCAAGTCGCGGTCTTCGACACCGCTTTCCACGCGACCATGCCAGCGAAAGCATACATGTACCCCCTGCCACGCGAATACTACGAAAAGTACCGCATTCGCCGCTATGGCGCGCATGGCACGAGCCATCGTTATGCCGCACAACAGGCTGCGAACTTGCTCGGACGGCCCCTGCGCGATTTGGGTCTTATCACCTGCCACCTGGGCAATGGTGGCTCGATCACAGCGGTGAACCACGGCAAATCTATCGATACCTCCATGGGCTTCACCCCACTCGAAGGATTGATGATGGGCACACGCTCAGGCTCCATCGATCCAGCTATCGTTACCTACCTCATGCGCCGTGAACACAAATCCTTCGACGAGATGGATGCGATCTTGAACAAGGAAAGCGGCATTTTGGGCGTATCGGGCGTATCGGCCGACATGCGCGATGTGCTTGCCGCTGCTGCAGCAGGCAACGAACTTGCCGATCTTGCGATCGACATGTATGTCTACCGCATTCAGAAGGCCATCGGTGGCTACTACGCTGCCATGACGCGCACCGATGCGGTGGTTATGACTGCGGGAATCGGCGAAAACTCCGCTGAACTGCGCGAACGAATCTTTGCAGGCCTCGCTCATATGGGCATGATCCTCGACCACGAACGCAACGACGTTACTGGCCAGATCGGCGTGAACCGCATCATCTCGATCGACGATAGTCCCATCAAGATCTGCGTGGTCACCACCGATGAAGAGGTGCGCATCGCGCGCGAAACCGACAATCTCGTCGGGCAACTGCATGAATAGAGGCACTCCCCTGCTTTACGGGAAATAGCACGCGGGCTTGTCGTGCGCCCTTTCAAATACCGAATGAGAACCTCCACCCATCTATCGCGCTAAAGTCTAGAGTGCGCGTAATAATGGTACAGACATAACAAACGCGAGGAAGGAATATCATGAACGATGCCGCATCCCTTTTCGACACCGAAGCACTGCTCTCCGACGGGATCAAATCGACTCCGCCTTCCTTCGTTCGCAGTATCCTCAAAGCGGCATCCGACCCGAATGTGACCTCATTCGCAGGTGGATTGCCCAACCCCATCTCGTTTCCTGAAGATGAACTGCTGAAATCAATGGAGCGCGTGGTGGCCGAACAAGGTCCGAACGCCTTCCAGTATTCCTCGACCGCGGGCATCGATGAACTCCGCCAGTGGATCGCCGATCGTTACAATAAGCGCTTCGGTACCGACTACGTGCTCGATGACGTGCTCATTACCACTGGGTCGCAGCAGATCCTCGACCTGCTCAGTAAGGTACTGCTCGACAAGGGTGATGGCGTGATCGTGGAAAACCCTACCTATCTTGCCGCCATCCAAGCCTTCGCGCTTCAGCAACCAGTGTTCCGCGGTGTGGAGCTCACGAGCGAAGGGCTCAACATCGACGAACTGAACGCAGCACTCGATGCTGGTGCTAAGATGATCTACCTTATACCGAACTTCCAGAACCCCACTGGCCTCACCTATACGGCAGAAAACCGCGAACAGGTGCGCAAGGCTCTCTCGAAACACAACATCGTGGTCGTGGAAGATGACCCTTATGGCGAATTGCGCTTCGAAGGTGAATCACTGCCCTATATTGGCGCGACGAATCATCCCCACGGCGTGGTCATGGGATCCTTCTCCAAAACCGTCACGCCTGGTTTCCGCATGGGATACCTGCTCACAAAAGACCATGATCTCCTGTTCAACATCTCAACAGCAAAAGAGGCAGCCGACCTGCATACCAATGTGTTCGCACAGTACGTTATCTACGACTACCTCATGCACAATGAGCTCGATGAGCACCTCACTAAGATTCGCGAACTCTATCGCAACCAAGCGGGCGCCATGGTTGATGCCATGAAGGAGTTCTTCCCTGCCGAGGTCAAATTCACCATCCCCGAAGGCGGCATGTTCCTCTGGGTAACGCTTCCTGAAGGGATCGCCGCGATGGATTTATTCGACAAAGCGCTCGAACAAAATGTTGCCTTCGTTCCTGGCGATCCGTTCTACGCTGAAGGCGGCAAACACTCCACGCTACGCTTGAACTTCACGAACGCCGACAAGGAGACCATCCGCTCAGGCATCAAGCGCCTTGCTGAAGTGATCGAGGCCGAACTCGCCTAGCTGCTCTTCCTTCGCGCTTGCTCACTTGGGCCTGCTTGAAACTAGAACATATGTTCGCTCTTGTGCTATACTGGGCGCGTGAGCGAAACACCAAAAACATACTGCTGTATCGATCTGAAAAGCTTCTATGCCAGCGTAGAATGCGTTGCTCGCAAGTGGGATCCCTTTGAGAAGAACCTCGTAGTGGCAGATCCTGAACGCACCGAGAAGACCATCTGCCTGGCGGTCTCCCCCGCCATGAAAGCGCTCGGAGTGCCGGGGCGTTGTCGCGTGTTCGAGATTCCTGAAGGTATCGAGTACTTCATGGCAAAGCCGCGCATGCGCCTCTACATGGAAGTTTCAGCAAAGATCGTTTCGATCTACTTGCGCTTCGTGAGCGCTGTCGACCTGCATGTCTATTCGATCGACGAATGCTTCATCGATCTCACGCCTTATCTTTCTCTCTATAAGACCAGCGCGAAAATGCTCGTAGACCGCATGCGCGATGCAGTCTACGCAGAAACAGGGATCACAGCCACTGCTGGCATTGGTCCGAATCTCTTCTTGGCGAAAGTGGCGCTCGATGTTGCCGCGAAGCACAGCGAAGATGGTATCGGTGTGCTGAACGAGGAGAGCTTCATGCAGCAAATCTGGCATCACCGCCCCATCACTGATATCTGGCAGATCGGACGCGGCATCGCCACACGACTCGCGCGCTTTGGTATTCGCGATCTTGAAGGGGTGGCCCACGCCGATATCGATCTGCTCTACCGAGAGTTCGGCGTGAATGCTGAATTCTTGATCGACCACGCTTGGGGGCTTGAACCCTGCACGATCGCCGAGATCAAGGCCTACGAACCTGAGAGCACCTCATTCGGCAATGGTCAGGTGCTTCCGTGCGACTACACCTTCGATGAGGCACGCATGGTACTGCGCGAGATGGTCGATGAAACTGCGCTGGAGCTCGTGGACAAACAGGTTGTTGCAAGTTCTGTACATCTCTACGTTGGCTACAAGAAGGATGATGAAAAGAAGCATCTTCAAGGCAGCAGCAGCTTAACCTCGAAGGATCGTAGTGAAGTGAGCAAAGGCCTCCGCACGAGTTCGCATACGAGCACAAGCCACAAGCTTAGCTTTTCGACCAACTCCTTCAAAGAACTGCTGAACATATTCGACGAGCTTTACTGCCAGCGCGTGCGGCACGACCTACCCATTCGGCGCATCAACATCAGCTGCGGAAACCTCGAGCCTGAAGAATACGCCACACACACGCTCTTTAGCGATATTGAAGCCGAAGAAGAAGAGCGTGCGCAACAGGATGCGCTGCTTGCGATAAAGCAGAGATTCGGAAAAGATGCTGTCATGCGCGGCACCTCATACAAGAAAAAAGCGCGCGGGCTTGAACGTGCGCATCTCGTAGGAGGACACAATGCCTAACGAATTGCCCTTTAGCGCACACAACAGCGCTCACCCAGAACGTTATATCTTGGGCAAGCCCCACCCCGATCGCGCACGCCAATTCAAGCCATTCGCTGCTCTGCGCGGCTATGAAGAATTGATCGAGCGCGTTATGGCAGAAGCAAATGAGCCCCACGATTTCGCGGGGCTTGAAGAATCTTGCTGAAGGCGACGAACGACCGGGTAGTTCATCATCAAGCACGCTTGCGCGAGCGCATGAGGTAGATGCCTAACAGCACCAGTGCAACAAGCGCTGTAGCTCCTGAGGCCCAAGCGATGATCGGCACACCATCGCCTGTTTTTGCAAGATTATCTGCTTCATAGAGAGCATCCCGATATTCTGCAAGCGCTTTGTTTGCTTGCTCCTTATTTACGGGATTTGCAAGCATCTCGTCGGTAACGTCAAGCTCGCCGCGATCGACCTCATTGCCGAGGAAATCATCTTTGGATTCATCATTGTCAATCACGCCATCAGGCAAGGTGGAGGTGATGTCGTCCTTGTCGAAAGTACCATCGGAAGGCAGATCGGGCGAAGGCGTGCCAATACCAGAATCAACGCTGCCATTATCACCCGAGTCAGCGCCATTGTTGCCTGAATCTACGCCATTGTCTCCACTGCCGGCATCCCCACTGCCCGTATTGCCCTCATCTGCTGGCGGAATGATATCGTCGGGCACTTCAAGATCATCAGGAAGCGTTGAGGATGTAGGGGTATAGAGCACGTTGATCACATTGTTATCGGGATCGGTGCCCAAGCGAATCTCAGCCGGATAGGTGTCGATCACATACATATCATCAAGTTTGTATTCGTATGCATCGCCTTCAACGAGCTTGTCGAAACGCTGATTCATGAATTTCTCCGATCCCATTTTGAAGAACTCGACGTCATCAGGAGCTAAAGCTTCGCTCCACGTATCAGCATCAAGATCGGCCCCGGTCATCACATAATAGTTGACCGTGTATTCACTGCTCCATTTCTTGATATAGATCAGATCGAAGGTGTTCTTATTCGGATCGGTCGTGACCGTAAGGTTCAGTGGCCAACCATCGAAGAAGAAATGCCCAGGAAGATCGAGAACATAATCCCACGCATTGAGCACATCGCCCTCTTTCAGACCGGTAAGGACGCGTGTCCCCAGCACGCGACGCCCCATGTCATCGACGACCGCATCCGGTTCGTCATTGTAGTTCATGTATTCGAGATAACGAATGGTGACCGTGCAATCATCGCTGGGTGTGGATGCTGCAGGATTATCCTGCGCATTCTGCTCATTTTCTTTTTCGAGCATTGCAATGTTGGCATCGTCCAAATTGCCTGTAGCAGTGAGGTCTTGTTCACCCTGCTGATCGTTCGCCGCGCGCTCTTTGATGATCGCTTCAACCTCTTCGATAGCTTCTTCGCGCTGCGCAGAAGCCTCCTCGATCGCCTCGAGCATTTCCGCGGAATCAGTATCTTCCGCTGAAGCCAAGAGCGGACCTGAAAAGGCAAAGCAGACCGAAAGAGCAACTGCACTGATCGCGAGAAGCGATGCGACGATGAACGAATGCTTATACGTTCTTATTGCTTTACTGATCATATCTCATACTCCTTTCGGAGCCCTTATGCACCAATAACTATGTGCCAAACAGTACTACCTTCGTTTTGTCTTCGTTGCAAGAATCACAAAACGTGGCGAACATGTTATAGAGATGATAAGAAGAGTACAACTAGTCGAAAAAAACGCGCAATCTCTCCATGTTTTGCATGCAAGATGCAGACAAACCAAAGAACATCGCAGGTTCATCCAAAAACCAAGAACGAAGCGCTATGTTTAGCCGAGCCCGAACCACAAAGCGAACTTAGGCGCGTAGCCCATCACGAAGATGATGCCGATCAGGATCGGCACACCGAACATGAGCCAATAGCGAGACCAGCGCGGAAATTTGATGCCCTCACCAGTATCGGCAGCTTTAAGGAAATTATCCCATCCCCATCCACTGCGCGTGACGCAGAAGATCACATAGAGCAAGCTACCCAACGGCAACAGGTTATTGGATACGATGAAGTCTTCGATCGACTGGATGTCGCCAATGCCAGGGATGCCCACACCCGACCATACATTGAAGCCAAGCGCGCACGGAATACTCAAAATCGTCACAAGCAATGCGGTACGAGCGATCGCTTGAGAGCGCGACACATTCCAGCGCTCCATCGTGAACGTGATGAGGCACTCGAACACCGCAATGATGGTCGAAAGCGCAGCAAAACTCATGAACACGAAAAAGAGCGTTCCCCAAATCTGGCCGAAAGGCATCTGTTCGAATACGTTAGGCAAGGTAACGAACACGAGCGCGGGCCCCTGATCGGGTGCAACCGCAAACGCAAAACATGCCGGAAAGATGATAAGACCTGCAACAATAGCGACAAAGGTATCGAGGCCGCAGATACGCAGTGCCTCCCCCGTGAGCGCACGGTCATTACCAATGCGCGAACCGAAGACCTCCATGGCGCCAATGCCGAGCGAAAGCGTGAAGAATGCCTGACCCATAGCGGCATAGACCACTTCGCCGAAGTGCCCGATGCCACCACCGAACATCTTCTCAAAATCGGGAATGAGGTAGAATTCGAGACCTGCTTCTGCGCCAGGGAGCGTGACCGAACGAAACACGAGCGCGACCATCACGAACAGCAAGCAGATCATCATGATCTTCGTGATGCGCTCGACCCCCTTCTGGAGACCAAGGCTGCACACAAGAAAGCCGATCACGACGACCGCAAGCATCCAGCCAAGCATTTCGGTAGGGCTGCCGAGCATCGCAGAGAACACCCCTGCAACTCCCTCAACGCTCTGACCTACGAACTCGCCGGTTGCCATCTTCGCCATATAAGCGAGCATCCAACCGCACACAACGGTGTAGAACATCATCAAGATCATGCAGCCGATATACGACCACCAGCCGAACCAGTTCCATTTACCTGAAGGCTGCAAGCGTTCGAAAGCACGCGCGCAACTGCGCTGGCTCGCACGACCGATCGCGAATTCCATGATCATAACGGGTAGGCCAAGGATCACGAGGAAGATCAAATAGAGCAGGATGAAAGCTGCGCCACCATATTCGCCGGCAATATAAGGGAAACGCCAAACATTGCCGAGCCCGATCGCGCACCCTGCGCTGATGAGAATGAAGCCGAGACGTGAGGCGAAGTGCTCACGTCCTCCATTTGAGGGAGTAGCATCCTGAGATTTTTTGATTGCCATGAACATCCTTTGACGCAGGGAACCGATACGCAAGATTGCGCAGTACGATTGTGCGTGAAAATAGGCTCACCTGCCTGAAGAATTCGCTCGTTGGCTAGCTAACCCATTTCTTCAGCATGCGAACGAGCGTTTCGATCTCGAGCGGCTTCGACATATGGTCGTTCATGCCAGCACTACGCGCATGACGCACGTCTTCAGCGAACGCATCGGCTGAAAGCGCGACGATCGGGATCTGACCCATATCGGGGCGTTTATCAGCTTGGGCGCGGATAGCTGCTGCTGCTTCATGACCGTTCATAACCGGCATCTGGATATCCATGAGCACGATGTCGTAGTAACCCGGATCATGCGCAAGCAACATATCGAGCGCAAGTTTACCGTTTTCAGCGTGCTCGACGGCTGCGCCTGTCATCTCGACCAGTTCACGAGCGATCTCGGCAGCCATGGGGTTGTCTTCAGTGAGCAAGACGCGCTTGCCTTGGAACGCAAGCTCTTCAAGCATCGCCTTCTCATCGATCACGCTCTTCATCTCGCCCACGAGCAGCTCTTTCATCACTTGCACCAAACGAGAGCGGAACAGTGGCTTTGAGATGAAAGCGTCGACGCCAACCTGACGTGCTTCTTGCTCGATCATCGACCAATCGTAAGCGGAAAGGATGATGATCGGCACTGCTTCATGCGTTGCCTCACGAATATGCTTGGCAGCCTCAAGGCCACTCATGCCCGGCATACGCCAATCAAGAATGACCACACGATATGGATCATTATCGAGTCTGCTCTTAACCGCATCGATGCCTGCTGGACCGGAAAGGCGGAATTCAGACTTCATGCCAATATCGTCGAGCAGAATGCAGGCACCTTCACAAGCAACTTCATCATCGTCGACCACTAAGACAGGAATTCCTTCAAGATCGCTCAGGTCTTCCTTCTCGCCATCGCGCAACTTCATGTGAACCATCACGGTGAAGGTTGTGCCTTCACCTTCTTTCGATTCGACATCGATCGTGCCGCTCATAAGGCTGACCACGCTCTTCACGATCGCCATGCCAAGGCCTGTGCCTTCGACCTTCGTAGTGCGCGAATCATTCGCACGAGAGAAGGGTTCGAAAAGGCGCTTCATGAATTCTTCGCTCATACCACACCCGGTGTCGCTGAACTCGAACTCGTAGCATGCGCTGGACTGGATCGAGCTCGGAAGCTCAGTGATGCGCAGCCCGATCGTACCGCCTTCTGGCGTAAATTTGACCGAGTTGCCCATGATATTCACGAACACCTGCTGCAAACGGGTGGGGTCGCCCAAAACATGCTCGTGCTTGATGTCAACAAGCTCGACTTTGAGCTCTTGATGCTTGGCTGCGATCCGAGGATTCATCATCGTGATGAGATTCTCGATCGACTCAGAGAGATTGAAAGGCTCTTCAGCCAGGTCGATCGAGCCCGATTCGATCTTGGCCATATCAAGCACTTCGTTGATCAAACCAAGCAAATGGCGCGAAGCCGACGTGATGTTCGTAAGACATTCACGCACGCGCTCAGGGTCATTGACATGCATACCTGCAATAGCGGTAAGACCCATGATGGAGTTCATGGGGGTACGAATATCATGCGACATCGAATTGAGGAAATCGCTCTTAGCTTGCGAAGCGTGCTCTGCTGCTTTGAACGCATCTTCAAGTGCGATATGCGCACGCAGTTCTTCAGCCTTTGCATCCGTAACGTCTTGAATAGCCACGAGCACACTGGTTGGCTTGCCTTGCGCGTCGCGTGCAAGGCAGAGAATCGATGCCTGATACCAATACGGATTCTCTCGATCATTCGTACGCCATTCTTCTTGGATGAAACGTACACCTGGAACAAGGATATTAGCGATATTGTCCTTGGCGAACTTCTCTTCAGCATCAGCTGAAAGCGAATTCTTATCGGTGATCTTATCAAAGAACTGACACAGATCGGACGCATTGCCCCGAGGCGGGATGGCTTTTTGTTGGCTGTCATTCTTCAAGAATTCATAGGTATGCTTCTCAAGATCGACCGTGAAAAGACTATCGAACAGATTAGTTGAAGCGTCGATGATACGCGTAGCTTCCTGGCGCTCGAGCAACAGCTCTTGGTTCTCACGACGAGCTTGCATGGTAAGCACCACGATCACCACGATCGCCGCAAAGAGCACGCCCCCTACCAGAATGAAGCCCGAAGTGTTCGCTTGCAGGAGCATTTCATTGGTGATGCTTGCTGGGAACGAACGCACGAGCATCCAATCGAAATCGGGGAGTTTCGTAACGAACGTATTGCCCGTACCTTCAGGCGTATCGTAGGTGAAGCTGACCGTATTGCCTTCTTCGATATCTACATCAAGAGTCGTAAGCTGTTCTTCACTTAAACCACGCGCAATGAATATCTCGTTGATATCGCGCGCATCTGGCTTCACCGAACCTGCCATCGCTACTATCGTGCCATCGCGCATGCAAAGATAGGTGGGCGTAGATTGATCGTAGAATTGAGTGGTCATGACTTCGGTGAGCGAATCTTCCCGCAATACCGATGCCATGATGCCGACCACTTCGTCGTTCAAGACCACCGGCGCATAGAAGACGACGGAATTCTGACCATCGAAGATCGTGTCATTGACATAGCACATACCGCTTTTACCCTGCACGCCTTCGATATAGTATTCGCGATCGGTCGCATCGGCCGTCGTTCCATCGTTGTTATACGCCGTGCCTTGCGCATCGATGAAGAAGGTGTGGTCGAACTGGGCGTTATCAAGAATGGTTGCCGCAGTGCGCGGATTGAAACCCTCGTCGCTGATCGCATCTCCATATACCACCGCTGCAGTCTGCACACTCTGCAGTGAAGAAGCAAACGTATCGTTCACGCGACGCACCGTTTGATTGGCAGAAGTATCAAGGTATTGCGTATTCTGGTCGATGATGCGCTGAGTGTTCACATTCATGAAAACAACGAGCGCAAGGATCACGACCACGACAGCTGCGCAGACGGTGATGATGAGATTGCGCGTCTTATTCTTAGGTTTAGTGCTTTCCATGGGAAACCCTATCTTATGAAAATATGTGCCATATATGCAGTTCAGCAGTTATTTTTCACCCCTGAACCGCACTGCTTTGGTGCAGGTATGAAGATGCTCGTAATTATACACTAAGCCGGTTTGAACTACTGCTTTCAACTCCACTTTCATGCTCGCCCCCAAGAAAGTTCACGAACCCTTCAACTTCATAAGCGAGCGCTTTTGGCGATTTAACGCACGTGAAACAATCGCGCAATATTGGCGACACAGAGCTTCCGTAAGGTAATAGCACCTTAAAACATGCGAAAGGGGTTTACATGGATCGTGAAGCACTGCACGGCAGCGCTCCCACGCGCACGCAGCAATCGCTCTACCGTACTTCGTTCGAACATGATGCTTGTGGCATCGGCGCACTGGCGAACCTAAAAGGCATTCGTTCCCACCAGATGGTGGATGATGCGCTCTCCGTACTCGTGAATCTTGAGCACCGCGGTGGTGTGGGTCTGGAAGCCAACACGGGTGATGGCGCGGGCATCCTTCTCCAGATCCCGCATCGCTTCTTCAGAAAGGAAGCACAGAAGTGCGGCAGCCTCCTGCCTGATGAAGGCGCCTACGGCGTTGCCATGCTCTTCCTCCCCACCGATGAACACGGCCTTCAAGAAGCTATGCGCATCTTCGAAGACGGGTGCATTGCTGAAGGCATCCCACTGCTCTTCTGGCGCGACGTGCCCACCGATCCGCACGATCTCGGTTCAGCCGCTCTCGAATGTATGCCCACCATCAAGCAGGCATTCCTCGGCCGTCCCGAAGATTGCACCACCGACGAAGACTTCGAGCGCCGTCTCTATACCTGCCGTCGCGTGATCGAGAAGCGCGCGAAGGAAACGCCGAGCCTTGAGGGCAAGACCTTCTACATCTGCTCGATGAGCGCCCGCACGATCGTCTACAAGGGCATGCTCGTCTCCACGCAGATGCGCGGCTTCTTCAAGGACCTCGATGATGCATCCTGCGAAACGGCTATCGCACTCGTCCATTCGCGCTATTCCACCAACACCACGCCTTCATGGGAGCGCGCCCATCCCAACCGCTACATGGTCCACAATGGCGAGATCAACACGCTGCGCTGCAACGTGAATTGGACGCTCGCCCGCGAACCACATCTCTATTCTCCCGTTATGGGTGCCGAGCTCGAGAAGGTGCTTCCGGTCTTCAACGGCGAAGGCTCCGACTCGGCTATGCTCGACAACATGCTCGAGTTCATCGTTATGAACGGTCGCAGCTTGCCGCGCGCCGTCTCCATGCTACTGCCTGAGCCCTGGGACAAGAACCCCGCGCTCTCCCACAAGCGCAGCGCCTGGGGCGAATACCAGTCGATGCTCACTGAAGCCTGGGAAGGCCCGGCGGCCATCGCGTTCACGGACGGCCACATCATGGGTGCCGTGCTCGACCGCAACGGACTGCGTCCGGCGCGCTACTACGTGACCTCGGACGACCGCCTGATCCTCTCAAGCGAGGCAGGCACGCTCGACGTAAATCCCTCGAAAATCCTTATTGCGGGAAGCTTAGGACCTGGTCAAATGCTGATCGTCGATCCAGATGAAGGCCGCGTGCTCTTCAACGACGAGATCAAGGATGGCCTTACCAACGAAGCGCCCTATCTTGACTGGATCACATCCGAAACACGCACGCTCGATTCGCTCCTTGCAGGGGCAAGCGAACCGAATACTCCTACGCCCGATGCGGATCTGCCCCTCTCCAACCGACAGGCTGTACATGGTTACTTCTTCGATGATGTCGAAGAAGTAACCATCCCTATGGCGGAAAAGGCAAAGGCGCCACTGGCGTCGATGGGCGCGGATGCCCCTCTCGCATGTTTATCGGAACATCCGCGCCGCTTCTTCCACTACTTCAATCAACTCTTCGCGCAGGTCACGAATCCTCCTATCGATGCACTGCGCGAGTCGCACCTCACCTCTACGCTGCTCTATCTAGGCAACCACGGGAATCTGCTCGAGGATGCACGAGCGAACTGCCGCCTCGTTCGCCTCGATACCCCCCTGCTCATCGCCGAAGAATTCGCCGCGCTCTCTGCGATCGACGAAAAGGGATTCAAGGGTGCGACCATCTACGCGTCCTACGATGCTGAAGAGAGCAAGACCAATCCCCACGCCCTCGCAGCGGCGGTGAATGCACTCTGTGAACAGGCTGAAGAGGCTGTGCGCAATGGCGTTACCATCCTTGCTATCTCTGATCGCGTACCCGAAGGCAAGATCCCCATGCCTTCCCTGCTGGCCGTAGCGAGCGTTCACAACCATTTGCTTCGCTGCGGGTTGCGCACCCAGGCTGACCTCATCGTGGAATGCGGCGACGCTATCACCGCGCATGATTTCGCGACCCTGGTCGGCTATTCCGCATCCGGCATCTACCCTTACCTTGCGCATGACACCATCACCGCACTTGCGGATCGTGATGTGCTTGCCGTAGATAGCGAAACGGGCATTGCGAACTACAACGCAGCGATCCTCTCGGGCATCGTCTCGATCATGTCGAAGATGGGTATCTCCACCATGCAGGGCTATCACGCCGCACAGATCTTCGAGGTGGTCGGTCTTGCTGAGGATCTCATCGACACGCATTTCGCCGGCACGGTAAGCCGCATCGGTGGTCTCTCAATCGATGACTTGCAGCATGAATGCGATCTGCGCTACACCGAAGCCCTAGCACAGCGCAGATCACCTGCACCTGATCAGCTGCCAAGTTCTGGCATCACCACCTGGCGTCCGCGCGGTGAAGAGCATCTGCTCACCCCGCAGGTCATCTCGCTTCTGCAGCGCGCGGTCCGTACGAACGATCCAGCGCTCTTCGACGAATACAGCGCTGCTGTTCATCAGCCCAGCCGCAGCATCATGCTGCGCGACCTGCTCGAGTTCGTATCCATTCGTCCTGCCATCCCGCTCGATGAGGTCGAACCCGCATCCGAGATCGTCAAGCGCTTCAACACCGGCGCGATGAGCTACGGATCGATCTCGAAGGAAGCACACGAATGCTTGGCTATTGCCATGAATCGCTTGGGCGGCCGTTCGAATTCAGGTGAAGGCGGCGAAAATCCCATCCGCGAGACCCCGCTTCCTAATGGCGACTCCAAGCGCAGCGCTATCAAGCAGATCGCTTCGGGTCGCTTCGGCGTGACGAGTCGCTATCTCATGAGCGCTGATGAGCTGCAGATCAAGCTCGCTCAGGGCGCGAAGCCCGGCGAAGGTGGTCACTTACCCGCAAGCAAGGTCTGGCCATGGATCGCGCGCACACGTCGCTCCACCCCAGGCATCGGCCTTATCTCGCCCCCGCCCCATCATGACATCTATTCGATCGAGGACCTGGCAGAGCTGATCTTCGATCTGAAGAATGCCAACCCGGGCGCACGCGTTTCCGTGAAGCTCGTCTCTGAAGCAGGCGTGGGAACCATCGCCACGGGTGTTGCCAAGGGTGGCGCCAACAAGATCCTCATCTCAGGATCGAACGGTGGCACGGGCGCAGCTCCGCGTGACTCCATCCACCATGCCGGCCTTCCGCTTGAGATGGGACTCGCCGAAACGCAGCAAACGCTCCTACAGAATGGCCTGCGCTCCCGTGTTGTACTGGAAGCTGACGGCAAGCTGATGGACGGACGCGACGTAGCGGTTGCCTGTCTGCTCGGCGCCGAAGAATTCGGCTTCGCCACGATGCCGCTCATAGCGATGGGCTGCTTGATGCAGCGCGACTGCCAGCAAGACACCTGCCCGGTGGGCATCGCAACGCAAAACCGCGAGCTGCGCGCCTGCTTCTGCGGCAAGCCCGAATACGTGGTCAACTACATGATGATGGTGGCCGAACAGCTTCGCCGCATCATGGCTGATCTTGGGTTCGCTACCATCGATGAGATGGTCGGCCAGGTTGAATGCTTGCGCCAGACCCACAATGCCCGCAGCTGGAAGGCGAACCTGATCGACCTTTCTCCCCTGCTCGTGAAGCCTGAGGTCGAGTTCGGTCGCGCGATCCCGCAAGCTCACTGCCCGCACTTCCTTGCTGAGGCTCAAGCACCCGACACACTGCCACAAACGCTCGATGCGACGCTGTTCATCCCCTATACCGAAAACGCCCGCGAGCACCTCGAACCCATCCATTTCCACGCCGATATCTCGAACGTGAATCGCTGCGTGGGCACGATGCTCGGTTCCTGCGTGACGGGTCGTCATCCTGAAGGCCTGCCCGCAGGCTCGATCAAGATCGATTGCGCCGGTTCGGGCGGCATGAGCTTCGGCGCGTTCTTACCCGTTGGTATCACGCTCTCGATCGCGGGCGACACCAACGATTACTTCGGCAAGGGGCTTTCTGGCGGCGAGCTTTCCATCAAGCCGCCCGCAAGCGCCACCTATCGCCCTGAAGAGAACATCCTAGTGGGCAACGTCGCTTTCTACGGCGCCACCGCGGGTCGCGGCTTCGTGAACGGCCTGGCTGGTCAGCGCTTCGCGGCACGCAATTCTGGCGCGGAACTGGTAGTAGAAGGAGTCGGTGAAAACGGCTGTGAGTATATGACGGGCGGAACCGTGCTCGTGCTGGGCGAAGTCGGACTCAACTTCGCCGCAGGCATGTCGGGCGGCATCGCGTTCGTCTACGACGAAGCGAAGACGCTGAAAAGTCACTGCAACTTGGAGCTGGTGGAGCTGGTCGAGCCGACACCGCAGGAGATCGCACGCATTCGCGAGCTGCTCGAAGCACACGTTGAAGCGACCGCGAGCCCGCTTGGCGTCATGATGCTCTATCAGTTCGATGACATCGCCAACCACTTCACGAAGGTGATCCCGATCGAATACGGCAAGATGCTCGATCTGATCACCGAATACGAGACACAAGGACACGAACGCGAAGAGGCCGAAGAGCTGGCCTTCGAAGCGATGAGGATGGGAGCATAAGATGGGACGAGTTGGAGCATTCTTACAGGTCGAACGCGTCGATCACGACGTTCGTCCCGCACATGAATCGATCCTCGATTTTGACGAATTCGCTTTGCCGCTCACGCTCGATAAGCAGCGCGAACAGGCAAGCCGCTGCATGAACTGCGGCGTGGCCTTCTGCCAGAGCGGGATCGCGCTGGGAGGATCAGCGCATGCGGTGGGTTGTCCGCTGCACAACCAGATCCCTGAGACGAACGACCTGCTCTATCAGGGGCGCATCGACGATGCCATCGCGCGTCTTTCGATGACCAACCCCTTCCCGGAGTTCACGGGTCGCGTGTGCCCCGCACCCTGCGAGACCGCGTGCAACTTGGGTCTTCATAAGGCACCCGTCTCCATCAACGATAACGAGCGCACGATCTCCGACCAGGCATGGGCGCGCGGAATGGAGCCGCTTGCAAAGCCAGCAGCTGATGCGCCGCTGGTGAGCGTGATCGGTTCGGGCCCTGCCGGCCTTGCAGTTGCCTGGGAAATGGCACGACGCGGTTGGCGCGTGCGCGTCTACGAAAAGGCGGATCGTCCCGGTGGCCTGCTGATGTATGGCATCCCGAACATGAAGCTACCGAAGGAGATCATCTCTCGCCGCGTTGACCTGATGCGCGAGAGCGGTATCGAGTTCAATTGCGGCGTTGATGCGACTACGTGCGCTGACGAGATCGCTGCTGCTTCTGATGCGGTCGTGATCGCCTGTGGATCGAATATCGCGCGCGATGTGGCTCTTCCTGGGCGTGACCTTGAAGGCATCCATTTCGCCCTCGAATACCTGGGTGAAGTGACGAACGCACTCATCAAAGATCGCGAAGCGAACATCACCGCAAAGGATAAGGACGTGGTCGTGATCGGTGGTGGTGATACCGGAAACGATTGTGTTGCCTGCGCACTGCGCCAAGGCGCTGCGAGCGTGACCCAGGTGATCCGCGCGCAAGAGCCGCCGGCCACCTGCAATACGCAGGAGATCTGGCCAGCTGAGCGCACTATCCTTTCGCAAGGATACGGACAGCGCGAAGCAATCGAGATTTTCGGCAACGATCCGCGCATCTTCTCTACTGATACCATCGCTTTCAGTGCGTCCGACCAAACTACTCAAGCAAATGCGGTCGCGCAGGTCCACATCCAGGACCTTTCCTATGAAGGTGGACGCCATCTGGTAGAAGGGGCCGAAGCCGCCCTTCCTGCCCAGCTTGTCCTGATCGCGAAGGGTTTCACCGGCGCAGACCCTGCCGTCTTCGAAGCCTTCGGGGTTTCGCTGCCCGAACGCAATGGTGCGCACTGCCTGCGCGAAGCCGATCCAGCGAACAACAAGCCTGCCATCTTCGCTGCGGGCGATGCTCGTCTCGGCTCAACGCTTGTGGTGAACGCGATGGCCGACGCCCTCGCCTGCGCCACCGAGATCGTTCGTACCGCATAAAAGACGACGAATGTTACACAGATTAACTTCTATGAAGCATGTTCGAAACATTCGCTGCGTAGGCTAGGGAACGTCGAGAAATAAGTCTTACGCAATCCGCGTAAAGGATCGCAGAGAAGGAGACCTCATGTCAACCGGATCGGACAGCCAAACGCTAACCGTAACAACGAGCGAGCAAGACTACTCCCCCGCCAATGTCTCTGATATTTACGGGACCATGGTCTTCGACGAGCGCGTGATGAAAGAGCGCCTGCCCAAGACCACCTACAAGGAACTGATGCGCACCATCAACGATGGCGAGCCGCTCAACTTGGAAGTTGCCAACGTGGTGGCACACGCTATGAAGGAATGGGCCATCGAACACGGTGCGACCCACTTCACGCACTGGTTCCAGCCACTCTCTGGAGTAACGAGCGAGAAGCATGATTCCTTCATCCATCCGCAACCCGATGGCAGCGTGATCATGACCTTCTCAGGCAAAGAGCTCATCCAGGGTGAGCCCGATGCCTCAAGTTTCCCGAACGGCGGCCTTCGCGCCACCTTCGAAGCGCGCGGCTATACCGCATGGGACCCCACCAGCCACGCCTTCATCAAGGACGAAGTGCTCTGCATCCCCACTGCGTTCTGCTCCTACACCGGCGAAGCGCTCGACAAGAAAACGCCGCTGTTGCGTTCGATGGGCGCTATCGAAGAGCAGGCCAAGCGCGTACTGGCCGTCTTCGACGAACACCCACACCGCGTCACCACCACGGTTGGCGCCGAGCAGGAATTCTTCCTCATCCCGAAAGAGGAATACGAGCGTCGCGAAGACCTGGTCCTTACCGGGCGTACACTCTTCGGCCATTCCCCCTGCAAGGGTCAAGAGCTTGAAGAGCACTATTTCGGCTCCATCCGCCCGACCGTGAACAAATTCCTGAAAGCTCTCGACGATAAGCTGTGGGAACTAGGCATCCCTGTGCGCACGAAGCACAACGAAGTTGCGCCCGCACAGCACGAGATCGCACCCATCTTCTCGAATGCTAACCAGGCTATAGACCAGAACCTTCTCACCATGGAAGAGATGACCATGCTGGCCAGCCGTTTCGGCTTGGTATGCCTGCTCCACGAAAAGCCCTTCGAAGGCGTGAATGGATCGGGCAAGCATAACAACTGGGCGATCTCAGCAGATGAGAAGAACCTGCTCGACCCGGGCGAGACGCCATCGGATAACCTGCGTTTCCTCGTCTTCCTCACTGCCATTATCGAAGCAGTGGATGATTATCAGGAACTGCTGCGCATGTCGGTAGCCACCGCAGGAAACGATCACCGCCTTGGTGCGAACGAAGCGCCGCCGGCCATCATCTCGATCTTCCTGGGCGATGAGCTCGGTGCGATCGTAGAGGCCATCATCGAAGGCAAGGAGTATATCGGCCACGGAGAGACCAAGATCGATCTGGGCGTTCAATCGCTGCCGCTCTTCGCGAAGGATAATACCGACCGCAACCGCACGAGCCCCTTTGCCTTCACCGGCAACAAGTTCGAGTTCCGCATGCCTGGTTCACACAATAACCTGGCAGATTGCAACATGATCCTGAACACCGCGGTGGCAAAGAGCCTGAAGAACTTCGCCGATGCCGTTGAAGGAGCGAACGACCCGAAAGCTGCTGCTGCCGAATACATCAAGCAGACGCTCACCGATCACCAGCGCATCATCTTCAATGGCAACGGATATGCCGATGAATGGGAAGTGGAGGCCGCAAAGCGCGGACTTGCGAACAATCGCAACACCGCTGAAGCGCTGCCTGCCTACGTTGCCGATAAGTCAATCGCACTCTTCGGCGAGATGGGTGTGCTTTCTGAAAGCGAGATCGAAAGCCGCTATGAATGCAAGCTTGAGCGCTACTGTAAACTGATCAACATCGAAGCGCGTGTGATGCGCCGCATGACCCGCCGCACGTTCCTGCCTGCCATCAACGGGTATGCCTCGGAAGTTGCCGCGAGCATCGAGCGCTACAAGACCGTATCACCTGGTGCGAAGGTGGGCGCGCAGGAGAAGCTGCTCACGAACCTGCTCGACTCTATCGAGCAGATCGACACGCTCGTGTGCGCACTCGACGACGCTGGCAAGCAAGCACTCGATATCGAGAACTTGCAAGAACGTGCCGATTTCTACGCCCACACCCTCATCCCGATCATGGATGATCTGCGCAGCGTAGTCGATTACACGGAGACCATCACCGATCGCGCGTATTGGCCAGTGCCGAGTTACAACAATATGTTGTTCTACGTCTAGGCTTTTACGATAGAGGCAAGCGTGCGCGTTTGTCCGAAGAAACGGAAAGAGAAGCGCAGACCTCCCTTCTCTTTCCACCTTTTTTGGGTGTAGGGTGAATTTCGGTTGCACGCAGTAAAAATCACTGCATAAGCAAACCGCCACGAACACCTCAAGACCAGCAAGCACGACATTAAGGGAGATTCTGTGAATCAAACGAGTGCGGTGCCCGTCACAATGCCTTTAGGCGCGACGCAGGTGCCGAACAAAGCAAGTGAGCATATCTTGAGCAAGACCTCGAAAGCGAGTGCGCAACCAGCCCTTTTGGCGCTGGAAAACGGCAGTTGCTATCGAGGTTTTTCCTGTGGGGCTCCTGGCGAAGTGAGCGGCGAACTCTGCTTCAATACGGGGCTGGTGGGTTATTTGGAAGTGATCACCGATCCTTCCTATGCTGGTCAGATCGTGACCATGACCTACCCGCAAATCGGCAACTACGGCGTAAACGAAGACGATATGCAAGCAGATAAGATCGCCCTGCGCGGGTTGGTGGTGCGTGATATGTGCATGCACCCTTCTAATTGGCGCAGCGCCGAATCGCTGCCCGAGTTTTTGAAACAGCACGGCGTGGTTGCCATCGAAGGTATCGATACACGCGCGCTCGTGCGCCATTTGCGTGAGGCAGGCGCGATGCGGGCGGTGCTCTCCACAGAAGACATCGACGAAGCAAGCCTGGTCGCCAAAGCGCGCGGGGCAATCTCGCTCACGGAGGTGAACTTCGTCGAACAGGTTTCGCGAGATGCCGTGGAGTCTTATTCCTATACCAACATTCACTCGTTCGCGAAAACGGGCGCTGCTGAAGCGCGCTATTCCGTTGTCGCCTACGATTGCGGTGTAAAGAGCTCGATCCTCGACGGCCTTGTTGAAGCGGGTTGTGCTGTTACGGTCGTGCCGTGGGATACTTCCGCTAAAGAAGTGCTCGCGCTTGAGCCAGATGGCGTGTTCTTGAGCAATGGCCCCGGGGACCCCGAAAAGGTGGAAGGTACGTTCGCCCAGGTGGAACAGCTGCTCGGAAAGATCCCGCTTTTCGGTATCTGCCTCGGACATCAGATGCTCGGCAAGGCTGCTGGCGCCGAAGTGGTGAAGCTCAAATACGGACATCGCGGCATCAATCAACCGGTCATGAACCTTATTACTAAGCGCGTTGAGATCACGGTGCAAAATCACGGCTTCAACCTCGTGTTCTCTTCGCTCGGTTCCCTTGAAGGAGACGCGAACACTGCCAAAAAGGCAGCGCACATTTCTAAGATGAGCGCTTCCGGCGAAGACCTGCGCCCCTGGACGCACGCTGCAAAGCCACCCGTTGTCCAAAACGAACGGTTCGGCCGCATCCAGCTCACTCATGTGAATTTGAACGACGGCACCATCGAAGGCATGCGCTTTCTGGATGTTCCCGCCTTCAGCGTGCAATACCACCCTGAAGCAGCACCCGGTTCGACCGACTCGCAGTATCTCTTCACTGCCTTCACCCGCTTGATGGACGAGTGGAAGAATGGCATGGCGAACGAGGCCCAAAGCGGCACAGAGAGCGAGGACTACCTCGCCATCGATATTGCGAAAGACCGCCTAGCAGGGTGGAATTTTGGTTCAAGCGATAAAGAATCCCCGGCTTTCTGTGGGGAGTCAGATCGGCTTGAAGGTTCTTCGGCTGAGGAGCTAAGCGGCCTTCGCGCCGCGTGCGAGCAGCCGGAGGTTCTGAATGCCGAGATGGCCTCCACAGGAAGCCGCAAGGCTGAGGAGGTAAGCGGCCTTGATGCCGCGTGCGAGCAGCCGGAGGTTCTGAATGCCGAGATGGCCTCCACAGGAAACTGCAAGGCTGAGGAGGTTCACCATGCCTAAACGCACCGACATCCACACCATCCTCGTAATCGGCTCAGGCCCGATCGTCATCGGCCAAGCTTGCGAATTCGACTATTCCGGCGCGCAGGCATGCAAAGTGCTCAAGGAAGAGGGCTACCGCGTAGTGCTCGTGAACAGCAACCCTGCCACCATCATGACGGACCCCGATCTGGTCGACCGCACGTATGTTGAGCCTATCACCTGCGAATTCATCGAGAAGATCATCGAACGTGAAAAACCCGATGCACTGCTTGCGACCCTTGGCGGTCAGACAGCGCTCAATGCTGCAGTGGAACTGGCCGAATCAGAGATACTCGAACGTAACGGTGTCGAACTGATCGGCTGCGATCTTGCCGCTATCCAGAAAGGCGAAAATCGTAAGCTCTTCAATGAAGCTATGGCCGAGATCGGTGTGGAAACCGCGCGCGGCGATTACGCCTACTCGGTCGATCAGGCGCTCGAGATCGCATCTTCGATCGGTTACCCCGTTATCCTGCGCCCCTCGTTCACCTTAGGCGGTGCAGGCGGTGGCGCAGCAACGAACCCCGAAGAGCTAGCGCGCATCGTTTCACAAGGGCTTGAACTCTCTCCCATCGGCGAAGTTCTCGTTGAAGAGAGCATCATGGGCTGGAAAGAGTACGAGATGGAAGTCATGCGCGATGACGCAGGTAACGGCATCATCGTCTGCTCGATCGAGAATCTTGATCCCATGGGTGTGCACACCGGCGATTCTATCACGGTCGCCCCAGCTCAGACACTTTCGGATATCGAATACCAGCGCATGCGCGTGGCATCGCTTGCCATCCTCGAGAAGATCGGCGTAGAGACCGGTGGCTCGAACGTGCAGTTCGCCATCAACCCCGAAAACGGCCGCATGATCGTGATCGAGATGAACCCCCGCGTATCGCGTTCTTCGGCGCTCGCTTCGAAGGCGACCGGCTTTCCCATTGCAAAAGCCGCCGCGAAACTGGCCGTAGGCTACACGCTCGACGAGATCATGAACGATATCACGCGCGTCACGCCCGCATGCTTCGAGCCTTCCATCGATTACTGCGTGGTGAAGGTGCCACGCTTCGCATTCGAGAAGTTCCAGGGCACCGATGATACGCTCACCACCCGCATGAAAGCCGTGGGTGAGGTCATGGCTATCGGGCGCACCTTCGAAGAATCGCTCGCCAAAGCGTTACGCAGCTTGGAAGATGGCCATATCGGCCTGGCTCCCACGCGCAAGGAAGCAGCTGCGTATGCCCAGATGAGCGACGCGCAGCTTGAGGACGAGATCGCGCGCCCCACAGCAGAGCGCATCTTCCACGTGGCAGAAGGCTTTCGCCGCAGCCTTGATGCGGCACGTATCCACGAGCTTTCGGGGATCGATCCGTTCTTCTTGGGATGCATCGCCGACATGGTGCGCATGCAAGAGAATCTGCGCGACCTAAAGCTAGAAGATCTGGATGCTCGGGCCCTTCGCCTGCTCAAGCAAGAAGGAATGAGCGATGCACTCATCGCTGAGCTGACCGGCGCAACAGAAGAGACCGTACGCGCCTGCCGCAAGATCTTAGGTGTGCTGCCCGCATTCAAGACAGTGGATACCTGCGCCGCTGAATTCGCGAGCGCCACTTCATATCACTACAAGACCTACGATGCCGACGAGACCGAACTTGCACCGAAGGAGCGCAAGCGCATCATCATCTTGGGTGCAGGCCCCAACCGCATTGGACAGGGCATCGAATTCGACTACTGCTGCGTGCAGGCGAGTTACGCGCTAGCGGCTGATGGCTACGAGACCGTCATGATCAACTGCAACCCTGAAACCGTTTCGACTGACTACGATACCTCCGACATGCTCTTCTTCGAGCCGCTCACCTTCGAAGACGTGATGGACGTGGTCGAAGCGGTCGACCCTGATGGCGTGATTCTAACGCTGGGCGGGCAAACACCACTGAAACTTGCAAGCGCACTTCAAGCAGCAGGCGTTCCGATCATCGGCACAACGCCCGCCTCGATCGATCTGGCCGAAGACCGCGACCTGTTCTCGAACATCCTTGATGAACTGGGGATCTCCTATCCTGCCGCGGGCATGGCCTCAACCTACGAACAGGCATGCCGTGTGGCAGAGCACATCGGTTTCCCGCTGCTCGTACGCCCCAGCTATGTGCTGGGCGGGCGTGGCATGGCGATCGTCTACGATGCAAATCAGCTTGAGACCTACATGACCCAAGCTGCGCAGATCTCCCCCGACCATCCGATCTATCTCGACAAGTTCCTAGAAGGCGCGATCGAGGTCGATCTTGATGCGCTCTGCGATGGAACTGACGTCTACATTGGCGGCGTAATGGAGCACATCGAAATGGCCGGCATCCATTCCGGCGATTCAGCCTGCGTCATTCCACCCTACTCGCTTTCCGAGAACGTCGTGAATACGCTGCAAGATATTGCCACGAAGCTCGCACTACGCTTGGGCGTGAAGGGACTTTTGAACATCCAGTTCGCGATCAAAGACCAGGTGGTCTACGTGATCGAAGCAAACCCACGCGCAAGCCGCACGGTGCCGTTCGTCTCGAAAGCAACCGGCGTTCCACTGGCGAAGGCTGCTGCACGCATCATGGCAGGCGAAAAGCTTGGCCGCCTGGGACTGCCTGCGCACAAATCCAACCCCAACTATTATTGCGTGAAGGAAGCTGTAATGCCGTGGGGTCGCTTCCCTGGTGCACGCGTGATCTTAGGGCCTGAGATGAAATCGACCGGCGAAGTGATGGGTATCGCGCCCACCGTGCCGGCAGCTTACGCGAAGACCCAGTTCGCTATCGATTACGCGATACCCGAAGGCGGTCTTGCATTCGTGAGCGTCAACGACGGCGATAAACGCGCGATCGTCTCGCTCATTCGCGATGTAAAGCGCATGGGATTTGGCATCGTGGCCACGCAAGGCACGGCGAAAGTGCTGCGTGCTTCAGGTATCGATTGCTTGGAAGTGTCCAAGATTCATGAAGCCAACGCCGCAGAGGGCGAAGGTGAGCGCCCCAGCGCGCTCGATCTGATTCGCGATGGGAAGATCTCGCTCATCATCAATACGCCCTTCGGCACCGCCACGCGCTCTGATGGTTACGAGATCCGAAGCGCTGCCGTGCGCCACGGCATCTGCCACACGACCACGCTTGCCGGTGCGCAAGCGATGATCGCAGGAATGGAGGTGGCGCGCCAAGGAACCCTCAACGTGATCGCCCTGCAAGATCTCTAAACTTGAAGTCATGCAACATAAGAGTGGAGCGCAAGGTTCCCCGCATAGCTATCACAAGAGGCTTACGCCTGAGGGGTGGTTGGGTCGACCCGCTTTCGCTGTTCGCTTGCCTTAATCAGGCAAGCTCATGCGCTTCGCTCCTTCGAACAGTCTATTACGAATTTAGAGTGCGGACTCAGAGTCGTCCAACCACCCCACAGGCTCCGCCCCTTAGGATAGCTATGCGGAAACTTCATGTCTCGCGCTCGGTGCTGATCGAGCAATGTGTTCGCAGATTTTTTCGTTCTCTAAACATTCTCGAAATATTCCGCGCGTAGGCTAAGGATAGATAAGCCCCATGCGCTTCGATACATGAGAGAGAGGGAGCGAGCATGGCAACCTATCCGTTCTGGAAACTTCATGGCCTCGGCAACGATTTCGTGTTCTTTGACGCTATGGAAAAAGAACTCGAACTTTCCGCCGCCGAGGTTGCAGCGCTCTGCGATCGCCATACTGGCATCGGCGGCGATGGTGTGATCGTAGCGAAGCCTTCTCTGCGCAGCGAATGCGCAGGTTATATGCACTATATCAACGCAGATGGATCACTCGCGCAAATGTGCGGAAACGGCGTGCGCTGCTTCGCGAAATTCCTTGTCGACCACGGTTATGTAAGCGCAGAAAGCGGCTCGTTCGTAGCCGACACGCTCGCTGGCCCGAAGCCCATCACGTTCACGGTCAACGCCGAGAACAAGCTCGCAACCGCAACGGTCGATATGGACGCTCCGATCCTCGAAGCAGCGCTCATTCCCGTCGCACCGAACGCTAAAACCTCCCCCACCACGCACGAAGGAACCTGCGCGATCGACGCCGAAGCCATCGTGGTCCAAACGATCGAGTCGCCCTGGGGTGCTTTCACCTTCGCTTGCGTGAGCATGGGAAACCCTCATGCCGTGTGCTTCCTCGACGAAGAAACCTTCACCGCACTCCCTGATGAGTGCTTCACGGGTACACCGCGCTCGCTCAAGACCCTCGATGTTGCCCGCGTGGGCTCGTTCTTCGAAGCGCACGAGTTCTTCCCTGAGAAGACCAACGTCGAATTCGCCGTGGTCGAAGATGCGCACACTATCTCGATGCGTGTATTCGAGCGTGGATGCGGCGAAACTCACGCTTGTGGCACGGGCGCCTGCGCAACCCAAGTTGCCGCGCATCTTCTAGGTATAACAGAACCTACTGCCGACCTGCATCTGCTTGGCGGTATTCTCCATATCTCCCTCGAAAACGGCCATGTGATCATGACCGGTCCTGCTGCAATGAGCTTCAGCGGCACCGTAGATCCCAAGGAGCTGATCGCATGGTAACCAGCAGAAAACTTCAAAAGCTCGAACGCCAATGCGGCACCGTGAACATGATGAATGCACGCAAGAGCGTCAACAACAATCGAAAGCACAAACCCTTACAAGTTACTCATAAACGTCGCCCCGCCCAATAGGGCACACCCCCTGCCGTCCGCCCGCCCCAACAAGAAGGAGCCCCATGCAAACTGCCGAATGCTTGAACCACCTTGCCCCCTACCTGTTCGCTCAGATCGATGCCAAGAAGGCAGCCCTTACCGAACAGGGCATCGATGTGATCTCGCTCGGAATCGGCGACCCCGATATGCCCACGCCCACTCATATCGTGGACGCAATGGCTGAGGCCATCCGCAATCCTGCGAACCACCAGTATCCCGATTACGCTGGCTCGCTCGCCTATCGCCAGGCCTGCGCCGATTACCTGAAGCACAAGTTCGACGTAGTGCTCGATCCGAAGACCGAAGTGCTCGCGCTCATTGGCAGCAAGGAAGGCATCGCGCACTTACACACCGCCTTTGTGAACCCAGGCGATTATGTACTTGCGCCTGCTATCGGCTATCCGGTCTATTCCGGTGGAGCCACGCTGCAAAGCGCCAACACCTATTTCATGCCCATGAACAAGGAAAACGGCTTCTTGGCTGACTTCGACAACATCCCTGAAGAGGTGCTTGAGCGTGCGAAGATCATGTTCCTGGGCTACCCGAACAACCCCACTGGTGCTTGCGCAACGCCTGAATACTTCGACAAGGCGATCGCATTCTGCCGCGAACACGACATCCTGCTCGCGCATGACAACGCCTATTGCGACATCTGCTACGACAGCTATGAAGCTCCCTCCATCCTGCAGCGCCCCCACGCCATGGATTGTTGCATCGAATTCTTCAGCCTGAGCAAGTCCTACAACATGACCGGTTGGCGCATCGGATTTGCGTGCGGCAATCCTGGGGCCATCGAGGCGTTGGGCACCGTGAAGAACAACCTCGATTCCGGCCAGTTCACCGCCATTCAAGATGCCGCCATCGTAGCGCTCGCAGGCCCGCAAACGTGCGTCGAAGAGATGTGCGCGCTCTATCAGAAGCGTCGCGACCTGGTGGTAGATGCGCTGCATGCGATCGGCGTGGAATGCGAAGCGCCAAAAGCTACTATCTATGTGTGGGCGAAGGTGCCTGAAGGCGAAACATCCGAATCCTTCGCCACGAAGCTGCTCGAAGAAGCCCATGTGGTGGTCACGCCTGGCAATGGCTACGGCCCTGAAGGCGAAGGTTATATCCGCATCTCGCTCACCACACCCGATGATCGCCTGCTCGAAGCGGTCGATCGCATCAAGCAACTGGTGTAAGCCTCCGAAAGCCCGTGCAGCTCGTGCGGGCTTTCTTTATGTCTGCGACATGCGCGGCTTGTCCCGCGAACAACACACATGCTTTGCACTGCACAAGCCACCATCTCGCCCACGCTCCAAGCTCGCCCTCGTAAGAAAACAGGAATTATGATGCCCAGCCCTAAACCATCTCTCTACCCCACTCTCGAGACCAACACTCCTTGCGCGCCTTGCTCCGAAAGCCCAGATGATGCCCTTCATGAAGCCTGCGGCGTGTTCGGCATTTGGGCACCCGACACGGATGTTGCGCGCCTCACCTTCTTCGGCCTTCAAGCACTACAGCACCGCGGACAAGAATCTGCTGGCATCGCGGTGAGCGACGGTACGATGCTCACCCGCAAAAAGGGGCTCGGCCTTGCACGTGAAGTATTCGATGATGCAGCCATCGCCGCCCTGCAAGGACGAGCTGCAGTCGGGCACGTGCGTTACTCCACCAGCGGCAAGGACCCAGATATCAGCCTTCAGATGACCCAGCCGCTCGTTGCGCTTGATGAGACGGGCGGGTTCGCGCTCGCCCACAACGGCACGCTCACCAATACGGCCGATCTGCTTGAAGCGATGGGTAACGGCCAAGAGAAGAGCAACCCAGAAACTGGCGCCACAGGCGCCGCCGTGAGCGACACCCAGATCGCAACCGATTTCATCGCCCACTTCGCAGCTGAATCTTCATCTTTGGAAGCAGCCCTTGAGCGCTTCATGCATACGGCACAAGGGGCGTATTCGATCGTGGTCCTTGCCCCCGATGCGCTCTATGCACTGCGCGATTTCTCAGGCATCCGCCCTCTTTGCCTAGGCGAACTCCCCAACAAAGGTGGTTTTGCCATCGCAAGTGAAACCTGCGCATTCGACCTGGTAGGAGCCACCTACTTGCGCGATATCGCCCCCGGCGAACTGGTGCGCATCGATGGTGCTGGCATCCATTCGAAGAAGATCGCCAACACGCACCCCCACCTCTGTGCCCGCCCTGCACAGTGCCTCTTCGAATACGTGTATTTCGCACGCCCCGATTCGGTGATCGACAGCGCGAACGTCTACCGCGCCCGTGAAGCCATGGGAAGACGTCTCTTCCATGAAGCGCCAGTTGAAGCAGATATCGTGATCGGCGTACCCGACTCCGGCATTCCCGCCGCCATCGGCTACGCGCGCGAGAGCGGCGTGGTATATTCAGAGGGCCTGATCAAGAATCGTTATGTCGATCGCACCTTCATCGAGCCCACCCAAGAACTGCGCGAGCAGGGCATTCGCATCAAGCTGAATCCGCTTCATTACGCCGTGCGCAATCGCCGTATCATCGTGGTGGACGATTCGATCGTACGTGGCAGCACATCCAAACAACTCGTACAAACGCTGCGTAATGCAGGAGCCGCCGAAGTTCACTTGCGCATCACCTCACCTGCTATCGTATGGCCGTGCTTCTTGGGCATCAACACCGACACGCAAGGGCAGTTGATCGCAGCAACGCAATCGGTCGAAGAGATCCGCGATTACATCGGTGCCGATTCGCTCGCCTACCTTTCCCTGGAAGGGCTAAAATCGTGCATCTATGCTGAACATCCGCAGTATTGCACGGCCTGCTTCGACGGTAACTACCCCATGCCGAAGCCCAACCCGCTGCACGCCAATGCCTTCCTCCCCGGCTACGAACCCACCTGGAATAACGACTAGCCTTCTCAAACACTCAAAGCGCGCGTGCCGTTCACCAAAGATCTTGGAGGTCGGAACTTGCGCGTGCAGTGTTACTAATTTATCATCGGTAACATGTTACGAATTCTCTCATTGTAACAATCTAGCGAACGGACCGAACGAAAGGGCCCTTGATGAAAGACCAAACGGTATCAAAGCTCTGGCTGCGCTTGGGTATTCTCATCTGCACGATCGCACTTATCTTCGCAGCTGCCGTGCTCACCGGATGCAGCTCGAACGAATCTAGCTCAAGCTCGAATGCGGAAACCCAAACCATCACCGACATGCGCGGCCGCAGTGTAGAGATTCCCGCAGATCTCGAGCGTATCGTTGCCGTTGGTTGTGCGCTGCGCCCCGTGTGCTATTTGCAGGCTGAAAACATGGTGGTCGGCGTCGAGGCTTCCGAACAAGAAGACAATGTGAGCTGCGCGTATCGCCATGTGAATCACGATCTGTTCGTCAGCTTGCCGGTTATCGGCGATGGCGGCTCGAGCGGTGTGACCATCAATGAAGAGGCGCTCATGGAGGCCGCTCCCCAGCTTGTTATCTGCGACAGCCTTTCTGCCGATGAAGCCGACAACTTGCAACAAAAGACCGGCATTCCCTTCGTATGCCTTGACCAGCCTGAAACCGTCTTCGATGACAAGTACTACAACAACCTCGAGCTGCTCGGCAAAGTGCTTGGCAAAGAAGAGCGCGCCGCCGATGTGGTGAACTATATCAAAGAAGTCGATAACGATCTTGAGCAGCGCAGCGCTGCCTCAGAAAACGCCAACAACAACACGGCCTATGCGGCTGGCATCAACTTCCGTGGTGGGCATGGCTTCGACGGCACTGAGGCGAACTTCCAGCCCTTCGTGGCGTGCAATGTCGACAACGTTGCCGATGGCCACGGATCGGATGGTGCCTTCACGATCGATCTCGAAACCGTTTCAGCCGCTCAGCCCGACTATATCTTCATGGAATGCGGCAACCTGCCTCTTATCAAGGAGAACTACGACACCAACCCTGCATACTATCAGGCGCTGAAGGCGGTACAAGACAGCCATACGTATTCGCTCATCTCCTATCGCTTCTATTCGACCAATGTCGAGCTTGCTCTCGCGAATTGCTACCAAGTTGGTGCCATGGTCTACCCCGACAGCTTCGCGGATGTGAACCCCACCGAAAAGCTCGATGAGATCTCTGAGTTCTTCCTTGGCGAAAAGCTCTCGGGCGATCTAGCTGCTGAAGGCTACAAGTTCGAGCAGCTCAACATCGCGGAACTTTAAGCCTCCTTGAACCCTGAAATCAGCGGAGAGGGTGAGGCAACGAGGTGACTCTTTGCCGACCAAATTCGTTAGTACTAGGTAGAGACTGTCGTTGCCATAAGGGGCGGGGAACCTCGTGTCTCGCGCTCGGCGCTGATCGAGCGGCACAAAAGGTGTCGAACGACCGGGTAGTTTGTTTTCTCTGTCGTAGAATAGGCTTGAGGTTTTCTCGATCAAAAGGAAACAAACCGATATGAGTTTTTTCGATAGCTTAGAAGAATTGAAAGAGCGTTGGAGCGGATCTGCGGGCGGCTTTTCCCACGTAGAAGTATGGGACGAAGCCGCGGCAGGATATGCCGAAAAGCCCTTGCCCACCTTTGAAGATGACCCCTTTCTTGCCATGATGCAAGCGGAAGGTGCGCTCACACCCCATGCGCGTGTGCTCGATATCGGCTGCGGTGCGGGACTCTACAGCATAGCGCTTGCTCCCCACGTTGCCGAAGTGGTCGGCTGCGATTTCTCGGGAAAAATGGTCGAAGCAGCGCGCAGTCGAGCTGCCGCAGAAGGTTGCACGAATGCTCAGTTCATCTGCGGAAACTTCGCTGACCTGGCCTTCGATGAACCTTTCGACGTGGTCTTCGCGCATTTCACACCCGCCATCAATAGCGCCACTGAATTCCAGAAGATGATCTCGCTCGCCCGCTCGTGGTGCTTCATGGCATGCCCTACGCGTCGCCGAGACTTCGTGCTCGAAGAAGCGCGCCGTCTTGCAGGTGTGGAGCATGGCGACCCCGATCGCGACCGTAACTTCTTGTATGGTTTTACCTATGCGTGGTTGCTGGGAAAGACCCCTACCGTCATGCACTACGATGATGTTTGGCTTGACCGGCGCACACTCGAAGACGCTCAAGCAATCTACGCGAACCACCTGGTCGCGCCCGATCTTTCTGCAGAACAAAAAGCGATCGTTAAGAACTATCTTGCACAGATCGCTGAAGAGGGCACCATCTACGAACGCATCGAAACCACAATCGCTATGCTCGGGTTCAGGGTTTAGCCCCTACGCAGGCACGGCAACCGGAACGCCATCGACTTCGACGATCTTGAACGGCGTACCGTACGTATGTGTGAGAGCTTCACCCGTAACGACCGAACGATCCCCTACCGCCACCACTTCACCGTTGCGCACGAGCATGAAATGATCGCAGAAGCGCAGTGCAAGATTCACATCATGAAGCACGAGCACTGAAGCGAGCCCTGCCTCATGCGTCACACGCCGCACGACCTCAAGCACCTCAAGCTGGTTCTTCGGATCGAGCGCACTGGTAGGCTCATCCAGGATAAGGATGTGCGGTTCCTGCGCTAAGGCACGCGCGATGAACACCTTTTGGCGTTCGCCACCCGATAATTCGTCGCAAAAACGTTCGCTGAACTGTTCCATTTCAAGATCGACGAGCGCCCGAGAAACTACCTCACGATCGATCGGACGCACAGCCCACGAAATATGAGGCTTACGCCCGAGCAGCACCTCGTCATAGACCGAAAGATGCGGTACCGTTTGCTGCTGCGCAACATAGGCGATGCGTCGAGCCATCTCTTTGCGCGAGAGCGCACTCGCATCCTCCCCATCGATGAGCACTCGCCCTGCCGTTGGCTTGGTGATACCTGCCAGCAGGTCGAGCAGCGTCGACTTGCCCGCTCCGTTGTTACCAAGGATCGCAAGCATCGAGCCCGGGTGAGCATGGAACGACAGCCCGCTGAACACCGAATGCTCCTGATGCGGATACGCATAAGCAAGGTCGATCGCCTCGAGCGGCGGTTTGATGGACGTGGTGGAAGCGTGCGAATGCTCGGGAATCGCACCTGGAGCATGCGCCTCGCTTCCTTGGTCGAACGCAACTTCATCATGCCGAGCGGCCGCATGTTCGTGCGCCACATCACCTCCAGGATGCGTGTGGTAGTGGCTGTGCACGGTGCCATCGGCATGCTCGTGCACGTGCGCGTGCGTTACCGGCATCGAAGACCTGTTATCGGCTCCCAGCATCGAAGTTTCAGCGCCCGGCCGCCGGGCGCCGCATAT
>UQNZ01000005.1 GCA_900542525.1 uncultured Eggerthella sp.
TCGACGGCAAGGTTTGGCACCTCGATGTCGGCTCATCGCATCCTGGGGCTGAAGTTGGTCCCAAGGGTATGGCTGTTCGCCATTTAAAGCGGTACGCGAGCTGGGTTCAGAACGTCGTGAGACAGTTCGGTCCCTATCCTCCGCGGGCGTAAGAGAATTGAGAAGAGCTGCCCCTAGTACGAGAGGACCGGGGTGGACGAACCTCTGGTGTCGCAGTTGTTGACCAACAGCATAGCTGCTTAGCTACGTTCGGATCGGATAACCGCTGAAAGCATCTAAGTGGGAAGCCGACTTCAAGATGAGTTCTCTTTTTGGTAAGACCCCTTGTAGACTACGAGGTCGATAGGCTGCAGCTGCAAGCGTTGCAAGGCGTTCAGGCGAGCAGTACTAATTGGTCGAGCTCTTTATCTCTTCTATTCTTGATCGTATGCGATCTGTAACACCTGCGCTATACAACCTTCAAGGTAGCCAAAGGATCAGTCATGCAAGCGAATGCCTTGCATGAGCGGAACCATAGAGAGGGGGATCACCCGATCCCATTCCGAACTCGGTAGTTAAGCCCCTCTTCGCCGAAAGTACTGCGGTGTAGTCCGTGGGAGGATAGGGCGTTCTGCTCATGCAGGGCATTTACTGAAAATGCAGCTTTTTGTATGCCTTGCTTTCAATCTTTGCTGCATGCAGCTATTATCGAAGTTCAGTCCTTGACGAGCGATTGATAGAAACATACGGGCGATTGGCGCAGCGGGAGCGCAGCTGCCTTACAAGCAGAAGGTCACAGGTTCAAATCCTGTATCGCCCACCATGAAATCTAGAACCAGACTCTGTCTGGTTTTTCTTTTGTCTAAAGAGTTCAATTTATTTCCGTGTAGAATTGAACATATACAGTGAATCTCAGTCTTATTCTCGTAATTACTGGTACTATGGTACAAAATTGAACTCTAGTTCAATTTTGAGACTAGATAATGACGTACGTATTCCTGGCTGTACCTGCTTGCATTGTTTTGATCATGCGAGTGATTGGAGTCCTTGTACAGGCTGCAGACTTCATGTTCATGCACAAGAGGGGAAAGGTTGTGCCAGGGAAGTACGTGATGAGGAATTTGAGACAGGGTCGAATAAGACTCCAATAAGGAGGAAGAAGTGCAAGAAGGATTCTCAGCTCGCTTGAAAAGTGCGATGGATGCTAAAGGGTTCAAGCAATCAGACCTGATCCGTGAGGCTGCTATTCGTGGTGCTAAGTTGGGAAAGAGCCAGGTTAGTCAGTATGTGAGTGGGAAAACGCTTCCACGAAAAGACGCGCTAGAATTGCTCGCTTCGATATTGGAGGTCGATCAATCAACACTTTCTGGCGAATCGGCTATTCCAAATGCGGAAAGCGATCTTCTTCCTGAAGATCTAGCTAGCCATGAGAACAGAACTAATGTAAGTGAAGCAATGGGTCATGAGGGGAGCGATACCGGAATGGTGCGCGAGTTCAAAAAATCAACCAAGCTGGATAACGTTCTTTATGATGTGCGTGGCCCTGTTCTCGAAGAGGCCGAACGCATGGAGACCATGGGCGCTTCCATCTTGAAGCTCAATATTGGCAATCCTGCTCCTTTTGGATTCCGCACGCCCGATGAGGTCGTATTCGATATGAGTAGGCAACTTGTGGATAGCGAGGGCTATTCTGCGGCGAAAGGTCTCTTCTCGGCACGAAAAGCGATCATGCAATATGCGCAGATCAAGCATATTCCTAATGTGACCATCGATGACATCTATACTGGCAACGGCGTGAGCGAGTTGATCAATCTGAGCATGCTTGCGCTGCTTGATGCGGGGGACGAAGTGCTTCTTCCTTCACCAGATTATCCGCTATGGACCGCTTGCGTAACGCTTGCAGGCGGAACCCCGGTGCATTATATCTGCGATGAACAGGCTGAGTGGTATCCCGATATCGACGATATCAAGAAGAAGGTGTCTCCGCATACGAAGGCGATCGTTATTATCAATCCTAATAATCCAACAGGCGCACTCTATCCACGTGAAGTGCTTGAGGAGATCGTTGAGATCGCGCGTCAGAATAATCTCATCATCTTCTCGGACGAGATCTACGACCGCTTGGTCATGGATGGGCTCGAGCATATCTCGATCGCTTCAATGGCTCCCGATCTCTTCTGTGTGACCTTCAGCGGTTTATCGAAATCTCATATGATCGCAGGATATCGTATTGGATGGATGGTGCTTTCGGGCAATAAGAAGCTTGCGCATGATTATATTCTAGGATTGAACATGCTCAGCAATATGCGCATGTGTTCGAACGTGCCGGCACAGTCGATCGTGCAGACCGCATTAGGTGGCCATCAATCGGTCAATGACTACATTCGTCCAGGTGGGCGCGTGTATGAGCAGCGTGACTTCATCTATGAGGCACTCAATAGTATTCCGGGTGTGAGCGCGGTAAAGCCAAAAGCGGGATTCTATATATTCCCGAAGCTCGATACGAAGCGTTTCAATATTACGAATGATGAGCAGTTCGCGTTCGATCTTCTGCATGAGAAGAAGATCTTGCTCTCTCATGGTGGCGCATTCAATTGGCATACGCCTGATCATTTCCGCGTGGTGTTCCTGCCGCGCATCGAAGTCCTCAGTGACGCAACGAGTAAGTTGGCTGACTTTTTGTCGACGTATCACCAAAAATAGCCGCGCATTTAAGATGCGCAGTCACCTCAATAATGGGACTCGTGGTTGATTGAGCATGTGAGCTTTTGAAGAGTGAAATCAACCGAGACGTTATGGGGCGGCTTGGAGGGTGCTATTTTGACGACTACTGTCAGTCAGACTGAGACTAAGGATTGGTTAGTCTTCTATCAAGCGAAAGAAGATCGTGCGTACATTCGAGCCATCTCCAGCATTTCCTGTGCGCTTTTCGAAGAGCTTAAGCGACTCAACGAAAGGAACGAATTTCTTGAAGCCGAAATTACGGGTATCGAAATCGTTGAAACGTCGTGACACGAGGCTCGCAAGGTAAGATGCAGGGATCCAGCCTTCATCGTCGCTATATTCTTCAATAATGTTGATGAGCGCGTCGGTCACATCGATGATGTCGGTCCCGTCGCTATAGACCGCTGGTTCTTCTGCTTGCGGTTCTACGGGTAGAGCAGTCTCATTCGTGCTGTTCTTTCCTGAAGAGCTTGAGGCGTCGAGACGCTCAGAGCGCACTGGTTTGCGACGTTCGGATGGTTCGGTAGCGCTTGCTTGATCTTGCTTGGTACGTTCTGGCATGGCGTTCGTGCGCTTGCGTGTGCGAGGATTCGACTTGCTCGTCTCGCGCTTGTGGCTCTCTTCGAGGACATCAAGGTATACGAATTTATTGCAGGCCGAAATGAAGGCGCGCGGTGTCTTCTGTTCGCCCATACCAAGAACGAAGATATCGGATTCACGCAATCGCGTGGCAAGTCGCGTGAAATCGCTATCGGAAGAAACGATGCAGAAAGCATCAAGATCGTTTTGATAGAGCAGGTCCATAGCATCGATGATGAGTGCCGAGTCGGATGAGTTCTTGCCAGTGGTATTGCTGAACTGCTGGATCGGCTGGATAGCGTGATCGAGCAGTTCTTTCTTCCAGGGCCCTAGTTGGGTTGACATCCAGTTGCCATAGATTCGTTTATAGATAACATTTCCAAGGCTCGATGCTTCTTGAAGGATGGTGTGAGCGTACTTATGCGAGATATTCTCAGCATCGATCAGTACGGCGATTTTCATATCTTTTTTCATAGGCACCTTTGTTTCAAAGCGCATCGAAGGTGTATCCAATGCGCGGGGTTCTTAGATCGCATTCAATGATAAACCAGAGGCGTCCTGCAAAGCTGGCATTAGTAAATGAACATAGCATCACCGAAAGATAGCAGGCGATACTTGCGTTTGATGGCGTGTCGATAAGCTTTCATGATGTTATCGCGCGATGAGAAGGCAGAAACAAGCATCATGAGCGTTGAGCGCGGAACGTGGAAATTCGTGATGAGCGCATCGACCACGTTGAAGGTGTATCCAGGGAAAATGAACAGGTTGGTGGTTTGACGCTCGCGCGCGACCAGCTCGTTTGCTTCAGTATCCCAGGCGCTTTCAAGACTACGAACACTCGTGGTGCCAACTGCGATCACACGCCCGCCGTTTTCTTTCGTGCGCTTGATCGCGTCGACCGTCTTTTGCGGCACGCTGTAGTATTCGGTATGCATATGATGCGCATGGGGGTCTTCGGTTTCCACCACACGGAAGGTGTCGAGTCCTACTTCAAGGTGTACTGTTTCAAAGCCCACGCCCTTCTCTTTGAGCCGCTTGATGAGTTCAGGGGTGAAATGGAGTCCCGCCGTGGGAGCAGCGGCGCTCTTCTCTTCGCGCGAGAATACGGTTTGATAGAGCTCTTCATCCCCTTGATAATTCTTGATGTAAGGCGGTAGCGGCGTATGACCGATCTGGTGAAGCGCTTCGTCGAGTGAATCAAGAGGGGTGGTGAGGCGGACGAGGCGTTCACCCTTTTGCGCATCTTCGATCCAATCGAGGACTTCGGCTTGCATGACGATCGGGCTATCGAAAGTAGAGGGGGAATTGTCGCTGGAAGCGGAAGAGGGATCGTTCTGTTCGCAGGTGAAATCGATGATCGCGCCAGGCTTAAGGCGGCGGCCAGGTTTGACAAGAGCTTCCCAGACTGCGCTCGTACTCGTCTTCTCTTCGATATCGAAGCGTTCACGAAGTAAGAGCACTTCAGCAGCACCACCTGTTTCGTGCTTGTTCCCGAGCAAACGTGCGGGGATCACGCGTGTTTCGTTTGCGACGAGCAGATCGCCTGGTTTCAAGTAGTCGTAGATATCGCGGAAAATACGATCTTGCAAGCTGCCATTCTCGCGTTTCATCACGAGCATCTTGCAACCGTCGCGCGTGGGGTGAGGGGTTTGAGCGATGAGCTCTTGAGGAAGATCGTAATCGAAATCTGAGGTGGTGAGGGAGCGAAGTTTATTCAATCTTTCTTCAGCCTTCTTTTGTTTGCGCAGCGCAGCTCGTTCGGCGCGTTCTTCAGCCGCTTCGATGTTGGACCAATGGCAGCCACAGAAATTCTGTCGGTACATGTCCAGGTCGCGACTCTTCTGCGTTGCAGCAGGATAGTAGGGACGGTAATCCGCGAAGAGCACGGCAAGTTTTGGATAGGGGGCAGCTGCTTCATTGAGCATCTCTTCGATGAGCTGCGTATATTGATAAGGACTTACAGAAAGCGTGGTGCCGATGGCATCGTAGCCACCTTCATCTGCCATTTGAGCAAGTTCATCGAAACG
The DNA here is from genome assembly GCA_900542525.1 of uncultured Eggerthella sp. Classification (GTDB taxonomy): domain Bacteria; phylum Actinomycetota; class Coriobacteriia; order Coriobacteriales; family Eggerthellaceae; genus Anaerotardibacter. The sequence goes on from UQNZ01000005.1 coordinate 5,310, forward strand.
AAAGCGATAGCATGTTTGGCAGCGAAGCGCACGATCGTCTTCTTCGCACCAATGTTGAGCGATGACTGTATTCCACTGTTTGGGATCATAAACGCCTTCAACGACTTCGATACCTTCATTATCTGCCCAGGCCAAAAGGGTATCGAGACGCTTCTTGTATTCGCGTGAATCATCGATATTCGAGTTGAGGTAGGCGATGGTGATATCGTGCCCTTGCTCGAGAAGAAGGCGCGCTGGCTCGATCGAGCAAGGTCCGCAGCATGCATGAAGCAATACTTTCATGGGATATTTCTCTCCTTTGAGTCATGCTTATACTAACATTGAATGAAATGAAAAGACGCGTTCTGCCTTGAGGAGAGCGGCGAAGGTGTAGCGGTGTTTCGGCAAGGATCGGCTTGCTTGCGCATCGTGAAGAATACAACTCAGCTGCTGTGCTGCTCATGCAGAAAAGGAGTCGTGATGACAACGCAAGAACCGAGACGCTACAAGACAGTCTTCTTCGATTTGGATGGAACCCTTCTACCGATCGATATGGACACGTTTCTCAGAGAATACTTTTCCAGGCTGAAGGCATTTGCTGATGAGCGCGGCTATGAAGGAGAGAAGATCCTCTTTGCGGTGAATAAAGGCGTAGCGGCTATGCTCGAAGAGGATGCGCGTGCGAACGATCTTTGTTTCTGGGAGACTTTCGAAGAGTTGAGCGGGTTTGCGCGTGCGGAGTTCGAGCCGCTGCTCATGGAGTTCTATGAGAACGATTTCGATGAGATCGGCGAATCGGTTACGCCGAATCCAGCAGCAGCGCGCATCGTTGCAACACTCAAGAAAAAAGGCTACCAGCTCTTTCTTACCACCATGCCGCTCTTTCCGGCTATAGCGGTTGAGGCACGCCTTCGTTGGGCGGGCATCGATGATATCAGCGTGTTCGATCGCATCACCACCTACGATAATTCCCACGCGGCAAAGCCTCAGCTTGCTTACTACGAAGAGAACATCGCGCTTGCGGAGGGAGAGTCGAATGAGATCTTGATGGTGGGAAACAACACTCGTGAAGATCTTGCGTGTTGTGAACTTGGAGCGGATGGATATCTGGTGACCGATTGGCTGCTCGATCCGATCGATTTCGACTACCGTGCGATGAAGCATGGTTCGCTCGAAGACTTACTTGATTTTGTTACTGCCTTGCCGGAGTGTGCATAATGGCGCTTTTCGATTACACACTTGAAGCAACGAGCGGTCATGCGCGCGCGGGTAGCTTTGAAACGGCTCATGGCATCGTTAGAACACCGTTGTTCATGCCCGTTGGAACCAGCGCAACGGTAAAGGGCATTCGCCCTGAAACACTTAGCGAGATCGGTGCGCAGGTCATCCTTGCGAACACGTATCATCTCTCGCTTCGTCCTGGCGCGGATCTTGTCGAAGAGGCGGGCGGGCTTCATTCGTTCATGAATTATTCTGGTCCCATCCTCACTGATAGCGGTGGATTCCAGGTCTTTTCGCTCGCCGATACGCTGAAGCTCGATGAAGATGGTCTCACGTTCAAATCGATCTACGATGGATCGAAGATCCGCTGGACCCCTGAATCGAACATGGAGATTCAGCAAAAGTTGGGTGCGGACATCGTCATGCAGCTCGACCAATGCACGCCTTATCCTGCCGAATACGACTTCGTCGATCGTGCCGTTGAGCTTTCAGCCAATTGGGCGCGTCGCTGTTTGGCCGCCCATACGCGCAGAGACCAGACGCTTTTCGGTATCGTGCAAGGTGGTATGGAGCTCGACCTGCGCATGAAGTCGATCGAACTGCTTGCCTCGATCAATGATGAATCTATTGCGAATGGCCATAAGGGTTTCGGCGGATTTGGCATCGGTGGATATTCAGTTGGCGAAGAACACGATGTCATGTTCGAGACGCTGGGTGCGGTTGCGCAGAGCCTTCCCGAAAACAAGCCGCGCTATCTGATGGGAGTGGGTAATCCTACTACGCTCGTCAAGGCAGTGGGCGTAGGTGTTGATATGTTCGATTGCGTATTGCCAACGCGTACCGCCCGTATGGGTACTGCCTTTTCTTCCTCTGGTCGCATGAATATGCGCAATGCGAAGTATACGCACGATTTTGGACCACTCGATACTCAGTGCTCGTGTCCCACCTGCAAGAATCATAGTCGAGCGTATATTCGCCACTTGGTAAAACAGAACGAGATGCTTGGCGCGATCCTGCTTTCGATACACAATCTTTACTTCTTGATCCAGCTGATGAATCGCGCTCGCCAAGCAGTTATTGCCGATTGTTATGATGAGTTTTTGAATGATTGGATGAATTCGCCCGCAGCACAAGACTATTAGGCGGTTCGCCGTGAAAAAGCGCATCATCTTTGGTAATCTTAAGAGTTGGAAACAAGAAGGGTATATCAAGGTCGTTCGATAACGTACCTGAGCATCATCTTCGCTGATGATGCCCTAAAGCGTATCGCAGACAAGGATAGGTAATGACGCAAGGCGATAGCAAACGAGATTCATCGAACAAAGAGCTCGAGAAGAAGCGCAAACAGGCCGCGAAAGCGGCTGCGCGTTCGCGCAAAGAGCGAGAAAAGAAAGCCAAGAAAAAAGAAAAAGCCGACTCAATGCGCGAGAAGAGCCGCTCTGCAGCCATTCAGGCAACGCTTGGCAACAACAAGAAGAGCAAGCGTCGCCAGTCCAACACCACGCGAAGAAATATCTGGCTGCTCATCTTGACCACGGTGCTGATCATTGCTTCGGTGGTCATGTTCACTCCGCCCTCAGAGAAGATCAACCAGGGTCTTGATATCCGTGGTGGACTTTCGGTGGTCTTGAGCGCCCAGAGCACTGACGGGGAAGAAGTCACCCCTGAAGAGATGGAATCGTCCCGACAGGTCATCGAGTCGCGTGTTAATGCGCTCGGTGCTTCAGAGGCTACGGTTCAAGTTCAAGGAAATAATCAGATCCTTGTTCAGATTCCAGGTCTTTCTGATACGGAGCGCGCCCTCGCGACTATCGGTAAGACAGGTAAGCTGGAGTTCGCCCGTGCTGATTCATTTACGAATGAAGCAGATCGGCAGGCTATCGCGCAGGATAATTACGTTGCGCATGAGGCATATCGTGATGCTTTCGGTAATACCTTCATCGGGCAGAACACGCAGTATCGCCCAGTAGAACCTGGTACCTATACGCCGCTTATCACGGGTGAGAACATTGAACGCGTTACGGTTGGTAAAGCATCCGAAACGGGTACCGATTACGCTGTCAATATCAAGCTTGATGCTGAAGGTACGGAGAAGTTCGCTGAAGCTACGCGCGAACTTGCACCTGATAAGGGCAAGATCGTCATCGTGCTCGATAACGAGATCCAATCTGCACCTGCAGTTCAAGCAGAGATTCCAACGGGCGATGTGCAGATTACGGGTGGTTATTCCCTTGAAGATGCTCAAGCACTTGCAACCGTGCTCGAGAGCGGCTCGTTGCCCGTGAGCTTCCATTATGAGCAGAGCCAGGTGGTTGGTCCTACGCTCGGTCAAGATGCACTCATGAGCGGTTTGCTCGTTGCCATCATCGGCCTTCTGGTGGTTATGGTCTATCTGCTGTTCTTCTATAAGGGATTAGGTATTCTGACCGCGGCCGCTATCACTATCTTTGCAGTTCTCTATCTAGGTTTACTCGCAACGCTTTCAGCATTCGGATTCTTCTCGCTCTCGCTTGCTGGTGTTGCTGGTATCGTTCTTACGATCGGTCTTGCAGCAGACTCGTCCATTCTTACCCTTGAGCGCTTCCGTGAGGAAATACGTATGGGTCGCAGCGTTCGTGCTGCCTCGATCACGGGCGTGAAGCATGCGATCCAGACCTCGATCGACGCGGACTTGGTCACGCTTGTTTCGGCGTTGACGCTGTTCTTTCTTGCATCCGCTTCGGTCAAAGGCTTTGGTCTTACGCTATCACTGGGTATCTTCTGCGATATTCTCGTGTTGCTCATCTTCAAGGCACCCATGATTCGTTTGCTCGCTCCGCGTGTGATCGCGCGTCATCCAAAGTTTTGGGATGTTCAGGATGCAGAAATTGCCTCCGAAGCTTACCAGGAGCTTGCTGACGCTGAAGGCGTGAGTGTTGAAGAGGCTGAAACAGGCGAGGCGATGGATCGCAGTATCGCCCTTACGTATGCGAAACGCGCAGGAGAGGTTGCCGTTAAGGCGCGCGAAAAGGTCGAAGCGCTCAAAGGGCGATTCATCAAGCATGATATTGGCTTCATGGGAGTTCGTAAGATCTTGCTGTCTGTTTCGGCGGTGCTGATCGTTCTTTCGCTGGCGCTTATTGGCATTCGTGGTATCAATTTCGGCATCGAATTTGTTGGTGGTACGTCGATCAACTTCCATGGAACTGGCGAAGTGACCATCGACCAAATGCGTGATGCGTTCGCTACTGCAGGTGAACCAGAAGCGGTGGTTCAGACAACTAACACCGATGGCCAAGACGGTTTCCTTGTTCGCACCACCACTACTTCAGCTGAAGATGCGGCTGAAACAGCGAACGATGTTGCACAACAGTTAAGCATTCCTACCGATAGTTTCGAGGTAACTACGATCGGTCCTGACTGGGGCGCGGGAGTTATCCAATCATCGCTCATTGCGTTCTTCGTTTCGCTATTGCTGATCATCCTCTATATCGCGATCAGATTCGAGTACAAGATGGGATTGATGGCGGTCGTTGCGCTACTTCACGACCTTGTTATCGTGATCGGAGCTTATGCGCTCTTCGGACGTGAATTCACGCCGAATGCGGTAGCTGCATTGCTCACGATCTTGGGCTATTCGCTCTACGACACCGTTGTTGTGTTCCATCGTATCGTCGACAACATGAAAGAGTCGCGTGTTCGCTGTACGTTCATGACGATGGCGAATCACTCGATTAATCAGGTGCTTATCCGTACGATCAATACCACGCTCACTTCGCTCATTCCTGTTCTCGCGATGCTCTTCTTCGGCGGAGAAACGCTCAAAGACTTCGCGTTCGCGATGGCAGTCGGTTTGATCGCTGGCTCTTATTCGTCGATCGCGGTCGCAACACCGCTTTATGCGATGTGGAAGTCGCGCGAGCCTAAGTACAAGAAGCTGATCAAGCGTTTCGGCGATTCGATCGGTCAGTTCTCCTATACATCGGGTCTTGCGGTCGCAACGAGTGCTGCGGGTGCCGATGGTGCTGAGGTGGCTGTGGATAGTGCTGATCTTGAGAATGATGTTCAATCAACGCAGACTGCGAAGAAGCAAGCCAAACCTGCAGCAAAGCAAGAGAGCAAACCTATTCGCTACAAGAGAAAGAAAAAAGAATGAGACAAGCATCTGATCCTGATTTCGCTCCTCCCGTAGAGGAAGGGATGATCTACGCCTTTCAGGACGAGAAGGGCGAAACGGTGAACCTTGAGTTTTTGGGCTTGGTTCTTCATAATGATCGCCGTTACGGCTTCTTCGTGCCAGACGCTGAACACGATGAAGCGCCAGGCGAGGTAATGATTCTAGAGGTTACCGCGCTCGACGAAGATGATCAGCCAGAAGCCTTCGAACTACTGGTCGATGAAGCGATCGCTGCTGAGGTCTACGAGAAGTTCAAGCGCATCACTGCAGGGATATATGACTTTTCCGAATAAGTTTATTTTCTCTTAGTAATAATTGAACCACGAATTCACATTGAATAAGCTCTCTCACGAGGGCTTGTTCATTTTTGGCCCTTTTCGCTTCCGTTTACTCTTTTCCTTTTTCTTCGTAACCTGTTCGTAGCATTTGCTGTTCTACAATGCAAAAGCGCTTTAGTTAGGAAAAGTATTTGAACTCTCCTATAGGTTCAATTTCTGTCTAGGCGTGCAATTTCGTTTCATCATAGGTGAGCGACCGGAAGAACCGGTATGTGTATTCGTGTGAGAAAAGGATGGATATGGAAGATTTCTTCTATCAGTTTTTCGTCGGGCCCTTCGTTGAATTAGGTTCTGGGTTCGCGAGCGCAGGTACGGGAGACGCGACCTGGATCGAAGATATCGTTGCTACGGTAGATGGCTTCGTTTGGGGTCCGATCATGATCTTGCTTCTGCTCGGAACTCATATCTTCATGACATTTCGTACGGGTTTCATCCAGCGCAAGATTCCTCAGGGTATCAAGCTTTCGGTTACGAAGGATAGTGGTTCTGGTGATGTGAGTCCCTTTGCGGCACTCACCACGTCGCTTGCCGCAACGATCGGCACTGGTAACATCATCGGCGTGGGCACCGCACTCATCGCAGGTGGTCCGGGTGCGATCTTCTGGATGTGGATCACGGGTGTGTTCGGTATCGCAACGAAGTATTCGGAAACGCTCATTGCGGTGAAGTATCGTGTTAAGGACCATAACGGAAACATGCTCGGTGGCGCGATGTATGCGCTGCAGCGTGGTTTCAAGCGTAAGAAGCTCGGTAAGGTGTTGGGTGTCCTGTTCGCAGCTTTCGCTGCCATTGCTTCTTTTGGTATTGGCGCTGCAGTTCAAGCAAACTCCCTTTCAGGTGCGATCGTTTCCGTGAGCGGATCGGCAGGCATCGCAGAAGCGAGCATCGATGTATTCGGTCTCTTCATGACCTCGCCATTGCAGATTATCGTTGGAGTCATTCTTGTTATTCTGATCGCAGTGGTTATCGTGGGCGGCATCAAAGTTATCTCACGTGTTTGCGAGAAGCTCATTCCAGCGATGACCATTTTCTACGTGCTTGCTTGTTTAGTGCTCATCATCATCAACGGTCAGTATTTCCTTGACGCTATCAGCTTGATCGTAGTTTGCGCCTTTACGCCACAAGCGGCCTTTGGTGGCGCTGTTGGCACTTCGATCATGATCGCGTTGCAACTTGGTTGTGCGCGTGGTCTGTTCTCTAACGAATCTGGTTTGGGTTCTTCCCCGCTCGTTGCTTCTTCGGCTATTACGCGCAATCCTGCGCGCCAGGCGCTCGTTTCCATGACAGGTACCTTCTGGGATACCGTTGTAGTTTGTGCGCTTACGGGCATCGCACTCGTTTCATCTATTCTGGCAAGCCCCGAGATCGCTGCGGCATTCAATGACGGTAACTTCCTCGGTGCTACCGCAACATTGGTGACCGCTTGCTTTGCTCAGATTCCAGTAGTAGGACCGATGGTTCTCTGCATTGGTTTGGTGCTCTTTGCATATTCAACGATGGTGGGTTGGTCGTATTATGGCAACCGTTGTATCACTTACCTGTTCGGTAAGCATGCGATCCGTCCGTATCAGATCGTCTTTTTGGTGATCTGCTTCTTGGGTGCGATCGGCCTGCAAGGTTTCGTGTGGGACATCTCTGACATCACGAATGCTCTCATGGCAGTGCCGAACCTTATTGCGGTACTCGGTCTGTCCGCACTCATCGCGCGTGAAACGAAACACTACGTTTGGGGCAATCGTCTTGACGAAGAAGACACGACTCCGATTCCGATAGAGGAATCGAAATAAGAGTTTGCGTCTAGCAACTGTTTTAGAAATGCGCTTCGGAGAACAACTCTGAAGCGCATTTTGTTTTAGTGCGAGGGATCGGTGATGTCGATATAGCGCTCGATTCCCTTGATACCCGCGACAAGCGTTTCGTTCACGGGCGTTTCGATCTCGTGACGTTTTCCGTAGGTCACAATGGCACCGTTGATCACATCGATCTCGGTTCGACGATGTTTTTCGAGACTTTGTAGGATAGAAGGTTTGAAATCGAAGGGAAGGTTTTCGCGGGCAAGTTCTAAGACCTCTTGCGGGTCGTGACGCGAAAGTATGATGCCTTCAGCGATGGCAACGCGCATGCCTTCCTGTACCGCAGCTATTGCGGTGGCGTAAAGTTCTGGGTGCTGATAAAGCTCACCATAAGGGAGACGCGAGATGCCACACACGGCTCCCGTTGCGACATTGATGAGCAGCTTATCCCAGATGATGTTCTTTATACGCGGCGAAGCTGTGCATTCCATGCCTGCATCGTTGAAGACCTGAGCTATCTTCTCGATGCGCGGGGTAACGGGACCGCTGTATTCGCCGATGAATGTTTGCTTGCCATCGGTGGTTGATTGAACCTTGCCAGGTGCGAGCATCATGCCGCCGATATAGGTCTTACCTGCGATCACTTGTTTAGGATCCAGTAGCTTGCCAAGAAGGTCTTCGTTGCCTAATCCATTTTGGAGCGTAAGCACCACTGATTCGGGACCAATGATGTTGCGGTTAGCTTCAATGCATTCTTTGGTGTCGAACGCCTTACAGAGAACGATCACGAGCTCTGCTGGTTCGAGACCTTCCGCGCTGGTGAAGGCCTTCACATTCGCTTGCTTCTCGCCTTCAGGAGTGACTAACGTGAGGCCCGACGCGTTGATCGCCTCGACATGCGCCGCGCGGCTGATCAGGGTAACGTCGTTCCCTGCAAGAGCGAGCGTTCCTCCAATGGCGCTTCCAAGAGATCCTGCCCCTAAGACTGCGATGTTCATACCTGCCCCTTTTCCTCGCTGATCGCTTTTGAACACGGTTGCAAACGCGAAACAAGGTTTGCTTGCGCGCTATACATTCAAGCGGATTCTTGATGATCGATCGCGTGCGTGAACGCGTTCTAGGTTCGTTACAAATTGTAACCAGTTTTGTGTTAGATTCGACCAAAGAGGCGGAAAAGTATAAAAGTGCAATAAAGCAATATGATCGAAGGGGGATGCGATGAAGGGAAGCTCTTTTACGATTCTCGAGACGGGGAAGATGGATATTCCGCGTTTCGATCTGACTGATAAGGTTGCGATCATCACAGGAGTTGCGAGCGATATCGGTATCGGACGCGGTATCGCGCGAACGTATGCAGCCTATGGTGCGAAGCTGGTCATCGCTGATATGGATGCTGAAGGCATAGAAGCGCGCGCAGAAGAGATAGCCGCCGAATTTGATGCGGAGGTCATTCCCGTGCGTTGTGACATTCGTAACGAAGAGGATCGTAAGACGCTCGTGGATACGTGCATGGAGGCGTTCGGGCGCATCGATATCCTGGTCAATAATGCAGGTGTGGTGCTGAGCAACGACCAACTTGCTCAGGATGTGACCGAAGAGGAATGGGATCGCGTGGTGGACACCGACTACAAAGCGGTCTTCTTCCTGACTCAACGCGTTGCCGAGATCATGATCAAGCAAGAGCGTGGTAATATCATCAATATCGCTTCAGTGGTGGCGCGTGTTGCTTCGACGCGCATGTTGCCCTATGCATCCGCGAAAGCGGCGGTAGTGCAGATGACACGTTGCATGGCGTTCGAGTGGGCACGCTTCAACATCCGCGCGAACTGCATCTGCCCGGGATATATCGAAACGAACATGACGCAAACGACGCTCAATAAGCCAGCAGCTTATGAAGCCATCACGCGTCCGATTCCACACAATCGCAAGGTGGGCGATCCGCTCGACATAGCGGCAGCAGCATTGTTCTTGGGGTGTGATTGTTCGGATATGGTCAACGGAACGCCGCTCTATGTAGATGGTGCCCGCTCTATTTGGTAAGGAAGATGACGAACGACCGGGTAGCTTGTCATTTTTTGAGAAAAACCCACAAGTAAAACACAATTTAAGAAAATTTTTCTTGACTCGGCGTATTGCGCGTCATATCTTAGATAATTGCGTGTTTTTGCAAATACTAAGTTACGTCGAAGGAGGAAATGACTCGTGGGTAAAGCCGAAAATTTCGATTCCACCAGGCATTATCGACCCCGCAGAAGCTTTGCAAAGATTCCTGACGTCATGGACGTCCCTAATCTTATCGCCATCCAGACGGAGAGTTTCAAACAATTCGTCGACCAAGGCCTTGCAACTGCTTTTGCAGACATCTCACCGATTGAATCCAACAACAAAGATATGTGCGTTGAATTCGGTCGCCATGAATTTGGAGAGCCGAAGTATAGCGTAGACGAGTGCAAGGCTCGTGACGTTTCCTATCAGGCTCCGCTCTTCGCCGAGATTCGTTTCATCAATCGCGAAACGGGCGAGATCAAGGAACAAGACGTGTTCATGGGCGATTTCCCGCTCATGACCCCGCGCGGAACCTTCATCATCAACGGTACCGAGCGCGTTGTCGTTTCCCAGTTGGTTCGTAGCCCTGGTGTGTATTTCTCCTCCGAGCGCGATAAAACCTCCGACAAGACCATCTACAACGCTAAGATCATTCCTTCGCGTGGCGCGTGGCTCGAGTTCGAGACGGACAAGCGCGATGTGCTTTCCGTTCGTATCGACCGCAAACGTAAGCAGCCAGCAACGCTTCTGCTTCGTGCGCTCGGCATCGCGGAGACGCGTGAAGAGATCATCGAGCTGCTCGGTGATTCCGAGATGGTCATTCGCACACTCGATCGCGACCCTGCTACCACTAAAGAAGAATCGCTCATCGAGCTCTATCGTCGTTTCCGTCCGGGCGAGCCGCCCACGATCGATTCTGCACGTACGCTGCTCGATGGTTTGTTCTTCAACCCGCAGCGCTATGGCCTTGCAAAGGTCGGTCGTTACAAGATCAACAAGAAGCTTGGCTTCGATCCTGAAAACGATAATCCTACGCTTACGCAGGAAGACATCATCGAGACGATGCGCTATATCGTTGCGCTTCATGATGGCGAAGAGGGCTACCACACCGATGACATCGACCACTTCGGTAATCGCCGCATCCGCACGGTGGGCGAGTTGATCCAGAACCAGTTCCGTATCGGTCTTTCTCGTATGGAGCGTGTCGTGCGCGAGCGCATGAGCATGCAAGAGCCCGACGATATCACCCCGCAGAGCTTGGTGAACATTCGTCCGATCGTTGCTGCGATCAAGGAATTCTTCGGTTCTTCGCAGCTCTCGCAGTTCATGGATCAGACGAACCCCGCGGCAGGCATCACGCACAAGCGCCGTCTTTCCGCGCTTGGTCCTGGCGGCCTTTCACGTGAGCGCGCAGGCTTTGAGGTCCGCGACGTTCACACCTCTCACTATGGACGTATGTGCCCGATCGAGACTCCTGAAGGTCCGAACATCGGCTTGATCGGCTCACTTGCAACGTATGCACGCATCAACCCCTATGGCTTCATCGAAACTCCGTATCGTCGCGTGGTCGACGGCAAGGTAACCGACGATATCGATTACCTTACGGCAGACGAAGAAGAGAACTACACGATTGCTCAGGCAAACGAACTGTTCAATTTGGAAACCCGCGAATTCGGTTATACCGATGAAGACGGCGTCTTCCATAAGTCAGCGCGTGTGCTCTGCCGTACGCGTGACGCGAATGGCGTTTTTGGCGAGCCAGACGAAGTCGATCCGATGAACGTTCAGTACATGGACGTTTCGCCTCGTCAGATGACCTCGGTCGCTACCTCGCTCATTCCGTTCCTCGAGCACGACGACGCTAACCGCGCGCTCATGGGTTCGAACATGCAGCGCCAGGCAGTGCCGCTGTTGCGTCCGAACGCTCCTCTCGTTGGTACCGGCATCGAGCATCGCATCGCAGTCGATTCGGGCGAGATCCTCGTTACGCAGAATGCGGGCGTTGTCGACTACGTTGATGGTCAGACCATCATCGTCGAGCGCGAAGATGGCGAATACGATGAATACCTCGTGCCTAAGTTCCAGCGCTCCAACCAGAGTGGCTGCATGAATCACAAGCCCATCGTGAAGAAGGGCGATCGCGTTGAAGTCGGCGACGTTTTGGCTGATGGTCCCTCTTGCGACGGCGCAGAGCTTTCGCTCGGCCAGAACCTCATGGTTGCTTACATGCCATGGGAAGGCTTCAACTACGAGGACGCTATCATCATCTCCGAGCGCGTGGTTGCAGAAGACCTGCTCACCTCTATCCATATTTCCGAATACGAGATCGACGCACGCGATACCAAGCTCGGTCCTGAGGAGATCACCCGCGAGATCCCGAACATCTCCGAAGACATGATCTCCGACCTCGATGCGGATGGCATCATCCGTATCGGTGCTGAAGTGAACCCGGGCGACGTGCTCGTCGGTAAAGTTACCCCGAAGGGCGAAACCGAGCTCACGGCTGAAGAGCGCCTCCTGCGTGCGATCTTCGGTGAGAAGGCGCGTGAAGTGCGCGATACCTCGCTCAAGGTTCCTCATGGTGCAGGTGGTCGCGTGATCAACGTGGTCCGTTCTTCACGTCTCGATGGCGACGAACTGGCACCGGGCGTAAACGAACTCGTGCGCGTGTTCGTTGCTCAGAAGCGTAAGATCCAGCAGGGCGACAAGCTTTCTGGTCGTCATGGTAACAAGGGTGTTATCTCTCGTATCCTGCCGGTCGAGGACATGCCGTATCTTGCAGATGGTACTCCGATAGACGTTATCCTGAACCCGCTGGGCGTTCCTTCTCGTATGAACGTTGGCCAGCTGCTCGAATGCCACCTTGGCTGGGCAGCGAAGTGGGGCTGGTCGGACGCAGAGGAGACCGATGAGGTTGTAGCTGGTCCGATGCATGTCGCAACGCCGGTATTCGACGGTGCTACTGAGAAAGAGATCTCGGACGTTATCGAGAAGGCGAACCGCAACCTCGTGAACATGCACAAGGAAAAGTACGGCGATCTTGCTCGTCTCGAGTTCGTGCCGCAGCTTTCCCGCACCGGTAAGACGTGGCTCTACGATGGCCGCACGGGCGAGAAGTTCCGCGAGCCCATCACGGTCGGTCAGAGCTACATCTTGAAGTTGGGCCACTTGGTCGACGACAAGATCCACGCTCGTTCGACTGGTCCTTACAGTCTTATTACGCAGCAGCCGCTCGGTGGTAAAGCCCAGTTTGGCGGCCAGCGCTTCGGCGAGATGGAAGTTTGGGCGCTCTATTCGTATGGCGCATCCAACGTCTTGCAGGAGATCCTCACGATCAAATCCGACGATACCTCCGGTCGTGTCAAGTCCTACGAGGCAATCGTTAAGGGCGAGAGCATTCCTGCTCCTGAAGTGCCTGAATCGTTCAAGGTCCTTATCAAGGAAATGCGTTCGCTGTGCTTGAACGTAGAGCTTGAAGGCAGTGCTCATTCTCACTCCGACCTTACAGCATCTGCTGAGGCTGAAGAGATGGAAGAGGAGCTGCTCGGTGCGCCGCTCGAGCCTTCATCATCTTCCGAAGGCGAAGAACTGCTCGGTGCTATCACGCAGGAGATCGACGAACTGCTCGGCGGCACCAGCGAGGAAGTGGCACAAGAACAGCCAAGCGACTTGATCGGTGAGGGAGAGGAGAACTAAATGACTGAATACGACGTTAATAATTTCGACGCGATCCGAATCTCTCTTGCAAGCGCTGAGGATGTGCGCGGTTGGTCGCGTGGCGAGGTCAAGAAGCCTGAAACCATCAACTACCGTACGCTCAAGCCCGAAAAAGACGGCCTGTTCTGCGAGAAGATCTTCGGCCCGACCAAAGACTGGGAATGCGCGTGCGGTAAGTACAAACGTATTCGTTTTAAGGGCATCGTCTGCGAACGTTGCGGTGTTGAAGTAACGCGTTCTAAGGTTCGTCGTGAGCGCATGGGTCACATCGAGCTTGCTGCCCCGGTGTCTCACATCTGGTATTTCAAGGGTTCGCCCTCGCGTTTGGGCTATCTGCTCGACATCGCTCCTAAAGAGCTTGAGAAGGTGCTCTATTTCGCAAGCTCCATCATCACTTCGGTTGATAAGGAAGCGCGCGAGGAAGACGTTGAAGAACTGCGCGACGAACTTTCTGCTGACCTTGAAGAGCTCGATGCTGAGCGCGATCGCCTGATCGCGGCAACGCGTCGTCTTTCGGTGGACTACGTGCCTGAGGAAGACGAATTCGTCGATGACATCGATGAAGAAGAGCGTCTTACCCCTGAAGAGGTGGAAGAAGAGGTCGCCGACCTCTACGAAGAATTCAACGAGCGCAAGGCGCTGCGCAATGAAGCCTTCGAAGCCTTCTTGAAGATCGAACCTAAGCAGCTCGTTCCCGATGAGCAGCTTTATCGTGAAATGCGCACGAATTATTCCGAGTACTTCCGTGGTGGCATGGGTGCTGAAGCAGTACGCGACTTGCTCGATGCGATCGATCTTGAAGCAACCGCCGAAGAGTTGCGCGAAGTGGTCGCTACGGGCAAGGGTCAGAAGCGCACCAAGGCTATCAAGCGCTTGAAGGTCGTCGATGCATTCCTGCATTCGAAGAACAAGCCTTCCGACATGATCCTCGATGTTATTCCGGTCATTCCGCCTGATCTGCGCCCGATGGTGCAGCTCGATGGTGGCCGTTTTGCAACGTCTGATCTCAACGACCTTTATCGTCGCGTGATCAACCGTAACAACCGCCTGAAGCGTCTGCTCGATCTTGGTGCTCCTGAGATCATCGTGAACAACGAAAAGCGCATGCTCCAGGAAGCGGTCGACTCGCTCTTCGATAACGGTCGCCGTGGTCGTCCGGTAACGGGCCCGGGCAATCGTCCGCTGAAGTCGATCTCCGATATGCTCAAGGGTAAGCAAGGTCGTTTCCGTCAGAACCTGCTCGGTAAGCGTGTTGACTACTCTGGCCGTTCGGTAATCGTTGTTGGCCCGACCTTGAAGCTACATCAGTGCGGTCTGCCTTCTGCGATGGCGCTTGAGCTCTTCAAGCCATTCGTCATCAAGCGTTTGGTCGAACTTGAGTATGCAGCCAACATCAAGGCGGCGAAGCGCGCAGTGGATCGTGGCGCAAGCTACGTTTGGGACGTACTGGAAGAGGTTATCACCGAGCATCCCGTGCTCCTGAACCGCGCTCCAACCCTTCACCGTTTGGGCATCCAGGCATTCGAGCCCGTGCTCGTTGAAGGCAAAGCAATCCGCCTGCATCCGCTCGTTTGTACCGCGTTCAACGCTGACTTCGACGGTGACCAGATGGCGGTTCACGTGCCGCTGGGCAACGAAGCTCAGGCTGAAGCACGTGTGCTCATGCTTTCTGCTAACAACATCAAGAGCCCGGCTCATGGTCGTCCGCTCACGGTTCCTACTCAGGACATGATCATCGGTCTGTACTACCTCACGGCTGCACGCGATGGTTTCCCGGGTGAGGGTCGTGCATTCATCGACTTCGATGATGCGCTCAATGCCTACGATGCGCGCTGCGAGCTTGACCTGCAGGCGAAGATCTGGGTGCGTCTGAAGAAGGATACGCAGGTTGCTTCTGCTTTCGGTGAATTCGAAGAGCACAAGGCAGGCGAGCGCATCCAGACCACGATCGGCCGCATCACCTTCAATGCGGTGCTGCCGGACGATTATCCGTTCCTGAACTACGAGATGAACAAGACCGAGATCTCGCGCTTGGTCGAGGATTGCTGCAATCGCTACAAGACCTCTGAAATGGAGCCGATCCTGGACGGTCTTAAGAGCGCAGGCTTCCACTATGCAACGCGCGCAGGCGTTACCGTTTCGGTCTACGACGCAACCATCCCGCCGCAAAAGGATGAGATCCTTGCTGCAGCAGATAAGCGCGTCGAAGCGATCGACGAGGACTACGAGCTTGGCCTTATGAGCGACGAAGAGCGCCACAAGAAGATCGTTGACATCTGGAACGAAGCCAACGAAGAGGTTGGCGACGCCATGGCGGAGAATTTCGATAAGTTCAACCCGATCTACATGATGGCCTTCTCTGGAGCGCGTGGTAACATCAAGCAGATTCGTCAGCTTGCTGGTATGCGTGGTCTTATGTCTGACCCGAAGGGCGAGATCATCGACCGCCCGATCAAGGCGAACTTCCGCGAAGGTCTTTCCGTACTCGAATACTTCATCTCTACGCATGGTGCTCGTAAGGGTCTTGCTGATACGGCGCTCCGTACGGCTGACTCGGGTTACCTTACCCGTCGTCTGGTCGACGTTGCGCAGGACGTTATCATTCGTGAGATCGATTGCGGTACCACCGATGGCATCGAATGCAAGATCTTGAACGCCAAGGGTGAGATCGATGATTCGCTCGTTGGCCGTTGCTTGGTCGATGCGATCGCTGATCCTAGCACCGGCGAAGTGCTCGCTGAAGCAGGCTCTTACATCGATTCAGTGGCTCAGCTGAAGACGTTCGTAGACGCGGGCATCGAGACGCTCGTCCACCGCAGCATCATGACCTGCCATGCAGAGCACGGCATTTGCCAGAAGTGCTATGGCTGGGACCTCGCGACTTCGCGTCCGGTCAACATCGGCACGGCTGCCGGCATCATCGCGGCACAGTCCATTGGTGAGCCGGGTACGCAGCTTACGATGCGTACGTTCCACACCGGCGGTGTTGCAGGTGAAGACATCACGCACGGTCTTCCTCGTGTTACCGAGCTCTTCGAGGCACGTAAGCCTAAGGGCCAGGCAACGCTTGCAGAGATCGCAGGTACGCTGCAGGTCTCTGGCGACAAGAACAACAAGATCCTCACCATCCACGATCAAGAGGGTAACATCCGCGAGTATGTCGTTTCCGCGCGTGCTCAGCTGCTGCCTGGCGTGGAAGATGGCTGCGAGGTCGAAGTTGGCCAGCAGCTCACCAAGGGCTCGATCAACCCGCACGACCTGTTGCGCTTGACCGATCCCAACACTACGCTTCGTTATATCGTCAGCCAGGTTCAGGACGTGTACGTTTCCCAGGGTGTAGACATCAACGATAAGCACATCGAGGTCATCGCACGTCAGATGCTGCGTAAGGTTGCGGTTGTCGATCCGGGCGATTCGGATTATCTGCCGGGCCGTCAGGTCAATCGTTTCGAGTTCGAGAAGGTCGTCAACGACATGATTCTCGAAGGTAAGAATCCGCCAGTGGGTCAGCCGCTGTTGCTCGGTATCACGAAGGCTTCGCTCGCTACCGATTCGTTCCTTTCTGCAGCTTCCTTCCAGGAGACCACGAAGGTCCTTACCGATGCAGCCATCGAAGGCAAGGTCGATACGCTGCAGGGTCTCAAGGAGAACGTCATCATCGGTAAGCCGATCCCTGCTGGTACGGGTCTGAAGCGCTACAAGGATGTCGAGATCACCTACAAGGGTGTTCCGGTCACGGCGAATGATTCCGATCGTCTGCCCGATTCTGCGCCGCAAGCGCTGCGCGACATCGAAGAGCTGTTGCCGCAGCCGCAGGATTGGTCGCTCGACGGTAGCGGTTACATGGATGCGGGCTCGGATTATGCAAGCTACTTCGCTTCCATCACGGCAGGCTATCGTGCGAAGAACCTCACCGACGAAGAGGCACGCCTCTACATCTATGACGATCTGGGTGTTTCGCAGCGCTGGGCTAACAAGTTCTCCGAAGCAGGTATCGAGACCGTTGCTGATCTGGTTGGCCACACTGAAGATGAGCTGTTGCGCATCGAAGGTATTGGCACGAAGGCGATCGAAGAGCTCAAGGCAGGTCTTGAGAACCATGGTCTTTCCAAGGTTATCGAAGACGACTTCTCGGCTTCGGCTGACGATATGAGTCAGCTGCTCGACATGGTCTTCTCGCCGGACGATACGGTGCTCATTGGTGGCGATAAGCCGGCTACCTTCACTACCGATGGTGAGGATATGCTCGGCGAAGCACTGCCGCCGCGTTCGTATCAGCGCAATCTTGACGAGCTCGATGAACTGCTCAATTCCGTTTCCGACATGGGCTTCGGCGTGATCGATCCCGATACGTTGGGCGGCGGTAATTCCGCTAGCGAAAGCGATTCGGAGCAGTAAGCTTCCCTTTGCTCAAGCGCGATTCGTCTAGACGGCATGAACATCAACACGCGTCCCATCCCGGGGCGCGTGTTTCGTTTATGATGGAATCAACGCTTTTTCAGAGGCCTGCCATAAGGCCATTCAAACAGATTCGAAAAACAAAGAGAAAGGCAGTTTATGACCTCACTGCTCTTCAAGGACATCACGGCCTTGACCGAAGAAGGGAAGACCGTCTCGCATGCCTATGTGGGCGTGACGGACAGCACGATCTCGCATTTCCAGCTCACGCAGCCCGAAGGCGCTTTCGATCGCGTGATCGATGGCCGCGGGAAGCTCTTGATGCCCGCGCTTTACAACGCGCACGCGCACGTTCCCATGACGCTCTTGCGGGGCCGCGGGGATAACCTGCCGCTCGATCGCTGGCTCAACGAAGCCATCTTCCCGTTCGAGGCGCATATCACGGAGGACGCGACCTATCATGCAACGCTGCTCGGTATCGCCGAGATGCTGCGCTTTGGCGTGGTTTCTTTCACGGATATGTACTTCTGCACCGATGCGCGCGCTCGTGCAGTGCTCGATTCAGGCGCGAAGTGTAACTTGAGCGATTGTGTGGTGTGCTCTGAGCCAGGCATGACCTACTATGATCTTCCGCTTGCCAAAGAGAACGAGCATTGGATCGCGCAGTACCATGGTGCGGGCGATGGCCGCTTGCTCATCGACATGAGCTTACATGCTGAATACACCTCAACACCAGAAGTGGTGCGTACGCTAGCCGATGCTACCAAGGCGGCAGGCTTGCGCATGCAGGTCCATGTGAGCGAGACGCAAAAAGAGGTGCAGGAATGCATCGAGCGTCACGGCAAGACGCCACCCGTATACCTGGCAGATCTGGGACTCTTCGATGCGCCGACCACGGCAGACCACTGCGTGTGGCTCAATGATGAAGACCGCAGCGTCTTGGCAGAAAAGGGCGTGTTCGTTGCGTGCTGTCCCGCCTCGAACGCGAAGCTTGGCAGCGGTATCGCGGATATTAAAGCCATGAAGGCGGCGGGTATTACGCTCACACTGGGCACCGATGGCGTAGCGAGCAACAACAATCACAACATGTTCCAGGATCTTTACCTGCTCGCGCTTATGCAGCGCGCGGGCGATGCAAATCCTGTCTCGCTTTCGGCAGAAGAGCTTATCGGAGTCGCAACGTGCAACGGCGCGCTTTCGCAGGGCCGCACCGATTGCGGACGTATGCAGGTAGGTGCGCGCGCCGATCTTACCATGCTCGACATCGACACGCCGTGGATGCAGCCCGTTCACACGATGGCAGAGAATCTCATCTATTCTGCACAGGGCTCTGATGTAGTTCTAACCATGGTTGATGGTACTATTCTCTATGAGAATGGCGAATATCCCACGATCGATATTGAGAAGGAGATCGCTGAAACGTGCGCGGCACGTGAGCGTATCCTTTCTGAGATGGCCTAGTCGCTATCTATAAGGAGCAAACATGGAAAAGACCTACTTCACCGAGGGCGAGCAGCCTGAAAGCCAGATGGGTGCCGCGCTCGAATCGCTTGCGAAAACGATCCATGCGCGCAGCACGGCTGGGCCGGAAAGCTATACCTATCGTCTGCTCACAGGCAACCTTGATGACCTCTTGAAGAAGCTTGTCGAAGAGGCTCACGAGACCACACTTGCGGCAAAGGATGTCGAGTGTGATGGAGCGCCGGCAAGCGAGATCGATCACCTGCGCTACGAAGCGGGCGATGTGGTCTATCATCTGCTGGTGCTCTTGGAGCGTTGTGGCATCGATCTTGATGAGTTTGCTGCTGAGATGAATACGCGCATGACCGAAGACGAGATCGCACTGCGAAGCGGTGTTGTTATGCTGAAGCCCGATTTCGTGAATCGCGGTAGTAACCATTAGAATGTTGGCCGCCTTGGATGCGGCATCGAATCATACGCGAGGCGTCTTTACCAGGCGCCTTTCAACAAAAGAAAGGTACTCTTTTGGCTAAACTTTTCGGAACTGATGGTGTTCGCGGGGTTGCGAACACTGAACTTACCTGCGATATTGCGTTCAAACTAGGTCAGGCGGCTGTTGAATTCTTAGGCAAGACCATCGTAGTGGGCAAGGACACGCGCCTTTCGGGTGATATGCTTGGTAATGCGCTTTCCGCGGGCATCATGAGCATGGGTGGTAACGTGCTTGATGCGGGCATTATCCCTACGCCGGGCGTTGCGTATCTCGTACGTGAACTCCATGCTGAAGGCGGCATTGTCATCTCGGCTTCGCACAATCCGCCCGAGTACAACGGCATCAAGTTCTTCGATCGCCAGGGCTTCAAGCTCACCGAAGAGGCCGAGGCTGAGATCGAATCATTCGTTCTGGCAGGTGGCGCGGATCCCGAGAGTCTTCCTTCAGGAGATGCGGTGGGCGTAGTGCTTCCTGTGGAAAATGCGTGCGATCTCTATATCCAGCATGCTATTTCATCCTTGCAGGATAAGACGCTCGACTTCTCGAAGCTTACGATCGCGCTCGATACTGGTCACGGTGCTTCATCGCTTACGACTGCAGCAGCGCTCGAGCAGTTGGGTGCTACGGTCCATGTGATCAACGACAGCTTCAATGGGGTTGATATAAATGTCAAATGTGGCTCGACGCATCTTGAGCCGGTGAAAGAGCTACTGGCAGAAACGGGGGCCCACATTGGCATCGCGCATGATGGCGATGCAGATCGTGTTATGTTCGTCGATGAACTGGGTAACGAGATCGACGGCGATGTGGTCGAGACCGTTTGTGCACTCGATCTGCAGAAACGCGGTCTTCTGCGCGATGATACGGTAGTTTCGACAGTCATGTGTAACCTTGGCTTTACCAAAGCGATGGATGCTGCGGGCATTTCGGTCGTGCAAACCCAGGTGGGGGACAAGTACGTTCTGAACGAGATGCGCAAACTCAACGCCGTTATCGGTGGCGAACAGAGTGGCCACATGATTTTCCTCGATCATAATTCCACGGGCGATGGCCTCATCACGGCGCTTCAGTTCCTGGCAGCTTGTCTGCGTAACGATCAGCCCGTTTCGGAGACGGCGGCGCTCATGCAACGTTTCCCACAAGAGCTCATCAATGTGCGTGTGGCGGATAAGCATGCAGTTTCAGAGAATGCGGTGGTTGCTACTGCGATCGCCGAAGCTGAAGCGAAGCTTGATGGTTCTGGTCGGATCCTCGTGCGCCCGAGCGGCACCGAACCGCTCGTTCGCGTGATGGTGGAAGCCGCTACTCACGAAGAAGCCCTCGGCTACGCCCAAGAGATCGCCTCCATCATCGAACGTGAAATCGGCCAGTAACCATCAAATGAATTTTAGCTATTTTGCGCGAGGTATTGATCGATCGCGTATTTGGTGATGTTGGAACGATTGATGATGCCCACCATCTTGTTTCCGTCCAGCACGGGTGCCTTCTTCAGGTGATTCTCTGAAAGCACGCGCGTCACTTCACCCAGGTCGTCATCTACATTCACGCTGATAACCTTCTTGCGCGAAAGCTCGCCGATGTTCATATCCATGGTCTCTTTGAGCGTTCGATCGAAGTCTTCGTTCTCACGCTCGACGATGAACGACCATGCGCTCTTGAAAGCGGGAACCTGGTCGGCGAGACACGCCATCACATCGCCATCAGAGATGAAACCGACCACCTGAAGTCGGTCATCAACCACGGGAACGCCTGAGATACCGCGCTCCATGAAGAGCTTCATAGCATCCAGAACGGTCGAATCTTCAGGCAGGGTGTAAACATCGGTCTTCATGATCTGCGCAAGCGCATTTGCAGCCGTTGCGATGCCCGCCGTAGCAGTTGTAGTATCCTGAGCCTCGCCAGCCCATGCACCTTCTTGCGCTTGAGGCGCCATAGAAACTGGCTTCTTCGCGTTGCTCCTGATCCAGAGCGCGGTACGAAACCGACCAGTGCTACCACGCCAATCAGCACGCCCGATGCCAACATGCCCGCGCTCATCGCGTTGATCGCACTCGCACCAGAGGCAGCCTGACCTGCGCCAACAGCGGCATAGACGCCTACGAACACAGAAGAACCGATGCATCCTGCAATCTGAAAGCCCGTAGACATAACGGTCACGCCATGGGGGTTCATCTCGGGAGAGAGCTTAGAGAGCGCATAGCTCTGAACGGGTCCGATGATGAGCGCTGAGCCACAGATGACCGGAACGTAGATGATCGCCAACAGCACGGGGTTTGCCGTTGCGATGAAGGCAGCGGTCAATACGGAAAAAACCGCGATGCAGAGAAAGCCGAGCGGCAAAAGAATGCCAGGACCTTGCTTGTCGTAGATACGTCCTGCCAGCGGTGAGATCACGCATGAGCACAGGATCGCGGGGAACAGGATCAACGATGCAACAAGGGGCGGCGTGCCAAGAGCTGATTGCATGAAGGTTGGGACGATGATGTTCATCGTGAAGATGGTGATGAGCGAGAGCATGTTCACCACCACACCAACGGCGAATGGTGGGATCTTCAAAGGACGCAGGTCGATAAGGGGCTCAGCAAGCTTGCCCTGACGTACAACGAATACCGCCAAAACAGCAGCGCCCACTACGATCGAAGCTACGGCGAAGACGATGTTTCCGCCGAAGATGGTCGATATGCCATAAAGGATACCAATGAGTGCAATGGCGATCAGGGCAACGGAAGGCGCATCGAGTCTCGGATGCGTGAGGTGTGCGATGTTGCGCAAGATGATCGCGCCCGCCAAGAAGCACAGAAGCGAAAGTCCTGCGAAGACCCACAACAGCATCGACCAGTTGAAGAACGCCAGGATCACGCCAGCAAGGATGACGCTCGATGACGGACCGAGTGTGGTCATCGCGCCCATGATGCCCATGTAGGTGCCCAGCTTCTCGCGCGGTGCCACCTCAAGTGTGATATTCATACCAATGGGAATGAGCATGCCGGTGCCCAGCGCCTGCACGATACGCCCTGCCAGCAACACCGAGAAATTCGGAGCCAGCGCACCGATCACGGATCCGATCACCAAAAGAGCAGTGGTGGCGCAGAAAAGCTGGCGCGTAGGGAAGGAGCGATAGGCGAACGCGGAGACGGGAACCATGACAGCTGCGCCCAGCATGTAGGCGGTTGCCAGCCATTGTACGGTCGATACATCGACGGAGAGGCTCTCCATGATGGGGGCGAATCCAACGTTCAAGAAGGTTTCGTTGAAGGTCGCCAAGAACGCGGCGAAAGCAGCTACCACCAGGATGGTTGAAGGCTTTCGAGTGCGCCCGCCCGAGACGGTTCCGCGCGCTTGCTGTGCATTGCTTGCTTCGCTTGTCATCAAGCTTCCTCGCTTTCCTGTAGCGGGACTGCGCAAGCTCGTGCCTGATCGCTGGTTTGGTCGTGTCGAGAGACGCTGATTCTTCGTGGGTCCGTATCAAGTCTCGCATCCGATCGCGCCAGTACAACACAAAAGAAGCGCCCCCGCATTTGCGTAGAAGTGACCAAGGCGTTATCTCCTGTGCCGTGATCAGATTTACGCATCGCGCAGACGCTACATGTGTCGTTTACAGTTCACTATTTGATTGTGAAGCGATTCTACAATGAAGCACACTCGCTCCTGCGACTTCGAATCCGTGAACGGATGCAAGGAAGGACCTCGAGCGTGTGTCTTGTTTGCAGTGGCGGCAAACACGAACGAACGCTCATTCGCAGACCAATGCATTCATTCCGTGGGCGGATTGCGGAGCTGTTCGCGCGCCGCAGGTCTGGGAGAGGTGGTATGATACACTACGTTCGTTTCCAAGACGGAATTCAATCAACTAGCGAATCAACTATAGGAAGGTAGGCGTGTATGTCAGGCCACTCAAAATGGGCTACTACGAAGCATCGTAAAGCTGCTCAGGATGCAAAGCGTTCGGCATTGTTCTCAAAGCTCTCCCGTAACATCACGGTAGCGGCGAAAGAAGGCGGCGACCCGAACCCTGATAACAATGCATCCCTGGCTGCTGCGATCGATAAGGCTAAGAGCTACTCGCTTCCTAAAGATAAGATCAAAACGGCGATCGATAAGGCGTTTGGCACTGGTAAGGATGTTGCGAACTACGAATCGGTCGTTTACGAAGGCTATGGTCCTGCAGGCGTTGCTGTCTACTGCGAAGCACTTACGGATAACCGTAACCGCACGGCTGCAGATGTGCGCTCGGCATTCTCTCATGCCAACGGCAATCTGGGCACCAGCGGTTCGGTCGCATTCCAGTTCGAGCGCAAAGGCCAGATCTTCATCGAGAAGGAGATCGAAGGCGGCAAGAAGGAAGGCATGGTCGCTAACGGCGCAGCGGGCGACGAAGATGAATTCATGATGGTCGTGGCAGAAGCTGGCGGAGACGATTACGAAGACGCCGATGAAGAGTGGATCGTCTACACTGCACCAAGCGATCTGATGGCAGTCAAGAAAGCTATCGAAGAGCAGGGTGTGGTTACCAAGGGTGCCGAATTCATCATGGAGGCTACTACGCCCACGCAAGTTTCGGTCTCCGATGCGAAGAAGGTCATGCGCCTGATTGACAAGCTCGAAGAACTTGAAGATCTCCAGAACGTCTATCATTCGATGGATATTACGGACGAGATTGCAGCGGCGCTCGACGAATAGAGCGTACTTTCACGCAATCCATTTGCGTGCCATACTCTGTTTCATTTGAAAGGCTTCTACGGGACTACCTGTGGAAACCTTTTCCGTTCCTGGGCGCGCCTCTTAAAAAACCTGGTCATCTGTGCTATAGTAGTTTCATATTGCATTAACCACACTTTAAACGAACTACAATGCAAGAGGATAGGCTTTGACCAGGCATAATAATATTCTTTCCTTTGACGAGGCACGCGCCCGTGGCGCAGTGTCTTCTCGTTCTGGTGCAAAGCAAGTGCCAAAATCTCCTCCTATTGCGCACAGAAACACCGCTCATTCCACTCAAACACGCCGTTCAGCTTCACAGGCGAACTCATCACAGCGCCCTGTGCTGAACCAAGCACGTCAAAGCACTACGCCTGCGCGCTCATCGCATCCTGAGCGGCTCACTTACGACCCATCCTTCGCGCAGTCGTTTACGGCAACAGCTAGAAGTGGCTCCTATCAGAGCATTCGACGTGATGAACGCTCCATGCGGCCCTTAGGTGCTAAGAGCATGCCAGCTTCCACGGCGCCTTCACGCTATTCGTCTGCTCCTCAAGTAGGACGCACGAGCGCGACAGCTCATAATGCCGTTCGTTCTAGCGATCCTTACGCCCGTCAAAATGCAGCTGGCGCGCAGGATGCACATCGCACTGATCATACTGCGGATGCAGAGCATAAAGACAAGAAGAAGTCGCTCGCACATCGCGTGCGTTCGGCAAAAGCGGAGCGTCAGTTCAATAAAACTTTCGGCACCGACGAACCGGTAAAACCAGGACCCGAACAAAGCAGCCGCCCCGCGCTCTACGAAATGAAGATGGGCAAGAACCATAAGCGTTCTACACGCATGCAGAGCGGTACATCATCCAAGAAGAAGCGTGGATTCTTCGCACGTTTCGCTTCGCTATTCGCCTTTCTTGACCCGCGTTCTCCGCGCTTTTCCTCGCAAGCACTCATTGCTTGTGCGACCTTCGTGCTTGCGGTGGTCATGCTCTATCAGCCGGTAGCGAACTATTATCAGGAAGTGCGTTCCCAACAGCAGCTAGAAGCTGAATATGCGGTCGTTTCCGATTACTATTCAAGCCTTAAATCTGAAGTTGAATACCTCAATACCAAAGAAGGCCTTGAAGAGTATGTCCGCGAAGAGCTTGGTTGGGTCAAATCTGGAGAGCAGGTTTCTTCGGTCGAAGGGCTTGCACCGCGAGATTCCACTGTCAAGCAAGGTCCGATCACAGCTGATCTCTCTAATGCAGTTCCTACGCCTGTAACCTGGTATTCTCCGGTACTTGATTTCGTCTTTGGCTACAATAAGCCGTAGTGCATTACGTGCACACGATCATCGTTTTTGAGAGAAGAGAGGGCATCGCGCATGCTCTATGCTGCTATTGATATCGGTACGGTCACATGCCGTTTGCTCGTGTGCAAGATCGAGCAAGGGATCCAACGAGAACTGGTTCGTGAATGCAGGATCGTGAATCTGGGTATCGGTGTTTCCAAGACGGGAATCCTTCAAGAAGAGGCGATCGAGCGAGTCGTTTCCTGTGTGAAGGATTATTGCGAGCTTGTTCGTGCGATCGCGCAGAAAGAAGAGGTGCCTTCTATTCCGATCGGCGCGGTTGCTACGAGCGCCTCTCGCGATGCGCGCAATGCTTGCGAACTGGTTTCTCGCTTGCAGGAGCTTGGTATCGACCTGCTTGTTATCCCTGGCGAACTTGAGGCTGATCTTTCCTTCCGTGGTGCCTCAGCTGAATTTTCGGGCGAACAATTGGTAGTGGTTGACGTGGGTGGCGGCTCCACGGAAGTGATCTTCGGTTCTGCCCAAGCAGGCGTGGTGTTCTCGCATTCGTTCAATATCGGATGCCGTCGGATCACCGAGAAATTCCTTGCCTCGGACCCTCCTCGAGTTGAAGAGTTGGCGTGCGCAAAGAGATTCATTACAGACGAATTGCATTCAGTGTTGGGCATAAGGTTCGAACGATTCTGCCCAGATCGAGTTGTTGCGGTCGCTGGTACGGCAACCAGCGTGGTTTCAGTGGATGAAGCGATGGAAGTCTACGATTCGAGCCGCGTTCACAAGACGGTCGTTTCGCGTGAGACTCTTTCGCGCGTTGCGACGATGCTTGCAGCGCTACCTGAAGAAGAGCGTAAGCGTGTTGTTGGCCTTGAGCCGAAGCGTGCTGGCGTGATCGTAGCTGGTATGCTCATCCTCGAGTGCGTGCTCGACGTACTCGATCAAGATTCGTTCACGGTCAGCGAATCGGATATCCTCCAAGGAATCATCACGGCACTTGAAGAGCATCTCCCACCATTCGACAATACCATCCCTGAAGTTTAATGCGGCGCTTTCACCTTCAACGAAGTACGGTAGAATATCAAGCAATGAAGTAAGACGAAAGGCCGCTTCCGTTGCTTGATTTTGGTTCGTTTCTCATGATGCTCGGGTCAAACCCTGTGCTGTTGATCATCCTAGTCCTCACGCTTGGTGCTACCGTCGTGAACGGTGCGACCGATGCTCCTAATGCTATCGCTCCTGCGGTCAGTACGCGTTCTATGGGGCCAGGGCCTGCAATCGTCATGGCAGCTATCTGCAATTTTATCGGCCTTATTTTCATCACGGCCATCAGTTCAGCTGTTGCGCAGACCATCTTCAACATGGTCGATTTCGGTGGCAACGCTCACCAAGCGCTCCTTGCGCTCGCGGCTGCTATGGTGGCGATCATCGTGTGGGGTATTGTGGCTTGGCTCTTCGGCATCCCCTCATCGCAAAGCCATTCTCTCATTGCTGGGCTTACAGGTGCGGCTATCGCTTTGCAGAGCGGTCTTGCCGGTGTTAATGGCGCTGAGTGGATGAAGGTCGTCTATGGCTTGGTTGTTTCAACTTGTTGCGGTTTTGGTGGCGGTTGGCTGTTCACCAAGCTGCTCGAGAAGCTCTTCAAGAAGGCAGACCGTAGAAGGCTCCAAAACAAATGGCGTATTGCGCAGGTGTTCACTGGTGCAGGCGTGGCTGTCATGCACGGTGCGCAAGATGGTCAGAAATTCCTCTCGATCAGCATGCTCGGCATCATGTTGGCTATGGGTAGCATGGATACCTCGAACGTGACCTTTCCGCTCTGGCTCATCATCCTCTGCGCGCTTGCGATGGGCCTAGGTACGGCCATTGGTGGCAAGAAGATCATCAAATCGGTAGGCATGGATATGGTGAAGATGGAACCCTATCAAGGGTTTTCTGCGAGCACGACCACGTTCAGCTGCTTGGTGCTCGCAACCTTCACGGGCCTTCCTGTTTCAACTACGCATACTGCCACTACAGCCATCATGGGTGTGGGCGCTTCAAGGCGTATTCGCGCAGTTCGATGGAGTATGGCGGGCAACATGGTTCTTACGTGGGTGCTCACGTTTCCGGGCTGCGGCCTTATCGGTTTCGTGCTCGCTAAGATATTCTTGCTTTTCTAAGCGTTTCGGGTGTTGCGCATTTCATCGATACGCTGTGCGTTCATAAGGGAAATTTGCTATTATGAATGGGCTTGATGCGAATGGGAGCGTGGCGGAATTGGCATACGCAGCGGACTTAAAATCCGCCGCCCTTGGGCTTGTGGGTTCGAGTCCCACCGCTCCTACCAATTCAGCCGGCTAAGCGAACAAGATACCTTTTATCAGAAGAGTGCTCGTTCGTTGCTAAGGCGCCTTCAGTGCACAGGCATCACAGTATAGTTTTCAGGGTAGGAAAGTAGCTCTATGTCACAGGCTCTCGCCGTTAATCAGGTCTTGGGTTCACCAGAAGTCACTACGATGTTCGATCATTTGGAACAATTGGTGGCGCGAAGCGAGACCAACCATACCCAGGTTTTTGAAACGTATCTCAATGAATATGCCGATCTTGCAGGTAGGGTCATCAATACCTTCATTCCCGTCGGTTCGCACGAAGACATGGGGCGCTATCTCTACGATCCGCTCACTGCCTATTCCGAGAACGGCGGCAAACGTCACCGTCCGCTCATTTGCGTTGCGGCTGCTCATGCGGTAGGGGGCGATCACCGTCGTGCGTTCTCTGCTGCTGCTGCGATCGAGCATTTCCACACGGCAGCGCTCATCCACGACGACATCGCGGATGATGCCGAGCTGCGTCGCGGTGAACCTTGCATGCATCTGCGCATCGGCGAAGGGCTCGCTATCAATGCGGGTGATCTTGCGCTGTCGATCGTGAACGGCATCGTCATGCGCGATCCTTTGCTCGACGATGCCACGAAGGTGCGCGTTGCGCTCGAGCTTGTCTCCATGGCGCAATACACCGTTGAAGGGCAGGCGCTCGATATCGGCTGGGCGAAGGATGGCCGCTACGATCTCTCGCTTGATGATTATTTCACGATGGCTACTCATAAGACCGCACACTATTCAGGTGCGGTCCCTCTGGCGGTCGGCGCGATCGTGGGAGGCGGAAGCGAAGAGCAGATCGAAGGTCTGCGTCAGTTCGGGCTCGATACGGGCCTTGCGTTCCAGATCCAAGACGATGTATTGAACCTGGTTGGTACTGAAGAGCAGACCAAAAAGGATTTCCGCAACGATATCACCGAAGGCAAGCGCACGCTCATCGTCGTTCATGCGCTCAGCAATTCAGACGAACGAGATCGCTTGATCGAGATCCTTTCTTCGCGCACGAAAGATCCTGCACAACTGGAAGAAGCGGTCGCGATCATGGAGCGTTCCGGTTCGATCGACTACGCGCGAGAATATGCCGAAGAGCTCGTCAATTCTGCAAAAGAACGCATTGCGACCATTCTTGACCCAAGTCTCTCACGCGATCTGCTGGTATCGATGGCAGATTGGTTCGTTGAACGTCTCCAGTAGAAGCGGCGGTAAGCTATGGATATCGTAGAACTACACGAACAAGGCGCTGCGGTCGAAGACGTGCAGCGCCGTTTAGCCCAGATGGGCTACCTTGCCGAAGACGCGATCGATGGCATCTATGAAGAGCGTACGGCTGCTGCAGTGAGCGCGTTTTGTCGCGATCACAACCTACCAAGCGATGGGAACGTCGATCCGAAGATATGGGCGAAGATCGTCGATGAATCCTACGAACTGGGCGATCGCGTGCTCTATTTGCGTGTCCCGTTCTTCCATGGCAAAGATGTGCGCGTGCTGCAGAATGCTCTTTCTGCGCTCGGGTTCGCCACGGGTGGAAGCGATGGTATCTTCGGTCCTCATACTGAAGAGGCATTGCGCAAGTTCCAGACGAATCTCGGACTTCCTACCGATGGCATTGCCGGCGCATTCACGTTCAAAGCGCTTTTGAACCTGCGTCACTCCTGGGAAGGCAATAGCTCATTCAGCCCCATCCCGCACTTCGGATTCGCGCGCGCTGCTGAAGTGCTTGAATCGACCATGCTCTGCCTGTATGGCACAACACCCTTCACGCGTTCAGTAGCTTCCCGCATGTCCAATCTTTCGACTGCAACGAACCCAAATTCCAAGGTGATGAGCGCCGATTCGCTGCTTGTCGATCCGGATGAATCTACCGTTTTCGTTCAGATCCTCGTTGGAGGTGAAGAGGCGGCGGATGCAGTCCCTATTGTTGAATATGAACCGATCGATACGCTTGCCGTGCGCCTGAAGCAAGCGTACGAGATGGCGAAGGCGCACGATCCGTTCCGCCTTGCGCTTCGTCTGCCTGCTGAGGGCTGGTTGGATGCAGGGGAGGCGCGCTCAGCGCAGCATTATGCGATCGTCTTGCTCGATGCGTTCTGTACGGCGCTCGACACAACAGAAACGAACTAGCGGTCATAGTTCTTCTTGCAGCAAGGTCTGCGAAGAGGGGAGATGGTTGCTATACTGACGAATATAACGAACGATCGAAAGGGATCAATGGAAGCTTCAGCTCTCATCCTCGCTGCCGGAGCCGGCACGCGCATGAAATCATCCAAGCCCAAAGTGGTACATAAGATACTCGAAAAACCTCTTATTCGCTGGGTGGTCGATGCAGCCCATGGTGCTGGCATCGAGTCGGTGGTCACCGTTGTCGGTCACGGTCGCGCGCTTGTCGAGCCGCTGGTCGAAGATACGCAGGTCGTCGTTCAGGAAGAACAGCTTGGAACTG
The DNA here is from genome assembly GCA_900542525.1 of uncultured Eggerthella sp. GTDB lineage: Bacteria > Actinomycetota > Coriobacteriia > Coriobacteriales > Eggerthellaceae > Anaerotardibacter. The sequence goes on from UQNZ01000005.1 coordinate 35,698, forward strand.
CGGATGCGGTGAAGACCGCACGCGAGGTGCTTGCTCAGATGCCTGGCCCGCTCGTAGTGCTCACGGGTGATTCCCCGCTCATTCGACCGGAAACGATCACTGCATTGGTGGAAGCGCAACAAGCTTCGCAGGCTGCGGTCGTGGTGCTGAGCATGGAGATGGAGGATCCTTCAGGCTATGGGCGTATCGTGCGCGATGCGCAAGGCGGGGTATGTGCGATCGTGGAGCATAAGGATTGCACGCATGATCAGGTTACGATCGGTGAATGCAACTCAGGCTTCTACTGCTTCGACAAGGAATTCCTTTTCACAGCGCTCGACGAGGTTTCAACCCAGAACGCTCAGAAAGAATACTATCTTACCGATGTGCTCGAGCTTGCCTATCAGGCTGGCCGTGTGGTTGGTTGCCTTCGTGCAGAAGATCCGCTCGAGTGCATGGGCGTCAATTCGCGCTCGCAGCTTGCTGAGGCAAGCGCTTGTTTGCAAGCACGCATCAATAGTGCTCATATGGAAAACGGGGTTACAATCATCGACCCTGCTACCACCTGGATCGGCCCCGATGTAAAGATCGCGCAGGATACCGAGATTTGGCCGATGAGCTTCTTGTTCGGATCTACGCGCGTAGGAAGCGATTGCGTTGTTGGTCCTCATTCGCGCTTGGTCGATACCGTTGTGGGAAATGGCTGTACGCTTGAAGAAACGATCGCGCTCGAATCGCGTATCGACGACAATGCTACCTGTGGTCCGCGTGCCTATCTGCGCCCCGAAACTCATATGTGCGTTGGTTCGAAAGCGGGTACGCACGTTGAGATCAAGAAGTCCACGATCGGGAAAGGATCGAAGGTTCCTCATCTTTCCTATATCGGAGACGCAACGCTTGGTGAAGATGTCAACATCGGAGCAGGCACGATCACGTGCAACTACGACGGCGAGAAGAAGTGGCCTACCACCGTGGGCGATCGCGCGTTCGTGGGAAGCGATGTCATGCTTGTTGCGCCAGTTTCAGTGGGAAGCGATTCTCTTATCGGCGCGGGTTCGGTCATCACTAAAGATGTCTCGGCGGGAGCGCTCGGACTTGGACGTGCGCGTCAGACTGAGATCGAAGGCTGGAACGATAAGAAGAAGAAAAACCAATAATACGGCCGTTAGGTAAGTTCGCCTGACCAACCAAAGCTGAATTGACTAGAATATGTCGATGTGAGTCGACTGAAGAAGAAAGAGATGCGCTATGAGCAACATGACTAAGACAATGGCCGTTTTCTCAGGATCCGCACATCCTGAATTAGCTCGCGAGATCGCGAATGCGCTCGGCGTTGAACTAGGAGATATCCATCTTGAGAAGTTCGCCAATGGTGAGATCTATGCGCGCTACAACGATAGTATTCGCGGCGCGGATGTCTTCTTGATCCAGTCGGTTGCAGGTGAATCGGTCAACGATGCGCTCATGGAATTGCTCATTATGGCCGATGCGGCAAAACGTGCTTCAGCACGTACGGTTACTGCGGTCATCTCTCATTACGGTTATTCGCGCCAAGACCGCAAGGCTTCAGCGCGTGAGCCTATCACGGCGAAGCTCGTGGCGAATATGCTTACGGCTGCAGGCGTCGATCGCATCATCACGATCGATCTTCACCAAGGTCAGATCCAGGGCTTCTTCGACATCCCGGTCAATCATATCACGGCGCTTTGGACCATCGCTGATTACTTCAATAAGAAAGGCCTCGATTCTGAGCGCCTCTGCGTGGTAAGCCCCGACTTGGGTCGTGCGAAAGCGGCGAAGAAACTTGCCGATCTTACGAATGCCAGCATCGCCATCATGCACAAAGAGCGCCCCAAGCACAACGCTGCCGAGATTACCGCGCTCATCGGTGACGTTGAAGGCAAAACGTGCATCCTGAATGACGACATGATCGACACGGCCGGCTCGGTCATCGGTGCGGTTAAGTCGCTCAAGAATAACGGTGCTGAGAAGATCTACGTTACCGCGACCCATCCTATTCTTTCGGGTCCTGCCTTCGAACGCCTTCATGATCCTGATATTGAAGAAGTAGTGGTTTGCAACACCATTCCTATTCCTGAAGAAGAGCTCGCTAAGGGTAAGATCAAGGTGGTTTCGGTCGCTCCGCTCTTTGCGCATGCGATCAACGCGGTCTTCTCTAACGGCTCTATCTCCGAGCTCTTCGACCCTGATTTCGCGCTCTAACGATGTACCTTATCGTTGGCCTGGGAAATCCCGGTGAAGACTACGCCCACACGCGTCACAATGCCGGCTTCGATACGATCGATGTGCTGGCACGCGAATGGAGCGCGAATTATTGGAAGGACAAGGGTGGAGCGCTCGTTGCTGAAGTGAAACCCCGTGCGCTCGATGGCGAAGTGGTTGTTCTCGCAAAGCCCCAAAGTTATATGAATCTTTCCGGGGGTCCGGTTGTCAATCTCATGAAAGCCTATGGCACCTCTCCTGATGAAGTTATCGTCATCCACGACGATCTCGATCTTCCTTCTGGCTCGATTCGTGTGAAGCGCGGGGGAGGGCACGCGGGGCATAATGGCCTGCGTTCGATCATCGACAAGACGAAGACCCGCGAATTCAATCGCGTTCGCATCGGTATCGGTCGCCCGCCAGGAAAGATGCCCGTTGTGGATTTCGTACTTGCCACACCGCGCAAAGAGACCCTGGAAGAGTTCGAGCACGCTTGTCACCGTGGGGCAGAGGCGTGTGCATTCTTCGTTGAGCACGGACTCGAAAAGACACAAAACACCTTCAATTAAACCTCGGCAAACAAGCTTCGATATGCGAAAATAACCTACGAACAACAAGTCGTATGGTAGGTATTCTCAATGTCAGCGAAGATTATGGTCAAGCAGGTCGACCAGACGGTGGTAACCCATCTTGCCAAGACCTTCGACCTCCCTCATTTCATAGCTGCTACGCTCGCCTCGCGCGGGGTCATTCACGATGAGCAGGTGGAAAGATTCCTCCACCCGTCGCTTGTGCGCGATTGGCGCGACCCGTATGACATAGAAGGCATGGAAGAGGTCGTCGAACGATTGCTTGCCGCGCTCAAACGCCGTGCGCGTATCCTCGTCTTTGGCGATTTTGATGTGGACGGCATCACGGCAACTTCCATCATGACGCGCGGACTCCAAGCGCTTGGGGCAGAGGTTATCCCCTTCATTCCTTTGCGCTTTGAAGAAGGCTATGGTCTTTCGGCTAAGGCGATCGGTCGTGTTATAGGAATGAGCCCCGATCTTGTCATTACCGTCGATAACGGTATCGCCGCCTACGATGAGGTCGAGCACTTGAAACGCGAAGGCATCGAAGTCATCATCACCGACCATCACGAACCCGCTGAAGCAGTGCCCCAAGGGGTGCCGCTCATCGATCCGAAATGTGGGAACAACCCGAGTTCGATCCTGGCGGGTGCGGGGGTTGCGCTCAAAGCCATTCATGCCTTAGGAGCTCGACTTGGCAGGCCTCATCTTTGGCGCGAGCTGGTCGATCTGGCAACGCTGGGCACACTCGCCGATCTTATGCCCATGGTGGATGAGAATCGCGCGCTCGTTGCAGAAGGCCTTTCGATGCTCAATAGCGAACCGCGCGCCTGCATCGAAGCGCTCATGGTTCAGGCAGGCATAGATCCAGGCACCTTGAGTTCGGTGAACCTTGGATTCACGCTCATTCCGCGCCTTAACGCAGCAGGGCGTATGGGCAATGCTCAGCTTGCGCTTGATCTGCTTCTTTGTGACGATCCCTCTGAATGCATGCGCCTTGCAGCGCAACTCGAAGATAACAACAACGAACGCCGTCGCATCGAGGCTGAGCTTTCCAAGGTTGCCCAAGAGCAAGCGGCACAGAGCTATGCTGGTCAGCGTGCGCTCGTGGTCTTTGGCGAAGGTTGGCATGAAGGTGTGAAGGGTATCGTTGCTTCGCGCCTGGTCAATACCTATCGTGTGCCCTCACTGCTCTTCACGGTCGAAGATGGTGAAGCGCGCGGCTCGGGACGAAGCGTAGGGGATATCAATCTCTTCAAAGCAGTCGAGCACTGCAAGCATCTTCTCACTCGTTACGGCGGGCATGAGGCGGCGGTGGGCGTCACGTTGCCGAGCGCGAATCTCGACGAATTCTACCGTGAGCTTTGCTCGTATCTCGACACGTTTCCTGCTGAATGCTTCGAGGCAAGCGTGAAAGCTGATGCGCTCGTCGATCTTTCGGAGCTCACGCTCGAAAATGTTGCGAAGATCGATCTTCTTGCCCCCTTCGGTCAAGAGAATGCCGTTCCGCATTATCTTGCGCGAGGTGTGTTCTTGGAACAAGCAAAAGCGGTAGGGGCTGAGAAGAACCATCTCTCAGCACGGCTCTCCGATGGGGTTGATAGCGTAGCGGCCATCATGTTCCGCTGTCCGAATATCACGGAGATGCTCAGGTGCAAATGCGCGCTCGATGCGGTGTTTCGTCTGCAGATCGATACCTGGAAGAACTATCGAAGCGTCAAAGCGATGGTGGACCATATCGCGCCGCTCGATGCTTCGGGTTGCTCAGGCTGCGATCAGGCGACCACTTCCTTTCTTCACGAGCTGAGCGATTCGTACTGCGACACCTATTCTTCTACTTATCCTAGGGCGGTGGAAGAATCTTCGGACGCTTTCGTTGAGAGTAATCGCGATCAGTGGGAGCTGCTTGCGAAGAGAGAACCGCAAGCCCTGCGAAGCAAGCTCGTTTCTGCTCTCATCGGAACGGCTTCGCTCCATGAAGCGCAAACGAAGACGCTCGAGCTGCTCGATGCAGGGGAGTCGGTGTTCTCGGTTATGGGAACGGGGCGAGGTAAATCGCTCATCTTCCATCTCTTTGCGATCGAACTTGCGCTCAAGCAGCACAAACAGAGCATCTTTCTCTATCCGTTGCGTGCGCTCATTTCTGATCAGGCGTTCCATCTGCAAGAGGTGGTTTCGCGCTTCGGCATAACCGTCGAAGTGCTCATGGGGGCTACCCCGCAAGAAGAGCGTACGCGTATTCTTGCCGGTCTTGAGCAGGGACGTGTTGACATCATTCTCACTACGCCAGAATACCTTGCTTGTCATGTGTATGAACTTGCAAAGAAGGGCTCATTCGGATTCGTGACGATCGACGAGGCTCATCATGTGGGACTGGCGCGCGAGGATTTCCGCGTTGCCTACAAGCATATTTGCGATTGCCTGCACGCGCTCGGCGATCCGCAGGTTCTCGCCGTTACCGCGACCGCTAACGATGCGATTGCGAAAAGCTTGATCGACCTCTTGCCGCTCGATGTCTATGTGACAGATGAGCGGGCGCGCACCAATCTGCATATCGACGATAAGCGCAACATACGCAAGCGCGATCTCTACCTTGCTTCGATCATCGCTTCGGGGGAGAAGACGATCGTGTATGTGAATTCTCGTATGGAAACGATCATGCTCACCAAACGGTTGCGCGAGTTGGTGCCTCATCTTGCGTGGCGTATCGGCTTCTATAACGCCGGGCTTACTCGCGCGGAGCGCAACCGGATCGAAGAACTGTTCCGCAATGACGAACTGGGCGTGCTCATTGCCACCTCAGCCTTCGGCGAAGGGGTCGATCTTCCTCATATCCGCCATGTGGTGCTCTACCATATGCCCTTTTCAGAAGTTGAGTTCAACCAGATGAGCGGACGCGCAGGGCGCGATGGGGAGGATGCTTTCATCCATCTGCTCTTCGGGCGCAATGATGGCTCGATCAACCAATCGATCTTGCACGAGATGACGCCCACGCACGACAACATGGCACAGATCTATCGTGAGTTGCGTCGTCAGCAGAAGGCGAGTGAGGAGCGCTTCTATGCGTTCGCGTTCGATCAACTTGCAAGAAGCGTTACGTCGCTGTTCCCGACCTTCTCAGTCTCTATCGATCAGACGCGCTCGGGCGTCGCGGTGTTCGAAGAGCTTGGTTTGGTCGAAACGCGTACCGAACAGGTGAATAACAATACGCATCACTTCATTCATGTCGTAGACTATAAAGGTAAAGTGGATTTGATAGACAGTGTCCGCTATCGCGAAGGCGTGGACGAGATCGCTTCCTTCGATCGTTTCAAGGATTGGGTGCTTGCTTGCTCCGCTGAAGAGCTTGAGCGCTGTGTCCAAAAGCCGCTTATGCCGCACACTGAAGAAGAGAGGTAGTGAGATGCCGCCTAAGAACGCAACACAAAACCCATCGGGCAGCACGACCTCGATCGATCCCTTCATCGCTGCAGCTACTACTGCGCCGCAGGGGTTTTCAGCTGAAGAGCGCTTCGAGGCGCTCCTTGAGCTTACCGCAGGCTATCTGAACGAAGATGAACAGGCGCTCTTGAAGCGCGCTTTTGCATTCGCTTCCGAAGCGCATGGAGACCAGAAACGCAAATCGGGCGAGCCTTTCGTCATTCATCCGGTCGAGGTCGCTATCATCCTTGCTGATCTGCGCATGGATGTCGAAGTGCTCTGTGCGGCGCTTCTGCATGATACCGTAGAAGATACTGCGGCAACTAAAGAACAGGTGGCAGAAGAGTTCTCGCCGCAGATCGCAGAGCTGGTTGACGGCGTGACGAAGATCTCGAAGATCGAGGTTGAAGACTTGAACGATGAGCAAGCACAGACGTTCCGCAAGATGCTCGTAGCGATGAATCGCGACATTCGCGTGGTGGTCATCAAGCTTGCCGACCGCTTGCACAACATGCGCACGCTTTCTGCTCTGCGCGAAGATCGACGCATCTTCAAGTCACGCGAAACGCGCGAGATCTATGCGCCGATCGCGCACCGCCTTGGTATCAGCTCTATCAAGTGGGAACTCGAAGACCTCGCTTTCTTCTATCTTGAGCCGAACAAATTCAAACAGGTTTCGCGCATGGTTTCAGAAACCCGCCATGAGCGCGAGGAATATCTGCAGAACGTCATCGACATCCTGAAAGAGGAAATGGAGAAGATCGGCGTTGAGGCGCGCTTCATGGGGCGCCCGAAACATCTCTACTCCATCTATTCGAAGATGACGAAGAAGGGCAAAGGCTTCTCTGAGGTATACGACCTGATCGCGGTGCGCATCATCGTAGACTCCGTGAGCGATTGCTATTCGGTGCTCGGTGCGGTTCATACGCTCTGGCACCCGATGCCAGGGCGCTTCAAAGACTACATCGCCATGCCGAAGTTCAACATGTATCAAAGCCTGCATACCACGGTCATCGGTCCTGCTGGCCGTCCGCTCGAGGTGCAGATCCGAACCGAAGAGATGCATCGCGTGAGCGAATATGGCGTTGCAGCTCATTGGCGCTATAAGGAAAGCGGCACACGCAAGGGCGATAAGGACCTCGAGAAACAGATCGCCTGGCTGCGTGAGATGGTCGACTGGCAAGACGAGACGAAGGATTCGCGCGAGTTCTTGAAATCGCTCAAAGTTGGCTTGGCACCGAAAGAAGTTTACGTGTTCACCCCGAAGGGCAAAGCACTCAGCTTACGTGTCGGTTCCACGCCGGTCGATTTTGCTTACGCGATCCATACTGAAGTAGGTAACCACTGCGTGGGCGCGAAGGTCAATGGCAGCATCGTGCCGCTCAGCTACGAACTTCAACAGGGCGATCGCGTCGAGATCCTCACGCAGAAGAGCGCCAGTCCTTCGCGCGATTGGCTCAACATCGTGAAGACCCCTTCTGCACGTTCGAAGATCCGTTCGTATTTCTCGAAGATCTCCCGTGGCGACGATCTTCAAGCAGGGCACGATAAGCTCACGCGCGAAATGCGCAAGCACGGGCTGGGCATCTCTTCGGCGCAATCGATGCGTGCGATCAAGCAGGTTGCAGAGACCCTTGGGTTCAAGGATTCCGATGATATGCTCGTCAAGATCGGCAACGGCAAGGAAAGCGCACAGCTCGTTGCCAACCGCTTGTTGAAGATCCTGGTCGACAAGGGAACCGAAGATGCTGAAAAGCCTGGTATTGGCACCTCAGCTTCCTCAACAGGCAAGATGCCTCCTATGCTCACGAGCGTCAAGCGCCCGAAGAAACATGAGACGCATGCGGATAACGGCATCGTGGTGCGCGGCATCGATGATGTTCTCGTGCGTCTTTCGCGCTGCTGCAACCCGGTTCCTGGCGATGACATCGTTGGATTCGTCACGCGCGGACGCGGTGTTTCGGTTCATCGCAGCGATTGTCCGAATGCGCAGGATCTCAGGCGTCATCCCGAACGCATCATCGAGGTGCATTGGGCTGATACTGCGCCTTCGGGCAAGGTTTCTTTCAATGTCGAGATCTTGATCGAGGCGCTTGACCGCCTGAATCTGCTTCTCGATGTAGCGAAGGTCTTCGCCGATAATGGAGCGAACGTGCTCTCAGTCTCTTCTACCACTCATCGTGATAGCATGGTCGAGATGCGTTTTCTCTTTCAAGTTTCAGACACGACCGCTATTTCGCGCATCCTGCAGCGTCTCCAGTCGGTCGAAGGGGTATTCGAGGCGCGGCGCATGATGCCGAATGCGACTTCGGATTCAAAATAAGGGCTTACTGCGTTTTACGGCAGTGAAAAGGAGGGATTGTCCATGTCAACTATAGAGATCACCCGTGGAGAGCGCGGCTTCATCGTTACTGGCGCTTGCGTGGATATCGAATTTCTCATTTTAGGAATGATCCAGAACAACACCTATTTCATCAGCGATGGCGAAGGTTTGCTCGTAGTGGATCCATCTGCGGATGTGAACCGCATCATGGCGCTCATCGGTGATCGTAAGCTCGATGCGATCATCTGCACGCATCATCACAGCGATCACGTAGGTGCGCTCAAAGAGCTGAAAGAGGCGACTGGCGCTTGCGTTTATGCCTCCGCAATCGATACTCCGGTCATCGAGAATCAACCAGCTCCAGATTTCGGTCCGCTCGTTGCTTCATGCAAGGTCGATAAGATGCTGAATGATGGTGATACGCTCACGGTTGGCAATATGAAATGGAAGGTCATTGCAACGCCTGGTCATACTCCTGGTGGCATTTGCTTGTTCCTCGATTCTGAATACGGTGAATATATCGAGCGAGCGAACGTCCTCATCTCAGGAGATACCCTCTTTGCAGGTTCTATCGGACGTACGGATTTCGAGGGCGGCAATGATGCGCAGATGCGCAAATCACTTAAGCGTCTCTCGCAGCTGCCCGATGATACGCTCGTGCTCCCTGGTCATAACTCCCTTACCACGATCGGTGATGAACAACGTCGTGTCTTTCGCTACTTCTGCTGAAGTAACCGTTACAATAGAGAAGACTCGTGTATGTCCTCATGCACGAAGGATTGCGCTAAGAGCACAGAGCTTTTGAGGAGTTATCATCCTATGAAACGGAGAACCACCAAGTTCAACTATTATGATGCCTTCGCTTCGCAGGCGGAGCTTGCTGCGAAAGAAGCAGAGCTGCTCATGCTGGTGGTCGAGAACTTCGACCGCGCCGAGAAACTTCAGGAATACCTACCAGAAGCACATCGGATCGAAAATGAAGCTGATGAAGTGCATCATCGCATCCACGATGCGCTCTTGCCCGATTTCGTGCCACCACTTGATCGTGAGGACATCACCTCGATCGCTTCTTCGCTCGACGAAGTGGTCGACTTGATCGAAGAACTTATCTTGAGCTTCTATATGTACGATGTGCGTTTCATGCATACTGATGCGATCGAATTCGCGAAGATATTGCAGAAGTCTTGCATCGCACTGTGTGGTGCTGTGAAGGAGTTCCCGCGGGCGCGTAAGTCCGATCCGTTCAAAGCGGCTGTTGTTGAGGTCAATGATCTTGAGGAAGAAGCCGATCGTCTCCATCTTGAAGCTATGCGACGCTTGTTCACTGAAGATTCTGAACACTTCATGCGCGTTATGGTTTGGTCATCGATCTTCAGTCTGTTCGAAGACTGCATCGACCAGTGTGAAACGATCGCTGATCGTATGAGTGCGATCATGCTCAAGAACGGCTAGCAGCTTAGATCGCACGATGTAAGCCAAACAGGCTATGTATTTTGTTGGCTTCGCATCGACTATTACGCTTACAGAAAAATACTTTCCTCTAGCTGCGCGGACATCTTGCCCGTGCATGATTGTGTTATGTTTGTTGTACAGTTTTCTTAAGAAGAAAGTTAACCATGTCACTTGTTGTTGCTAAGTTCGGCGGCACTTCGGTTGCTTCGCCTGAACGCATCCAGAATGTTGCAAAACGCCTCATCCAAAAGAAGGAAGAGGGAAATCAGGTTGTTGCTGTGGTTTCCGCTATGGGTAAGACGACCGACGAACTACTCGACCTTGCAAATGCAGTGAATACCATTCCTGCTAAACGTGAGATGGATATGCTGCTCTCAACGGGCGAGCAGGTCAGCATGGCGTTGCTGGCGATGGCTATCCAAGCGCTCGGCCATGAGGCCATGGGCTTCACGGGTTGGCAAGCAGGCATCGTTACGGACGATGAATTCTCCAGTGCGAAGATCGAGATCGTTCAGGCAGATCGTATTCGTGAAGAGCTTGACCGCGGTGCGATCGTAGTGGTCGCAGGCTTCCAGGGTCTTACGCATGATGGAGATATCACTACGCTTGGCCGTGGCGGTTCGGATACTACGGCGGTTGCTTTGGCATCGGGTCTCGATGCAGATGTATGTGAGATCTATTCGGATGTTGACGGCATCTATACGGCAGACCCGCGTGTGGCTCCGCGTGCTCGCAAACTCGATGTGGTTTCCTATGATGATATGCTCGAGCTTTCGAGCGAAGGTGCAGGAGTCCTGCAATCGCGTGCGGTCGAATTTGCGCGCAAATACAAGGTGGTCATTCATTCCCGTTCGGCATTTAGTGATGAGCCGGGAACTATCGTCAAGGAGGTTGCTCCAAACATGGAACACGCCATTATCACGGGCATTGCCCACGATACATCGGAGATGAAGGTCACCATTCGTGGTCTTGCGGATGAAGCAGGCATGGCAGCGCGCGTTTTTGCGCTTCTTGCGAGCAACCGTGTTTCGGTTGACATGATCATCCAGAACGCAACGAGCGGCGGCAACGCTAACATCAGCTTCACCTTCCCAGGCTCGCAGCGCGATCTTGCGCTTGCAGCGGTGGATGAGATCGCGAAGGAGCTCAACGCCTCAGAGGTCTTCGTGGATGAGAATATCGCGAAGGTTTCTCTGGTTGGCACGGGCATGAAATCGAGTCCTGGTGTTGCTGCGCGTGCGTTCAGAGCGCTTGCTGACAACAAGGTCAACATCTTGATGATCTCCACCAGCCCGATCCGTATTTCAGTTGTGGTCGATGGCGATCAAGTTGACACAGCGGTTCAGTGCCTCCATACCGAATTCGGACTCGATTCAGATACCATTTTTGAAGAAACGCAGCTTTCCGCGGAAGAGATCGCTGCAAAGATGAATAAAGGACGTTAGATCATGACTTGGACAAATGAAATCCCTGCAAATCCTGTTGTTGCTATCGCAGGCGCTACAGGCGCAGTTGGTCGCGAATTCCTCGAAGTCTTGCATGACCTCGATTTTCCCGCATCTGAGGTGCGTGCGCTTGCTTCTTCTCGCTCTGCAGGCAAGAAGCTTCCTTTCAAGGGCTGCGGGCAAGTTCCTGCAGGAGAGCTGGTCGTTGAAGAGATGACCCCAGAAAGCTTCGAAGGGGTCGATATCGCTCTCTTTTCGGCGGGCGCAGGTGTATCGAAACAGATGCGCGAAGCGGTTGTGAAAGCGGGAGCGGTCATGATCGACAATTCGAGCGCGTTCCGTATGGATGAAGATGTGCCGCTCGTGGTTCCCGAAGTCAATCCTGAAGACGTTACGTGGCACAATGGCGTGATCGCGAACCCGAATTGCTCCACTATTCAGATGGTGGTTGCCTTGAAGCCGCTTCATGATATCGCTCCTATCAAGCGCGTGGTCGTTTCGACGTATCAGGCAGCATCAGGCGCAGGCGCTGCGGCTATGGATGAACTCTACGAGCAGTCCCGTGAATTCCTGGAGGGCAAAGATCTTACTGTCGATGCGTTTGCTCACCAGATCGCATTCAATGTGATCCCGCATATCGATGTGTTCATGGAAGATGCTTCTACGAAGGAAGAGTGGAAGATGGTCGTCGAGACGAAGAAGATCATGCATGATGATGACTTGGCGGTAAGCGCAACCTGCGTGCGTGTTCCTGTGCTTCGTTGCCATGGTGAATCGATCAACGTCGAATTCAAGAGCGATATCACGCCAAAACAGGCGCGTGAGGCACTTGAGAAGGCGCCGAATGTGGTCGTCATGGATGATACGGATAACAAGCTCTACCCTATGCCTGGATTGCTTGCCGGCACGAATGACACTTTTGTTGGACGCCTGCGCAAGGATTCTTCTGTTGAGAACGGATTGGCGTTCTGGGTTGTTGCCGATCAGATCCGCAAGGGTGCAGCGCTCAATACGGTGCAGATCGCTCAGCTTCTGCTTCCGTAGTTGTTCCTGTGGACAAAAGGCTTTCAAGCGTGAGGGTGTTTACCTTCACGCTTTTTGTTTGCCAGGAAACACAACTATTACAATTAATGAGTTCTCTTTATCCATGTAGAGTAGCTTGTTAGTATTGGGGTCAATCAAAGGGAAGGAGCAGCCATGAATAAAGAAAAGATTCGGGTTGTGCAATACGGATGTGGCAAGATGGCGAAATATACGCTTCGCTATCTTTATGAGAATGGCGCCGAGATCGTTGGGGCGATCGATACGAATCCAGAGATCATAGGTATGGACGTAGGAGACTATGCTCAGCTGGGTGTGAAGCTTGGGGTGCTCATATCGGATGATGCCGATAAGGTGCTCGACGAATGCGATCCGCAGATTGCAGTGGTCACGCTCTTCAGCTTCATGAAGGACATCGAGCCGGCGCTCATTGACTGTGTTTCGCGCGGCATTAACGTGGTAACCACTTGCGAAGAAGCAATTTACTCTTGGACTACTTCGCCCGAGATAACCAATCGTATCGACGCGCTCGCTAAAGAATGCAACTGCACGGTTACGGGTGCTGGTATGCAAGATATCTATTGGATCAACATGGTCGGTTGTGTTGCGGGTGGTGTTCATCGTATCGATCGTATCGAAGGCGCTACCAGCTACAACGTTGAAGATTATGGGCTTGCGCTTGCGAAAGCGCATGGCGTGGGTCTTACTCCTGAAGAGTTCGAGCAGACGCTTGCGCACCCTGACGAGATCGAGCCTTCGTATGTGTGGAACTCGAACGAGTCTCTTTGCAATTTGATGGGATGGACAATCAAGAGCCAGACACAGAAGAGCGTTCCGTTCATCGCTGAGGTTGATACCTATTCCGAGACGATGGGTAAGACCATCCCAGCAGGAAAATGCATTGGCATGAGCGCCGTGGTCACTACTGAGACCCATCAAGGACCCGTCATCGTGACGCAATGCATCGGTAAGGTGTATGGTCCTGATGATGGCGATCTTTGCGATTGGAAGATCCTTGGCGAGCCTGATACGGAATTTGCGGTCACAAAACCAGCGACGGTCGAGCACACGTGCGCCGATATCGTCAACCGCATTCCAACGGTGATCGATGCGCCTGCAGGGTACATCACGGTCGATCAGCTCCGCCCGGTCGAATACCTCACTTATCCGATCAATCTTTATGTGGAAAGCGATCCCTATCAGCATGGCTATCTGTTCGCTGATGGCGGGGAGGATCATGGCGAAGATTGCTGCTGTGACGGTAGGCATGGGCATCATCACCATCATCACGATGCTGATTGCAAGTGCAAGAAGGGCAAGAAGAACAAGCGTTCAAAGAAGAAGTAGACATCCTGCGTAAGAGATTCGTTTCGTCTGCGAATGCCGAGAATAAGGTGGACGAGAGGGGTAAAGATACCACCCTTGGAAAAAGTGCTCGTTCTTTCTTGACGAATGTAACTAATACCGATAATATACCGATTCGCGTCAAGTTCTTGTGGCGCAACGCTCATTGGGGTGTCGTCTAATGGTAGGACAGCGGTTTCTGGTACCGTATGTGAGGGTTCAACTCCTTCCACCCCAGCCAACATGGCCCCGTCGTCTAGCGGTTTAGGACGCCGCCCTCTCAAGGCGGAGATCGCCGGTTCGAATCCGGTCGGGGCTACCAGTTGAAGCAAAAAAGGCCGAGCATCATGCTTGGCCTTTTTCTTGTCATCTTGCAGAATTTGTTACGTAGAGCGAAAATGCGAGGATGCTCAAGCTTGCCATCTCTCTCGAATCTTTGCTTTGTGGCTGAGTTTATCCTGCTTGTTTCATATTTTTAGTTGTGATAGCATGCAAAAATTCTTATGAGCTGTGTTTGCAGTCTTACAAGGAGGTGCTTCTTATGCTGGAAGACATCTCGGAATATCAAGCGATAGAACACGCGTTCACTGAATCGCGCACCCCTCTTTTTGTCCGTAAACGTCTGCTTGCTATGCTCCTTGCGCGCCGGAGGGCCTTGCGCGTTATCTGTGCCCCAGCGCACTTCGGAAAATCGGTTTTAGCATATCAATATGCGCATGAAGTGTTTGCAGATGAGGCGGTCTTCTGGATTGATGCGAGCGAACCGACCTTTCTCATTTCGCTTGATGAGGCTCGGGCTAAAGAATCGTTGATGAAAGCAGAGTCGCAAGGGAAGAGCGAGGGTGCATCGAGGCTCTTCATCATCGACAATTGCCCTACGCTTGGCATAGATCGCTTTTCAACCTTATGCTCTGTGGTCGATGCGATACTTGACGCGGGCGATGAGGTTATCCTGACCACTAAAGATCTACGGTGGATGAAGATCAAAAAGCCTTATCCTGAAGTGATCGATGCACAACTTCTTTTGCTCGACAAGCATGAGCGAAACATTAGAACAAGGTCGCTTCAAGAAGATGAGGCGCATAAGCGGGGGATAGCTGAGAACGAATCGAATTTGAGCGCGATAGTGGGTTATCCTCGAAGCGCAGCGCAGGCGCACAAATTGTTTTTCGATACGCTGATGGAGCAAGAGATAACATCTTCGGTGGAGGCTTTGACCCTCATCATGCTCATGCTTGAAACAGGTGCGCTTCATGAGCTCAGCACCTATGTAGGAGCGTTTGATAGTGCACTCATGTGTGATCTTGAATATGCGTATCCTTATGTTGGCATCACGCCGCTCAGTCCGCTCTTTTCCTGTGTGGTTCTTTCGGAAAAGGAGCGATTCATGCTCTTGTGCAAGCATCTTTCGGATATGCGCGTAAAGCTCGGTATGTTCGAAAGTGATGAGCTGCTCGTTGAATGCTTGCTGAAGCATTTGCTCAAACGCGATCGATTGGAGCTTGCAACGCAACTTGCTTGTGGGTTGTCGCAAGTTACGAAACGCGCCAGCTTCTTCGATACGCACGCAATGAGCTTTCTCTATGCGGGCAAGCCTCTTGCGCTGCTCGCGCTCGCTCGTACGCTTCCACGTGAGCGTTTCAGCTCCGAAAGAAGAATGAGAGCGATCGTTCTTGCGCTTGCTTTGATAGGAGAAGCAGAAAGCGCTCAAAGGCTCTTGCACGCGGCGCCTCAGTTCATCTCTGAGCAAAAGAAGCCCGCTCCTCTTTCAGGTGAATCGCTCGTATTCGCGGGTGGATCATGCCCTGAACTCAGTGAAGCGCTGGTCTATATCCTGCTCGTTGGCATTGAGAGTCATGACCGAGTGCGGGTGAGTTCTTTGATCTCATCATGCATTCAGCAGCTAGGAAACGCCTCTTCTCTTCACGCGCCCGAACGGCCGATGCTCTCGCGCGATCTGGTACGGATGCTTGCCTATGCGCTCGAGGACCCTCTCAAGGGCTTCGAGAAGCTCCAAGCACTTACGAGCAGTGGCTACAGTGCGAAAGAGAGCCTCTTTGCACTCTGTGTCTTTGCGCGGATGCTGCTTTTTGTATGGACTGACCATCTAGAGGAAGAAACGCTAAAAGAGCGAAATCGATCAGGTCTTTTCGATGAGCTGGAAGAGCGGGAGCAGAATATGCTCACAGAGTTCGAGCATTTGATGACGCGTTCTTTAGTGCGTTGTACTAAACTTCTTGTTCCCAACAGTATCGAGTTGCTGCTATTTGATTCTGCACACGTGCTTTTCGGTGAGCGCGTGTATCAATTCCTCAATGATGCGATTCTGACTCGTATCCAAACGCTGCGGGAATCACTCATCGCACAGCGTCGTACCTGGAGACAAGGGCACCAGAGTGAGAATCTGCTCGTCTGCTGCGATGACGAACCGCTCGATCAGCTTGCGCCTGCAGGAAAGAAGGCTTTGCGCATCAATATGTTCGGGCGTTTTGAGATCGAAGCACGCGATCCAGGCATCATGATCAAGACTAAAGTGCGCAAACAGCTTCGTCTTCTGATCGCGCTTCTGGCAATAAATGATGGCCGTGAAGTTGCTCGCCCTTGGATCCAGCAAACGATGTGGCCGAATTCGTCCGAGCGCAATGCGCGTCAAAGCCTGTATTCGATGTGGAGTTTGCTTAACAAGAGCATTCTCGATCGTGATGGCGATTGTCCATTCTTCGAGAGCTACCCTCAGTCGGTCGCGCTCAATTCCGCGCTTGTTGAAACCGATACGCAGCTCTTAACCTCGATTTGCAAGCGCCTTCGTTATGAGACGCTCGATATTCCGCTTTACGAGAAGGCGATAGAAGCGATCGAGGATATCTATCGCGGACCGCTTCTGCCAGGAGATGAAACTGCTGAAGTGCTCGCATCACGCAAGCAATATCATGATCGTTTGATCGAGGCGCTTGTCAACGGGGGAGAGCAGCTGCGCAAAATAGGCGAGACTGCCCTTGCATTGCGCTATTTCCGTTTCGCATTCGACAATGAGCCGACACGCGAGGATGTATGCTATCTTCTCATGCTCACGCTTTGGAAGCTGGGTCGCCATGGTGAAGCGCTCAACGAGTATTTCGTATGCAGACGCGCCCTCATCGATCGCTTCGGCATCGAAGGAACCGTCAAGCTTCGCAAGCTCTACGATGTGATCCTTGCCGACGCTTCTTAGATTCCGTGGTGAGCTTGTGGAAGCGCGCCTGAACTTAATGTATGTTCGATGCACAAGTAGGGCTTTTGGATGAAAAAGCGTACAATGTTACCGATCAAATGAGCGCATTATGGCGCAAACGGATGAGTAACCATAGCGGTCGCGTGGGGCGCGTTTCTGCGCGACCGTGATCTTAAAGAGAAAGTAGGGCCCTCTAATGGGATTCTTTACCAAGCTTTTGAGCATGGGCGAAGATAAGCCTTTGAAGAACTATCAGAAAGTGGTCGAAGGCATCAACGCGCTCGAGCCGTTCATGGAGGCGAAAAGCGATGAAGAGCTCTCGCATATGACCGTTGAATTGCGCGAACGTCTCGATCAGGGTGAGACGCTTGATGATGTGCTGCCAGAAGCATTCGCTGCGGTTAGAGAAGCGAGCAAGCGCACGCTCGGACTTCGCCACTTCGATGTGCAGCTCATCGGCGGCATGGCGCTTCATGATGGCAAGATCGCTGAAATGAAGACGGGCGAAGGTAAGACGCTCGTATCGACCCTTGCAGGATACCTTAATGCGCTTCCTGGGAACAATGTGCATATCGTTACCGTAAACGACTATCTTGCCGCACGCGACAGTCAGTGGATGGGACAAGTCTACGAGTTTCTTGGCATGAAGGTTGGTCTTCTGCAAAACGGAATGGATCCTGAAGAGAAGATTCCGCAGTATCAGGCCGATGTGACCTATGGCACGAACTCGGAATTTGGTTTCGACTATTTGCGCGATAATATGGTCGCACGTGCGGATCGCCGCGTCCAGCGTGGTCATAGTTTTGCGATCGTAGACGAGGTTGACTCGATCCTTATCGATGAAGCGCGTACGCCGCTCATCATCTCTGGTGCAGGTTCGCAGGCAGCCGAGCTCTATCAGAAGTTCGCTGCTATCGTCCCTTCGCTTCGGCGCAACGTGGATTTCGAAATGGATGAAGCGAAGAAGACCATCTACACCACTGAAGCAGGTCTTGAAAAGGTTGAATTCCAGCTTGGTATCGAAGACTTGTATGGCGATCCTTCAGGTCAGATGCCTAATCATCTTCAGCAGGCGCTTAAAGCGCAGTTCCTCTTCCATCGCGATGTCGACTACGTTGTGCAAAATGGCGAAGTGAAGATCGTCGATGAATTCACAGGCCGTATCATGGAAGGTCGTCGCTATTCTGAAGGTCTTCATCAGGCGCTCGAGGCGAAAGAGCATGTGCTCGTGCGCCAGGAGAATCAAACGCTTGCAACCATCACGTTGCAGAACTTCTTCAGGCTCTACGACAAGCTCTCTGGCATGACCGGTACTGCTATGACTGAAGACTCGGAATTTCGTCAGATCTACGATCTGCCTGTTCAGCCTATTCCGCCGAATCGCCCAGTCGTTCGTGATGATAAGAACGACCTTATCTATCGTACGATCGATGCGAAGTTCAATGCGGTCGCAGACGATATCGCTGAGCGTCACTCCCATGGTCAACCTTGTTTGATCGGTACGGTTTCGATCGAGAGTTCAGAACGTTTGAGCCGCTTGCTCTCTAAGCGTGGCATCAAGCACGAGGTGCTGAACGCAAAGAATCACGAGCGTGAGGCTTCGATCGTTGCTCAGGCAGGGCGCAAGGGCGCGGTAACGATCGCAACGAACATGGCTGGTCGTGGTACGGACATCTTGCTGGGCGGCAATCCCGATGTGCTTGCGCAGGAATTCTTGGCGGAAGAGCTTGAAGAGGGCGAAGAGCCCACTACGGAACAATATGAGGCAGCCCGTGATCGTGCGGTTGCTATTACTGATCAGGAGAAGATCGAGGTCAAGGCTGCTGGTGGTCTGTGCGTGATCGGTACCGAACGCCACGAGAGCCGTCGAATCGACAACCAGCTCCGTGGTCGTTCTGGACGTCAGGGAGACCCAGGCGTCACGCAGTTCTATCTTTCGCTTGAAGACGATCTCATGCGCTTGTTCGGTGGTTCGAAAATGGACTCGATCTCGAACATGATGCAAAAAACACATCTTCCCGAAGATCAGCCTATCCAGGCTTCGATGGTCTCGAAAGCGATCGAGACCGCTCAGCGTCAGGTCGAATCGGTGAACTTCTCTGCACGTAAGAACGTGCTTGAATACGATGATGTCATGAACTTGCAGCGTAAGGCTATCTATAAGGAGCGCAATGCGATCCTTGAGGGGAAGAATCTTACCGAACGCATCCCCGATATCATCGAAGACGCGGTAGAGGCGAATGTGCTCGAATGGGTTTCGCCGAAGATGGCTAGCGACGACTGGGATATCGAGCCGCTCGATCAATGGCTTGAGCAGATGACGGGCAGTAGTGATCTTAAGGTAGAGAACCTCGATCATGATGACAACGCCTATACGCTCATCGATCTTATTTGTGAATACTTCCAGGATCGCTACGATACACGCGCAGAGCAGATCGGTCCGATCTTCGAAGATATTCAGTCTCAGGTCATGCTTCGCTTCATCGATACGAAATGGATGGCGCACCTGCAAGATATGGACTATCTGAAAGCTTCGATTGGCTTACGCGCCTATGGTCAGCGAGATCCGCTCGTTGAGTATCGTGAAGAGGCGCATGCGATGTTCCAGGCGCTTACTTCTTCGATCTACGAAGACTTCTTGCGTTTTTTGCTTCGTGCTCCGATCGTGGTTCAAGAGGTAACGCCGGTCGAGGAAACGCCGCTTGATGGTGCGGTGAGTTATTCCAATCCTGAAGAGAGCCTTAATTCGGGTGCAACGCAGGCGCAGCGTGTCCGTCAGGCGGCTGTTCAGGCGCAGGGGATGCCAGCGGAAAACCCCAAGGAATCCATGCCTGCGCGCAATGTTCCTGTTGAGAAGGACAAGAACGATCCTTATGCGAATGTGGGCCGTAATGATCCGTGTCCTTGCGGCAGTGGCAAGAAATTCAAGAAATGCCACGGTGCTCATGCGTAAGTGCGTTATGGTGGTATCACATTAGATTGAATGCATGAGGTTTCCCATCTATGATCACGCTTGATGCAGCGCGCAAACGCCTTGGCGATGCACGCGGTTTTCTCCATATCGATGAATGCGAAGGCGAACTTGAAGAACTCGAGACCCAGATCGCCGCAGCGGATTTCTGGGACGATATCGACCGAGCCCAGCGCGTTTCGAAGCGCGCTTCCGATGTTCGCGATCTTCTCACGCGCTATGCTTCGGCGCAAAAGTTGCTTGAAGATGCACAGACTGCCTCAGAGCTTGCTCAAGAAGATGAGAGCTTTCAAGAAGAAGAGAATGCATGCCTTACGCGTCTTGAGGAGATGCTCGATGCGTTCGAGATCGAATCGTGGTTCGATGGGCCGTATGATGATTCCGGTGCGATCCTTACGATTCATCCAGGCAGTGGAGGATTGGAGGCTCAGGATTGGACTGAGATGCTCTACAAGATGTATTCCCATTATGCCGATAAGAAAGACTGGAAAACGAGACTGCTCGATCTTGTCCCAGGGGAAGGGATCGGGCTCGATCGTGTGAGCATGCAGATCGAAGGGCGTCATGCTTATGGTATGTTGCGCAGTGAAACGGGCGTTCATCGTTTGGTCCGCATTTCACCTACCGATGAGAAGAAGCGCCGCCATACCACGTTTGCTGCAGTCGAAGTGGTTCCCGTACTCGAAGAGAACGACATCGAGATCGAGATCGATCCAAATGACGTGCGCGTGGACGTCTATCGCTCAAGCGGGCCGGGCGGACAGAGCGTGAACACGACCGATTCAGCGGTGCGTCTCACGCATGTCCCCACGGGCATCGTGGTCACCTGTCAAAACGAAAAGTCGCAGCTTCAAAACAAAGAAGCAGCCTTCCGTGTTTTGCGCGGTAAGCTCTATGAGCATGAAGAACAGGCGCGGGCTGCGGAACTTGCTGAGCTCAAGGGCGAGAAGATGGACAACTCATTTGGCAGCCAGATACGTAACTATGTGCTGTATCCCTATCGACTGATCAAGGATACTCGTAGTAATATCGAGAGCGGAAACGTTGATGCTGCTCTCGATGGTGATATCGATCAGTTCGTTATTGGATATCACCGTTGGCGCGCTTCGCAATAATCGCATCTTCATTCGAAAGGAAATCCATGGCATCTGCTCATGCAAAACAAAAAGCCAACGCCATGCGAAAGGACATCATCGAGATGATCCACGAAGCAGGCAGTGGGCATCCAGGAGGGTCTCTCTCGTGCACCGATATCCTGGCGGCGCTCTATTTTGGCGATATTATGACCTACGACCCCGCTTATCCTTCTTCTGATACGCGCGATCGTTTCATCCTCGCGAAGGGTCATGCAGCTCCTGCGCTCTACGCGGCGCTTGCAGAAGCTGGATTCTTCCCCAAAGAAGAGCTCAAGACCCTTCGTAAGCTCGGAAGCAGGCTTCAAGGTCACCCCGATTCAAAGTTGCTTCCTGGCGTGGAAGTATCTACCGGTTCACTCGGACAGGGCCTTTCGGTTGCTGCGGGGCTCGCAGCTGGCCTTCGCCTTAAAGGGGGCGATCAAAAGGTCTATACGGTCTTGGGCGATGGCGAATGCGAAGAAGGCCAGGTGTGGGAAGCGGCCAATTTCGCTGCAGCTGAGGCACTCGGCAATCTTATCGCGATCGTTGATTCTAATGGATTGCAGATCGATGGTCAGGTTTGTGATGTGTGTTTTGCTGGTGAGCTCGATGAGAAGTTCGCTGCTTTCGGCTGGGAGGTCCATCACGTTGATGGGCATGATATCGACGCTCTTATCGCTCTCTTTGCTTCATTGCCACGCAAAGCAACAGGAAAACCTCAAGCTATCATCGCAAAGACTGTGAAGGGGAAAGGAGTTTCCTTCATGGAGAATCAAGTAGGCTGGCACGGTAAAGCTCCCGATGCGCAGCAGACCGAACAGGCGCTTGCAGAACTCGAAAGCGAGGTAGACGGTGATTAAACTAGCAGATGCTACGCAAGCACAGGAAAAGAAAGCTACCCGCGCTGCCTATGGCAAAACGTTGGCAGAACTCTACGAACAGGGCTTGCCGATCGTAGCGGTTGATGCCGATCTTTCTGGTTCAACCACCACGAAAGCGTTCGCTCAAGCAGGAGAGGAAGAGAGCAAGCGCCTCTTCAATGTGGGTATCGCTGAGCAGAATATGATCGATGTTGCTGCGGGATTGGCGCTTGCGGGCAATATCGCTTTCACTGGTTCGTTCGCGGTGTTCGGCACTGGGCGTTGCTATGATCAGATTCGTAACACGGTCGCTTATGCCAATCTTGATGTGAAGATCGCACCTACCCATGCGGGCATCTCGGTCGGTCCCGACGGTGGCTCTCACCAGATGCTTGAAGATATCTCGCTCATGTGCGGGCTTCCTCCTATGAAGGTACTCGTCCCAGCTGATTATGCTTCTGCCTGTGCAGCGCTGCGTTTGGCTGCTAAAACTCCTGGTCCTGTGTATGTTCGTATGGGTCGTGCGAGCGTTCCCGCCGTATATGCGCCCGATGTTGAACTTGAGCTTGGTAAGGC
The DNA here is from genome assembly GCA_900542525.1 of uncultured Eggerthella sp. Classification (GTDB taxonomy): domain Bacteria; phylum Actinomycetota; class Coriobacteriia; order Coriobacteriales; family Eggerthellaceae; genus Anaerotardibacter. The sequence continues at coordinate 58,230 of UQNZ01000005.1, forward strand.
GTATGTCATCGATGAAGGCACCGATGTTTCGATCATCGCCTGTGGTCTTGAGGTCACTGAAGCGAGAAAAGCCGCAGAGAAACTTGCTGAAGAAGGAATCTCTGCCGAGGTCATCGATGCCTTTTCCGTAAAGCCTCTCGATGCCGATACCATCTTGGCGTCACTTGCTAAAACCGGCTGTGCGGTCGTTGCTGAAGAGCATTCCATCTATGGAGGTCTCTGTTCAGCGGTGAGCGAACTTTGCGCCGAATCGCAGCCCACGCCGCTCGAGTTCGTTGCGGTCCGCGATCGCTTCGGCAAATCGGGAGAGTTTGAAGAACTTATGGCGTATTTTGCTCTCGATGCGGATTCTATCGTCCAGGCAGCGAAAAAAGCGCTCACGCGCAAATAACCTTGCTATAATTTTCTTGTCTCAGAATCGACACTATGAATGGAGCATACTGTGACAAACGATAACGGCGGAAGCGCTGGCAGACATGCCGCAGCGCACGCTACGCCAAATCTTACCGAGCAGCTCTCGCAAGCGCTGCCCACGGTAAATGTCGAAGCAGTGAATCAAAGTACGGGAAATCCCGTTATCACCTTCGACCATGTTACGAAGATCTATGCTGCTCAGCCTAATAAGCCAGCGCTTGATGATGTTTCACTGCATATCTATCCCGGTGAATTCGTTTTCCTCGTCGGACATTCAGGATCAGGGAAGTCAACATTCATCAAGTTGCTCACTCGCGAGCTCACGGCTACTTCTGGTCATATCTATGTTGCAGATGAAGATCTCTCTTCGATGCGCAATTGGCGCGTGCCCTATCTGCGCCGCAACATCGGTTGCGTCTTCCAGGACTTCAAGCTGCTACCGAATAAAACGGTCTTCGAGAACGTTTCGTTCGCCCTCGAAGTAATCGGCAAATCGCGCCACATTATCCGTACGCAAGTGCCTGAGGTGTTGCGTCTGGTTGGTTTGGCAGACAAGCTCGATAAGCTTCCAGATCAACTTTCTGGTGGTGAACAGCAGCGCGTCAGTATCGCGCGCGCGATCGTCAATCGTCCTCCTTTGCTCGTTTGTGACGAGCCAACAGGTAATCTCGACCCGCAGAACTCGCGTGGCATCATGGACTTGCTCGAGCGCATCAATCGCACGGGCACTACCGTGCTCGTTGCTACGCATGATCGCGAGATGGTAGACAATATGCGTCGTCGCGTCGTCGCACTCGATAAAGGTCATCTTACTCGCGACCAGGATAGGGGGGTGTACGGTTTCGATGTCTAGTTTGCTCTATTTCTTCCGTGAATCGCTCACTGGTTTCAAGCGTAATCTTTCAACAGCCTTGGGTTCGATCATCACGATCTTCCTCTCATTGCTCATCATCGGTATCTTCTGCATTTGCGGCGTTATCATCAACAATGTCGTTACTTCGGTCGAAAATCAGGTTTCGATCACGGCTTATGTCGCCGATGATGCTTCTGAGCAGGATATCCATGCGGTTGAGCAGTATATTCAGGAGTTGCCTGGCGTTGAAAGCGTCGATTTCACTACCAAGGATCAGGCGCTCGAGAACTTCACTAACTCGATGACATCGAATCCTGATATCGTCGCTCAGCTCGATGGCGAGAATCCGCTTCCGGCATCGATCGATGTGAACCTTTCGGAAGCACAGTCGGTCTCGGATATCGCGAATCGTATTCTTGAGAATGAAACGTTCGTGAAGATCTGCGATAACCCAGATGATCCTTCTGATTCACTTCAGTATGGTCAGAAGACGGTCGACAAGCTCTTCTCGCTCACTAATGCTATTCGCTATATTGGCATCGGACTCATCGTTGTGCTCGTGCTCATCGCGTTCATCTTCATCAATAACACCATTCGCCTCGCTATCCTCGCACGTCGCAAGGAGATCGCGATCATGCGCTTGGTCGGTGCTTCAAATGGCTTCATCCGTGGACCTTTCCTGGCAGAAGGTGCTCTGCATGCGATCATCGGTTCCTTGCTTGCGATCGGGGTCATCGAGCTCATTCGCATCTTCGCTCTTCCGCGCGTTACCTCAGCTCTTCCATGGCTTCCGATCAATGTTGAGCCGACCACGTTCATTCTTATCTACGTAACGCTTCTCTGTGCTGGCTTGGTCATCGGTTTGCTGGGTTCGGTGTTCGCTATGCGCCGCTACTTGAAGGTCTAGTGTTGGTCGTAGCGCAAAGATTGGCTATCTGTGGAACACGCTTCTCAAAAGAATAAGCTCCAAAAACGCAATGCAAACATCATCAAAATCGTTGGTGTTTGCATTGTTACGATCGTGATCTTCGTCGCAGGGTTCATGTTCAGGGGCAATACGGAGTTGCTCTCGGCGATGGGTTTCACGAGTTTTACTGCAAAGCAGGAAGCAAACCCCGGTCAAACGGTTTCGGGTAATACGTATGATTCCCTTTCGGCGCGTGTCGCTGAAGTGCAAGGCATCATCGCCAACGACAGCGTGGATACCTACGACCTCAATGCTGCAACCACAGCAACACTCGATGCGTTCATCAAAACGATGAACGATCCCTATGCTCGTTATTTCGATGCTGCAAGCTATCAGACCTATTTGAACAGCGTTTCCAGTCCTTCAACGGGCATTGGCGTGCTCTTCGGTGAATCCGATGGATCGTGCTATGTGGTGGATGTGTTCGAGGGTTCAGAAGCAGCGAACATGGGTGTGCTGCCCGGAGATTATGTCGAAGCGATCGATGGTGAGAAGAAAGATCAGTGGTCTCTTCCTGAGGTTACTAACACCTTGCATCGAGATGAAGGCGAAACGGTGTATATCACCTGGCGCAGACCGGGAAAAGATAATGCAGGCGCAACAACGTTCAATACCTCACTTCGTTATGAAAGCTCGCCCGAGACCAACATCACCTATTCCATTGCAAATGGCATTGCTTACATCGATATCAAGCAGCTTGGTAATGATTGTGCTGAAGTGCTGAAGAGTACGATCGCTCAGGCAACGAGCGAAGGTGCAGGCGCGCTTGTGCTCGATCTACGCAATATTCCTGGTGGTTATCTCACCCAAGCAGTGGAGGTCGCATCGCTCTTCATCCAGAATGGTACGATCGTTCAGATCAAATCTGGGGATACGACCACCACGAAAACTGCTGATGGTAATGAAGTGACCAAGCTGCCCTTAGTGGTGTTGGTCAACGAGAAGACCGCTGGTTCTGCTGAAGTGCTCGCTTCGGCGCTGCAAGATTCTCAGCGTGCTACGGTGGTTGGCGTGCAGACGCAGGGCAAAGGGTCGGTGCAGGTCATGCAGCCGCTCTCCTTTGGCGGAGCATTACGTTATACGGCGGCAACGTATCTTTCTCCCTCTGGTCGTGCGATCGATGGAGTGGGTGTCACTCCCGATGTCGTTATCACCAATACTGAACGTCAAGTGCCCATTGCGCTCGAGATCGCTGCTTCGAATCGTTAGAAGCGCTGATGATTCATGGCACGACGTTCCTCTAAAGCCCGTAAACATCCAAGATCGCATCCACAAGGCATCCTTGAAGTTACCCCGCGGGGTTTCGGCTTCGTAAAGACTGCAGAAGGTGAGTACTTCATTCCTGCAAATGAACGCAATGGTGCATTCCCTGGGGATCTTGTTTTGGTTGCGCACAGGGGAAAACGCGGAGATCGAGGGTCAGGGTATTCTCATATGCCCGGATATAAACCTTCAGCGCGCGTTGTGAAGATCCTCTCCCGTGCGAATGAGCGCATTATCGGGCGATATGAGGTTGCAGAGCCTTTTGGGGTGGTCGTTCCAACCGATTCGCGCATTCCGCACGATATCTTCACGCTGCGAAAAGACAACCCGTCCATTGAAGATGGCAGCTTGGTCGAAGTGGAGATCGTGAGCTATCCTTCGCGCAACAATGCAGCAACGGGCAAGGTGGTGCGGGTGATCGGCGCCGGCGATTCGAGCAACCTCGAGATCGACCTGATCATTGCTCAGCACAAGCTCGAGACCGAATTCAGCGACCAGGCGCTCGATGAAGCAGCTGGGTGCGTGCTCGATGTTGCAGACGCTCTCGCTAAGGGATACCGCGATATTCGCGACCGATTCGTCTTCACGATCGACCCGGTTGACGCGCGCGACTATGACGATGCGCTCTCGTTGGAAATGGAAGGGGAACAAATCCACCTGGGTGTTCATATTGCCGATGTTTCAGGGTATGTACCCTTCGATTCGGCGCTTGATAGCGAAGCGCGCAGGCGTGGGTGTTCGGTCTATCTGGTCGATCGTGTCATCCCGATGCTCCCAGAAGCGCTCTCCAACCAGCTCTGTTCGCTCGTGCCAGCACGTGAGCGCTTGGCGATGTCAGTCGATATCACGTTGCGAAAGAGTGATGGGCAGGTTCTTGCGTATGAGATCTTCCCGAGTGTGATCACTTCCAATGCGCGTCTTTCCTATGACCAAGCACAGGCGCTCATCGATTCTGCTTCTCACGATCTGATCGATGCCTTCAAGCAGGAAGCAGCTCCCTTTGGTGCGATCGAGCTCGAAGATGAAACGATTCTTCAATTGGCTGAGAAGATAAAGGCTGCTCAGACGCTTTCGGAGCGGCTTTACGAGCGAAGATATGCAGCAGGGTGCATGGAGTTCAATCGTGTTGAAGCACGTGCGATCCTTAGTGATCAAGGCGTGCCTACTGGCATCCGCTATCGAAAGAGGACAGAAGCTACCAAACTCATCGAAGAGGCGATGATCCTCGCTAACCATCTGGTGGCCTCTTGGCTCTCTGAGCGAGGTATACCGTGCATCTATCGAACCCATGATGCACCAGCACGCGATGCTCTCTTTTCGTTCTATGAGATCCTGCAAGAATTCGATGCCTATCGTTCGATCGATAAGCATCTGTTTTGCGCTGGCAATCCTCACGTCTTGCAGCAGCTTCTTGCAACGCCGGTTGACGAACAAACTCATGAATTGGTGAGCATGCTGCTTTTGCGCAGCATGAAACGCGCCGTCTATTCAGTCGAGGATGCTGGTCATTATGGATTGGCGCTCGAACAATACTGCCATTTCACCAGCCCTATCAGACGCTATCCCGATCTTATGGTGCACCGCATGGTAAAAGAAGCGTTGCTTAAGAAATCTGCAACCTTCGAAGCGGAGAAGAATTCGAGCGCGTGGATCGCTGAGCATTCATCGGAAATGGAACGCGTTGCCGCTAAGGCTGAGCACCAATCGCAGCTCGTGAAGCTCATCGAGTATCTTCAGGGCTTAATTGGGCAGCGTTTCGAAACGCTCATCTATAGCGTCTCCACGTTCGGTGCGGTGCTTCGCATGGAAAATACCGTTTTGGGGTTCATTCCTATCGAAGAGCTCGGCGACGAATATTTCTCTTATAATCCTGAGCGTTCGACGCTCACGGGTTCCGATACGGGTATGGTCTATCGGATCGGGCAAAAGCTCGAAGTGGTCTTGGCGGAGGCGGACTGGCACAGCCGTGAGGTGCGCTTCAAGATGGCACCGCGCTTCGAGTAAGATGCGATATGCTCATCGCGCCAGATTGAAAGCGCGCTATAATTGCCTCAATAAATAGAGCTATGGAGGCGCGAGCGCGCTTCTTCCTATACAAGAGAGGAGCCAGTCATGGCTAAGGTCGATAAGAAATTCTTGAAGAAGATACTTGAAACTCCTTCAGTTACCGGTGCAGAGGTGGGCGTTGCAGAGCGTGTGCGCAAACGACTTGCGAACGTGGCGGACTCCATCGAAACCAACGTGATGGGTTCGGTCCATGCCACTCTGAAGGGAACCGGCAAAGCTCCTTCGGTCATGATCGCTGCTCACATGGATGAAGTGGGTCTCATGGTCACCTACATAAGCGAAGAAGGATTCTTGAGCGTTGCTGCGGTTGGAGGCGTTGATGCAGCGATACTGCCTGGCATGCGTGTCGATGTCCATACGAAGCAAGGTATGCTTCGCGGCGTGGTCGGAAGGAAGCCGATCCATCTTATCAGTCCTGATGAACGCAAGAATGTTACTGCGCTCGACGATCTTGTGATCGATCTGGGCATGTCGGCAAAGCACGTGAAGAAAGCAGTTTCCATCGGCGATGTGATCACCTACGGAGTAGGCTTCGAAGAGTTCGGTGATGGCATGGCGGTCTCGCGTGGCTTCGATGACAAGATGGGTGTCTATATCGCCGTGCGTGTGCTCGAAGAGCTTGCGAAAGCGGGTGGAGCGCCAGGCGACTATATCTGTGCAGCAACGGTTCAAGAGGAGATCGGTTTGCGTGGTGGGACCACTTCCGCCTATAGTGTGCACCCCGATATCGCGATCGCGCTCGATGTTACGCATGCTACGGATTATCCCGGTATCGACCCTGCGAAATACGGCAAGCTCGCCTGCGGGGAGGGTCCGGTCATCGCGCGTGGACCGAATATCAATCCTGTTGTGTTCGATCGCCTGAAAGCAGCCGCTAAAAAAGCGAAAGTCTCCGTTCAAATAGAGGCTGAACCGCGGGTCACAGGAACCGATGCGGCTGCGATGCAGATTCAGAGGGGCGGGAAGGCAACCGGTCTCGTTTCAGTTGCGTTGCGTTACATGCATACCCCCACAGAGGTCATTGCGCTCCAAGATCTTGAAGCCTGCGTCAAGCTTCTGGTCCAGTTCATCCTTGACCTTGATGAAGAGGTCACGTTCGTCCCTGGTCTGTAGCTATGTCGCGAATTGATACGTTCATAGCGAAGAATCGTCGCGCGCTGCACGATTACGAGATCCTAGAAACCTATGAGGCGGGTATTGTGCTCACGGGTACCGAAGTGCGTTCGCTTCGTGAGAACAACTGCCAGCTCACGGATTGCTTTGCGCTCGTTCGTAATGGGGAAGTGTGGTTGCATAATCTTCATATCGCGCCCTATTCGCATGGCAACATTGCCAACCAAGATCCCGATCGAGTGCGCAAGCTCTTGCTTCATCGCAATCAGATTCGCGATCTCGTGCGCAAGACCCAGGAGAAGGGTATGGCACTCGTGCCGCTCAAGATCTATTTCGATAAGAATTCACGCGTGAAGATCGAGTTGGCGGTCGCACGAGGCAAAAAACTCTACGATAAACGTGCAGCCATGGCCGAGCGCGATTCGAAACGCGAGATCGATCGTGCGCTCAAAGCGCGTAATCGCTCGTATTAGGAAAGGATGCTGTTATGAACGAAGCGGTCAAAACCATGATCGAACGACTTCATGCTCGATTGGATGATCTTTCGGTTGTGGTAGATGGCGTTCCGTATGAACTTGCTGGCTATGATAGGAAGCTCGATAAGATCGACGATCAGATCTATCTTATCGAACGTGAGATCGAGAAGAAGACCGCCCAAAGCGTTCCACTAGAGCCAGTGAGCGAGGCACAATCAGCTGCGTTCGATAGTGCAACGCAAGCAAAGGAACCAAGCCGAGCTGCAGCAGCTTCGAGCCCTGCATCTGAGCCTGAAGAAGATGAAGCAGGCGAAAAGAAAGAAGAGGGATTCCTTACCGATTCTGCGAAAGAGACGATCGCAGGAGCAACGAAGAAGCTCAATTCTTTCTATAAGGAAGGCAAGGAAGTCATGGGTGAGTTTTCCGAAGCTTTTGGCGATATCAAAGATGCGCTTCCTGGCAATCCCTTTAAGAAGCGTCGGTAGCGCGCAGATAGGGTAGTGGATCAAGAAGCATTCGTACATTTATTGGTTCTACAGAAAGAAGAGGTCATCGACATTAGCCGATGACCTCTTCTCTTTCGCAGGTTACGTGAAGCGATCGAGCACGAAAGGCTATTCTACCTCTCGCATGGCTTCATCGAATTCGCCAGCAGTCTCAGCAGCTGCTGCAGCTGCGCCTTCATCGCCCATGGCATCGAAGTCTTCAACGGCGGTTTCTGCTTCAGCGCGAATATCGTATTCGAGCTTTTCAAGGTCAGCACGCGCGATGCGATCTTTTTCTTCATTTGAGATATCCATGGTGAACACCCTCCCTAAAGTGATTCTTTTGATAGTTCTATTGTAGTTATACGCACATGAAATGCGATTACCGTAGGGTGACCATTTCTTTTCGCCTTGGCTACAGCCGTCCGCATGACGCTGGATAGCTCACTTGGGCGAAAAAATGCTCGTTTTCATCTTGGGTGCTCCTATTACCTGTGGTATAGTGCTAGGGCTTGTTTGAAACATACGGCATAAACATGCCTGTGAACATTGAACGATAAATGGAGTTGATCAAGAATGTCCAAAGTATGTGAGATCTGCGGTAAAGCACCGAGCGCTGGTCGTAATGTCAGCCATTCTCATCGTGTTACCAATCGTACCTTCCGCCCGAACATCCAGAAGGTCACGATCAAACTCAATGGCAAGGTCAAACGTGCGAACGTTTGCACGAAGTGCCTCAAAGCAGGTAACGTCGAGCGCGCATAACAGCCATTCTCGTCCTGTTCTCGGAGACCACTCATGATGGGTGGTCTTTTTTGTGTAAAATGAAGTTCTAGCCCTAACTGGCGTGGTCGGTTCTGACCAATGCCTATCGAAAGGAGCGCTATGAATACCGATATTCCTGGAGATCTGATCGTCTCCGAAGAGGTCCTGGCAGATATTGCTGGGCATGCTGCTCTCCAGTGCTATGGTGTGGTTGGCATGGCTCAACCAGCTGCCGCTAATGGTCTTGCGAAATTCCTTCCCCAATCTCCCTTGCGTAAAGGTGTTACCGTCTCAGTGGATGAGGATGGTGTGCTCATCAGCCTCTATGTCGTTCTTGAGCATGGGGTCAATATCAATGTTGTATCGACCAATCTTGTCGATCAGGTTACCTTCGCGCTTGAAGAATTCGTTCAAGCCCCGCTCAAGGGAATCGATGTGCACGTACAAGGAATCAAAGTTCGTTAGAGCTATTCGCTCGAAGCTGAATCGCTCGCACGAGGAGTCATTTGAATGAGTAATTACAGTTCCAATGATGTGGCAAACGCCATCGCCGCTGCCGCAAAAGCTTTGGATGCACGCAAGGATGAGATCAATCGACTGAATGTTTTCCCTGTGCCGGACGGCGATACGGGAACCAACATGTCGCTCACGCTTGCCATGGTCGTGGAAAACCTTGCAGCGTTGCCGATCGGTGCTTCGAATGCCGATAAGCGTCGTGCGATCACCACGGGTGCACTCATGGGTGCGCGTGGAAATTCTGGTGTTATCACTTCGCAGATCCTGCGCGGTCTGTGCGAAGGATTCGATGGCCATGAAGACTTCGACATCGATGCGATCGGTGATGCCTTCGCTAAAGCGGTCGAAGTTGCCTTCAATGCGGTGCGTAAGCCAGTTGAAGGCACGATTCTTACGGTGCTGCGCGATACGGCTGAAGCTGCGCGCCCTGTTAAGAAGAACCGTCCAAGCCTCGAAGAGTATTTGCAGAATATTGTGAATGCTGCTTATGCTTCCGTTCAGCGCACGCCCGACCTGCTTCCGGTCTTGAAGGAAAACGGCGTGGTCGATGCGGGTGGCTATGGCCTGGCGATCTTCTTCGATTCGTTCGTTGCTGCTCTTACTGGTCGCGCTGAAGCGCTTGTCGATGAAATGGCGTTCGCGCGTACAGCCGCCCCGAAGGCAGAGATCGAGCAGATCAACGATTGGGAAGGTTCCAATTACACCTACTGTAACGAATTCCTTGTCCATACGGACGATCTCGATCAAGATGCAGCGCTCGATTTCCTCCAGACGATGGGCGATTGTGAACTGTGCGTCGGCAACGCGCCGGTCTATAAGGTACACGTCCACTCGAACACGCCAAACAAGGTACTCGAGTACTTCCTCGATCGCGGCGCAGTCTCCGAAGTTCATATTCACAATATGAAGCTCCAAAGTGCAGCTCGCAGTGCTTCTCTTGAAGAGGATCAGGCCCAAGAGCGCAAGCCTATTGGTCTTGTTGCGGTCTGCGCAGGTTCAGGCAATGCTGCCATCCTCGAGAGCCTTGGCGTTGATGTGGTCGTATCTGGTGGTCAAACCATGAATCCTTCCACGAAGGAGCTGCTTGATGCGGTCAATCGTGTCAACGCAGATGCGGTCATCATCCTTCCTAACAATAAGAACATCATCATGGCTTCTCAGAGCTGTGCCGATGTTTCCGAAAAGCCTTGTGCGGTCGTCCCGACGACGAGCGTGCCCGAGGCCTTCTCCGCACTGTTCGTTTTCGACGAGAGCGCAACGCTTGAAGATAACGTCGAAGAGATGACCGAAGTAGCGGGCGAAGTGAAGACGGGCGAGGTAACGTGCGCGATCAAAGACGCGAAAGACGCTCATGGCAATCCCATCAAAGAAGGGGACACGATCGGCATCGCAGATGGCTCGATCGAAGTGGTGAGCGATAGTGTGGTCGATGCGACGCTTGGAATCCTGGCTGCCATGGAAGCCGAAGATGCCGACACGCTCACGATTCTTGCGGGCGAAGATCTTTCACAAGAAGCGTTCGATTCGATCGTTGAGCGCATCGAAGAGGCGTATGAAGATATCGAGATCGACCCGCATCGCGGCGAGCAACCACTCTATCCGATCATCCTTTCGCTCGAATAAGAGAGTGAACGTGCGCGAGAGCATAGCATCTTCTCAAACGAAAAAGGCGGCTCAGAAACGAGGTTCTGACCGCCTTTCTGCTACTTTGCGCTTCGATGGACCTGTTGAAGCCGTTTCTCAGGTAAGCCCTCAGCGCGCGCGTGCATTAGCGGTGCGCGGGATCGAGGCGGTACGCGACTTGCTCGATCGTTTTCCTCGTCGTTATCTCGATATGTCCCAGGTTGTTACTATTGCGCAGGCGACCATCGGGCTTTCTTGCACGCTCGTTGCGTGCATCTACGAAACGAAGGTGAAGAAGCCCCGTCGTAATCTGAATATCCTCGAGATCACCCTTCTCGATAGCACAGGCACGTTCATTGTAACTTGCTTCAATCAGCCTTGGCTTGCGGAAAGATTGCATAAAGACGACCTGGTGAGCGTATCGGGCACGATCGAATTCAACTATGGATTCAAGCGTATGACCAACCCGATCATCACCCGTCTTGAAGATGCAGGGGAGGCCCATGGCGTCATCCAGGCATTCCACGGGGCGATCAATAAGCTCACCCCTTCGATCGTGAAGCGCATGATCGCACATGCACTCGAGGAGGTGCGCGGCCTCTATGATCCGCTGCCGCTCACTTTGCGTAAGCGCTACCGACTCTGTTCGCGCTATCAGGCCTACCGTGCGATTCATTTTCCTGAGAGTATTGAAGAAGTAGACATGGCGCGCAGACGCTTGCTTTATGAAGAATTGTTCTTCCTTGAGTTTCAGCTCATCACCGAGCAACGCGAACATGCATTGCGCTTTTCCAGTTTTGAACAGGGCGCAGATGAAGCGTTGGTAAGCGAACTTGCTCTGGTGCTGCCATTTGAGCTTACGGATGAGCAGGCGTGTGCTCGTGATGAAATTTGGGCGGATATGGCTGCCTCCACAGCGATGGATCGCCTACTTTTAGGGGATGTGGGCACGGGCAAGACAATCGTGGCATTCTGTGCGCTGGTCTGTGCGGTGCGCAATGGTCATCAGGCGGTCATGGTTGGTCCTACCGAGATCTTAGTGAAACAGTATGCGCGATCGCTCGGTCCGCTTCTTGATCGTTGGGGTATATCGTGGTGCCTTCTCACTTCAACGACCCCCGCAGACGAAAAGCCGCGCATGCTCCATGCGCTTGCAAAGGGGGAAGTATCGATCTGTTTCGGAACGCATGCAGTATTCGAGCCTTCAGTGAATTTTGACGATTGTTCGTTCGTATGCTTCGATGAACAGCAGCGCTTCGGCGTTGAACAGCGCGAAGCACTTTTGGCAAAAGCACCTGGTGCCGATGTTCTTTCGATGAGTGCAACGCCCATCCCGCGCTCGCTCGCCCTTGCGCTCTATGGCACGACAGCGATCAGCTATCTGCGCAAACCACCACAGATCAAAAGCTCACGCACTACTACCGTGCTTCCTTTCACTGAAGAGGGAGTGGCGTACGATGCGGTGCGCGCGGCGCTTGCGCGCGGCGAGCAGGCTTATGTGGTCTGTCCACTCATCGGCATCCCCACCAATGATCTACTTGCGCCCGATGAAGAGGAGCGCGAAGACGAGCAGGTTGAATATGCACTCGTTGAATTCAGCCTTGAGTCTGATTCTTTCAGTACTGAAACACCAGGTAACGGGCAGACCTCTCGTTTCACTGCTGCAGAGCAGCATGCCGAGATCCTCCAACACCAGGTGTTTCCTTCTGCGCGCGTGGCGCTTCTTCATGGACGGCTCTCTGCTGAAGAGAAGAGCACGATCATGGAGGCGTTTCGTGCAGGTGAGATCGATGTGCTCGTTTCGACCACGATCATCGAAGTGGGCATCGATGTTCCCAATGCTACGGTTATGATCATCGAAGATGCCGATCGCTTCGGTCTCGCCCAGCTTCATCAGCTGCGTGGTCGTGTGGGGCGCGGAGAAAAGCCTGGGCAAGTCTATCTCGTAACGCGTTCGAAGGCACCGGCAGCGCTTGAACGCTTGCGTGCGATGGAGGTGACCGAAGATGGCTTCGAACTCTCCGAGATCGATCTTGCTCAGCGCAAAGAGGGCGATGTGTTCGGTGCTCGTCAGCATGGACAGGCTGCGCTTCGTTTGGTGAACGTAGTGCGCGATCGCGCAGTTATCGAAGCGGCGTATCGTGATGCCTACGATATCATCTATAACGATACCTTGAGCGAAGCAGAACGTGCGATTCTCGATCGTGAGCGTTCGATGGTCGCGCGTCGTTTGAGCAAAGAGCGAAACTGAAGAAGAGAAAGAGAGCCATGCGCGTCGTTTCCGGTACATACAAAGGCCATCCACTCAAAACGCTCAAAGGGGATGCTACCCGCCCAACAACTATGCGTGTGAAAGAGTCGCTCTTCAGTGCGATCGTAAGCGCGTTCGGGGGTCTCGAAGAGGCGCGGGTGCTCGATGGCTTCGCTGGCTCAGGTGCGCTTGGTATCGAGGCGCTCTCGAGGGGGGCGGCGAGTGTGGTCTTCTTCGAACAAGCGCGAGCGGCTGCGAAGATCGTGCGCGAGAATCTTGCAAAAGTTGGTGCTCGAAAGCAATCCTGTACGATCGAAGTGGGCGATTCGTTTGCGCTCGCATCGAAGAAGCGTGCCTATTCGTTCGACCTCGTCTTGCTTGACCCGCCCTATATGATCGTTCCTTCGCGAGTCTTTTCGCTCATTCAAACGCTCGATGATGCAGGTTCCCTGAACGCCGAGGCTCTTATCTGCTACGAACTCGCCAAAAAGAACAAACCTGAATTAGTAAGCGAACTTGATAGGTTAAAATGGGAAACTGTTTCTCTCAAAGATTTTGGAGATACAACCTATGTCCTGATAAGAAAGGGTATGTGAATGAAACGGGCAGTCGTTCCAGGTACCTTCGATCCGATCACCAAAGGTCACATCGACGTGATCGCACGCGCCGCGCAAGTTTTCGATGAAGTCATCGTTGCGGTCGCGGCTTCTCACAAGAAGGGAGCGATCTTCGATCAAGAGACGCGCGTTCGCTTGGCCGAAGAAGCATTGAAGGGATACTCCAATGTTTGCGTGAAAGGATTCAATTGCCTGCTTGTTGATTTTGTTCGAGAGCAGGATGCTCATATTGTAGTGAAGGGTCTGCGCGCTATTACCGACTTCGAGTATGAGTTCCAGCTCACGGCATTGAATTATGAACTCTCTAAGGATCTCGAGACGTTCTTCATCATGTCACCGCCGAAATATATGTACCTTTCGAGCTCGATCGTGCGTGAGATGGCATCGATGGGTGGCGATGTTAAACGGTTCGTGCCCGAATGCGTAGAACGTGCGCTCATCGAGTATTTCAACGAAGTGTATTAGTTGTCTATACTTCACAAGACTAGGACAAATCGGTTTTTCTGTTGTATAACGCTGCCGTTTGCTCTAAGATAAAAAAGATTTTATTCGTGTTTTGAACACGATTTGGAAGGATGTTTATGGACGAAATTGGAGTAATGAACCTCATCGAAGAGCTATCTGTGCTCATCGAAGATTCGAAACCGGTTTTTGGCAAGAACACCATGCGCCAAGTGGATGCACAGGCAGCATTTGAGATTCTTGATGAGATCCGTGACACCTTCCCTTCAGAATTCGCACAGGCGCGTCAGATCATCCGCGAACGTCAGGCGCTGCTCGATGAAGCTGAGGCTCAAGCATCACGTCTTATTGAAGACGCGCGCAGCCAAGCTATCACTATTGCAAGCGAACAGGAGATCGTGCGCATTTCCCAGCAGCAAGCCGATACTATCATGGCTGAAGCGCGCGAGCTCGAGCGTGAAACACGCGCAGGGGCGGAAGACTTCGCTGATGAGGTCTTTTCTCATGTGGAACAGAGTCTTGATACCGCACTCAACAGCGTGCGTCGTTGCCGCGACCGCTTGAATGCTAATTCCCTGAGCGCTGGACGCTAATGGATACGCCAGACCAACTGCTTGTGCTGCCGGATTCTTTCTTTGAGACTTCGGCAGTTGCTGATTATGCGGGAGAAGTTGTACTTCCCGAGATTCGCATGGGTGTCGATAGCTATCGCTTTGAAGAGCCGTTGCGCTATCATCTTTTCTTCACCAACACGGGGGGAGCGCTGCTTGCAACAGGGAAGGTGAGTGCGCATGCCAAGACCGCTTGCGCTCGCTGTCTTGATGAAGTGGAGCTTGCGCTCGAAGCGCCGATCGAAGCGTATTTCGTGCTTCCAGGTAAGGATGAGCCGCTCTCTGAAGACGAAGAAGTTGAATACGACCAGCTCATTGATAATAATAAGGTCGATCTCACGGCGCTTTTCCAGGGTGCGCTCGCACTTGCTTTGCCGCTCGTTTCGCTCTGTAGCGATGACTGTGCCGGTCTTTGTCCCCAATGCGGCATAAACCTCAACCATGAAACCTGCAGCTGTGCCGCCCATCCAGAAGACGATTCTCAAAATCCTTTTGCGGTACTCAAGAACTATCGCTTCGATTCTGGAGAATAGCTCGTTCCTCGCGCATTTCACGTGAATCGCTACCGTTCGGGCAGAATCGTGACTTCGATGATTGAAAACATTGCAGGAGTTTGTTAGCATATCTCGTTGCGTCAAACGTAAGTTTCAGGCCAAGCCTGTGTTATAGAAGGAGAAACCCCATGGCAGTACCTAAACGCAAAACTGGTCGTGCTCGCACCCACGCACGTCGTAGCGAAAATGATAAGATCGCAGCACCTTCTCGTTCGCTGTGTCCTGAATGCGGCGAAGTGAAGCTTCCGCATCGTGTTTGCCCTAATTGCGGTCATTATCGTGATCGTGAAGTCATCCAGACTGCTTAGTTTATCTATTCGGTTCTGTTGATTTGTCGGTCCCTCGGTCTTTTGCCGAGGGATTTTTTTGTTCTCGACCTTCTTTCAGTTGGGAAAACTGTTTTCTTTTAGAATGAATACGATATGAATTGCGAGGTGTTACCGTGAATGAAATGACAAGAATCGCTGTTGATGCCATCGGTGGAGATTTTGGTGCCCCTGTGGTTCTCGAGGGTGTTGAGATGGCTCTTGCAGAAGATCCGAACCTTGAAGTGGTCATCTGCGGGCCAGCTGATACGGTGGAGCCGTTCGCGAAGATGCATGAGCGATGTATCGCGCAACCTTGCACTGAAGAGATTGCGATGGACGAACATCCCGCGCAGGCGGTACGCAAAAAAAAGGATTCGAGCATCGTTGTAGGGTGTCGTCTTGTGAAAGAGGGCCAGGCGCAAGGGTTTTTCTCCGCAGGGTCGACAGGTGCTTGTCTTACGGCGGCTACGCTTGTTATGGGACGTATCAAAGGAGTCATGCGTCCTGCAATTGCTACCATCATTCCGTCTCCTGCGAAACCGGTTGTCATGTGTGATGTGGGAGCGAATGCCGATTGCAAGCCTTCCTATTTGGTGCAGTTCGGACAGATGGCTGCTGTTTACGCTGAGCAAGTTATTGGTATTCCCGATCCAAGCGTGGCATTGCTCAACATCGGCAGCGAAGACACGAAGGGTTCTCAATTTTCGCAGGAAGCATTTGAGCTTATGAAAGACTCTCTTCCGAATTTCATCGGCAACAAAGAAGGCTGCGATATCTTACCAGGTGGGGCAGATGTGTTCGTTACCGATGGCTTCACGGGCAATGTTTGCTTGAAAACGATCGAAGGCACTTCGAAAGTGCTTTTCTCAGCGCTCAAAGATATCATGATGTCTTCGACGAAGACCAAGCTTGCAGCGCTCGCGCTCAAGGGCGATCTTCAGAAGCTCAAAGACTCGATCGACCCCGATACCTATGGCGGCGCACCGCTGCTTGGAGTGAAAGGTGCTTGCTTGATCGGACACGGTTCGTCAAGCGCGCGTGCGATCAAGAATGGTATTGCGATCACAGCTAAGACCGTTCGTTTGGATGTTTCGGGAATAATCGCGCGAACCGTGAAAAAAGATAACGACCTCGGGTAAACTTAATCTGTTTATTTGAAACCGAGGTAACCCCACGTGAGTAATGCAGAGGAACATAGAGAGCTATTGGATAAGGTCGAGTGGGTACTCGACTATCAGTTCAAAGACCCAACGCTTCTTCTTGCGGCTCTCACGCATCCTTCTGCAGTGGAAGGTCATTCGTTGCGCGATTCCTACGAACGCCTCGAATTCTTAGGAGACAGCATCTTGGGGGCAGTAGTAGCTGATCGTGCCTTTCATGCGTATCCTAAGGTTGATGAAGGAGGGCTCACGCGCATCAAGGTCTCTCTCGTTTCGGGCGCTTCGCTCTCTAAGACTGCAGAGGGCTTAGGTTTTGCAGATTTCATCATCTTCGGCTCGTCAGAGACAGGAACTGGCAAGCGCGGCCTCCATTCAGCGCTCGAAAACGTGTATGAATCGGTAGTTGCGGCGCTCTATCTCGATGGAGGCTGGCAAGCTGCGAGCGCTTTCATCGACCGAACGCTCATCGTGAAGATGAATATCGATATGGCGCGCGAGCCAGAGAATCCGAAGAGCGTATTGCAAGAGAAGCTTCAGGAAGACGGCATCACGCCAACCTATCGATTGGTGGAAACGCAAGGTCCTCCGCATAATAGAACATTCATCACCCAAGTCTTCGTCGGTGTTCAGTCGCTGGCGAAAGGCGTGGGTCGCACGAAGAAGGAATCGGAAAGTCATGCTGCTGAATCGGCCTTGAAGGCACTCAGCTCGTTCTTCGATGCGAAAGACTCAAAAGATAAGAAACGTCAGGCCGATGCGAAAGCTGCGATCAGGGCAGCGAAAGCTGAAGAGAGGGCTAGGCGTAAGGCGGAAAACGCCCGCAAGAAGAAGCAATAAGGGGCGCGTGTGTATTTAAAGTCGTTGAATCTGAAAGGATTCAAGTCCTTCGCTGATCGCACGGTCATGCGTTTTGAACCAGGGCTTGCAGCTATCGTTGGTCCGAACGGATCGGGTAAATCGAATATTTCAGATGCTGTGCTTTGGGTGCTGGGTGAGCGTAATGCGAAAAGCCTGCGTGGTCAGTCGATGGAAGACGTTATCTTCTCGGGTTCCTCGGCACGCAAGCCAGTGGGCGTGGCAGAAGTTGAGCTCGTGCTTGACAATTCCGATGGCACGCTGCCTGTTGATTTTTCTGAGGTCTCCATCGGGCGTCGTATGTATCGCAACGGTGAGAGCGAATACCTTATCAATGGATCGCTCGTGCGCCGTATGGACGTGCTCGATATCCTGCATGATAGCGGTCTTGGCTCGGGAACGAATTCGATCATCTCTCAGGGCAACCTTGATTCCATCCTTTCGTCACGCCCTGAAGATAGGCGCGAGCTCATCGAAGAAGCGGCAGGCATCCTGAAGCACAAGGAGCGCCGCAAGAAGAGCGAACGCAAGCTTGCCCAGATGGATGCCCACCTCGATCGCGTGAACGATATTACCGCCGAAGTCGAGCGCCAACTAAAGCCGCTCGAGCGTAAAGCGAAGAAGGCTATTACCTTCAAGCAACTCGACGCGGAATACCAGAAATATCGCCTGGAACTTGCGGTGGATGATCTCCGCATTCTGCAGAAGCGTTGGAACGAGATCCTTGAAGCAGAGGAAACCAATCAGAAGAAATCCAATGAAGCGCTGGTTGTTCTCACGGAAGCCGAAAAGGCAAATGACGAACTTCAAAGTCAGCTTCAAACTTCAGGTGAGAACGAATCGGCGCTCGGAAACGATTATCGTCGTGTGCGCTCGGTCGCTGAATCCATCAATTCGCAATGCATCGTGTTGCGTGAACGTCGCAAGTCCTACGAAAAGGAACTTGCCATGGGCGTTCGTTCGTTCGAGAACGAGAAGATCCAAGCAAAACGCGCTGCTCAAGATCTTGAATCGCTCACTACGCAATTTCAAGAGGTTGAAAAATCCTACAATGATGCGGTGTCTGATCACGATCGCATCGAAGAGAACTATAACAAGCAAGTGGACCAGCGCAATGAACTGCGCAAGCAGATCGATGCGATCTTGGCTGAACAGAACGCGCTCACGTATCGAAGCGAAACCATCCAATCTACGCTCGATTCGCTGAAAGAGGAGCTTCATGATGCACAAGTAAGCTCACAAGTAGCCGATGCGCAAGTGGCCGATTCTCAGGCGCGCCTTACCGCGCTCGAGCAGAAATGCGCTCAGCTTCAGCTTCAGCTTGATAATCTTGATGGCGCTCTTCTTGAGGCTGAGACTGCTGAGACACATGCGCGCGAAGCGTTGAACACCGCACTGCGCGACCGCGAGCTAACGCGTGGCGAAATGGACGAAGTGCGCGAAGAGCTCACTTCTATCGGTGCGCAACGAAAGGCACTCGAGGAATTGGAGAGAGCTAACGAAGCGACCAATCCTATCCTTTCCTGGGTCATGTCAGGAGACCACCAACTGGCTCCCTGGCGTGCGCTCACCCATGAGCTTTCGGTCCCGAGCGAACTGGACATGATCGTTGAAGCCTTGCTCGGGTCCAACATGCATGGCCTCTTCGTTCAAGACCGCGAAAGCGTGCGAACATTCATCGATGCGCTCGAACAGAGCGGAGAAACGGGCGATGTGGTGCTCCTGCCTGAAAAGGATATCTTCCAGCTCGCATCAAGCGATGATTTTGCAACCAGTGAACGCGATCACCGTCTACTCGATCAGATCGAGGTTTCGAGCACCTATGAAAAAGGGTTCGAAGCGCTGCTTGGCGCAGTGTATCTCTACGACTCGAAAGATGAACTCTTCACTATCTGGAAGCGTGCTCCGCATGGCGTCACGCTCGTCAGCCGCGATGGCTGTATCGTGGATACGAATGGTCGTGCGCGCTACTTCCGCAAGTCAGAAGAAGACAAGGCGAACAGTGCCCTTTTACGCAGACGTAATCTGGTCGAACTGCGAAGTCGTGAAGCGGAGTATTCCGAGCGCTTTGCCAAGGTGCGTGCCACCTACGACCAGCTGGAGAATTCACTGAAAGAGTTGCAGATCGCTTCACTACAGGCAACCGAGAAGACTGCGAACGTGCGAGGCGATCGTGATTCGACCGCGCGTGATCTTACGAGCGAGACGCAAACGCTCGAAGCGCTCAAGGCAAGCCACAAGAACCTGATCGAAGAGCAGCAGCGCTACCGAGCCTACCTTGAAGAGGCTCAGCCTGATTCCGACAAGTTGAAAGAAGAGCTTGCGGAAGTCCAAGCGAAGCTTCAGGAGAGCAAGAAGCAAGTCGAAGACATGCGTAGTGTGCTCACGCCCATTCAAAACAAGGTAGTTTCGATCTCCGAAGAGCTGCAGAATGCACGACTCGAGCGAGCGAAGCTGCAAGAAGCTTACGCATACAACGAGCGCATGGTCGCTTCGCGCAAGCAGGAGATCCATAATATCGAGGTCCGCTCGCGCACGGCTGAAAAACGCTTCGGTCTGATCAAAGGGGCTTCGGCGCGTGTTGAGCCGCTGCTTTCAACGCTTGAGCTTCTGAACGAATCTATCCAAAAGCATGTTTCGAGGATCGAGCTCAAAACGCGTGAAACACAGGAATCATCGCAAGAGCTACATAAGCGCATTGCGGAGTCAACGCAAAAAGTGCGTGAGCTGCGTATCGCACTCGATCAACAGAATGCTGCTTGTTCCGAGATCCGTATCGAAAAAGGCCAGCTTGAGATCAAGGTCGAGGCAGCTGTTCAAGCAATCATCACCGAATGCCATACGCCGCTTGAAACAGCGCTTGAGTTGCCTGAACTCGAGAATCGTGCCGAAAGCGAGCGCGAGGCGGAAACGCTCAAGCGTCGTATCAAGAACTTGGGCACGGTGAACCCTGATGCAGCCCGTGAATACGAGCAGGTCAACGAACGCCATAACTATCTGCTCTCACAGCTTGCTGACATGCAGGCAGCACGCACGGCGCTCAGTCGCATCGTTGCGCTCATCGACGAGCGTATGAAAGACGATTTCGTGAAGACCTTCGAACAGGTGAACGCGAATTTCTCCGAGATCTTCTCGACCTTGTTCCCCGGAGGTCATGCGCATCTTTCGCTGGTTGACCCGGATGATCTCGAGAACACGGGCGTGGATGTGAACGCCCAGCCCGTTGGTAAGACGGTGAAGAAGATGTCGCTTCTTTCTGGTGGCGAGAAATCCATGACGGCAATGGCGTTGCTCTTCGCGGTGTACCGCATTCGTCAAACACCGTTCTATATTCTCGATGAGATCGAAGCGGCGCTCGACGATTCTAACTTGCGCCGTCTTATGAACTACCTTGCCACGGTGCGCGACTACGCGCAGTTCATCATGATCACTCACCAGCGTCGTACGATGGAAGCTGCCGATATCCTCTATGGCGTTTCCATGCAGGCTGATGGCGTTACGAAAGTCTTAAGTCAGCGCATCGATCAGGCGCGCGCAAAGGAGGAATAGCATGGGCTTTTTCGACCGAATCTCAAACGGGCTTCATCGTAGCCGCGATAAGTTCAAGGAGCAGATGAACATTCTGCTTGACCGTGGCCCCGATGTCGATGAAGAATTTTGGGAGACCTTGGAAGAGACGCTCATCTTGAGCGATTTCGGTGCTGCGGCCGCCGATACGATCGTTGAGGAGCTGCGTGACGAAGCAACGCGCAAGGCGCTTCCCGATGCCTATGCGGTGCTCGATCTCTTAGCGGAGAAGATCGCCGATCAATTCATAGAGACTGATGGCTCGATCTTCGATGAAGAAGCGGTGGTGCTCTTCGTTGGCGTGAATGGCTCAGGTAAGACCACTACGGTAGGCAAGATAGCTGCTGAGGCTCATAGCAACGATCGCAAGGTGTTGCTCGGCAGCGCTGATACATTCAGAGCGGCAGCCATAGAACAACTCGAAGAATGGGCGCGCAGAGCCGATGTTGAGATCGTTTCGCGTGAGCGAGGGAGCGATCCAGCAAGCGTGTGCTATGAAACGCTCGAACGTTCAGAGCAAACGGGTGCAGATCTGGTGCTTATCGATACGGCAGGGCGCTTGCATACCTCAGACGATCTCATGCGCGAGCTTACCAAAGTGGTCGAGGTAGTGCGTCGCCGCTCGGAGCTGCCGGTCTATACGATGCTCGTAATCGATGCCACCACGGGGCAAAACGGCCTTCAGCAGGCTCGTGAGTTCAACAAAGCGCTCGACCTCGATGGTATTATCGTCACTAAGCTCGATGGCACCGCAAAAGGTGGCATCTCGGTGGCGATCGCTCATGAATTGGAATTGCCGCTCTACAAGATAGGCGTAGGGGAAGGTATCGAAGATCTGCAGAATTTCGATGCGCTCGATTTTGCGAACGCTCTGATTGGAGAATTGCGCGATGCTGGATAATCTTTCTGACAAACTACAATCCATCTTCTCGGGCCTCCGCTCGAAGGGAAAGCTCAACGAAGACGACATCAACTCCGCCATGAAGGAGATACGCATGGCGCTTCTGGAGGCAGATGTCAACTTCAAGGTGGTCAAATCCTTCATCAAGAACACGAAGGACCGCTGTCTTGATGCTGAAGTGCTCGATTCGCTCACGCCAGCACAGAATGTCATCAAGGTGGTGCTCGACGAATTGACGAAGCTCCTTGGTGAATCTGATTCACAGCTCGTGCTCTCTTCGCGCATTCCGAATGTGATCATGCTCGTTGGTCTTCAGGGTTCGGGTAAGACCACAGCTGCCGCGAAGCTGGCGTATCTCTTGAAGAAACAAAACCACAACCCTTTGCTCGTTGCTTGCGACGTATATCGTCCCGCAGCTGCCGATCAGCTTCAAACGCTGGGTGATGAGATCGGGGTGCGTGTCTATCGCGGCGATGGCAAAGATCCGGTCAAGATCGCTCAAGAAGGCGTGCGCGATGCGGTCGATTCGCTGCGCGATGTGGTCATCGTCGATACCGCGGGTCGCTTGCACATCGATGAGGAGATGATGGCTGAAGCCGCTGCTATTCGCGATGCGGTCGAGCCTGACCAGATCCTCATGGTGGTCGATGCGATGACCGGCCAAGACGTGGTGAACGTTGCTTCTGCCTTCGCTGAACAAGTCGACTTCGACGGTGTGATCATGTCGAAGATGGATGGCGATGCGCGTGGTGGTGGTGCGCTTTCGATCAAACAGGTCACGGGCAAGCCTATCAAGTTCATCTCGATGGGCGAAAAGCCCGATTCGCTCGAGGAGTTCCATCCCGATCGCATGGCTAAGCGCATCCTTGGCATGGGTGATGTGATCAGTCTCATCGAAACTGCTTCCCAGATTCGCGCCGAAGAGATCGAGCAAGAAGAAGCCGAACGCATGATGCGAGCGGATCTGAACTTGAACGACTTCCTTACCATCAACAAACAAGTGCGCAAGATCGGCGGTATTCAGAAGCTCGTAAGTGCGCTTCCCGGTGGCGATAAGGCGCTCAAAGATGGACAGGTCAATGAAAACGCGCTCGATGAGATGGAGGTCATCATCAATTCGATGACCAAAGAAGAACGTGAAAAGCCGAGCGTGCTCAACGGCTCGCGTCGCGCACGCGTTGCATCTGGTGCGGGTGTTTCGGTCACACAGGTGAACCAGATGATGAAGAAGTACAACGAGACCCGCAAGATGATGAAGCAGATGATGGCTCAACAAGAACAGATGATGGGCACACGCAAAGGCAAGAAGGGAAAGAAGAAGCGTCGGCGCTCGCTTCCTGGTATGGGCGGTTTAGGCATGGGTGACTTTAAACGGCTTCAGGATATGATTCAAGACCAGTAAACCTTCCGCTTATGCTCGTTTTCGTTTCAGTTCTTGCAAAAGCGCACCCCTCACCTTATTATTGGTAATTGCTGTTTTCTAAAGGTTACGCGAAAGCGCGTAGTAAGAATATACAAAGGAGTTCAACTTCATGGCAGTTAAGATTCGTCTCGCACGTCATGGCGCTCACAAAGCACCGTATTACCGTATCGTTGTCGCAGATTCTCGTGCACGTCGCGATGGTCGTTATATCGAGCAGGTCGGTACGTACAATCCGCTTACCGAGCGCAAGAAGGTCACCATGGATCTCGAGAAGATCGATACCTGGATCGCTCAGGGTGCAAAGCCCACCGAGACTGTTGCTCGTCTCATCGATGCTCAGCGTCAGAATGGCTAGTCATGGCCGATCCTAATACCGATATTTCCGGTCTTGTCGAGCTGCTCGTTGCACCGCTCGTTGAATTTCCTGATGAAGTAGAGGTTACTTCCACGGAAACCGAAGATGGCTCTACGCTCATCGAGGTGAGCGTGAATCCAGAGGACGTTGGACGTGTGATCGGTCGCCAGGGGCGTATCATCAAGGCGATTCGTACGCTTAGTCGCGCAGCTGGTTCGCGTCACGATCTGCGCATCGAAGTTGAGCTTATCGACTAATGAGTGCGTGGGCGAGGGTTGCAAACCTCGGTAAAGCAAAGAATCTTAAGGGAGGACTTCTCGCGTATCCGTGCGAGGGTCTTCCTTTTTTATTGGAAGAAGGCATGGAAGTAGCATTCGTGCCACCAGTCCTGCGCGTTCCGCGTACTGGATTCATCACACGCATCCAGGAGCAGACAGGTGGCGCGTATCTCGTGTCCTTCGATTCGATCCTCTCGATCGATCAGGCAGAGCAACTTGTCGGTCATAGCGTGCTTGTTCGTAAGGCCGATCTTCCTGAAGACTACGATCGAACTTTGCTCGACCTTGTCGGATTCGATGTATTTTCCTACGATCAGGGACATATCGGCACCATCGTGAGTCTCGAGGAAAACCCAGCGCACCCGCTTTTGGTTGTTGAGCTTTCAGCGGGCGGCACGATTCACATTCCTCTGGTCGAAGAATTTCTGGTCGATCTGAATGAAGAAGAGCGTCGGATCGAGCTTGATCTACCTGCCGGGTTGGTCGAGCTCTAGACTAGCGCGTTCAAGCGCATCTTGGATCTTTCACGCAAAAGGAAGGAACGGTAGCTCATGCTCATTGAAACGCTTTCGGTGTTTCCTCAGTGCTACGATTCGATCATGAATGAATCGATCATGAAGCGTGCGCAAGACAAGGGCATCCTTGAATTTCGCGCGCATGATCTCAGGGACTGGACGCATGATAAGCATCGTACGACCGATGATGAACCCTATGGGGGTGGTCAGGGCCTTGTGATGAAGTGCGAGCCGATCTTCGAAGCATGCGATGAGCTCTTCGCTGCTGCTCCTACTAAGCCTTATACGATCTTTCTTTCTCCCACGGGCGAAACACTGAGCGATGCGCTCACGCTCGAACTGGCTGAAAAAGACCATCTCTTCTTCGTATGCGGGCATTATGAGGGCATCGATGAGCGCGCCTACACCCTAGCAGACAAGACGATCTCGATCGGCGATTATGTGCTCACGAGTGGCGAGCTTGCATCGATGGTGGTCATCGATGCGGTCGTGCGCAGACTTGATGGGGTGCTCGGTGATGAGGGCAGCTCAGTTGATGAGAGCTTCTATGATGGATTGCTCGAATACCCGCAGTACACGCGTCCTGCGCAGTTTCGTGGCATGAGCGTTCCAGATGTGCTGCTTTCGGGTCACCATACCAACATCGAACGCTGGCGCCACGAACAAAGCCTTCTGCGTACGGCATCGCTTCGTCCCGATCTGTTAGCAGAGGCTAATCTTACGTCAGAAGATCGTGCTTTTCTCGAGCGCCGCTCGTAACTTTCGTTTGCTCCTTGGCGTTTGCCCATACCCAACTCATAAAAGATTGTTTAATATAAGGAAATGCGCGGTTGAGCGCGTGCAAAGTGCGCGAATGACCGCATAATCGAACGAACATCAATCTTATCGGGAAGGAGCGTCGTGGATTCAGGTCGTCACGCGAGCGATCATAGACCGAGCATCTTCAGAAGGTTCTTGAGCTTTCTTATCATGGTCGCGGTCGTGGTCGTGGGGGCATGGTTGTTGCGCTCTTTCGTTATCGAACCATTCCAGATTCCTTCCGCTTCGATGGAAGACACCATCAAAACAGGCGATATGGTCTTCGCTGAAAAGGTCTCTTATCGTTTCTCCGATCCTGAACAGGGCGATATCGTGGTCTTTTCCGATCCACAGGTGCCCTCGCGCACGCTTATCAAACGCGTGATCGCCACTGAAGGTCAGACGGTCGATCTGCGCGATGGCAAGGTGTATGTCGATGGCGTTGCGCTCGACGAACCCTATGCTGATGGTCTTCCTAGCTACCCTCTCAACACGGTAGGCACGATCAATATCAGCTATCCCTACACTATCCCGAAAGGCGATGTGTGGGTTATGGGCGACAATCGCACCAATTCCTCTGATTCACGCTATTTCGGTCCGATCGACAAGGACACGGTCTTTGGTAAGGCGTTTGCCATCTATTGGCCTGTCGAGAGTCTTGCTTGGATCGGATAGCGCCACGGCAAGTTCGTGCTGACTCAATGAACAAGGTCGCGTACTCTGAGATGCGGCCAGTGAACTATGACCATAAGGAGCTACATGACTACGAACGTCATATCATCTGAGCAAGGAAATGAGCCGCTCAGTTTTCAGGAGATCATCCTTCGCCTTCAGCAGTATTGGGCGGATCAAGGTTGCGTGGTGTTGCAGCCCTACGATAACGAGGTAGGTGCAGGAACCTTCCATACTGCCACTACGCTCAGAAGCCTTGGCCCAAACGCATGGCGTGCGGCGTATGTTCAGCCTTGTCGTCGTCCGACCGATGGACGCTATGGTGAAAACCCCAACCGCATGCAGCATTATTACCAATTCCAAGTGCTTTTGAAGCCTTCGCCCGACAACGTGCAAGAACTCTATCTCGATTCATTGCGCACGATCGGTATCGAGGTCGAGAAGCATGATATCCGTTTCGTCGAAGACGACTGGGAGAGTCCGACGCTCGGCGCATGGGGCTTGGGATGGGAAGTCTGGCTCAATGGCATGGAAGTGACGCAGTTCACCTACTTCCAGCAGGTGGGTGGTTTCGAATGTGATCCTGTTCCTGCGGAGATCACCTACGGTCTCGAGCGTTTGGCTATGTACATTCAGGGTGTCGACTCGGTCTACGATCTGGTATGGTCTCGCGCGGCGGATGGATCGGTCTTCACCTATGGCGATGTCTTCTTGGAGAATGAACGTGAATTCTCTGCCTATAACTTCGAAGTGGCCGACACCGATCTGCTCTTCGGTGAATTCGATCGCTACGAAAAGGAATGCTTGCGCACGCTCGAAGCAGGCTTGCCGCTTCCCGCTTACGATTACGTGTTGAAGTGCTCGCACGCATTCAATTTGCTCGATGCGCGCGGCGTGATCAGTGCCACTGAGCGCATGGGCTATATCCTGCGAGTTCGCACGATCGCTAAAGCTTGCTGTAAAGCTTATCTGGAAAAGGTCGTCGGCCAATGTGTCGAGGACGAGGAAGGGGAATAATCTCATGGCTCAAACTCGTACGCTCGCCTTCGAGATCGGCGTTGAAGAGATCCCCGCATTCGACCTGGTTGATGCTGTCAAGCAGCTTGAGCGGAAAGTTCCCACACTTTTAGATGATGCGCGCATTCCACATGGCGCGATCGAAGTTTACGATTCTCCGCGCCGCCTTATCGTGATGGTGCGCGATGTTGCCGTTGAGACGGTTGCAGAAACTGAGATTTTCAAAGGTCCTGCTGTACGCATCGCTTTCGATGAAGCGGGCTCGCCCACGAAGGCTGTCGAAGGTTTTGCGCGCGGCAAAGGTCTTACGGTGGACGATCTTTACCGCGAAGAACAAGGGGGCACCGAATACGTGTTCGCTAAGCGCGAAGTGCCGGCTGTCAAGGTCACAACGCTGTTGCCTGGGGTGCTCGATTCCATCATCCGTTGCATCTCGTGGCCGAAGTCGCAGCGCTGGGGTGCGCAGCATGAGCTTTTTTCGCGCCCCGTTCGTTGGATCGTTGCGCTCTTTGGCGATGAGGTCATCGAATTCGAATACGCAGGCCTTGCGGCGTCGTGTGAAACGATGGGGCATCGTTTCATGGCACCTGGCCCCTTTACTGTCGCGGATGCGGATAAGCTGCTCGACGTAGTACACGGGGCGAAGGTCATCCCTTCTCATGCGCAGCGCGAAGCGCTCATTCGCGAACAGGTCAGCGCGATCGAGGCAGAAACCGGTCTTAAGGCAGAGCTTCCTCAAAAGACGCTTGTGGAGGTAGTGAACCTGGCTGAATATCCAACTGCTATGGTAGGTGCTTTCGACGAAGAGTTCTTGGCTGTTCCTGAAGAGATCATCGTCGATGCAATGCTCATGCACCAGCGATATTTCCCGCTCTATGATGCGCAAGGTAAGCTCTCGAACAAATTTATCGTGGTCTCCAATGGCGATCCGTCCTTTACGGAAACCATCGTCGATGGCAATGAACGTGTGGTACGTGCACGCCTCTACGATGCAAAGTTCTTCTATGACGAAGACCTCAAGAAGCCGCTCGAAGCATATGTTCCTGCGCTTGATGAGGTTGTATTTCAAGAGAAACTCGGTACGGTGCTCGATAAGACCAATCGTATCGTATCTTTGGTCGACTATCTTGCTGCAAAAGCGAACCTTAATGAGACTGATCGTGCAGACGCCAAGCGCGCAGCGTACCTCTGCAAGGCCGATCTCGTTACGAATGCGGTCGTTGAATTTACTTCAGTGCAGGGTATCATGGGCTCCTATTATGCGCAGACTGCAGGGGAGACTCCGCAAGTTGCGCGTGCGATCGCGCAGCATTATCAACCTAAGTTCGCAGGAGATGCGCTTGCCGATAGCGTGGTTGGTCAGCTTGTTGCGTTTGCCGACAAGCTCGATACGATCTGCGGCCTGTTCGCAATCGATCAAGGACCAAGTGGCTCTTCTGATCCGTTCGCGATCCGTCGTAGTGCGATCGGTGTCGTGAACATGCTCAACGCAGGCCTTCCTGTCGAGCTTATCGGCGCGATCGCGTGTGCGCTCGATAACTACACCAACATCTCGTTCGACAAAGCAGTGGTTCAAACGCAGATCGAGGATTTCTTCATCACCCGTGCGCGCGTGATGTGTCAAGACGCTGGTCAGAGCCCCGATGTCATCGAAGCCGTACTTGCAGGCGGCGTGCGTGAGCCAGCCGAGTTCACCAAGCGTGTCTCAGTGCTCGAGCGTTTCAGGGCAGAACATGTCGAAGAGATGCAGGATCTCTCAACCGCATTTGCGCGTGCGAACAACCTGCGCAACGAAGAAGCAGGCACCGATCTTGATGAAGCAGCACTCGGTGAAGTCGAGATCGCCCTTCGCGATGCGACCGACACCGCAAGCACGAAGGTCGCAGAAGCGCTTGCTGTACAAGATTATGAAGGTGCGCTCCGTGCCCTTGCGGCCCTGCGCGTTCCGATCGACACGTTCTTCGACGAGGTCATGATCATGGACGAAGATCCTATCAAGCGCGCAAATCGACTTGCGCTTTTGAATCGCTTCGTTAGTGTGTTCTCTTCGGTTGCGGATTTCTCTCATCTAGTAAAGCAGGACCGCTAAACCGATCCCAAATATACGTATCGTTTATGTAAAGCTCTTCGTTGTTGTTGTGGAAACCGCGCGAAGAGCTTACGTTATATGCGGCAGTTACACGTTTAGCGGGAGGGATGCGCGTGCAAAAATGGATCGCACAAGGAATGGTCTCGGAGAGCCTTCCGACCATCCATGTGGTTTCGGACTCTACAGGAACAACGGCAAAAGCGCTCGCGCGCGCCGCATCAGCGAGCTTCGGTGAGACGAATCCTGCGATCGAGATACTCCCGGGCATCAAATCTGCTGTCGAGCTCACTGAAGAGCTGAATGCTCATCTCGCACGCCATCGCGCGCGTCAGATCCCTGGTGCCTTCATCGTTTTCTACACACTTGTTGATGATGAATTGTGCAAGGCCATGGAGGCGTTCGTTGCTTCAGCGCGTGAGGACGAGAGCGATCCTGCGCGGAAGATCATCGCAGTCGATGTGCTCGCGCAAGCGCATGATGCGCTCGCTGAGGCAACGGGGCGCACGCCCGAGCCGCATCCTGGCGCGCTCTACTCGATCGATGATCAGTACTTCAGTCGCCTTGCTGCGGTAGACTTCACGATCAATCACGATGATGGTCGCAACCCACAAGATCTGTCCAAGGCGGATATCGTTCTGATCGGCGTATCGCGTACTTCGAAGACGCCGCTTTCCATCTATCTCTCTCAGCTTGGCTACAAGGTTGCTAACGTGCCGCTCGATAGTCAGACCGAACCACCCAAAGAGCTCTTCGCGGTCGATCCTGCACGCATGTTTGGTCTCATGACCACGCCCGAGCTGCTGGTTGAGGTTCGCAAACGCCGTTTTACAAAGGTAGAGCACGTTGCTTCGTCCTATTCAGAATACGAACCAGTCTGTGAAGAGCTTGCTTCCGCACGTGATCTGATGCGAAAACTCGGATGCATCGTCATTCGCACCGATAATCGCGCAATTGAAGAAACCGCGCAGGAGATTTTGCGGTATTATGAAAGTGCTCATCCGCAATACTAGTGCGGGTGGAGAGGGATTAGTATTCGTTTTTAGGAGAAAATGGTGACTGACCAAGTTAAACGCGTCTATGCCTTTGGTAAAGATGCACAGGGTAACAATGTTACTGAGGGTAACACCAACATGAAGGCGATCCTCGGTGGTAAAGGTGCGAACCTTGCAGAAATGGCGAACATTGGCCTTCCGGTGCCTCCCGGGTTTACTATTTCTTGTCAAACGTGTATGGAATACGCCAACGCAGATAACACTTGGCCAGAGGGTGTTCTCGACACCATCCAGGAATATCGTGAAGATCTTGAGAACCGTATTGGTAAGAAGATTGGTGATGCAGAAGATCCGCTGCTCGTTTCCGTTCGTTCTGGCGCTCCTATGTCCATGCCGGGCATGATGGATACGGTTTTGAACCTTGGTCTTAACGATGAGTCGATCAACGGTCTCATCAAACAGACTGAAAACCCTCGTTTTGCGTGGGACTCTTACCGCCGTTTCATCCAGATGTTCTCCAATGTTGTTATGGATCTTGATGGCGATCTGTTCGAGAATGCTATCAATGTTATGAAGCGCGATCGCGGTGTTGAATCCGATACCGACCTTACCGCGGAAGATCTCCAAGAGCTCGTTGCGCAGTTCAAGCGCATCTTTACTGAAAATGTCGATGCTAACGAATATCCTTCTCTCGTTGTCGATGGGGAAGTGCAATTCCCTCAAGACCCCGATGTTCAGCTCCAACTCGCTATCGAAGCGGTGTTCGGTAGCTGGAACAACCCGCGCGCAACGCTTTATCGTAAGCAGAACAAGATCTCTGACGATCTGGGCACCGCAGTGAACGTTCAGTCCATGATCTTCGGCAACAAGGGTGAAACGTCCGCTACAGGCGTTGCATTCACCCGTAACCCTGCGAATGGCGATAAAGAATTCTACGGCGATTACCTGGTCAACGCTCAGGGCGAAGACGTTGTTGCCGGCATCCGCAATACTTCACCTATCGCTGATCTGAAGAATACTCCAGGCCTCGAAGAAGCAGGCAAGGAACTTGAAGGCGTCTTCACGCTGCTCGAAAATCACTTCCGTGATATGTGCGATATCGAATTCACCATCGAACAGGGCAAGCTCTGGATGCTCCAGACGCGCGTTGGCAAGCGTACTGCTGCTGCAGCGCTCCATATTGCTATCGCAATGGTCGAAGAGGGTCTCATCACTAAAGAAGAGGCTGTTATGCGTGTCGACCCCGAACAGCTCGACCAGCTCCTTCATCCGCAGTTCGATGCTGATGCTGAATATGATGTGGTTGCAACTGGCCTCAACGCATCTCCGGGTGCTGCAGTGGGCGAAGCGGTCTTCTCTGCCGAAGCAGCCGTTGAAGCAGAGGCAGAAGGTCGCAAGACCGTGCTCGTTCGTTGGGAGACCACTCCTGACGACCTTGCTGGTATGATCGCTGCTGAAGGCATCCTTACCTCTCACGGCGGCAAGACCTCTCACGCTGCTGTTATTGCTCGTGGCATGGGCGCCCCGTGCGTATGCGGTGTGGACGCATTGAAGATCGATGCCGATGCGAAGCAGGCAACCATCGTTGGTACCGATATCGTCATCAAGGAAGGCGATATGATCTCGCTCGACGGTACTACTGGTATCGTTGTGCTCGGCGCAGTTGAGCTCGTTCAGCCCGAGCTTGCAGGCGATCTTGATACCATCCTTGAATGGGCAGATGAAGTCCGCACCATGGGCGTTCGTGCTAATGCCGACAATCCTGAAGATGCAGAACTTGCTCGTTCCTTCGGCGCTCAGGGTATTGGTCTGTGCCGTACCGAGCACATGTTCTTGGGTGATCGCAAGCAGATCATCCAAACCTTCATCCTTAATGAAGATGAGTCCATCCGTGAAAAAGCGGTTGCCGACCTCTTTGCTGCTCAAACAGGCGATTTCCTAGGTATGTTCAAAGCGATGGACGGCCTGCCTGTCATCGTTCGTTTGCTCGATCCGCCGCTGCATGAGTTCCTCGAGAGCCCGCGTGCGCTCGATGTTGAGATCGCACGTCTTGAGGCAACGGGTGCCGATCCGGCTCTCATTGCTCAGAAGCGTCACCTCATGGAGCAGATCGATAGCTTCGCTGAGCAGAACCCGATGCTCGGTCTTCGTGGTTGTCGTTTGGCTATCACTTATCCAGTGCTTCCGCGTATGCAGGTTCGCGCGATCGCAACGGCAATGGCTCAGCTTAAGAAGGAAGGTCTCGATCCGAAGCCTGAGATCATGATCCCGCTTGTTTCTGTGAAGCCTGAGCTCGAGAAGCTTCGCTCTCTTGCTGAAGAGGTCATCGCTGAAGTCGCAGCGGCTGAAGGTGTCGAACTCGAGATTCCGATCGGTACTATGATCGAGCTTCCGCGCGCTGCTGTTACCGCAAATGAGATCGCTCAAGCTGCCGATTTCTTCTCGTTCGGTACGAACGACCTTACGCAGACCACGTTCGGTTTCTCGCGTGACGATGTTGAGTCTGAATTCGTTCCGCAGTATCTCGCAGAGCGCATCCTGCCTTACAACCCCTTCGCTACGGTCGATCCGGGTGTTGCGAAGCTCGTTGAGATGGGTGTTGAGCTTGGCCATGAGGGCAATCCTGATATTGTTTGTGGCGTTTGCGGCGAGCATGGTGGCGACCCCGATTCTGTTAAGATCTTCTACGGCATCGGTCTTGACTATGTTTCTTGCTCACCGTATCGCGTGCCGCTGGCTCGTTTGGCTGCTGCTCAGGCTGCGCTGGCAGACAAATAGTTCTTACGAACAAGCACTTATTCAAGAACGACCGCCTTCGGGTGGTCGTTCTTTCTTTTATGAGAGACAGGGGAGGAGCAGGGGTGGCCAGCAACTAACAAAAGTGCCCACGTGAAGCGTGGGCACTTTTGTTAGTTCTGGTGGAGCTGGGTATAAATAGCGCGAACTCCCGAAATGGAAGTTCGCGTAATTCTCTTGTGGTGGAGGCGCGGAGAATCGAACTCCGGTCCATACTAGATCATCAATGAAGCACTACAAGCTTAGTCGGTGATTAGATTTCGGATGCGCCGCGTGCATCGACACACAATAACGCATCCTAGCTGGTTCAGTCTTAAGCCTCGTCATACCAACGACGTACGAGACAGAAGTTTCCTAAAGATGATATCGCGCCAGGGTCGGAAACGTACCCCAGGTTGACAGCCTGGCTAGATTAAGCAGCCATGGCGAGCGCAGGAGCGCTCTGAGTTTTAGCTTTGCCAATTAAATTTGACAGAACCCCTGTTTAACGTGGCGAGGAGACCACGACCTGCTCTTCATATCCAACCTACCATGTCGAAACCAGTCGCCCCCAAAAAAATGGAGAGAACAGACGCAGTGGTGGTTGCGTTGTTTTCAAGGTGCTCGTGCAAAACGCACAGGTGCGGAGTCACTATTCTACGCGCCTTGTTCTTTCTGTCAAATCGAGCTGAGAACAAGGGTGATCCATCAATCGAAGGCCTGAGTCCTTAAACGCAAGATCGCCATGGAATAAAAGACTGGCTTTACTGAACACCACCGAAAAGCTCTTGTGTAAACATGCAAGGCTTATCGATTGAGATTGTTTGTAAGCTGTTCCATTGACCTTACGTTTAATCAACATACCTTACGACCGTCTCACAATATCGTCCATGAGCAGCAAAAAGTGGCATGGTGAGGATGCAAAGAAAAAGCCGACGTGCTTGGAGTCGTTCGGCATGACTTTGAAAGGGGTGGGAAAAATGAGTGAATCAAAGACTTCTGTGGCGCCTGCGCATTCATCTGGTTCTAAAAAGCAGACGGCAAAAATGCTTGGATTCGGTGGATTCTTCGCTATGACCGCATCAATGGTCATGACCGTCTACGCCTATCCGAATTTTGCAGCTTCTGGGCTTCATTTGATCTTCTTCTTGATTCTTGGCGGTGTGTTCTGGTTCTTGCCAGTCGCGCTCGTAGCAGCTGAAATGGCTACCGTCAAAGGTTGGGAGAATGGCGGGATCTTCGCTTGGGTCGGAAATACGCTCGGTAAGCGCTGGGGTTTCTCGGCGTTGTTCTATCAGTGGTTCCAGATCACCGTCGGATTCGTGACCATGGCATTCTTTGTATTAGCTGCAATATCCTATATCGTTGGATGGGATGCACTCTACAATAATCCACTTGTTATGTTCATTGGAGTTGCGATTATCGTTTGGGGGTTGACGCTAACGCAACTCGGAGGAACAAAGCTGACAGCTCGTATCGCTAAAGTCGGCTTCTTCGGAGGTGTTTTGATCCCTGCAGCGGTCTTGCTTGTTGGTCTTATCGCATATTTGGCAACAGGTGGCGTCTCGCAGCTTAGCTTCGATGCGAACGGTTTCGTTCCAGACTTCACTCAAGTGGGCACGCTTGTTATCTTCGCTTCGTTCATCTTGGCATTCGCAGGTGTTGAGGCAAGTGCTTCTCACGTTAACGAATTGAAGAACCCAGGCAAGATCTACCCGATGGTCATGATCGTCCTTTGTATCCTGACGATCTTTCTCGATACACTGGGCGGTCTTGCAGTTGCGATGACCATGACCGAAGCTCAGCTTGATGCGAACTTGAGCACCGGCGTTGTCACAGCGTTTGCGAACATCTTTGATGCACACTTTGGATGTGGCTGGTTCGTCTATATCATCGCCTTCTTGTTGGCAGCAGGTGTGCTTGCTGAGATCTCTTCGTGGATCGTTGGTCCTTCTCGCGCATTGCTTGATACCGCAGACGAAGGTATCATCCCGCGTAGCTTAGCAAAGACCAATAAGCATGGCGTGTCGGTGAAGATCGTGGTCATCCAAGGCATCGTCGTTACTATTTGGGATGCTGTGCTCTGTGGTTCTATGGCGTTATCTGGAGGTTCGGGCTCTTCGATTTCGTACCTTACTGCGGTTGGTTTGACCGTTGTCATCTATCTGGTTGGCTACATCCTGTTCTTCTTGGGCTATTTCAAACTCATCTTCAAGGGGAAAGATCACCAGCGCGCCTTCAACGTGTTCGGGGGAACCGTGGGTAAATGTATTGTTGCAGGCATCGGTTTGTTGCTTACGGTCTTTGCGTTGATCGTATCGTTCTTCCCGCCAAGTCAGCTTGATGCTCAATCGGGTACAGTCTACGTGGCAACCTTGGTAATCTGCTGGATCGTTTCAGTGGCGATTCCGTTCGTGGTATATGCACTACGTAAGCATTGGAATGGCGGCGTCGATCACGATCCTCCCACTATTCCAAGCAAGAAGATGCTTGCAGCAGCTGCTGCAACTTCAGCGAACACTCTAGCACCGGCGGAGAGCAAACCTGCTCAAAAGCAAGCTGTTCCTGCTGATGTTCACAACGGCGATTCACCGCTTAAGGAGCAAGGTTGATCATAGCTAATGGTCGCGTTCTCCCTTCGCCTTCAAGATTTTATGCAAAAGGAGAAGCGACTGAGCGGCAACGCAGAAAGCGTGCACGTCATAAGGTAAGCAGAAGGAAGCAACATAAAGGAAAAAGGGTCTTCGCTAATGCGAAGGAAAGACTAAGGAGTTAATTATGACTGATAAAGACGTAAAGCTCGTTTCGACTGAAGAATTAGCTGAAATGAATGCTCAAACTCAATATTTGAGCCCGATCTTCGGATCGTATGCCTCAGATGTTGAGATGCCGGTTGACAAGCTCAACCATGGCCCGATCGAGCCACGTATCGCAAGTGAGATCATTCGTGAGTATATCGGCACTGAGGGTAATGCACATCAAAACCTCTGTACGTTCGTGCAGACCTACATGGAGCCCGAAGCAGCGGAGTTGATGAAAGAAACCCTTGAGAAGAATGCGATCGATAAAGATGAATATCCGATGACCGCAGACCTCGAGAACCGTTGCGTGAAGATCATTCAGAATCTGTGGCATGCTAACCCCGATGAAGAACCCATGGGCACTTCGACCGTTGGTTCATCTGAGGCATGTATGCTTGGTGGTCTTGCGGCATTGTTCCGCTGGAAGGCATTGGCTAAGGCTGCAGGAATCGACATCTATTCTTCACACCGTCCTAACCTTGTCATCACTTCTGGTTATCAGGTTTGCTGGGAGAAGTTCTGTCGCTACTGGGATATCGAGATGCGTCTCGTTCCTATGGAGGCTGATCATCTTTATATGACCGCAGAAGATGCGATGAAATACGTTGATGATCATACCATCTGCGTTGTGTGTCTCCTTGGTATCACCTATACGGGTCGTTATGACGACGTGAAGGGCGTTGATGCTGCTCTTACCGAATACAACAAGACAGCAAAGGTTCCCGTTCGTATCCATGTTGATGGCGCATCAGGTGCAATGGTTGCTCCGTTCATTGAGCCTGATCTGGATTGGGACTTCAAGCTCCCGAACGTATGGTCCATCAGCACTTCTGGCCATAAGTATGGTCTGGTGTATCCAGGCATTGGTTGGGTTTGCTGGCGCAGTAAGGAAGCACTTCCGGAAGATCTGATCTTCTGGGTAAGCTATCTGGGTGGTCAGGAAGCGACCATGGCTATCAACTTCAGCCGCAGCGCTTCTCAGATTATCGGCCAGTACTATGTGTTCATGCGTAACGGCTTTGAGGGCTACAAAGAGATTCATATGCGCACTATGGATGTTGCGCATCATTTGGTTCAGGGTATCAAGGATCTGGGTATCTTCATCATGTATGAAGAGGCAACCGAAGTACCTATCCTGTGCTGGAGCCTCGATCCTAAGGCTGGTAAGAAATGGACGCTCTACGACCTGGATGATCGTCTGCGTATGCATGGTTGGCAGATTCCTGCCTATCCGTTGCCTGCGAACATGGAACATGTCACCTGCCAGCGTATCGTAACGCGTGCAGACCTCTCCATGACCATGGCAGATAAATTCTTGAAGGATATGAAGGCAGAGATCACGAATCTCGACAATGCTACGGTCATCGGTGCTCAGGATAGCAACATCGTGCCAAAGAAGTCGTTCGATCATAGCGGTCGTTAGGCGTGTGTGCTCAGGCAGTGAAATTGAGCGTGCCGCATTGAGTCTATGTGTATGAAACGCATGACCCATCTTGATACCGGCCCCCTTGCACGGGGGTCGGTATCTTTTTTTAGAGAAGAATATCTATACAACAAAAGGGTATCTGTTGAATTGATGGCTCGCGACCATTCCAATAACGTCTTTCGCATTTGATTCGCTTTCTATAATGTGCGCGCTCTTCAACAAACGATAGAATAGTCTGTTATTCCCCTATATTACGATCAAGGAAGGAGGCGTGTGCACGCATGAAAAATGTATGGCTCATATTCAAGCGCGATGTTCTTCGCCTCCTTAAAGTTCCACCTGCTCTTATGGTCATCCTGTTTTTGATCGTATTGCCTTCCATCTACACCTGGTATAACGTGGCAGGTTTTTGGAATCCGTATGACAACACCTCTGCGATGCGTGTATGTGTGGTGAACGAAGATGTGCCGGCGAATTCCGATCTTACAGGCCAGATTGATGTTGGTTCGCAGGTGGTGAAAGGCCTCGAGGAGAACGACCAGCTCGATTGGCAATTCGTCAATCGCACGGAGGCAATGAACGAGCTTAACGCAGGAACGTGCTATGCGGTGTTCGTCATTCCTTCCGATTTCAGCGAGCGACTTATCGCGCTTACTGAAGGTAAGGATGAAAAGCCGAGCATTCAATACTACGTGAATGAAAAGACGGGTCCTGTTGCGCCTAAGATAACCGATACTGGCTCGAATACGCTCGATCGAACGGTGAATGCTGAATTCGTAGGAACGGTAAGCAAGGCTGCGGTAAGCGCGATCGATGGTGCTTCAAATGAAATGCAAGACGCGCTCAAGAAGGTGCGTTCTAAAGCGCTTGAGCAAATGGATAGCGCACTTGACGCTCTTGCGCTCATGGATGATTCTATCGTGCAGTTCGATAGCGCGATCGCGAATGCGAAGACAGGCATCTCGACCGCGCACGATAAGCTCGGAGAGACGACGAACAAACTCGATGAAGCAGCAAAAGAACTGAAGAATGCTGCTGATCAAGGCGAAACGGCAGCGAATGCGCTCAACGCCTATGCTGCACAGGGCTTGGTGAGTCTCGGGAAGACCACTTCCTATCTTTCACAAACGATCACCAAAACTTCTTCCACGATCGCGACAGGTCTCAGTGATGTTTCGAAGGCCAAAGGGTCGGCCGATCTGGCACTTGCAGAAGCGAAAGGCATCGTCGAGCATAATCAGGCGCTCATCGATGAGCTTACAGCACTGTGCGACACGCTTCCCGATTCCAGCGGTTACAAAGAGCAGCTGCGTTCATTGGTCGCTTCTTTAGATACCTTGAACAAGCAGACCTCTGAGACGGTAGCGAGCCTTCAAGATACGTCGACGCAGATGGGCAAGGATATCGAAACCCTGCAGAAGGCAAATGATGATTTTTCAAAGGCTGCGTTCGAAGGAATCGATAACGCTCAGGCAACGGGAACGGAGGCCTTTACCGAGACTATTCCTCAAGTGAGCGCTGCTATTACGAAGCTCTCACGAGCTACTGCTGATCTTTCTTCAACGGTTGCAGAGCAAAAGGCGCTCGTTCCTCCTGCACAGGCTGCGCTCGATGAGCTGAATGCAACGCTCGACATCGCTTCTACTACCTTGAGCGAAACGCGAAGCACTGAAAAAGAAGCAGCTGAAGAGCTAGCTATGGTGCGTAGTGATGTGGTTTCGCTCTCTACGGCAGGATTCTTAGAGCGCCTACTGGGGCAAAGCAGCCTTGATTCGAGTCAGATAGCTCAATTTGTGGCAGCGCCTACGCTGCTCAAGACCGAAGAGCTGTACAAGGTCGATTCGTATGGTG
Organism: uncultured Eggerthella sp.; assembly: GCA_900542525.1. Lineage (GTDB taxonomy): Bacteria > Actinomycetota > Coriobacteriia > Coriobacteriales > Eggerthellaceae > Anaerotardibacter. The sequence goes on from UQNZ01000005.1 coordinate 97,050, forward strand.
CTGCCATGGCGCCTTTGTTCATGAACCTCACCTTTTGGATCGGAGCGTTCATGTTGCTCATCATCATGAAGCAAGAGGTAGATGGCAGGGGTATCCGACATTTGAAGATCTGGCAGCGTTACCTTGGACGTTTTCTTCTTATGGCGCTGCTCGTGGTGCTTCAAGCGATTATTTGCGTATCGGGTCTTTTGTTTATGGGCATTATGCCGGCCAATATCCCTGCGCTCTATTTGGCTGCTGCGATGTGTTCACTGGCGTATCTGAGTATCATCTACTGTCTTTCCGTTACGCTTCAGCATGTGGGAAAGGGTATCTGCATCATCTTGGTCTTCGCACAGATCCCTGGAGCGACAGGCCTCTATCCTATAGAAATGACCTCACCATTCTTCCAGACTATCTATCCGTTTTTCCCGTTCACCTATGGGATCGGCGCGATGCGTGAGGCGATGTGCGGCTTCTACGGAAACGATTTTGCGTTCACGCTTGTCATGCTCTCGTTGTTCTTCGTGATCTTCATGGGGATAGGGCTTGCGCTTCGCCCGCGTCTTGCGAATGTGAACCGCATGTTCGCACGTCAGATCGAAGAGGGCGATATCTACAACGGAGAAAGTGCAGTCGTGCCAGCACGACGCTATCGTATGAGCCAGGTTATTGCGGCGCTTGCCGATCATGATCTGTTTCAGCAAAACGTTCAAGAGCGCTATGAACGCTTCGTGCGTCTTTATCCGCGCTTGATACGTGCCGCTATCACACTCGGCATCTTGGTGCCTATTGTGTTTACCGTGGCATTCTCGCTTACCATGACCGAGAAGATCGTATTGCTTACTGCGTGGCTCGTATGGTTCGTTTTTGTGTGCGGATTTTTGATCATACTCGAGGAATTGCGCTACAGCATGCGTCGTCAGCTGCAACTTGACTCGATGGATTCCGAAAAACTACGCACGATCTATGCCGATCGCAAGGTCGAGCGGTATAGTGATTCGCGCAGCCTGCATGAAGACGCCTTTTTGTTGCCACCAAAACGAGGTGGTAAGCGATGAGGAATATTCTTGCGATATTCAAAGAGGATTTCAGGCACCTGTTCAGCAATGTGGTCAACGCCATCGTTACGCTCGGCCTCATCTTGCTTCCTTCGATCTTCGCGTTCTATAACATCATCGCGTGCTGGGATGTCTTCGATAACACCGGCAATGTGAAGGTTGCGGTCGCGAACACCGATAAAGGCTATCAGAGCGATCTTGTTCCCTTGCGAATGAATCTAGGAGAGCAGGTGATTTCTGCACTTCGGTCAAACGACCAGATCAAGTGGGAATTCGTCTCTGAAGAGGAAGCGATAGATGGAGCGAAAGCTGGTCGCTACTATGCAGCAGTGGTCATCCCTTCAACATTCAGTAAAGACATGCTCACGTTCTATAGTGACGGGGGTGAACAGGCACGCATCAGCTACTATTCCAATCAGAAGAAGAACGTGATCGCACCGAAGATCACGGATCAAGGAGCCTCTTCGGTCTCGTATGCGGTAAATGAGGCGTTTGCTCAATCGGTCAGCGAGATCTCGCTTTCGCTCGTGCATGTGATGGCGAATTACCTTGACGAGAATGGCGCTGATGGCCGTGTTGTTGCGCTTGCTGATCACTTAGAGGCAACCTCACGTGTTTTAGATAATGCTGCCAGTGCGGTTGAGGTGTTCGGAACGTTCGGTAGCGCTTCGAAAGACGCACTCGACTCTGCCACGAAGCTCATCGAAGCCACGCAAGCAGGTTTCGGTTCAGTCGCGGGTTCGACGGCGGGGGTGGCAGAAGGGGTTAGCGAAACCGCTGAAGCGCTCAACAGTGCAACGACAACATTCAAAGAGGCGCTTACTGCTTCGACTGAAAGCTACGAGCAGCTTGCGCAAGCTGCAAAGGATGCCGCCGGCGCACTCGGAAACACATCGAGTGCGATGGCGAGTAGCATGCGCACGCAAGCAGAAACTGTTTCTGCGCAGATCACAAGCTATCAAGAGCTTTCTGGGCTTTTGCGCCAGATCGCGCCTAATGTTCCGAGTGATGTGCAACCTGCGATTCTTGCGATGGCGGATCGACTCGATTCAACGGTGAAGACGCTCGAAGTGGTACGCGACCTGCTCATTCAAAGCGCCGATGATCTTGATCAAGCGAATGCGCAAGCGAAGGCAGACATAGCTGAACTTGAAAAGGTATCAGCTGAAGCGAAGACTGAGCTCGATAACTTGCAAAAGACCTACGAGCAGGAAGTTGGTCCTGCGCTCGAAGAGTTCGAGCGTTCTTCCAACGCTGCGGCAAAAGCTTTCTCGGAGGGAGCAACCGTGCTCTCTGAGCAGGATCTCTTCTCGATCGAGGGAAGCGAATCGCTAGAGAGCGCCTTCAACAATGCGCTTGGGCAATCAACTGCATCGGCGGAGAAGCTTCGCAGTGCCGCTGAAGAGCTTTCGACTACTGCAGAGAAGCTGCGTGAAGCAGCTATGTCAGGGGATTCGCAAACGCTTCAAGACCTGCTTTCGGCGGATGTGGAAGGTTTGGCACATGCGCTTGCTGCTCCCGTGAATATCGAGCGTACGGCGGTCTTCCCAAGTCAATCGTTTGGCGCATCGATGGCGCCGCTCTATACTACGCTCGCTATCTTCATCGGGTCGCTTCTCATCATGGTAGCGGTGAAGCCCCGTATTTCTGGGCGCATGAAGGATAAGCTCAAAGATCCAAAACCACGCCAGCTTTTCACAGGACACTTCCTTATCTGCGCATTGCTCTCGCTTGCGCAGACCACGTTCATGGCGCTCGGCAACCTCTTCTTCCTCGATATCTCGGTAGTGCACCCGTTGCTGTTTATGCTCGTATATTGGTTCGCAGGTCTGGTGTTCACGTTCATCATCTATGCGCTCGTGGTCTCGTTTGCGAACCTTGGCAAAGCGATAGCGGTTTTGATGCTCATCGTGCAAGTAACTGCATGCAACGGTTCATATCCGCTTGTGATTTTGCCCGATTTCGTCCAGATGATAAGCCCTTGGATGCCAGCAACACATGTGGTGGAAGCTATGCGTGCGGCAATGTTCGGTATCTATCAGAATGATTTCTGGATAGCTATGGGCGAGCTGGCGCTCTTCTTGGCTCCAGCGGCGCTCTTAGGATATGCCCTCAGAAAGCCACTTGAGAAATTCATGCAGTGGTATGTGCGCACGGTCGAATCGACAAACTTGATCGAGTGATTCTTGCGGTCAAGTCCTTAGATGACTGCTCCCAGAAAGCGCGCTGATTGGTGCCTTCCTTAGGGCTCACGATGCGCTTATCGTGCTCTTTTCATACATGGAGAGTAGCTTGTTCCGTCGGGTGATCACGGTGCCGATCAGGAAAGGAAGTCAAAAACGATCGCGCGATAGACCATGATTACCGCCATGGCGCTTGCTTGATCAATACCGAACAGAGCATAGGTTACGAGCGGGTAGTCTCATTCATCTCGCGGCTTTCCTGCAATCTAGGATCATTTGAATTTTCGCAGCCCTTGAACAACAAGAAAGCTAGTCTTCGAGCAGGTAATTCAGATACGCGCGATACTCTTCTACCAACGAATCTGGACCTTGGATGCGCACTTTCTTTCCCATGGACGCGATCCATCCGAAGAACTGCTCGCTCTTGCAGATTCTCACGCGGGCAAGAGCCTCCTGATCATTCGACTTCAAGAAGGTTGCTGCACTACCGAAGCGATCAGTGATGATCTCAACCTTATCTGGGTCCGCTGCAAGGATAGCCACCACTTCTTCGCCTCCGAAGCGCCCGAACATGATCGCCTTGTTCTCATCGTAGCGAAACCCGGCGATCTCGCTGTTGCGCGTGGCAGGCGCGCTTTCAAGCACGCGAAGATCCATCATTCTATCCAGGCGATATTCGCTTAGGGTGTTGTGTGCCTCATTCCAAGCAGTGAGATAATAGAAGCCATCTTCGTACACGATGGCAACGGGCGTTACCAGATGCGTTTTGCTCTTCGATCGAGCGAAGGGTTTACCATCGAGCCCGATCTTTCGATAGGAGAATTCGATCTTGCACTTGGCCTTGATAGCCTGATGGATTGCATCGACAGCATGAAAAACGCTGCTGTTCTGCGACTTGATACGACGCGCAACGTGGATGCGTCGGTCGAGTAGATGCTGTTCGTGGTTCGTGGCAAGCTGCTTGATATTGGTGATGAGCGTCTTCGCTTGTTTCTCGGTTATCGCGCGACAAGATTGAATGGCGTCGACCATGAGCATGAGCTCTCCGATGGAGAAATCCCTTCGTTCGATCGCGTATTCAACGGGATTGCGTTGATAGGTCTTGATGTCGATATCGAATTCACGCAGGATATCGAGATCGGAATAGATGCTCTTGCGCTCTGCGGGAATGCCGTAGGCATCCAGGCGTTCGATGATCTGCGACATGGTGAGTCCGTGTTCGGCGTTGGTCTCTTCCTGAAGGATCTTCAAAAGATACAAGACCTTGATCTTCGCTTTCTTGTTGTTCGCCATAAGGACATCCTTTGCAATGCAAGATGGGTCAAAAATGATGCTATCAAGAAAAGACTAGCGCATCATCTTTCATAGTATGTCCGATTAAGAGGACAGAGTAAAGAAATTGGAGCCAGGAGAGGGGAGCGCTATAATCTCTCTAACGAACGAGAGAGGAATCGCATGGCCACTTCATTGCGTGAAGCGATCGCCCAGACCGCTGCATCGATCAAAGAACTCCTAGCGGGAAGGCAGCCTGTTTGCGGGCTCATCTTAGGAAGCGGCTTGAACTTCTATGCCGACACGCTTGAACAACAAGAGATTCTTTCTTATAAAGAACTTCCGTATATGAAGGTTTCGACAGCAACTGGCCATAAGGGGCAGTTCGTGCTCGGAAGGGTCCCTGGCACAGAGGTGTGGGTGCTCTGCATGCAGGGGCGCTTGCACGGCTATGAAGGCGTAAGCGCACAGGATGTCGCGCTGCCGGTATGGGCGATGCAAGCTGCTGGTATCGATACGCTCATTACCACCAATGCGGTTGGTGCCTTGAATCCCGCATTCGAAGTCGGGTCCTTCTGCGTCATGTCCGACCACATCAACTTCACGGGGCGCAACCCCATCGCGCACCCGGAAGGGAACCTGATCGCGGAGCGATTCGTGCCCATGCTCGATGCGCATGATCCACAGATGCGTGCGCTCCTGCTTGATATTGCCGCACGTGAAGGGGTCGATGTGAACGAAGGCGTGTACCTCGGGCTCATGGGGCCGAACTTCGAAACGCCTGCTGAAGTTCGCTTATTCGCATTGTGGGGCGCAGATACCGTTGCCATGAGTGTAGTGGAGGAGGTCATCGCGGCGCGTCATGTGGGCATGCGCGTGTTGGGCCTTTCGCTCGTTTCGAACAAGGCCTGTGGCATAGAGGGCGCAGATCCGAACTCAGACGAGGTCATGGATGTTGCCGAAAAGGTCAAGCCGGAATTCACCGTGCTCATGAACGGGTTCTTGCGTGAGATTGCTCACCTGCAGTAAAGGCATTGAATCTTGTTCGATAAGGCCATCTTCAAACTTCCACATATCCATCGCACGCTCGCGATCCTTGTTCTGTTCGCCATGATGGAAACAGCGTGCATTCTCGGAGAGGCATTCGGGCTTTCGCACGCACTGGTGGCGCTTTGGGAAGGGAACGCATTCGAGGCTGCTCTTTGGAATCTTTCCCTTTTTTCTTGTTCTTTCGTTTGCGTGCGCATCACGCTCGACCTGCGTGAAGCCTTCATCTCCTCGTATGCGCTTAGCTGTGCGCGCGGGGTGCGAAAGGACTTGTTCGGTGCGCTCTTTCAGACGGGTGCACCAGTAGTGCAGCGCTTCGGTACCGCAACGAGCGCAGCCATGGCACTCGAAGGCATCGACAAGATGAAGGAGTATCTCGAGCTCGTTCTGCCAAAGCTGGTGAATATGATGGTCTTGCCGCTCATGTTTGCGCTTGCCATCGCCTGCGCCGATTGGGTCTCGGGCGTAATCGTCATCATCCTTTTGCCCTCGATGGTGCTGCTCATGGTGCTCATCGGCAAGACCACCGCCGAAAAGAGCCGCGTCCAGCATGGAGCATTCAAGGTCATGTCGAACCATTTCATCGACTCGGTGCGCGGCCTACCCACGCTTTCGACCTTTGCCGTTTCGAAGACCTATGCAGATCGTGTTTTCGAAGTGAGCGAGCGATTTCGTGAAGCAACGATGAAGATGCTGAAGAGCGCTCAGCTCTCTGGTGCGGTGCTCGATCTGTTCGCCACCCTTGCGATCGCGGCGGTGTCGATCATGCTCGGTCTGCGCCTGATCGATGGTTCGCTCATGTTGCTTCCTGCGCTCTTCGTGCTTATACTCGCTCCTGAGTTTTTCAGGCCCATTCGTGAATACGCCTCTGACTATCATGCTTCGCTTGATGGAGTGAACTCGTTGCATACGATCGAGTCGATGCTCGCTTCTGTGAGCGTTCCGCCCAGCACCAAAACGCTGCCTTTATGGAATGGATCGACCACGCTCGAACTTGAAGGCGTTTCACAGTCGTACGAGGGGGTCTTGGTCCTCTCTGGCGTTACTGCGAGCCTGAAAGGATATGCGCGCATCGGAGTGGTGGGCATGAGCGGCTCAGGCAAAAGCACGCTCTTGCGTTTATTGGCTGGTCTGGAGGACCCTTCAGCAGGAACGTTCCAGCTCGATGGGTGCGAGACGCTCACGACGCTTCGTTATGAAAGCTGGGAAGAGCAGGTTGCTTACATTCCGCAAGATTCCATGATATTTCATGCGTCTTTGCGCGAGAATCTTACCTTCTATAACCCACAAGCGAGCGATGAACAGGTACGCACTGTTGTGGAAAAGCTGGGGTTGGGTGAGCTCTTGGCGCAGCTGCCCCAAGGCCTCGATACGCTCATAGGTGAAGGAGCTCGTGGGCTTTCGGAAGGTCAGGCTCAACGAATCGCCCTAGCACGAGTGGTGCTCGATGAACGCAAGCGAATCGTTCTCTTCGATGAGCCAACGGCGCATCTCGATATCGAGACCGAAATGGAATTGAAACAGGCCATGGTCGAGGTCATGCAAGGACGCCTGGTGGTGTTCGCGACCCATCGGCTTCATTGGCTTGACACGCTCGATTATTTGCTCGTGCTTGAAGAGGGGAAGCTCGTTGAGCAGGGCACGACTGCTGAACTTTTAGAGAACGGTGCGCATTTTGCCGCGCTTGTACGTGCGCTTCGCGGAGGTGAAGCAGCATGATCGCATGGATCCGCTCTTATCTTGGCGTGTCCAAGAAATTGCTTGCTCAAGTACTTGTGCTTGGGGTTGTCGCGGTCGTTTTCGCTATCGGTCTCATGTTCGTTGCGGGCTACCTTATCGCTGCTTCAGCTGATAATGCGTTCTCGTTGCTCATGCTGAACATTCCACTTGCATTCGTTCAGATCTTCGGACTTGGTAAGCCTCTTACACGTTATTTCGAACGCCTGAGGAGCCACGATTGGGTCTTGAGGCTCACTTCAACATTGCGCCTTCGCCTGTTCAGGGTGGTGCAACACCAGCAGCGCGAACAGGCGCACTGGCAAACAGGAGAGGTGCTCGGCTCGCTTGCAAGCGATATCGAGCACGTTCAAAACTTGTTTTTGCGTTGCGTCTTTCCGGTGCTCATCGCTTTGATCTCGGGACTCTTGCTCGTTGCGGCAGCAGGCCTCATGTCGCCAGGTTTGTTGCTGTTCGCCTTCATCGCGTTCCTTTTGTTGTGTGTCATCGTTCCTGCTCTTGCCGTTGTGATTAATCGTGCACGCATCGAGGGTAACGACCACATGCGGGCCTCTTTGTATGCAGAGGTGACCGATAAGGTGCTCGGCTCGCGCGATATCGCTATTGCAGGTCGTGGAGAAGAGATCACCGGTCAGCTCATGGAGAATCTCAATCGCTTGGATGCGGGGGAGAGGATCATTGCGCATCACGATCATCTGCGCCTGCTGCTCATCCAAGCACTCTTGCTCTGCATCATTCTTGTCTTGATCTGGTGGACTTCTGCGCGATTTGGTGGCGCACCAGGTGGAACGTCCGATTGGATCGTTGCCGTAGCGCTTGGCTTCTTCCCGCTCATCGAGGTGATCGTACCACTTCCTCAGCTCTTCGAAGATGCCCTTGAGCATCGCGAGGCACTTGAGCGCATGAATGAACGGGGGCTGCTCGCAGATCCCGATCCTTCAGTCTTCACTGCGCCTTCTCTTCATGGTCCGTTCGACATCTCGATCGAAGAGCTCTCATTCTCATACGAACCTGAGCACTGCATCCTGAGCGAGGTCACTCTCTCGATTCCCTATGGGCAGAAGCTTGCACTACTGGGGAAGAGCGGCTCGGGAAAAACGACGCTTGTGCACCTTATCCATGGCGATATGCTTCCCAGCTCTGGCGCTATCAGTATCGCCGGCGTGCCGATAGCGGACCTTCGCGATGCGATTTGGGACTACGTTGGCTTTATCTCACAAGATAGTTACGTTTTCGCCATGAGCATCTTCGATAACCTTCGTATAGGGAAAATTGAAGTGAGCGAAGAAGAAGCGTGGGCTGCGCTCGATGCGGTCGGATTGAAGAGCTATGTTGCATCGTTGCCCGATAAGCTCGAGACTATGGCCGATGAAGCAGGCTTGAACTTCTCAGGTGGTCAGCGCGGGCGCTTGGCGTTGGCGCGGGTGTTGCTTCAGGATCCACCCATCGTGGTGCTCGATGAACCAACGGTCGGGCTCGATCCTGTTACCGAACGAAAAGTACTCGATACCATCATGGGTGTTTTCGTGGAGAAAACGGTCATTATGATCACGCATCATCTTCAAGGGGTCGAAGCGTTCGACCGCGTGTTGTTCGTCGAAGAAGGAAGGCTCATCATGGATGGAAGCCCAGCAGTGCTTCTTCGTGAGAATGGGCGCTATGCCAAACTTCTTTCATTTGACAGGGGATTATCGTTCTTGAACGCAAGATAAGCGCTAGAATAACGAGGGCACTTTGCGCGTTATTCATATGAGGGATGTGCTGGAGGCATTATTCAGCACCTGTTTTGAAAAAAAGGGGGGGGATTTGTATGGATTTCTTAGCGGATCCGGTCATTCTGGCGCGTATTCAATTCGCGTTCACAGCAATGTACCATTTCTTGCTCGTGCCGGTTTCTATCGGCCTTGGTTTGATCATGGCTATCTATGAAACTCGTGCTTATCGATCCGGAAAGGAAGAGGATGCTGCGGCGGCTAGATTTTGGCTCAAGATCTTCACCGCAACATTCGCGTTAGGTGTTGCAACCGGTATCACCATGGAGTTCTCGTTCGGTACGAACTGGGCGGATTACTCACGTTTCGTCGGTGATATCTTCGGTGCTCCGTTGGCAGCAGAAGCGCTGTTAGCTTTCTTCCTGGAATCGACGTTCTTAGGCGTGCTTCTCTTTGGCCGCAAGCATGTTGGCAAGAAATTCTATCTTGTCTCAGCATGGCTCGTATTCATCGGCTCGGCGTTTTCGGCGCTGTGGATCATCATCGCGAACTCCTGGATGCAAACGCCAGGTGGAGCAGAACTGGCTGATGAGGGAACGCGCGCAGTGCTCACGAACTTTTTCGCTGCAGCCTTCAATCCCTCTACGCTCACACGCTATTCACATGTGATCTGTGCGGTGCTTATCATGGGTGCGTTCATGACCATGGCAGTTGCGGCATGGTACATGCATAAGAAGGATCATGAGAAATTCGCGCTCCGTGCCATGAAGATCGGCTCGGTCGTTGCAACGCTCAGCTGTGCTTGCATGCTCGTTACGGCACACTCTTCGGCAGTTGTTGTTTCTGAAGAGCAACCAACGAAGTTTGCCATGATGGAGGGCATGTACGAAGACGAAGTGCCGCCTCTTTATGCTATCGGTTGGGTCGATGAAGCAAACGAACAGGTCATCGCTCCGTTCGCGATTCCTGGTGGCACGAGCTTCCTTGCTACGGGCACCTGGGATACGGAATATCAGGGCTTGAATAGCCTTGCGGAAACCGAAGACTACTCTGCGATCGACCCTGATACGATGCCGGTGAACCTGGTGTTCCAGAGCTATCATCTCATGGTTGCGATGTTCGGGCTTATGGCGCTCACGCTCTTGCTCGCGCTCATCTTCACCTTCAAAGGTGGCTCCATCAAGAAGATGAAGTGGCTCCAGTGGCTCATCATCATCTCGCCGATCTTCGCGGTGCTCGCGATCCAATCGGGTTGGGCCACTGCTGAATTCGGTCGCCAGCCTTGGGTCGTCTATCCAAGCGTCACCGGTCCTGAAGGGGTCGAGCTACTCACGGCTGACGGCATCTCGCTGGCGGTATCAGGCTGGGAGCTCATCGCTACCATCGTGCTGTTCGTGCTCATCTATCTAGTGCTGTTCATCGCTTGGGCGCGCATCGTTGCACGTTTCATCAAACAAGGTCCCACGCAAGAGCAGGCAGCTCCCGTGGCTGCTTCTTCGAATTCGTTCCTGTCGGGCACGCCACCTGCAAAGGCAGCAGATGCTTCGCTAAACGATGAGACTGCTCCGGCCGCGACGAAGGAAGGAGAGTAGCCATGGATATCACGATTCTTCAAGGACTTTGGTTCTTCCTTATCGCGGTTCTGATCGCGGTGTATTTCATGCTCGATGGTTTCGATCTTGGTGTTGGTGTGCTCTATCCCATCCTCGGTAAGACCGATGAAGAGAAGGCGGTCTTGCGTCGCAGCATCGGTCCTGTGTGGGACGGCAACGAAGTGTGGCTCCTTACCGCAGGTGGTGCGCTCTTCGCAGCGTTCCCTCTTGCCTATGCCACTACGTTCTCTGGCTTCTATCTTGCAGTCATGCTCGTGCTGTTCGGCTTGATCGTTCGCGCGGTCTCGCTCGAATATCGTGCGCACGATCGCTCTTGGGGAAAGCTTTGGGATTGGTGCTTCACCATCGGCTCGCTGCTTCCAGCTTTGCTTTTTGGCGTGGCAGTCGGTTGCATCTATGAAGGCATTCCCATGACGGCGAATGGCGATTATTCGGGCGTTCCGCTGCTCGGCCTCATCACTCCTTTCACGCTGCTCTGTGGCGTGATGGGTCTTGTCCTTTGCATCGCACAGGGTATTTCGTGGGAGTGCGTGAAGGCTCCGCTGGGTAGCGATCTGTATAACCGTTGCGTGAAGCTGCGTCCCATCTGGCAATTGGTCTCACTCGTCACCTTCATCGTACTCACGATCTGCGCGCTCACGGTCATCCAGCCGCAGATGCATGAGGCGCTTGGTTGGGTTCGCATCGTGCTCGCGGTGTTGGTTGCGGTGCTCTTGGTCGCGGCTTGGTTCGTTGGTCGTGCTAAGAACGATCTGGGGGCATTCATCCTTCAGTGTGTGGCCATCTTCATGTTCATCATACTCTTCGCCACTTCTATGTTCCCGAACCTGGTCGTTGCCTCGCCCGATAGCGTCGGCGCGACCATCACCGCCATGAATGCGGCTTCATCTGAGCTCACCTTGGCGTGGATGACGGGCATCACTTGTGTGGGCTTGCCGCTCGTGCTGTTCTATCATTTCCTGGTGTATCGTTCCTTCCGCGGACGTGTCAATCCGCAGGATCTTGATTACTAGCACGCAGTGTGCATATACATGACCAAACGAGGGCTGCCTTCGGGCGGCCCTCGTTTTATGTCTTGCATCATTGCATAAGGGCGTTATACTATGTTTACTTGAAAAGCGTTGATGAGGAAAAGTAGGGACGAACCCTTCTCCAGAGAGCTAACGGTTGCTGAAAGTTAGTGAAGGACGGTCCGAAAGGCGCCTCGGAGCTATTCATCTGAAATCTTCTCATCTGCTCGAAACGATCTTTCAAGCAGTGAAAAGTCGGTAAGTTGAATCGGAGCCAACCCGTATTTGGTCTAGAGTGCATACGCTCGCGTATGAAAGCTCACCTTCTTCGGTCCTGATGCAACTTGCTGCACAGGATTTTCTTTTTTAGAAGGAGTGATGCCCATGCGCAGCGATTCGATCAAAGAAGGATTAGCCCGCGCGCCACACCGCAGCTTGCTCAAGGCTGACGGTTTCACCGACGAAGAGCTCGATCGTCCTCTTATTGCGGTCGTTTCCTCTCAAAACGAGATCATCCCTGGTCATATTCACTTGCAGACCATTGCTGATGCAGTGAAGGCGGGTGTGCGCATGGCAGGCGGTACACCAGTGCAGATGACCACGATCGGCGTATGCGACGGCATCGCTATGAATCACGAAGGCATGCGCTATTCGCTCACGAGCCGCGAAGTGATCGCCGACTCGGTCGAGTGCGCGGTACAGGGCCATCAGTTCGATGCGATGGTGCTCATCCCGAGCTGCGACAAAGTTGTTCCGGGCATGCTCATCGCTGCTTGCCGTTTGAACATTCCTACCATCCTCATCTCGGGCGGTCCGATGCTTGCAGGCGAAGATAAGTGCGGCAATCAGACCGACCTGAACACGCTTTTCGATGCGGTTGGCCAAGTGACCGCTGGCACCATGGATGAAGCGGATCTCAAGTTCTTCGAAGAAACTGCCTGTCCTACCTGTGGCAGCTGTTCGGGCATGTTCACGGCGAACTCGATCGCCTGCCTTTCCGAAGGCCTCGGCATCGCGCTTCCGGGCAATGGTACTATCCCGGCAGTCTATTCTGAGCGTGTGCGTCTTGCAAAACATGCAGGCATGAAGATCATGGAACTGGTCGAGAAGGACATCAAGGCTCTCGACATCATCAACGCGGCTGCCATCCATAACGGCATGGCGCTCGACATGGCTTTCGGTGGCTCCACTAACACGATGCTTCACCTTACGGCTATCTCTCATGCGGCAGGTTGCCCGGTCACGCTTGAAGACTGGGACAAGATCTGCTCGCAGATCCCTAACATCACGCGCATTGCTCCGGCCGGTTCGCTACATATCCAAGACCTGAACAAGGTCGGGGGTGTATCGGCTATCATCGGCGAACTCGGCCGTCACGGATTGCTCGACGAAAGCGCGCTTACCTGCCACGGAACCATGGCAGAGTGGATCGCTGAAGCCCCCGTGGTTGATGGGGAAGTGGTCCGCACGATCGAGAACGCGTATTCGCCCGTAGGTGGCCTGCGTGTTATGCAGGGCAATCTGGCACCGAACTACGGTGTGGTCAAGCAGTCTGCTGTGGCTGATGACATGCGCCAGCATCGCGGTCCTGCACGCGTTTTCGAAAGCGAAGAAGAAGCCTGCGAGGCAATCTTCGGTGGCAAGATCAACGCGGGCGACGTGGTGGTCATCCGCTATGAAGGCCCAGCAGGCGGTCCTGGCATGCGCGAGATGCTCACGCCAACCTCGGCTATCTGCGGCATGGGGCTCGATCATGATGTCGCGCTCATTACCGATGGTCGTTTCTCGGGCGCAACGAAAGGCCCTGCTATCGGTCACGTGAGCCCTGAGGCCTACGCAGGCGGCCCGATCGCGCTCGTCGAAGAAGGCGACATCATCGACATCGATATCGATAAGGGAACCATGACCCTTGAGGTGTCCGATGAAGAGCTTGAAAAACGTCGTCAGAATTGGACCAAGCCAGAGCCGAAGTACGCAACTGGCGTGCTCGCACGTTATGCGAAATTGGTTTCCAGTGCCGATAAGGGGGCATATTTCGGATGATCATCGACAACGAATATGAAAAACAACATAATCTCGGTCCCTATACCGCAAAACAGGGAACCGTGATGACCGGCGCTCAAGCCATCATCGCTTCGCTTGAAGCTGAGGGTGTGGATACGGTCTTCGGCTATCCGGGAGGACAAGCCATCAAGATCTATGACGCGCTCTACGATTCCAAGAAGATCAGGCATATTCTCTCTCGTCACGAGCAGGGTTCGGCACATGAGGCTGATGGTTATGCGCGTGCGACGGGCAAGACGGGTGTCGTGATCGTGACCAGCGGTCCTGGTGCCACCAACACCGTCACCGGTATCGCAACGGCCTACATGGATAGCGTTCCCATGGTCGTCATTACTGGTCAGGTGCCCCGCAGCATCATCGGAACGGATGCGTTCCAGGAGTCGGATATCGTGGGCATCACGATGCCGGTCGTTAAGCACAGCTATCTTCTTCAAGACATCAACGAGCTCACGAATACCTTCCGTGAAGCGTTCTATATCGCGAATTCCGGCCGTCCTGGCCCAGTGCTCATCGATATTCCTTCAGACCTGTGCGGAATGGAGGTTGAGTTCAACTACCCAGCTGATGTGCACATTCCTTCCTATAAGCCAACAGTGAAGGGCAACGCACGCCAGATCCGCCAGGCGGTGGACATGATGAAGGAAGCGAAGCGCCCGGTCCTCTACATCGGTGGCGGCATCATCGCTTCGAACTCTGAAGAGGAATTGCTCTCGATCGCAGAGGCACTTCAGATTCCGGTGGTCACCACGCTCATGGCAAAAGGTGCATTCCCTGCATCTAACCCGCTTAACCTCGGGCACGTGGGCATGCATGGTTCGTACTATGCGAATCATGCAGTTCAGAATGCGGATCTGCTCATCGCTATCGGTGCGCGCTTCTCCGATCGCGTAACGGGCAAGCTCATTGATTTCGCACCTGATGCGAAGGTCATCCATGTTGATATCGACCCGGCAGAGATCGGCAAGAATCGTTTGCCGCAGATCCCGGTAGTGGGCGATGCCAAGGTTGTTCTGGCTGGCATGCAGGAGCTCATCGAGCAGGATGGCGAATTCGAACCTATCACGGCTGAATGGATGGCACAGATCAACGAGTGGCGCGATAACCACCCCTTCTACAGCCCGGGCATTGCCACAGAGAATGGCACGATTTCCCCAGAAGGCGCACTCGATCTTCTCTCGGATATGCTCGATCAGAACAACAGCATCGTTACCACGGAGGTTGGGCAGCACCAGATGTGGGCCGCACAGCACATCGATCGCGATATTCCGCGTACGTTCCTTTCCAGCGGCGGTCTTGGCACGATGGGCTTCGGTTTCCCCGCAGCTATCGGTGCTAAGGTTGCTTGCCCAGAAAAGGAGGTCGTCTGCATCGCGGGCGATGGCTCTTATCAGATGAACATCCAGGAGATGACCACAGCATCGTATTACGGTATCAATGTGAAGGTGCTCATCATGAACAACTCGGTGCTTGGCATGGTTCATCAGTGGCAGAACCTCTTCTACGATGAACGCTACAGCGAAACGATCCTGCCCGATCTTCCCGATTTCGTGAAGGTGGCAGAGGCGTACAACTGGCAGGCTGAACGTGTTGAGAAGCCTGAAGACCTGGAAGGTGCGCTGAAGCGTTTGATCGAAGCGGATCGTCCGGCACTGCTTGATATGCGCATCGATAGCGACGAGAACGTGTTCCCTATGGTTCCAGCGGGTGCGCCGCTCACGGAGATGTTCGGCTACATCAAAGTTGGCCCGAACGGCGAATTGATCGACGAGCGCAAGGAGGAGAAGTAATCATGAGACACGTCCTTTCAGTGCTCGTAGAGAACAAATCTGGCGTATTGAGTCGTGTTGCGGGCCTTATCTCGCGTCGCGGATTCAATATCGAGAGCCTTTCGGTCGGTCCGACCGAAGACCCCACGATGTCGCGCATCACGATCATCATGGATGCCGACGAGATCGCCTATGAACAGATCACTAAGCAGCTTCACAAGCTCATCTCGGTGCACAAGATCACCGACCTTACGCAAACCGCCGCTCTTGAGCGTGAACTGGTGCTCATCAAAGTGCACGTCACGCCCGATAAGCGTAGCGAAGTTATCGAGATCGCTAACATCTTCCGCGCTAATATTGTCGATGTGGGCAAGACTTCGCTCACGATCGAGATCACGGGTTCTGAAGATAAGCTCAAGGGCATCGAGGATCTGCTTCGCGCTTACGGAATCAAAGAGATCATCCGTACGGGCCTTATCGCGATGTCGCGCGGTTCAAAGGTGAGTTGATACTATAATGTATCTTCATATACAGGAAACATCAGTCATTAGAAGAAGGGAAAGAACATGGCTGTAACCATCTATCACGAGCAGGACGCAAATCCCGAGCTCATCCAGGGTAAGAAGATCGCCGTTATCGGCTATGGCTCTCAGGGTCATGCTCATGCGCTGAATCTGAAGGATTCTGGTTGCGATGTGCGCGTTGGTCTGCGTGAAGGTTCCAAGTCTTGGCAGGCTGCAGAAGAAGCGGGCCTCAAGGTCATGACTGTTGCAGATGCTGCAAAGGAAGCAGATCTCATCATGATCCTCGCTCCCGATGAGAAGCAGGCAGAGATCTACGAAGAGAGCATCGCTCCTAACCTGAACTCTGGTGATACGCTCGCATTTGCTCATGGTTTTAACATTCACTTTGGTTATATCAAGCCACCTGCAGATGTTGATGTCATCATGATCGCTCCTAAGGGTCCAGGTCACATGGTTCGCCGTGTTTATCAGGAAGGTGCAGGCGTTCCGTGCCTCATCTGTGCTGAGCAGGATGCTTCCGGTCAGGCTATGGATGTTGCGCTCTCTTACGCATGGGGCATCGGCGGTGCTCGTGCAGGCGTTATCGAGACCACGTTCAAGAACGAGACCGAGACCGACCTCTTTGGCGAGCAGGCAGTGCTTTGCGGTGGTCTTACCTCCCTTATCCAGGCTGGCTTCGAGACCTTGGTTGAGGCAGGTTATCCGCCCGAGATGGCATACTTCGAGTGCTTCCACGAGGTTAAGCTCATCGTCGACCTTATGTACGAAGGCGGCATGAAGAACATGCGCTACTCCATCTCTAACACCGCTGAATATGGCGATTACTATGCTGGCGAGAAGGTCATCACCGACGCTTCTAAGGCAGCCATGAAAGAGATCCTGAAGCGTATCCAGGACGGTTCGTTCGCTGACGAATTCATCGAGGATTCCAAGAACGGCCAGAAGAAGCTGCTCGCAAACCGCGAAGCCGAGAACGCTTCTCAGATCGAAGAAGTGGGCGAGACCATTCGCTCTCTCTTCAGCTGGATCCAGAAATAAGTTCGACCTCACATCGATCTTTCAAAATGAGCCCTCTTGTAGGGCTCATTTTTTATTCGGCGCAAATGACAAACTACCCGGTCGTTCGGCATCTTGTTGTCGAGAGCAGGTAGTCTCGTTTATGATTACAAAAGAAGAAAACACGAAGGTCGTGTTCAATGCGATGAACAGGGAGTTCTTATGGCGCAGAAGATCTTGATCACAGAAGAGATCGTTCCAGCAGGTATCGAGATCCTGAAAGAGAAGGGATACGAGGTCGATTGTAAGTTTGATCTTTCCCGTGAGAAACTGCTCGACATCATCGAGGACTACGATGCACTCATCGTGCGTTCCGCAACGAAGGTCGATCGCGAGATATTCGAGATCGGCAAGAAGCTGCGCGTGGTCGGTCGTGCTGGTGTGGGCATCGATAATATCGACATCGAAGCTGCTAATGCCTATGGTGTGATCGTATGCAACGCGCCCGTTTCGAATACCGTCTCGGCTGCCGAACACACGATGGCGCTCATGCTCGCAGCAGCACGTAATGTGGCAGCAGCGGATGCCTGCATGAAAGCTGGCGGTTGGAATCGCCGCGATTTCACGGGCACCGAGCTTTACCACAAAACGCTCGCCATCTTCGGTCTCGGTCGCATCGGCGGGCTCGTGGCTGATCGCGCTCATGCGTTCGGCATGGAAGTCATCGCCTACGACCCGTATTGCTCGCGTGAACGTGCTGGCCAGCTGGGCGTTACGCTCTACGATACGATCGAAGATATCTTGCCTCTCGCAGATTTCATCACGGTGCATACGCCGGCTACCGATGAGACCATCGGCATGTTCGGCCCCGAAGAGTTCTCTCAGATGAAGGATGGCGTCATCCTCGTGAATGTGGCGCAGGGCGGCATCTACGACGTTAAAGCGCTTTCGGATTTCGTGGCAGCAGGGAAGGTGGCAGCCTGCGGCATCGATGAATGGACCGAGCAACCTTGCTACGATAGCCCGCTTCATGAATTCAAGCAGGCCACTATCACGCCGCATCTCGGTGCGCTCACGCGTGAGGCGCAGTATCGTGCCGGCACGCAGATCGCCGAATACGTGGATGAGGGCCTGAAGGGTTCGGTCGTGCCCACCTCGGTCAATGGCTCCTATATCTCAAGCGAAGACCTTGAACTGCTCGCGCCCTACGCGCAAGTTTGCAAACTTATCGGCTCGATGCTCTCTCAAGTGAAGCGTGGCGAATTGCCGGCAGTGTTTTCGGTTACCACGGCTGGTGTGCTCGCAGGGCTCGACACGGGTTACTTGAGCGCAAGCGTGCTCGATGGCTATCTGCTTGGCAAGACCCGTGCGCGCGTAACGCCTACCACTGCAGACACGATCGCCCAACGTCATGGCATCCGTATCGAGCATCATTCCAACGCTGATGCACTTGAATACTCTTCGAGTGTCGAGGTTGCTGCCGATGGCGCTTCGATCGTGGGGACTATCTCGGGCCTTGCGCACACGCCACGCATCGTCTCGTTCATGGGTTACCAATGCGACCTCACACCTGCAAAGCACGTGCTTATCATGCAATATGCTGATTCGCCCGGACGTGTGGGCACGATCGGCACGATCCTTGGCAATGCGAATGTGAACATCACTACCATGCAAGTGAGCACCGCCGAAGACTCCGATCTGGTCATGGTGTTCATGAACATCGAATCAGCGCTCACTGAAGAAGTGCTCAACCAACTTCAAACGATTGACAACCTGCAAGCTCTTTGGCTCGTAGACCTCGAAGCAACCGATTGACGGTTTTTCCAGTCAAGCAAAAGCAGCACTTCCCAATGAGGTACTGAACGAACTCTGAGCCCGCACACTTAATTTGTAATAGGTTGTCCGAAGCAGTGAAGCGCATCGCTTATCTGACTTGCTCGGATAAGCGATAGCGAAAACGGGTGAGTGAAGACCTCATTGGGAGCGCTGCTTACAGTATCTCATGTAAAATTTTGCAGCCATTTGACGCAATAAGATTCGCTAGTGCGTTTGGCGGGTAATCTTGTGATGTTTTCGCCGTTTCTCTTGCTGCGCGCAAGGAGTGCTGTGCTATACTTACGCAGTCTGCCACGTATGGCAGATGTTTTGTATTGGACCTGCGAGACATGTTTGTTGTAAGCACCCGTTTCGAGTGCGACATACATGGTAAATGTAACTGCAATCATGAGCAAAGGTCCCCGTATTTGAAAGGGGTCCGTTTTGACCGACATTAAAAACACGTCCGTTATTGAATTCGACGACATTTCAGAAGATGAAATGAACAAGATGATCGATGGAACGCTTACGGAATTCGATGAAGGCGATCTCATCGACGGTACCGTTGTCAAGATCGAGCATGATGAAGTGCTCGTTGATATCGGATTCAAGAGCGAAGGTGTTATTCCTGCTCGTGAACTTTCTATCCGCAAAGACGCCGATCCTTCTGAGGTCGTTGAGCTGGGCGATCGCCTCGAGGCACTTGTTCTCCAGAAGGAAGACAAAGATGGCCGTCTCATCCTCTCCAAGAAGCGCGCAGAGTACGAGCGTGCTTGGATTCAGGTCGAGGACAAATTCAAGGCTGGCGAAGTGGTCACCGGTGAAGTTATCGAAGTCGTTAAGGGTGGTCTTATCCTCGATATCGGTCTGCGTGGCTTCCTGCCGGCATCTCTCGTCGATCTCCGCCGCGTGAAGGATCTTACCGCTTATCTGGGCACCGAGATCGAAGCACGCGTCATCGAGATGGATCGCAACCGCAACAACGTCGTTCTTTCTCGTCGTGTTCTTCTCGAAGAAGGCCGCAAGAACGAGCGTGCAGAGATCCTCGAGAAGCTCTCGAAGGGCATGCGCCTCAAGGGCACCGTTTCCTCCATCGTCGACTTCGGCGCATTTGTCGACCTCGGCGGTATCGATGGTCTTATCCACATCTCCGAGCTCTCTTGGAGCCATGTCAACCATCCTTCTGAGGTCGTTAAGGTCAATGAAGAGGTTGAGGTTGAGGTACTCGATGTCGATCTGCAGCGTGAGCGCATCTCCCTTGGTCTCAAGCAGACCACGGAAGATCCCTGGATCAAGCTCGTTGAGGTCTATCCGGTCGACACCATCGTTGATGGTCGCGTAACCAAGATCGTTCCGTTCGGTGCCTTCATCGAACTGGGCGACAATGTGGAAGGCCTCGTTCACATCTCTGAGATGGCCATGAAGCACATCGACTCACCGAACCAGGTTGTGAGCGTTGGCGATGAAGTGAAGGTCAAGGTCATGGACGTGAACACCGACCGTCGTCGTATCTCGCTCTCCATGAAGGCAGCTGCTGAAGACCTTGGTATCGAGATCGATGTTGATGAACCCGAGCCGAAGGAAGAAGCCGAAGACGCTGAATAGTCCTAAGGCACATATTGCACTAGGTTTGAGCGGCGGGGTTGATAGCGCAACCTCAGCCGCTCTTCTTTTGTCGCAGGGTTACCGCGTGGCGGGGGTGACCTGTGTCTTCAATGATGCTGATGCGGGAACAGCATCCGAGAAGTCGAGCACGATCGCTGCGGCTGAATCGGTGTGTCGTGCGCTCGGTATCGATCATGTGGTCTATGACGTGCGCGAAGTTTTTCGTGAACAGGTGATCGCTCCTTTCATTACCGACTGCGCGCAAGGTCTTACCCCCTCACCATGCGTGACCTGCAATCGGTTCTGCAAGATCCCCGTGCTATGTCAAGCAGCCGATGAGCTGGGTTGCGAGAAGATCGCAACTGGCCATTACGCGCGAGTGGTAGAGGACACGGCGTTTCACCGGTTTGCACTCAAGCGCGCGCTCGATGAAACGAAGGACCAAACCTACATGCTCTCTTTGCTCACGCAAGATCAGCTCTCGCGTTTGGTGCTGCCTTTGGGAGGGTATACCAAGCAAGAGGTACGCCAATATGCGCTTGATCAGGGAATACCAGTTGCTAAGCGCCCTGATAGCCAAGACCTTTGCTTCGTGGCGGGGGATTATCGCGACTTTCTGGTAGAGCAAGGCATCATGGATGATCCGGGTCCTATCATCACATTCGATGGGGAAGTGGTGGGCACACATCACGGCATCCATCATTTCACGCTCGGACAGCGAAAAGGCTTGGGCGTTGCGTTGGGGGAGCCTTATTTTGTGGTCGACAAGGATGCGCAAACGAAATCGATCACGATCGCTCCAAAGGATCGAGCGTTCATCTCAGCTGTTGAGGTACGCGATCTGAATTGGATGCTTCCTTGTCCTAGCGAGCCATGCAGTGTGAAGATCCGTTATCGTTCGAAACCAGCGCTCGCGCGCGTTGTCCCGCTTGGCACTAATAGCTCGCTTTATGCCGACCATTCATCTGACCATCAGGTTGAGGGAGCTCTTTCATTTGGCGCAGATCGCGTGCGCGTTGAATTCTTCGAGCTTCAGACCCTCACGGCGCCAGGTCAGTGTTGTGCGTTTTATCAAGGAAGCGTGCTCATAGGCGGTGGTATTATCGACACCGTAACATTTAGCGCGTAAGATGCGTAGATGATCAAAATGTAAGGCAGAGAGACGTAGCGCACGATGAAGTGTGCTCGTTGGGCGTTCAAGGTGGCACCTATGGCAAAACGTATCTTTATAACCGGCGGTATCGGGTCAGGGAAATCAACGTTGCTCGATTTTTTGAGCAGCCAGGGTGTTGCGACAATCGAAGCCGACAGAGTTGGTCACGAGGTGCTTACCTTTGCGGATACCAAAGCTGAATTGGCAGAGAAGTTCGGTAACGATATCTTCGATGATAAAGGCAATGTGATGCGTCCCGTTCTTGCGGCGAAAGCGTTCGTTTCTCCCGAGATGACCGCACTGCTCGATTCGGTTACCCTGAAGCGGGTGTATGCTGAATCGCTGCGTCAACTCGATGAGCTTGCGCAAACGCATGATTTTGTTGCGCTTGAGATGGCTATCCTCGACGGCCGCGATGATTTCTACAAGAACGCCGATGTGGTGCTTGCGGTGGTCACCACGCCGGAGGTACGTATCGCGCGCCTTGTCGGCCGTGGCCTCACCGAAGAAGATGCGCGCAATCGCTTGAAGAATCAGGTTCCCGACAGCAAACGCGAAGCGATCGCCGATGTGGTGTTCACCAATAATGGCACGATCGAGGACTTCAAGAATGAGATCGCGTTCTGGTGGGAGAGCTTCAAGAACGAGGCTGCAAAATGAGTCACCTTCAGAATATCGATGGCACCCAGATGGAAGGGAAGCTGCCGGTCACGCGCCTTTCCAATCAGCCTTTCGAAGTGGTTTCCGAATTCGAGCCAGCTGGCGATCAGCCAGAAGCGATCGAGCAGCTTGCGAAGAATATCGAAGCAGGCATGCGCTACCAAACTTTGCTCGGTGTTACGGGGTCAGGGAAGACCTATACGGTTGCAAAGACGATCGAGGCCATCCAGCGTCCTACGCTCATCCTGGCTCCGAACAAGACGCTCGCGGCTCAGCTTGCAGCCGAGCTTAAAGAGTTCTTTCCGAACAATGCTGTGGTCTACTTCGTTTCGTACTACGACTATTATCAGCCGGAAGCCTATGTGCCTACCACCGATACCTTCATCGAAAAGGATGCTTCCATCAATGAAGAGGTTGAGAAGCTGCGTCATGCGGCAACTTCCGCCTTGCTCTCGCGCCGCGATGTGATCGTGGTCGCTTCGGTATCTTGCATCTACGGTATTGGTTCTCCTGCTGAATATGCGGGCATGGCTGTGTTCTTGGATAAGGAAGTCGAGCAGGATCGCGACGAGCTCATCATGAAGCTTATCGATATCCAATACGATCGTAACGATTATGATCTGCAGCGTGGAACATTCCGTGTGCGTGGCGATGCGCTCGACATCTTTCCGCCGTATTCCGACAATCCGCTCCGTGTGGAATTTTGGGGCGACGAGATCGAACTCATCGCTGAAGTCGATAAAGTAACTGGGGAGGTCATCACCGAATTCGAGGCGCTTCCTGTTTGGCCGGCAACGCACTATGTAGCATCGCGCCCTGCGATCGAACGATCGCTTGATACGATTCGTACTGAACTTCAACAGCGCTTGGAAGAGTTCAATAAAGAAGGTAAGTTGCTCGAAGCGCAGCGCTTGGAAATGCGCACTACCTACGACCTTGAGATGATCGAGACCATGGGCTTCTGCTCGGGCATCGAGAACTATTCACGCCATCTCGACGGACGTGCTCCTGGGGTGCCTCCTTATACGCTCATCGACTATTTCCCGGAAGACTTCGTTTGTTTCATTGATGAAAGTCACGTAACGGTGCCGCAGGTACGCGGCATGTATGAAGGTGACCGCTCGCGCAAGACCACGCTTGCAGAACACGGCTTCCGCTTGCCATCTTGCTTGGACAATCGTCCTCTACGCTTCGATGAATTCGAAGAGCGCATCCCACAGTTCATCTATACCTCTGCCACGCCTGGCGATTATGAGGAACGCGTGAGCGAGAGCGTGGTCGAGCAGATCATCCGCCCGACCGGACTTCTCGATCCAAAGATCACGGTGAAGCCGATCAAATCGCAGATCGACGACATTATCGACGAAGCGAAAATCCGTGTGGCGAAGAAGGAGCGCGTGCTCATCACTACGCTCACCAAGCGCATGGCTGAAGACCTTACTGAATACTTGCTCGATCAAGGCGTAAAAGCGCGCTATATGCATTCCGATATCGGCACGATCGAACGCGTCGAAATCCTGCGTGACTTGCGCTTAGGTGAGTTCGATGTGCTCGTAGGCATCAACCTGTTGCGTGAAGGCCTCGACCTACCAGAGGTTTCACTCGTAGCCATACTTGACGCCGACAAGGAAGGTTTCTTACGCAATCATCGTTCGCTCATCCAGACGATCGGCCGTGCAGCGCGTAATGCTGAAGGCGAGGTCATCATGTACGCCGATGTGAGGACCGATTCGATGGATCGTGCCATTAAGGAGACCGAACGCAGACGTTCGCTCCAGATTGCCTTCAACGAAGAGCACGGCATCGTGCCTACCACCATCCGCAAAGGCATCAATGATATCACCGATCAGCTGGGTGGCGATGACGATCGGAGCGCTGAAGAAGTCAATCGTGAGCTTGCGAACCTCTCTCGTGGTGAGGTCATGCGCGTTATCTCCGATATGGAGAACGAGATGATCGCAGCATCGCAGGCGATGGATTTCGAGAAGGCAGCTACCCTGCGCGATGAGATCGTATCCCTGCGCATCCAGCTCGAAGGAAAATCCGAGACCGACGTTATGGGCGAGTTAAAGAAAACCGCCCGCAAGGGATCAGCTTACGGGCGGTGCAAACGCTAGACTAGTTTCACTGGCCTAGAAATGGCCCGTGAAGAGGAATTTCAAGCGCTTCCAGAAGTTCGGTTTCTTCGGGAACTGTTCGATAAGCTGAATCTCGACCGTAGCTGGTTCGCTATCCCGTGGAAGAATCTCGACTTCAGCAGAGGGGATCACTGTTGCTTTTTGGTCGGAGGTGTTTGCTTCTGGCAAGTTTGCATCGGAAGAAGCGGGCATCTCAGATTGCTGTTGCATAGTATCTTGCGATGAAACCGCTTCATCTGAGGCCGTAGGAGCAGGCGCTCGATCTGCAGTGCTTTCAGGCGCGCTCGGAGCAACTTGCTCTGGCGCTTCGGCATTCTGGGTCGTAGCAGGAGCGCTCGCTGATCGTTCAGATGCATGCGCTGTTTCAGAGGAAGGAGCCCCAGAGGAAGGCGTGCGACCGAGGTTCAGGCTCACCTCTTCAGGCGCAATGGGTGATTGCGTTCGAGCGGCTGCAGCGCTTGCAGCTGCCATAGCAGCAGAAGCGGCGGTGGGTACCGTGGAAGTACCACCGGCTCCTTCGGATTGAAGGCGTGAGGTGATACGCGTAGCTTTTTCAGCGATAGCTGCACGATCCGATTCGGGCAGCGTTTGCTGTTCTTCAGCAGGCACTGCAACTTCTTGTGGCTCTTCTTCGTGCGAGATCGTTTCGATGTCGATCGCCTTCGCATCCTTGCTCGTTATCACGCCGGGTTCGCCTTCAGTAAGGTTGACCTCAAGTGGATAGGGAACTTCGAGATCGATCGAACTCTGAAGGTTACCATCTATATCCTCGCGCGAAGTTGCACGGGGCTCTTCGATGATGTGATTGATGTGGGAGCGAGCTGCACGTGCGATCGCTCCTTCTTCACGGTTGACCACTGAATCTTCGAAATCAACTTCTGCCTTATGGATGAGGAATGCCTGTGAATCGAAAGATTCAACGCGTCCATCCGAGGCCTCTTCGGCGAAGTATTCCAGTGGCGTGTATTCGAGATTCGATTCGAGCATGCGTAGCTTTGCCGTGTCAGAAAGCGAAACATCCAAGTAGTCGAGCACCATCTCTTTCAAAGCGGGATTGAGGATCGGCCAGGCGATCTCAACGCGCTTATCCATGTTGCGCGTCATGAGGTCGGCGCTCGAAAGATAGATCTCCATGTCTTCAGCTACACCGAAGCCATAGATGCGACTGTGCTCGAGCAGGCGTCCAACGATCGAAACGACCTCGACATTCTCGGTGTATCCTTTGATGCCGGGTACGATGCAGGAAATACCACGTACGAAAAGCGTGGTATGAACGCCAGCCTGTGAAGCTTCAACGATCTTGTCGATCGTGTCTTTATCGGTGATCGAGTTCGTTTTGAACACTAGCCCGTTGGGGAGACCTTCCTTTGCGCGTCTGATCTGCTCATCGATCTTCTCGAGGATCATGGGCTTGATCTGAAGCGGTGCGACCGAAAGTGTGGTGTAGTTAGTGGAGATGTTCTCAAGGCTCATGTTCTTGAAGAACTCAGCCGCATCCTTGCCGATATTCGGATCGGTGGTCATGAACGAGAAGTCGGTATAGAGCTTTGAGGTCTTCTCGTTGTAGTTGCCGGTGCCCAGCTGAGTGATGCGTTGCAGACCGTTATCGGTCGTGCGTGTGATGACACAGATCTTGGAGTGGACCTTGTAATCGCGGAAGCCATAGATAACGTGCGCCCCGGCTTGTTCGAAGCGCTGAGACCATTCGATATTGTTCGATTCATCGAAGCGCGCGCGTAGCTCGAAGAGAGCGGTAACTTCTTTGCCGTTTTCGGCCGCAGCAAGAAGCGCCTCGGCGAGATGTGATTGGCTTGCCAGGCGATAGAGCGTGATCTTGATCGAGAGCACCGCAGGATCGGCTGCTGCTTCGCGCAGCAGATTGATGAATGGATCCATGCTCTGATAGGGGTAGGACACCAGCTTGTCGTGCTCGATGACTTGCTGCATGACCGAGCGATTCTGATCGATGCACGCAGGCCATGCAGGGGTGAACGGTTTATTGGTGAGCTTAGCGGCGATCTCGGGATCGACAAGATCCGGAAGACCCCAGGCATAGCTCATATCGAGCGGTACGTTAGTAACGAACACCTGATCAGCGTCGATATTCAAACGGGGGAGCAAGAACTCCTTCGTTGCCGCAGAGAGCGCCGTGTCGGTCTCAAGACGAACGGGTGTAAGACGAGCGCGTTTCTTTAAGATCCGCTTCATGTGCTCACGATAGTCATAATCGATCTCGTCGATATCGGCATTCGGGTCGATATCGGCATTGCGCGTGACGCAGATAACGCTCGCGCGTTTCGTGCTGTACATGGAGAACACTTCATCAACGATGAGCTTCAAGGCGTTTTCCAGCAAGATGAACTGCGTGCCTTCACCGGGCAAGAGGATGAGGCGTTTCGCCTGGCGAGGAAGGGGGATCAGACCGAAGTTCACATCTTCGGCGCCCACGTTCTTCGCCTTCTTCTTGGCTTTTGCTTCTTCGTCTTCTGAAAGATCTTTAGGCAATTCTTCGTTCAAACGCAGCAGGATGTAGAGCTTTCCGTTTTCGAAATGCGGGAAGGGGTGACGTGCGTTGATGATCTGAGGCGAGAGATAGGGGACAACGTGATCGTCGAGGTAAGAATGAAGGAACTCGCGCTGTTCGTCGGAAAGGTCTTTCACCTGCAGATTACGAATGCCGTATTCTTCAAGTTGATCCTGGATGCTCAAGAAGATGCGCTCTTGCTCTGGGTAAAGTTCGTGGCAACGCTGATAGATAGCATTGAGCTGCTCTTCAGGTGTCATGAGCGTTTTATTGTCGCGGATCTCTTTCTTGATGAGTGAAAGGTCGGTCAAGCTGCCGACGCGCACCATGAAGAATTCCTGGAGGTTGCTCGAGAAGATGGAGACGAAGGTAAGACGCTCAAGCAGCGGAACGTTGCTGTCTTCACCCTGATCAAGCACACGTTTATTGAAAGTGAGCCACGAAAGCTCACGATTCTGCATATAAGGAAGGCGCTCAAGGCGTTTCTTATGAGAAGATGAGTCATTGTCGTGAGTTTGCTGTTTTTTAGCTACCATAATCGTTTCATTGCCCCTTCAAGACGGTTCATGGTATAGATGCATTGATTCACCATGAGGTGAATGCGCTAAAACTGTCCAAAACGATTGTACCAATACTTACGAAGAGCGAAACAACATAATTAAGTAATAATCAGGCAACATTTCCAAGGATGCGCTCGATCAAGAAGCCTTCACGCACGCCATGTTTAGCGATCTTGAGCCTACGTGCTCCTGTGAATGCGAACACGTGGGCAATGATCACGCATCCTGGGATGAACGTATGAATGCGATCAGGAATGGTTTGGAGCGCCTTGATCATAAATGCGTCTGGATCGTGCGAATAGGTTGAGAGGATCTCGTCAAGTTGTTCAGGGAGCAATTCGGACGAGCGTTTTCCTTCGCGGAATACATCACCATACACCTTTGCAGCGCTACGGATCGCGCCTCCGATGCCGATCAGCTCCTTGTGTTCGAAGTCTTTTTGCGGAAGATCAGCGCAAAGAGCATCGAACGCATCTGCGATCGCAGCCATTTCGTTCGCGCCCGGCAAGATGTTCGAGGCATATTGCGTAAATGAGGAAAGCGAGCCGATCGGTAGGCTCGTTGCTGCCTGGATCTTCCCTTTGGAGAGCGCGGTAAGTTCGGTCGAACCACCGCCAATATCTACCAGAGTTGCTGTTTCAATGGTGTCATCAAGGCTTGCGCCTGCTAGACCGAGCAGCGCTTCTTCCTCGTTCGTAAGCAGAGTGATGGGAAGCCCGCAGTTCTTTTCGATTGCCTGTTTGGCACTTTCGCTATTCTTTGCGTTGCGAAGCACTGCAGTCGCAAAAACGCGTATCACATCGGGAGAAAAGTAGGAGGCGCGTTCAATTTGCTCAGCAATGATGCGTGAAGCTTTTTTGATGCCTTTCTCGCTCAACTTCCCATTCTTGACATAAGAAGAGATGCCTGCCATCTCCTTATAATTGAGGAGCACGTTGATATCTTTTTTCGTAAGAGAGTCGGAAGGGATATTGGGCAGCGCATAGATGCAAAGCCTGATCGTGTTCGAACCGAAATCGATCACTGCGTAGCGACTCATAGAGGTCCTCCTTGTATTCGTTGATATGGTTATAGTACGCGAGGAATGCGTCCAATTCGTAAAAATGCATGCGAATCTTCCATAAGTTCATGATGAGAGGAGTTTTCGAAAAGAAAAAGTATTATCCTAGTTCAAGCGGCAGAAACAGCGAAATACGCAGGTGCTTCGCTCAAAGTCGCGCAGTGCCTATGCGCACCGGGATCAAGGGGGACTACCAGTGGCAAAGCTCGAGTCGATCGTAATCAACCAACCAAAACTTTCCAAAGAAGAATACAAGCCCTATCACGATGCACTCGTCGATCGCTTAGTGGTGCTTCAACAAGAGGCTAAAAAGGCGGGCACAGGAGTGGTTGTGCTCTTCGAAGGATGGAAAGGTGCTGGTAAGGGGAGTCGAATTTCCGATCTTATCTACCATCTCGATGCGCGTGGCGTTTCGGTTCATGTCACTGAAGATTTCAACCCAGCGTCGATGCCGCGATCAACATTGCACGGCTCGTGCGCATCTGTTCCCAGTGTAACGGGCTATTATCCGACGATGCAACAGTTTTGGAAGGCGCTTGGTCCACGTGATGCCATCACGATCTTCGATCGAGGCTGGTATTCGGCGCTCATTGATCATGTGTTCAGTGAGATGCACGTGAACTCAAACAAGAAACGTAAGCGTATGAAGAAACGTGCACGTCAGACAGTGGATGCTGCCGTAGAAGAGATCAAAGCGTTCGAACGCCAGTTGGTTGACGATGGGTATATCGTAGTGAAGTTCTTCTTTCACATCACGGAGAAAACGCAGCGTGAACGCTTGTTGAAGCTTTACAACGATCCCGCCACCAGCTGGCGTGTTTCCGAGCGTGATCTACGCCAGATGCTGGACTATCCAGCTATTTATAAACTCTATGATCAGCTCCTTGAATCGACTGACTTCGACGAGGCTCCTTGGACCTTGCTCGCAGCCGAAGATAAGCGCCGTGCGAATCTGGCAGTTGCTGAAGAATTCGTGAATCTGCTCGAATCGGTCACAACGAAAGAGAAGGATGCAGCTACTCTTGAAGCAGAAACGAAAGCAAAGGAGAATTCTGCGACTCAAGGCGATGAAAATGCCTATGTGGATGAACGCAAGCGTACTCCTGAAGAGAATGAGCGGCTTCTTCTGGCTGCTCAAGAGCGTGTGCGCCTAGCTGAGCTTGAGGCTCCGCAGACTTCTGAATTCACTATCCAGCCCAAGAAGATGGTG
>UQNZ01000006.1 GCA_900542525.1 uncultured Eggerthella sp.
ACTAACGAATTTAGTCGGCGAAGAGTCACCTCGCTGCCTCACCCTTTTCGCTGATCTAATAATGCGAGATAGGGCTACAGCAATTCAGAAGTTTCGAGCCACTCTTCTTCGAGCTCGCCTAAATCCTTTTGGAGTTGGGCGATGCGCTCCTGGATTTCACCAAGGACAACATAGTCGCTCGGATCTGCTTGCGCTTGTTCATCTTGAGCTTGAACGATCTTCCCTTCAAGGGTTTGCATGCGGCGTTCGAGCGAGTTCACCCGCTTACGCACTTCTCGCAACTCCCCGCCACTCAGCTTCGAAACTGCGCTCACCTGAGCGCTTTCTGCCCGAATCCCTCCCTCAGTCGCAGAAGCAGCATCTTCGCTCACGCCAAAGCGCTTGCGCCCTCGTTTGGCACGCGCCGCTTCTAGTTGCTCAAGGTACTCCTCCGCTCCGCGCGGCACATGCCGCAACGTCCCATCGATCAAGGCAAACTGATGATCCGTCACACGCTCCATCATGTAGCGATCGTGCGTTACCATGATCAAAGTACCGGGCCAGGAATCGAGTAGATTCTCCATAGCAACGAGCATATCAATGTCCATATCGTTGCTCGGCTCATCAAGAATAAGAACGTTGGGCGCATCAAGCAAGATGAGCATGAGCTGCATCCTGCGCTTCTGTCCTCCCGAAAGAGCTTTCACCTGCGTGTTGAGATACGCCTTCTCGAATCCAAGCTGCTCGAGCAGCGCTGCAGGCGAAACGATCTTCCCCTCGATCTCGTAATGCGATTGATAGCGTGTGAGCACTTCTCGCACGAGCGACTCACCCAATTCTTCAAGCTCATTCAAAGCCTGGCTCAAAAAGGCGATCTTAACGGTTTTGCCCACTTCGATCTTTCCCCGCGAAGGCTTGAGATGCTGTTGCAGAACCTCGAGCAAGGTTGACTTACCGGCGCCATTTTCGCCAAGCACGCCATAGCGATCCCCTGGCCCAATAAGCCAGGTTATATCACGCAACACTGGCTCAGCCTTCTCATCAAAGCAAAACGTCACATCCGTGAGCTCGATACATTTCTTTCCCAAACGCGAAATGGCAGCACGCTTCAATTCAACGCTGTTACGAATAGGAGGCTCCTGCGCGATAAGCTCGCGCGCAGCTTCAACATGGAACTTCGGCTTGGTCGAACGCGCCCGCGCTCCACGCGAAAGCCAAGCGAGCTCACGACGCGCCAAATTACGTCGCTTTCGTTCGGTCTGCTCGATGATTCGATCGCGCTCAACGCGCTGCTGCACGTACGCCGAATAGCCTCCCTCGAAGCCTTCAACAGCGCCATCATGCACTTCCCACATCGAAGTACACACCTCGTCCAAAAACCAACGGTCGTGCGTGACCACCACAAGCGCCCCCTGCTTCTTCGAGAAGCGCCGACGCAGGTGCTCAGCAAGCCAGTGAATGCCTTCGATATCAAGATGGTTGGTAGGTTCATCGAGCAAGACGATATCCACATCAGTAATGAGCACGCGAGCAAGATCGACACGTCTGCGCTGCCCACCCGAAAGTGAACCAATGCGTGCATTCGGATCGAGGTCACCTACCAGGTTATCAAGAATCTCGCGCACACGCGCATCGGACGCCCACACATATTCGGGCGTGTCGCCCAAGATACTCCGGAATACCGTTGCATTGTTGTCGAGGACGTCTTTCTGCGCAAGTGTAGCAACACGCACACCACGCGTGCGCAGAACACGCCCTTCATCAGGATCGATCGTGCCATCAAAAAGCCGCAATAGCGATGATTTCCCGTCGCCATTCTTGCCAACCACGCCAATCGCATCGCCGTCATCAATACCAAGCGAAAGCGACTCGAAGATGACCTTCGTGGGATATTCAAGATGAACGTTCTCGCAACCTAAAAGAAATGCCATATGCTCCAACTTCTTATTCGTGCAGTTCTTACTCTGTCTCTTTCATTATAGCCTGCGTCTTAAACGCCCTTTTCAAGCGCCTCAAAGAACGATCGCCCGCACGGCCCTCCCCAACAAAAAAGCGGCAGCCGAAGCCGCCGCTTTGAATTCGATTCGAATGCCCCTTATGAAGCTCTTCGTTTCAAGAAGCACTCTTGCTGCCATCGAGCAGCACTGAGCTCGTCCTTACGATCCCTCTATTCACTAGATGATTCATTTTCAGCGGCAGCAGCAGATTCTGCTTGAACTGAAAGACTCTCGGTTGTAGCGCCTTTACTTGTTGATGTGGTAGCGTTCGATTCCGCCTTAGCACTTGCAGAAGCTTCACTCTGAGCACTGGAAGCTGCCGAAGACTTACTCTGGCTGCTTGTCGCACTCTTTGTAGTGGAGGTACTCGAAGCGCTCTTTGCTGTCGGAGCTGATTTCTTGGTCGCATCCCACTTGCCACTTGAGTTCACGTGATATTTGCCGATCCACGTACTGGTAGCCATCACGCCATCGGATCCCACATAGTAATTGCCGACCCACTTGCTCTTCTGCATGATGCCCCAGTTGTTGAAGTAATACCACTTGCCGGAATCCTTGACCCAGCCAGTCTTCATCTTGCCTGATTTCTTATCGAAGTAGTACTTATCCTTGTTTACGTCATACATGCCCGTGATCATGGCTCCGTCGAAGCCGAAGAGATAGTAGCCATTCTTAACCCACGTCAACGTTCCAACATACATAGCACCTGAAGGCTTATAGTAGTACCACTTTCCGTTTTCTTTGATCCAGCCCGTTTTCATAGCGCCAGTCTTGCTATCGAGAAGGTAAGTGTCTTCGCCGACCGCCGTCTTACCTGTCTGCATCACGCCGGTGCCCAGGTAATACCACTTGCCCTTTACCTTCTGCCAGCCCGTCTTCATGGCGCCATCAGAACCGTAATAGTACCAATTGCCGTTAGCCTTCTGCCAACCAGTCTTCATATAGCCCTTGCTATCGAATTGATACCACTTGCCTTTGATCGCGATAGCTTCATTGCGCGGATACTTCTTCCCCGTCGCCTTCTGCTGAGCGCTGTTGTACTTATACCACCATTTGCCGCCTGACTTCTTCCAACCATTCGAAGAAACAACTGGCGCGACCTTGATCGAGGTGATGACCGGGTTCTTGAAGGCCGAATTGACGAACATACCGCCATAGATGTACTTGGTATTCAGGATGGAATCAACAACATCCATGCCACTTGTCACATGGCCAAACGCTGCATATTCACCATCCCAGCTGGGAGTATCTTTTAACGTGATGAAGAACTGCGAGCTTGCACTATTGTAATCGGTCGCACGTGCCATAGAGATTACGCCGCGCTTATGAGAGATCGGATTCTTCCATCCATTCTTAGCGAACTCACCCTTGATGTTGGTACCGCTTCCGCCCGTACCATCACCCTTCGGATCGCCGCCCTGGATACAAACATTCCATTCAACACGATGGAAGGTCAATCCATCATAGAAACCGCTACGCGCGAGTTTCACGAAATTATCGACCGTGATAGGAGCAGCTTTACGATCAAGCTCTACGGTCACCGTGCCATAATCCTTGATCTCGATCTTCGCCATGTACTTATCAGCTTCAGCAGCGTAAGCCTTCTCGGGGGTCTGCACGAAAGCGATCCCGCACAAAGAAGAACACATGCCAAAAGCGCAATGAAAGATGCTTTGAGCACCCCAAAAGGCCTCTTTCTTACGTCTTCCATCCTTGCTCCTCTCACCAATAGAAAGTTTTATTCATCCATTTCAATGCTCTATTGAGTCAATCGATACCGAATTGTAACTTTTGGCTCCAGAGGGGTCAATCCGTTAAGAATAACCTCACAGAAAGAGCGTCAAACACTCGGATAGAACAGTCCGCCTGGAGAAAACGACAAATGACGACAGACTTCAAGGCGCTTCAATGAAAGACGCTTCACACAAAACGACCACCCTGAAGGTGGCCGTTTTGCTCATTGTATGGATGAAAGTTACTTGATAACGAGGATCGGAATGGTAGATTCGCGCAACACTGCATAGCTGACCGAACCGATAACACCACGAATCGCGCCTAGGCCACGTGAGCCCATCACGATAAGGTCAGCTTCAACCTCTTTTGCAAACTCGATGATATCGTCTGCTGGCGTATAACCAGGAATAACATCGATCGAAACTTGATCTTCAACGCCCTCGATTGCAACACCCAAGCCCGCTTTCACCTTTTCAGACTCTTCAGCGATCGTACGGTTGTAAAGATCCATTACATCCTCAACCGAAAGCAGATACTGCTCTGGATCGAAAGAGGAGTTATTGAAGCTTGCAGGAAGCTGCGCATTGGGATGTGTGGTAACGAACACTACATGAATG
The DNA here is from genome assembly GCA_900542525.1 of uncultured Eggerthella sp. Taxonomy (GTDB): domain Bacteria; phylum Actinomycetota; class Coriobacteriia; order Coriobacteriales; family Eggerthellaceae; genus Anaerotardibacter. Next base: position 4,328 of record UQNZ01000006.1, read on the forward strand.
CGAACCTCAGGATCAGCGAGTGCGAAATCGCGCGCTTTCATAACCGCATCGACTGCATGGTCTGACCCATCATAGGCAACGACTATATTATTGAATACCATCTTGGCTACCCTTTTCTTTCTCTTGAACCCGCTAGCATGCCAGCCGATTCAAACCCCTACCCTAAGCCCGTTTCATCATGTGAAGCAGGTATGAATCAAGTCTAACATTCTTCGATGGAATTGCTCGATATTTAGTAATTCTGCAACTTTGCCGCTACTTTTTCCGTAAAAGAATATTTTGTGCGCTTATGCGTTTGTGACAAAAACATGTTCACGCGTTTCTGCTAGTATCAATCTATGAACTGGGCAAACGAAACGAGGAAGTGCCATGCGTCCTAAAAACAAGATTATTTCAGCCCAAGATACTCACGCGCAAGTTTCGCGTGAAAAACTGCTCGATGCTGCGATTGCGCTCGTTAATGAATCGGGCATGAGTTCGCTTACGATTCGCAATATTTGCGACAAAGCGGGTATTTCTACGGGCAGCTTCTACAACCTCTTCGAAGGCAAGGACGATCTTGTCTCCTACTACCTTCGTGATGTATTCATCGCCTACAAGCAGAAGGCTGAAGAAGAAGCCTCGGGCCGTACCGCGCTCGAGAAGATCATCCTTATCTATCGCTTCTATATCGATTGCATCCTCGAAACAGGACTCGAATTCGTCACCGGCCTCTATTCAGCCATGACCAATCCCGTGTTCAACTTCCTTGAACGCGATGCCGATGAGGAAGTGGTGCTCGATCGCTGTCGCCAGTATCTCGAAGAAGGTATTGAAGCTGGCGAAGTAAAAGCTGATATCAACATGAATGAAGCGCTTATGCGCATCGCGATCATCATTACGGGCAATATCTACTATTGGTGCGTCTTTGATGGACGAGTCGATCTTGCCTACCAGGCCGATTCGATGCTACAAAACTATCTGTGCACCCTCTCAACCGACCCCAACTGCACCTTCGAAGTTCCCATCATCCCCCACGACACGAACGCGCTTATCTAATCCTCCCAGAAAGATGACAAGCTATCCGGTCGCTCGTCATCTTCGTCATCTTTCAACGAAAGAAAAAGGCTCTCCCCAAAACGGGAAGAGCCTTTTTAGCTGGTACGAATTCGAGAACCAGATTAGACGTACTGATCCTCTTTTTCTTTCGCCTCAAGCTGCACCTTGCACCAGCGCAACTTGCGGGTCAAAACCGAACGCGAGATAACGCTATCTTCTGAAAGGTTAGCAATGCGCTCTTCAAGGACAGGAATATCCTTGCGAAGCTTCTCAACATTAATGCGGTTGAGAGCTCGGGTCTTGTCGCAGAGAACGATAACGCGCTCACCGAGAACCTGAACATAACCACCCATGATGGCAGCGCTCAGAGTGGTTCCGCCCTCTTGCTTGGTACGAGCCCAAATAACGCCGTCCTTCAATGCGGAGACGTAAGGCTCGTGGTTAGCCATGATACCCAGCTCACCTTCGGAGCCGGGAACCATCACTGAGTAGAGAGAGCCGGAATAGAGTACCTGGTTCTTTGCTACAACATCACAGATAATTTCGGACATGATTACTCCTCGTTCTTGAGCTGCTCGTAAGCCGCATAGACGTCTTCGATGCCGCCCTTCATACGGAAGCACTGCTCAGGAATCTCATCGCAGTTGCCCTTCAAGATCTCGTCGAAGGAGCGGATGGTGTCCTCCAACTTGACGTAGGAACCGTCCTGGCCGGTAAACTGCTTTGCAACATGGAAGTTCTGGCCGAGGAACTGCTGAACCTTACGTGCGCGATTAACGATGATCTTCTGCTCTTCAGAGAGCTCGTCCATACCGAGAATCGCGATGATGTCCTGAAGGTCTTTGTACTGCTGCAAGATCTCCTGAACGCCAACCGCAACGCGATAGTGCTCTTCGCCAACGATGTCGGGATCGAGCGCGCGAGAGGTGGACTCCAGCGGGTCAACAGCAGGGTAAATACCAAGCTCAGAGATCGCACGAGAAAGAACGGTCTTAGCATCCAAGTGGGTAAACGTGGTTGCCGGAGCCGGGTCGGTAAGGTCGTCAGCAGGAACATAGACTGCCTGCACCGACGTGATCGAACCGGTCTTGGTAGAGGTAATGCGCTCCTGAAGTTCGCCCATCTCCGTTGCCAGCGTGGGCTGATAGCCTACTGCAGAAGGCATACGGCCGAGCAGCGCGGACACCTCAGAACCTGCCTGGGTAAAGCGGAAGATGTTGTCGACGAACAGCAGAACGTCCTGACCCTGATCACGGAAGTACTCCGCTTCAGTAAGGCCAGCAAGACCAACGCGAAGACGTGCTCCAGGAGGCTCGTTCATCTGGCCGTAGACCAAGCAGGTCTTGTTAATAACGCCAGAATCGCTCATCTCGAGGAACAGGTCGGTTCCCTCACGGGTACGCTCTCCTACACCGGTGAATACCGAAGTACCACCATGCTCCTGAGCGAGGTTGTTGATGAGTTCCTGAATGATAACAGTCTTACCAACACCGGCGCCGCCGAACAGACCCGTCTTACCACCCTTGATGAAGGGCTCGATCAGGTCGATCGACTTGATGCCGGTCTCGAAAATCTCGGTGGTAGTGGTGAGCTCGTCATATGCAGGTGCCGGACGATGGATCGGCATCCACTCTTTGATGTCGGGCATAGGCTTGCCGTCAACTGGCTCGCCTACCACATTCCAAATACGACCCAGGGTCTCAGGACCAACAGGCATCATCATAGGAGCGCCTGTATCCTGAACTTCAAGGCCGCGCGTTAAGCCGTCGGTTGACGACATTGCAACTGCACGAACCAAATCGCCAGGGAGGTGCATCTGAACCTCCATGACCAACTTGACGTGACCAATAGGGGTATCGGCGTCGATGCGAAGTGCGTTATAGATCGCGGGCATTTCGCTCGGAGCGAACTCAACATCAACAACAGGACCGACGACACGGACGATATGTCCGATACCACCCTTGGCTGCAGGTGCATTATTTGTTTCTTCAGCCATTAGTCCTCCAAAGCTTCGGCGCCACCAACGATCTCGTTGAGCTCTGTGGTGATTGCGCCTTGACGTACACGGTTATAAACACGATTGAGGGTCTCAATCATATCGTTGGCGTTATCCGTCGCATTCTTCATAGCGTTACGACGAGCAGCCTGTTCAGCTGCAGCCGAGTCGATCAGTACATAGAACAGGTAGCCTGCCATGTACTCAGGGAGAAGCTGATCGAGAACTTCAACTTCGCCAGGTTCATACTCGAACGACCCCTGAATATCGGCATCGTCTTGATCGGTCTCGGTGATAGCGCCGTAGTTGAATACAGCGCCTTCCGGCCTGAACGATGCCAGATTGATCGGGAGCAAGACCTCTTCGATCAACTGCTGCTCCGCTGCGTTCTTCGAGTGGTTGTACAGAACAAACACTTCGTCGAGTTCGCCAGCGGTGTACTTCTCGATGCAATAGTCGGTCAAAGTGTCAGATTCCTCTACGCGAGGATCTGCCGAGAGGTCCCTGAAGGCAAGAACGGTATCGGCGTTGCGATATTTGAAGTAAGCAATAGCCTTCTTACCGCAAGCAGCAACCGTGACGTTCTTACCCTCTGCCTTGCATTCCTTCATGATCTTATCGGCACGGCGCAGAACGCTGGAGTTGAAGCCGCCAGCCAAACCACGATCAGAAGTGACCACGATAAGAAGCGTGTTCTTGATCTCGTCGTGAGGCTTGGTGAGCTTCGCATTCGTCTCTCCCAGAAGCGACAGGTTAGAGAGCAACTCATACATCGCATTACGATAAGGGGTTGCATGCTCTACGCGCTCCATGGAGTGGCGAATCTTTGCAGCTGCGACCATCTGCATGGTACGCGTGATCTGCTTCGTCGATTCGACGGAATTGATGCGCCTTTCAATGTCGTGAAGGTTTGCCATGAGTGCCTTCCTTTACGCGATGAACTGAAGCTTGAACGCTTCGATCGCTTCGTGGAGCTTGGCCTCAGATTCGTCAGTGAATTTCTTCTCGTCACGAACCATGGCAACCACTTCACCGTAGTTGATACGCAGGTAGTCGAGCATTTCCGTACGGAAGCGAACAATGTTCTCAACAGGCAGGCTATCAAGGAAGCCTTGGTTGCCAGCCCAGATCGAGATTGCCTGCTCTTCGACCGGCATCGGCATGAAACGACCCTGCTTCAGAAGCTCAGTCATGGCAGCACCACGAGTGAGCTGCTGCTGAGTTGCCTTGTCGAGGTCGGAGCCGAACTGAGTGAACGCCTGAAGCTCGCGGAATGCTGCGAGGTCAAGACGCAGCGTACCAGCAACAGACTTCATCGATTTGACCTGAGCTGAACCACCAACGCGGGATACGGAGATACCAACGTTGATAGCAGGGCGCTGACCCTGGAAGAACAGGTCGGTCTGCAGGAAGATCTGACCATCCGTAATAGAGATAACGTTGGTCGGAATGTAGGCAGAAACGTCGCCAGCCTGCGTCTCGATGATCGGCAGTGCGGTGAGTGAACCTGCACCGTTCTCATCAGAGAGCTTGACCGCGCGTTCGAGCAGACGTGAATGCAGATAGAAGATGTCACCCGGGAAAGCCTCGCGTCCGGGAGGACGACGAAGGGTCAGAGACATCTGACGATAAGCAACTGCCTGCTTCGTGAGATCGTCATATACGCAAAGAACGTGGCCGCCAGGATTCTCAGCGTTTGCTGGCTTACCGTCTTTGCCGTTGTACATGAAGTATTCACCAATAGCAGCGCCTGCCATAGGAGCGAGGTACTGCAGAGGAGCAGCATCAGCTGCCGTAGCAGCAACGATGATGGTCTTGTCGAGTGCGCCGTGCTTTTCGAGTGCTTCTGCAACGTTCGCAACAGTGGATGCCTTCTGACCAACCGCAACGTAAACGCAGATCATGTCGTCGTTACGCTGGTTGATGATCGCATCGAGCGCGATAGACGTCTTACCGGTCTGACGGTCACCAATGATGAGCTCACGCTGACCACGTCCGATCGGAATCATCGAGTCGATCGCAATAATACCGGTCTGCATCGGCTCTTCGACAGGCTGACGTTCGTGAACGCCAGGCGCCTTGAATTCAACCGGGCGATAACCTTCAGCCTCAATCGGGCCTTTGCCGTCGATAGGCATACCGAGAGGATTCACAACACGACCGAGCATTGCGTGACCGGAAGGAACCTCCAAAATCTTACCAGTGGTGCGCACCTGGTCATTTTCCTTGATTGCCGTGAGGTCACCAAGGAGAACAGCGCCAACCTCTTCTTCTTCGAGGTTCTGAGCCAAGCCATAGACGATACGGCCGTCTTCTGCGATGAACTCGAGAAGTTCGCCTGCCATGGCACCCTTAAGACCGTCGATGCGAGCAATACCGTCGCCAATTTGGACGACGACACCGGTTTCGCGAGACTCGACGCTGGTATTGATAGCATCAAGCTGCTTGCGCAACGCTTCATCGATAGACTGTGCGGTGATTTCAGTCACTAGCATTCACCTCCATCTGTCTTTTCTTTCATCACGATGCGCGCTTGATCGAACTGCGAGCGAAGGCTTGCGTCGATATAGTTACCCATCGTGGACATGACGATACCACCCAGGATAGAAGGATCTTTATGCTCGACGAGCACGCAGTCTCTTCCCAGGTCGTTCTTAATCTTGTTCTTAATTACAGTTCGCAAGTTGTCATCAAGATCAACAACCGTCGTTACATCAACAACATTGAAATCGAGCTTGGAAACGATCAGGCTCTCGTAGTCTGCGTAGACGCGACGAAGCTTTTCAACATCGCCACGAGAAGCCATGACGCCCAACAGTTCAACCAGAATGGGATGGTAACCCTCGAAAACATTGCACGCGATTTCCTTGCGCTGTTCAGGGGTGTACACCTCATCGTCCAACGAAAGACGAAGCTTGATGTTGGTGGACATGAATTCCAAGATCTGGATCAATTGGTTGCGAACCTCAACGACAGCATCTCGTCCGCCCATGTTATGAGCGCCCTCGAGTGCAGCGTTAGCATAGGCTGCAATAATTTCATTGATGACGTGACGATTAGGCATTTAAACTACCTGCCTCTTTCACGTAGCGCTCGATGAGCTTGCGGTGCTCTTCGTCGCTGAAATCTTCGCCGATCACACGCGTAGCAATGTCAACGGAAAGGTCGACGACCGAACCCTTGAGTTCAGAGATCGCCGATTGCTTTTCAGCCTCGATAGCGACTTTAGCCTTCGCAACGATTGCAGCAGCCTCTTCTTGAGCCTTCTGCTTCGCCTCGGACTCCATCGCATCACAGGATTGACGAGCATTATTGAGCATTTGCTGAGCCTGGGCTTTAGCGCCTTCAAGCTGTTCGCGATATTCTGCCAGCAAACGTTCGCTTTCCTGGCGAGCCTCTTCAGACTTCTCCAGGGAATTCTTGATGGTGTCTTCGCGCTTCTTCAGCATGCCGTCAAACAGCGGCCAGCCGAACTTGGCGAGGATGATCCACAAGATGATGAAGGCAACGAGCATCGGGATGAATTCATCCATGTGGGGAAGAATCGCGCCGATTCCCGCTCCGTCTTCAGCAGCGAATGCAGGCAGAGGGCAAAATGCGGCCACACCAAGCAATGCGACAACGCCGATTGCCAGGTAGTGTACATATTTGCTTACAGTTGCTTTCAATTCGCTTGCCTCCTTCTTGTCTATCGGAAAATACGTAACCGCTAAGGTACTTCTAACCGATGAAGAAGAGAACCAAGCCGAGCAGTGCCAATGCCTCAGACATAGCAGCACCGATGAAGAAGTAGCCCATGAGCTGACCCTTCATTTCAGGCTGACGAGCTGCAGAGACGCACAAACCGTAGGTAGCGATGCCAATACCGATACCAGGACCGATAGCTGCAAGGCCATAGCCTACAACCTTGAGTGCTGCGAGCACAATAGTCAATTCCACGATTACCTCCTTTTTTGAATGAAGACCTATTTCTTCATTCATGTCTAATTAACCCAGCTGAAAAATCTTTTTTCGTACCAGCTGAACTACCAAGATCGTTTCACCCGTTAGCCCAACGCGCTTCAGAACCAAGTTCAACGGGTAGGGATCACATGACCCCCAAAGCGCGACCGCCTTGCAGCCTAGTGAGGATGGATAGCCATACCTATATAGGATGAAGACAGGATCGTGAAAACGTATGCCTGCAAGAACGCGACCAGCGTCTCGAGCGCATACATGAAGAAGAGCAGGAAGAACCAGGCAATAGCTGGAAGACCCACGACCAGATCCATGCTAAAGATCGCGGTCTGGAGGAAGATGGTGGTTGCCAGCGAGAACACTGCGAGCACCATATGACCTGCGAGCATATTGCCATAAAGACGAACGGCCAGCGTAAGAACGCGAATGACCATCGAAATGAACTCAAGGAACCAGATGATGGGAATCATCGGACCAGGAACGCCATGCGGCGCGAAGCTGCGCATGTACTTGAAGAAACCGAGCTGCTTGAATCCGTAAAAGTTGAAGTAAACAAAGGAAACAAGTGCAAGCGCCCACGTGATAGAGATGGTGCCAGTTGCGGCTTTCGCACCTGGGATAAGGCCGATCACATTAGCGAATAAGATGAAGAAGAACAACGTGGTAAGAAAGGGAATGTGCTTTTTATAGCCTTCACCGATAACATCGGCACCAACGCTGTTGGAGATGAAGTCGTAGCCATATTCGAGGATGGCCGTGAACTTCTTGTGCGGAATGAACTCCAGTTTACGTGCGCCGATGAGTACTGCCAGCAGCACCAATGCGAGAGCGATGAACATATACAGCGTGTACTGCGTAATGCCCCAGCCCCCAATGGAAAAGAGTACCGTCGAATCGAAGTTCGCAGATAGACCCTGCGCCTCCGCGACGAATTTCTCCAATGCTTCACCCATTGAGATTCCTTACCTTTCCGTACTTATTTCTTAACGCGCTTTTTTGCCAGCACGTTTTTGTACACGACATAGATCGAAGTGACCACCACGAGCGTTAGAATCTCGGCGACCGCGAACGGAAGAACCATTTCGCGCACAACGATCGCACAGATGATGAGTGCGACCGCCACCACGATGAGCGAGACGAAGAATCCGCCCAAGCCGTAGAGACCAGCGCTCAAAGGAGAGGTAGAAGTAGATTTGCGAGAGAGACGCAGCGCAACGAAAAGCGGAACGAATCCGGCAACGCCGGCAAGGATTCCTAATGCGATTGCTGCTGCCATCAGACCAACTTTCAAATCTGCAGAAACTACACACTTCTCAGCCTTCTGAAGCATAAACCAACCCCAAACGGCACAGTTATGAGTTCCGATAAGATGCTCGATTCTAGGGTAAGTGGTGAAATGAATGCGTTCAGACTATTCTGGGTCGAATACGCGCAGCGTGATGCCCGATTCTTCAAGGAGTTCCATGGCAAGTTCGTCGGGATAGGGGTTCTTGTAAACGATCTCTTCAATGCCCGCATTGATGAGCATTTTGGCACACACAACGCACGGTTGTGTGTTTATATAGATTGAAGAACCTTCGATGTTGATGCCATAACGCGCAGCCTGCAAAAGCGCATTTTGCTCGGCATGGAGCCCACGGCAGATCTCATGACGCTGCCCAGAAGGCACACCGAGCTGTTGGCGCAAGCATCCCGTTTCGGCACAATGGCGAAGGCCGGTGGGCACTCCGTTATAGCCTGTGGCAAGGATGCGGCGATCCTTCACAACGACCGCCCCTACCGCGCGGCGCAAGCACGTAGTGCGTGTTGCTACCTCTTCAGCGAGTTTCATGAAGTACTCATCCCAGGAAGGACGCGTGTCAACGAACGCGCCTGATGTTTGTTGCGTGCTTGTTGTCTCTTCCATAGATGCTCCTTCATCGTTACCTTGCTTCAAGTATAAACAAGCGTGCGAGCGCTGTGTTCCAAACGATCGATTCCTTGCGTTTTTCCCTGGACTATATAGCAGCATTGTAGAAGTTGTGCGCAAGCAGGCAGACTTAGGCGTTGAGTGCGTTGAAGATACGATCTCCCGCATCGCCCAATCCAGGGACGATGTAGGCATCTTCATTCATGCCCCCATCGAGCGCCGCTGTGATAATGCGGATATCAGGATCGAACTCGAATGCCCGCTGTATCCCTTCAGGAGCAGCAACGATGACCACACATGTAATGTCCTTCGCTCCGCGCTCACGTACAGCTTGAATCGCAGCAACGAGCGAACCACCCGTAGCAAGCATAGGATCTACGAGAAGGACAGGATGATTGGCGACCGAAGCAGGGATGTTCGCATAATACAGATAGGGTTCATGGGTCGTTTCATCGCGCTTCATCCCAAGGTGCGCGATCTGCGCCGTGGGAATGAGCTCCATGAACGCCTCTTGCATCGCAAGACCGGCGCGCAGAATCGGAATGATGACCGGCTCTTTGCCCTTGATGGTTTGACAGCTCGCCTGCGCAATGGGCGTCTCGATCTCGATCGGTGAAGTAGCGAGCGTGCGCGTTGCCTCATAGACTTCCAAAAGTGCGATCTCGCGCAATGCTTCGCGGAAGATGTTACTTGGCGTATTCTTGTCGCGCAGGATAGAGAGCTTGTGCTCAACGAGCGGATGATCGATCACGACCAGACGGTCGGCGTACTGCTCACGTATGTCTTGCCCTTGTTTCATCTTGTCCTTCAATCAACAAACGTAGAGACTATCCCAAAGACGAAGCTTATCTTAGTGCTAGAGCGCAGGGCCCCACCCCTTCTACTCTTATCCTCTACTCGCCGAAGAAGCCCCTCTTTATTTCAACCCTAAAAGTTTTCCTAGAGGAGAAGAAGGGTTCCCCTGGCTGCTCAACGCGCAGTTCCGCACGAGGAGTTTTCTCGTTTAAACTTTTTAAAACGAGAAAACGACAAGCTCAGGACTGTTTAAGTACCGAGTAGTCGGGGTGCCCTTCTTCGCCTCGAAAGTAAACCTATTCCTATAGGCTCAGATAGAGCGGATGCTTCGCGATCAATTCTTCGATCTTCGTAGAGATCTCCGCGAGCTTCGTGTCGTTTTCAGCGTTGAACACCGTAGCGGCGATAAGTTCGCCGATGGTGTAGAACTCTTCAGCATCGAAACCGCGTGTAGTGCCCGCAGCCGAACCAACGCGAATGCCGCTCGTAACGAAGGGCGAGCGCGTTTCGTTCGGGATCGTGTTCTTGTTCACAGTAAGGCCAACACGCTCGAGCAGCTTCTCAGCGTCCTTGCCCGTAATGTTCGCGGGGTTCAGGTCGACCAAGCAAAGATGGTTGTCGGTGCCGCCCGAAACGAGGCGCAGCCCCCCATCAGCCATACCCTTGCCAAGTGCGGCTGCATTCTTCACCACGTTCTCGATATAGGTAGCGTATTCCGGCTGCAGCGCCTCTTGGAACGCAACCGCCTTGCCCGCGATCACATGCATGAGCGGCCCACCCTGAGAACCAGGGAACACTGCCTTATCGATCTTGGTTGCGAGCTCTTCATTGTTGGTGAGGATGAATCCACCGCGCGGACCACGCAAGGTCTTGTGGCTCGTGGACGTTACGATATCGGCATAAGGCACAGGGCTCGGATGTGCACCCGTGGCAACGAGGCCAGCGATATGTGCCATGTCGATCATGAGATAGGCACCCACTTCATGCGCAATATTCGCCATGCGCTCGAAATCGATCACGCGCGGATAGGCTGAAGCGCCGCCTACGATCAGCTTCGGCTTATGCTCCTTCGCCAAGCGCTCCATCTCGTCGTAATCGATACGTTCGGTCTCAGGATGCACGCCATAGGCAACGAACTTATAATCCTTGCCCGAGAAGTTCACTGGAGAGCCATGAGTAAGGTGTCCACCATGGTCGAGCGAAAGCCCCAGAATAGTATCGCCCAGTTCGACCGTTGCGGCATACGCAGCCAGATTCGCATTCGCGCCACTGTGAGGCTGAACGTTGGCGAACCCGCACTTGAACAGCTCTTTCGCACGATCACGTGCCAGATCCTCGACAATGTCGACCTTTTCGCAGCCACCGTAATAGCGCTTGCCTGGATAGCCTTCGGCGTACTTATTGGTGAGCACACTGCCCACCGCCTCCATGACCGCTGGTGAAGTGAAGTTCTCCGAAGCGATCAGCTCAATGCACGAGCGCTGGCGCGCGAGCTCTTGATCGATCGCGGTTGCAATTTGCGGGTCTTGTGCGGCAAGGATCGGTTGTGCCATGCCTTTCTCCTTTCGTGAGTGAAGCGCTACTGCTTCACGATGATGCGCCTAGCGCGCTTGGGTTGCTTTCATAGTAGAAGCCTACTCGTTATTCGTCTGAACTGTCGCTTTCACCTTCAGGTTGCGCCTGCCCTTGCGCATCTGCGCCATTCGCTGGCAGTGCAACATGCAACGCAGTAAGCTCTGCGATCGGCGCACTATAGTAACCAGAAAGGTTGTCGGCCGAACCTAACAGCGCATCGCGATACACTCCGTTATCCTGATCGCCCACCACACTCCAGTCATCATCGTACTCGTGAAGGTGAATCTCGGTCTGACAAAGCGTTGGCTCAGTGTTCTCGAAGATGCTCTTCAGCAGATTCCTGCCGTATTCCAGCGGGTCTTCCGTTGTGCCTGCCTCGATAGCTGCTTTGTTCTCGAGCAACCAAGCAACATACTCGTTCGACCATTGCTTGATGATGGGTTCGAGCTGTTTGCAGGTAATGGAGGCGAAGATCTTCGCATCGTTCTCTTCGCCGTTCATCTCAACATCGCCCAGGCTGGAAGTGAAGCCCTCCAGCCACCAGTCAAAGAATTCTTCCTGTGAAATACCGATCTGCTCAAGTTCTTCAGCCTGCGAGACCTCAGGTAAAAAGCTGATCGATTCGGGATTCTTCTGCTGAATCGCGCTCATTTCAGCCAGTGCAGCATTAGCGGCAAGCTGGCCCTGAGGGGGCTTGCAGCCAGAAAGCACGAAAGCCGTGCACGCCATGAGCGCACACGTTGCAAGTGCGATCGCACATATGAGAACGCGCGATCTGCGCTGAAGCGTTTTTGCTGATGAGAGAGTTTGTTTTATCAAGTTTCGCCTTTCTTCCGCGTTATGCCTTAAAGTTCATCGAGCGCCATGATCTTTTCCACGCGCTGCGCATGGCGTCCGCCACCGAACGCGCTCGAGAGAAACACACGCACGATCTCCTTATTGTCCTCCAAGCTCACGAAGCGCCCAGAAAGTGTGAGAACGTTGGCATCGTTGTGTTCACGACAAAGCACAGCGAATTCAGTGCTCACGATATTTGCCGCACGAACTCCTGGCACCTTGTCGGCTGCCATTGCCATGCCGATGCCCGTTCCGCAAACGAGGATGCCGTAGTCGGCTGCCCCTTCGGCAACATCGCGCGCAACACGAAGCGCATAATCGGGATAGTCAACGCGATCGTCGTTCTCTGGCCCGCGATCGATCACATCATGACCTTCATCGACGAGGAACGCAGCCAGCGCATCCTTCTGTTCGAACCCTGCATGATCGGAACCGAGCGAGATGATCATGGCATTCCTTCTTCCTGATTTGAGCGCCGCCGTGATAGCAGCGCAAGACGGTGAACGAATGCTCGAAAGAGCATTGCTCTCATTATACGTAAGGCGAATCGGACTTCGTACGACAAACGCAATCATTCCAGCCTGCGAGCAACTCTTCTCGCTCGGCAGCAGTGAGCCTGGGTTGAAAGACGAACGCGCCTTGGCGAAGCAAGCGCAATTCCTCCTTGTCACGCCAAAATCCACTCGAAAGCCCCGCCAGGAATGCCGCGCCCAAAGCGGTGCTCTCAACGATCGCGGGACGCGCGAGCGGCGTTGCGAGGATATCGGCGCAGAATTGCATGAGGAAATCGTTCTGGCTCACACCGCCATCAACATGCAGCTGGCCCAGCTTGATTCCCGTGTCGAGTTCCATGGCGCGCAGCACATCGTAGACCTGATAACCCTGCGCCTCAAGGCAGGCACGCACCAAATGCGCGCGTTCTACACCGCGCGTGAGCCCGAAGATCGCTCCCCGTGCATCCGCATCCCAATAAGGAGCGCCAAGACCCGTGAAGGCGGGCACCACGTAAACGCCGTGAGAGTCCGGCACGCTTTGCGCGAGCGCCGAGGTGCTTGCTGGATCATCGATAAGGCCCAGGCCTTCCTCAAGCCACTGGATGAGCGCGCCACCCATGAACACGCTACCTTCGAGCGCATACTCGAGCTTATCGGTGCCCGAAGCAGAAGCCGCGATGGTCGTGAGCAACCCATGGTGCGAGAGCGCCGGCTCTGTGCCGATATTCATGAGCATGAAGCATCCAGTGCCGAAGGTCGATTTCGCTTCCCCCGGCGCAAAGCAGCACTGACCGAAGAGCGCCGCCTGCTGGTCACCCGCTACTCCCGTAAGAGGAATACCCCCTGGCAAGATGTCGTTGCTCGTTCGCCCGAAATTGCCCGAGGAAGGCCGCACTTCGGGAAGCATAGCTGGCGGGATCAAAAACAGTTCGCACAGCCATTCGTCCCATTCGCCCGTGTTGATGTTGAAGAGCATCGTGCGACTGGCGTTCGTATAGTCGGTCGCATGCACGCGCCCTTGCGTTAGATTCCAAATGAGCCACGTATCCACAGTACCGAACAGCAGATCGCCCGCTTGCGCCGCTTCGCGCGCTCCTTCAACGTTGTCCAGGATCCAAGCGATCTTGCTCGCTGAAAAATAGGCGTCGGGAATAAGGCCCGTGCGCGAACGAATCTCTTCCACGATGGCTTCGTTTTGCTTCAGCTCATCGATCGCTTCAGCAGTTCTGCGGCATTGCCACACGATCGCATTGTGGATCGGCTCACCTGTATGGCGATTCCAAACGATGGTCGTCTCGCGCTGATTGGTGATGCCGATGCTATCGATATCCTCAGGGCTCAGCCCCTGCGAAACGAGCAGCTCGGTGAGCACTTTGAGCTGACTCGAAAGGATGTCTTTAGGATCGTGCTCCACCCAGCCAGGATGAGGAAATATCTGCGGGAAGGGGCTCTGCGTGATCGCTCGAATAGCGCCACTGCGATCCACCAGCACTGCTCGCGATGAAGTAGTTCCTTGGTCGAGCGCGATCACGTAGGAATCCCGTGAATTGTTCGTCTGGTCGAAAAGGGTCTCAGGTGCTTGCGCTGCCTGACGCGTATCTTGGGCATTCATCGGCTAACTTCCTTCTTGCACGTGCTCATAGAGCCATGCGAGCACATCCGCATAGACGGTCTGCTTGCCTGGTTCGTTCAGGATCTCGTGGCGCATGCCTGGATAAAGGATGAGCGAAACATCCTTCACGCCCGCATCGCGATACAGCTCGACTGCGCGAACGACCGCTTTGCCATTCTCGCCCACGGGATCTTCGGCGCCCGCGATGAACAGCAACGGCAGATCCTTCGGAACGCGTGCTGCCACGCGTGGATCGACCGCACGTGAGACCACCCCGGTGAGCGCTGCATACCCACCCACTGTGAACATGACCCCACAGAGCGGGTCATCGATATAAGCATCGACCACCGCCGGGTCGACCGAGATCCAATCGAGCGACGTGCGGGGGTTCTCGATTGCGCGCGCAAAACCACCAGCACCCATCGTATCAAGCACTTTCGATTTATAGCGCTCCCCCATCACCGTGCCGATCGTGTGCGCAAGCAGATTCCCACTTCGCGCCAACAGAGCAGGCTGGTTGCCGGTGCCGCATATGATCGCACCCTGCACGCCTTGAGCATGCTCGCTCAAATAGACACGCGTGACGAAGCTTCCCATGGAATGCCCGAAGATGAAATACGGCAGATCGCTGAACTGCTCGAACAGCGCCCGACGAACACGGTCGACATCGTTCACGAGCACCGCATCGCCCTGATCGAGCGTGATATGGCCCAGGTCGCGCGCATCAAGTACGCTCTTGCCATGCCCCACGTGATCATGCGCACCTACCACGAAACCGTTGCGTGCAAGAAAACGAGCGAACTCATCGTAGCGATCGATATGCTCTTCCATGCCATGCACGATCTGAATGACGCCCTTGAGCCCGTTTTCCGGAAGATAGGGTATCCAGAGCAGAACACGCAACTGCGATGTTCCATCACTTGAAGGAATGAAATGCTCGATACGCTCGACTGATACTTCTGAAGTCATGCGATTCCTGCCTTCCTCATGTTGCTGCCTTCACGAGGCTCAAAGATGTTCTTTTATAATAGCGACCCCAAACAAGGGACCGATTATTTCTTCATAGCGGTTTTTGAATCGTTAGCCGCCAGATCGAGCGCGATCGCTCCTTGGCGAACGATGCGCGCAGGCATTTGCGTGCAGTCCACCACCGCTGAAGCATGGCCACCAAAGGCTTCGCCCGCAACCGTAGCAACGCAAGCAGTGAGCGCAGGTGAAAGCTCTTCGGTACACGTTGGTGCAGGCTCCCCCGAGATATTCGCTGAAGTGGTTGCGAGCGGGCCAACCTGCTCGATGAGCGTGCGTGCGGTTGTGTCGTTGGGCACGCGCATCGCGATCGTGCCGGTAGCGCTTTGGTAAGCTGGCGGCACTTCATCGGACGCTTCAACGATGAGCGTGAGAGCTCCGGGCCAATGCGCGCGCACTAGTTCAAGAGCTTGAGCAGAAACACGCTTCCCATAGCGCACAAGATCGTCGATGCCTCCCACAAGCCAAGCGATGGGCTTGTTGCCTGCGCGCTGCTTGAGTCGGTAGAGCTCTGCTGGCGAAGGCGCATAGTTTACGGCAACGCCAAGGCCGAACACGGTATCAGTCGGAAAGATTACCGGCTTACCCGCTCGAAGCGCTACTGCTGCGTCATCGGTCGAAACGAACAAAGACGCTGATGAAGGAGCTTCCTCCGCCGCCGTTGAAGCTGCTGCTGGCGCCGCCTCATACGAACGCGCGACCTCCTCTGCCACCTTGATGCCATCGATCGCAGCTGACATGATGCCGCCCGCGAACCCCGGCCCTTCCCCGCAGGGATAGATCCCTGATGGCGAACTTGCCTCCTTCGTTGCCGAACACGCGCGATAAGCCTGCAACGATTCATCGCGACAGATGCGCACCGGTGAAGAGGAACGTGTTTCGGGCGCAACAAGAAGCGCGCCCGGGTTGTCGAAGCCGCGGATCTTCTCTCCCATGAGCGGCAATGCTTCGCGCAGGGCCTTCGTGATGAAATCAGGCAGCACCACATCGAGCGGCGCTTCGACCACGCCGCGTTCGTAAGTTGAATCGCAACGCACCGTATCACCATTGAACGCGCGTTCTTCACCAAGAAATGCCCGAACCGTTTGCGCTGGCGCCTGATAGGGCGCCCCGCCGTGCTCCTGCGCAACACGATAGGCTCGCTGTTCGACCGTGCGCTGCAAATCGACCCCGGCAAGCACATCGCTGCTCGCAAGATCCACCGGATCCACGTTCACCAAAAGCGCCGCGTTCGCATTCTTGCCATCGCGCGCGTAATTGCTCATGCCGTTGGTAACAATACCGCCCGCTTCGCTTGCTGCAGCAACCACTTCTCCACCAGGGCACATGCAGAAGCTATACACGCTGCGTCCGCTCGGAAGGTGAATGGCCAGCTTGTATTCAGCCGCGCTGAGCGCCGGGTGCGTTGCCGCGCTTCCCCACTGCGCCTCATTGATGAGCGCTTGAGGATGCTCGATGCGCACTCCCATAGAGAAGGGCTTTTGCTCCATAGCGAAGCCCGCATCACGAACGAGTTCGAACGTATCGCGCGCCGAATGACCGCATGCCAAGACAAGCGCGCTGCAAGGCTGAAGCGTCTCTTCGCCAGTTTGAGTATTGCGCAGCAGGATCGAAGTGAGTTGGCCGCCTTCGAACATCGTCTCGACAAGCTTCGTATGAAAACGCACCTCGCCACCAAGGCGAATGATATCTTCGCGAATGGTGGATACGATGTGCGCAAGGTTATCGCTTCCCAAGTGAGGATGCGCTTGCCACAAGATGCTCTCGGGAGCACCCGCATCAACGAACCAATGCAACACGTGGGCCGTATAGCGATTCTTAAGATTGGTCGTGAGCTTGCCATCGGAGAACGTGCCCGCACCACCTTCACCAAACTGTATGTTCGACCAGGGGTTAAGCTCGCCCGTTCGAAAAAAGGCTTCCACATCATGTGCGCGCTCTTCCACCGGCGCGCCTTGCTCAACGAGAAGAGGTTTGAGCCCGCTCTTCGCAAGATACCAAGCAGCAAAGAGACCAGCAGGCCCCGCACCTACTACTACCGGCGGCAGGTCGGACGCAGTGAGCCGGGGAATCTCAAGCGACGCATAAGGAGCTGCTGGCCTGATCTGTAAGCCCTTCAGCTTCGCATCGTTTCGTTCGGCTCGCGCAAGCAAATGCTCTTCATGATCGGAAGGCAGCTCCAGCCGATAGCTCGCGATGAAATGCACGTTCGCTTTCTTGCGCGCATCAACGCTGCGCTTCAGCAATTGAGCGCCTTCAATTGCACCCAGTTTCACGCCAAGCTGCCGAGCGACCTCTCTCAGCGCAAGCGTCTGACCATCGGGCAAGCCCGCATCGAGCGAAAGCTTCAGACCGGAAACATCGATCATGCCGACTCACGCTCCAGGGCTGATGCAGCGATACGCCAAGCTTGATCGGTTGCATCGGAACCATCTTTTCTTCGCGTATCGGCACTTTCAAAAGGAACGGGCGGGGTCTTCCGTTTCAGAAGATTCATGTCGCGCGCGATCGAAAGCCCCGCCAAAAGACCGCTTGACCACGCCCAATGAAGGTTATAGCCGCCACAAGGTGCATCGACATCGAGCGCTTCACCACAGAGATACAAACCCGAAACAGCAGGTGTTTCCATGGTTTTGGCATTCACGCTACCTGAGCAGAATCCACCACGCTGCACTTGGCACTGGCCTGCATCGCCAACACCCTTAACCTCAAGCTCGAATGACTTGATCGCTTTTGCTAGTGCTTCGATCATCGCTTCATCAAGCGAATGTGCTGCCCCGATCTCTGTCGTCGGTCGATCGCTCGCAACACCCAGATAATTCGTTGCCGCATAGCGCGTGATCACTTGCGCCACTTCAGGAACGAAGAACCCGCGCAAAAGATCGAGTGCCGTCGGGGCAGATCTGTTGCGCTGCTCCAAAAAGGCAGCACGCGCTTGCAGCAAGTCGATCAAGCGAGCAAGTGGGCGCTCAGGAACGAAATCGAGCGAGACGATATCGCCTGCCTCCACGAACCGCAAAGCATTGAACACCACGATGCCAGAAATGCCATACGGGCGAAACAGCAGCTCGCCTTCTTCGGAAAAGCCTTTTGCCTCACAGTTCAAACGGACACGCGCACGAATACCATCGAGACCAGAAAGAAACTCTGTTGAGGTGGCAAGCGGCCCTAAGACAGATTGGCAAGCAACACGCTCGATGCCTGCGAGAACACCCTGTTCGTGAAGAGCAGAAGCACCTCCACCCGCAGCATAAACAACAACGTCAGCAGAAAAGGTTTCTTGCCTGCCCGGAGCCACGTCGCTTGTATCCATACCAGCGACGCCACCCCGCCCTTGCGAACCACCTTCGGTACGCTGCAGTTCGAGTACGAAACGACTCTCCTGTTTTGCGATCTGCGCAACCGCAATGCCGCAATAGCGCTCAACGTTGCAGCGATCGAGCTCTGCTTCAAGCACTTCAAGCACCGAGGTAGCCTTGTTCGAAAACGGATAGAGCGCGCCGCCCGAAAGCGGCGCTTCACGCCAAACAAGACCGAGCGAAGTGAGCCATTGCAGAACAGCATTCTCATAGGCACTGCGCACAGGAGCGCCCGAAGTCTTTAGCGGAGAATCAGCGAACGCCACCTCGAGCGCATCAAAGACCCGCTCAACGAATGCGGGTTGATTAAACAGAACAGGACGCATATCCTCATGCGAAAAATTACAGCGACCATTGCCACTGCGCAGGATGGACGACCCAATGCGTCTGCCTTTTTCTATAACAACAACGCGTACAGTGGCTTGCGTCGCACGCGCACATGCAGCAACAGCACACGCCGCCGCGATACCCGAAGCGCCTCCGCCAACAATAGCCACGGTCGGCTGCTCGTCAGCACGAGGAAGCTCGACTGGACGAGCCTCTTGCCGCGCGCGCTTCACACCAGATTGTTTCTTTCGTTTTGTCATATGTCTATCTTATAGAAATTCTTCACCATACGTAATGCCTCACGCATTTTTTGAGGCAGCGAATCATTCGCGCAAAGCAAGAAAGCCGATCAGAGGATCGGCTTTCCATACTGCATTTTGAACTTGAATGATGGCTGCTCATCAGCTTGCCCTCACGCTCAGCACAGCTTCAGGCTACATCTCCTTGACCCACAGGCCATGGATGTTGCAGTAATCGTACGCCGCGATGGGGTTCTCGCCAGGAGCAAGCGCGAATTCAGCCTCGGGCGCATCGCCAGGATTCAGCTTCGCATACTGGAAGCCACGGTTCGTCTCAAGCACGATCATGGTGATCCAGTGCGTATCGATCATAGGATGCGGCTCTTCGCCAACCTTCACGCGCACCACGCCATCAACGAAATCGATAACGGGAATGTGCTTCTCGTGAGAAGCCTCAACGCTATCGGGCACCAATTCGCTCATCTTTTCGCCACAGCAGAACAGCGCTGGACCTTCGTCAAAAAGCTTCACCGCGATATTGCCGCAATGTTCACATTTGAAGAATTGAAGTTTCATATTATTCCTCCTTATTCACCAATGAATACGGCCCCTCTTGTGACCGCTTCGTTACACAGGCATATATAAGCACAATCGCGCCCACCACAACGAGCGGAATCGAAAGAAGTTGCCCCATCGTAAACCAATCTCCAAGCAGGTAACCAATCTGGGCATCGGGCTGGCGAATGAATTCGATCAGAAAGCGGAAGATGCCATAGCCCACCAAAAAGGTGCCGATGTAGGCTCCACGCGGAAAGGGCGGCTTTTTGAACGACATCACGAACAAGATAGCGAAGAGCACCACTCCTTCAAGCAGCGCCTCATAGAGCTGACTCGGATGGCGCGGCATCATTCCTGCCGACCCGCCAAACACCACACCCCAAGGCAGATCGGTGGGTGCACCCCAAAGTTCACCGTTGACGAAGTTCGCACAACGACCGAAGAACAGCCCGATCGGCACGCCGATAATGGCCACATCGAGCAAAGAAAGATAGGGCATCTTGACGATCTTTGCCGCCACGATGCCAGCAAGCAGCGCGCCTACTAAGCCACCGTGGAAGCTCATGCCACCATTCGCAAAATTCAACACTTCAAGCGGATGCGCCGCATAGAAGGGACCATTGTAAACGAGCACATAGCCCAAGCGCCCGCCGATGATCACGCCCACCATCGCGCAAATGATGACCACGCAGATGTTCTCGAAATCGAAGCGCATCTTCCAACGCTTACCCACGAAGTAGATGACCACGCCCGCCAACAGAAAGCCAAGCGCATAGGCAATGCCGTACCAACGCGCCGAAAACGGGCCTATCGAGAAAGCTATGGGATCAAGTGTTTGATAGAGATCGTTGAGCATGCTCTCATTATAAGCATTGAACCGAACACTCCCAAGATCACCAGTTAAATGGAGCATTGAAGGTAATTCCTGAGATCGTCATGGTCTGGGAGCATGAACCAAACGCGCGATCAGGACACAGAATGCTATTCAACCTTGCGTCCCATGCCAGCATTCACTTCAGCAGCTGCCTGATATACATCAGGAAAGAGTACGGAGGGAATGTTCGCCACGGTTGATACAGTCTGGTTGCAGTGATTGCAATAAACCGTGAAGAGTGCCTGCGTATTGCTCAAGACCATCATGGAAGCATATGCACGCAAATCGAGATCTTTGATGCCGCAATTTGGGCATTTAACCAGAACATCATCCATTGCTGAACTCCCCTTACGCGCTACGCGCTACTTGTCGCATTTGCTTATCGAGCGTGCCTCCATTATCGAAGAACCTTACTCGATTCAAGAGGTCAGCTGCCGATTGATGCCGAATCGCTACTTGGATGCCTCGCTCTCTAGCACAGGCGCATTTGTAAGGAAGAACTCACAGAATTGGCAGATATCCTTCATGCAATGTTCGCGGTCAAGATCGACGCGGAACACGAGAGCCGGATCCGTGGTCACATGATGAGTAGGGCGGTGGCAGGCAGCAAAATGGCAGTCGGCCGGACAGCGCTCACCTGGTGTATTATGCGGGCAGCGCGACATCATCTCTTCATCACAGCCGCGTGTTTCCCAACAAAATGCCATGGGACAACCTTTCACGAAATGAAAAAGCGCCGCAGCAGGGCGGCGCTTCAGCGCATACGCTTACTACTGTGCAGGCACGACCTTAGTAACGCCAGGAATGCGCTCCTTCAGGATGCGCTCAACACCATTAGCCAAGGTCATCTGAGACATGGGGCAGCCCTTGCAAGCACCCTGCAGTTCAACGGTGACCACACCATCGTCGCTCACATCGACAAGCGCAACATCGCCGCCATCAGCCTGAAGGGAGGGGCGGATAAGCTCGAGCACTGCAGCTACATCAGATTTTTCTACCATGATAGTCTCCTTAATTGCTTTGATTCGAGCCGGCTATTCGGCTGAAGATTCTTGTTCTTTACTTCTCGCTGCCATTCTATCACGCACGATTTGTCCTACCTGTTTAAAATCGGATATCAGCACATCTCGCTTAGAACGATCATAGATCGCAGCTGCCGGATGAAACGTAGGAAGCACCAAGAACCGTCCTGCCTGTTGCACGGTACCACGCAAGCGCGTGATGCCCACCGTTGTGCGCAGGATGAACTGCGTAGCGAAGTTTCCAAGCGTGACGATGACATCGGGGTTGATGATCTTGGTTTGCGCACGCAAGTAGGGTGCACACGCCTCGATCTCGTGCGGTTGAGGGTTGCGGTTCGCAGGCGGTCTACACTTGAGCACGTTTGCGATGAAGATATCTTCACGCTTGAGGCCAGCGTCCTCGAGCAATTCATTCAGGAACTTCCCCGCCGCACCCACGAACGGCTCACCCTGCAAGTCTTCATTCTTCCCGGGCGCTTCCCCTATCACGAGAATGCGCGCGTGCGGATCGCCGGAGCCGAACACGATCTTTGTACGCGTTTCGCACAGATCGCACTTGGTACACCCCTCCACCAGAGCATGCAGCTCGTCGAGTGTTTCAGCAGGCGCGATCCGCACAGCCTTGCGTGCAGGCACCGGCTGCGATTGTGCGTATTGCAAATGCTTCGACACCAGATCTTTTTCATCATTCATAGTTGGCTCCTTGAGAGATGCAAGCGCATGACAAGAGGTAAGGACGCGACACATAAGCGCTTTGCCCCTCTACCGCTTCTCGTGCGTCTATACGTAGTAGCGCGGCATGCGATGGGAAAGTCCGGTCGTTACTTCGTATTGGATCGTTCCCGCCTTGCGCGCCATCGTATCGATCGAAGTATCAACATGCGCATTCGGCCCCGCGATCTGCACCACATCACCGATCTGCGGATCGAGCGTTTGCTGACCCACACGCGAACGAATGTCGACCTCGAACATGCACTGATCCATGCAGATGTTTCCTACCTGCGCGACAGCGCGATCTTTGTAAGCGAATTTGATCTGACCAGAAAGAAGACGGATGAGGCCATCGGCATAACCAAGGGGTACCGTGCAGATCTTTACACTACCAGGGCTGCGATAGTTCATGCCGTAGCTCACACCTTCACTCATCGGAACCTGCATAACATTCGTGATGCGCGCGAACACACTCATAGCGGGACGCAGTGTAATGATGCGATGCGTGTCGTTCGCTGGCTGGTAACCATAGAGCGAAATGCCCAGACGCGCCATATCAAAATGCGTTTTCGGGAAGCGATAGATGGCCGCCGAATTGTCACAGTGAACGATGCCGGGATTGATGCCTGCAGCTTCAAGTGCGCGCATACTCTCGACGAAACGGTTGATTTGAATCTGGAAATCGAGCGTTTCAGCAGCATCGGCGGTTGCGAAATGCGTGAAGCATCCCTGCAGATCGAGCGCCCGATGAAAACTGATCTGCGAGATGAATTCAACCACCTGATCGTGGCGCACGCCAATGCGATTCATACCGGTGTTGATGGCCAGGTGGAACGGTGCTTTTAGGTTATGCGCATCGGCGATCTCGGCATAGTTGATCGCGAAATCGGACGTGTACACCGAAGGGATGATGCGATAATGCAGCAGCAGCGGCACGCTTTCGATGGGCGGCTCCGCCAGAAGCAGAATAGGCTCACGGAAATCCGCCTTACGCAGCGCGATGCCTTCGTTCACCGTTGCCACACCCAAATACGATGCACCAGCAGCCGTTGCGATCTTCGCCACCTCATTGGCTCCGTGCCCATAGGCATCAGCCTTCACCACCGCCATAAGGCGACAACGCTGTCCAAGCAAGCGGCGCGTTTCGGAAACGTTGTACTGGATGGCGCTGCGGCTTACCTCGACCCACGACCAACGACGGTCCTTCTCGGAAATGCACGCAAGCGCTTCCTCGCTGAAGCCCTCGTTCTTGGCATCTTCCTGAGCCTCAATGTTGCGCGAGTACTGATAGCCACCATTACGGTTCTTGAATGAATGGGCGGTAAAGCCGTTGAAAGATACATCCACAAGCGATCCTTTTGTCGTTTCTTCTTGTAGTATACCCGCTCGTGCGCAGCGAACCGCAGAGGCAACGGCTGCGGATGAAAAAAGTTCGCGCACGATGAAAATTTCGGATAGTTTGCGCACATCGGTCGAGCTCCAACAAAAAAGGACCAGCACCCTTTAAGCACTGGTCCTTTGGCTGTCTTTGCAAGCGTGCTCTACAGCTAGACTGCGTTCAGCACGGCTGCTGACATGTGCGCATGATTAACGCTTGATGTTATAGAACGCTTTCATGCCTGCATACTGGCCTGCATCTGCCAGCTCTTCTTCGATGCGAATGAGCTGGTTGTACTTCGCCACACGATCGGAACGCGCCGGTGCGCCCGTCTTGATCTGGCCAGCGTTGGTGGCAACCGCCAAGTCAGCGATGGTGGTGTCTTCCGTCTCGCCCGAACGATGCGACATGACGCATGCATAGCCCGCCTGCTTTGCCATCTGGATCGCTTCCATGGTTTCCGTGAGCGAACCGATCTGGTTCACCTTCACCAAGATCGCATTCGCGCAACCCAGCTCGATGCCCTTGGCAAGACGCTTGGAGTTGGTAACGAACAGATCGTCGCCCACCAGCTGAACCTTGTCGCCGATGCGCGCGGTGAGCTTCTGCCAACCGTCCCAGTCCTCTTCCGCCATGCCATCTTCGATCGAGATGATGGGGTACTTCTCAACGAGCGCTTCCCAGTAATCGACCATTTCGTCGCTCGTGAGCTCGCGGCCTTCGCCAGCCAACACATATTTGCAGGTGTCTGCATTGTAGAATTCGGTCGAAGCAGGGTCCATCGCAAACATGATATCGGAGCCTGGCTTATAGCCTGCAGCCTCACATGCCTTCACGATGTACTGAAGCGGCTCTTCGTTGGTCTTGAAGTTAGGAGCGAAGCCGCCTTCGTCGCCGATGCCGCCGCCCAGGCCTGCATCGTGGAGAACCTTCTTGAGCGTATGATAGATCTCTGCACACCAGCGAAGCGCTTCGGTGAAGGTTGGTGCACCTACCGGCATGATCATGAATTCCTGGAAGTCGACGTTATTGTCGGCATGGGCGCCGCCATTCAGGATGTTCATCATGGGCGTAGGCAGCAGGTTGGCGTTAACGCCGCCTACATATTTGTAGAGTGGAAGCTCAGCAGATTCAGCGGCAGCCTTTGCAGCTGCAAGCGAAACGCCCAGAATTGCGTTCGCGCCGAAGTTCCCCTTATTCTCAGTGCCATCGAGCTCGATCATGGTTGCATCGATCGCGCGCTGATCGTCTGCTTCGAAGCCGATGAGGGCATCGGCAATCTCTTCGTTCACATGAGAAACTGCCTTGAGCGTACCTTTACCGAGATAGCGCTCGGAATCACCATCGCGCAACTCGACCGCTTCGAATGCGCCCGTGGAAGCGCCTGAGGGGACCGCGGCGCGGCCCATCGAACCGTCGTCGAGCGTGACTTCAACTTCTACTGTCGGATTGCCGCGGGAGTCCAAAACCTCACGACCGTAAACATCAACGATGATGCCCATGGAATTCCTCCTTGATTTGTTTGCATGAGCTTGTAGTTCAAGCTCAAACCATGATACCACTCATACGACGTACGACCACCAATTCATATCCTATGAAAGCGGCTTTACGCCTCTGAACAAAAAGATGCATTCGTCATAAATTGCTTATTGAAATACGTATCTGACCCTAGTGCGAAACGTGCTTCCCTTTTTGCGCTGAAGATGCCCTGCGATGGCGCGCGCCCAAGATGCCAGCTGCCACGACCATGCTCAAGAGAAGAACCACGAGTGCGCCTATGCCATCTCCCGTAGCGCTCAACGCACCTGCTGCACTGTTACTTTGAGCATTGTTACCTTCACTGGAGCTGCCGTTCGCGCTGCCGTCATTGCCAGGGGTGGTGCTGTTGGAACCATTGTCCCCAGGATCTTCGCCACCGGGTGTTGTAGCGGCCGTATCTTTATAGGCGATCGCATAAGCCGAGAACCTATCGGTCTCGAACGTAAGCGTCTTCGCGTCCGCATCGAAAGTGACAGGAATTACAGACACCGCACCCTCATGCACGCGCAGCACCTCATAAGTTCGTGTCTTTGAAGCGTCGGCGTTGATGGCAGAATCAGGCAGCGTCAGCTGCACAGTCACCGGCTTGTTCGTCTCATGGATCTGCGTTTCCGTGCCATCCATCTTGTAGAAGAGCGTCAAATCCACCTCATTTGCCAGCGTCCAGTCGCCCAAGTTCTCGGCCACAAGGGCGGCATCCGCATCCGATATACCCTCAACCGATCTCAGCCAAATGTCCACATCCTTCAAAGCAGGGAGCTGAGCGAATGCATCAGCCGGAAGCACGCGCTCTGCCAGATCAACACCTGAATTCACGAGCTTCGCCTGAAGCGCGTTGACCTCAACATCGGTCACATCGCTAATGTCTCCGATGCGAATCCACTGGGGAGAGACCATAACGGCACCTTCGGGCATAACGAAGCTTGCATGCGAGCTATCGATGATCGTGAAATCGATCTTGTCAGACGGCGTTCCATTCCAAAACTCAACCATGTAGCCATCTCGCACGCCTGCATTCACCACGACCGTATCGCCTGCTGCGTATTGCCCCTGGCCACTATCTTGCGCATAGCTGTCCCGCACCATCACCGGATAGACCGTCTTACCATCCCGCGTATCCTTGCAAGCCAAGCAGAAGGAAGCAAACTTGTTGGTGCGGAACTCTACCGTTTGACTGTCAGGGTCATAACGAGTGATGAGCGTGGTTGCCACGCCGTTGTAAACGCAAACCACCTTGTATTCTCGCGTTATAGAAGGGTCGGTATTGATGGCCGAATCTGGCAGCTTCAAACGCATCATGACCATGGCATCATCTCTGGTTTCAGCGGCCGCCTGCACGGGCGCCTCCCCTTCCACCTGCCAGTAAGAGGTAAGGCCAAAATAGGCCGCAGGAAGGAAATCGCCCAATTCGCTTTCCACAGCCGAAGAAACGGAACCGTCCGTTATCCTGTTGGACTCCAGCCATATATCGGCGTTTTTACCGAGACTGAGTTGCTTGCGCGCATAAGCAGGAAGGATCGCATCCGCAACTGCGTCACCCGGCAACACGAAATCCGCTCCCAAATAGTTGTCCGCCACCACGGTGACGTTGCTGACGACGCCCGGTCTTGGTGTGGGCGTCCTTATCACCGTGCCCGGCGACGACGATTCCTCATAGAAATTGTTGCCGCAATAGCGGGCGTAAAACGTGTATTCGGTGTCAGGTTGCAGCGAGTCGAACGTGGGTGAGCTCTGCCACCACACGGGCGTGCCACCCCCAGCTGTGCGCACATATTCCACAGGCCCGTAGCCGATGTCCGGCATCGCCTTGAGCGTTACCGAGGTCGAACTGATGGCCTCAGCGGTCGGCGCTGGCGGCTTGCTTGCCACGGGCTTGTCCCCCTCGAGGGTGCCTGTGCCCTTGATGAGCCCGCCGTTGTTCTCGATGGCCCCGTTGTTGACGAGGTGGCCATCGACTACGAGCGTGGTGTTCGCATTGCTCTTGATGGTGTTGTTGTTTGTAAGCGTGACGCCGGCGGGAATGGTGAGCGTAGCGGACGAATAGAGCTGAAGCACCTTGCCTCTCTCCACGGTCGGATTCCCGCTCAAGGTCTGATTCCCGCGAATGTAGTAATTACCGTCGTTGAGGACAATCCCGCTCGTAAAGCCCCAGTTATTTCCCGTGAAATCTGGGTCGTTCGTTTCGATGAAAGCGGTGCCATTGGAACCTGTCGAGAGTGACATGGTGTTGCCGATGCAGGGGTTATGATTGCTGCTCGACCCACTCGTGTTGACGTTCGCAATGATATGGCCGCCCGAAACGACGATGGTCCCAACGAAGTTGTCTGCCCCTCCGCCGATGCCCGCAGCCAGCACTCCGGATGGCTCGACCGTGACCGTCCCGCCTGCGATCCGTATGGTGCCGCCCGAACCGCCGCCGGAGTTTCCTATGGCTGCTGCCGCGCTTGCCTTCAGCATCTTTCCAGCCCCATAGGCCGTCACCCAACCGCCATTGATGGTCACCGTGCCGCAGTTGCCGTACGAGGTAAAGTAGGCATTTCCCCAACCGGCACCTCCAATGCCTGCGCATGCCGACGAGCCTTGCGCGGAGACGATGCCACCATTGATGGTCACTGAGCCGCAGTTGCGTTCCGGGCCGTCCCTGTCGATGGCATATCCGCCTATCCCGGCGCTCCATGAGCCGCTGGCATTAAGAGTTCCCATCTCGTCCTTCACGGTTGATTGCGCATAGATAGTGAGGGAATTTCCCTCCGACACGGTGATTCCCTTGGTGGCGTTGAGCGTACAGCCCGCAGTCAGGATGAGGTGCACATCGCCCTTGACCACGAAACGCTCCGTGGCATCTACCGTGTTTTCGGCTATGTACCAGCCACTTGTCCACTCGTTCTTGTCGGCAGCCACTACGGTTGCCTCGTGACAGGTCTGCTGTACGCCATTCGCATCAATATACGGGATGTTCTGGACAGTCATGCAGGTAGATGTGTCCTCTACCCCTACCATAGCCGCGAGGGGTTCAATACCTTCGTTCTCTGCAGCAGCGCCAATGCCGCCATCTGCGCCCGTATTGTTAGATTCTTCCGTGAACGCTTCATCATCCGCGTTGCCTGCGGATTCATTTAAGCCTTCCACAAGGCTTTCTTGGTTTAAAGCGCCGGTCTCAATTGTTTCATTTGTTTTGTTTTCGCCACCAGGCACCACGGAATCCTGCGCATTTTCAGCTGGAATATCGCTTATGGCATCGTTTGCGAACACGATGCCGGATACGTCATTTGCAGCACCCCACGCGAATGAGGAAAATGCCAGCGTGAACGTGAGAAAAACCGCTAGCGCAGAAGAAAGTGCAATGCGTTTTCTTTTACGCGGAATCGCTCCTGCTCCTTTGAGCTTCGTCGTTTCCGCTGCCTGCTTCGGCTGTTCTGCTCTATGGTAAGTCTTCTTTGAATCCATGCCTCTATCTTCCTGATTGGGCCCATCAAGAGACATTCTACTAAGGATTCGCGCTTACCACAAAACCGCCAAAGAACCTGCAGGACACAAAAGGTGTCTTTGTGAAACACCCCTACAGTTTAGAGAAACAGTGCGCACAGAACGCAAGCTGCAAGCGCCCCTGCAAGCAGCACCCAAGCGCTCGCGCGCATCGCTTGTGCGTTCAGGCTCGTGCGTTCTCCTGCTCCATAGCAACGAGCGTCCATGGCTTCTGCCACCGAATCTGCCTGGCGAAAGAAGCCAACGAAGAGCGGGATAAGCACCACCATCCAGGTCTTCAGGCGTCTCCACAAAGAGCCCGATCCAAACTGAGCTCCACGTGAAGTTTGCGCGATCTTGATCTGCCCAAGCTGCTCGAACAGAAGCGGAATGAACCGCAGTGCCAAACTGAGCGTAAACGCGATGTCGTCGACCGGCACCTTGAGCGTGCGCAAAGGACGCAAGATAGATGCAAGCGCGTCGGTTAACTGTGTTGAGGTGGTCGTGAAAGTGATCACGAAGCTTGCCACAACAACGAGCGAGATGCGCACCACATACATGAGCGCATTCAGGCTCCGTGCTGCATCGAAGGGAATCGAATTGCAGACCCAGATGAAGACGAGGATCGCCAGTGCTGGCAAGAGCACGCGGCCGTAATTCTTGAGCGGAATGCGCGAAGCGATCATGACACCCAGCAGGATCGCTGCGAAGATCCCCAACCCTATCCACGTACGCATACAGAACAGTGCGATCGAAAAGAGCAGCAGTAGCCCCAACTTCACCCGCGCATCAAGCGCATGGATAGGGCTTGCCTTCGGTATATAAGAAAGAATCTGGTTCATTCCATAAGCCTAGCGTATTTTCTTTACAACAAGATGAATAAATAACAATAGAGGCGCTCCACAAGGAGCGCCTCGAGAAGTTTCGTGTTGTGCGTTTGCACGGAGAGAAGTGTTTGCTGTTTGATCTCAGCATCAACAAAACTTGCCGATATCGGCAAAAACAGGGAATCGCTAACCGGGCTTCCTTCCTGACACGGTCCTAGCCGCCCAAGATCGCTTCAAAACCTACCTCGACTATTTCCGCATCCCTTACGAAAATTAAAAGAAAACCGATCCGAACTATAGGACGAAAAGCAACGAATTGCCCGTTTCTTGCCATCGCCCCGCTGAGCAGAAAGATCGATTCAATTTTGCAAGAAGCCAAGCGCGTAAATGGGAAGATAGGCAATCTGATCTTCCACCATACAATTCCCATCGCAGAACACCAGAGCATGATCGATCTGATAATTTGTCGTAGAAAGCAACTTGTTCAATGCGCTATGGCGACGATAATCTTTTCCTGATTTAATTTCGCACAAGAATATACTTCCACTCCCGTCCTGAAGAACGAAATCAATCTCTCCTACTTCCTTACGGTCATAGTAGAAGAGCTCGAAACCATGTGCCCGGAATTCTTGCGCAGCAACGTTTTCAAAGATCGATCCGAAATTGATGGTCGAACGCCGATTTAAGATGTCAATATCCACGTCACCCATAAGCTGTGAGGTCAAAAGCCCAACGTCGTTCATATAGAGCTTGAAAGCATTGTTGCGTGCAGACAATTTGAGTGGGAACGTTGGCTCTGTAACCCGCCGTGTTGGCAAAACAATGCCAGCACTTTCAAGCCAATCAAAAGCGGTCTCAAGATTCGCGAAACGCAAGCTCTTGCCAAGCCGGGTGTATTTAAAGCGTTTATTCGCCGCATTGAGCTGCATTGGCACAGTTTCATAAACTAACTCGATCTGCCGCGCCTCGGTCTTATCGTTAACGTATTTGACGATGTCATATTCGTAAAGATCAACGATGGCCCTTTGTGAGTTCCTTGTCTTCATCAAGTCGTTCGCATCAACGAAAGCCTGAACCGCATCGGGCATTCCGCCAACCAGCAGGTACATATAAAACTCAGCTGTCAGCAATTCATGAACGAAATCGATCACAGGTTCGCCTTTTGTTACCGAGTTCTTTGCCGCACTAAGCACATCGGCAGGAACAGAACGAGCCCAACAGAACTCTTCAAAATCGAGCGGGAGCATCTCGATCGTTTGTAGATAGCCAACAGGAAGGGAGCGCGCGGGAAAAGAATCGAGGCCCAGAAGCGACCCGGACAGGATCACGTCGAACTTCGTCTCTTCAATGAGGAATTTCACTAGCGTGAGAATATTACTGCATTCTTGCACCTCATCGAGGAAAAGAAGCGTATTGGAAGGGTCGAGCTCCGTCCGGCTGAGGGCCGAAATGCGCAAGAGCAGATCCTTTGCATCCTTAGCCTCGTTTATCGTCTTTACTGCATTTTCGTTTTGAAAGAAATTGATCTCAGCAGTTCTTTCATAATAGGCTGCAGCAAATTCACGAATCGTAGTGGTCTTACCTACCTGACGCGCGCCCATCACGAGTAGTCCCTGAGTTGTTTTGGCGCGCTTCCACTGAACTATATCATCAAGCGCTTTTCTCTTAAGCATGATGCCACTTTCATATTGCTTCAATATCTGCTTTCAACTGCATAAATAGCAAAAGTTGTATTGGTTTTCACTATTCTTAATGCAAAAGTTGTATGAAATTTTATCATTTTATATGCAAAAGTTGCAATTCTTAAGGCGCTAGGGGTCGGGTAGTTTGTCACTTCTCGAACATGAAAAAGGCACCCCGAAGGGTGCCTTTTGCTTTGTATGAGTTGAAAGCGAAATACCGAGAACTACTCAGGCTTTTCCTTTTCAGCCTTCTCAGCTTCAGCTGCTTCGGCATCCTTTGCCTCAGCTTCTTCTGCCTTCTCAGCAAGCTCTTCCTGAGCTTCCTCGACAGCAGCTTCTTCCTTGGCCTCTTTTGCCTCAGCCTTTTCGGTTGCTTCAGCTTCAGCCTCGATAGCCTTAGCCTGATCCTCAGAAAGCTCCTCGACCACATCTTCAGCTACCTTGGGCTTCTCTTCCTTCTTAGCAGCTGCCTTCTTGGTGGTCTTCTTAGGCGCAGCCTTCTTATCGGCCTTTGCTTCGTCCTTCTTGGCTTTCTTCTTGCCAACGGGCTCAGTCACGAGCTCCATGATAACCATGGGGGCATTGTCGCCCTTGCGGTTACCCAGCTTCAGGATGCGCGTGTAGCCACCCTGACGATCGCCGAACTGACCCTGCTCGACCTTCTCAAAGACCTCACGAACCAATTCCTTATCACCCAGCGCTGCGATAGCAAGACGGCGAGAATGCAGATCGCCCTTCTTTGCCCAGGTGATGATCTTATCGACATCAGGACGAATCTCTTTAGCACGAGCCTCGACCGTCTTAATGCGGTCGTTGGTGAACAAAGCACCAACCAAGCTCTTCCTCATAGCCTTGGTGTGGCCAGAGCTGGTGCCAAGCTTACGACCTTTCTTGTTGTGTCTCATCTTCTATCTCCTAAAGTTTCAAGTTGAGATCCATTGAAATGAGCTTATCTTTAACCTCTTCAATGGATTTCGCACCGAAGTTTCTAATGTTGAGCAAGTCGTTCTCGGAATATTCAACCAGCTGGCGAACCGAGTGGATGCCTGCACGCTTCAAGCAGTTGTAAGAGCGAACCGAAAGGTCTAGATCCTCGATCTGCTTATCGAGCTCTGCGTTGGTCTCCTGGCTTTCCGGAGCGAAGATCGAAACTACCTCGCCCTCTTCATCCTCTTCGATCTCGTCGAGCGAGAGGAATGCGCCCATGTACTGGTTGATGATATTCGCCGCACGGCAAACCGCCTCGGTTGGAGTGGTAGAACCATCGGTCTCAACCTCGAGAACAAGTTTGTCGTAGTCAGTACGCTGACCGACACGCGTGTCGCTCACATTCATGGTGCAGCGACGAACCGGCGAGAACAGCGAATCGACATGAATGATGCCGATCGGATCTTCGGTGCGCTTGTTACGCTCTGCAGAGACATAGCCTCTGCCAACGCCGATGCGGATGGTCATATCGAGCGTGCCACCATCAGCAACCGTAGCGAGCACATGCTCGGGGTTGATGAGGGTGAATTCCGCAGGAACTTCCAAATCTGCACCGGTAACCGTGCAAGGACCTTCAGCGTGAACGTGGGCAGTTGCCTCCGTGTAGTCGCTCGAAAGCGCGCTGAAAACGAGTCCTTTAACATTCAGAACAATGTCAGTGATATCTTCGATGATTCCCTCGGCAGTGGTGAATTCGTGCTGAACACCCTCGATCTGGATAGCGGTAGGTTTCGCACCATCCAAGGAAGAGAGCAGAACGCGACGCATGCAATTGCCCAAGGTGTATCCATAGCCACGCTCAAGCGGCTCAACAATGAAGCGAGCAACGAGATCGTTAACCTCTTCTGTTGTAACTGTCGGCCTCATGAACTCTGTCATACCGTATAAGCCTCCTTAAAAACCGCAATAGCGTTAATTACTTCGAGTAAAGTTCGACGATAAGCTGTTCGTGAATGTCAAGATCGATCTGATCACGCTCGGGGAGCGAAAGAACGCTACCCTGGAGCTTTTCAATGTCAACTTCGAGCCATGCAGGAACGAGACGGCCTTCATTGGAAACGAGAGCGCTCTTGATGACGAGAAGTTCCTTCGACTTCGGACGAACCGAAACAAGATCGCCCGGGCGCACGCGATAGGACGGGATGTCCACGCGTTTACCGTTCACCATGATGTGGCCATGGGTAACGATCTGGCGAGCTTCCTTGCGGGTCTTTGCAAAACCGAGGCGGAAGACGACGTTATCGAGGCGGGACTCCAAGATCTGCATCAGGTTAGCACCGGTGATGCCGGGCATCGACTTAGCGCGATCGAAGTAGCCATGGAACTGCTTCTCGAGAACGCCATAGACAAACTTTGCCTTCTGCTTCTCGCGCAGCTGCATGCCGTATTCGCTTTCCTTGCGGCGGCGCTTAGGCTGACGGATGGAGCTTGATTTGCTTTTGCCGGTGTAGCCGAGAACGATAGGATCCAAGCCCAGTTGACGGCAACGTTTGAGAACCGGAGTTCTATTAATAGCCATGATTAACTGATCCTTTCATTTAGACGCGACGACGCTTGCGCTGACGGCAACCGTTGTGCGGGATGGGGGTGCAATCCTGGATGCTGGCGACTTCGAGGCCTGCTGCCTGGAGAGAACGGATAGCGGTTTCACGACCAGAACCCGGACCCTTCACGAACACGGAGACCTTCTTGAGGCCATGCTCCATAGCGGTCTTAGCTGCAGCTTCAGCTGCCATCTGAGCAGCGAACGGAGTGGATTTACGAGAACCCTTGAATCCGACCGTGCCAGCAGACTGCCATGAGATCACATTACCCTGAGGATCGGTGATCGAAATGATCGTATTGTTAAAGGTAGATTTGATATGAGCTGCACCAACAGCAATATTCTTGCGCTCGGAGCGCTTGATGCGGGTGCGGACGTTTTTCTTAGCTGCCACTTACAACACCTCTACTTATTCTTCTTGCCGCCGATTTGCTTACGCGGACCCTTGCGGGTACGTGCATTCGTGTGGGTGCGCTGACCGCGAACGGGCAGGCCACGACGATGACGCAGGCCACGGTAGCAACCGATCTCCATAAGGCGGTTGATGTTCTGGCGAACTTCACGATGGAGATCGCCTTCAGTGGTGATGTTTGCGGTGATATAGTCACGGAGTTTGGCCAGATCGTCCTCAGTGAGATCGCGCACGCGGATATCGGGGTCTACGCCCGTTTCAGCGAGGATCTTCTTAGAGGTGGTAAGGCCAATGCCATAGATGTAGGTCAAGCCGACTTCAATGCGCTTATCGCGAGGAAGGTCGACACCAACAAGACGTGCCATGAATGAAATTCCCTTCTCTTTTAACCTTGACGCTGCTTATGACGCGGGTTCTCGCAAATAACGAGCACCTTGCCATGGCGTCGAATGATTTTGCACTTGTCGCACATTTTCTTGACCGAAGGACGTACCTTCATAATTCAATTCCTTT
Source organism: uncultured Eggerthella sp. (assembly GCA_900542525.1). Taxonomy (GTDB): domain Bacteria; phylum Actinomycetota; class Coriobacteriia; order Coriobacteriales; family Eggerthellaceae; genus Anaerotardibacter. Next base: position 39,003 of record UQNZ01000006.1, read on the forward strand.
CGGTTATGCGTTCACTTTATCAACACGTCCAGCCGCAGACGGTAGTTTGTAGAAAGCAGTTTGTCTTATTACTTATAGCGATAGGTGATACGACCGCGGTCGAGATCATAGACGGAAAGTTCGACCTGAACCTTGTCGCCGGGAAGAATCTTGATGTAGTGCATACGCATCTTCCCCGAGATATGAGCAAGAATCTTATGGCCGTTTTCAAGCTCTACACGAAACATTGCATTCGGCAGTGCTTCAAGAACGGTACCTTCTAGTTCAATAGCATCTTCTTTAGCCAAAATCGCTCCTTTAGCGAAATCACCACTATCGCGCTTGCCCTGTTTTACTGCGCACGAAGCCACAGCACCGCTGTGCAAGCCTTTCAATTCTAGGCTAATTTAGTATGAATCCATAATTTCTACACAATTTCTTCTTTAAATGGCTAGCAAAGCTCTTTCGTGCAACGTCGCGCAAGCCAGCGTTCTCAAAAAAAGAAAGTCTCGCGCATGCGAGACTGGAATTTTGAATGGTGCGCCGTGAGGGAATCGAACCCGCGACCTTGGGATTAAAAGTCCCCTGCTCTACCAACTGAGCTAACGGCGCATATGCAAAAAAGTATTCTATCTTTGAAGCGGGAACGGGTCAAGGTCTTTCCAGGTTGGTGGCACTCGCCAAGATCTTCTCGCTAATCGAGCTCGATAAACTCGACCGACTTGACCGTACCCTTATCAACGAACAGGCGCGCAACCGATTTCCTGCTCCCGCCGCGCGGCCGCGTTGGGCTTCCCGGGTTCAGGAACAACACCCCATTCGCGCCGTATTCTTCGCGCGGAACGTGCGTGTGCCCATGAATAACGACCTGCACATCATCGGGCACCGTGCCGATGTCTTCCGGACGATGTACCATACGGAAGCGCACGCCGTCCAAAAGCGGCGAAGCGATAGGATTCACGCGCGGACCAAGATCGTAGCGATCGCAATTACCGCGCACGCAGATGGTGGGAGCGATCGTCTCGAGCTCGGTAAGCACCATGCGGTTTTCGATATCCCCTGCGCACAGAATGTAGTCGCTGCCCGAAAGCGCTTCATGCGCTTCGTTGCTCAAGCGCCCATGAATATCTGAAACCACTCCGATGACCATAGCGAGCCCGCTAAACGAAGGTTATTTCACCACGATGTTCACAAGGCGATCGGGAATAACGATCACCTTCAGCACATTCTTGCCCTCGGTCGCTTTCGAAACCGCCTCGAGCGCCGTCTCGCGAATTCCTTCTTCGGCCCCATCGGCAGCTACCGTAATGCGCGTCTTCACCTTGCCGTTGATCTGAACCGCAAGCTCGACCTCATCGGCTGCCGCGAGCGCCAGATCGAATTCCGGCCAAGGCTGTTCATGCACGGAAGTATCATGCCCCAGCGGCGTATGCCAAAGCTCTTCGGACCAGTGCGGCGTGAAGGGTGCCATGAGCTCCACGAGCACATCGGCCAGTTCGCGGTCGAAAGCTACAAGCTCGGCATCCTGCGCACGCTCTTCGGCAGAAACAGCACGCAGGTAGTTGCCTACCGCATTCGAAAGCTCCATGATAGCGGCGATCGCCGTATTGAAATTGTTGCGCTCGATATCTTCGACAACCTTGCCTACCAAACGATGGCGTTCACGATTGAGCTCTTCAGCAAGCTCCTTCGCGCTCTTCTTGCCTGCCGCTTGATAGAGCGTGTCTTCGCCAGCTTCGCCGACCAAGTCGTAGACCTGACGCCACAGGCGGTTGAGGAACTTGTACATGCCCGCAAGGCCATCTTCGTTCCAGAGCTTTTCCTTATCGGGAGGGCCCATGAACAGCACAGCGGCACGCACGGCATCGGCACCGTAGACCGCGATCATCTCTTCGGGCGAGACCACGTTGCCCTTCGATTTGCTCATGACTTCGCCATTCTCATCGAGCACCATGCCCTGACAGAGCAGGTTTGTGAAGGGCTCGTCGAAATCGAGCATCCCTTCGTCGCGCAGCACCTTCGTGAAGAAGCGGCTGTAGAGCAAATGCAGGATGGCGTGCTCGATGCCGCCGATGTACTGATCGACCGGCATCCAATAGTTCGCCTTCGCAGGGTCGAAGGGCAGCTCGGAATTATGCGAGTCGGTATAGCGCATGTAATACCAGCTCGAGCACGTGAAGGTATCCATCGTGTCGGTCTCGCGCTTAGCAGGAGCGCCGCACTTCGGGCAGGTGGTGTTGATGAACGATTCGTGCGTTGCCAGCGTCTCGCCCGCTGCCAGATCGATGTCTTCAGGCAGCAACACCGGCAGCTGATCTTCCGGCACCGGCACTACGCCGCAATGCTCGCAATGAACGGCGGGAATCGGGTTGCCCCAATAGCGTTGACGCGAGATGAGCCAGTCGCGCAGGCGGAATTCCACGCTGCGTTTGCCTTTGCCCGTGCGCTCAAGCTCGGCAACGATCGCTTCTTCAGCGGGCGAATGCTTGCCGCCAACCATGCCCGTGTAAGGACCGGACTGCACCAAAATGCCTTCTGCAGCATACGCCTCGGGCCAATCGACCTCAGTAACCACTCGCCCTTGCTCATCTTTGAGCTGGGGATAGAGCGGATCATCTTCAGAAAGGATGATAGGAATGATGGGCAAATCGTACTTGCGCGCGAACTCGAAGTCGCGTTGATCGCCGCAGGGCACCGCCATGACCGCGCCCGTGCCGTAATCAGCCACCACATAATCGGCAACCCAAATGGGTACCTTCTCGCCATTGACGGGGTTCACCACATAGCGCCCCGTGAAAATGCCATGCTTGTCGCGATCGCCCTGAGCACGCTCGAGCGCAGAGACCTTCTTAGCCGCCTCTGCAAACTCCATGACTGGCTTCTCATATTCCGTGCCCGCAACAAGCGCCTCGAGCCCTGCATATTCAGGAGCCAACACGAAGAAGCTACAGCCAAACAGCGTGTCGGCGCGGGTGGTGAACACCGTGATCGTCTCTTCAGTTGGGTTGCACTCAAGATCGCACAGCGCAAAATCGACCTGGGCGCCTTCGGAACGCCCGATCCAATTCGCCTGCTGCTGCTTCACGCGATCCGGCCAACCTTCAAGCTGGTCAAGATCGTTCAGCAACTCTTGCGCGTAGTCGGTGATCTTGTAGTACCACTGCGTAAGATCGCGCTTCTCAACTTCAGAATCGCACCGCCAGCAACGCCCTTCAATCACCTGCTCGTTTGCGAGCACGGTAGCGCAATCGGGGCACCAATTCACTGGGGAATTGCGGCGTTCAACGAGCCCGCGCTCCCAGAACTTCAGGAAGATCCACTGACCCCAGCGGTAATAATTGGGATCGCACGCAACTACGGTACGATTCCAATCGAAGGAAAACCCCATGCGCTTGAACGATGCTTTCTGCGTGTCAATGTTCGCGTACGTCCACTTCGCCGGATGGCTATGATGCTTAATCGCTGCATTTTCCGCTGGCAAACCGAACGCGTCCCACCCCATGGGGTGAAGCACTTCATAGCCCCGCATGCGCCAATAGCGCGCAACCACATCGCCATAGGTATAGTTGCTCACGTGGCCCATGTGGATATCGCCCGAAGGATAAGGGAACATCTCGAGCACATAGCGCTTGGGCTTCGAGGTGTCTTCTGTTACTTCGTAGAGCTTTTCTTCGGCCCAAACCTTTTGCCAACGCGGCTCGATATCATGCGGATTGTATTCATTCATGAGCGATCCTTACGCAAAACGTTACGTGATATAGGTCAAAATTATAAACGTCTTATGCGAATCGCGGGAAGACAGCTTAAAGGAATCGGTAACTCACCGTGCGCAAGCCCCATGCCTGACAGGTGCTGAATCCGAATTTTTTGAACACGCCAGGCTGAAGATCGAGCGAACGTGAGCCGCCGCCCATGCCGCCGCAATCGTTCACAGTTGCGATAACGGTCTTGCCGTTGTAACGAATCTCTACCTTGCGGCCAAGATAAGAACGATAGTTCGGCCATGCCATAGGCACTGCAACACCCATGGAGTTGTCGTCGCAAACGGCACCTGTTGCCGTGGTGCCAGGGTTGGGCGTGCTCTTATCCGATGAACCACCGTAAGCGGAAGCTATGCCAGATTGCCAGCCACTACCGCTTGGTGCGGTTGAGCCAGATCCCCCACTTGATGAACTATCGCCCGAAGAACCATTTGAAGAACCTGAACCGCCATTCGATGAATTTCCCGTGTTCCACCCGCTGTCGATCGGCTGGTCGGGGCGCTGCTGTTGTTGCAACGAATCCGCTTGCTTCTGCAATGCCTCCACACGAGCACGTTCGGACTCGATGGACGAAACCTTCGAAGCTGCTGATGAAACGATCTGCTCTGCTTGCTGCTTTTTTTGTTCCGCCTCTTCAGCAAGAGACTCCTGCTCGCTCTTCTGCTTGTCGAGCTCATCGAGCACGGTATTGAATTCTTCGGTGAGCCTCTTCTGCTCTGCGATCTGCTCGGCTTTCTGTTGCTCAATGGAATTGTAGTAAGTAACATTTCGAACGAATGACTCGAGCGAATCGGACGCAAGGAACACATTCACGAGAGAATTAGCAGCATCGCTCTTATAAGACGAAACCATTACCTCGCCAAGCTGCTGTTGCCCTTCGTACATTGCCTGCTGGGCTTCTTCGGCTTTGTCAGCCGTTGATTCGATGCCGCTCTCAGCTTCGGCGATCCGCGCCTGGATCTCTTCGTACTCTTTAGAGATCACAGCGAGTTGCGCTTCGGCCGCGCTCAAGGTTGCTTGCGCATCTGAAAGATCGTCAGCATGAGCAAAGCTTGCCGGCAAAAGCGGAATTCCTAGCGAGAAGACAAGGCAAATGCAAAGTGCAAAGGTCGCTATTCTCGTTGTAATTTGTTTACACATAGCTTTAAATGCTAGCGTAGTTATTCCCTACGAGCAAATGCTCTACGAATCTAACGGAGCGAATTGCCCGCGTACGGAGTCTTGTCCTTGAGTACAACATCGTGTGCGCCGCCCTCAACGATCGAGGTCGCACTCACAACCGTGAGCTTCGCACGCTCCTGTAATTCAGGAATGGTGAGCGCGCCACAATTGCACATGGTTGACTTCACCTTCGCCAGACTCAGATCAACGTTATCTTTGAGCGAACCAGCATAAGGAACATAGGAATCCACGCCCTCTTCGAAGGTCATGCCCTTCTTGTTGCCGCCCATATCGTAGCGCTGCCAGTTGCGCGCACGAGCCGAACCTTCGCCCCAGTATTCTTTCATATAGTTGCCGTTGATGTTGACCTTGTTCGTAGGGCTTTCATCGAAACGAGCGAAATAACGACCGAGCATGAGGAAATCAGCGCCCATAGCCAGCGCCAGGGTCATATGATGGTCATAAACGATGCCGCCGTCGGAGCAAATGGGCACGTAAACGCCTGTTTCCTCAAAGTAATCGTCGCGCGCCTTGGCAACTTCGATAAGCGCAGTTGCCTGACCACGACCGATACCCTTCTGCTCGCGCGTGATGCAGATCGAGCCACCGCCGATACCGACCTTCACAAAGTCTGCGCCAGCATCCGCCAAGAAGCGGAAGCCTTCCGTATCGACCACGTTGCCTGCACCCACCTTGACCGAATCACCATAGTGATCGCGGATCCAAGCGATGGTCTTCGCCTGCCATTCTGAATAGCCCTCGGAGCTATCGATGCAGAGCGCATCGGCGCCTGCTTCAACGAGCGCCGGAACGCGCTCTTCGTAGTCGCGAGAATTGATGCCCGCACCGACCAGATAGCGCTTATGCGCGTCGAGAAGTTCGTTAGGATTGGATTTGTGGCTCTCATAGTCCTTACGGAAAACCATGTAGAGCAAGTTGTCGTCCTTATCGACGATGGGAAGCGAGTTGAGCTTGTTATCCCAGATGATGTCGTTGGCTTCTTTGAGCGAAGTGTCTGCCGTGCCGACGATGAGGTTCTCACGCGGCGTCATGAAATCCGTAACGGGCGTGTCGAGGCTCATGCGAGAAAGACGATAGTCGCGACCGGTAACCATACCGAGCAACTTGCCCTGTGAACGACCGCCTTCAGTGATAGGCATGGTGGTGTGACCACGGCGATCCTTGAGCTCGACCACATCGGCCAACGTTGCCGTGGGCGGAAGGTTGGAATCAGAACGAACGAAGCCTGCCTTGTGATCTTTCACGCGCGCGACCATAGCGGCCTGGCTCTCGATCGACTGCGAACCATAGATGAAGGAGATGCCGCCCTGCTGCGCAAGCGCGACGGCCATCTTGTCATCCGAAACGGCCTGCATGATAGCGGAAACCATGGGGATAGAAAGCGTGATGGCGGGTTCTTCGCCCTTCTTGAACTTAACGAGTGGAGTTTTCAGACTTACCGCCTCGGGAACGCAGTCGGATGAAGTGTAGCCCGGCACCAGCAGGTATTCATTGAAGGTGCGTGAAGGTTCTTCGAAATAGTAAGCCATCTAAAACTCCTTCGCGTTAGTGTTTTCGTTCTTTGTTCTCATACTTCGTAATGTTCCTATTATAGAGACCTTACGCACTTTTGCGCTGCGCATCTCGAAAAAAACTTTTAGTGCTCGAGCGCCTCGTAGTAAACCTCGGCCAGATCCTTCACAGGCATGGTCGAATCGTGGAACGCCACACCATCCGAGAGCATGGTCAAGCAGAACGGGCAGGCCGTCACAAGCACATCCGCCTTGGTCTCGAGTGCCTGTTCGGCACGCATATGGTTGATCTTCTTGCCCGCAGGTTCTTCGAGCCACATGTGACCACCGCCTGCACCGCAGCAGAAGCTCTTCGATTCGTTGCGCTCCATCTCGGTCAAGCGAACGCCCGCTCCTTGCGTGAGCACCGCACGCGGCGCATCATATTCGCCGTGGTAGCGCCCCAAATAGCACGAATCATGGTAGGTAACCTGCTGGTATTCCGAAGCGCCAGGCTTGAGTTTCCCCTCTGCGATCAGTTGCGCCAAAAGCTGCGAATGATGCAGCACCTCGAAGTTGCCGCCCATCTGCGGATAGTCAACCGAAAGCGCCTGCAGGCAATGGGGGCACTGCGTAACGATCTTCTTCACGCCCGCATTGTTCAGCGTCTCGATGTTCTCCTGCGCGAGCATATAGTAGAGGTATTCGTTGCCCAACCTGCGCGCCGAATCGCCACAGCATTTCTCCGCGTTGCCCAAGATCGCGAAATCAACGCCCGCTTGCTTCATCAAATGCACGAAGGCTGTTGCCACCTTTCGGCTGCGCGCATCATACGCACCCGAACAACCTGGCCAGTAAAGATACTCGGCCGTTGGGTTCTCTTCGATGGTTGGCACATCCAAATCGCGCGTCCAATCAATGCGCTTCTGCCAGCCAATGCCCCACGGATTGCCGTTCGTCTCCAAGTTGCGGAAGGTCTGCTGCGCCTCAGGCGGGAATGCACTTTCCATGCACACCTGATAGGTGCGCGCTTTGATGTCCTTATCGGGATGGACCACGCGCGCAGGACAAAGCTCGCTGCACGCACGGCACGTCGTGCACTGCCAGAGCGCATCTTCCGAAATGACCGTGCCCACGACCCCTTCATCCAGAAGCGCTTGCTGCTCTTCGGTGCGCGCATCTTCGGGAACCTTCAGCAAAACCTCGCCGCGCGTTTTGTTCTGCGCCGCAATGTTCTGGATGAAATGCATCGGCGAAAGCTCTTTGCCGCTCAAATACGCAGGGCAATTCTCCTGGCAACGACCGCACTTAATGCACGCCTGCGCATCGAGCAAGTCCTTCCACGTGTATTCCTCGAGCACGCGCACGCCCATGGTCTCGAGCTCTTCGTCCTCGAAGTCGATCGGCTCGAGCGTACCGGCCGGTTTGAGCGACCGATAGTAATAGTTGCCCGGGATGAAGAGCACGTGAGCCATCTTGCTGTAGGTGAACAGCGCCAAGAACGAAAATGCGAGCACCAAATGGCTCCACCACACGATCTGGTGCGTGAGCGAAAGCGCTTGCGCATCCATGCCCGAGAACATGAGCGCGAACAGATATCCCACCGGCGACCAGAGCGCCCACGGGTCGTTCGTGCCCACGATGCGCAGCCCTTCAGTGGTGAAGCCAGAAAGCAGGATCAACAGCAGAAGCACAAGCCACACGATATCGACCGTGTTAGTTTCAAGATGCTCGTTGGTGCGCGCGATACGGCGCACGAGAGCGATGACGATGCCGATCGCGCACACCAGTCCCGCAAGATCGATACCGAGCGAGAAGAAATACAGATAGAACGGGCCGTACAAGATGGGGATGCCAAAATGATCCTGGAGCGTGGTGAGCGCCGTAGCAACGAACAAGAACAGCATGCCCCAGAAGATGAACAGGTGCATGATGCCGGATGACTTCTTCTTCACCACGCGCTTTTGCGAGAACACTTCCTTGAACGCGCCGAAAAAGCGCACCTTTTTATTGTCTGAAAGGTCTTCGGGCGCGCCAAGCTTCCAAAGGCGATAGCGACGATAGAAGAAGATCGCGAAGCAGGCAACGACCACGCCGAACAGGAAATACATGATCCACTGACCGGAAATGTTCCAATATAGCTCTCGTGTTGCTTCTTGCATGCCGCTCCTTTATCTCTTGCCGTCCCGCACGATTTCAATTCACATGAACGCTATTCTGCGCGGGCCCTTTCATCCGCCGAACCTGCGCTAGGCTTTCAGCTTCTTCACTTCCTCGACCATGAGCGGCACCGCTTCGAACAAGTCGGCCACGATGCCATAGTCGGCGATGCGGAAGATGTCCGCTTCCGGATCGTTGTTGATAGCCACGATGCAACGCGACTGGCCCATGCCCGCCTGATGCTGGATCGAACCCGAAATACCACAGGCGATATAGAGCTGCGGCGCAACGATCTTGCCCGTCTGCCCTACCTGGAACTGCTTGTCCATCCAGCCTTGCTCGACCGCCACGCGCGAGGCTCCGATCGCAGCACCCAGTTCGTCTGCAAGCGGCGCAAGCACATTGGCGAACCCTTCGGGACCATTCACGCCGCGACCACCCGAAACGATGAACTCCGCATCACGCAGATCCACACGCTCGGATGCCACGCGCAAGACATCTTTCACCAGCTGGCGAACATCACCGAAGCCTTCTGGCGCTTCACGCACGATGGTCGCACTGCGCGATTCGTCCGCATCAGCGATCGCGAACGCTTTGGGACGCAGCGTGACCAGATTGAGCTCATCGTTGTTGGAAAAGACGCAGTTTTCCAAGATCTTGCCCGAATACGGCGAACGCACATATACGGGCTCCGCGCCCTTATCTTCGATCGCGACGATCTCGGAGATGAGACCAGCATCGCAGCGCTCAGCGATGAGCGGCGCCAGATCCTGCCCAGTCGAAGATGCGGTGAACATGATGAGGCCCGGCTCGTGCGCCTTGATGAGAGCTTCAAGTGCTGCCGCATACGCATCGGGCGTATAATTCGCAAGTGCTGGGTCATCGACTACGATCACCTGGTCAGCGCCATACTGCCCCAACGCAGCAAGCGCCGCCTCGTCAACACCGCTCCCGAACACCACTGCTGCAACGGGCACACCCTGAACATCGGCCAAACGACGCGCTTCGCTCACGGCCTCGTAGGTAACCTTATCCATCGCTCCATTGCTATATTCTGCAAATACCCAAATGGCTGCCATGTTTTCCCTCCTGCCTTAGAGCACGTTCGCTTCGTTGGCCAACAGTTGCGCCGTTTCTGCCACCGCATCGGGCGCGTCGCCTTCGATGATGCGCCCGCCTGCACGTTCTGGCTTGAGCGCATACGACCTCACGCTCGTTTTTGCGATGGCGGGGCCAACCTGATCAGGCGAGATACCAAGCGCAGCAAGATCTTTTGCGTCGATCGGCTTTTTCTTCGACTGCATGATATCGCGCACGGTCGGGTAGCGCGGCTCAGCCAATCCCTGCTGGGCAGTGAACAGAGCTGGCAGCCCAACTGACACTTGCTCAACGCCATCGGCAAGCTCGTGATCAGCGAGCGCGGTATCTCCTTCGACCTCAAGACCCGTGATCCAACCAACCTGCGGAAGTCCCATGATCGAAGCAACGCGCGGCAACGTTTGCGCACGCGAGGTGTCGCCCGACTTATAGCCGCCCAAGATGATGTCAGGCTGCTCTTCGGTAAGCACCGCCGCGAGCACGCGCGCCTTAGCCTGGGGATTGGTCGTGTCGATCGCTTCGTCATCGATGAGGATCGCGCGATCGGCCCCCATCGAAAGCGCATGGCGAATAGCGGGCACCTCATCTTGCGAACCCACCGTAACGAGGATCACTTCGCCACCGTTTTGCTCCTTGAGCTGGACCGCTTTCTCCACGGCGAATTCTGCATAGGGATCGATGATGAGCGCAGCACCTTCGGTGGATACTTCCCCATCGCTGCCGAGCGTGATGAGCGCTTCGGTGTCGATGGACTGCTTCACGCAAACTGCTATCTTCACGCGTTAACTCCTTCTCTTTTTTGCTGGACGGGCGTCCTAGAGCGCGTATGTTTTCTTCACTTCATCAGCAATGATCTTGCGCTGGATCTGGTTCGTGCCGCCGATGATGGTGAACGCTTTCGCATCGCGGTAGTAGCGCTCGACCGGGTATTCCTTGCAGAACCCATAGCCGCCATGAACCTGCACCGCAACGGTTGCCGCCGCTTGAGCTGCTTCGGTACAGTAGACCTTTGCTGCAGCCACGCGCTCCTTCACATCGCGCGCATTGGTGACGAACGCCTCGATCGCATCATCAAGAATGCCCTCAGAAGCTGCCACGGCAATGCGCATGTCTGCAAGCTTGAACGAAACGCCCTCGAAATCGATGACTGCCTGGCCGAATTGCTTGCGGGAATTGGCATACGTTGCCGAAGCAATGAGGCTCGCGCGCGTAATGCCGAGCGCCGTTGCGGCAAGCGCGATGCGTCCGCGGTTGAGCGCATGGAACGCGATCTGGGCACCCTGCCCCACTTCGCCGATAAGCGCGTCGATTGCCACCTCGACCTTGTCGAAGAAGATCGGGCACGTAGGGGAACCATGCAATCCAAGCTTCTGCTCATGCGCGCTGATAACCACCCGTTCATCGTGGGCATCAACGATGAACGCGCTCGGCTTCTTCTCGCCGTCCACTTCGACATTGGCGAACACACAGAAGTAATCTGCCACTGCCGCGTTCGAGATGAACATCTTGTTCCCGCTGATCACATAACCATTTTCGGTCGACTTCGCGCTCGTGGTGAGCGAGAAAACATCCGAGCCCGCATTGGGTTCCGTGAGCGCAAAGCTGATCTTCTTCTCGCCTGCGATGATCTCGGGCAGATAGGTGTTCTTCTGCTCATCGGTTCCGTAGGTCATGATCGCATCTGCGCCAATTGCAGCAACGAACAACATGAGCGCCACGGCGGGAGACTCCTGCGCCAAACGCGTCACACATGCTGCCCAGCAGTTCACACTCACCGCGAACCCGCCCTGCTCTTCAGGCATGGCAAGACCGAAAAGACCCTGCTCAGCAAGGAGATCATAGATGTCTTGCGGAAATTCATCCACTTCATCGATCTCTGCCGCACGATCAGCGATAACGTCGGTGCACACACTGTCCACCATCGAAAGGATCATGCGCTCTTCTTCTTGCAGCTGATACATCAAAAACTCCTTCGTGCGATTTTTACTTGAGGGGATGAGCCTTGAAATACTCGATCATGCGCGGAACGACCGTGTAGAGATCGCCCTTGCTGCCATAATCTGAATGCTCGAAAATGAGCGCGTAAGGATCGGTATTCACACACATGATCGTAGTAGCGCCGTCGCAGGCGACCATGTGCTGCGCTTGCCCAGAAATGCCGAGGGTGAGGTAGAGATCGGGCACCACCGTGCTGCCCGAGATACCCACAAGCGCTTCTTTGGGAAGCCAGCTCTCCGCTTCATAGATCGAGCGCGAGCAACCCATTTCGGCATCGATCAGGCTGCAGAGTTCGCGCACCATCTCAAGATCCTTCTCCTCCTTGATGCCGCGCCCTACGCTCACGATGCGCTTCGCGCTCGGCAGATCGACATCGCCCTTTACGCGCGGGCCGACCGAATCGAGCTTCACTTCATAAGCAGGCTCGATGAAGGGAAGCTCTGCCTCCGCGTTCTCACCGCTTGGCTCAGCATCAGGGAATGTTGCGGGGCGTACAAAATAGAACGATGTCGTGTCATCTGCGCCTTTGTACTTGCGATTTGCCAGACCACCAAAATACATCGTAGTTGAGTCCTTGGCACTGGGAAGAGCGGTCACGTTCGAGATCACGCTTCCTCCCACGCGCGCTGCCACTCGTCCAAGCAGAAGCTGGATGCGTCGCGAAGATTCCGCGAACACCGCTGCTGGCTTCTCCTTCTCGATAAGGTCGACCAGGGCAAGGTACGAATCTTCCATCATGCGGCCTTCAGGCACCTCAAGGCGATAGACGGTATCAGCAACCCCAGGAGCTACGCTTGTAGTAGGAAGCGCGATAAGATCGACTTCGTCAGCGAATTGACGAGCGCCAGCACACAGCTCGACAACCGGCTGTTCGCGTTCTGCGATAACAAAGATCTTCATAGCGCTTACGCCCCCTCGGTCGTCAGATACGTATGAACTTGCTCGATGAATTCATCGATGCCTTCATCGGTCGCTTCGAAGAACACCATCTTGCGTGGTGTTGGTTCAGGCACTTTCGTCTCAACGACCTCGTAGTTCGCTGGAGGAAGTTCAAGACCGATATCTTCCAAAGTTAGTTCATGAACAGGCTTGCGACCTGCACTCATGATATCCGCCACCTTGCAGGTGCGCGGTTGCGCCATGTCGGAAAGCACCGAAAGCACCGCAGGGGCCTGCATCTCGATGTGTTCGATCTCTTCATCGAGCTCGCGCGTTACCTTGATCGTGTCGCCTTCAGCAGTAAAGTCGATCACCGCATTCACATTAGGAATGTCCAGGATCTCGCCCAACTGAATGCCCATCTGATGAGCGTAGATATCGGCCGACCCATCACCACAGATAACAAGATCAACATTGCCGATATGCTTAATGGCTGCCGCAACCGCTTGCGCTGTTTGGTGGGTTTCCGCATCTTCAAGTGCTTCGTCCATCACCAAATAGACTTCGCTCGCACCGCGCGCTGCCACATTCTTACGCATAGTCGTATCGTGGATCTTCGTATCGCCTACGGTTAATGCGACAAGAGAATGCTCACCCTCTGAAGACTCAACGAACTGTGCCGCCGCTTCGATGGCATTCAGGTCATAAAGCGAAACAATATGTGGGACCGCCTGATAATCAAGCGTCTTGTCGGAATTAGTTCGAATAGCAACATCGTCATAAACGGACTTGAAACAAACAACGACGTTCATCTATCTCCTTACAACTCTTTACTTCTCACCTCTGTTTAAGCAAAAAGAAAGAGGGAAGAGTTGCCCCTTCCCTCTTCTTTTATCCCTAGTGTAAGAGCTAAAAGGCTTACAGTTCGTCCTGGTTGCCCTTTGCATACTCTTTGAGGATGCCACGGCCAGCAATGTGGACCATGATCTCGACGGTGCCGCCACCGATCTGGAAACCACGGCAGTCGAGCATGAGGCGGGAAACGCGAGTTGCGTCGGTGTAACCGAGACCGCCCATGAGCTGGAGTGCACGAGAGCAAACGTCGGTAAGAGCAGGTGCACCATAGCGCTTCAGCATAGCTGCGTCGTTGTTGACCGGAATGCCGTTGTCGAGCTTCCAGCAAGTACGATACAGGAAGTTACGGGTGTTGGTCAGAGCGATCTGCATCTCGACGATGTGCTCCTGAACGAGCTGGAAGGTCTTGATGCCAACGCCGAACTGCTGACGCTCGTTGGTCCAAGCGCAAGCATCGTCCATAGCAGCCTGAGCTTCACCAAGGAGTTCTGCCAAGAGAACGCAGCGCTCCCACTCGAAGTTCTTCATGAGCTGCAGGAAGCCCTTGCCCTGCTCGCCGAGGAGAGCAGTCTCAGGAACGATGACGTTGTTGAAGTGGACCATAGCGAAGGGGTTGATCTGCATACCGATCTTGTTGAGCGGCTCGAGAACAACACCCGGGGTGTCCTTGTCAACGAGGTACATGGACATGGACTTGTTCTCAGGAGAAGGATCCTCGTCCTTGCAAACTACGATGAAGCCATTTGCATGCTCTGCAAAGGTAACCCAGGTCTTGGTGCCGTTGATCTCAACGTTACCGTCGCCAAGCTTCTTAGCGGTAGTGGTCATGTAGATGTTTGCAGAACCTGCTTCAGGCTCGGAAATTGCGAGGCAGTAAGGAGGATAGCCATTCTCATAGTAGAAGTCTACCGCGTACTTGATCTGCTCTTCGGTACCGAATTCGCAAACGTCAAACATGATCAACAGGTTTGGAGCCATAGGGATGTTACCACCGATGTGGCAAAGCTCTTCGATAGCAATAGCCATGGTGACGTGATCGCAAGGGGTTCCGCCGTACTCAGCAGGAATACCGAGCTTACCGAAGCCTTCGTCTACCCAAGACTTAGCGATAGCAGAGTCGATGCCGCGGTTCTTATAAGCCTCGGCGATCTTCTCCTCAGGAAGATGCTCTTTACCCCATTTACGGATGTTCTCACGAAGCAGCTTTTGCTCATCAGAGTAGCTATAATCTAGCATGTTTTTCCTCCTTCAGGAAATCTTTCCTCTTGAACCTAACTTCTATCTTTAAGCGGGCAAAGCTCCAACATCGCCCGCTCAAGATCAAACGATTTTTGGCCTTACGACCAGGACTTTCGCCCTACTTATTTGGTGACGTCCTCAGCGGGAGCAGCCTGCATATCGACAGAAATCTCCTCGTTGATGGTCATGCCGATCAGATAACCGTCGCGAACAGCCTCGAGAAGACGCTTGTACTCGTCGGTCTTGTAAGGATCGTGCGGACCAACGCCAGCCCAGGTGGTGTGCGGTGAAGCATTGCCGATAAGATGGAGGTGACCCTCAGGGACAACACCCTTCATCTGATCGTAGAGGCTCGTGTTATCAACACACTTGGTGCCGGTAATGATGGTGTCAGCAGGAACGGTGAATACCTTGCCCTCTGCATCTTCGCAAACGACGCCTTCTTTGTTGTATTCCTTGACCTTGGTAGAGGTGAGGACCTTAACGCCTTCGCTCTTGAGCTTGCGGAGCTCAGGGTTCTTGTCGATGATGCCGATCTCAGCGCCAGCCTTCTTAGCTTCTTCGATAACGGTAACTTCGCGGCCTTCGTTCATTGCAGATGCAACTTCGATACCAGCGAAGCCGCCACCGATAACAGCCATGCTCTTGCCAACGAGGATGTGCGTGCCAAGGCCCCACTTCATGATACCCAGCGGTGCGCCGAGAATATTCATGCCGAAGCAAGACATGGTCCACATGAAGCCCTTGCCCGGGGTGCCCTTGCCCTCAACGAGAGCCTTCAGAGCGTGAGAATCGATAACGTTCTTGTTGTCCTTGCCCGGAACATCAGGGGAAACCGTTTCAGGACCAACAGCGAGAATGACCTCGTCTGCGCCAAAGTCCTTGATGTAAGCAGGCGTGACCTCGGTGTTCAGGCGAACATCGATATTGAGACGCTTGATCTCGTTGTTGTACCAATCGACCATAGGAGGCAGTTCGTCGTTGAGAACCTGAGCGAGGTTCAACAGGCCGCATGCCTTCTTCTTCTGATCGACAACGGTGACGTTGGTGTAGCCACGCATACGCATGGTGCGAGCAGCTTCGAGACCAGCAGGACCAGCACCGATGATAAGGATCTTCTTCTTTGCCTCGTCGCCAGAGACCTTGTGCTCCTGCGGCAGACCATACTGAGAGAAGTAAACGTTCGGGTTGACCGAGCACTTACAGGGCTTGCCAACGAAGATGTTGTCGAGACAACGAGAGCAAACGATGCAAGGACGAACTTCCTCGGCACGATTCTCCTTGACCTTCAGGCCGATTTCCGGCTCAGCGATCCAGTGACGTGCCATACCAACAGCATCGCCAGAACCATCTTCGATGATCTTTTCGCAAACATCGAGGTGGTTGATACGAGTACCAGGGAAGGTAGGAAGTTTGGTGTACTGCTTAGCTGCCTTGGAAAGGTAGATGAATTCACCTTCCGGAACGAGCTGGTTAGCAACCGGACGAGGAGCCTCATGGAAGCCAGCCTGGATAGACCAAGCATCAACACCGTGCTTTTCAACGACCTCGATAACCTCTTTGAGGTCTTCGAGACGCTGACCGCCAGGCATGAGGTCGTCCGCAGAATAACGAATAAGGATCGGGTAGTCTTCACCGCATACGCGATGGATCTCATCGATGATATCGGTGAGCAGGCGGCAACGATTCTCGGTAGATCCGCCGTACTCGTCAGTACGATGGTTGGAGTACTTAGAGATGAAGCGCATGACCATGTAACCGATACCAGCATGAATCTCGATGATGTCAATGCCAGCCTTCTGGCAGCGCTTTGCAGCTTCGCCATACTGCTTAACGACGAGCTGAATCTCTTCTTTGGTGAATTCACGCTCCGGCATACCTACGAAAGGACCAGAAACAACGTCTTTAGAAGGAGCGTAGCTTAAGAGCTCCGTATTGCCATCCGGACGCCACTCATAGCAGAGCTGCAGCTGGGCAGCGAGCTTAGCGCCATGTTTATGGCAAGCTTCTGCGGTACGGGTAAGACCTGGGATAAAGCAGTCGTCCCAAACACCGCAAGCACCAGTAGTGGTGTGGTATTTAGGATGGGTGTCGAAACAGTCGCAAACATAGCAAGAACCGATCTCGATAAGACCAGCCCCACCGATTGCGCGCTGCTCGTAGAAATCGATCAGGTCGTCACCAATGGCATAGTTATCGGTTTTCTCGATGGTCATTGGCAGCATGACGAAACGATTGCGAATCTCTACGTTGCCGATTTTAAACGGCGTGGTAAGTGCTTCGTATTTCACTGCACAGCCCCTTTCTACAAGACATGTTGTGAGCTACTCGTTATTCCTTGAAGCTGCTCGATCGTTAATTACGATGGCAAGCGTTTAGAGCGCAAAAACCATAGCCCCGATTAAAGACCATGGTTCGTACCTAAATGCTTGTTATCGGAAGTGACGAATCGTATTTCAGCTCCTTTGCTATAGATATTGTAATGCAGATGTAGCGGTTATCGATGGGCATTATAGTTTTTTTGTTGGTCTATAGGAATCATTTATAGGTTTTTTCATTCAAAGTCGATGATGCAGCCTCTCATCCTTCTATTGATACCGATGAATCGCATCATGTACGTCTACACAAATCACTGAATTTGACCAATGAATCGAGACAAGTATAATGTTTCAAGCAGCGATCAAGTCTTCCGATGGCACATGAAATCACACTTATGAACAGGTGCTATCCTTTGCATGAAGACGGATCGCATCCGCGAATAGACCTGATGCCACGCAGGCAAGGAGAAATCACACGTGGGACCGCTTGATACGAAACTTCTTATCGCTGATGCATTTGTCGAACTTTGCGACGAAATACCACTCAAGAAGGTATCTATTTCGGACATCGTTGAGAGAACAGGTAAAAACCGCAAGACCTTCTACTATCACTTCGTCGATAAAGAGGCTCTTATCATTTGGCGCTTCCGCTACGATCTAGGTCTTGCGCTGCAGCGCAAGTTTCCTGAAAGCATTCTGGTATATGAAGAACCAAGCAAAGACTCGGTAACGCAATTCCCGTTCTATATCACGCAGAAATCAGGGGTGCGCTCACTTGACCATTCAAAATTCTTCGATGTTTTCGCAAGTGTGCTTGAGAAACGCCGAACCTTCTACACGCAAGCGCTGCTCGAAACAGGACCGCACGCCCTACGCAACTATCTCTACGATCTCTATTTACCTGCATTACGCAACGACATCGACATCATCCTTGCGAATCGATATCTGCCCGAAGAGAATATCGAGTTCTTGAGCGAGTTTTACACGTGCGCATTTCTATACTACTTCATTCGCAAGTGCGATCAGCCGGTCGTGAAACATCTCATCAGCAACGCTGGACCTTTTGCGAACCTCATTCATAGCTCACTTGAGATGGAGATCAAGGAAGCCCAGCTTCGTCGTAATCTCTGATTCTTCTTTTAGCACAAATCTAAGATCTCTAAGATCCATCTGTTGAACAAAAACAGCCCATTCCCGCCTTAGCGCAATACAGACTGGATTCCACATATAGCACAAGCATCTTTCTTGATGATGCATGTTCTTACACCCAATCGCCCAAATACAGAAGCTCAAAATGAATACGCCCTCGAATAAGGCTGCATAACGCAAAAAAGAGAGGCACCTTCGCGGTGCCTCTCTCCGATTCAGGTTAGTCTCTCTCTGACTAAATAGGAAGCTTATTTCTCGGAAGCAAGCGTGCCAGAAACAAACTTCTCTGCAGCATCCCTCTTGCCTGCGTTGTAGCAAAGCGTACAGAAGACATAGATGAGGATCATAACCACGATGTCGAGGATGAAGAAGAAGTCCCATCCGAACATCTGATTGATGAGAGCCAGACCAGATGCTGCGAAGGCGCCGACCAAGTTGACCGGAATCAGGATGACAGAGTAAATCTTGTCATAGTGAAGGTCGCCGAAGATCTGGCGCGTTAAGTACGGCAGCAACGTTGTAACGAACGCGTAGATGAAGCCGTAGATCAGACCGCCACCGAAGAGGATCGGGAGGATCTTGTTGTAGCCGCCGAACCAGATGCCGCAGATACCTGCGATACCAGTTACAATGCCTACGATCAGAGCGAGCTGTACAGACTTGGACTCGAGGATACCAGTACAAATCTTACCGATCATCATGCCGACCATGGAGAATGCCTCCAGCGTACCAGACAAGATCATGAGCTCAGGAATAGCATCCTGGGTACCAGGAATAACTGCTACAACGCCCTGATAGAAGTTCGTGTAGTGCTGCGGATAAATACCGCAGACGTTCATCAAGCAGCCTGCGATGATGAGTACGTAGAAGTACCAACGAGTGTATGCCACTTTGGGCTCCATGCCCTTGAGGACTGCATGTCCCTCAGAACCCTCTTCGCCTACAGCGATAGGTGCACCATATGCCTTCAGTCCAACATCTTCAGGAGCGTTGCGGAGGCAGAGTGCGGTCCACGGAATGGTGCCTACGAGGCAGAGCGCGCCGAACACCATGTAGAGGTTACGCCAAGTGTCCTCGACCAACAGGTTCGGACCCAGGACGAACTGACCAACGATGTTCAAGACAGCACCACCTGCACCGGTCATTGCATAAGAAAGACCGAGTGCGAAACCGAGCTTTTTCTTAAACCAACGGCCAAGTACACCAGCGGTCATCAACCAGAGCAGCGTGATCTGGGAGAAACCGATGAAGATACCTGCGATGTACCACTGCCAGATGACAGTGAACGTGGACATTGCGAAGAATGCGCCCGTAACACAAACACCTGCAAGGGTGCAGATAATACGAACGTCAAACTTCTCAAGCAACACACCGACGATTGGCGAGAAGATAACTTCGCACAAATAGACAACTGACATGTAGAGAGAAACGTCGGAGACCTGAACTCCGAGCTGCATGGCGACTGGACGATATGCCAGACCCGGGCAGCTGAAGGTAATAGCACTAGATGTAAAGATACAAATCATGCAAGTAAACAGAACCAAAAAATGACGAACTGTAAACTTCTGAGTTTTTACATTTTCAGCCATAACCCCTCCTTCTTCTGTGGAACACAATGCTGTGTCCCTCGTTTCCTTTACATGCAAGTGTTCTTTGAAAGGCTCGGTGTAATTTCTCTCTAAGAACAATTGCACGCAAGGGCACCTTTGCCCTCACAAGCTATTCTGTCCCTCCACAGGCTCTACAAAAATGGTCAGATGTGTGATTTTGTCCAATGGAATTATTTTGTGAACGCGTTATAATACCCCGCTATTTGAACATGTTCGCTCTTCTATATCCCCAGCTCAATCGCATTTTTTACATTCTTGGCGCTCCATCGATCTAGTGTGCGCTAGTGAAAAATATTTTTATAAAGACTGAAATCCCGATGATGCAACACGAAAACCTATAGCTTTTCGTAATGAAACAGTTACTTATCACTGCATTCAGAAGAGATCAAATGCACAAAAAACCAGTTGGGCACCTGGCGCAATGCCAGATGCCCAACCCAACTAACTTACCTATCGATAAGCGTTTATGTGATCGCCAACGCGATTAGTGCATGGTACCAGCAGCCTTGTCGCCACGGTAATCCTTCATGCCCCACTTCACAACGATGAAGCCGAGGACGAAGCAGATGACCGCAACGCAGAGACCGACGATGAAGTACCAATCCCAGCCGGGACCCTGGTAAATGAGAGCCAAGCCAGAAGCTGCAAAGGCGCCAACCAAGTTAACTGGCATGAGGATGACAGAGTAGATCTTGTCGTAATCCTTTTCGCCGAACAGCAAACGCGTGATATAAGGTAGCGCCGTGGTAACCAACGGATAGAGCATGCCGAAGATGAAGCCACCGAAGAACAGCACGGGCAAAACCCTATTCAAGCCACCATACCAGATGCCGCACAGACCAATAAAACCGCAGATCGAACCGAATGCGAGTGCAACGATGATATTGCGCGATTCGATAGCACCAATGGTGACCTTACCGACAGCCATACCGATCATGCAGCATGCCTCGAGCGTACCAGACATGATCATGAGATCCGGAATGGTGATACCCGCTGCGTCAACCGCAACAACGGTCTGATAGAAGGTAGTGAAGTGCTGCGGATAGATACCGCCGATATTGAACATGCAGCCTGCAAGAATAAGTACCCAGAAGTACCACTTGCCATAAGCCTGCTTTGCTGGAATGCCAGGAAGATCGAGATGCGATGCGTCGATTACTTCGCCTTCTTCGATCGGCGCACCGTATGCCTTCAGGCCGCAATCCTGCGGATGCGAGCGAATCGCAAACAGCGTGAAGGGGATAGAGAGCACTGCAGCAGCGACGCCATAGAACATATACAGGTCACGCCAAGTATCTTCAACGAGCAGGTTCGGACCGAGGATGAACTGACCGATGAAGTTGAAGACAGCACCGCCAAGACCGGTCATTGCATAAGAGATACCGAGCATGAGACCGAGCTTTGCCTTGAACCAACGGTTCAAAAGACCTGCGACCATGAGCCACAGGAGCGTGATCTCGCCAACGCCCATGAAGAAACCAGAAACATACCATTGCCAGAGTTCAGTGTAGAACGACATGCAGAAGATGCCGCCCGAAGTGAAAACTGCAGCGATGGTGCAGATGATGCGTGCATCGTACTTCTCAAGCAGCGCACCGATGATAGGAGAGAAAATAACTTCAGCGAAATAGACGATCGACATGTAGAAGGACACATCTGAGACCTGAACACCAAGGTAATTTGCTACCGGACGATAGCAAAGACCAGGGCAGCTAAACGTGATAGCCGCGCAACCGAAGGTGCAGAAGACGCAGGTGAGCACTACAAGAATATGACGCATCGTCATTTTCTGAGTTGTAGCAACAGTTGCCATAACTTCTTTTCCTTTCCGGGCGAACCACGACAGATGCCGTGAAAACGCCACACTTTCCTTTACGTTCAATACAGCAGGTGCGAGATCACCTGGTAAATCTTGGCGCGCTTCACCACGTGATACCGCAATGGGGAAGGTTCCCCTGTACTCTATTTTGAAAGTTTATTTTTTCCGAAAAATAGCCAGGTTTCAAAAACTGACCACTTGACGGGGTGAAATGCTTATGTAGAAGGCGGCTTTATTTTGATTTTTATGAATAGATGACCGAAAAATTATTGGTATAACCAATAAAAGACGGGCAATATGATAATTCTGTCCGATTTTGAACATGTTCAGAACGGGTTCAAACGCGCCATGAACATGTTTTGAACCCGTTCGCGGATTAGCATAAAAAATGCCGCAAGAAATCTTGCGGCATCAATTGTTGCTTATCTGTAATTCTAGACAGCTCTGAAGCTTAGCGCTTCTTTTTCTTCTTGCCGCCCTTGCCCTTCTTTTTCTTGTAAGCCTGACGGGCACGCACGTCGATACGAATAGCCTGGACGACAAAGTAAAGGAAGATGCCGTAGCCGATGATACCGACTCCAATAAGGTTCAACAGATTGAATCCCGCGTTGAACATGTAATAGATTATGAGCGTGGTGATCGGGTTGATGACCAGCGCATAGATCCAATACTTCGTGCTTGTTTTCATAGAGCTTCTTCCTTTTCGTATTTGTCGAGAATGAGCGGAGCAGAAATGTAGACCATGATCTGGTCTGTTCCTTGGGCGATCTGGTTACCGCGGCAGTCTTCCCAAATCGAACTGATCCGCGAACCTTCAGTATACCTGAGTCCGCCGAGAATTTGCATCGCATTGCTTGCGACCTCGGTAGCGGTCTTCGGGATGAAACGCTTCATGAGCGCAACTGACAAACGCTTATCGGGCGTGTCGTTCTCGATATCCCATACTGCACGGTAGAGCATGAGACGCATACTTGAGAGCGATACCTCCATATCAGTGAGTATCTGTTCGATCTGTTGGAACTGACTGATATGCTTGCCGAACGCAACACGCTCCCGCGCATGTGCGACCGCATCTTCCATCGCAGCTTGCGCCATGCCCACCGAAGAGGCACATATGAACACGCGTCCGAATTCGAGCAAACGAAAAAGCTGCTGAAAGCCACCCTCGTTACCGCTCAGGCGATACTCGGGCAAAAGCTCAACGTTGTCGAATGCAAGCGAAGCGAACGGCAGCATGGACTGCCCTATCTTATTGATCGGATAGGCACGTACCCCCTTTAACGTGCGAGGAATAAGCCAGAAAGCAAGAGCGGGATACTTGCCTGGGTTCTGTACGTCCTTGTCGATCGCAGCAACCAAGATGTTGGGAGAATACTCGCCGTTGTTCACATAGTTCTTTTGTCCATTGAGAACGATCTTGCCTTCGACCGTTTGCGTGTAGGTATGCATGCCCATCGTATCCGAGCCAGCAACGGGTTCGGAAATGGCAAACGAGAACATAAGACGCCCTGTCTTGCGATAGAAATCGAGCGCATCGGAAAAACGTGAAGATTCAGCGAACCAATTCATGATCTGAAGGTTGAAAAGATCGTTCTGAAACGGCAAAGTTGCTCCAGCACAGCGCGAAAGCTCTTCAAGAATGAGCGTTTGGCTCATGACGCTATGAGCAAACGATTTCCCTACCGTAGAAGATTCAAAACTGAAATAAAGATCGGTGAATCCCTTCACGACTTCATCTGGCAGACCCTGATCGCGCTTCCACTGAAATACGCGTTCGGGTAAGAAAACACTTTCCCCAAACTCGCGGAATGCAGCAACGAGCCGCTTTTGCTCGGATGAAAGAGCAAAGCTATACATAATTCCTCTTCTAATAAACGATCGCAGTTGTTCTTCATATACTAGCGTAGCTAAACAAAGATACTTTTTGAAGCATCAAAACACCCTCTCTGTCCGACAATCCATAGGGCAATCCACTATTTTGGCGTAAGCGAATTCCGTATAATTGAACATATCTGAGAAACGAAAGAGAACGAGGTATGCCATGAAGATTCTCGCCATCAACGGAAGCCACCGCGTAGGCCAGAACACCGACTACTTGATCAACGAAGCACTGAGCGCAGCTGCCGAACTTGGAGCAGAAACTGAAGTGGTCGAGCTCTCCGAAAAGAACATCGAATACTGCACAGGCTGCAATCGCTGCTTATTCAAGCCAGAATGCAGCATCAAAGATGATGATATGGAAGAGATCAAGCAGAAGATGCTTGAGGCGGATGGCATCATCATGGCTTCGCCTGACTATTTCTCGAACGTGTCTGGCCGCATGAAGACCTTCATCGACCGCACCCGTCCTATGCATATGGTAGCGAACCAGCTAAAGGGTAAGGTTGCGGGCTGCATCACCATGGCAGGCCTCGACAACTGCGGCGCAGAACCCACCTATGCAGCGCTGAGCCAATTCTGCTCGACCCATGAGATGATCCAAGTGAATCCGCGCCCTGAAGGTCCCGTTATCGCTTCGGTGGTCGCTGGTTCGCTCATGGCGGGCATGAAGGACGGCAAACCACAATGGCGTCGCTCCGTTTCTGAAGATCCGATCGCGCCCGCGGTCGCACGTCAGCTAGGTATCGACATGGTAGAACTTATCAAGAAGCTGGCATAGTCAATCACCCACTAAACCAGGGCAGCGAGCCCTCAAAACGACATAGCATTATTCATAAGCCTCCGTCTTGTGCGGAGGCTTATTTGTGTGCGTTTCAGCCGAAACGATCAAGCAAAACGATAGATCGAGCAAAACCGAATAGACAATCCTATGTGTCTGTCCAAATCTTGCAAATTCCTTTATTTATTGAAATCGAGATACTAACATCTGCTCTATTGGAACGAGTCGACCGTTATTTCGCAGAAAGAAGGGCCAGTAATGGATTTTAGTCTTACTGATGATCAGGAACTCATGATCGAGAGCGCACGCGAATACGCGGAGCGCTACTTCACCGACGAAGCGGTGAAGCAAGCCTACGAAGTTGACCATCATATTAGCGTGGAAGCAGCAATGGCCTATCGCGAGGCGGGGTTCATGCACATGGGCCTTCCTGAAGACATCGGTGGTATCCCCGTTGACAAGCTCACTGAGATCCTTCTTGTTGAGAAGCTCCATGAATTCACCGGCGTGGTGCTCCCCTTCGTTACCGATTTCAATACCATCACTGACGTGATCGATTTTGGCACAAAAGAGCAGCAGGAACTGATCATGAATGCTATCGAGAATGTCGAGAGCACTTGCATCGCTTGCACCGCTATCTCCGAACCTGCCGCCGGATCGGACAATAACGCGATGACCTGCGTCACCCGTAAGCAGCCCGATGGCACGTATCTTTTGAATGGTCAGAAAACCTGGGTCACGCTTGGCGGACTTTCGCTCTACACCATGGTTGTTGCGAAGGACGAAGACCCAAGCTACGAGAATGACAAGTATTCGCTTTGGCTTGTGCCCAACGATGCCGAGGGCTTCACGGTCGCCTCACTTGAGAAGGTTGGCCAGCAGGCTATCCCATTCGTCGATCAATTCTTCGACAATGTGGTGGTCACCGAAGAGCAGCGTATCGGCGAAGCCGGTATGGGCTGGAAGTTGCTCATGAAGAAGCTCGAGTTCGAGCGCTGCTTAGTAGTTGCTTCTTCGCTTGGTTTGGCACAAGCAGCTCTGAACGATGCTGGCGCTTATGCCAATGATCGCATTGCTTTCAAGGAGCCGATCGCCCGCATTTCCATGATCCAACAGCATCTTTGCGAGATGGAGAACATCATCGAAAACGTGCGTTGGCGCCTGTATCGCACGGTCACCATGCTCGACAACGGTGAATCAACCCGCCTCGAATCTGCGTTGCTCAAAGGCTATGCCTGCCGCGAGCTCACCCGCGTTGCGGATCTAGCGATGTCGATCTATGCAGCTATCGGCTACACGAAAGAAATGCGCATCGGACGCATCTGGGCAGATCTTCGCGGCAACGAAATGGGTGGCGGAACGACCGAGGTCATGGAATATATTGCAGGTCGCCAGCTCGCAAAGAAGTACAAAGCTTAGACTGCAACACAAAACAAACGACAGAGGGCGTGCAGAGATTTTCTACACGCCCTTCTTATAAGGGGGATCGCTATGAAAGACGAACGAACAGGCGGCAAAGACAAGCCGATTCGCTGGGGAATCATCGGGTGCGGCAATGTTGTCGAGACCAAGAACGGAGTTCCCACCTACACTGCTGATCATTCAGAATTAGCAGGTGTCTGGAACAGAACTGCAGAAAAGGCGCAGGCATGGGTCGAAGAGCAAGGACATGGCAAAGTATACGAGACCATGGAAGAGCTTCTGTCCGATCCCTCGATCGATATCGTTTATGTTGCTACCACGCCGGACTGTCACAAAGAGCAAGCCATCGCAGTCGCCCAAGCGAATAAGCACTGCTATCTCGAAAAACCCATTGCCCTTTCTTGGGAAGATGCTCAGGCGATCAAGCAAGCCTTTGATGAGAGTGGGACACGTTGCTATATAGCGCACTACCGTCGCGGCATGCCGCGCTATAAAGAGCTCAAGCGCCTCCTCGATGAAGGCGTGATCGGCATGATACGTGGCGTACAGCTCATCAGGACGCAACGCCTCACCGCGGAAGAGCGCTTACCCGAGGATCAAAAGCCATGGCGTGTGCGCCCCGAAGTGTCTGGCGGAAGCCACTTCTACGAAGGCGATGCGCACATGCTCGACCTTGTGGACTATCTGGTCGGCTCGCTCGATACCTTCAACCTGTCTGCCACCAATAGAACAGGTTTCTATGAAGCAGAAGATGCAGTCTCACTTTCAGCGATTACCGAATCGGGAGTGCTCGTCTCTGGCATGTGGTGCTATGCCACCTACAAGGCCATCGATCGCTTCCTCATCTTCGGCGATAGGGGCAGCATCGAATTCCCCTATTACGACAATGTAGCGCCGCTCGTGCTCGAAACGATCGCAGGCGACCCCAAAGAAGCGATCGCTCATGAGGGCGTTATGGGCGGCGTACGCGAAGAAGCCCCTCTCGAGAAGACCGAAATCTTTACTGATGTTGACACCTACCCTGGCTTTGGACAGATTCAAGACATTGTCAACGAATTAAGGGGCGTGCCTGGAGCAATTTGCACGAGCACGATCGACAATGCAATGAAGACTCTGAAGATCACGCTTGCCGCACGAAATACCCGATAAAAAGTCTTTTTTCGCTCTAATGTGATCCTTCCACCACCTCTGAAGCAAAGCTCCTTTCGAAGGTGATGTGCATAGATGCGCTCTTCTTTTCATATCCCCTTTCTTGTATAACGAAAGCATCGAAACTCGTGCTTTTGCCTACACCTAGAATAGTCCGAGCCTCTGTTTTCAGGCATAGGTAGAACCGAGCATCATTCATGCACGACGAAGCTCATGGCTTCAAAAAGACAGGGGGCTATATGGAACCAATGCCAGCATTCGAATACCTTAGTATCGAGAAAAAAGAGGGCGCATTCATCATCACGCTCGATCGACCTGAAGCGCGCAATGCAATCAATTCAGCTATGTGGGCCGAATTGTGCGATGCTTTCGAACTCTTCGACGACGATGACGAAGCTAAGGTAGCCATCTTGACCAATACGGGTAAGGTGTTTTGCGCAGGAGCGGACCTTAAGGAATACAACGAAAAAACGC
Source organism: uncultured Eggerthella sp. (assembly GCA_900542525.1). Taxonomy (GTDB): domain Bacteria; phylum Actinomycetota; class Coriobacteriia; order Coriobacteriales; family Eggerthellaceae; genus Anaerotardibacter. Next base: position 66,244 of record UQNZ01000006.1, read on the forward strand.
TTCATCCGCCCAAAGGAAAAGAAACTTGGGGCACTGGCGCCATGACACGCAAGCTTTGGAAGAAGCCCCATTCTTGCCGCTAATGGAAAAGTGGTAGGGGGCGGTGCTGAAATGCTGCTTGCGGCCGACCTTGCGATTCTCACCGATGATGGCATGGTTGCCTTCCCCGAAGCAAAGAGCGGATTGTTCCCCGGCAACGGAGGTGCTCCCCTCCGCATCGGTCGTTCGATCCATCTCAAGCATGCTATGGAGCTTCTGCTCACGGGCGCACCGATCGATGCAGCCACCGCTGTTCAATGGGGACTGGCAAATCGCGCCGTGCCCGAGGAAGAATTGCTAGATGCGGCTCTTTCGCTCGCAAAAGCTATCATGGCAAATGGTCCTTATGCACTAAGCCTCATCAAGCAAGCAGTCTACGATTCGATGGACAAGAGCTTCCTCGCTGAATCCGACGGCTGGCGCATGATGGACATGTACCAGGAGCTCGCAGCTAATTCGGAAGACGCCGCCGAAGGCACAACGGCATTTCGCGAAAAACGCGCACCACATTGGAAGGGACGGTAAGCTACAGACGCAATAAGCAGCACGCATAAAAAGACCCCGCTGGAGCGTATCCAACGGGGTCTTCCTGCGAACGTATGCTAAGCGATTACCAGTTGCAAGGTGCTTCGCCAGCAGCCTGACGCTTCGAAACAAAGATGCGATCTTCGATCTCAGGACCGTCATAAACTACTACGCCACCGTCTTCAGCGATCTTGGCGATCTCTTCATCAGAGTAGCCATAATCCTTCATGAATTCAGCAGTGTGATAGCCAATTGGCTTGGAGAGGATGACCGGGGGATCACCGAAGGAGCCGAAGCGAACAGGAGTCATCGGCAGTGCGCGCTTACCCCATGCGTCGTATTCGACCATACGAAGAGCATCGTTATCGTATGCCTCTTCGTCCTTGACAACGTCAGTGTAACGGAAGCACTTCTGAGCAGGAACCTCGTTCTCCTTGAAGATCGTCATCCACTCGTCGAAGGTCTTCTTAGCAAATGCTTCTTCGAGCCAGCCGATAACCTCAACGTTCTTACCGGAAGCCTTGAGCGCAGTGAGGTTGTTGGTCTCTGCGTTCTCGATCTGGTCTTCGCGATTGAAGAGGCCCATCATCATCGGATAATACTTGTCGTACTGCGGCATGCAGATGTAGATCCACTTGTCGTCATACGTGTGATAGGTATTGTTGAAGGGGTTGGGAACGTGCAGACGTGACTTAGGATAGGGAGCACCGAACTGCGTTGCGCAGATACCGATGTTACCGCCCCAAATAGCGCCAGCATAGAGGTTGGTTACGACCTTTTCGCCCTTACCAGTACGGGTGCGATTGAAGAGAGCAGAAACAATACCGGTTGCCAGCATGTGACCAACGTTGTAGTCGCCGAATGCCTGGGGTGCGATTGCAGGAGACTCACCATCCTCACGGAAAACGTTTGCAACGCCACCACGAGCAGCCCAGCAGACTGCGTCGAAACCAGGGCTGTCCTTTTCAGGGCCATATTCGCCATAACCGCGCATCTGAGCCCAGATGAGGGAAGGGAACTCTTTGTGAAGCGTCTCATAGTCGAGACCCATCTTGTTAAGAGCTTTGTCGCGCAGATTGTTCACAAAGATATCTGCGTCAGCAAGAAGCTTCTTCATGAACTTCATGCCTTCTTCGTTCTTGAGATTGATAGAAACGAAGTTCTTGTTGGTGTTGTTAAGGTCGATCGTAGGATCTTCCATGTCGGTCTGCTCGCAACCAAAGCCAGGACCCTGAGTACGCTGAGCATCACCGTAGGGCGGCTCGACCTTGATGACCGTTGCACCCATTTCAGAGAGACAACGCACACAAGCAGGAGCAGCTACCCATTCGCAGAGTTCAACAACTTTAACGCCAGCAAGCGGGCCATAGCCATTGAGCTTTTCTGTAGTTGACATACAGAATTTCTCCTTTCATTCCACAACCAGTTATTTTGGTTCTTTTCTAGTATGACGTTCGGCTCATACGGTTTGGATGGTCAGTAATGCGTGTTTGTCCAAACTTGAGAAAAAAAGTTTGCCAAACTGTTTATTTTTGTTGCGCATTTTCCTGTATGTTATTTGATTTTGGTGGTGTTTCGAGAAAAATCGAGATTCATCATTTAGACAATTTTATTATTTTGTCCGAAATCTCCAGGACAATTGACTCTGTAAAGTAAAGTCCACCTTTCTTCATGACACGCGCAGAACACCACACTACCTCCAAAATAAAAGAAAAGGGTCTATTCCTCTCAGAAAGAATAGACCCTCACTAGGCTGGATGCGCCCACTCGAAAAGAAGAGGAGGCGAACACGCATCAACCTTTACCATGGGTGGATTAAAAGCAGAACACTACCCTACAACGATGGCGCCTTTCTCTTTTAGCTCAGCGATCTTCTCATCACTCAAACCGAGTTCTCGAAGCACCTTGACGCTCGATTCTCCTAGGAGCTCAGGCTCGCGAGCTTCAGATAGATCCGCTCTCACTTCGCCGATCACATGCGGAGTATTAGTCTGGAGCACCGTGCCGATACGAGGATAATCAACGTATTCAAGCAATCCTGGGGAGTTTTCAAGCGCATATTCGACTGCGTCGGTCTTGCTGTAAATGGGTGTGATAGGATGCTTGCCTGCACTATTCCATTCTCCCCATTCATCGTGCGTTTTACTCGCCGCAACCTCTTGAATCTTGGCATATCCTTCAGGGTTTTCCTCTTTGGTGTTCTTGAGCATGCCGCAAAGTTCTTCACAACCTATTTCATGGCAAAAATCATCCCAGAAGTTCGTTTCATAAAAACCGAAAGCAACAAGCTGATCATCTTTTGTGCGATAAATGTTGTAGCCGATGGAAGGATACTCGCGTTTTGAACTGGGGAAATCCTTACCAAAGAAAAACCAGCGCGAATCAAGCATAGCATTCCACCAAACGAGCGAATCATACATCGCGACATCAAGATGCGCTCCCCTGTTCGTCATCCCACGCTGGATGAGCGCCGTTAGGATGCTCTGGATCGCTACCATAGCAGCAGCAAAGTCGGCAGGAGAGAGCAAAGCGAGAGCTCCTTGAGTCAGGTCATAATAACCAGTCTGCGTAACGATGTTGACGTCATGCAAGGCACTTAAGCTGCGGGGATCGTTTTGGCCATAAGCAGAAAGAGAACAGTAGATGATCCGCGGATTGATCTTTGAAAGCGTTTCGTAGTCGATCCCCAAGCGTTTAGCAACGCCAGGACGATAGTTTTCGATGATTACATCGGCAGAGATGACTAATTTATAGAAGGCATCCAGCACCTCGGGATCCTTAAAATTGAATGAAACGCTTTCTTTATTACGGTTGAGCGCATAGTGATAATAGCTTTCGCCGTCGATCTGCGGCTCTTCCTGACGACAGTAATCGCCCACTTTAGTGTCTTCCACCTTGATGACTCGTGCGCCAAAATCGGCTAAATAGAGACTCGGATAGGCACCGAGCAGATAACGCGATAAGTCGAGAACGGTAAGGTTTTCAAAAGGTTTGTTCATAGCTTCTCCCCCAGCACTGAGCGCATACCAAGGTTGAAGTTCTCACGCTTGTTCTCCCTGCACCATATGCCCTCATACAAGCTGCTCGACAACCCTGTTTCACGCGTTTCCAATAACTGAAAATAATTCTAGAACTCCCAGGTAAACAGCTATTTTTAGGGTGAGCAAATAAGGCATATCAATCAAAATGTCCACCTCAGTCCAAAGCGTTTTAGACAGCTCGTACGCTCTGTCACTAGCGCCTTTTCGCATCATTTAAACATGCCAAAATCTACTTTTACCATTGGACGAAGACGACCCAGGATTCAGCTCTGAACGAGCAAGGCTAAAGTGCGAGATAAAGCTACAAAGCGCAGTCGGATACAACAACGCCGCGATATCGCTCGGATCTCGCGGCGTTGTTGAGCTCGGAACTGAATAGGAACAGTTTTATTTAATTTGTATAGGATGCTTGCGATCAAGATAGGTGCAAATACCCCATCCTCCATAGCCGATAACGCCGATCGTAACCAAAAGCCAGATAGGCCAGGCTTGGAAAATGCCGGCGAAAAGAATGATCAGCGTGATGGGATTGAGCAACGAAGCCACCAGACCATAATCGAAGCCCAACTGCACCTCAGAAACATTCTTCTTCTTTTTCTTCTTTGCCATGAGTACGATCGCATCTTTGCGTTTAGCCCTCCGTAAGTAGAAATTCAAGATACCCCAGATGGCATATCCAACCACACCAACGACCACTAACGCATAGGGGTCGAAATGAAGAAGAATGCCGCCAAGCAGCATCACGAACAGAGCAGGGTTAAGTACGCGAACAAGGAATTCGAGCTGCGCCCTTCCATTAAGCAGCAGTCCGGGTTTATTTGTCTTAGCCATAAAGCGCTCCTCTATCGAGACGAAGGGGGGAGGAGCAAATATGCCCCTCCCCTCTCTATTTAACATCGCTAAATGAATGATGTGTATAAGGCGGACCGATTAAGCGCCTTCCACGGCTTTATGAGCCTCAGCAGCAAGCTCAGCATCGGACTTGAACCAAGTCTTGCGACGTGCTTTGTCGCCAGCGTGCCAAGTATAGCCCAACAAACCAAAGGTGATCGTAAGGACGATAATGCCACCAATGAAGAAGCCGTGCCAACCGAAGCCCTCGGCAACAAGTGCCCAGCCGGTCGCGCCCAACGCTCCAATACCATTGAATACCGAAATCATCCACGAATAAATCTTGTCAAAATCGCGCCCGCCAAATACCTGCCTAACAAGGAACGGTAGCATCGCTGTCGAGCACGCATAAGCAAGGCCATAGAACAGACCTCCGAAGAACATCGGCCAAATGCCGCCTTCGCCCAAGATCTGCGGGAACCACCACATCATCAAAAGGCCGATCACACCACCGCAATAACCGATGATCTGCGCAGCATAGAGCGAATGCGATTCGATAAAGCCGATCAAGACCTTACCGCCACCCTGGCCTGCTGAAGCAAACGCCTCCAGCGTACCTGACAGGAGCAATAACGCAACGAGCGGCTCAGCGCCATACCAGCCTTCATGACCGAGGAACTGGACATATGTCGCGAACAGCTGAGACATGGTAGTGATGGTGTTCAATAAGCCCGCGCCCAACAGCAGGGTCCAGAAGAAGGGGAACTTGAGAACTTCTTTTGCCTTGAAGCCCTGTTCAGCCTCTCCTTTGGCAACCGCTTCTTCAGCAGCAAGCTCGTTTTCCATGGCCTCTTTGTCAATCGGCATGCCGAACGGGAGCGTGCCGCACTCTTCGGGCGTACGCTTAACGAATATTGCGATGAACGGAAGAGTGCCAACGAGCATACAGATCGAGAAGATGATGTAAAGCTCATGCCAGCCAGCCAGCTGAGGACCGAGAACGATCTGGCCGATCAGGTTCCAGACAACGCCACCAACACCAGTGAATGCGAAAACGATACCAGTCACAGTACCGTAGTTAGTGTGGAACCAGCGACTCAAAATACCTGCGGTCATCGTAAATTCAACAACTGCAAGACCGAGGCCAATAATGAAGCCAGCTACCCAATAGCACCAGATTGCTGGATAGAAAGCAAACCCGATGTAAGGCACGACAACCAAGATAGCTGCGACACAACAGACGGTCTTCGCATTGAACTTATCAAATAGAAGACCTCCTGGAACACCACCAGCCATCTGACCTAAGTAAACAAAGGTGATGTACAGAGAGACTTGCGAAACCGGAACACCGAAATGCTGTGCAACGGGGCGATAACACAAGCCTGCAGCAGTAAAGATAATGCCTACTGCAGTAAAGATCGACAAGCACATGGTGACAACAATAGCGATATGTCGCCATGTCATGCCTTGACGAGCAATTTTAACTTTTTCTGCCATAACCTCTCCTTTCCATAAATAGTTGTTTCCAAACCTTTAGCGATGTATGGAAAAGACCCGATATTAAGCTCCGTTAATCCCGGGTCAATCCACCAATTTGGTGTTTGCATCTTGCTCGCCATGTGAACTAACGAGATGCAAGGAAGATGCGCTGCACGAAGAGCGGAAGAGCATGCTCGCTTGCCTGCATAAGCTCTGCTACCGGCTCCTTCGCGCCGCCCATAATCCATTCGGCTATCAGTCGTGATGTGCCGTAGCAATATATCTTCAAGAGAGCGGATTCATGAGCATTGAGCGTCTTGCCCGTAATCCGGGTAATATTGGCAACATAGTTCTCGAGTGTGATGTTCGCTGCATTGCCGAAAAGCCCCATCGTGCTCTCATCCTCATAAAGGCTCGCGAACAGACATTGCTTTGCCTTCATGATCTCAAGCTTCATACGTACTGCTTCCCGCCACGTAAGATCGATGCCGATACGTCCGAGTGTTTTCATATCGAGTTGCATATTCAGCCAATTCACAACATCTTGTTTGTCAAGAAAATGGTTGTAGAAAGTTTGACGGGCAATGTGACATTCGTCAGTCATATCGACGACGTTCACCTTATTGAAAGGCTTTTTCTTAAGAGCTTTTTCAAGAGCGCCCACGATCCTCCATTTCGTCTTATCCGAGTTACTGATCGAACGACTGACGATGAAACGCGGCAGAGAACGTCCTGCTCTTTTTTGCATCGTTGACCTCGCTTTACTCTCGAGCATGGTCACATTCGCAACGGCCGTTACCATGAATCCTCCCTCCTGTGTTTTCACCGTGATTTAGTGCGCTGTGCTTTCTTAATCCCTCTTCGAACGCGGTCCGTAGCTGGGGATGAACACCGATTCGGGCATCTCTTCGCCGCTGTAGCAGAGCACCGAGGTGCCATCCATCTTCTCGATCTCGTCAGGCGTATAGCCATAGGCCTCCATGATGCGCGCGGTGTCGTAGCCGATAGGACGGCTCTTCCTGAGCACTGGGTCTCCCATCGATTCGAAGCGGATGGGAGAGGTAGGCAAGACCTTCTCGCCGAAGGCGTCGTAGTGGACGGACCTCAAGATGTCGTTGGCGTAGGCCTCTTCATCGTTCAAGATATCCTCTGCCTGATAGAGACGCTGGTAGGGGAAGTCGTTCTCCTTGAAGATGCGCTCCCAATAGTCCCAATCCTGGGTGGCGAACTGGTTCTCCAAGATCTTCACGACCTCGGTGTTGATGCCCCTGCCATCGTTGATGATGGCAGAGCGGTTGTAGCGCTCATCCCCGATGAGATCATTAAGCCCGATCGAGCGCATGACGTGGTCGTAGAAGATGTCGTAGCTGCCGTAGCAGATCATGAACCACACGTCGTCCTTGGTGCGGTAGGAGTTATTCGTCGGACAGGTGACGTTGTAGCGAGACTTGGGCCACTTATCGCCGAACTGGGTGGAGGCGAGCATGATCTGCATCGCCCAGAGCGCGCAGTGGTACAGGTTCACCGTCACCTTGTCGCCCTCCCCAGTGCGATCCTTGCGCACGAGAGCGCCGAGCACGCCTGCAGTAAGAGCCATCGAGGCGTTCCAATCCCCGATCGCTGCCGGCCAGTTGATGGGCTGGAAGTTATCGGCTTGCGGCAACGAGGCGAAGAAGCCGCCACGGGCACCATAGGCGGTGGTATCGAATCCCTTGCTATCGCGCTCAGGACCGTATTCTCCATAGCCGCGCATCTGCGCCCAGACGAGATGGGGATGGCGCGCATGCACCGCTTCGTAGTCGAGCCCGAGCTTCTTTAGGGCGTTATCACGAAAGCTCGTGATCATGACATCGGCATCCGCTAGGAGCTTCTCGAGGAAAGCCGCACCCTCTGGGTCCTTCAAGTTCACGCTCAAGAAATTCTTGTTCATGGATGCGAGATCGAACGCAGGATCGTCGATATCGGTCTTCTGCATGCCGAACCCAGGACCATTGGTGCGATACTCATCCCCTGAGAACGGTTCGATCTTGTAGATGGTCGCTCCCATCTCGCCTAAGATGCGCGGACATGCCGGAGCTGCCACATAACCGGTGAGCTCGACGACCTTGATGCCTTCCAAACCTTTCATAGAACCTCCTCGTTCAACGCCCCTCGGGTACCCATTTGAGGTACTCGATTTCAAAACACGTTCGGTTTATCATTCAGGCAAGTGATATATACTTGCCCTTTCTGTAATTTGTTGATTGGATACGTGAGGTTCGGCGCCATGAATTTAGCCCATCTGTACTATTTCAAAGCACTCGCAGAAACTAAGAACCGCCGTCAGACTGCGCAATCTCTTTCCATCACTCAGCCAACGCTTTCTCAAGCGATCAGTAAGCTTGAAGCTGAGCTAGGTATTGCGCTCTTTAAGAAAAGTCGATCTGGTGTTTACCTCACGGAAGAAGGGGCCGCTTTTTATCAGTACGTCGCAACCTCATTGAAGTTCCTCGATAATGGCGTGAGCTTCATTCAGAAAAAGAAATCCGATCAGGCGCGCTCGATAAATATCGGTGCCATCTTTTCGGCTCAAAACCAGGATTGGTCGAAGATCCTCTATGCGTTCAGACGCTCAACCCAGGGAAACACCCAGGTGAATATCATTCAGTCAACAACCCCTGATTTGCTCAATAAGCTCAAGAACGGTACGGTCGATGTTGCTTTCGCAGGACCTATTGGTGAAGACCCCGAGCTGGTCTTCCATCCTGTTTGGACGCAATCGGTTGCACTTCTTGTAAATCGTCATCATCCTTTGAGTACGCGCCATTCGATCTCTTTGACCGAACTGAAGAACCAGCACATCGTTTCCTATAGCCTTCAAGGCCCACTTGGTCCTAATGTGACTTCGCTGATCGAAGGTTACGATCTCCCTGTCGAATGTCTATATTCGGACGAGATCACCCTGGCTTCTATCGTTTCAGCAAATCCCGATATCCTTGCAATAGCCTGCCACTTATGGCTTCTTGACGCATACCAACATGAGCTGGTTTGCCTGCCGATTGACGAAGCCCCTAACGAGTTTCGCCAACTGTATCTCTGCTACTGCTCGAATATCGAACGCTCAGAAACCGTCAACGCGTTCATTGAGATAACAAAGTCGCTCTGGTAGCGCCTTAAGATGTCCCCTCCTTTGCGCTATCAAAGCAAACAGCCCCTTCTTGTTCCCCCTCCTTTTCCTTATCCAATCCAAATAGTTGTGTGGAAGCTGTGAATAGCCTCGACACATTTGAGCTTAGAAAAAAAAAAAATCAAGTCTATGAGGTTTTCCTAAATTTGAAAGGTCTATTCAATTCCCGTGAATTTGTGACACATTTTTGGATATTTTCTCCACAGATTCTTTTATTTGTGTAATAACACCGTGATTTTGTAAAGTAAATTTGCGTTCTTCAAACGATTTGTTTCATACTTATATGTGACATTTCTCTCTATATGTCATATCTGCATGATGGAGAATTTATGGGAACAAAAATAAAACGGCTCCGACACACCTGTCAGGGCCGTTTGCTAGCCTGTAGCCTTTATCTTGTAAGCCTAAGCTTGAGCATTTTGCTTTTGCAGCAAGACGTTAATCCCTCTTCGAACGCGGTCCGTAGCTGGGGATGAACACCGATTCGGGCATCTCTTCGCCGCTGTAGCAGAGCACCGAGGTGCCATCCATCTTCTCGATCTCGTCAGGCGTATAGCCATAGGCCTCCATGATGCGCGCGGTGTCGTAGCCGATAGGACGGCTCTTCCTGAGCACTGGGTCTCCCATCGATTCGAAGCGGATGGGAGAGGTAGGCAAGACCTTCTCGCCGAAGGCGTCGTAGTGGACGGACCTCAAGATGTCGTTGGCGTAGGCCTCTTCATCGTTCAAGATATCCTCTGCCTGATAGAGACGCTGGTAGGGGAAGTCGTTCTCCTTGAAGATGCGCTCCCAATAGTCCCAATCCTGGGTGGCGAACTGGTTCTCCAAGATCTTCACGACCTCGGTGTTGATGCCCCTGCCATCGTTGATGATGGCAGAGCGGTTGTAGCGCTCATCCCCGATGAGATCATTAAGCCCGATCGAGCGCATGACGTGGTCGTAGAAGATGTCGTAGCTGCCGTAGCAGATCATGAACCACACGTCGTCCTTGGTGCGGTAGGAGTTATTCGTCGGACAGGTGACGTTGTAGCGAGACTTGGGCCACTTATCGCCGAACTGGGTGGAGGCGAGCATGATCTGCATCGCCCAGAGCGCGCAGTGGTACAGGTTCACCGTCACCTTGTCGCCCTCCCCAGTGCGATCCTTGCGCACGAGAGCGCCGAGCACGCCTGCAGTAAGAGCCATCGAGGCGTTCCAATCCCCGATCGCTGCCGGCCAGTTGATGGGCTGGAAGTTATCGGCTTGCGGCAACGAGGCGAAGAAGCCGCCACGGGCACCATAGGCGGTGGTATCGAATCCCTTGCTATCGCGCTCAGGACCGTATTCTCCATAGCCGCGCATCTGCGCCCAGACGAGATGGGGATGGCGCGCATGCACCGCTTCGTAGTCGAGCCCGAGCTTCTTTAGGGCGTTATCACGAAAGCTCGTGATCATGACATCGGCATCCGCTAGGAGCTTCTCGAGGAAAGCCGCACCCTCTGGGTCCTTCAAGTTCACGCTCAAGAAATTCTTGTTCATGGATGCGAGATCGAACGCAGGATCGTCGATATCGGTCTTCTGCATGCCGAACCCAGGACCATTGGTGCGATACTCATCCCCTGAGAACGGTTCGATCTTGTAGATGGTCGCTCCCATCTCGCCTAAGATGCGCGGACATGCCGGAGCTGCCACATAACCGGTGAGCTCGACGACCTTGATGCCTTCCAAACCTTTCATGCTCTCCCCTTTTCCTTTCATAAGGTGCTGTATGCTTAAGGTGCTCAAGCTTCATGTGCTGCGTATGCTGCAGCATGCGCGATCGCACCTATAGCGTTAAATACTCGTTTCACTTGCCATAGCCCAAGACTAACAAAAGACCCGACGCGCAGGCCGGGTCTTTTGCATTTTTATGTTATTCACTGCAGCGACTGCATTGCGCAAACGCGTGCGGCAAAAATGTAAAAAGAAATGGCTTAGAGGTTGTTCGTGATGACGTACTTCTCGGGATGAGCCTTGACCTCTTCGCGGTTCTTCGGGTTCATCTTCTGCATGCCCCAATAAGCGTCCTGGGTGTTTGCAGCGAGAACCTGGTTGCGGTTCTCCATCTTGACCTGGTCGGCAAGTGAGAGACCGTCGAGCGAGCTCTGGAGTGCTTCCTTGGTAAGACGCAGACCGAACGGAGAAGTCTCGCGGCAGATTTCCTCAGCCAGCTTGACTGCTTCTTCCACAACTTCCTCATCCGGAACGACCTTGACTGCATAGCCCCACTCAGCGAGGGTTTCAGCCTTGAAGCGGCGCGGGTTCATGAGGATCTCGCAAGCGCGTGCATAACCGACGATCTTCGGGAGATAGAACGAACCAGACATGTCGGTACCGGTGTAGCCGATGGAGAGGTAGCCAGCGTTCATCTTGAAGGATTCGCCGAGGATACGCATATCGCAAGCAGTAGCGATAGAAAGACCGCCACCAACAGCGAAGCCCTTGAGAGCGCCGATGATGGGCTGCTCGCACTTAGCCATGTTGAGAACCTGATCGGAGCACATGCGCTGCATGACGTAGAAGTCACGCTGGATGCGGCCCATGTCCTCAGGAGGATCGAGGAACAGGTCGTTCAGGTTGAAGCCGGCGCAGAAGGACTTGCCTTCACCGGTGAGAACGATAACGCGGCAATCCTTGTCATAGCGAACGAGGTTTAGGAAGTCGTTGAACTCTGCCATCTGCTCGTAGGACATTGCATTGAGGTTACCCGGATCGTTGAAAGAGCAGATGTAGACCGGACCACGCTGTTCGATCGTCAGCTTCTCATACTTATCGTAGGTAAACTCTGGCAAGTGATATGCCTCTTGGTAAACGCTCATATGTTACCCCTTCCTTTTCTGAAACTAATAGTTTTAGCGTTTATTCATCGTAGTTTTCTATGTTTAGCTTGTCAATAAACAATCGCCGTGACTTGGGGAAAATTCGCACATATCGCCTTATCAAATGCAAAGACAAACGCACGATGGACGATCGAGCCACAATAGCTGTCGAATCAAGGCTTTAAGGCCAAAAAACCGTGCAAACTCTAGTAAAGTAAAGACATACCATTTTTTCATACTCGTTCGAACAGGATCGCTCTATGACTCAACTCAAGAAGCGCACCGTTGCTCTTATTGTCCTGCTTGCGTTCGCGCTGTGTTCGCTCTGCGCGTGCTCGCAAAGCAAGGAAGTGAAATTCGGCACCGGTAACAGCGAAGGCATGTACTATCAATTCGGCTCTCTTTTGGCTGATGAGAGCCAAAAGAGAGCAGATGTGCCCACGATCACTGTGGAAACCACCGCGGGATCGAGCGCGAATCTTCGCTTGCTCTCACAGGGCTTCCTCGATATGGCGATCGTGCAGGCCGACACCTTGAACGATGCCTATAACGGCACGGGGTTCTTCTCTAATTCAGGTGCCTATACGGGCTATAGCGCGGTAGCAGGCGTTTACACTGAAGCATGTCAGATCATCGTTCCTGCCGACAGCCCGATCGAATCGATCGAAGATCTGGCAGGCAAAACCGTCAGCTTGGGCGAACGTGAATCGGGCGTACTGCAAAACGCGCTCCAAGTGCTCGATGCCTACAACCTCCAGGAAAGCGATTTCACCCCTGAATACTTGAGCTTCTCCGAATCTGCTCAGGCAATGAAAGAAGGCAAGATCGATGCCGCCTTCATCACGGCTGCTCTTCCTACCCCAGCAGTTACCAACTTGGCCGACAGCATCAACGTGCGCGTGCTCTCGATCGACCCGTTCGCGGTGAAAGTGCTCACCAAGCGCCACAGCTACTACACGCCCTGCACGATTCCTGCTGACACCTATGCAGGACAGAGCGAAAAAGCGCAAACGGTGGGCGTGCGTGCCGTGGTCGTAGCGCGCAACGATATGCCAGAAGACCAAGTGAAGAGCGTTATGCAGCTTCTCTTCAATGGGCAGATTCCCTTCGCAGAAAAGCTAAAGAGCTCGATGCAGCCTACCCTTGAAGAGGCAACGGTAGGCATCCCCATCGCATTCCATCCTGGGGCGGCTGCCTATTATGCTGAAAACGATATCACGGTGGATGTGATGAATTCCTCCGATGAAGGCAAGACCGTCAGTGGAGGACAAGACGACTAGTGCGCATTGTGCGCGTACATTCCACATGCCCGCAGGATATTCGGCATACGTGACTACCTCTTGTTAAACCTGTTAGAAGACTCGTTATAAGGATCAGCCTATGGCTCAAGTTTCTCTCGATATGTATCAAACGCTTGCCATCGCCGTTGTGGCACTGCTCATCGGCGCTTGGCTCAAGACCAAGATCAAGGTGCTCGACCGCCTCTGTATCCCCTCTCCTGTAGTAGGTGGCTTGCTCTTCTCGATCATCACGTGCGTGCTTTATGCTGCCAACATCGTTGACTTCAAATGGGACGATACCCTTAAGAACGTTTGCATGGTGATCTTCTTCACCTCAGTTGGCTTCCAAGCAAACGTGAAGGTGCTGAAGAGCGGCGGAAAAGCACTGATCATCTTGCTTTTCTGCGTCTTGTTCTTGATCGAGATGCAAGATGTGATCGCTGTTGCAGTCTCGAATGCGATCGGTGTCGACCCGCTCATCGGTCTTGCAACCGGCTCTATTTCCATGGTTGGTGGCCATGGCACGGCGGGTGCATTCGGTCCTGTGCTTGAAGACATGGGCGTAACAGGAGCCACCACCGTTGCTACTGCAGCAGCAACGTTCGGCTTGGTTGCTGGCTCACTTATCGGCGGCCCGCTTGGCAACAACCTTATCAAGAAGAAGGACCTGCTGAAGACCCGCATCATAGGCACCGACGATCTACTCGTTGAAGAAGAAGAGAAGCACCACCGCTCGATCTCTCAATATGCACCGGCAGCCTACCAGCTCGCTATCGCAATGGGCATCGGCACGCTCGTCTCCTACCTGCTCTCACTTACGGGCATGACCTTTCCGATCTACATCGGCGCTATGATCGTTGCCGCCATCATGCGCAACATCGGCGAATACACCGGCAAGATCGACATCCGTATTGGCGAGATCAACGACCTGGGCGGCATCTGTCTTTCGCTGTTCTTGGGCATCGCGATGATCACGCTCAAACTCTGGCAGCTGGCTGACCTCGCTCTGCCGATGATCATCCTGCTTGCCTGCCAGTTCATCTTCATGGTCCTCTTTGCGCGTTTCGTGATCTTCAACGCAATGGGTCGCGACTACGATGCGGCCGTGCTCACCGCTGGCAGCTGCGGTTTCGGCATGGGCGCTACACCGAACGCTATGGCGAATATGCAGGTTTTGACCGATAAATATGGACCTTCTGTTAAGGCCTTTCTCTTGATCCCGCTCATCGGTAGTATGTTCGCAGACTTCATGAACAGTTTGAGCATCACGCTGTTCATCAACTTGGTGTAGAGGACGGTTTGTCATGACTGAAGAACAGACGAAACGATCATCTGAATCCACCTCGCACGAGCATATTCACGAGGTGCATACCGAAAATGTCGCAGTTCCAGAAGTGCGCACAGGACAAGTAGACCTCGAAGGCGATTTCCATAGAGAACAGAACGAACCGACAAAGCACAGCATCACCTTCGACACCGTAGCTGTGCCCGAATACCACACCGGGAAATGTCCAGCCTGGGATCCCGATTGCGAAGAGAAGCGCGAGCACAAGCATCACGGAATACTTGCCGATATCACGCGCACGCTCTTCAATGGAACGCCGGACAAATAAGGTGAACACGGCGATCGCGCGCTAGTCGCCTAGATAGGCACGATACGAATGAAAAGGGGCCGAATAGAGCCCCCTTTTTGTGCCTATCTCGTCTTTTGGCTTCTCTTAGCGCATATGCAAGTGCGTACGTTTACAAATAGTGTGCAGGGAGCTCTATGAGCCCGGTATTAGAGCGCTCTGATGACAGCTTCAACGGAATCCTTTGCATCGCCCAAAAGCATGTCGGTATTCTCGTTATAGAACAGTGGATTCTCCACGCCAGCATAGCCCGCATTGCCGATCGAACGCTTCGAAACGATAACCTTCTTCGCATCCCATACGTGCATGACAGGCATGCCCGCGATCGGCGAATTAGCATCGGTTGCTGCAGAAGGATTGACCGTATCGTTCGCGCCGATGACGAGCACCACATCGACATCGCCGAAATCATCGTTGATCTCGTCCATCTCATACACGTTATCGTAAGGAACCTTCGCTTCTGCTAAGAGCACGTTCATATGACCTGGCATGCGTCCAGCAACAGGATGGATCGCGAACTTCACATCCACACCTTGCTCGATGAGCTTACGAGTAAGCTCCGCCACCGGGAACTGCGCTTGCGCGACCGCCATGCCATAACCAGGAGAAACGACCACGCGCTTTGCAGCCTTCAGCATATCCGCAACCTGCTCAGGACTTACTTCGGTGTGCGTACGACCCTCGAGCGACTGCGTCTGCGATGAAGAGGACACCGCGCCATCGCTGCCGAACCCACCCAAGATGACCGAAACGAACGAACGATTCATACCCTGGCACATGATGTAGGAAAGGTAGGCGCCAGAAGAGCCGACGAGCGCACCCGTGATGATGAGCAGATCGTTCCCAAGCGTGAAGCCAGCCATGGCCGCCGCCCAACCCGAATAGGAATTGAGCATCGAGATGACCACCGGCATGTCGCCACCACCGATAGCGAGCACGAGATGCGCACCAAGAACGAGCGAGATAACCGTGAGGATAACAAGCGGTAAGGTGCCTGCAGCAATACCCTCAGTAGCCACGAACCAGCCGATGCACACTACGCAAACGACGACCATGATAAAGTTGAGCAGATTGCGCCCGGGAAGCGTGAGGGGCTTGCCTGAAATGCGTGCGGAAAGCTTCAGGTTCGCGATGATCGAGCCAGTGAAGGTAACCGCACCGATGAACACCGCGATGCCTACTTCGCCCATATGGAAGGCACCATCGTAAGACCCATCGCCAGGGGTCATGAGAAAGGAATTGATACCTACGAGCACCGCAGCTGCACCAACGAACGAATGGAGCAATGCCACCAATTCTGGCATGGCCGTCATCTGGACACGACGCGCTTTCCAAACACCAATAGCCGCTCCGATGAGCATGGCCACGATGATGAACCCAACGGTATAGGCTGGGAACTGGAAACCTTCGATAGTAGTTGCGACAATGACGATAGCGAGTGCCACCACCATGCCGATGATACCAAGCACATTGCCGCGCATCGCGCTCTTCTGCTTGGAAAGCCCTGCAAGCGCAAGGATGAAAAGAAGCGCTGCAACGATATAGGCAAGCGACTGCCCGCGTGAGAGCACATCTTGAACAGCATTTACAGCATCGGTCGTGAAGGTTTCGACCACCAGAATCGTCTCGTTCATTCTGAGCTCCTTTCAAACATCTTCAGCATTCGTCGGGTAACGAGGAAGCCGCCGAAGATATTGATAGAAGCAAGCGCTACCGCGATGAAAGCGAGCACCGTAACGAGCAGGTCGCCCGAGCTTATTTGCAACAATGCGCCAACGATAATGATGCCTGAGATCGCATTTGTCTCCGACATGAGCGGAGTATGAAGCGTATGGGAAACGCCCGTGATAACGTAGAAACCAACCACGCACGCGAGCACGAACACCATGAAATGACTCGACATATGTGCGGGCGCTGCAGCGATGAGCAGTACCGCAAGTGCGCCGAGTGCGATCTTCCACCACCACTTACGAAAAGCGGAAGGTTCTTTTTGGGGAGCTGCAGCTTCCGCTGCTTGCGCAGGTTCAGAATCACTTGCGCTTGCTTGGTCGGCGCCAGCAGGCTGTGCAGCCTTTTCCGTTGCCGCGCCAGGCGAAGCCGCCGCTGAAACCTGCACGGGAGGAGGCGGCCACATGATCTGACCCTCACGCGTGGCGAGCATGCCACGGATGACCACGTCATCCTCGTTCCAAACGGGCTGGCCATCCTTTTCGGGCGTGACCAACTTCAGCAAGTTCACGATATTCTGACCGAAGAGCTGCGAAGCCTGCCCCGGCAAACGCGCGGGCAGATCGGTATAGCCGATGATGATGACGCCGTTTTCGGTGGTGACGACCTTGCCAGGTTCTGTGAGTGCGCAATTGCTGCCCAGATCGGATGCACCCATGTCCACGATGACCGAACCAGGCATCATGGTCGAAACCGCTTCAGCAGTGAGCAACAGCGGCGCAGGACGTCCAGGAACTTGCGCTGTGGTGATAACGATATCGCTCTTAGAGGCTTGGTGCATGTACACCTCTTGGGTACGTGCTTGATCGTTCTCATCGAGCTCACGCGCATAGCCATCGGAAGATTCTTGCGAAACAGGGATCTCCACGAAGGTGGCTCCGAGCGATTGCACTTGGTCAGCCACATCGGAGCGAACATCGGTGGCGAACACTTCAGCGCCCATCGAACCAGCTGTGCCAATGGCAGCAAGCCCAGCAACACCCACACCGATCACGTAGACCTTCGCAGGATTCACCCTGCCCGCTGCAGTAACGGCTCCGGTGAATTGGCGACCGAAAGCGTTCGCAGCTTCTATGACCGCGCGGTATCCGGCAACGTTCATGAGCGAAGAGCGCACATCGAGCGATTGCGCACGTGAGATACGCGGAACTGCGTCGAGCGCAAGTGCGGTGATCTTGCGCGCCGCGCACGCTTCGAGCAGTTCATCGTTATTTTGCGGATCGAGGCGTGAAAGAAGCGTGGCGCCTTCTTTCATAAGAGCAAGCTGCTCGAGCGAAGGCGCATCGAGACAGACGACGATATCAGCCGCCCATGCTTCATCGGTGCTCACTAAAGAGGCACCGGCTTCCTCGAATTGCTGATCGAAATAATTCGCAAGCTCCCCTGCACCTTGCTCGACCGAAACGGCGTAACCGAGCGCAATGAGCTTCTGTACCGTGTTCGGCGTAGCGGCAACAAGCGTTTGACCTGCACGTATTTCCTTTGGAATACCAATGAGCATTGCAGATTTCCTCCTCATGATTTTGAGATTCCTATTATAGCCCCGTCTCTGTGAATTGATGGAAAAATCTGATGCTATTTACAAGCTGTTAATTTGCCGATTGCATCGGCAGTTGCGCAGTTCAAGTCCTACCAGAAGAGTAAAATGGTTTGATAATCTAACCATTTGCAATCGATCGAACAGTACAAGAGAGGAACCATGAGTACGAAGATCTATTCTGCGATCACCGAACCCACGCAGTCTCACCCCGAACGCGCCCTTTACAAGCAAACCTACGTGAACACGATGATGGCTCTCTTGCCTGCTCTTATGAAGGTGGCTCCGCAGATTTCTACCACTGTCGCGCACGAGACCCTCGTGCTTGGCCCAGGTTTCACGTTTGCGATCGACATAGATAGCTTTGGCCGCGCGATTGCCTTCGAACAGCACGGCAGCAGCTGGCGCGTTGCTACCAATAAAGAACCCGATTTCGTGATCGAATTTCGCGATCTTGATTACGCCTTCGATGTGTTCTCAGGGGCTATCAGCCTAAAAGAAGCCCTGGCAGCACGCCTGTTCGCCACCCATGGCGCGAACAGCAAAGGTGTTGCCATCACCTACCTGTTCGATACCGTACTACGCACCTTCTTCTGTTGGCGAAGTGCGTACCGCAGATAACTACACGACCACAGCCTGCCGAACACCCGCATCTTGCGCAACTGCATTCGACACGCTTATCCGACCCATCCGAACCGTTGCTAAGGAGAACCTCCATGAACGCTTTTGAATTCCACTGTCCCACCCGCATCATCTGCGGCGAGCATGCGCTCCACAAGCTGCCCGTCATCCTCGTTGAGATGGGAGTGACCAAGCCGCTTGTGGTAACCGACGCAAATCTCGTGGCTCTCGGCATCACCGATCACGCCATTCATCGTCTAACCGAAGCTGGCTTCCCCTTCGCTTTCTACGATCAGGTACCACCTGACTCATCGCTTTCCGTAGTGAACGAAGTAGCCGCGATCTACGAACAGGAAGGCTGCGATGGCTTCATCGCGTTCGGTGGTGGTTCGGTCATCGACACCACGAAAGGTGCTGCTGCCTCGATCTCGGTCGGCAACCGAGACATCGCTGAACTACAAGGCGCTGAGATCCTGCAGAACGACCTCGACCCGCTCATTGCCATTCCTACCACTGCGGGCACAGGTAGCGAAGTTACGCTCGTTGCAGTGATCGCCGACGAAGAGGCACATGAGAAGCTCTCCTATACTTCTTATAAGCTCGTGCCGCACGTTGCCTTCCTCGACCCGCTGCTCACCGCTTCGCTACCACCGAAGCTCACTGCCACCACGGGCGTCGATGCGCTCACCCACGCGATCGAAGCCTATACTTCCATCCAGAAGAACCCCGTTTCCGATGCGCTGGCACGACAAGCGATCGCGCTTATCATGGAAAACCTCGTGCGCTCTTGCGAAGAGCCAGGAAACCTTGATGTACGCACCTCTCTCGCGCTCGGCAGTTTGCTCGCAGGCGCAAGCTTCTCGAATGCCATGGTGGGTATCGTGCACGCGATCGGGCACTCGCTTGGCGGAATCTGCCACATCCCTCATGGTCAAGCCATGATGATCCTGCTTCCCTATTGCGTTCGTTTCAATCTTGAGCGAGGTCATCATGCAGGGCTCTATGGCGAACTCTTGCGCGCGCTTCGTCCGGATCTGGACAAGAGCAGCCTTGCTGCTGAAGAGCGCGACATCCTCTTCAGCGCAGCACTCTTCGAGCTCAACCAATACCTGCACGACCATTACGATGTGCCCATCACCTTGTCACAGCTTGGTGTCGAACGCGACATCTTACCCAAGGTCGCACGCCAGGCGCGCTACGATGGTGCCGCTCTTTACAACAAGCACGAAGTAACCGAAGAGATCGCACTTCACATCCTGGAGGAGGCTTACTGATGAACACCGACACCGTTTCTTCGCCGACCGATCTTTCCTCTATTACGGCCACCCAAACTGAAACGCCCGCTGGATTCTCCCAACCACGATCTGAAGAAGAGCTGCAAGCACATATCGACGCTATGCGCGCCTTCTTCAATACAGGAGCCACACTCGATGTGAGCTTCCGTCTTCAGCAGCTCACACGATTGAAAGCTTGGCTCAAGCTTCATGAAGGGCGTGTGCTCGACGCGCTCGAGAAAGACTTGGGCAAAGCACCCTTCGAAGGATACGCCTGCGAACTGGGCCTCGTTTATGACGAGATCAATCTCGCGAAGAGGCATCTCCGCAAATGGGCGCGCCCCTATTCAGTCGCAACCCCACTCGCCCACTTTCCGGCAACATCAAAGGTCTACCCCACGCCGTTCGGTGTGGCAGCCATCCTTGCACCATGGAACTACCCCATCAATTTGAGCCTGATTCCCTTGGTCGATGCGATTGCCGCAGGAAATTGCGTACTCCTAAAACCCTCGCGCACCTCGGCTATCACCAGCCAGCTTTTGGTTGACTTGTGCACCGAGCTCTTTGACCCTCGCTATATCTCTTGTGTCCACGGTTCACAGGTGAACGATTGGCTGCTCAAGGTGAACGTGGACAAGATGTTCTTCACCGGTTCTCCAAATGTCGGCAAAGAGATCATGAGCGCCTGCGCGCAAAACCTCACTGACGTGACGCTTGAACTCGGAGGTAAGAGCCCGTGCATCGTAGATGCCTTCGCTAACATCCCCCGTGCTGCTGAGCGTATTGCATGGGGCAAGTGCCTGAACTCGGGGCAGACCTGCGTTGCGCCTGACTATCTTCTTGTGCACGAAAGCGTTGCTGACGAGCTCGTATGGGAACTGAATAAAGCATTCAAGAAATACTTCGGCACCAATATACTTACGAATCCCGAATTCCCTCACATGATCAACAAGCACCATTTTGAGCGCGTATGCGGACTGATCGACGATCATGGCGAAAGCGCACGCATCGCCGTTGGTGGCGGGCGCGACGAAGCAACTCTGAAGATCGAACCAACCGTGATGACCGGCGTTACGATCGATGACCCCATAATGGGCGAAGAGATCTTCGGTCCCGTACTGCCCCTTATCACCTGGCGTAAGGTCGACGAAGCTATCCAAGTCACCGAGCACTTCGGGCATCCATTGGCATGCTACATCTTCAGTGACGACAAACTCTTTCAGGACTACATCGTGAATCGCTTGCCCTTCGGCGGCGCGACGATCAACGACACGGTCATCCACCTGGCTAACAACCACATGGGCTTCGGTGGGTTTGGGCAGTCGGGCATAGGCGCGTACCACGGCAAGGTGGGATTCGACTGCTTCACGCACTATAAGTCGACCATGAAGAAGACGCCGCTCATAGAGATTCCGATCCGCACCGCACCCTATGCAGGCAAGCTCCCCATCCTGAAGCTCTTCATGCGTTGAGCACTCGTGCTAACCGCCTAGCAAAGACATTCGAAGGCGAGAGGTGGCATACCCGAGGAAGAAGGACCTCTCTTGCCTTCGCGGGCTTCCGATGCGCCCCCCTTCGCGGATAAGGAGGTGCACGAGACAAACAGTCAGGCACTCGAAAAGACTGCACAAGAACAGACACGAACGAGCAAGGCCGTATAATGAACAGAGGCAACCGAAAATAGGGCGACTCTTCTTCCCCGCTTTTCACGTTGCTAGCAAGAACAAAACCGAAAGGCCCTTATGAGCGCTGCTCCCCAGGAAGAAACCGTATGCGAAAGCACGAATGGCGCGCGCACCTTCACGATACTGCGACGCGAAGATGCGCCTGATACGCCGCTTGTTTCGGTGGTAGTGCCTGTGTTCAACGCCTCTTCCACGCTTGAAGAGGCGCTTTGTTCGCTTACGAGCCAAACACTCGAAGACATCGAGATCGTGTGCGTGAACGATGCCTCAAGCGATACTTCCCCTGAGATCCTGCAGCGTTTCTTCGCTCAGGACGCACGCTTCACGTTGGTGAACCACGAAAAGAACGCTGGCTACGGGGCGGCGATGAACGACGGCATCCAAGCAGCGCGGGGCACTTGGATCGCCATTCTTGAACCCGACGACTTCATCCTGCCTGCTATGTATGAGCGCATGCTTGATTTCGCAGACACGTTTGAGAACGTCGACATCGTGAAAACCCCCTATGTGCGCGAGCTACGCGCTGAAGGGGTAGCGCGCGGTGGCAAAGCGCTCACCACGCTTAACTGCTCGTATCGCGGTCGCATCAAGCCAGCTCAACAGCCCTTCACCCTCCATGATGCCCACACCGATCACTTGCTTCGCCACCACCCCTCTATTTGGTCGGCGCTTTATCGACGAGACTTCCTTGCCCAAAACAACATCCATTTCGTCGAATACCCCGGCGCAGGTTGGGCAGATAACGAATTCTTCTTCGAGACCTTACTGGAGGCAAAACGCATCGCCTATCTGGACGAACCGTTCTACGTCTATCGCGAAGAAACAGCCAACGAAGCAACTAGCTTCTTGCGCACCAACAAACACCTTCCCTTCGACCGCTGGCATGCGATGGACGAGATCGTGCGTAGACGTGGCTTCGGAAGCGACACCAACGTGCGCCTTGCGCATACTGCTAAGGGCTTCACCTATCTTGGCAACCAGCTAGCTGCGAACACCGATGAAGAGGGCAACACCGACGAAGAGGTGCTTGATGAGATAGGCCGCATGTTCGACGCGATGGACCCTGCGCTCGTTGCACGTGAAGCGAGCATTCCTCCGTATCTCAAGGAGATGTTCATTGGCTACCGCAGCAAAGAAGATGCCGCGAGCATAAGCACGAGCAAGATTCCCTATTACGCTTCGTTGCTCTCCGAATTGGCCTATACGCTGCGCAACAATGGCCTGAGTTACACCCTCGATACGGTCAAGAGAACGCTCCGGAAGTAAGAACTAATTCAGCTCGATCTCTTTGAAACCCGCGCTGCCCGTTGCCACCATGCGATCGAGCGGCATGACGATAAGCCCGATTTTCGGCGTGTAGCAATACACTTCCATGCCACGTTTGCAACGGAATGTGCATTCCAGACAGGGATCTTCGTCGCAATACGCATAAGCATCTTCATCGGCGAACGCGAATACGATCGGTGGCCACTTCTTCGGCGTAACATATTTCGTCATGATGCCGGTGAAGGTTTTCACCGCGAACCAGCGCGGTTCGTAACCTGGCTCCTTCACCTTCCAAGTAACACGCAAAGCGTTGTGATCGTAGCTGCCTACGATCTGATAATCAAGATCGAGCTTGTCTTTCACCTCAAGGTGCGAGATTCCCTCCAAGCGCTCCATCGGCTTGCCACAGCATTCGGGATGAAAATCGGTGTGGGCGTAAGGAAGTTCGGCCACTTGGGAGCGATGGTTGTCACTCATCGTGATCTCAACATCGCCATCAACACCCTGCAACACTGCGCCACACTCCTGACAGCGGAAATACGGAACAGGGACCGGCGTGACGCGTGGCTTCCAAGTTGCATGAGTGCGCGTGGGACTAAATTCTGCCATGGATTATTCCTCCTCGCTTCCCTCTTCGTCCTCGTACGGATCGCTCTGGACGTAGAGGTCATTCTTCCTGGTGAAATAGAGCGCCATGATAACGGCGATCGCCACTACCAGAAACGCTACCGCAAACACCGCGCTCTTCGTGAACATACCTGTGATGGTTGCGCACACGATGCACAAGATGATGATCGCAACAGGAACCGCCATGATCATCCGCTCACGCGAAGCCTGTGCGCGAATGAGTGCATCCTGGCGCAGCGATTCATCGTCGCGGCGAGCACGCACATCGCGATCAGCCCACTCCATGATCTTGCGTTGGACCTCGGGCGGATAGGCGTTGAACACATCGGGATGCGGGAGCAGTAGGTAGTCAGTATCGGATTCGACCACGGTGGTGGTACCCGCCTGACCCTTCGCGCTGCGCTTAGTGTCTGTTGCTTCCCACAGAAAATCGTAATTGGGTTCGTTCGGCGTTTTTGCCGTGTTCACAGTGTTGCCCCCTCGCTGCGCAGTTCGATCACGCGCTTGATCTGGATCAGCTGAAACAGCAGGAAATCCATGAGCAGGCGTGGGCTGCGAATCATCCGCCTGTGACTTCTGCGTTCCTTCTTCTGCAGAAGACACGTCTTCGTAGTCTTGCCGTGCGTTCTTATTCTTCGATCTAGCACTCATAGGCTGAGCACTCCTTGGTCGTTCGATGGCTGCGCTTTGTGCGCATTTTTCCGTAAGCCCCATGATACCACGCCGCCACGCGCCCGTATTTTCCTACCGCGAATTGTTAGCCAGCGAACATTACCGTCCTTCAAGCGCGTTTTGAGCCCTGTGTGTCTGTCTTCTCTCGCTCACTTGATATAATCATTATTCACGTTATTTGCGCCGTGCTATCTCCACTGAAGCGCGGAACGCATCGCACGAACATGATCGAGGATAGAACTTGGCAAGCCCGACAAAGCTTTTTAGCAAACATAACTGGTTTATTCTCACGTCGCTGGTCAGCAAGGATTTCAAGCTTAAATATCGCCGTAGTGCGCTCGGTATGTTCTGGTCGGTGCTCAATCCTTTCCTCATGATGTGCGTACTCACCGCAGTCTTCAGTTTCATGTTCCGCTTCGATATCGAGTATTATCCGCTCTACCTTATTTTGGGAACAACGCTCTTCTCACTCATGGGCGATTCGACTACGAACGCCATGAACTCGATCGTCGAATCTGCGCCGCTCATCAAGAAGATCCGCATTGAGAAAATACTGTTCCCGTTAGAAAAAGTGGTTTTCCAGCTGATCAACTACTGTCTTTCCCTCATCGCAGTCGCGGTGGTCATGATCTTCTTTCAGGTGGTTCCAACCATCAATCTGATCTTTCTACCGCTTCTCTTGCTCTATGTGCTCATGTTCAGCGCCGGTCTCGGCTTCCTCCTTTCAGCGCTCGTGGTCTTCTTCCGCGACATCTCGCATTTGTGGAGCGTGGTCATTACCGCCTGGACCTATGCGACACCCCTGTTCTATCCCATGAGTATCTTGCCTGACTGGATGCAATCGGCCATGAACTTCAATCCGATGTACCAATACGTGACCTACTTGCGCGACATCGCGCTCTGGGGCATCACGCCGAGCCTTGAACAGAATCTTGTCTGTTTCGCAATCGGAGCGGTCATGTTGGTTCTCGGCTATCTGGTATTCCGTAAATTGCAGAAGAAATTCATCCTCTACGTATAGGTACCGATGGGCAAGCCGATGAAAGAACAGACCTCACAAGAAAAACCGAATCAGGGCTTTTTGGCATCATACTCATTTGATGATGCCGACCTTGAGACCATGATCGAAGTCGACCATGTGAGCATGATTTTCAACATGGCCTCCGAACAGCTGCACAGCCTCAAGGAATACGCGATCTCGCTCGCACGCCGCGAGCTGAGCTTCAAGGAATTTCGTGCATTGAACGACATCTCGCTCACGGTGAAGCGCGGCGATGTGTTCGGCATCATGGGCACGAACGGTTCTGGCAAATCAACCCTTCTCAAGATCATCGCTGGCGTTCTCGATCCAAGTGAAGGAACATGCAGCATCAATGGCTCGATCGCCCCGCTTATTGAACTGGGAGCGGGCTTCGACCTCGAGCTCACCGCCCGTGAGAATATCTATCTGAATGGTGCGTTGCTGGGTTATTCGAAGGAATTCATCAATGAGCACTTCGATGAGATCGTGAATTTCGCCGAGATCCGCCCGTTCCTCGATATGCCCATGAAAAACTACTCTTCCGGCATGGTCGCACGCGTGGCATTTGCGATCGCCACGGTGATCGTGCCCGACATCCTTATCGTGGATGAAGTCCTTTCCGTTGGCGACTTCATGTTCCAGCAAAAATGCGAACGCCGCATCCAAAGCTTGATCCGCGACTATGGCGTTACTGTGCTCATCGTTTCCCATAACAGCGATCAGATCGAACGCCTCTGCAACAAGGCGATCTGGATCGAAAAAGGCCACACCCGCATGATCGGGCCAGCAGATGAAGTATGCGATATCTATCGTTCGATCGGCGGGCGTGTAGGAAGCAAAGAAGCCGAAGCGCGCGTCTATGACATGATGATGAGCCCGCTCGAGCCTCGTGAAGATAGCATCCAAACCATCTCTGGCAAAGATCGTTACAGCATCAACGCTCAGCTTTTCGCGCGTTCGTTCGCTTTTTCGAGCAACTCGTCGGCAGTTATCGCCTCAGGTGAAGATGCTTCTTCATGCCTGCTCGCAAACGCGCTTGCCGGCTCGTTGGAATCTGCGCTTCTTCTGGTGAAGCACGGCAATATTCCCGATGAGGCAATGAGCGCACTCGAAAACTGCAACGTTGAAGATCTTTTCATCATAGGTTCAGAATCATTCATCTCGGAAAAGGTCATTGAAGAGCTTTCGGGTCTAACCAATGCGAGCCTCCACCAGATACCAGGGAATACCCTACAAGAGCTCACGATGGCGGTGTATCGCGCCGGCATCGAATACGGCAGTGGATGGAGCGATACCGCATTCGTTACCTACGATGGCTGCATCGGCGATGTTCTTTCCTTCATGCCTTTCATCTATGGGCAGAAGTGCCCGCTTTTCTTCAGCGTTGGCAACAACCAGCTTACCGAAGAGGTCCGTGAGCTCGTTGACGCAAAGTGCTTCGATCGGCTGATCTCGCTGGGCGGACTGAGCTTCGATCTTATCGATCATTACAAAGCATACGGTCTTGAAGTTATCAGGATCGTGGGCACGAGCCTCTTTGACGCAAGCCGCATGATCAACGATTGGCAGATCGAACAAGGTCTTGTCCCTGAAGGCGAGGTTGTCATATCTTCGATCTGGAGTCTGTACGACATCCTTGCTGTGGGAGCATATGTAGGATTACATCATGCGTTCATCTGGCTCGAAGATTCTCAAAGTCTCGATAGCGTTGCGAATATCATGGATTTCGTTGCTGACCATGCAGCGAACATTGAAACGCTCTCTTTCATTGGGGGCGAAACGCGCTCCAATAAGAACGATCAGGAATTGATCGGGAAGGCACTTGAAGCAGCTCGAGCTACTCAGGTTTGCGACTGAGCAGGTCGCGTACGAGACGGGCGGGTGAGGTAATGGCTCGTCCTGCTTTGAAGCTCATGCTACCCTTGATGTCCTCGATGCTGCCCACCAGTTGATCGATCATCTCCCGACTGTCCTCGGTCCAAGCGAAAAGCGTATGATACTCAGCCCATGTCCGCCAGAAGCGCACGGCGAATCGCTCTTGCTGCAATAGCACCTTCGTGTAGCCAGGATAAGGGAATGAGAGTGTTTTGCGCGGCTGAGCGAGCGCGAAGACCTCATCAACGCGCGCATCGAGACAGTAGTGTTCGCGCCATGCTTCACGCTGGGAAAAGAAATAGGCTACTGCCGCTTCATAGTCGTCCAAAAGCGAAGCGGCGATCTCTCCAGCTGCCATCTTCACACCCCCGCGACCCGAGAAATTCGCATAGCGAGCGCGCTCGATATTCTCACCGTCCAAATAGCCGAATCCCCCCAAATAGTCGTAGACGAAAACCGGCGTAGCGGAGAGCATGCAATACTGAACCGTCTTGCCGATGGTAATCACCACATCGAAGTCCTGGATAACCTCAGGGGTAACCTCACGTTCATCTGCTCCCGCTCCAATATGGTGAACATTGAGGCCCCGCTTCCGCAAAAGCTCCAACGCTTCGCCGACTTCAACGGGCATATGGCCAGAAACACACAAGACCGACTGAGGGCGCGCTCCTTTTGCGGGAATCACCCGATCGAAGGCAAACTCAGAAGGTGCTGGATTGGGAAAGAGCGTCTGAGGGATGCTCTCGTTCAGCGCTTTATCGTAGAAAGGCTGCATCGCATCACGTGCTTCGGGCGAAACATACACCTCAAGCGAAGCGATCGACTCTTCAAGGAGCGGGATGTACGGGTATTCATCGCATACCGTCTCCATCGCGCCCATATGATTGAAGATGAAACGCGGCAGATTCGACAAGCGTTCTTCTTGTTCTTGCTCTGAGGACGCATTGAACGCATCCAATGCCCGCACGAACGCAAACGGCAAAACCTGCGAATTGACCCATACGTAATCGAACGAATAGAGGTCGATATCCGCCTCTTCATCAGTAATAACAGGAATGTCATCCCGCTCGAACATCTCTTTCAAGGAGCCCTCGAAGGTTGATGCGAACACCACTACCTGGGCACCTTTACGCTTCAGGCAACTCGCTAGCTGCGCGGTCACGATCGTGGAACCCATGATCTGGGAGATCGTGGTATGTGTGATAAGGATTCGCGCGTTCGTAAGGTCCATGAGCTATCCCTGGTTGGGGTGAAGATCGGTACCCAGATACTCGTTCCAGAACTCCCAAGACGTGAGCCTCGGCTTTGCAGCTGCATAAGCTTCGCGCACTGCCTTGCCGTGCTTGCGATAGTCTTTTTGGAGCGCATGCCAGCGGTCCATGAGCGCGCGATAGCGATCATGGTCGATCGTACGGATGGCCGCGACCTCACCGTGGTGATCGACCGCTGCGATACGGGTCGTAAGCGCAGAATCCACTGCAAGATGCGCAGCAGAGGTATAGATGGCCTTACCCATGCGGTCACGCAACAATGCTTGCGGCACGAGATGGCGATCGTAGGGCAGCGTACGCCACAGCTTGATGAACTGCGCCTTCGGCGTGAATTCCTTCGCCTGGAGGTCCTTGCCTGCAGGCACGCTTGAAAGGCACTCGAGATCAAGCTCTTCGTAGGGCACCATGACCTCGTTCTTCTTGCCCTTTTTTTGCATGATCGTCTCGCCATTCGGGCGCATGATGAACTCCGGCCCTTTAAGATAGTCTGCCAATCCATCCAGTATGAGCTCGACGGTGTCATAGGCCATGAAACGCATATTGAGATGAACATCGCGCATGATACGCGCCATGAAGAATTTCTCGTTTGGCATTTGATTGACTGCGATAGTGATCAAGTAGTTTCGAATGTACTGATAGCAATCGACCGAGGGGCGGAAGCGGTCTTCGAAGCCAGCATGCCAAACGCAAATGCCATTCATGGTCATGTAGATCGGCTGAGAACGAATGCCATAATCCACATCATCGCAACGAATGAACAGCGGCAGCGGCAAGCCAACTTCCCTGATGCGCTTTACAGGAATGCAGCAGAACCACCACGCTCCATACGCATTGGGAACCTCCACGTCGATCGCCTCATTTTGGACGATGTCCGCAGCCTCGTTCATCATCAGGCCTTTCTTGATAGCACAATAGCCACCAGTGCGCCTCACATAGGACACGTCTTCAAACAGACGATACGGTTCTTCGATCGGCAACATAGCACCGTTGATGAACGCATCAAGATACTTACCCTTACACAAAGAAAGCAAATTGAACGTACGCTTGATGGATTCGGTCGATACGCTCACATCATCATCCATGAGCAGTACGTGGGTAACGCCCGTATCGCTGGCTATCGCTTCCATCATGCCGCGAGCGAACCCGCCTGATCCGCCCACGTTCTTGTTAGGGATCACATGCACCTGATCGCTGCTGAGCGCATCTCTATCAAGCGTCTGACCATTGTCGATAACGAACATCTGAAAATGGGACGCGATCGGTTCGTCGGATGCGATGATCTCCTCTTTCACCATCTCGATATTGGGAATGATGTAGTCTTCTTTCTTGAAGGTGGTGGTGCAGAGTGCCAAAACGACCGGGTTGATCCGAGATTCATCGACCATCGTGTAGTACACGCCACTTTTAAGACAGATGGCTTCACGCGCCTGCAGCACAAAACCTACCACCTGCTTATCGGTCTTTGGCACGGGGACCGTAACGCAATAGAGTCCCTGTTCGATTTCTTCATGGGTGAAATACGACAGACGCGAGCCACTCACCAGCGTCTGCGTTGCCGCGTCTCCTTCCGAGCGACCAACCCATCCAATCACGCAATTCAGATCGTCAACAACAAGTTCGAGCGTAACTTCCTCGATCTGCGTATAACGCTTCCACTTCGCGAGTGAACAGGCGTTGAAATAGGTAAAGAGGTCGAGCGTTCCCGAAAAAGAAAGACCTTCCCCTGAAACGACTTCCGCACCACGATGCGCAAGATCGTCGCTTAGGGATTCGTGCTTGCAATACAGATCCCACCCGCCAAGCGGATCAGCGGACGTAGGAAGAATGACATTTGATAACGTATGGCGAACTAAACTCATATGTGCGCTCCGTCCTTTCGGACTCTCTCGTTTTCTGAACCATCATAACAAACACCGCAGATGTTCGAAGTGCCTTGCAAGCAACATGCCTAGTAGGAAGAAACGATCCGGTAGAGCTTCTTGTCTCCCTCGGAAAGAACCAACTCGAATCCAGGAGTGTTCTCGTTGATGGATTCGATCCCCTTCCAAAGTTCAGGATCATAGGCGCTCGTGAAGTTCAGCTGATCTTCACCGTTGGCCATGATCAAAACATAATCCGCACTCGTTTCGCGAACAGCCTCTTGTACCTGCTCGTTGGTTGCAAGCGAAGAAAGCTGCTCGCGCATGAGCGCACCCTGCTCAGATTCGCTCGCCCTTCCATAGCCAGCGATCGATCGGTAGTAAACGGACAGATCGCTCAAGCCATAGGCCATCATCGAACCATCGTAAGGGAGATTCAGAACAACATCGTCTTCATCTATCAACTCGTTCACTCTATCGACGAAATTCTTTTCGGTGTCGGTATAAGGAACATCGATCTCGCGCCCTGCGTGAGTTGCCGTGATGTTTTGCACATGCTTGAAGAACGGCAGGTTACCAGGCGCAACGGGAGAATAGATGGCAACGCAAACGAGCGCAATGACTATCCCAGCTGCGATCTTATTTTGCCGGCTTTCTGCATGAGCAGGACGCAGTGTTGCTAGGATCTTTTGAACGATCCTCACCAAGGCATAGAGTCCAGCAACTGCCAAAGGAACACCGGATACTCCCACCAGCGCTGCGGCACGATACGGATCGGTGTACCAGAAGCCTGCAAGAAAGTGCTTGAGCCAACAATTGCCCAACGAAGCTGCGGCAACAAAGATGCCTGCGGCCAAGGCATACGAGACAACGATCCATGCTAACCGTTGTTTTTTCACGACGATATAAAGGATGCCGAGCAAGACCATGATTCCCAAGACATATTGGGGTAAAGGCAACGCAAGGGAAAGGCTGATCGAACTTGCTATCGCCTGCGTTACGCTCATAAGAGGAGGCCAATAATAGTTGACCGTCGATTGCAGGAAGGGAAGTTTGAAGAGCACGAACCAGAATGCAACGATGAGCAACGCAAGAATGATCCCTGAGGCGATCCGTACACGCCCTAGCTTCTTTTGCTCGTTCGTTGTTGCCTTTCCTCGAGCAAAATGTTGTGCGATAGCCTTCGAACCTTCATATACAACATAGGGAGCGAGAATGACCATCGCAACAAAAACAGCATTCGGCTGACAGAACGCTATCGCCATAACACCCAGTATAAACAAGAGCGCATACGCTACACGCTGCTTTTTTGGAACGCTCAAGCTAACTGCTTGCATGAAAGCAAAACAGAGCAGCGGCACAAAGGCGGTCGAGACCAGATTCGGATACAGCGGCCAATGTGCCAGGATCACCCAAGGATACGCACCGAACGCGAAGGTGACAAAAGCTCCGATGAGCAATGCAAGATGATTCGACTTGAACAATCTATTCAAGAACAAGCAGCTAGAAAGTGAGAACACGCACGTGATGAAAACGCAATTGGTCGCATTTGCAGCAACACCGACTGGCAGGTTGAAAAGCGAAACGGCAAAGCTGCTTATCGTATGCCAAGCAGCGGGATAGAACTCATGCGACAAGAAGGCATAGGGATAATTCGCACCTTCTTCAAGATAGACCGATCCATCGAGAGAAGACCATGCTCCTGATTCCACAAAACTTCGAATGAGATTGTAGTGGAACACGTTATCGTAGGTTTCTGCAACGTGCCCGAGCGAGGGCATTGCACTCAGATAGAAGAAGGAATAGACCGCGAGTCCCACTCCTATATACAGTAATGGATAGAGCCCAAGGCTGCTCTGCTTGGAAATCCGCGCATTCCCTGTCTTTTGGTTCTGCTTTCTTTTATGGCCAGCGCTCACACCAAGCACAACGAGACTCACGATCAGAACAGGTAATCCGATGCTAAGAGCATTGGCGGTTAGACCTGCTTTCTCATATACGATCCCAAGGATGCAATAAGCCGGTATCGAGATAAAGGGAGCGAACGCGAACGCTTCCCACTGCGAAAGGCGTGTTGCCTTGAGAATAAAGAATCCTGGCAGGTAGAGCACGAATGCTACCACGATGCATGACAGTATGAATTCAGGGATCATTGCGCTATCGTTTCCTAATGTCTTTTTCGGAACCGTTCATAGTGCGTTTGCATCGTCTTGTACAACCCGCTTGCCTCGAGTTTTTCAGCAAGACGTCGCACCGCAGTCTTTCGTTCGGCGCAAACGCGATAATAGAGTGGCTTGAGGATATATGCCTTATATCCTTTCTCTTTCAAATACGCCACGCGATCGATCTCGAGCGACCCCTGGATAGCGGCAATGCGGGCAAGAACCTCTTCATCATCGATTGCGTCGAGAATGGCCTTGCCGTAGTCGTAGTCGATTCGATAGATCAATCTTGCATACAGCCCATCCAAGTCGTTCTTCTGCGCGAAGGCAAGGTTATGCGCAATGCCGGCGAGCATATCGCGGATCTTCGCCGATGACCACGATGGCTCTTTATAATCTTCGCGATAACAATAGACCGGCTCGGGTATCACGTAATACTCTCCCACTAGAGAGAGCGCGTTGACGAAGAAGACCGGATCTTCATACCAGCGATAAAGCGGGAATCGTAAGCCCTGCTCAGAAAAGAGTTCACGCTGGTAGATGAAACGTATCCAACCGTAATCGAACTGGTCTTGCTCAAGAGAACGAAACCCTGCCTCTTTGATGGTATAAGGTGTCTCATCGCCGTAATAAGACAGTTTCACCTCTCCTGATGGGAGGAATGAGATGAATGATCCACCACACATCTTCGCATCATTCTGAAGAGCTGCTGCATAAAGCTGAGCAAGCGACGAAGATGACGGATAATAATCATCAGGGTCGATGAAGGCAAGGAAGCGCCCCTTGGCAAGATCGATGCCACGATTACGCGCTGCACCTGCTCCACCATTTAACTCCGCATACACGCTCAATCGGTCATCGACCTGAGCGATCTCTTCCATGATGGCGACCGAACGATCGCTCGAGCCATCATCGATGCAAATGACCTGGATCGAAACGCCCTCTTGTCCGAGAACAGATTCGAGACACGTGAGCACATAGTCTTCTGCGTTGTAGACCGGAATGATAATGCTTATCTCTGGATCAGAAGCATTTTGTGCGCCTGATCGATCAACTGGTGCGCCCTCTTTAGCGATCTCAAGTGCTGGATAATCAAGCGAGGAAGGCCTAGCGCCCAACACTACTCGATCGTTATAACTAAGCGCATCATGGATTCCGAGCAATTCTGCCCAAAGAGACATGAGCACGTTCGTATAGATACGGCGCAAAAAGCCTCTATCCGTTTTGCAAACCTCATCTGCAAAGACCCACTCGATCAACCCATCGAATGCAGACTTTGCCGCAAGATAGTCCTTCTTGCTCGCTTGCAACACGCCTTCAGTAAAATGACATGTCCGCGCGATCAAGGCAGGATAGTAGTTCGGACCTTCCTTCTGAAAGCCCGTCTTGCCATAGAAGCCTCCTGCTAAAAGACCACAAAGCAGCACGCGCGCATCGTCAACAAGATCTTGCGTTTCATAGCAACAGCCGATCGCGCTTTCGCTAACAAGCTGCTCAGCCATGCCTGTCTTAATCCAAGAGACCACGCGTTGAAGTGATTTCGCACGAAGATCCGATAGATCGAGCGCCACGAGTTTTTGACCTCTAATATTCTTGCCCTCGATCGTTTTGAACGTTTCGCTCTCGACAAGCTGCATCCCATCAACCACACGAGCATCTTGCGTATGAGCTTCTGCGATCATCGCAGCAAAGGCAGCATCGTGCGCATCATAAAGGCAAATCAATTCATCATGCTGTGAAAGCGCCGCGACAAGCTTACGCAATGCTTTTTGTGATGCCTTTAACTCAGAAGAAGAGAAAACGACAGCGAACGAACGCTCAACAGGGATCGGTCCAAGATGCTCCCGGAAGAAGCCTTCGCTATCTCTAAGCATGCTCGATAGCTCTTGCCATACCGCTTCGTCGAATACCGCCTCATCCAAAAGCCCCCGCTCTTGTAGCTGACGAAAATCTTCTACGAAGCGCTGGTAGAACGGGTACTGCAAGTTGGGTGTGAGACGATGAAGGTTCCAATGATAACCCCCATACTGCACTTGCGCCAAACGTTTCCCGAACGTTTTGAGCAAACCGCGCTCTTCCAAAAAACGCCACATTTCTACATACTCATCGCAAATGCAGAAGACCTTTTCGAGCGATTTAACCGAAGAGTTCGTATTGTCGATGCGATAGTGAAGGCAGGCTTCATTGCTCAAACAAACACGACGAGCACATGCGAATACCTTGAAATTAAACGAGGTATCCTGAAAAGAGGCTCCTGGCGTAGGAAGAAAGTCAACCTTGTTAGCTAAGAGGAAATCGCGCCGATACAGCGCACTCCAAATAGCAGGCTGAGTAAGAAAAATATCCTGCTTTTCGCGCGGATCGAAAACAACGCCGCACGAGCAATGCTCGAGATTGGGCAGAATCGGGTCTTCGTGATAATCGATACCGCTCATATGCGTATAAAAGTTGGTCTTAACAACCTCCGCATCGTTATCCTGCGCAAGCGTGACCATACGCTCAAGCCCATCTTCGTCGATGAAATCATCAGATTCTACAATGGCGATATACTCGCCTTGCGCAAGCTCAAGTCCTTTGTTCATAGAGTCGCCATAGCCCGAATTCGGCTTGGTGATGATCTTGATGCGCGCATCATTCTTCGCGTATTCAGCCAGAATCTGAGGGGAAGCATCGGTTGAACCATCGTCGATGCAGATGATCTCAATATCTTCGAGCGTTTGACGCACCAAGAATTTAAGGCATTTTCTCAAATACCGTTCTACATTGCATATCGGAACAAGAACGCTCACAAGAGGCGAATGGTTACTCATGAGAACCTCTTCCTAGCGCTCGTCTATGATGACGGTTTCTTCTACGATAGCGACATTCGTTTGCCTATTCGCTTGCTCGACCTCGTCTTGAGCAACCTGCAATTCACGATCGTTGCAATAGCGCTCGAACTTCTCAATGGCAAGCTGTTGCGTGAGCTCCTTGAGCTTCGTGTCGGTCTGAGAAAGATGAACGCTGAGATTGAAACCCAAGATGAGCAGGATGAAGATGAAGAGCAAGAACACCAGATTCGCAGGAGAGATGATGCCTGCAAAATCCGAAATAACGAAGAACACCTGCGGGAAGATGCTCAAGATGAGCAATAAGCCAGCGACGCAGAACCAGAAGATCGAATCTTCAAGCTTCACCTGTGCGTTGCGCACCTTGCGCGTAATGAAGATAAGCGTAAGGACAGAAACGACGATAAGACCAATGCGCAAAACAAGACTCACTGGCCATCACCCCCGATCTTCTTACGGAAAAACTGCAAAAAGAGGATCGAGATCGCCATGCGCATCATATACATCGCAGAGCTCCATGGTTTCAAATAACTCTCACCTGCAACACGTTCCCGCATTTCAACGGGCACTTCAACAACTTTCGCTCCAGCGCGCTTGATAAGATACGATACCGTATCGGGCTCAGGCCCATAATTGAGTCCGTTAGCCATATAGGCGATCATGCGCTTGTTGAATGCCCTCATGCCTGAAGTGGGGTCGGTAATATTCTTCCCTGTAGTGACCTTGATTGACCATTGGATCAAATTGCTTCCAAACATGCGCAACGAATTTGGCTTTTTTTGATCGATGAAGCGCGATCCAATAGCGATGTCGTAGATCTTGACCGCATCGCGCAATTCAGCAATGTACTCAGGAAGATGCTGCCCGTCGGCATCGAACTGAATCGCGCAATCGTAGTTATGACGATAGGCATATTTCAAGCCGGCCTGAAAGGCACCTGCCAAGCCGAGGTTAGTCGCAAGATCAAGAAAGGGATAGTGGTTTTCTCGACAAACCCGCTCGGTTCCATCGGTCGACCCATCGTTAACGATAAGGAAATCGACATCTGGCGCTTCTTTTTGCACCGAATCGATCGTTGCTTTGAGCGATTCCTCTTCGTTATAAGCAGGTATGATGAGCAGTGTTTTCACTAGGTTCCTTAATGAAATAAAACATAGAGCATATTCAACCTAAAACGAGATTATACGCTAATTTAGACTTTACTCGTACCGACAGCAGCAACTGAACAATAAACAAGCTCGTCAATAGAATTGATGGTTGCTGCAACTCTCAGGAAACAATGCGATAGACTGTTTTTGTGCAATCGAACACTAAGAAGGAGAAACGATGGAGCAAGACGACCTTTCCGCAATCAAAGCCATCGAGCTAGAAATATTCGATGAGTTTCTCCGCATCGCAAACAAACATAGCCTCACTTACTTTCTTACAGCAGGTACCTGTCTCGGCGCTGTTCGGCATAGCGGCTTCATTCCTTGGGACGACGACATCGATGTAGGTATGCCTCGTTCAGAATATGAGCGCTTCGAGCAGATAGCCAAGGAAGAACTTGATGATCGCTACGTATACCAAACCATGGATTCCGAGCCCGGTTGTGGCTTTATCTTTGGAAAGATTCGCGCAAAAGATACTATCCTTTCCGAATACTATTCCTACTTTCTACCTATGTCACAGGGAGTATGGTTGGACATCTTTCCATTTGATGAGATGCCTGATGATGATCACATTCAAAAAGCTCGCTACCGCAAGATTTCCTTCTTACAGAATCTCTATATCGTAAAGTGCGGATATGGCATGCCGAAAGGAAGAGGCAGGTTATTCCCTATCCTATACTACGGGGCGAAATTCGTTACCAAATTCATTCCGAGAGATAAGCTCATCTCTTCTCTCAAAAAGGCCATGACCCAATACCAGGATCAACCGACAAAATACCTCTACAACTTTGGAACCGCCTATGCTCCTGGCAAAGAACTCATTCCGCAGAACGTGTTGTTCGAGTGCGGCGAAGCAGATTTCGAGGGTCGCCTGTGCAAAGTGCCTCACGATACTGACGTGTTCCTGACCCATCTCTACGGCGACTACATGACCCTTCCTCCTGAAGAAAAACGTGTAGGAGGCATGCACCATATCCATGAATTCGCTGACAACAGAACGGCTTAAGGGACAGACCATCTATGGACTATCGCTCCATCCTCTCGAACTTTTCTGTTGCGTTAGGCGCCCAAGGCCTCAGTACGCTCGTTGGTCTTTTGACCTCACTCATCGTTCCCAAGTTGCTCGGCGTTGCAGACTTCGGCTATTGGCAGCTCTTCATTTTCTACACCACCTATCTGTCGCTTTTTACGCTCGGCTTGAATGATGGCGTGTACCTCATCGAGGGAGGCAAACGAAGGGATGAAACGAACAAAAAGCAACTTGCCTCTCAGTTTTGGGTCGAATGCGGCTATCAATTCATCTTTGCAGGCATCATCGTTGCGGTAGCGCTTTCAGGGGTGTTCGATGGTGATCGCTCCTTCGTTATTCTAATGACGGCAGTTTATCTTCTCCTTAACAACTGCTCTAACTTCTTTGGATATCTTTTCCAAGCAATGAACGAATCGAAGCTTTATTCGATCTCAACCATAATCAATTGCACGTGTTTTCTTGCGCCCCTCTTGGTAATGCTCGTTACAGGTGATTCCGATTTCAGGCATTATGTTTTCTTCTATGCCATCGCCCGTTTGGCTTCACTTGGGTTTTCCTTATGGAAAGGACGCGACTTCCTTCATGCTGGCCTTGTCGATATTCAAGCTGCATTCCGCTTAGCCTGGAAGAGCATTAGAGCTGGCAGCAAACTCTTGCTCTCAACCATAGCTGGGTCATTGATCTTAGGTATTGCTCGATTCATGGTGGATGCGAACTGGGGCATCGAAGAATTCAGCATCGTCTCCTTGGCTGTTTCCATCACATCTTTCGTCATGACACTCGTGTCGCAAGCAAGCATGGTCCTCTTCCCTGCGCTTCGCCAAGCTAAGAAAGACGAAGCGGTCAATTTCTATCTGGCAGCAAGCAATGGTCTTGATGTACTCCTGCCTCTCACCTATGTCCTCTATGCTCCTATGGCAGCCCTTCTTACCTGGTGGCTGCCGCAGTATGAAGCGAGTTTTACCTTCTTTGCACTACTCATGCCCTTGTGCATATTCAACAGCAGAATGGGTGTGGTAGGTAATACTTTCTTATGGGTACTGCGCAAAGAGAGTCGTCTATTAGCGATCAATATCGCTACGTTGGGCATAAGCGCACTGTTCGCCGTTGTTGGAACATTCTGTTTTCATTCGATCGGTATCGTCTTTGGAGGAGCCGTCTTGGCGGTGATTGTTCGCTCTCTGTATACCGAATGGTATATCGGACGAGAATTCGAGGTACAAAAGATCAGCTCGATGATAGGCTCGATCGTTATCACGGTCTGTTTTGCGATAGCTACTGCGCTTCTTCCTCTATGGACAGCATGGGTTGTCATAACGGTCATTTGCGCTATATATAGCATAACGAACATAAAGCGTTTCAAGTGGGCGCTGAACCTCTTAAGAGCATAGAAGGCGCTCTTCTATAGTCTCTAAAATGTCATCAAGCGGCGAATTACCCTAAACTATAATGAAGCTGATAATTTCAATCATTGTCGAATAGCATCTATGCCTTTCGGTTTCTCATTGAAAGTAGATCATTATGAAAAGAATTCTCACATACGGAACTTATGATTTGCTCCATTATGGACATATTCGTCTCCTGAAAAGAGCAAAAGACCTAGGAGATTATCTGATCGTCGCAGTATCATCCGATGAATTTAATGCTGAAAAGGGAAAACTGGCTTACCACGATTACGAAACCCGCAAAGAGATGCTTGAAGCTGTGCGTTATGTTGACCTCGTTATTCCCGAATCATCATGGGATCAGAAGAGGCGCGATGTAGAAGACTATCATGTCGATGTGGTAGTAATGGGCGGCGACTGGGAAGGCGACCCTCGATTTGAATGTCTGCGAGACTGCTGCGAGGTTGTTTATCTTGACCGAACCCCAGGTGTTTCCACTTCGCAAATAAAGAAAGAATTAAACCTCGGTAACGATGATATCGACGATCTTTTCACGCGGTAAAAGGGGAACCTATGAGAGAACTGAGTCGTCGAGAAATCCAAAAGATCGAGATTGAACTCCTTGAAGAGTTTGCAGACATCTGTGAATCGCATGGCCTGAGATACTATCTAGCTTACGGAACTTTGATCGGAGCCGCTCGCCACCAGGGATTCATTCCTTGGGATGACGACGTAGATGTCATGATGCCACGTGAAGATTTCGAAAGTTTACTTTTGCATTTCAACGACTGGCGCCTTCGCAATTCTTCACATCTTGCCCATTGCCGTAACGAACAATCCCGCTTTCCCTATGGCAGAATAATCGATACACGTACCCTGGTCGATGAAGAGTACTGTGAAGGCGGCGAAGAGCTTGGAGCTTGGATCGATATATTTCCTCTCGATGATATGCCGCTTAACGCAAAAAGCCTATCCCGACGCATTGCCTACTGGAACACGGCGCGCATGTTCGCAATCTCCGATCCAAAGAAGGGTGCTTCGCTTCTCGCACGAATAGTGAAGCGGATTGTTGTTCCTTTTTATCGCCGCAAAGGCTCGATTCACTATGCCATGAAAATGGATCAGGCTGTTTTAGATTGGGCCGATTACGACCCCTCATGCTACGCAGAGATTCTTGGCATCACCGAACGGGACAAGGCGCTCCCAAAAGAATGGTTCGAACCAGCAACAATGACCTTCGAAAATCGACAGTACTGCATTCCTGCATCTTACGATGAAGTGCTTGCTTCGTGCTATGGAGATTGGAAAACCCTTCCTCCAGAAGACAAGCGCATTCCCCACCCGATGAAGATATACCTCAAAGAAGACGAACTCTCTGATTAAGGCAAGAACGTTCTACCACTTTATATCGTGGCCGGCGTTGATCATGGCGCGATACGCCTGCAACGCAACGCCCATCAACCCTGAATTGTAGATGATGCGCCCATAATAGGTTTTACGTAGCGCACCCTTATACTTGCGCGCATTACGGGCAGAGATGATCTGGTTAGAATTCCATGTAGAAAAATTCTTATCGAGATACGCACGATTGTAGTTTAGCTCTGCTGAAAGATCGGCTGTTTTATCGTATGAGATACGAAACATGAGTGAAAGCCCCAAGTGAAGAAATGCAGCTGCATCGAGGAAATAAAGGAGCTTACCACTTGCCTCTTTGAGGTAAACCTCTTTGACCTCAAGCATCGCTTCGTAGGTCGATGCTATCTTGCTCTTATCGATCGTTGTCATGATCGAATCGTTGCGAATGATGTAGTTCACGAGCGCATGAGGCGTAAAGGCAACGCGCTTCACCTGAGGATAGGTAAGCAGGTGAAGCATCATATCGTCGAAAATACGTGGCGGGTTTTCGAAATCGTGAATCCCCTTCAGGATCTCAGCCCTGAAGAATTTATTCCACGGCGCTCCATTGAGCTCGAGCAACCGTTGTGGCTCGAACTCCACGAAGAACGGCGCGCGCTCTTCGGCCATCTCGGTGGACAGCGTTTTGCCCGTATCAACATCCACCCGGCGAAAACCACAAACTGAGATATCTGCGTCATTTTCTTTGGCCGCACTATAGAGACGTTCAGCGAAATCTGGTTCAACATAATCGTCGCTATCGACAAAGCCGATATATTCTCCGCGCGCGATCGCAATCGCATCGAGACGCCCACGCCATACACCTTCGTTCTCTTTATCGATCACCACGATGGTGCCAGGATAGCGCTGCTCATAATCACGCAAGATAGCCAGGCAATTGTCCGGAGAACCATCATTGATACAGATGATCTCAAGATCGTTGAGTGTTTGGTCCACCAACGAATCAAGACATCGTGGCAAATACTTTTCAACGTTGTAGCAAGGAATGATGATGCTTGCGGTCTTTTGAGACATGAAGGCTGCTCCGTATCAAAATCAATAGGCCAACTTCTTCATTGTACCTATAGTCTTCTTTTCGCGACAGAGCTATCCCTTTTCTCCTGAGCCTTCCGTTAGCCCTCAAGCTCTGGAAGAGCCTGTGCCTGCAGTTGATTGCCGCGGTCTGTCTCCGTCTCATTCGAAGCGCTCTCGATACCTTTACCAGGACCATTCTTCTTGCGCCTGCTGAAGAGTTCCTTCCAATCGCTTGCTGCAAGCACTGTGCCGCCCATGATCAAGAAGCAGCACACGATCTCGACAACACCCGGCACCGTGCCCAAAATCACGAAACCGAATACAACAGCCCACGCAGAATAGGTGATGTTGAGCGCCATGCCCTTCGCCGCACCGATCACGGCAATTCCCTTGTAGTAGAACAAATAGGAAACGGTACCCATGAGCGCCGAAAGTGCAACTACTGCGGTGCCAAGCGTGGGCACTGCTTGCAGAGCGAAGAACCACGCGCCGAACACTGGCAAGACAACGAACAGATACACCAAGCCAGAAGTGGTTTCACGAATCTGCAGCGCTGTCTCATTGTCGACGGCATCATCGCGCATGCCCCATGCGCAGATGACCGCTTCAGAGCCCCAGCCCACTACGCACAAGAGCGCACAAACAAGACCGATCAGGGCATCGCCGTATTGGTCGTTCGTAACCGTGACCGCGCCCATGATGAAGATGCCACCAAGCGCAACGAGAAGCGCAATGAATTGTTTCAGCTGCATCTTCTCTTTCAAGAACAGCATCGCCATGAGCGCGCCGAACGCAGGATAGAATGCCGAGATCATAGCCGTATAGGCTGGCCCGATGTTATTGATCGCGATCACATAGCCGCTCATGCCGATCGGACCACCAAGCAATGCGCCCAGCATGACCACCTTACCGCTACGCGTCTTGAGCGCCGCAACTGTATCCTTCAAACGACCGCGCACTCCCATATAGACGAACATCCAGATCGCACAGAACACATCGTGGAGCGCCGCGCTCGCAATCGAAGCAAACGCGATAGCCTCGACCGTGTTGATGAAGGGAGCCATCGAAAGCGCAATGGCTAAGATCGTGGTGTCAAGTGCCCACAGGCAGCCACTCATAAGTCCATACTTCATTTAATTCTCCTTTTGCTCTTCCTTCGCTGCCTCATAAAGTGCAAGCGCCTTTTCCAAATAACGTTTTGCGTACTTGTAATAGATGTAGAACCACTCGCCTACGTTTTCGCCACGCGATTCCTTATAGAGCGACCAGCCATACCAGCACCAACCCGCGAAGGCGACATAGGCAAAGTTGTGCCGCAGTTCAGCTTCTGTGGGTTTTCTACCGTAGTAATACTCGAGTGCTTGCAGAGCCTCATTCTCCGAAAGCTGAGAGCAAACAACGAACGTGCCGAAATCGCTGGCATAATCTGACATTCCCGAGTATTCCCAGTCGATCAAGTAGTAGCGATCATTTTCGTCGAGCAAGAAATTCAAGTAAAAGAAGTCATTATGGGTAAGGCAGATGAGCGCATTATCTTGTTCCACATATGCTTTAAGACGGGCAAACTTCTCCGCACGCGCCTTGTAGCCGGGAACAGCCTCGAGCGCTTGAGACCCACCTAAGAGCTCTTCGTAGCGGAGGCTCTCATCATAAAAATCAAAACTACGCTCGACTTTGATATCCTGATCATGCAGCTGACGCGCCATTTTCATAGCGGTCTCAAGCTGCTCAGGATCATGTGGATCCAAAGCGCGGCTATTCGTGATGAAGCGGGCAATCTTCCAACCCTCGTTCTCATCTTCATAGATATAGGTGTTGTCCAAACCAAGCTGAGCTGCGGCTCGTTGCGCAACGCTTTCAGCATGACGATCGATGAGTTCTTCAGTTCCCACACCAGGATGGCGATAGACATACTCATCTTCACCAACTCGGAAATGGCACGAGAGGTTCGTGAGTCCTTGGCTTAAAGGATAGACATCGCTCACATCGTTCTTATCGCACTTGAGCACCGCTTCGATATTATCGAAGATCTTCGAGTTGATGTTTTCCAAGAAGTATGGATCGAATTTGCGGACCTCGTCAAGAGAATCGAATTCGAAAATGTAGTCCGAAGGATACTTCTTCATACGCATATCGAACTCATCGATATGATCGACATAGATCTGCTCCCAAAGCTTTGGCGCTGTTGCTGGCAGATCATATTCTTCTTTGAGCACTTCAACGAAATGGTCAGAAAAAGCACGGTCGAAATAGACATGTCCGATCATATACCATGCATTCTCGCCACCAATGGTCACGTCAGTAATACGCTGACCAGCTCCAACCTCCATGCACCATTCTTCAGTTGGACCTTCAGCATATTGCGCGGAATAAAAAGCCTTCCATACATACGGCTTAAAAGGATTCTCGATGAAATAGTCGTCCGAGGAACAAACGTAGGTGTTCCCTAGCAAGCTTTCCGCAACCTTGAGCGATGAATTATTGTTACGCGTCGCATATTCCTCGTTCACCACGATATCGACATCGTATTTGTCTTCAAGATAGAAGAAGAGCTCCTTCTTATAGCCAACCACAACGGTAATATCCTCGATACCCGCTTCTTTAAGTTGCTTGATCTGACGCTCGATCAATACTTCATCGCGCACTGTAAGGAGCCCTTTCGGCTGCTCGTAAGAGATCGGAGCAAAGCGGCGTGAAAGGCCTGCTGCCAAAATGATCGCATTATCGACCTTGTATTGAGCGAGCTCATCTTCGCCTTTCTTGGTAA
Organism: uncultured Eggerthella sp.; assembly: GCA_900542525.1. Lineage (GTDB taxonomy): Bacteria > Actinomycetota > Coriobacteriia > Coriobacteriales > Eggerthellaceae > Anaerotardibacter. The sequence continues at coordinate 110,262 of UQNZ01000006.1, forward strand.
GCGTTCCATCGCTTACTAGTCCAAGAGAAACAAGGGATTTGAATGCAGCATTGACCGAACCAACAGATAATTCCTTTTTCTGCGCAATGTCGCGCTGACTTATGCGCGCGTTCGCATTAAGGCTATCCAGGACTTCAAATTCGTTTCGCGTGAGCATGATCGATTCTTTTCCTATCGCAAGTGTTCACTTGTGTTTGATGTTCAACTATTTTGAATATAACATTTTTTTGAACATATGCGACAAGAATCTTTTCAGTGGCAAACAAAAGCGCGCCCCTGTGAAGAGACGCGCTCACTTGCTGGACTATATTGCCAACCGCTAGTTATAGATCGAAACAGTAGTTCCGCCCTTGATGTTGTGATAGATCCACTGAGCATTCGCAGGTGCAAGTCTTATGCAACCATGAGAAAGACTATGGCCGAGTTCACTGGTTGAAGCGAGGATCGTGTGGAAGAAGTAGCCGCCCGAGATCTGCGTGCACCAACGGGCGCGACTGTCGGTGGTGAGCGACATAGCTTTGCCGCCCGTTGTACGGAACGTGCCAGTAATGGTCGGGCTACCAGGCGCACCTGTTACGCAAGAGAACTTCTGTTCAAGATTCCAATTGCCCTTTGAGCCGTGGAAAAGGCCTACTGTGTGGCGTCCGCGATCGACCAGGATCAGCCAAGGAGTACCACTAGAATAGCCCTGAGCTTTCGTGACCATTGCATCGGTTCCAAGCCATTTGCCTGAAGCAGCGAAGATATTCGTTTTGCCATCGATTGTGCGCGTGCCAGTTACCATAGCGGCGCTGCTATCGAGGTAATACCACGTTTTACCCAACTTGAGCCAGCCAATATGAGCTACACCGCCTTCATCGCCATAGAACCACTTGCCAGCTTTCTTTTGCCAGCCTGTTTGAATCTTGCCATTGCCATCGGTCAAAACAAGTTTGCCATCTTTGTATTCACCGATACGAGAAACAGCGCCAGACGAAGAAGCGTAGCCAGCCACATCGTCGCCGAGGTTCACTTGGCTATTTGCGCGCATTGCACCATCGCTCGCGAACGAATACTGCTTACCTTCAATGGTCTTCAACTCGTTGGCAAGCATGAGGCCCTCTTTGTCGCCCTGCAGCCAGTACCACTTGCTGCCCGACTTGATCCAGCCGCTCATCACACGAGCGCCAGATTTGTTCGTGTAATACCAGTCAGAACCGTTTTTGACCCACTTTGTTGCCATAGCACCACTACCTGTGAGATAGTACCGCTTTCCTTGGTCGGTGATCCACTGATTAGCAGCCATGAGGCCTTGTTCATCGCCCTGCAGCCAGTACCACTTGCCGCCGGACTTCAGCCAGCCGTTCGTCTGCTGAGCACCAGATTTGTTAGCGTAATACCAATCGTTTCCGATCTTGAACCACTTGGTCGCCATAGCGCCACTGCCCATAAGGTAATAACGCTTACCTTGATCGGTGATCCACTGGTTGGCAGCCATCTTGCCCTCTTGATCGCCCTGCAGCCAGTACCACTTGCTGCCGGACTTCACCCAGCCGTTCATGACCTGGGCACCTGACTTGTTGGCGTAGTACCAGTCAGAACCAAGCTTGATCCAGCCTTTCACCATGACACCTGAAGCGTTAACATAATAGCGTTTTCCCTGGTCAGTTATCCAGGTGCTCGTAGCCATCGCGCCATTCTTCTCAGGCTGCATCCAGTACCATTTGCCGCCCGATTTCACCCAGCCAGTAGTAGGCTTGGCATTCGGATTCGTGAAGTAATACCAGGTGCCATCGCCATCCTGCAACCAACCTGCTTTGGTTGGTTTCTTTTCAGGTTTCTGAGTATCGGGAGCTGTGGTTTGATCCTCCGTTGAAGGATTTGTGGGCTTCGTGGTGTTGCCTGGGTTCTTATCGGTGGTAGTTCCGGTGGTTCCACTACCAGAATTTTCAGTGGTCGCTCCGCCCGTTGAACCGGTATCGGCGTCAGTATCGCTATCACTGCCAGTGCCGTTATCTCCATCTTCACCGGTAGTTCCAGAAGGAGTGGTGGTTTCTTGCGTAGGAGGGTTGTTGCTCTCCGTATCGTCTGCATATGCTATCTGACTTGCGCCCATCAAGCAGAACGCCGCGAGCAACGAAGCAAGCGCGCCATAGAGTGCAACCTTAAACCATGCGTGCGATGCCAATTCAGTTCTTTTCATCATGTACGAACCACAGTCCTTCATGTCGATCTTTCACCGCATAAAGCAGCTTTCCTTGCTGCCCACCATCCACGAACAAACAACGTACATCAAATCGACCAAACCTTCGTGCATGGACCGTTTCAACACTTAAATTGTTGCCCGTTGAGCAATCTCGAACGAATGGTGTGATACTGCTGCGAATGCCGAGATCGTGAAAATCATTGTAGCGCATAACCAGGCTAAATGCCCAGCTTATCTTTCATTATCCCGCGAAGGTTATAACCATATTCAGCGCTAGCAGCCCATCCTGTGCCAAACGGATTCTCTGGAATGCCGAGCCATTCAACAAGCTTTGCTTTTCCCCGTAAACTATTCGACCAACGCGGGTCGACTTTCTCGTTGTTCAACTCATCTGTCGATGCATAGCATTTCAAATGCTGAACTTGCGCTCGAATACCCGTGCGCACATCAGGGAAGCCTGCACCGGCAACACCATTACCTGTGGCACCAAGACCCGCAAAGTTGTACTGAGAAAGCTTCACGTCGCCGCCCATTTGCAGCCAGCCAGTTTCCCACATAACTTGCGCCCACACCACTTCGGGGCGCACCCCTTCTGCCGTCGCCTCTTCATAGATGATCTGGCAGAAGGTTGCGGGGTCAGGCGCACCACCTGCGCCAAGAACATCAGAGGGATACGATTTGCCCATTAGGGCAAGCTGGCGAACAAACGCATTGGTCATCGTGGCAGCATTCGTCTTTGCAACACCCATGATGGGCGTGCCATTGCCGACGAACACACCCGAAGCATCGAAGAAACATGGCTTGCCATCGATGTTGTGTTCACCAGTAAACATCTTGCCATCTGAATCGAAGTAGTATTGCTTACCATTAACGGTCTGCCAACCAACCGCCATAGCGCCAGAACCCTTCAAGTAATACCAGGTAGATCCTTGCTTGAACCAACCCGTTTTCATGTCTCCATTGGCATTGAGGTAATACCACTCTTGGCCAACTTGCTTCCAGCCAGTCTGCATGATGGCCGTGGAAGGATCTTGGTAATACCATTTGCCCTTCACCTTCGCCCAGCCCATTGCTGCCGCACCTGAACCGGTGATCCAATACCAGTTGCCACCATCTTTGAACCAGCCACTCGTACGCATCGCGCCGGATGAGTTGAGGAAGTATTTCTTGCCCGAAACATCGACCCAGCCGGTCTTCATGACCGCGCTCGCAGGATCCAGGTAATACCATTTCCCCTTTGCCTTCACCCAGCCAGTTGCTGCCGCACCTGAACCGGTGATCCAATACCAGTTGCCACCATCTTTGAACCAGCCCGTTGAGCTGCGCATCGCACCTGATGCGGTGAGGAAGTACTTCTTGCCCGAAACATCGACCCAGCCGGTCTTCATGACCCCACTCCCGGGATCCTGGTAATACCATTTGCTGCCCGATTTCACCCAACCGGTTTGAGCAGCGCCCGACTTCGTAAAGTAATACCAGTTGCCATTAAGCTGCTTCCAGCCAGCAGTCATTTGCAGAACACCTGATGAATCGAAGTGATAGACCTTGCCATCCACTGCGCACACGCCAGTAACCATCGTGCCGTTCGCATCGATCCAGTACTGCTTCTTGTTATCGGTCACCCAAGCGTTCACCGCATAAGAGCCGTTGGCGTACTGATATTTCCAGCTTCCATCAGCCTGCTGCTGCCAAGCCCCACCTTTTCTCTGCAAGTCGAAGGTTTTGACGATACCACGCGCATCGGCCTGACCAAGCTGTCGCAAGAACGCATCATCTGCAAGCTTCCTGTTCTCTTCCAGATTTGAAATGAACGCATGCTCGACGATGATGCCCGGAATGCCGCGCTCACGCGCGTTGGCGATAACGCCGTAATAGTCGCGCACACTGCCATCAGGATACTTGCTGTTAGTTTGCGTGTCCTTTGTTTTGATGCCACGGTCCGAAAGCCCCAGGGCGGTAAGCTCGTCCAAGATCTTCTGACTCAATTCTTTGCCGGTCGTATGCGCATCCTTGTTATAGCTACTATCGTTGGGATACCAGACTTCTGCACCATGCGCGCTCGTTGCAGCAGCGGAGTTGATGTGAATGCTCACGAATACGGTCGCACCCTGCTCAGCTGCACGACGAACACGCTCGATAAGACTGAGTGTTTCATTTTGCGTACGCGTCATATACACACGTACGTTCTGATAATTCTCAAGTTCAGCTTTGCATGCTTGCGCGATCTTCCAGGTAATATCTGACTCTTTGAGCCCATTCGAAGTTGCACCCGGATCGGTTCCTCCATGACCAGGGTCGAGCGCAACCACGATCGTGCCATCATTAGCTTGTGCCGAAATGCCCTCGTTGGCGGCGGCAGCGGCCCCCATACCCCCCGCCGCGCTTCAGACT
>UQNZ01000007.1 GCA_900542525.1 uncultured Eggerthella sp.
CCACTCGTGAGTCGCGCAAGGCAGTATTATCCTCGCGGGTAGGGGGTGCGTCAAGGGGCAATTTGAGAAATCTTGATTTATCTTCACAAGATGTTCACATATCGTTAATTTTATATATAAATCGAGATTCAAATCAACCATGATTCATGGCCATTTAAGCATTTTTCCAGTCAAGAATCATGCCTTCATGCAAAGAAATCTTCGCTGAAATAAGTGATCATCTCGACGAAATAATTATGCCTGAAAACCTTTAATGATGGTAAACGGTAGTACTGAATATATTTTTAGCAACAGCTTTGTTAGTGACTTGGCAACAGCTTTGATCTTCGCGGTTTAAACGTAACGCTCACGTATCCAAAAGCGCAAATAATAAAGAAGATGCAACCGATGTGAATAGATCGAACGAAAATAACGCGTAAGATTGAATACTTCGTTTTACGCCATGGCGATATAATCAAAAGACGAATCTAACGCCTCAACGAAGGAGCTTGTATGAAAACAGAACTTTGCGATGTGCTCGGAATCGAGTATCCCATCATCCAAGGTGCGATGGCACATATTTCCGATGGTAAATTCGCTGCGACCGTGAGTGAAGCAGGTGGACTCGGTGTAATTGCCTCGACGCTTCACGATGGCCAATGGGTTAAAGAGCAAGTTGAGATCGCACGTTCTATTACCGATAAGCCCTTCGCGGTGAACCTGATCATGGAAAGCGACATCGTCGAAGAATGCGCACGCATGTGCGTTGAACTCAAAGTGCCGATCTGCACGATCAGCGCAGGCAATCCTGAGAAGATCGTTCCTATCCTCGTGGAGGGTGGCATCAAAGTCATCTGCCTCATCCCCCATGCTCGCGCAGCGAAGAAGATGCAAGACCTTGGCGCCACCGCTGTAGTGGCTGAAGGCATGGAGGGCGGCGGACATATCGGCAAGATGTGCACCTTCCCTATGGTGCGCCAGGTTGCCGAAGCAGTCGACATCCCCGTTATCGCTGCAGGCGGTATTGCTGACGGCAAGGGATTCATGGCAGCACTTATGCTGGGTGCAGTGGGTGTTCAGATGGGCACAGCATTCCTGGTGGCGGAAGAATGCCCCATCAGCGAGACCTACAAGCAGATCGTCATCGATGCGAACGATAGCGATACTGTGCTCACCGGCGAATATGGCAAGAAGCAGGTGCGCTGCATCAAGAGTCCCTGGACCGAAGAATACTGGAAGCTGCACGACTCAGGCGCATCGAGCGAAGAGCTCGATCAGTTCTGCCGCGGAACTGTTGCGGCTGCGCGCGATGGCATCATCGAACGCGGTGCATTCTCCGCTGGCATGATCTCAGGGCTCATCACCGAGATGAAACCTGCGGCTAAGATCATCACCGACATCATGGAAGAAGCTGATCAAGCCTACGCCGATTTCAAGAAAATCTACGGCTAAGCAGGAGCAGTTATGAGCACCATTGAAGAAGTCCTTGATTTCAACAAGACCTTCGTTGAAGAGAAGCGCTACGAGCAATTCAAAACCGACAAGTATCCCGAGAAGAAGCTTGCGGTGCTCAGCTGCATGGACACGCGCTTGACCGAATTGCTTCCTGCGGCGCTCGGTCTTAAGAATGGCGATGCCAAGATCATCAAAAATGCAGGCGGTGTGATCGCGCACCCCTTCGGTAGCGTGATCCGATCGCTCTTAGTGGCGATCTTCGAGCTTGGCGTGGAGAGCATCATGGTGGTTGGTCACAGCAATTGTGGAGCACAACACATGAATGCAAAAGAAATGATCTCTCATATGCTCGATGCGGGCGTTCCGCGCGACCATATCGAACTGATGCATTATTGCGGCATCGATTTCGAGAATTGGCTCGCTGGATTCGGCGACGGCGAAGAGAGTGTGCGTGAAACCGTGCATCTGATCGAACACCATCCGCTCATCCCTTCTTCAGTATGCGTGCGAGGCTTCATCATAGACTCCATCACAGGTAAGCTTACCGAAGTCGATTGCACAGCGCATGAGGGAGATGTCTGGTAGTTCGTTCTTGCTTAACTGACCTTAAGACTGCTCTTTTGAGCCTGCGTTCCTTACCCAGCGCAGGCTCTTCTTTTATTTTACAAAATGCGCTCAAATTTCACTTGGCTGCCGTTTGCAGATGAGAGCACTCGCGAATGGGATATGTCGCATGCGAAAATATTCATTTGGGGTAAAGTACAACTGATAAATCCATTGGAAATCTATGCGTGATCGCACGCTTTTCAGGCGTGCTTTTACCGTATGACAAAACAGGCGGAATACACCTCATGACTACAGCTCAGATCATCTCCATCGTTATCTTCGTCGTGGTGATGGCGCTCATCGTTTCAGAGAAGATTCATCGCACCACCGCAGCGCTTTGTGGTGCAGTCGCGCTCATTCTTGTTGGCATTCTCGACTTCGACACTAGCGTCGAACATATCGACTTCAATACCCTTGGCGTTCTGGTGGGCATGATGCTCTTCGTAGGTGTGGTCAAAGGATCAGGTATCTTCGAGTATTTAGCGATAAAATCGGCAAAGCTCGTACGGGGCAATCCGTGGATGATCATGCTCGTATTCTCACTTATTACAGCAGTGCTCTCAGCACTTCTTGATAACGTGACCACGATTCTCCTGATCGGCCCGGTAACCTATACCGTCTGCAAACTCTTGCTCGACATCAATCCGATCCCGTTCTTCATTACCGAGATCCTCGCATCGAACATCGGTGGTACCGCAACCCTCATTGGCGACCCGCCAAATATCATGATTGGATCAGCGGCGAATCTTTCATTCTTTGACTTCATCATCTACGACGCGCCCTGCGTTCTGATCATCATGGCCGTCGTACTTGCGATCTTCTACTTCATGTACGGACGCAAGCTTGGCGTAAGCGATGACAAGCGCGAGGCTGTCATGCATCTGGTTGAAGCGGACGCGATTCACGACAAACGCTTATTCCACAAGAGTGTAATTATGATCGTACTCGTGGCTGCGGCATTCGTAACCCATGGGTTCTTCCACATCGAGCCAAGTGTTATCGCGCTGGCTGCTGCAGGCATCATGCTCGTTATCAGTGGCGCAGATATGGAAAAGACCATCCGCGAAGTTGAATGGACTACGATCGGCTTCTTCGCTGGTCTATTCGTCGTTGTTGGCGGCATGGCAGAAACTGGTGTCATCCAAATGATGGCTGAAGGAATGATGGAACTGACTGGTGGCGACTTACTGCTCACACTCATTATCCTGGTTTGGGCGAGCGCGATCATCTCCTCTATCTTGGACAACATCCCGCTGGTGGCAACGCTCATCCCTATCATCACCACGATGGGCGCTTCAGGTGTTGATGTTGCTCCTTTGTGGTGGGCTATTTCGCTGGGTGCTTGTCTCGGCGGCTGCGGTACGCTCATCGGCGCATCTGCCAACGTTGTTATGGCTTCGATCTCGGAACGCCACGGTTATCCCCTTTCTTTCATGGAATACACGAAGGTTGGTTTTCCGATCATGATCGTCTGTACCGCGATCGCCTGTGTATACTTGATCGTACGTTTCGTTGTTTTGGTATAACGTGAATCGAAAGGGCAATTTATGAAGCTCGGTTTCATCGGCGCAGGTAAAGTAGGCACCACACTCGCCAAGTATCTTGCCCCTCACCATGCGATCAATGGTTTTGCCAGTCGCTCATATAAGAGCGCTAAAGAAGCTGCTGCCTTCACTAGGTCGCGCGCGTTCGAAAGCTTTGAAGAGCTTATCCCCCTCTGTGACACCGTGTTCATCACGGTCCCTGATGGACAGATCGAATCCGTCTGGCAAGAGATCCTTGAAGCCGATATCGACCTTCAAGAAAAGAATATCGCTCACTGCAGCGGCGCGCTTTCTTCAGATGTGTTTGCGGGACGCAATGAGCATGGGGCGTTCGGTTATTCAGTCCACCCGCTTTTCGCCGTGCCTTCCAAGACCGAAACCTATCAAGAGCTCCATAAGGCATTCTTTGCCATCGAAGGCGATCCAGAGCACCTTACAGAAATGACTGCTCTCATCACTGATGAAGGTAACGTAGCTCAAGTGATCGATGCGGCAGAGAAAGTGCGTTATCACGCTGCTGCGGTCCTTGCTTCAAATCAGGTGATCGCGCTCTATCAGCGTGCCTGCGATGAGCTTGTTCGCTGTGGATTCACACCCGAAAATGCTGAAAAAGCCCTTGCTCCCCTTTTTCTAGGGAACGCTGAGCATGTGGCGCAAGACGGCGTTATAGCGTCTCTTACCGGCCCTGCAGAGCGTGGCGACATGACAACTATCCAAAAGCACCTTGATTGCCTTGATGGCTCTACACACGAAGTCTATGCGCTCTTAAATGACACTCTGCTTCAGATCGCTGCTCGCAAGCACGAATCAAGCAACTGATTTTTCATTCCCAGTCCAATCGTCTAAAACCCATCCTGTTTGTTTTATCGATCTTGCCCTTCTTTGCAGACACAAAAAAAGGACTCGACTAATTAGTCGAGTCCTTTTTAAAAGACCAATTGAAGTTTTTGAACTTACTTCAAGGTTACAGCAGCACCAGCTTCCTCGAGCTGAGACTTCATTTCCTCTGCCTTGTCCTTTGCAACGCCTTCCTGGACAGGAGAAGGTGCGCCCTCGACGAGCTCCTTAGCCTCTTTCAGACCAAGACCAGTGATGTCGCGGACAGCCTTGATAACAGCAATCTTGTTGTCGCCAAAGCCTTCGAGGATAACGTCGAATTCAGACTTCTCGTCTGCAGCGCCAGCGTCGCCAGCAGGAGCACCTGCAGCGCCTGCAACCATAACAGGAGCAGCAGCAGAAACGCCGAAGACCTCTTCGAGTTCCTTAACGAGCTCAGAAAGCTCGAGCGCCGGCATTTCCTTCAATGCTTCAACAATTTCTTCACGAGATACAGCCATGGTATGACTCCTTCTTTTAATCGTTATGCCTTGCATGGCATACTTATCATTTCTTTTGGCAACATCTATGCTGCCTGTTCAAGCCCTAAGGCTAAGCAGCATTTAGGCTGCATTCTTCTGGTCGGCGATAGCACCGATGGTGCGAGCGACCTGCTCGAGCGGTGCGTTGAGCACGCGCACGATCTGCGACATGGGGTTCTGAAGCGAACCGAGAAGCTTCGCAATGAGTTCTTCGCGAGAAGGAAGAGCTGCGATCTTCTTGACTGCCTCAGCATCGACGAACTTACCGTCCATGATGCCACCCTTGATGACGAGCGTTTCATTGTCCTTCGAGAAGTCGCGAAGAGCTTTCGCTGAAGCGACTGGATCTCCTTCAGCAAAGACGAATGCTGAAGGGCCAGAAAGAATCTCGTCCATGTCTGCCATATCCAGTTCCTTGAGCGCGATGTGCATAAGGGTGTTCTTGTACACCTTCATGGCAGCACCAGCTTCACGGATATTGCGACGAAGCTCCTGTGCTTCCTTCACGGTAAGGCCACGATAATCGACAACCCAGACCGCCTGAACATCAGCAAGATCTTCCTTGATCTGCGCAAGAGCATCGACATTCTTTGTGCTTGGCATTACGTTACACCTCCTTCTTTTCAAAACTCGGGTTCCGCCCCAGTTGAGTGGATCGAATTCTGAAAAGAAACGACCCCTGCGCCAATGACAGCAGGGGTCGATAAAGCCATGAAGAAGCTTCTCTTAACCACCTCGGCGGGCTGCGCATGCGCAATTAAACGTACGTACCTGCTGTCTTGGGTAGCGGAACAGTTATTCCTGTGCTTTAAGAAAGCTTATCTATTATTTCAGTGCACACATACCTCGTCAAGGGTAATTGCTTGAAGAACACGCGAACGGCTACTCCCCGATCGAATCAACCAGCACCACATTTCCTTCCGAAGAACCGTGATTGAGCACGATCACATCGCCCACTTTATAGCGCACGACATCGACCACGCTCGCCACAGGACAATCGAAGATCGCCTGCTGCCCATCAAGGATAAGGTAGTAGTGAGAATTGCCATCGATCACGACCGGCGAGATCGATGCGATCGTTCCCGAAGTACTCGCTGCAGCAGGATGCGCCGAAGCATCGGAACCACCTACATTGATTCCCTGGCTCACTAAAAGCTGCTTATATGACTTCTCAGTAGCTGCCAGCGTATCGCCCACCGCAACGTTCTGGTAGCGCTGGATATCGACCATCGCATACATCTTCACCAAACCAGCGGCATCTTTGAGCGCCATGAAATAGGTCGGCTGCCCATCCACGTTGATCAGGAGCGGGAATGTGGCATCGTACTGAAGATGCTGAACCTGACCTTCCGCTGAGCGCATAGCTGATTCTTCCGTTGCGCCTGCTACTGAATAGAACTTCGATTCCGCTGTACGCTGGTTGATCATGACGCAACCGATGATCGAATTATCAGCTGTTGCTGAAGTGACCCCACTGTAGACCCACACATCGTCGTCTTGCGCGATGTAATTGAAGCCGCTCTTGCCATCAGTTGAAGGCGTGGTCTGCTTCACGCCGTTCTGGCCGAGCCACGAATTGATCCAACCACCTGAAAGCGCGCCGCTCCAGTTGTACTGCTCGATGAGCAACTCAGCTGGATACGCACGGTCGACCCATTGCGGAACATCTTCTATGGCATAATCCTGGCATTCACCGGTTGAAGCGTTGCAGAGCACGACACGTTGAATGGTTGTACCGCCGAACAGGCCAATCGTACGCTTTTGAACAGGATAGATCCAGAACGGCTCACCTTCATCATTGATCTCAAATGATTTCTCATCGAACATGTAGAACGGATGGCTTAGCTGCACATGACGATCGACATTGTAGAAGAAAGGATCCGAATCTGAATAACGGATGGGGTTTTCAAGACGCACGATCTCGGTATCTTGCGTGGACATATTCACGATAACGTAGGCAGGAATGCCCCCATCTTTATTAGCCCACCACTTGAAGAAATCGGCATAGTTGAGCGGACTGACACGCACTGGCTGGCCTTTATAGTTGATCTGCGAATACAGATCGGAAATCTCGAACTGCGAAACGTAATCGGCCATAGTGCCCATGGTACGGTTACCGAGCAGAACTGCAGAATCCTTATCGATGAAGGGGATTTCGCTATAGTTCACCTCAGGAATATCGGTAGCGAAATCGGCATCTTCCGTGACAAGGACCGTTGAATACTTCTCGGCATTGCCTGGGAAGAACGACTGCGAAGCGAGCCAGCCAACAGCACCGATAGCCGCAATAGCGATCGGGATAGCCATAAGGCCAGTGAAAAGCTTCACCTTTTTAGGGCTTTTCTCGCGTTTACCCATACCTGTTTGGTAAATCTGGCGAAACACGAACAGAACGAACGTGACAAGCGCCAGAACAACGACGAGGAAGCCCCACAGATCGATGCTTTGAATATTGATGGCTGGATGGAACCACCAATATGCCAGCGCGATAACTAGCACGAGCATCACAGCCGCGATGATGATCGTGCGCTTCTTCATATGTGAGAAGCGCGACTTGATCTTGTTGAAGTCGGCACCAGCACCTGACTGCTGAGCCTGTTTGATGAATTCCGACCAATCGATCGGTCCTTGCGGTCCTGGCTTACGAGGATCGTCCACGGGATATCTCCTTTACTTTTGTTCTTCCCATGCATAGCGTGCTGCACCGAGTGCGCCACATAGATCAGGAGCATCGGTGATGAAGAGCGCATCGCCTAGACGCGATTCGAGCTCTTGCACTACTCCACTGTTGCGCGCAACGCCTCCGGTCATCATGAAGGGAGCTTCGCCACGCGCACGCTTCACCATCGAAGCAGTCTTCGATGCGATGGATTTATTCAATCCATGCACAATATCATTATCTGAATGATTATCCGCGATAAGCGAAATAACTTCTGATTCTGCAAAAACAGAACACATGCTTGAGATGGTAAGGTCCTTCTTCCACTCAAGCCCGCGCGTGCTCATCTGATCCATATCAAGCTCGAGTGAACGCGCCATCATCTCGAGAAAACGCCCTGTACCTGCAGCACACTTATCGTTCATGATGAAGTTCGAGACCTCGCCCGCTTCATCGAGGCAGATGACCTTGCTGTCCTGCCCGCCGATATCCACGATCGTGCGGATCTTAGGATTGAGGTAGTGAGCGCCATGAGCATGACAACTGATCTCGGTCTTTGTATCGGTTGCGAACGGGATATTATCGCGCCCGTAGCCGGTTGCCATGATGGCTGCGAAGTCCTTTTCAGTTGCACCAAGCTGCTCACAAACCGCCTCGAGCGCCTCGCGAGCTCCACGCTCGGCCTTCGGACCTGTGCGCACGATAGCGCTTGCCACCACTTCGCCTGATTTATCGAGCACGACCATGTTCGTGGTGGTCGAGCCGCTATCGATCCCTGCGTAGTACGTTCCTTGCATATTGAACACTTTCTCAGTCGTTTGCTGACGCGCATCAAGGCCTAAACTTTCCGAAAACGCTTCAAGCCTCGTTGAAAGCTGACCTTGTGCCATGGGCATATAATCAGATTCGATCTTGAGCATAGGAAGATTCGTCTCATCTTTGAGCGCGGAATAATCGAAGCTGTAGAAATCGCAGAACTTCACCGTGTTATAGATGATACCCTTCAGGTGCGGATTCTCGAAGAGTACGCGCCTGCCGCTCACATCGGTCATGCGCATACACGGCACCATGCGCAAGAGCGCATGCGCATACCAGCCCATCAACTCTTCAAGACTGAAACTTCGTGCGCCTTCAGGAAGCGACTCGAGCCCCCTGCTTCCGCAACAAGTAAGGTTCGCGATAGGCAGAGGCATATTGCCCGCTATGGAGGCTTCGAGCTCTGGGCTCACGCGTCCACCCAAGAGCGCGATGAAATCTTCTTGCGGGAACTCCCACGACGCTTGCGCACAAGCCTGGATGAAAAGCTCGGTACTGAAAGGTCTTTGCGTTGATCGCTCAAGATCACGCACAAGATTCAAAAGGATGCCCGTGAACAACTTACGCGCGCAGCCATTATTCTCATGGGGAAGATCGAGCAGATAGAGGTGTTCCTGATTGCCTTCAAAATCCAAAACATCGTAGACGCGACGCAGAGAATCACAACAATCCATGATGATAACGTTGCGCTTATCAAGACTTTGCTGAATAAGAGACTTTGCATGACAGCAGAGATTCGCGTGCGTGAGCGATTCGGCGCGCTCGAAATTCTCTTCTTCCCTATCAAGCAAACAAGCCTCTTCACCGAACGCAGCAAAGAGCTCGATGGGTGCATATTTGCAGCTGTAATGGATCATGCGCGCAATGCTTTCAGCTGTTCGATGAAGGCATTCACACGGGTGACCATCTGACCATCAGCTACGTTGCGCGAATCACAGCCATCGCCATCGAGAACGAGCGTTGGTAAACCATTCTGCTCAAAATAGTGCTTGGCAAGCTGCGAGATACCGAGTGTCTGCTTGCACCCCCAATGGCAGAACACCACTACCCCATCGGCATTAGCATTCTTCGCCTGCTCGAGCGCAAATGCCAGACGCTCTTTTGCACGCCCGTTCATCGCACCATACACGAGACGGTGCGCCATACTCTCGAAGGGACGATCAGGATCGGGAAGGTCGATCGATTCAGCTGCGATATCGGTGCCGACCAGTTCGCATTCGGGACCCGCATCGAAGATATCGCGCATCGATTCTTGCCAGTTCGGTAAGGTGTGGATCCAAAACAGACGCACCTTATCGGATCTTTCAGTGCCAAGTGCGCGCTCACTCGAGGCAAGTACATCTTCCATGAAACGAAGCGCTTCAGGGCGTCCGAGCATGATGTGCGTGGAGATCGTAGCGCAGAGTTCGCTGGTCATGGTGGTGTCGAGACTCACCTTGCCACGAAGCGCAAGTGCGCGCTGATACGCCTGGATCGTTCTTCGCGAATTCACCATGGTAGTGCGCAATGCTTCAGGATCGAGCGAACAATGCGTGGCATCTTCAAGCAGTGCTGCGAGTTCGCGCAGCTGATCGGCGACATAGACCACAGCATCCTCATCGGCGGTAGTAGGCACATCGATGACATAGTGCGGAACATCGTAGAATTTCGCAAGGCGTGGGAATGAAAGCTGGTTCGCATCGCAGGCCAGCGTGGTGTTCGCGATCATGAGCGGACGAGGCATGATGCCCGTTTCCGCTACCCCGATCATAAGCTTGTGATACGAACAGAAGGTCTCGGCAATATCGTGAGATTCTGAAGCCTCAACGAACACCTCATCGCAAGCGGTGTTCGCCACGTAAGCTGAAATCCCCTCAGGGAACATAGGCGTGAGCCCTAGGGCATGGATGATCTCGCACGGCATGAAGATATTCACCATGACTGCATTTTCGGGATGACGGAACGAATCGACGATCGTTCCTGCGATACCGCCATTCACGCGCTCGGTTGCTGCACGAACATTGAGGGGACGAGGAAATCTGCCCGCAAGATTCACCCAGGAATAGGCAGCCATCAGAAGCGCTCGGGCATGATCGG
This sequence comes from uncultured Eggerthella sp., assembly GCA_900542525.1. GTDB lineage: Bacteria > Actinomycetota > Coriobacteriia > Coriobacteriales > Eggerthellaceae > Anaerotardibacter. The sequence goes on from UQNZ01000007.1 coordinate 10,494, forward strand.
GCGAAGCGATCGTTTGCTTCGTGATAACTTGACCGAGTTTTTCAACAACAGGCGATGCCATGAACGACCTCTACGCAAGCGAACGAAGCACGTATTGCAGGATACCTCCGTTGAAGTAATATTCACCCTCTGTGGGAGTATCGATACGCACGATCATACTGAACGCCGTCTTCTCTCCTGAAGGCTTCACTGCCTCGACCGCAACATTCGCAGGTTCAGGCAGGCCCTTCGAGAAATCGATCGGTGCGATCGTGAAGGTTTCGGTGCCATCGAGCCCGAGCGATTCAACGCTCTGGCCTTCTTCAAACTGGAGCGGCAGGATGCCCATACCGATCAGGTTCGAACGGTGAATACGCTCGAAGCTTTCAGCGAAGGCAGCACGTACACCTTGCAGCATCGGGCCTTTTGCAGCCCAGTCGCGCGAAGAACCGCTGCCATACATCTTCCCAGCGAGCACCACAAGGGGCGTTTCGTTATTCTGATAGTCTTCAGCAGCGTCCCAAACGGCCTTGATCTGATCATCAAGCAGATCTTTCGTCCAACCGCCCTTCTTTCCTTCGGCGAGCTTGTTCATAAGCTTAACGTTCGCGAAGGTGCCACGCATCATGACCTCATGATTGCCGCGACGAGCGCCATAGGTGTTGAAATCTGCTGGAGCAACGCCATGCTCTTCAAGATAGCGCGCTGCTGGCGAATCGAGTGCAATAGCTCCTGCCGGCGAGATATGGTCAGTCGTAATGAAATCGCCCAAGTTCAGAAGCGCACGTGCATCTTTGATCTGAGCTGGAGCACTTGGCTCTTTTTCCATCCCGTTGAAATAAGGTGCGCGGCGAACGTAGGTGGAATCAGGATCCCAAGCGAACGTATCGCTCGCCTCTTTGCCAAGCGAGCGCCACTTCTCGTCGCCTTCGAATAAACTTGCGCTTGATTCGTCGAAGGTAGCCTTGGTGCAACACTGGGCGAGCAAGCGTGCAACCTCTTCATCGTTGGGCCAGACATCGCGCAGGAATACTTCCTTACCTTCGGTGTTCGTGGCAATAGGAGTGGTTTCGAAATCGAAGTCCATCGTGCCCACCAGCGAATAAGCGATAACGAGCGCAGGAGCACAGAGATAGTTCTGGGAAACATCCGGCGAGATACGGCCATCGAAGTTACGATTGCCCGAAAGGATGCTCGCTAGCTCGATAGAATCGGCGATATCATGCATTGCCGGATAGACCGGACCCGAATTACCAATGCAGCTCATGCAGCCAAAGCCACAAGTGTAGAAGCCCAAGTCCTGCAAGCCTTCGATAAGGCCAGCGGCAGCCAGGATATCTTCTGTTGCACGGCTGCCCGGAGCAAGGATGCACTTGACCCACGGACGAGGCTTCAAACCTTGAGCGGCAGCGTTACGAGCAAGCAAACCAGCTGCGATCATCATCGACGCGTCAGTTGCCGTAGTGCAACTCGTTACCGCCGCGATCGCAAGCGCCCCATGAGTAAGATCGTGCGTCTGGCCTGCGATCTCAACCTTGACCGTATCTGAAAGATCAAGAGCGCGATCAGCGCAGATAGACCGGAATGTTTCGTGAGCTTTTGCAAGCGGAATGCGATCGTGTGGGCGCGAAGGACCTGCCAGGTTGCGTTCAACCGTTGAAAGGTCAAGCGTGAGCACTTTGGAATAGGTGCGAGGCGCCGCATCCGCATACCCCCAGAAACCCTGCTCTTTAGCATAGGCTTCAACGAGCGCGATCTGCTCTTCACTACGTCCCGTAAGCGCGAGATAATCGAGCGTCTTCTCGTCAACCGGGAAGAGCGTACAAGTGCAACCGTATTCTGGCGTCATGTTCGAGACACATGCACGCTGCGTTGCAGAAAGCGAGCGCACGCCTTCGCCAAACACCTCAACGAAGCACCCTACTACTCCTTCTGCTCGAAGCATCTGAGCGAAGGTGAGTGAAAGGTCCATCGCGCTTACACCCGCTGGAAGCGATCCTGTGAGATTAACGCCGATCACGCGCGGAACGAGCGTGGTGATAGGCTGACCCAGGGCAGCAGCTTCAGCTTCGATGCCGCCCACTCCCCAACCGAGCACGCCAATGCCATTTGCGGTAGGAGTATGCGAGTCAGTTCCAACAAGCGTATCGAAATACGCGAGCGTTCCCTCTGCTTCTTCACGCGTCATGACTACACTTGCGAAACGCTCGATGTTGAGCTGATGGCAGATGCCCGACCCCGGGGGTACGATGCGCACGTTCTGGAAGGATTCCTGCGACCACTTCAGGAAGTCGTAGCGCTCCTTGTTGCGCTCGAATTCAAGTTCCATGTTGTTTGCAAGAGCAGCGGCACAACCCGATTCATCAGCAATGACCGAGTGGTCGATAACCAGATCGCAGGGAATCTGCGGATTGATATTCTTTGGATCACCGCCCAGTTCAGCGCATGCTTCGCGCATAACAGCAAAATCGACGAAAACCGGTACGCCCGTGAAGTCTTGGAAGAGCACGCGCGCTGGGCTGAATTCGATCTCTTCGCCAGTAACGCCTTTCGTTCCTGCTTCAACGAGACGCTCGGAGAGGATCTTCGCCTCTTCGTCGCTGCGAGCATTACGAAGAATATTCTCCAAGAGCACGGTGAGCGAATACGGAAGTGTCGCATACCCTTCTACTTGAGAAACAGGAAAATAGGTATAGCTCTTAGTACCAACCGTAAGTTGCGCTGCGCGATTATTCATGCAAGCTCCTTAAACTAAAGATGTGGGTCAATCGGCAAAAGGACGAGTTAGAACGCGTATTCCACTCGTAGGGATTCTACTGCTGCAAATAAGCAACGAGAGCATCTGTGAATTCAGTGCAGGTTGCCGCAGGGGCATCTGAGCCGGTAGCTTTACGAATATCAGCCGTAAGCACGCTGCCTTCTGCATAAACCACACGCACTGCGTCACGGATCTTGCGCGCGGTCTCAAACTCTCCAAGATGATCGAGCATCATAGCTGCCGAAAGAATCTCGGCAGTAGGATTGCAGATATCCTTACCAGCAATATCGGGCGCTGAGCCGTGAACTGCTTCAAAGATGGCATATTCTGGGCCGATATTAGCGCCAGGAGCGATGCCAAGACCTCCCACCAAGCCAGCACACAGATCGCTCGCAATGTCTCCATAAAGGTTTGGGAAAACGATGACCTCGAACTGAGAGGGATCCATAACGATATTCATACAGAACGCATCGATGATGTTGTCGTTGAATGCGATAGAAGGATGCTCTTCAGCAACTTCACGTGCGCAACGCAAGAACAAACCATCGGAATGCTTCATGATGTTCGCTTTGTGGGCAGCAGTAACCTTTTTGTAGCCTTGTTTCTCAGCGTAGTTGAATGCATATTCAACGATGGCGCGCGAGGCGGTTTCAGAGATTGGCTTGATAGAGATGCCTGAATCCTTGCGAATGGTACCCGCGCCCTTCTTCTCAATGAAATCGATGAGATCGAGTGCTTCAGGTGTACCCTCTTCGAACTCAATGCCCGCATAAAGGTCTTCAGAATTCTCGCGCACGATAACCAGATCGACATCTTCATAGCGACCGCCGGCACCAGGGATGGAGAGCACGGGACGTAGGCACACATTGAGATCGAGCGCCTGGCGAAGCGCCACATTCACACTGCGAAAGCCCGTACCCACCGGAGTGGTGACAGGGCCTTTGATAGCGACCTTGTTCTTGCGAACCGCATCGATAGTTGAGGGCGGGAGCGGCGTGCTGAACTCTTCCATAAGATGAGCGCCTGCTTCAGCGATCTCCCATTCGATGTCCGCGCCAGCTGCTGCTACCACGCGCTGCATTGCAGCAGTTGTTTCCGTACCGATACCGTCGCCCGGAATGAGCGTAACCGTGTGTTTCGCCATTATTACCTCGCTTTATTTAAGATTGTCGATGATCTGCTGACTGCGACGCTTGAGCGCGCCTTTGGATTTTTCCGCATCGAACGCCATGCGCTCTTTAAGACCCTCTTTTACGCTTGGAGCGATCTTGCCTTCTGAAAAGCCAATGAGCGCGATGAGCATATCTTGATATTCATAATCGCCGTGATAGCACTGAATAGCCTCGTCGAGCAGCGGCCAAACCTTTTCAGAACGCAGTTCGGTAGTAGCGCCGATCTTGCACAGGAAACGAAGTGCGGCTAAACGAACGAAGCCGTTCTCTTCATCGAACAGCGCCGTTTCAGCATCGGCGAGTGCTTTATCACAGCTCTTCGAGGCGAGCGGAACTAGAATGGCGAGCACTTCAAGACTTTCCCAACGCGTCTGAGCCTCTGGTCGCTTGAGTGCGTCGATGAAATCGTCGATATAAGGAACGAGAATTTCGGGATCTACTTTTGCGATCTGCGCGAATACAGCTGCTGCATCTTGACGCGCGCGGCGCGAAGAGCCGGACAGCTCAGCAACAAGCTCTTCCCTTATCTTCTCTGAACCGATCGCTTGTTGGGCAGTCTCTTTAATTGATTCGGTCTTTTCGCTCACGCGTTTCTCCCTACTGTTTCAATCTTTACCTAGTTATCCCATCGTAGAGACAACTGCAACTTACTCATTATACCCCTGTTTATCCTGCAAAATGAAAAGCCCCCGCGTTGCGGGGGCTTAAAGCGTCAGTATGGTAATGAGACTATTCGGCCGGAGTCGTGTATGCGCGATTGACTGCGCTGTCGACCGGAACACCCGGGCCCATAGTGGAAGAAACCGTGATGGACTTCACATAGCGACCCTTAGCTGCTGCGGGCTTCATGCGGAGGATCTCATCGTAAACAACACCGTAGTTCTCAGCGAGCTGCTCAGGAGTGAAGCTCACCTTGCCAAGAACAACATGACAGATGCCATAACGATCGGCGCGATACTCAACGCGACCGCCCTTGAGCTCTTTAACCGCCTTTGCAACATCTGGCGTAACCGTGCCGAGCTTAGGGTTAGGCATGAGGCCGCGCGTACCGAGGATACGACCGAGACGACCAACCTTAGCCATCATTTCCGGCGTAGCAACCGTTGCATCAAAATCGATCTTGCCGCCCTGGATGTCAGCGATCAGATCATCGGAACCGACGATATCAGCACCAGCTTCTTCTGCCGCACGAGCAGCATCGCCCTCAGCGAAGACTGCAACGCGAACCGTCTTGCCAGAGCCGTTAGGAAGGCTCACCGTGCCGCGAAGCTGCTGGTCTGCCTGACGCGTGTCAAGATTCAGACGAATGTCCACATCGACCGTCTCATCAAAATTCGCGAATGCGATATTCTTCACGAGCGCCATAGCCTCAAGCGGAGCATAAAGCTCTTCGGTCACCTGAGCTTCAGCTGCAGCATATTTCTTACCCATAGTTCTTTCCTTTCGTGGTCATAGCGAGATTTCTCTGCCACATTGAGCAGCGCTTGAAGCGCTGCAGATCAATAAAACGATTACTCCGGAGAAGCACCTTCACCGTCGAGGATAGCCTTAAGACGACGCGTGATAACGTATTCTTTCTTCGGCTCGCGACCCTCGATATTCACGCCCATAGAACGAGCAGTACCTGCGATGATCTCCATCGCAGCTTCGATATCGTTCGCATTGAGGTCGGGCATCTTGATCTCTGCGATCTCGCGCAGCTGATCGAGCGAAAGCTCACCAACCTTGCGAATCTGAGGAATGCCAGAACCACTCTTGATGCCGAGCTTTTCCTTGATAAGGAAAGCAGCCGGAGGGGTCTTACAGACGAAGTCGAAGGTCTTATCTTCATAGATGGTGATCTCAACAGGGATGATCGTGCCAGATTGGTCCTGCGTTGCCGCATTAAAAGCCTGGCAGAACTGCATGATATTAACACCCTGGGCACCCAATGCAGGACCGACCGGAGGTGCAGGATTTGCACCACCAGCAGGAATCTGGAGCTTAACAAAGCCCGTTACATTTTTAGCAGCCACTTCAGTGTTCCTTTCAACTGAATAGTTTCATTTCCATATATGACAAAGCGTATCAATGAGAAGCCCCGTCCACACACGGGCATATCTACGCGTTGTTAACAAGATTGCATTGTAGAGGTTAGATGCGAGCTACCTGATCGAAAGACAGCTCAACGGGAGTTTCGCGACCGAAGATGGTAACGAGAACCTTAACCTTGCCCGATTCGGGCGATACCTCAGCAACGACTCCATCGAATTCTGCAAGTGCGCCTGAAACAACTTTAACTGCCTGGCCCACTTCAAGTGACGTGGAGGTTTTCTTCGGCGCTTCACGGCTCGTGCGATTCATGATCTTGTTATATTCCTCGCGCGTGAGCGGCTCAGGATTTCCCTGGCTACCTACGAAACCGGTAACACCAGGGGTATTGCGAACCGCAGCCCAGCTACGGTCGTCAAGATCCATACGAACCAGAACATATCCGGGAAGCACTTTCTTTTCAGTTTCCACCCTGCGGCCACCCTCTTTGATCTCGGTGACAGACTCGGTGGGGATTTCGATAGCGAAGACACGATCTTCAAGACCAAGACTTTCGATACGGGTCTCGAGACTCTTCTTCACTTTGTTCTCATAGCCTGAATAGGTGTGCAAGACGTACCATTTTTTGCTCATAGCCTATGCTCCCAAACTAGAGATAGCGAACAGAAGCGGTGTGACGATCCAGTCATCCAAGATAAGGGTGAAGATGCCGAAGAAGATAAGCGCGACTATAACCACGCCCGTCCACTGGATAACATCCTGTCGACTTGGCCAGGTAACGCGACGCATCTCTGCGCGGACATCGAAGAAGAACTGGAAGCGGCGCTTCTTCGGCTTAGCCTCTTCCTGCTTGATCTGATAATCCTGCAGTGATTCCTGCTTTTCTTTTTCCTGCTTCTTAGCTTCTTTCTTCGCAAGGAAGCCCTTCTTCTTAGGCTCCTCTTCAACAGCAACTACAACTTCACCACGCTCTTGCACGGCTTTCTTTGCTGCTTTTTTTGCAGAAGCTTTCGCCCTTTGTGTTTTTGACTTTTTTGCCATACAACTTCCTGATCTGGAAATCCAACAGTCTATAACGCCAAACAAGCAGCTTATTAAGCTGCTTATTAGAACAAGCTGGCAGGCCAGGAGGGACTCGAACCCCCAACATGCGGTTTTGGAGACCGCCGCTCTACCAATTGGAGCTACTGGCCTATTTAGCGCCTAATCTTAACGAGTTTCCTTATGCATTGTGTGGTGACCGCACCACTTGCAATACTTCTTGAACTCAATACGATCAGGATTATTCTGCTTGTTTTTCTTGGTCGTATAGTTGCGGCGTTTGCACTCAGTGCATGCCAAAGTGACCAAAGTACGCATGAATTCTCCTTTAATTACTATTCGTGCGCTTGTGTTTACACATGAACTTACGGATAGCTGGACCCGCATCTCGCGGGTCCAGCCAAGCAATCTAGTTTAGATCGTGCTATTTGATGATCTTGGTAACACGACCGGAACCAACGGTGCGACCGCCTTCACGGATAGCGAAGCGCAGGCCTTCTTCCATAGCGATCGGATGAATGAGTTCGCCGCGGAGCTCAACATTGTCGCCAGGCATAACCATTTCGGTGCCTTCAGGAAGGTGTGCAACACCGGTAACGTCGGTGGTGCGGAAGTAGAACTGAGGACGATAGCCATCGAAGAATGGGGTATGACGACCACCTTCGTCCTTGGTAAGGATGTAAACCTGACCTTCGAACTCCGTGTGAGGAGTAACAGAGCCGGGCTTGCAGAGAACCTGACCACGAACGATATCTTCGCGCTTAACACCACGGAGGAGGCAGCCGATGTTGTCGCCAGCCTGAGCCTCATCGAGGAGCTTACGGAACATCTCGATGCCGGTGCAAACCGTCTTCTCAGTGTCCTTGATACCAACGATCTCGAGTTCGTCGTTGACGTGGAGAACGCCACGCTCAACACGGCCGGTAGCAACAGTGCCACGACCGGTGATGGTCATGGTGTCTTCAACAGCCATGAGGAAGGGCTTGTCAACGTCGCGCTCCGGAGTAGGAATGTAGCTATCAACTGCTTCCATGAGCTCCCAGATCTTGTCCTGATAAGCAGCATCGCCTTCAAGAGCCTTAAGAGCAGAACCGCGGATGATCGGGGTGTCGTCTCCAGGGAACTCATAAGAGGAGAGAAGTTCACGAACTTCCATCTCAACGAGCTCGAGGAGCTCTTCGTCGTCAACCATGTCGCACTTGTTGAGGAATACGACGATGTAAGGAACGCCAACCTGACGAGCAAGCAGGATGTGCTCACGAGTCTGAGCCATAGGACCGTCGGTTGCTGCGATAACGAGGATCGCACCGTCCATCTGAGCAGCACCGGTGATCATGTTCTTGACGTAGTCGGCATGGCCCGGGCAGTCAACGTGTGCATAGTGACGGGTGTCGGTTTCGTACTCGATGTGAGCGATGGAGATGGTAATACCACGCTCGCGCTCTTCAGGAGCTTTATCGATGTCTTCAAAAGCGGTGAAGTCTGCAGTTGCAGAGCCGTGAGAACCGTCGTTTGAAGAAAGGGTTTTAGAAATTGCTGCAGTCAGCGTAGTTTTGCCGTGGTCAACGTGACCAATGGTACCGATGTTAACATGCGGCTTAGTACGCTCGAACTTTTCTTTAGCCATTCTGTCCTCCTTATTAAGGTTGTCTAAAGAGAATTTACAAAGCTTACGGTTGTAAGCGAGTGAATTTGGTAGCGGTGACTGGATTCGAACCAGTGACGCCACGGGTATGAACCGTGTGCTCTGACCACCTGAGCTACACCGCCAAATACTGGTGCCCACAAGCAGACTTGAACTGCTGACCTCTTCGTTACCAACGAAGTGCTCTACCTGCTGAGCTATGTGGGCAAAATGGTGGAAGTGCAAGGATTCGAACCTTGGAAGGCTGAGCCAACGGGTTTACAGCCCGTCCCATTTGACCGCTTTGGTACACTTCCATAATTTCGCTTGTCTCATGTGTAATTTTCAAGCTGCCTGCTCAAATATGCCTCTCTGGCAATTTCGAGCAAGTGAATAATAGGTGAGGAAAAGATTGTTGTCAACAGCTACCACGCCCCCGCGCGTATCCATGTTTTTCGCGACCTCTCCCCTTCCCTTATGCCGGTGTTTTGCCTGTTCAATTCGTATTTTTATCAGCATGTCCCCAAAAACGAACAACCCCGAGCACTGCTCAGGGTTGTTTTTTTGTTCGTATTTCTCTCAAAAATAATGCGCAATTTTTCGACAGACGGTTTTTAGGTTAGCAATCTGCCTTCAGATAGGAATCGAACTCATCCGTGATCTCCTTCGAAGGCTCTGCTGTGAGCTTAGAGACGACAATGATCACTATCAAGCTCAGGAAGAAGCACGGAAGCAGCTCATAGACGCCGAAAATGCCGCCTAACGGCTTGATGAGCTCATGCCACACCACAACGCCGATCGCACCCGTAAGCATGCCCGCAACCGCGCCTGGTAGATTCGTGCGCTTCCAATAGAGCGAGAGCAGCATGAGCGGACCAAACGCCGCGCCGAAGCCAGCCCAAGCGTAAGAAACAACTTGGAAGATGATCGAGTTCTCGTCGATGGCGATGAAGATACCGAAGAGCAAGATCACCACGAGCGTGATGCGCGCCACGATCATGACCTGCGCATCGGTAGCATTCTTCTTGATCAAGCCGCGGAAGATGTTCTCTGCAACCGCCGAACCTGAGATCAGCAGATAAGACGAAGAAGAGGACATGGCCGCCGCGAAGATACCAGAGACCACAAGACCGCACATGAAAGAAGGCAGCATCATCTGTGCGAGTACGATGAAGATGTTCTCGGCTGCAGAATTCGTGAGGAATTCAGTCGGCAGGACCGCACGACCAATGAGGCCGATCGAGACCGCACAGAACAGCGAGATAACCACCCAAACCACCGCAATAACACGGGATTTCTTGATCTCATCGGAGTTCTTGACGGACATGAAGCGCACGAGCACCTGCGGCATACCGAAGTAGCCGAGACCCCACGCGAGACAAGAGATGATAGCGATGATGCCGTATTCGGTTGGTTCGCCGAACGCCGGCAGGCCATCAACGATGAGCTGGTTGCCTGCAGTATCAACGATAGGTACCGCTTGCTGAGTACCGTTCAAGAAGCCCGGCAGCGAATTCAGGAAGGCGACCGTATTCTCGACACCACCCGCTTGCGCGACCGAACCGACGAAGACGATCACGAGAGCGCAGATCATGATCGATCCCTGAATAAGGTCGGTAGTGGAGACCGCCAGATAGCCGCCCACAAAGGTATAGAGAAACACGACAAGAGCACCAAGCACCATCATGGTGGCGTAATCGAGCCCGAAGAGCGTTGCAAAAAGCTTTCCGCAGGTCACGAAGCACGAACCCACATAGATGCTAAAGAACAGCAGGATGATGACCGCAGCGATGGTCATGAGGATGTTCTTCTTGTCATGGAAACGATTCGAAAAAAAATCGGGAATGGTAATGGCGTTACCGGCAACCTCAGAATACTTGCGCAGACGCTTTGCCACGAACTTCCAGTTGAGGTAGGTGCCAATAGCCAAGCCAATAGCGGTCCAGACCGCTTCGTTCGCGCCACAGAAGTAAGCAAGACCAGGAAGACCCATGAGCAGATAGCCCGACATATCGGAGGCTTCGGCGGAAAGCGCTGTGAGCCACGGACCGAGGCTTCGGCCGCCCAAGAAGTATTCTTCGGTCGAGCGATTCGACTTCTTCGCATAGATGAAGCCGATGATCACAACCACGATGAAATAAAGGAGCATTGCGAACAATACCCAAAAGTCACCAGTAACCATACATCTCCTTTTTCATTTCTATCTTCAGTTATGTTCGTTGCTTTTGGCCATCTTCGCCGGTTGTTCTTGGGAAAATGGTCGCAGCGGATTATACTCTAAGCATCCCCTATAATGAGTGTTTCATACGGTTAAATTCCGCATATGGGACGCAATACGAAAGGAAAAGGTATGTCCACCTACGAAGAAATGACGCGAGATGAACTCTTGACGCTCAAGGATGCGCTGCAAAAGGAATACGACGAATATTGCACGCTCGACCTTTCTCTTAACATGGCTCGCGGCAAGCCCGCGAAAGATCAGTTGGATCTGAGCATGCCCATGCTCGATGTTATTTCTTCGAACACTGAATGCGTTGATGAAGCTGGTACTGACCTGCGCAACTACGGTATCTTGGACGGCATCGATGAAGCGAAGGTGCTCATGGCCTCGATGTTGGATGACGATCCGGAAAACGTGATCGTGTTCGGCAACTCGAGCTTGAACATCATGTATGACACCATCATGCGCTGCTGGGTATTCGGAACGCTGGGCGCGGCCCCGTGGAGCCAGCTTGAAGAAGTGAAATTCCTCTGCCCTGTTCCAGGCTACGATCGTCACTTCGGCGTGACCGAGGCGTTCGGCATCAAGATGATCCCCATTCCCATGACCGAAGACGGTCCCGATATGGATGCGGTCAAGGAGCTCGTGGCAAATGATGCTTCCGTGAAGGGCATCTGGTGCGTGCCGAAGTATTCCAATCCTGGTGGCATTACGTATAGCGATGAAGTCGTGCGCGAGCTGGCATCCATGCCTACCGCAGCGGACGATTTCCGCATCTTCTGGGATAACGCCTACACCGTTCATCACCTCTATGACGATGCAGCTGATCAGGACCAGTTGCTCGATATCGCTGATGCATGCGCCCAGGCTGGAAACCCGAACCGCTACTTCAAGTTCGGTTCGACTTCCAAGGTTACCCTGCCGGGCGCTGGTATCTCGGCTATGGCAGCCAGCCCCGAGAACATCGCGGACATCAAGGCGCGCATGGGCGTGCAGACCATCGGGCATGACAAGATCAACCAGCTTCGCCACGTCAGGTTCTTGAAGAACGCAGATGGCATTGCTGAGCATATGTCGAAACATGCAGCTATCATCCGTCCGAAGTTCGAACTGGTGCTTGAGACCTTAAGCAACGGACTTGATGGCACCGGTTGCGGTAGCTGGAGCAATCCACGTGGCGGCTACTTCATCTCCTTCGATGCTCCTGAGGGAACCGCAAAGCGCATCGTTTCACTGGCGAAGGATGCGGGCGTGACCATGACGGGCGCAGGTGCAACGTATCCTTATAAGAACGACCCTAAGGACTCGAACATCCGCATCGCGCCTACCCTTCCGCCACTCGAAGAGCTTGATCAGGCCATGAAGGTGTTCGTGACCTGCGTGAAGCTTGCTGCAGTCGAGAAGCTGCTGGAAGATTAGCTCCTACACATTTACCTTTTTGCTTGCGTTTTGCGTGAAGCTCACGAGTGCATGTCAGCTCGAGATCTTCACGCTTCTCGCATAAAGATCTCAGCAATTACTGCTTGAAATTTTCGGTTGAAAGCACAGTCAACCCATCAACTGGAATCCGCGAACTGGAGTTCTACCGTTTCAGACAAAATCAAAAGAGCGTTTCTCTCTTTTGCGAGAATTTTTAGCCACTGCTTGCGAGCAATATCGATCAATCACTCTCCCGCAATCACAGCTTCACGGTCGCTACTTCATAAAATCGTCCAGATCAGCTTGCGAGAATATACCTTTATCACGCAAGCTCTCGATATATGAACGTGCAAGATCTTGACGCCCCATAGCAACGAGCGCTTTCACCAAAAGCACATGAACTCGTGAACTGAGGCAAGTTTGTGCTGTGAGATTTGCTACTGTGCGAAAAAGTTGAATATAGCGCTGATTCTTCAAAAGAATGGCGAAGTAATTCTCGAGAGCTGAATCAAAGAGCAGTCGGTAGTAGGTAATACGCCCTAGAAAGGTAGTCTCGCTTTCTAGGCCAGGCAACATATCACCCTTATAGAGCTTGATCGCGTATTCAAGCAAAGCCAACCGTTCGAGCTCAGATGTTGTTTTTCGTTTTGCCATAGAGCAATACAACTCGAAACGAGAGATATCCAAATTGAACTTGAATTTCGGATTGAGCATGTACGATCCGTGCCGCGTAATAACGATATCATCATCGATATAGGGTTTGAATGCCTTGCGAATACGAAACACGACGCTCTTTATCGTATTCTTAGGATTGTCAACCTCTCCGTCTCGAAGGAGCAACTCCGTGATCTCTTGAGTCGAGATCAATCGACGTCTATACAGCAAAAGATTAGCAAGAAAGATCGTGCATTGCCGACCGCCTATATCGTAGCAATCGATGGTTTTCCCATTGATCTTGAGTTGAAAGGTACCCAGCATCTTTATATAAATACTATTCGTGGGGACATTCAAACGCAAAGAAGAGGTTTCTCCACCGGCAATCTCTTCAAGCATGAGTCGTTTTGAAACCTCCGTCTTGATCGCATTACCAGCGAGAGTGAGAGATAGGGTATATTCAAGGAAGCGGGTCGGTCGGTCGATAATGACCATCCATAAGAAAGAGCTTGTTTCGATGAATGGCAAAACCATCATCAAGTCATTCGCATCCCAAGCCTCCTTTACATCGCGGAGAACCCCCCCCCACAAAATATACGGGAACATCTTCGTGCAGACCGTCGAAAGCACTCACATCAAGATTAAGGAAGCGCTCGGTGCTCGCTCGATCTTCCCTGCCGAGGAGCCGATCGCTGCCCGTTCGATCTTCCATGTCAGTAAAGACGATTTCGCAGCTTCCTTTGTCTTTGTCAATCGCAGCGATAAAAGCCGAAGCAGCGCCGTAAACACCTTTTACAGCATCAAGACGGATCATAATACGCGTCGAAAACCCTCGGTCAGGAGTACATTCACTGATCACTTCATTAGTAAAATACGAAAAGACCGATGTATAGTTCAGATTGAAAGAATTATCGAATAGATCACCTGTGGCTTGTACGTCAGACAGTTCAGCCCGATCGACAACAGTAGCCTTGTTTTCCGTCTCCACTTAACACCCTTCTAAACAGCATGAACCAAGTTCTGAACAAGAAAGCCTCAGTGAAAGAACCACCTCACACGCAATCCCAGTGAAAGAGCAACACACCAGAAATAGCATTCAAATTCGCCTGTCAGGGCGACCTTCAAGTTCGTCCATCAGGCGTCCCCTTCAAGACGGATCAGAATCCATCGCTTTCCCCAATGCGACCACGCCCAAGCTCTCAAGTCGTTCTATGTCCGACTGGCTACAGCCAGCCTTTTGTAAATAGTATGACGTATTTTCGCCCAATTTGACAGGTTGCGTATAAGTATCGATCTCACTTAGCAGGCTTGAGATATTGTGCGGGAGCCTTGTTTGAAGAGCGCGACCCGCATCGGGAAAGTTGACCCAACACAACGTTTCAGGATGCTCCCTGATCATACGCTCGAGAGCGGTGGTCTTATCTACGACTGCCTCAATACAAAGGTTCTTATCAACAAGCCATTCTTGCCATTCGCTCATCGTCTTCAAGGCCACGACTTTCGAAACGATCTCATGCGCATACGGAGATTCCTCCGCTCGTTTCCCGTGAGCCTCTTTGAGTTCGGGGTATTCGATCAAATCGCAAAATCTTTCCCAGAATTTCTTTTCGATCATACCAATCGCGAGCTTCTCTCCATCCTTAGTCTCGTATGTGTTGTAGTTAACCATCGGGAACGCAAGATCCTTCTTGGCACATTCTTTCCCATCGAAAGCCCATCTGCTGTCGATCAGTGAATTCCACCACATGAAGCAATCGAACATCGAGATGTCGATATACGCTCCCTCACCTGTCAATGAACGCTCGAGGAGTGCTGCCAGTATCGCCTGACATGCGACCATCGCCGATGAAAGATCGCACAGATGAATAGGCGAGAGGTTTGCATCATTAAGGGAGAGATACCCGCTGCGCGCTTGCATATTCAAATCGTCCTGCGCCTGTTTGCTGTCATCACTCTGGCTTCCATAAGCGCTAATAGAACAGTACACGATAGAAGGATTGATAGCCTTTACGCTCTTATAATCGATTCCCAAGCGTTCCATGACTCCTGGTCTGAAATTCTCAACGATGACATCGACCTGTTCAACAAGATTCAAAAAATGATCAGCCACCTCGTCATCCTTAAGATCGAGCGCAACCGATTTCTTATTCCTCCCCAAGACGGAAAAGCAATACGACAAACCCGCCTCATTCAAGGGGTGGTTATAACGAATAGGATCCCCACTGTTTACTCCTTCTACCTTCACCACTTCTGCTCCCAGATCGGCCAGCACTTGCGTTGCGTAACCGCCTGGAAGACATCGCGTGAAATCAAGAATAAGCATGGAATCGAACGATTGATGGATATTCATAGCATGTTGCTCCCGCCTATAGAATGACCCCGCCGAAAGCGAGGTCATATTGCCTGTTCGTATAAGTGTCATCGTGCGACAGTCAGCAAGCCTATAAGGACATACCGAGTTTGTATCCAGCATCGATGGCTTCAAGAGTTCGCGTGACGTTGCCTCTCTCACAGGTCGCGTCTCCAATAAGATATGCATCTGGAAATGACTCTTGTATCTGATGATACAGATCGAGGTTTTCCTCAACTCCAAGCGAGATCAATACCGTATCGCATCCAATGTCATATTCATCCCCTGTCTCAAGATTACGAACTCGCACTCCGCTCTTGTTCACCGAAACTAGCTTAGTGTTGGACTCAAGCGTGACACCCTTTTCTTTAACCGCATTTATCGTTGGCTTTCGATCGATAATGCCAATACCATTACCGAACTTCGGAGACTCTTCAATGACCGTGACCTCACGCCCTTCAGCCATCGCCGAAGCGCACTCTAAGCCAGCGAATCCACCACCAACGATAACCAAACGCCGACCGAGCAGCGCATGCATCTTCAGCCCCGCTCGCATGAAGGACACCGTACCGCCTTGCGCTTTGATGGCTTGGACCGCACTCCACCACATAAGCCCTTTTCCTTTAGGAACGCGCCCTGACACCATGTCCTTCACATCTTGAGAGCTCACCACATTCTTACCCTTAATGCCCGGTACGTCGATTGCGATGATCTTGCCACCAGGAGCAACCACCACCTCGTCGGGCTCGAGCGACTCAATCATCTGCGGGCTTGCTTCACAATTGAGGCGAATATCGATGGAGGGATGTTGAGCGATCTCTCTTTTCCAGTATTCCACATACGGTTCCATACAAGGGTTGAGCACCTGGGCCATACTGAGCAACCCGCACACACGATCCCCTTTTTCGAGAATCGTCACCTCATGTCCTCTTATGCTGGCAACACGCGCCGTCTCTAAGGCTGAAGGACCCGAACCAATGATCACGATGCGTTTCTTTGATTCCGCCGGGGCCTCTTCAGGAAGACCTAATGCATAATTGGCCACATTCGCATTGACCGAACACTGAATCGGCTTTCCCAGAAAGCTATGATCGAGACAGCGACTGCATACGATACAGGATCGAATAAGCTCGGGGTGTCCCTCGCTAATCTCTTTCACATAATTCGGGTCAGCAATAAATGACCTTGCCATGCCAACCAAATCGCCATAGCCTTCATCCACAACTTGCCGACAAGTCTCGATCGAAGTGATACGCGTTCCCGGAAAGACCGGAAGGTCCGTTGCCTGCTTGACGCTCTTCGCCAAATGGATGAAGGACCCTTCTGGTACCAACGAATTAGCGACAGGGCGCGGCGCCTCATGAAAACCAGCTTGAATCGACCACGCGTCTATGCCATGCGACTCAACAACAGGGATCAACTCGAGCATGTCCTCGATGCGATTCCCTCCTGGCATCAAATCATCGGCTGACGTTCGGATGAGGATCGGTGTGTTGGGACACAGTTCATGGATACGGTCAATAATCTCTGTGAGAAGTCGCGCCCTGTTCTCAACCGACCCGCCATACTCATCGCTGCGATGGTTGGAATACTTGGAGATGAAACGCATCACCATATAGCCGATACCAGCGTGGATCTCAATGATGTCAACTCCACCCTCGACTATGCGTCGGGCGGCTTGACCGTACTGGTCGACCAGTATTTTGATCTCTTCCTTCGTGAACTCACGATCGGGCATACCGACAAAGGGGCCCGATGCCACCTCTTTCGAGGGAGCATACGAGCGCAATGGCTCGTTCGCGTCCGCCCTCCATTCGTAACACATTTGAAGCTGACCAGCCACTTTGGCACCCCATTTATGGCAGGCTTCGGTAAGCTTCTTCCATCCTGGAATAAAGCTGTCATCCCACGCACCAACAGCACCGGTCGTCGTGTAGTAGCGAGGGGTCGTATCGAACAGATCGCTCACATAAACCGACCCCACTTCGATAAGGCCGACCTCTCCACGCGCGCGTTGTTCATAGAAATCGACAATCGCATCCGTGATGTAGTAGTTGTCCACTAATTCGGTGGTCATCGGCAGCATCACAAAACGATTCTTCACCTCAACATCACCGATCGAGATCGGTTGCAATAGATTGTTGTAAGCCACCATTACTCCCCCTTTCATTGGTAGTTGCAGCGTCAACCGTCAACAGATCGAATCAGGACCGTAGCTTGGCTTCAGCGCAGTCTCACCGAGCTCTTCACCTTCGTAACATTTCACGACTCCATCAGCAATCAAAGCGTCCACGTCTTCATCCGTATAGCCATACTGAAGCATAACCTCACGCGTGTCGTAGCCGATCGGACGTGAGCGATACAAGATCGGGTCACCAACCGACTCCAGCCTAATCGGGCTGGTGGCAAGAGCTTTCTCGCCAAATTCGTCATAAGGTAACTTTCGCAGAATGTCGTTGGCGTAAGCTTCCTCGTCCTCTAAGATGTCGCTGAAATAATAGAGCTTGTGATAAGCGACGTTATTTTCCTTGAAGACCTTTTCCCAATAATCGAAATCATGCTTGGCGAATGCTTCTTCCATCCAGCGAATCACGTCTTTATTGGTTCCCGTACTATTCATGACCGCGAGCGTGTTATAGCGCTCGTCATCGATGAGGTGGTCAAGCCCGAGAATATGCATGATCAGCGGGAAATAAGTATCAGAACTGCCCATGCAGAGCACGAACCAGGTGCCATCGCCTGCCATATAGGTGTTGTTGGTGGGAGTAGCAGCCGCCTTGCGAGACTTTGGCCAGACATCGCCGAACTGCGTCGATGCAAGACCTATCTGCTGCGCCCAACATGCAACGTGATAGAGATTGACCGTCACCTTGTCACCCAACCCTGTCTTCTCGCGACGGTAGAGCGCGCCCAAGATACCCGATGTCAAAGCTAGTGCACACTGGAAATCACCGAATCCATTCGGCATATTTACTGGAGCAAAATTATCCGACTGCGGCAAAGAAGCGAACACGCCTCCTCGTCCGTTGTAGGCGGTGTTATCGAACCCGCGCGAGTCCTTCTCAGGGCCGCGCCAGCCATAGCCGCGCATTTGCGCCCATACCAAACGCGGATATTTCTCATGGATAGTCTCCCAGTCAAGCCCAAGATGCTCGAGGCCTTTATCCCGAAAGCTCGTCACCAACACATCGGCCTCTTTGAGTAGTTTGCCCAAGAATTTCGCGCCCTCTTCCGACTTCAAGTTTATGCTCACGAACGTCTTGTTCGTCGAGGTGAGGTCGAATGCTGGATCGTCTATTTCGGTCTTGGACATGCCGAACCCGCTTGCGTTATTGCGGTAATCGTCGCCCTCGAAAGGCTCGATCTTATACACCGTCGCACCCATCTCTGCTAGTATTCGAGGGCAAGCAGGCCCTGCAACGTAGCTGGTCAGCTCGACAACTTTCAGTCCTTCTAGTCCTTTCATGATGTCCTCCTAAAAGACCCTGCAACACGTATTTACACTCATGTTGCAGGGCTATACCTATACGCCAAGATCAGATCGGTCACTTTACTTCTTCTTGTTCTTAGCGTCCTTGATGATGTCGTCGTTGATGCTCTCCAGGGTCTGGCCCCTGGTCTCAACACCGCAGATCGCGATAATGAGCGCCATCACAAACACCGTGATACCAACAAAGGTATACACCGCTCCTGCAGGGTTCGCCGCAGCAAAGCATCCTGCAACAATAGAAGGGCTGACGATAGCAGCAACACGTCCCATCGCATTAGCAAAACCACCACCACGCAGACGTAACTCTGTTGGGAAAACCTCTCCCAGATACGCAGAGCAAGCAACCAATGCGTAGTAATACGTAAGCGCACACAGGACAAAACCGGTAACCATGATGACCATTTCATTGGTCTGCTGTGCCCAGATGAAGCCTGCCACCGCGATCAAGACCAGCAAGACGACCATACCCCATTTACGCGGATGCTTGTCAACGAATATCGACTCGAGCCATACGCCGACCGGACAGCCAATGAGCATAATAACGGTCATATACAACGACTTTCCGACGTCAATACCCTGCATAACGAACAGCGTAGGAGTCCAGTTGACAATCGTCTGAACAACAAGATTCATAGCCATTAAGCCAACGCTCACTGTAATAGTGCGGCGAATCATCTTCTTGCTGAACAGAGAACGCCAAGGAAGATTGACAACCTCTTCGCCCATTTCCTCATTAGCACGAGCGATCTCTTTGAGCTGATCGTCGCTGAGTTCGGGAACTTCGACCCCGTGAGCACGATAAGCCTCTTCGACCTGTGTCAATTTTGCGTCGGCTTCGTCATAGCGGCCTTTCGATGCCAGCCAACGAGGCGACTCATCCAAAAATTTAAAGATGAATACCCACATTGCAACTGCGATAAAACCGATCAAAACGAAAATTGGACGCCAACCGACTATCGGAATAATGATCATGGTCAGCAAAGCACCAATAGGAGGCGAAACATTGCCAATCAAACCGATATATCCCGAATACTTACCGCGAATATTCGGTGTCAAGTATTCGGGGAATGCTGCATAGCAGCCAGGCATTGTTGCACCAAGGCCGATACCCATCAAGAAACGGCAACAGATAAGGATCTCCATTGTGGGTGCTGCAGCTGCAAAGAACGTTGCAATGGTAAATATCAAAACATTGATCAATAGCGCCCTGCGACGACCAAATCGATCGCCGAGCCATCCTGACAAAAATGAACCAATCAAATATCCAAACATGGTCATTGAGGCAAACCAGCCATTCAGCTCTATCGTAGACCAGCCTTCACTGACCAGCTGCGCTAAAATGCCACCACCAACATAGTTGTCAAGAGAGTCAACAAAAATCGCGCCGCCAAACAACCACATCAACTTTTTCTGCCAACGACCAACTGGCATCTTGTCAATGCGCGCAGCAATACCATGCGTCGTCTTATTCAGTGCAGCACGATCGAGCGCCGCCAAGTTATCGGCACGCGCTTCAATGGTTGCCTCCCTCGTTGCATTGTCTACCACCATTCATCACCTTCTTTCTCTTCTCGATTATGTTGAGCTTCGATACTTGAATTCCTCTTCTCGGACCCCTCCTCCCTCTTTAAGATATCGAGCTCTTCGAAAAGGTTAGGTATGCCTGGTGTTAAAAATGGGTCTATTCGCATCAGTCAGCGGTTCATTTTGGTTTAAAACTTGCACAGAATAACGCCTGCTCCTAGTTTCGGGCGTAGTTTTGCTACGCTCCTGCAGTACTTGTATTACGTTTGCCGCATCTTTATTATGTTGTCACTGCATTACCATCGTATTGTCGCAGCATACATGCTGCGTTGTTGTCATATTCTCGTAGCTCACATGCTGTATTGTTGTAGCATCTTTGCTGCATTTTTTACGCTTGAACAAGAGACCGCAATCAACAACCAAAGCAGCTCTTCAAGAAATATGAGCTTTAAAAATACGTGTTCACCGCTTCTTTTTTCTTCTAAAAACCTTTTGATCTCTTTTTGATCCTGATTTGAATCTTGCTTTCCCTGCTTTGCATCTGCGTCTTTTTACTTGAAAGCATTTAGGAGGGTCGTTTTAGACTTAATACGACTATGAATGAGAAAAGTTTGACTGGTTTAAACCTAAATACTTAAAGTAACTTCAGAATCGCCTTTTCCACAAGAACCAACAGAGATTCGAGATTTTATGGCGCTGCGATTGCCTTATCAAGCTCGCAAAAGGATCAGACCTGAAATCTTACATGCTGTAGCAAACATACATACCAAACCAAAACGGGTAGATATAATGAAAAGAGATATCCTACAAAAGGGATCTCTACGAAAATATAGTATCTTCAAGAAAACCCTCTTCAAAAGGAGCGTCTTAAAAGGGAGTCGCTATGAAGCTAGATGAAGTCAAGCTGGATCCAGAGTGCTATTTAGCGCGTAACTGCACGCTTTTGGGCGACATCACCATCGGCAAGCATTCTTCGGTCTATCCAGGTGTGGTCATGCGCGCCGAACGTGAGCCGATCACGATCGGAGCGAACACGAACATCCAAGATAACTGCGTGATACATGTTGAATATGATTTCCCTTGCACGATCGGCAACAACGTGACCGTTGGTCATAATGCCACGGTCCATGGCGCAACCGTAAAGGACAACACGATCATCGGGATGAATTCCGTCATTTTGGATGGCGCAGTAGTGGGCAAGAACTGCATTATCGGTGCGGGTGCTGTGGTTACCAAAGGGTCTATTATCCCTGATGGATCGCTGGTAATGGGTGTGCCAGCAAAAGTACGCGGTCAGCTGAGCGACGAAGACCGCGCCTACACGCAAACTTCCGCAGACGACTATCAGAGAGAAGCAAGCGAACTGGCCGAGGCAGGCTTCTTCTATACCGGCAAAAATATTCCGCACGACCTGCCGACTATTTGCCTGCAAGAATCTAACGAACAACCAGAACAGTACAACTATCAATGCTGGCGCTAGGATCCTCCAATAGACGCTTCAGCTATTCTGCTGCCGGAACATGCACCATGTTCAAGTCTGTTAAAACTATTCCGCATTCGGAATAGTTTTTATCAATATTAAACTAAGAAACTGTTCTGAATACGGTATACTTTCTTTGGCTAGATTTCGATCGTCTACGGAAGAGAAGATGGACAGTACGAACATCACCAGCGCAGAGGCAGCCCGATTGCTCGGTGTGAGCGAACGCCGTGTGGTGGCGCTCATTCATAGCGGTGATCTTGAAGCGCAAAAATTCGGTAGATCATGGGCAGTGAGCGAAGAGTCCGTTCGATCCCGACTTGCCAACGGCACCGTATCAGGTCGCCCCCCCTATGGGCAAAAGAAGCGCAATCTCATCCAGGCCTACACGCTCATGAACAAAAACGATGCCGTCTTGCACTTCGTGTTTGACAGCGAGTCAAAACGCGTTGTGAAAGTAGAGGAAGACGAGTACGTGATTGCAAGCCCGATCGGATCCTGCAGAGGAATCGGCAAACCAACTGCAACACAGCTCACCTCTTGGATCACTGATCGTTACATTCCCGAAAACCGCATTGGCCTTCGTGAGATACTCGCCAAAACAGGCTGCAAAGATCCTGCTGAGCTCCTCTTTCAAACGTTCGGACAAAACCTCACCGATCAATATTGGTTCAAGCCGGAAGGCTCAAATCTCGACTGGAATGAGATCAATTACTTTCATAACCCTTACGTAGGTAACGTTAACGAAAAAGGACCCGGAAGCGGAACGCCTGGCATGCTTCCTAAATGGTGGGAACAGCGTGCAGGCAAGAACTTTCTCATCAAGGGAAGCGGACAGGGCGAGCGCGAGCCTTTTGCCGAGCTGCTTGCCAGTAGACTTTATGAACGCCTGCTTGAGCCGCAAGATTTCGTTGCGTATTCGATCGAAAAGTACGAGGAGAAGCCTCATTCGGTCTGTGAGAATTTCATCACCGAACACACGCAGCTCGTTCCCTTGCGTGAAGTCATGAGTTGTTTTCGTAGGCCACAATATGAGCCGTACAACTACGCTGAATATGTTGAGGTTTGCAACGAGCTAGGAGTGGCGGACATTGAACGCCAGCTTGCCAAGATGATCGTGTGTGATTTTCTTACAGCAAACATCGACCGACATGATATGAACCTGGGGCTCATCCGCGATTCGGAAACGCTGCAGTTCGTGGGAGTGGCCCCGCTTTTCG
The DNA here is from genome assembly GCA_900542525.1 of uncultured Eggerthella sp. Taxonomy (GTDB): domain Bacteria; phylum Actinomycetota; class Coriobacteriia; order Coriobacteriales; family Eggerthellaceae; genus Anaerotardibacter. The sequence continues at coordinate 33,457 of UQNZ01000007.1, forward strand.
ACAATGGCCGGGGGTTCTATTACAGCGCGCAACGCAAATCCGACTTCGGATCGAAACCATTCTTCCACACCTCACATCCCTTTTCAGAATACCCTTCATCCCAACTTGCTTTGGTGCGTGATTACTCATGGTTCGATGCGCAAAAACTGGATGGGTTCGAAGATGAGATCGTTGAGACCTTGTCAAGAAACGAGCTCTTACCTGCGTGGTTTCCCCGTGCTGCCGCAAAGCAATTCGAAATTCAGCTTGAACGCGTGATCGAAGCGCAGGAAGAGCATACTCGCTAGATCAAGCGCTGGATAGCAGCAGGAATCTGAACAGGTGAATCGACTGTGATGGTTGCAGCTTCAAGCTCAGACGGATCGCCGTAGCCATACGCGCAACCGACCGATGGAATACCTGCGCGCGTCGCGACCTCGATATCGTGAAAGCGGTCCCCCACCATCACCTGCGGATAGGAGTGTCGGTCTGACGTCTGCTGATAGATCTGCCACTTTGGGATAAAACCGAATTCTTCGGCGCAATAGGTGGCAGTGAACAAGTGGCCGATGCCGAAAATACTCAGGTGAGTATCACAATAGGGTCTACCGCAATTCGAAAGGAAAGCGAGCTCGAAGCCTTGGTCATGAAGATTCTCGAGCGTCTCTTTAACTCCTGGGAAGAGCGCGCCCTTCCCCGCACGCAGACCCTCATTCATATCGTCCGCGACCATCTTCGCGGCGGTTCGCCACGTTGTTTCGTCGATTCCTGGAACAAAGGTGGTCCACATGTCCTCGACTTGCCAACCGAGCCAGCGACAGATCTCGTCATCATGCAGCTCCTGCGGCTCAACGATGCCCTGATCAACGAGCCATGCATACGCCTTTCGCAGCGCAGGGCTATAGAGCTTCATGCTGTCATGAAGCGTGCCGTCGTAATCGAAGAAAATCGTCCCTTTACTCATACCTTAATTTTACTCATTACTTATTAATTGAGACTTACATTGCTGGGAAAATCAGCGAGAAGAAACGAGGGCGAAAGCATGGGCTTGATGCGCGTTCGAGCGTACCTTGGTACGTGAGCGCAAGCGCATAATGCCTAGGCTTCGGCATCGCGCCTTCGCAGCGCCAACTATAAAGTCGATTGTTAAATCGACTTCAACAAGTTAACCATCTCAATCGCGCCTGTTGCGCAGTCGAAGCCCTTGTTGCCCGCTTTTGTGCCCGCGCGCTCGATGGCCTGCTCAATGGTGTCCGTGGTCACGATGCCGAACATAACCGGAACACCCGTATCAAGCGAAACATGCGCGATACCCTTCGCCGCCTCGTTGCAGACCAGATCGTAATGCGAGGTTGCCCCACGAATAACCGCACCCAAGCAGATAACCGCATCGTACTTGCCGCTCTCTGCCATCTTCTTTGCCACCAGCGGAATCTCAAATGCACCGGGCACCCATGCTACATCAACGTCTTCCTCTTTTACATCGTGACGAACGAGCGCATCCATCGCTCCCGAGATCAACTTCGAAGTAATGAATTCGTTGAAGCGCGCACCAACAATGCCGATCTTCAAACCTTTTGCAATGAGATTTCCTTCGAGTGTGTTCATATGATTTCCTTTCATTTGACTGTTCCATCTGTTGCTATGTTTTGCCCGTTCGGGCCGATCATCTTGTTCTGGCTCCTTTGCAGCGCCTGATCAAAGCGTGCATGAGCCCCTTCGCTGGCTAATTGATGCTCAAGAGATGCCCCATCTTCTCCTGCTTGGTCTTCAGATAGAAATGGTCATGCTCGGTCGCCGGAATCTGAATCGGGACGCGATCGATGATCTCGAGTCCGAAATCTTTGAGTTGATAGACCTTGTCGGGGTTATTCGTAAGCAGGCGCATCGTCTTCACGCCCAGGCTTCGCAGGATTTGCGCGCCGATGTAGTATTCACGCATATCGCCTTCGAATCCAAGCGCCAAATTCGCCTCGAGCGTATCCATGCCCTTGTCCTGCAGTTCATAGGCACGCAGCTTGTTCACAAGACCGATCCCGCGCCCTTCTTGACGCATGTAGAGCACGACACCGCGGCCCTCTTCCTCTACCTGACGCATCGCTTGAGCCAGCTGATCGCCACAATCGCAGCGCATCGAACCGAACGCATCGCCAGTCAGGCACTCGGAATGAACGCGCACGAGCACATCTTCCCCGTTGCCGATATCGCCCTTCACCAGCGCAACGTGATGTTCGCCGTTGAGCTTATTCACGAACACACGTACACGGAAGTTGCCATATTTCGTGGGCATATTCGTGTTGGCAATCTCGGTGACGTGATTCTCATTCTTCTTGCGATATTCCTGCAGCGCTTTAATGCTGATGAATTTCAGATCGAACTTCTTCGCCAACTCGATAAGCTCGGGCGTGCGCATCATCGTGCCATCGTCGCGCATGATCTCACAGCACAGGCCGCATTCCGAAAGACCCGCCAGACGCATGAGGTCGACCGTCGCTTCGGTGTGACCGTTGCGCTCAAGCACGCCGTTCGGTTTTGCCATAAGTGGGAACATATGCCCTGGCCTGCGAAAATCGGTCGGCTTCGCGTCTGGGTCGACCACCTTGCGCGCTGTAAGACCACGCTCTTCGGCGGAGATGCCCGTAGTGGTATCCACGTGGTCGATCGAGACCGTGAACGCCGTTTCGTGATTGTCGGTGTTCTCGATGACCATCTGCGGGAACTGCAGCTTCTTACAAAGGTCGATGTTCATGGGCATGCAGATAAGGCCCTTGCCGTGCACCGCCATGAAGTTCACGTTTTCGGTGGTGGCGAACTCGGCCGCACAGATGAAGTCACCCTCATTCTCGCGATCGGGATCGTCAGTGCAGAGGATCACCTTGCCTTGACGCAGGTCATCGAGGGCTTCTTCGATGGTATTGAATTCAAACATGCTTGCTCCTTTTTTATCTCGAACGAACGTTATGACTTGTTCTTTAAAACCCATTCATCAGCAGAAAATCTTTTGTGATACCTTGCGGGGGCTCGGGGGTAGGGTTGCTTGGCGGACCAAGGGAAAGAAGGCGGTCGACATATTTGCCGATCACGTCGGTTTCCAGGTTGACCTCATCACCCACGCGTTTCTGCGCGAGATTCGTTTCGGCGCGCGTATGCGGAATTACCGAAACGCTGAACGTATCATCGGTCAGGCGCGCCACGGTCAAACTGATGCCATCGATGGCGATCGAGCCCTTTAAGATGATGTGGCGAAGGATGCTCTGATCAGCGACGATGGTAAACCAGACCGCGTTGTCATCTGTTTCGATGCGCGTGATCTTACCCACGCCATCGATGTGGCCTGAAACGATGTGCCCGCCGAAGCGCCCGTTAGCCGCCATGGCGCGCTCAACATTCACTTTGCTACCCGCATGCAGCGTGCCAAGATCCGAACGATCGAGGGTTTCATGCATGATGTCCGCATCGAAGGTACTTGCTGTGAACGCCGTAACGGTCAGGCAGACTCCATTCACCGCGATGCTGTCGCCCAGGTGAACGTCGTCCAAGATCTGCGGTGCTTCGACGGTAATGATGGCACTGTGCGCGCCTTTGCGCAGGGCCTTCACGGTGCCCACCGCTTCGATTATTCCGGTAAACATTTCTGCACCTCGCATTCAAGAAGGATGTCTTGGCCAAGACGTGTGACGGTTGGCGTGCTGCAGTGGATCGCACCCGCAGGCGTTTTAACTCCCAGCCCCTGAACCGGGCTTGGTGCACCGGTACCGCCGAAGACTTTCGGGGCGATATAGGCCTGTACGCGGTCGACCAAACCTTGGGAAAAGAACGACCAAAGCAGGGTCGCACCACCCTCAACGATCACTGAATCGATGGATTTTTCTTTGCCAAGATAGGCCAGCAGCGCGGGAAGATCGACACGATCATGTTCAGCGGGTTGCACTGCTCCATTTGCTGGCGAAACGAACACCTCGCAACCTGCCTCTTCAAGCGCTGCGATGTGTTCGGCGGGGGCTTGCGCTGCTACCGCAATCAGTGTCGGAATCTCGCACGCTGTTTGCACAAGCTTCGAAGTGAGCGGCGTGCGCGCCGAAGAGTCAATCACCACACGCAAGGGGTTCTTCGTCTCCTGGTCAGGAATACGGCTCGTGAGCTCAGGATCGTCTGCCAGCACGGTTCCGATACCGACCATGATCGCCGCATAGCGATGGCGATCCTCATGAACCCTCTTACGCGCCGCTTCGGAAGTGATCCAGCGCGATGCGCCTGTCCTGGTTGCGATCTTGCCATCAAGCGTCATCGCGTACTTTGCGATGACCTGCGGTAAACCGTTTTGAATGTAGTGGAAGAATACTTCGTTGATCGCGCGGCATTCGTCCAAAAGCACGCCTTCAACAACCTCGATACCTGCTTCGCGCAGAACCTCGAAGCCTTTGCCTGCCACCAGCGGATTAGGATCAGGCGCACCCACCACCACGCGTGTGATGCCCGCCTCGATGATAGCCTCCGTACAGGGCGGTGTCTTTCCCCAGTGGCAACACGGCTCGAGCGTCACGTAGATAGTGGCACCACGCGGGTCTTCCACACAATGCGCCAGCGCCTCGCGTTCGGCGTGCAGCTTGCCGTAGGCCGCGTGCCAACCCTCGCCGATGATGCCACCGTCCTTCACGATAACGGCTCCTACCTGAGGATTAGGGTTGGTCCATCCAGCACCGCGCGCCGCCAGCTCAAGCGCCCGCGCCATATAACGCTCGTGCTCGCTCGCACCCTGCGTACCTTCACTGGTTGTATCCGCTGGAAACGCGCTCATCAAAAACACCTCCCTATCTCAACAGTCTCTTACGTGTTGCCTCGGCCTCGATCGGCCGAGCTCTTCAGAGCTGCTGACACAAGAAGGTGTCGTACATAATCGCGTGTTGCCTATCCGCTCGCGTCACAAGCGCCGCAATAAAAAACCCTGAAACATAGCGTTCCAGGGCATATGACCACAACGATACAGCGATCGATCTTCTTCCATCCAGACTGTACTGTCGGTTCCGGAATTTCACCGAATCAGCCTTGCTGGGCTTGCGCCGAACAAGGGTCGCGGACTGTTACCGCCGGTCGGGAATTTCACCCTGCCCTGAAGATTTATTTTGTTTTGCTTTACCAAACTATAGCGTAAGCATCCTATTCGTCAATACTCACGCCCGAAGATTACGATGATAACACTTTGCAAACTTGTTTTCGGGGCGCGAAGGCGGGCTAAAGGATGGTGCTACCATTCATTTATGACCGATAACCTCTTGTTAGGAGAAAACATGGAACCAAAAGAACAACTTGCTGAAGTGCTGAACAACACCGCGCTCATCGCGCTTGCTACCTCCGTGGAAGACAAGCCGAACGTGCGCATCCTGGACATCTTCTTCGACGAGAAGCGCAATGTGGTGATCTTCCCTACCTCATCGCTCTCGCGCAAAGTCAAAGAGCTTGAGGCAAATGATACTGTCGCTTTCACCACCATCCCACAAGGCCCAGGACCGGTGGTGCGCGTGCAGAACGCTACCGTTTCCAAGAGCGATTGGTCGATCGACGAGATCAAGGATACGCTCATCGCGCATCGTCCAGGATTTGAGATGATGCTCAAGGGCTTTGGCGAGAATGTCGCTGTCTACGAGATCTTCTTCACTCAGGCCGTCATCGCCGAGAAGGGTCAGAAGACCATCGTCGAGCTGTAAGCTTTAAAACCTGCACTTTTACCATAAAGCTAAAAGAGAGACTCGCAACAATGCGGGTCTCTCTTTTGTTCAAGAATGCAGCTCTGTATACGATCTAGCTCATCTTTGGTGCTGGCACTTTGTGTTAGGTACAAAAAAACGACCCGCAAGCGCGGGCCGTTCTGATGCATAAGCATGGTGCGAATAAATCATTCGCTGGTTGAAAACCAAACCTACTCGATCGGGCTGGTGAGATCCTTCGAACCCTCAACACGACCCTCGAGATACTTCCAGTAGTTATCAACATCGTTCTGGATCTCTTCGAGGATGTGCTCGTTGCCGGGCTTGAAGAGATGCTTGAAGCGACCCTGCGGCTTCAGGAAGTCTGCAACAGGAATGAGGTTCTTCTCGCGAACCGGGGTGAGCTTCCAAACACCATTCTCGACCTCGAACAGCGGCCAGAACTTAGAGTTCACTGCCAGGCGGCAGATCTCAGCCGTGTCAGCCGAACCGATACGCCAACCACGAGGGCAGGGAGCGAGGATGTTCAGGAAAGCAGGGCCGTCAACCGCAATAGCCTTCTCAGCCTTGTTGACCAGGTCGCGCCAGTTGCCAACCGTTGCCTGAGCAACGTAAGGCACACCATGAGCCGCGATGATAGAGGTAAGGTCCTTGCGAACCTGGGCCTTACCCTGCTCAACCTTGCCGACTTCAGAGGTGGTTGCCCATGCACCCTTCGGCGTAGCGGATGAACGCTGGATACCGGTGTTCATGTAAGCGCCGTTGTCGTAGCAGACATACACAACGTCCTGGCCACGCTCCATCGCGCCGGACAGAGACTGAAGACCGATGTCATACGTGCCACCGTCGCCGCCGAACGCAACGAACTTGATCTTGCGATCGGCCGGAATCTTGCCTGCGCGCTGGAGACCCTTGTAAGCAGCCTCAACACCAGAGATAGTAGCGCCTGCATTTGCGAACGCATTGTGAATGAACGGAACGTTCCATGCGTTATCAGGGAAGATGGTGGTAGAAACTTCTAAACAACCCGTAGCACTTGCGCACACTACGTCGTAATCGTTAGAGCCCATGAGCACCTGGCGAACCGCCATGGATGCGCCGCAACCGCCGCAAAGACGATGACCTGGAGCCAACTCATCGGGGCGAGCAGATAATTCTTTGATATTAGCCATTTTATGCCCCTTTCTTATTCTTCGACACCCAGGTAGGTAAGCGAGCTGTTGCCGCCCTGCTCAAGCTCGGTATAAACCTGCTTGATCTGGTCGAGCGTGATATCAGCACCGCCAAGACCTGCGATGTAATCAGAAACCGGAATGTTCAAGCCTGCACGATAGAGCGCGTTGCGCACCTCAAGTGCGAGCGGAGCAGACGGCGAACCAAAGGAATCGCTGCGGTCGATGACCGCGATGCCCTTTGCGTTCTTGCACGCCTCTGCGATCTGCTTCTCAGGGAACGGACGGAAGACGCGCGGACGAACAACGCCGACCTTCTTGCCTTCTTCACGAAGCTTGCGTGCCTCGAAGCGAACGTTACCTGCATTGGAGCCCAGGCAAACCACGATGTAATCTGCATCTTCACAGCCCCAGCAATCAACGAGATCGAACGGACGACCCGTGATCTCTGCCCATTCCTTGCCATGCTTTTCGATGATGTCGATCGAATTGGTAATGACACCACGTTCGATGCACTTCATCTTCATGTAGTCAGGACCAAGCGTCGCGAACATGCCATGACCAACCGGATGCTCAGTATCGAGCAGCGGATAGAGTGGCTTGTAATCGCCCACGAACTTCTCGACCGTTTCGTCGTCTTCCATCACGCACACGTCCATGGCGTGGGTGGTAACGAAACCATCGAGCGAGGTGATGACTGGAAGCAGCACGTTAGGATCTTCAGCAACACGGAATGCAAGGATCGTGTTGTCATAAGCTTCCTGAGCAGTCTCAGCGAAGAACATGATCCAACCTGCATCGCGCGCACCCATAACGTCAGAATGGTCTCCATGGATGTTGATAGGGGCAGAGATGGCGCGGTTCGCGTTAGCCATAACGATGGGGCAACGCATACCGGAAGCGATGTGAAGTTCCTCCCACATGTAAGCCAAACCCTGAGAGCTGGTTGCGGTTGCAACACGTGCACCTGCAGCGGAAGCGCCGATGCAAGCAGAGAGTGCTGAATGCTCAGATTCGACCGGAACATATTCGGTGTGAACACGGCCGTCTGCTACGAATTTATCGTACGTTTCGACGATGGTGGTCTGAGGAGTAATAGGATAGGCTGCCATAACGTCTGGCTTTGCCTGGCGGATAGCCTCAGCGACCATCTGATTGCCGGTAGCGGAGAATGGTTTCTTTTCAGCCATGGTTTACTCCCCTTCCTTCTCTTGTGCCTGAGCTTCTGCCTCAGAGATGAGCGTGAGCGCATCGAACTTGCATTCATTCACGCAAACGCCGCAGCCCTTGCAGTGGAACAGGTCGATGCCGGTCATTTCGCCATCTTTGACTTCGATGGATGAATCTGGGCAGTAGACCCAGCAGAGCATGCAGTTGGTGCAAGCTTCGCTATCCCAGATCGGACGCATGGAGCGCCAGCCACCGGTGTAGCAATTAACCGAAGTGCCAGGGTTCGGGCAGACATAGCCTTCGGGATAATCAGAGAGCTTCCAGTTATCGAAGCCATCATAGTCGAACCCAGCGGTGCCGCTGTAAGAGATCTGATCTGCCATTATTCCTGCACCTCCTCATATGCGCGATCGGCGGACTCGAGGTTTGCGTCGATCATCTCTTGGCTGAATTTCTTGCCAAACGTGATGACGAGACGCTCTTTCACGAGGTCGATCGGGAACAAGCCAGCAACCTTAGCGAGCGCGCCAACGATAGGAGTGTTCGGCATGTCCTTCTTGATGGTTGCCAGTGCGATGCCCGTTGCATCGACAGTGGCAACACGCATGGAAGCAGGAGCGTTCACTGCGGCGCGCGCTTCTGCGGGGGTCATGGTGGTGTTGAAGATGATGATGCCGTCTTCAGGCATACCTTCCGTTACATTGGTCGAAGCGAGCAACGTTTCGTCCAAGACGATGACGATGTCCGGATTCAAGATGTTGTTATGGACTTCAATGGGCTCGCTCGACACGCGGGTGTAAGCCTTCAGGGGTGCACCCGTACGCTCAGGACCATATTCAGGCATTGCCTGGATAAAGTTGCCCTGCAACATTGCCGTATCTGCAACGAGCTTCGCCGCCGTTACCGCGCCTTGACCAGCGCGTGCATGCCAGCGAATTTCGGTCAGCTGTGACATACCTCTCCTCTCAACTTAGGCTGCGCTAAAATACGCTTCCTCATTGTAACAACGAACCCCCAGACCGAAGGGTTCGTTCTTGGCATAACCGCATCAATTCGGTAAAAGGGGTGCGCTCGCATGCGAGGCAAATGAATTAGCGGTCTATCCATTGAATGGACACTAAATGAACAAAAGAACAGATGAGAACGGAAGGTCCTTCCTGCTGCGCGTTCGCACTTCAACGGCGAAACAACGCTCGTGGGCTAGCTCCAGAAGACGACCATCTCAACGAGGTTATGATAGGCCCACGGATAGGCCTCAGAAAGCCACCCTGTTTCGGGAACGAAGCACATGAGCATGGAATAGAAGAGGCTGATCGACACCAGTGCCATGAGCACATGCTGGCAAACCTTATAGGTGGCAGAACGGTGGTCGATCGCTTCGTTGGCGATGAAGCAGAGCAGCACCACCGCAGCCAGGAATAAGAACGTGAAATCGGCATAGTAACGCTGCAGAATGCCTGCCATCTGCGCATCGAGCAAAGCGACCACGAACCCAGCAACGATCATGAGCAAGATCACACCCGCAACGGTTCGCGTTTCGTGCTGGCGAATACGGAAGCTCAATAGGCGCTTAGAGAAGAAGAGCACCCACAGAACCGGTAAGCACAGGAAGATGCCGCCGAACGTGACCTCTTTCACCGTCTGGCCTATATACGTTGTATCGAAGGGCGTAGGCAGCAGCCAGGGGAAGGTGGCATCGGTGGAGGGCGTTTGCAGGAAGTAAGCGAAGAGCGCCGGGAAGAAGCGCCCGAACACCGTGCCGCGCTGCGTCATGTCGTTGAGCGTGAGGTTGTAGTTCGCGCCGAAATTCGTAGGAGAGCCGAAGCGTGCGTAGTTGTACGCCATGACACCAAGCGCAACGATGACGTAAGGCAGGACCAGGCAAGCGAACTCACGCATGCCCTTTCGGGTGGTGATATAGCGCGAAGTGATGAACTTGCGCCAGAATAGCGGGAAAGCCAGAAGCGAGAAGACAAGGAACTGCGGACGACACGCGACCACGAGCGCCATGCAAAGCGAACCTACCAAGTACCACTTCCCTGCCCGCTTGCTCGTTCTTCCGCGCATCCAGAAGTAAAGACCCCACACCACGAGCGCCAGCGCCATGATGATCGGCAGCGAATAGAACGTGGGGAACTTTGCGAGGTAGAGCATGCCCGAGCAGAAGATGAGTGGGATCTGCAGGAGCAGGAACAGACCAAGGCTCACCCGTTTGAAGTGGAAGCGCGCGAAGCGATGAAGTAGCGCCGTGCAGCCGGCGATGAAGAGGATGCAGCATATGAGCACCCCGATCGCGGTCGGGAAATTCGCGCCCGTTACCAGATAGAACGGCAGGTAGAAGATGAGCACGGGTAGCACGCCGAAGTAGACGTAATAGTGGCCGTTGTAATAGGCCACATCGAAGAGCGGCTCTTCACCGGTGGCTTTCTGGAATTCATCGCGCGCGCTCTTATCGTAGGGGTTGTCCATCTTGACGAGCCATTCTGGCGGCTCTTCTTCCAAGTAGAGCTCACCCCGCGTCATGGATTTCGCGAGTTCTGCATATTGTTGAGCATTATCGCCGCCCACCTCGAAGAACGTGACGGGCGATTTGCCATCCCACGATCCTGAGTTATAGCTTGAGGTTGCCACGCCCACTAAGTTCGAACCCATGAGGATGAAGCTTGAAACGAGCGCAATCTCCACGAGCATCGTTGCGATGATGCCCGCCTTCGTCTTGCGTTCGTGCTTAACGATGAAAATGCGATAGATGGCAGACTTCGGGCGAAAGCAATAGATCAGGAGGAGAACGCCGAGCACCAGCATGAAGCGCAAGTTATTGAAGAAGAACGGCTCAGGCGCGTTGATGGTGAGCGACTTGAGCACCAGCGGATAGAGCGTTTCGCTATCCCCAAAATCGATGCGCAAGTCGTCGACGTAGCCGGTTGTCTCAAGATAGATATATTGACTTTGCCAGTTGTTCGTGCTCACGTCTACGAGCGGGATGCCCGCCGTAAATTCAGTGTCGTAGAAGTACGACTCATGCGCCGAATCTGTGAAGTTGATCTGTATCGGGACCACTTGAGCGGGTTGCGCCTGGTCAAATTCGATATGGATGTTCTTGACCTCTTTATTCAGGTCGTGGATCTCGAAAAGATGGTTCGCAGCCGTTATGCGATACGATTCACCCTTTGTTTCAGTGAAGGTAAGTTCATCGTCGAGCGAGATCGTCTCGTATCCGCTCGAGCGATAATGATTGATGTTGAAGAGAAATACTTCAAGAAACAGCGCGATCAGCACGATAACGAGCACATTGCGCGCAAGCTTCAGACTTTTGCTGACCTGCTCACGATGTCGGTTTATGTGGTATTCAAAATCCATTGTGATTCATTGTAAAAGAACCCCTGCAGAAACAAAAGCGCCAGCACGTTGATAGATGCACTAGCATTCATTAGGGCTGTTTTTTTCGTGACCGCTTAACCAATGGACATGATCATTGCTAGAAAGCGCCTCTTCAAAGATCAGCATAGCGCGAGACAATGCCCCAACCACAGCAATGCGACCAAAACCACCGTGCTCACCAACACATACGCCACATTCCAGTTCAAAGCTAATTTGAAAGGCGATCGTTCGACCAACTGCGATACCGCGATGGTGTTCGCCGAGGTAGGACACACCGCATTGCCCAGCGCCCAGCCCATAGCAAGAAGCAACGCCAAATACACGGGGCTAACCCCCAGCTGAGCAGCGCTTAGCGAACCGCCGATAACCGTAGTGTACACAAGCGGATGCACGCCAAAAGCCGAGCAGACCAGAGCAAGCGCCATGACAAGGATCGTTACCGCAAGCACCCCTTCGTTCGTGACCTGCAGCAGAGCCGCTACCGCCATCTCTCCCACACCCGAATAGCTGATTCCCGAAGCCAGCACACCAGCCGCCGTGAAGAGGATCATCTGGCCTTTCACATTGGGGAGCTTGACCGCAACGTACTCTTCTTTCACCTTTTGCTTGAACAACGGCATGCGTTTGATAGCTGCCATCCAAATGATCGGAACAAGGATCGACATCAAGGCAACTGCCACGATGATCGAGATACCGAGACACTGTCCGACCAGCATGACAGCAACGATATAGAGCGCGGAGAAGAGAATCAGCTCGGCGATCTTCTTGTGATCGAGCGCGCCTGGCTGGGGCGATCCAGTACCCTTCCCGTGCTCTGACGAAAGAGAGAAGCTGTCATCAGGATCGGCATCAGCACGAATGCCCTCCCCTTCAACCAAAGAAACCTGCATGCAAGAACATCTTGCTATGAATCGCTCACGGATTGTTGTCATAATCCAGCCGATGAAGCCAGCCATGATCGCGAAGAACAGACCGAATGGCAATACTGAGAGCCAATCGGCTCCGGTAAGCTGCAGCGAAAGCGCGATGGTCGCAGTGGTGGGTGCCCAGAAAAGGCACGTGATGAATCCGCGGCTGAGCGCAGTTGCAAGCACACGAGCATTGACCGCGAAGCGGCTCGAACGGGCAACTTCGCAGGTAAGAGGCACTGAAGCAATGCTAACGAGCACACCGAGAAACGCGGTCATCACGCTCACGAGACCATAGAAGCGACTCTCACTATTTCCAAAGCGCTCGAATAGAGCCTCAAGTGATTCATTGTATCCACCATAGCGCACTGGCAAGCTGATGAGCGGAACCATGATGAACATAGCAAGCAAGTAGCCATTCTCCAAGAGCGCTTTTTCCCAAATATCCAGTGGGGCTTGCGCGTAAATGAGCAGGAATCCACCAACGAAGAAGAGGACTGCCGCAATCATGCGCGTTGAGCCTTTCGTGGCGATAAAGCTTAAGATCACCGCAAGAATAAGCGTGATGGTATTGATAAGCGCAAGAAGAGGTTGTGCAAGAAAGACATTGGCAATATAGCCGATGCCGAAGCAGAACGTCAGCACGCTACGCAACGCTTGCAGGCGATCTTCGATTTGCTTGTATTGAGAGAGAAAATGCTTCATAACAAATAAACCTTCGAAGCAGATGATAACTCATTCCGTTCTTACAAGTGCGGAACGAATCGCTGCTTCGAAGGCTTTTTACTTCAGGGACGTGACCCTTATATCTTTACCGTAGGCTTACAGATCGAGCGCTTTCTGAACATCAGCAAAGACAACTTCAGGATCTTGATCGCCGTTGATCTCGACAAGCAAACCGCAACCACGATAATAGTCGATGAGCGGAGCCGTGGAGCTCTCATAAACATCAAGACGATTGCGTACGGTAGCTTCGTTGTCGTCGTCACGCTGATACATTTCGCCACCACACTTCGGGCAGACCTTATCAGCTTCAGTGCCGATATAGCCACAATCGCGGCAAACGCGACGTGAGGTCAAACGACCGATGATAACTTCCTTATCGACATCGACGAGCAACGCCGCATCGAGCGGACGCTCGAGTTCAGCAAGCTCGGTTGAGAGCGCAACTGCCTGAGCAGAGGTGCGTGGGAAACCATCGAGGATGAAACCAGCCTTGGTGTCATCATCCTTCAAGCGCTCTTTCACGAGACCGATCACGAGTTCATCGGGAACGAGATCGCCTGCATCCATGTATTTCTTAGCTTCGATTCCGAGCGGTGTTTGGTTCTTCACCGCTGCGCGGAGGATATCACCAGTGGAAATATGAGCAAAACCATACTTTTCCACGAGCTTGGCGGCCTGCGTACCTTTACCAGCACCAGGAGCGCCTAACAAAACGATATTCATTATCTAATCCTTTCAATCGTTTTATCCCCAAACCCTTTATAAAAGCACCCTTCTCCAGCGCTTCAAAGAATGACTGAAGAAGGGTTTATACCTGTGATGAACTCTCTTAAGAGATCACGCCAGTTTATTTGAAGAAGCCATCGTAGTTGTACATCTTCAATTGCGATTCGATCTTACTCATGGTGTCGAGCGCAACACCGATCATGATGAGGATCGAAGTACCACCAAACGCCTGAATGAGCGTATTGTTGGTGAAGTAGAAGAAGATCGAAGGCACAACCGCGATGATCGCAATGAAGATCGCGCCTGGCAACGTAACGCGACGCAGGACATTCTTGATATACTGCACCGTATTAGCACCCGGACGAATACCAGGAATGAATCCACCTTGCTTCTGAAGATTTTCCGCCGTGTCATTCGGATTGAACACGATAGACGTGTAGAAATATGCGAAGAACACGATAAGAAGCGCGGTCATGATCCAGTTGACCGGACCTGCCGAGATGGCATTAGCGACCACATTGAGCCAATCGATATTGAACAGTGCCGCGATCTGCGCAGGGAAATAGATCAAACAACTTGCAAAGATGATCGGAATAACGCCAGCAGCGTTGATCTTCAGTGGAAGATACGAGCTCTGGCCACCCATCATCCTGCGTCCTTGAACGCGCTTAGCATAGCTTACTGGGATACGGCGCTGTGCACGCTCGACGAAAATGATCGCCGGAATGCTGACGAGTACGATGAGCAGGATGAACACAGTCGTTGCGATACCCATGCCCAGATCGGACTGGAGGTTGATCGATGAGAAGATCGCGGAAGGAACCGAAACAACGATCGAGGTGAAGATGATGAGCGACATGCCATTACCAACACCGCGCTGCGTGATGAGTTCGCCCATCCACATGATGATCGCCGTACCGACGACCAACGTGAAGACGACCAAGAAATCGCTCAAGAAACCAGGCACCTCAGGACTGAATACGATGCCGTACGATGCCGACTTGAACAGCAACAAGTAGCCGACCGCATTGATAAGACCAAGACCAAGCGTGAGATAACGCGTGACCTGGGTAATACGACGCCTTCCCGTTTCGCCTTCACGCGCCCAACGTCCAACCGCAGGAATAACACCCTGCATCAGCTGCATGATGATCGATGCGGTGATGTAAGGCATAATGCCGAGTGCGAACACGGAGAAGTTAGACAATGCACCGCCCGTGAAGAGGTCGAGCATCGCCATACCGACTCCCTGTTCGGAAAAGGCATCAGCGAACGCATGGAAGGGAATGCCAGGAACAGGAATGTAGGCGCCAAGTCGATAGAGCGCAAGAATACCGAGCGTGAAGAGGATCTTATTCCTCAGCTCGGGAACCTTGAACGCTTGTACCAGCGAATTTAGCAAGGTGCCTCAACCTTTCCTCCAACTGCTTCGATCTTTGCTTTTGCAGAAGCAGAAACCTTATCAACACGAACGGTAAGTGCCTTCGTGATCTCACCATCACCCAAGACCTTGATAGGGTCGGTGGTGTTCTTGATGATACCTGCAGCATAGAGCGTATCAGCATCGACAAGATCGCCAGCGTTGAACTTCGCATCAAGACGGGAAACGTTTACGGGAACATATTCCACGCGATTGAAGTTGCGGAAACCGGGAAGCTTCGGAAGACGACGTGCGAGAGGAGTCTGTCCACCTTCGAAGCCGGCTCCTTTGCCGCCACCAGCGCGAGACTTCTGACCATTCATGCCACGACCAGCAGTCTTACCATTGCCGGACGCGGGACCACGACCGACACGCTTGCGATCGCGCTTCGATCCTTCAGCTGGCTTCAGATCTTTGAGTTCCATGTGTTTGTTTCTCCTTTTGTTTCGCTATCTCTGTTTCCACAGAGGCCGACAGCTCGCTAGTCGGCAGACTTAAAAATGCTGAAAGGTCGGAGCGCCAGTGCGCACCGACCATCAGTTGTTATTTTGCTTTGATCTCTTCGACTTCGACGAGGTGCTTGATCTTGAAGATCATGCCGCGTACACACGGATTGTCGACTTGATCAACGCTGCGACCGATCTTACCGAGACCGAGCGCTTTGAGCGTTCTCTCCTGATCGTACTTCTTGCCGATCGCAGATTTGACCTGCGTGATGCGGAGAGTCTTCTTAGCGTTAGCCATTAGTTCTTCTCCTTCCAACCATAGAGATCTGCAACGGACATGCCACGACGCTTGGCAACCTCTTCAGGATCTTGCATTTCCTGAAGACCAGCAGCGACCGCCTTGACGATGTTCATAGCGTTGTCGGTACCAAGAGACTTGGTAAGAACGTCGGTAACACCTGCAAGCTCGAGGACTGCACGAACAGGGCCACCAGCGATAACACCAGTACCAGGAGCAGCCGGCTTCAGGAGAACCTTACCAGCGCCATAGATGCCGAGGGTCTCATGCGGAAGCGTCTTTTCCGGCGTGAGCGGAACAGTGAACATATTCTTCTTCGCATCGTCGATGCCTTTGCGGATCGCGATAGGCACTTCTTGGGACTTGCCCATGCCAACACCAACGCGACCGTTGCCATCGCCGACGACAACCAGTGCAGTAAGAGCAAAACGACGACCGCCCTTGACTACCTTGGATACACGATTGATATAGACAACACGTTCTTCAAGCTCAGGAACGTCTGTCTTATTTTCTTGTTTACGAGCCATTTACCTCTACCCTCTCTTAGAACTTCAGGCCTGCTTCACGGGCACCGTCGGCAACAGCCTGGATGCGACCATGATAGAGGTTGCCACCGCGATCGAAGACCACTTCGGTGACGCCTTTCTTCTGTGCTTTCTTGCCGATCAGCTTACCGAGCTCTGCAGCACCTTCGACCGTTGCGCCAGTCTTTCCCGTTTTCTTGAAATCGGGACCGAGCGTTGAAAGCGCGCAGATGGTCTTGCCAGTAACATCATCGATAACCTGAGCGTACATATTCGCGTTAGAGCGGGTGATGCAAAGACGAGGACGCTCTGCCGTGCCGGAGATCTTGCCGCGGACACGGGTGTGGCGGCGACGCAAGCCGGCTTGTTTCTTTTGAAGCTTTTTCATGCTTAAATTCCTTCTTTCCTAGCTTGTGCGTCTTTACTCAGACTTAGCAGCTTTACCAAGCTTGCGACGTACATATTCGCCTTCATAGCGAATACCCTTGCCCTTATAAGGTTCGGGCTTGCGCCATTTACGAATGTCTGCAGCAACCTGGCCAACCTGCTCTTTGCTGATGCCATTAACGATGATCTCAGTCTGGCTGGGAACTTCAAAGGTGATGTTTTCCGGAGCCTCGACAACGACTGGATGCGAGAAACCAAGCTGAATTTCGAGGTCCTTGCCCTTGAGCGCTGCACGATAGCCAACGCCTACCAGCTCGAGTTTCTTGGAATAACCTTCGGAAACTCCCTGAACCATATTGTTGATGAGCGTACGCGTAAGACCATGGAAGCTCTTTGCCTCACGGCTATCGTCCGGACGCTCGACAATTACTTCATTACCTTCGACCTTGATATTCATCATGTCGTTGAAGGTACGGGTGAGTTCGCCCTTAGGGCCTTTGACCGTAACGGTCTGGCCATCGATCTTAACCTCTACTCCGGCAGGAATAGTGACGGGCATTTTACCGATACGTGACACAGTATTCCTCCCTTCCTACCAGATATAAGCGATGACTTCGCCACCGATGCCGTTCTTACGTGCATCGCGGTCAGCCATTACGCCCTTGCTCGTTGAAATGATCGCAGTACCCAAACCGCCCAGAACACGCGGCAATTCATCTTTGCCAGCGTAGATTCGAAGACCCGGTTTGGAAATGCGCTTGATACCACGGATGGTGCGCGCCTTCTTCTCGCCATACTTGAGGGTGATCTCAAGGATGTCACGCGGATTTGCGCTCTCCACTTCGTAGCCAGTGATGTAGCCCTCTTCTTGCATGATGCGGGCAATTTCGACAAGCTTTTTGCTTGACGGCATGGAAACCGTAAGCTTGCCTGCAGAATTCGCATTACGCACACGCGTAAGCATATCTGCAATGGGATCGTTCATGCTCATTGTTTTGTTTCTCCTTTGTTCTTGATGAGACGAAAAGCCGGTTCGCGGACACCCTTAGTGACCACGCCTTGACTCTCGACACTCAGCACGTGATCGAACTTGACTGATGCTTACCAGGAAGCTTTGGTCACGCCGGGAAGTTCGCCTCGGTTAGCAAGTTCGCGAAGACAGATACGGCACAGACCGAACTTGCGATAGTAGCCATGGGGACGCCCACAGCGGCTGCAGCGGTTGTGATGCCGAGTCGAATACTTCGGTACTCGCTTTGATTTGGCGATCATCGATTTCTTAGCCATTCAAATCCTTCTTTCTTATTACCAACTCTTGTTTGAGTTTAGGCATTCTTCTTAAAAGGGAAGCCCAGCGCATCCAGAAGCGCCTTAGCACCCTCGTTGTTCTCCGACGTAGTAACGAACGTGATGTCCATACCGCGCGTATGATCGACCTTATCGTACTCGATTTCCGGGAAGATCAGCTGCTCATTAAGACCCATGGTGTAATTTCCACGGCCATCGAAGCTATTGGGGTTCAAACCGCGGAAGTCGCGCACGCGCGGAAGCGCAGTGGACATAAGGCGGTCGAAGAATTCCCACATACGATCGCCACGAAGGGTGACCTTCGCACCGATTGCCTGACCCTCACGCAGATGGAAACCTGCGATGGACTTCTTTGCACGCGTGACCATCGGCTGCTGGCCAGTGATGACGCGCAGATCCGCGAGAGCACCATCGAGCAACTTGGAATCGCCAGCCGCACGGCCGACACCCATGTTGACAACGATCTTCTCGAGACGGGGGACCTGATTGACGTTGGTGAGCTCGAGCTCCTTGTAAAGCTTGTCGCGCACTTCGTTGTTGTACTTTTCCTTCAAACGAGGAGTAGCCATAGTTTGCTTACCTTTCTTCGATGAATTAAACGCAGGATTTCCGACCCTGCGTCCCTCAAGCTTACCTGAGGGTCATAGCCCTTCCGAAAGCGTTTCTAAAAACATCAGAAGAGCACCGTTGTTGATATGCTCAGCAACGAAAGCCTAAAGATTTGAGCATAAAAGTGTTGGGGTGCTTCTTATGAACGCGTCTTCGAACCGAGCTGACTTCGTTCAGTGACGTGTTCGAAGAGAGCGTTCAGAAGGAGTGCATCCAACGCTTTTAGTCCAAATCTTTGCCGCATTTGTTGCAAACGCGAATCTTCTTGCCGTTCTCACGACGATTATTGATGCGCGTAGGCTTCTTGCAATCCGGACAAATGACCGCGACGTTGGAAACATGGATCGGTGCTTCCATCTCAGAAATACCACCCGAAGGATTAGCCTGCGTGGGGCGGAGATGCTTCTTCACCACGTTGACCTTCTCAACCTTAACGCGCTGCTTCTGCGGGTAGGCCTCCAGAACGACGCCTTCTGCGCCAGCATCTTTACCAGTGAGAACGCGTACGCGATCGCCCTTTTTGACGTTCATTTTCATGTCCTTAACCCCCTTACAGCGTTTCCGGTGCCAAAGACACGATCTTCATGTACTTCTTATCGCGAAGCTCACGTGCGACCGGACCGAAGATACGCGTGCCCCTCGGTGCGCCATTGGCATCGATGAGCACCGCAGCGTTCTGATCGAACTTGATATAGCTGCCGTCGCTGCGACGAACTTCCTTCTTCACGCGAACGACCACACAGCGGACGACTTCGCCTTTTTTGATGTTGCCATTCGGCATTGCTTCTTTAACGCTGCAAACGATAACGTCACCAAGACCGGCATAACGGCGTTTAGAGCCACCGAGGACCTTGATGCACTGCACTTTACGTGCGCCGGAGTTATCGGCAACGGAAAGCATGCTCTGCATTTGAATCATGTGCTTATCCCTTCCGATGATAGCTAAGTAGTAACAGACGTTACTACTTAGCCTTCTCTACGATCTCGAGGAGACGCCAGCGCTTCAGCTTCGACAGAGGACGGGTCTCCATAACGGTTACAACGTCTCCCACGCCTGCTTCGTTATTCTCGTCATGCGTGTGGAGCTTCTTGGTGCTGTTCACCATCTTGCCGTAGACCGGGTGAGGCTTACGTTCCATGATTTCAACAACACAGGTCTTATCACCAGATGCGCTTACAACCACGCCCTGGCGAACTTTACGAGAATTGCGTTCTTCAGCCATTATTCTCTACCTTTCTAACAGTTCGCGTGAGCTATGCGCTCATCTCACGGGCGCGCATCTCGGTTTGGATGCGAGCGATGTCCTTCTTAACTTCCTTGACACGGGCAGTGTTATCGAGCTGACCGGTTGCCATCTGGAAACGCAGATTGAAAAGCTCTGCGCGCGCTTCTTTGAGCTTCGACTGCAGATCGTCAGCCGAAAGTGCGCGGATCTCTACTGCTTTCATTTATTCCTGCCCTTCTTCACGCTTGACGATCTTGCACTTGATGGGCAATTTGTTGATTGCAAGGCGGAGTGCATCACGTGCGGTTTCGTCATCAACGCCGTCGATCTCGAACATAATACGACCGGGCTTCACAACAGCTACCCAACCCTCTGGGTTGCCCTTGCCCTTACCCATACGGGTTTCAGCAGGCTTCTTGGTGATGGGCTTATCGGGGAAGATCGTGATCCAGACATTACCCGTACGATTCATGCGGCGGGTCATTGCGATACGAGCAGCTTCGATCTGACGATTGGTGATCCAATGACGATCGAGTGCCTGAATGCCCCAAGATCCGAAGTTGAGCTTGGTGCCACCTTTGGCATTGCCCTTCATCGAACCACGCTGCACCTTACGGTGCTTAACACGCTTTGGTACTAACATTATTTATCACCCCTGTCGTTGTTGCGACGGCGGCCGCGATTAGGACGCGAGGAACCTTCGAGTGCTGGCTGCGGAGCCTTCTGACCCGGAAGCACTTCGCCGTGATAGACCCAAACCTGGATACCGATCGAACCCATGGTGGTTGCAGCCGTAGCGAAACCATAGTCGATCTTCGCGCGGAGGGTGTGCAGAGGCACACGGCCTTCGCGATACCACTCACGACGGCTCATCTCAGCGCCGCCAAGACGGCCAGAGCACTGAATACGGATGCCCTTAGCGCCACTCTTCATGGCGGACTGAACAGCCTTGCGCATTGCGCGACGGAATGCGACACGATTCTCGAGCTGCTCTGCAACAGACTGAGCAATGAGCACAGCATCAAGTTCGGGGCGCTTCACTTCAACGACCTCGACCGAAACGGTGCCGTTTGCGATCTCGTTGAGCTTCTTGCGAAGAGCGTCGACTTCGGCACCCTTCTTGCCGATTACCACACCGGGACGCGACGTGGTGATGATGACCTTGATCTTGTCGCCTGCACGCTCGATCTCGACGTGTGAGACAGCGGCATGGGCAAGCTGCTTGTTCAAGAACTTGCGGATAGCCAGGTCGTTTTCAAGGTTTTTCGCATAGTCTTTATCTGAATACCAGCGGCTACGCCAGTCTTCCGTAATACCGAGACGGAAGCCGGTAGGGCTAACTTTCTGACCCATACTATGCCTCCTCTCCGTTAGATACGATGATGGTGATGTGGCTGGTGCGCTTGCGGATACGGGATGCCGAACCCTTTGCACGCGGACGAATGCGCTTCATGGTGGGGCCTTCGTCGGCGTAGCAGGCGCTCACCACGAGACGATCGGGGTTGGTGAGACCCTTCTGTGCTGCATTTGCAACAGCAGAGTTAAGCGTTTTCTCGATGATCTCTGCAACCGCACGGTTGGTGAAGCGCAGGGTTTCCTGTGCCTTCACCACGTTCTTGCCGCGAATCTGATCGAGCACGATGCGTGCTTTACGAGGTGAAACGCGCACATAGCGAGTTATTGCTCTAGCTTCCATGTTTCACCCTTTCTTATTTGTCGTGACCGCGGAAGGTGCGGGTTGGAGCGAATTCTCCAAGTTTATGACCGACCATAGATTCTGAAATGTAGACCGGTACATGCTTGCGACCATCATGAACAGCGATGGTGTGACCGACCATTTCTGGGAAGATGGTCGATGAGCGAGACCAAGTCTTGATGACATGCTTATCGCCTGATTCGTTCATCGCAATGATGCGTTCGAGCAGGCGCGGCTCAACAAAGGGGCCTTTTTTCAAACTTCTACTCAATGTTTCTCCTCAAACTTAAAGCGCTACTTCTTGCGACGACGGATAATCAAGCGGCTCGAAGCCTTCTTGGGATTGCGGGTACGATGGCCCTTGGTGGGAACGCCCCACGGAGTGACCGGATGGCGACCAGAGGACTTGTTCTTGCCCTCGCCACCACCATGCGGATGGTCGACCGGGTTCATGACCGTACCGCGAACGCTCGGGCGAATGCCCTTCCAGCGATTACGACCAGCTTTACCGACCTTGATGTTGCTGTGCTCAGCGTTGCCGACTTCACCGACGGTTGCGCGGCACGTAACGAGCACGCGGCGCATTTCGGAAGAAGGCATGCGCAGGATAGCGTAATCGCCTTCCTTACCCATGAGCTGGATGCTGGTGCCAGCGCTGCGAGCGAGGGCAGCACCGCGGCCCGGCTGGAGCTCAACAGCATGGACGAGCGTACCAACGGGAATAGCGGAAAGCGGCAGTGCGTTGCCGGGCTTGATGTCTGCATCGGTGCCGGAGATGATGGTCTCGCCAACATTCAGGCCGCGCGGATGAAGGATGTAGCGCTTTTCGCCGTCTGCATAATGAAGCAGTGCGATGCGCGCAGAACGATTCGGATCGTATTCGATGGTGGCAACTTTAGCGGGAATGCCGTCTTTGTTGCGCTTGAAGTCGATCACGCGATAACGGCGCTTCACGCCGCCACCCTGATGACGGGTGGTAATACGGCCGTTGTTGTTACGACCAGCCTTCTTGGGCAGAGGACGCAGAAGAGACTTTTCCGGAGTAGTGCTGGTGATGTCAGCAAAATCGGAAACAGTCTGGAAGCGCCTGCCGGGGCTTGTGGGCTTGTACTGTTTAACTCCCATTTTTTTCCTTTCTACGGGTAAAGCCGAATTGCTCAACCCTCTTCTCTTGTGTGGACTCCATCACCGCCAAGGCTTCTTTTGGGAGAAAGAAACCGACGATTCCGAGTTTCCACGCGTCCGGGTGTATCCATACAGAGTCAGACGCAAATGAAAAGTATACGGGTGTGCACGCGCGGTTTCAAGAATAATTTTCGCAGTTCGTTATAAACGGGTAAGCGGCGCGATAAACGGCACGGTTCAAGCTAATCCCAGGGATTAGGTTCGAAGAGCGGACGGGTATCGGGAACGTCGGCATAAGGGTGATAGCCATCGTCGTCTTCAGTGATGTCGCGAAACTGCGGCGTGGCAGGCTGTTCGCTCCCCTGCTTGGTTGCCTCTGTTTCTACTTGAGAAGGAAGCGGCGTTGAACACGGCTTCAAGCTATACATACGCTCCTCCTGTCTTCGCGCTCAAAAAATTTCGCCATAAAGTATGGTTTTGTCGTATTTACTCTACAACAAAACCAGGTGGCGAATTACAACTTATACAACGAAGGGAAAATGCTCTCGTTTTTTGCTACGCTAAAGAGAGAAGGTGCGGAACAAAGAAAGGGCGCATGGGAAACCTGCACGACATATCTCGTCGGATCTCTTCGGTTGCTTCGACGCGCAAGATCACCTCCACTATGGAGATGGTCGCGAAAACGAAGATCTATCGCTCTCAACGACGCGTCTCACGCGCTGAACCGTATGCGCGCGTCATGCGCGAGATGCTCACGAACATGGCTGAAGAGTACGCCGATCCTGTTCCGCTCGCCACACCCCACGACGATATACGACACAGCGCCGTCATCGTTATCACTTCCGATCGCGGACTATGCGGACATTTCAATAACGACGTGTTGCGCCTTGCTGAAAAGCGCGTGCGAACCTGTGAGCAAGAAGGCAAGCGGGTGAGCTTGATCCTGTGCGGCAAAGTTGCGGTGAACTTCTTCAAGCATAAAGGCTATGAACCGATACAATCATTCATTGATCAATCGGCTTCTCCCACCATCGAACAAGCCGATGCGATAGCAGATTACCTGGTTGAATACTACCTCGCGAACGAGCTTGACGAAGCCTTCGCGCTCTACAACCACCATCATGGGATTCTTTCGCAAACTCCCGTGGAATGGCGTTTGATGCCGATCGACATGGCTGCATTCGATCCACATCACGTGCGCTTCAGCGGCGGCATCAGCGAGAGGGATCCGCGACTGAAGAACTTAATGGGACGCATCAACTACGAACCGAATCGCGCCTATGTGCTCGAGCGTCTCCTGCCTGAATACTTGGCGGGCTATATCTATTACATGCTCATCAATTCAGCTGCCGGCGAACAGGTCGCGCGCCAGATCGCCATGCGCAGCGCAACCGACAACGCCGATGACATCCTCTCCGAACTGCATTTGCTCTATAACCACATGCGCCAGGATGCCATCACCACTGAACTGAACGAGATCGTGGGTGGCGAAGATGCGCTCGAGGATACGTTTGTTCCTCGTGCGAGAAAATTCTTCTAGCCGTACATCCGCTTCAGCTCGATCGATGCTTTGAAGCGAATCCGCTTGCAGCTAAGCTTGTGCAGTAGCCTCAACGATGCAGAAGTCAGTCTCGCGATGTTCGCGCAGCACTCCCATCATCTCGCGTGTGAGAGAGTGATCATTATCGGTAAGAAGCTCTTCACGGTCAAGCCACTCTGCGAACGAAAGCTCGTTTTCATCAAGATCGATCCTGGAATCACCTTCGAGTTCGCAGAAGAAGCCGAAGAGAAGCGAGCTTGAGTCGGGCCAGGGTTGACTCTTGTAGTACCGCAAGTTCTTCACACGCAAGCCCACTTCTTCCATTACTTCACGATGAACCGTTTGCTCGACGGTCTCCCCCATCTCGCAATAGCCCGCAATGAGCGCATAGTTTGCATAGGGGCGTCCTTTATAGCGCGTTGCGAGCACCTTGCCATCGGGACGCGTGATCGCAACGATGACCGCCGGAAATACCTTCGGGAAGATCATAAGACCACACGCAGGACAGCGCATCATGCGCTCCACGCGATCGTGTTCGGTCTTAGCACCACAGCGTCCACAGTACTGCGATGATTCGTACCAGTTCCAGTACTCATGCCCCGCCATGAGAGCAAAGCGCTCCCGTTTCGGATGGTACTCGATAAGCTTTTGCAAAGGGAGCAAAGCCCATCCATCCACTCGAGAAGAGGCATCATACGGTTGATGCGCAAGCACGCCATCGATCGCTTCATCAGGAATCTCCGTCATGAAATAGGCATCTTCACCCACTGCGAACAGATAGATCGCACGCACTTTTTCAAGTTCGCTCTCATCGAAGAAATCGGCAAAGAGCGGTGCACGCATCGCACCTTCTTCAACGAAAGCCAGCACCTGTTTCCCGCGGTAGATAATGATCTTGTCTTCGAGCACTGGTGCTCTGAAGGAAATATCGTTGTTATAGGCTGCGGGCGCGATGTCGTGAAGCATGTCTCTCTCCTTGAAGCTGCCAATCTTCCGCTCATTATATACCTGTAAGCAACAGCGCCCATGAGGCACTTGAATTACCCTGAATGGCCGAGATGACGAACGACCGGGTAGTTTACCACCTTCGTCATAAAAAAGGAGCTGGCGTGAACCAGCTCCCGTAAGGACAAGATATGTCCGATAAGCCTACTCTACTGAGCGAAGATCTCGATGGTGTCGCCTTCAGCGAGCGTGACCATAGCCTTCTTCCAGGTACGAGTCGGGCCAACGTGATAACGCACGCGCTTGGGCTTGGGCTTAACGTTAAGAGTGTTCACCTTAACGACCGTTACATTGAAGATCTCTTCGATAGCCTGGCTGATCTCAACCTTGTTGGCATCTTTTGCAACCTCAAACGTGTAAACGTTCTCGTCCATCATGTCGTAGGAGTGTTCCGTAATGATGGGGCGGATGATAACTTCGCGTGGATCCTTCATTATGCAAGCACCTCCTCGATGCGATCAAGCACAGCGCTCGTTACTACGAGGGCCTTATTGTCGATGAAATCGTAGGTGTTGAGCTCGGATGCTGCAAGCACGCGAACACCGGGGATATTACGGAAAGAAAGATATCCGTTGACGTTGTCGTCCTCAAGGATGAGCGTGATGCGCTTACCGTCCAAGCCGAGCTTAGCGAGGATCGCAGCTGCTTCATTCGTAGAAGGCTTGTCGAACGTGATGGAATCAACCACGACAAACTCATTGTCAGCGAACTTAGCAGAGAGCGCAGAGCGCATAGCCAGCTTGATGACCTTCGAAGGCACCTTGAACGCATAGGAACGAGGATGCGGGCCAAAGACGGTGCCACCGCCTGCCCATTGAGGAGCACGGATGGTACCCTGACGAGCACGACCAGTGCCCTTCTGGCGCCATGGCTTCTTACCGCCACCGCGAACCTGGCCGCGCGTGAGCGTGTTGTGCGTGCCTGCACGGCGCGCTGCGCGCTGTGAACGAACGACCTCATGCATAGCATGCATGTTCGGTTCGATCTCAAAAACGCTCGCAGCAAGTTCAGCGCTACCCGCTTTTTTGCCGCTCGTGTTTTTTACATCAATAGTAGTCATAATCTAAAAACTCCTTCGCAGTGTATTTAAGCCATACGAATGCGAACTACACCATTTTTGCCACCGGGCACGGAGCCCTTCAGCAAAATGAGGTTCATATCTTCGTCAACACGAACAACTTCAAGATTCTTGGTGGTGATGGTATCGCAACCCATGTGGCCCGGAAGGCGAACGCCTTTGAACACACGCGAGGGGCTTGCGCACTGACCGATCGAACCAGGAGCACGATGGAAGTGAGCACCATGTCCACCAGGGCCGCCACCAAAGTTGTAGCGACGCATAACACCAGCGAAGCCTTTGCCCTTAGAAGTGCCCGTTACGTCGACCTTCCTCACCTCTGCGAAGTTCGCAACGGTAACCTTTTCGCCGAGCTCATGCTCGGAAGCAGAATCGACGCGTACTTCACGCAGATGACGCATGGGAGAAACGCCATGCTTAGCGAAGTGACCGCCCATGGGCTTGTTAACCTTGTTCTCCTTGATGGTACCGAAACCGAGCTGAACTGCTTCGTAACCATCGGTCTCGGTGGTCTTGATCTGGCAGACCGTGTTCGGTGCTGCTTCGATGACCGTAACAGGAATGACCGTACCGTCTTCGTCGAAGAGCTGAGTCATACCAACTTTAGTTCCGTAGATAGCATTAATCATCAAATATCACTCCCTACAGCTTGATCTCGATATCGACGCCGGCAGGAAGATCGAGACGCATGAGAGAATCGACCGTGGAAGGGGTCGGATCGAGGATGTCGATCAGGCGCTTATGCGTGCGCATCTCGAACTGTTCACGAGAGTCCTTGTTGACGTGCGGGCCTTTGATAACGCAATAGAGATTGCGCTCGGTCGGCAGCGGAATAGGACCGGAAACCTTGGCACCCGTCTTCTGCGCGGTATCGACGATGAGGCGCGTGGACTGATCCACGATCTCATGATCGTAACCCTTCAAGCGGATGCGAATACTTTCTTTAGCCACTTAACTTACCTCCATTATGGGGTGCGTACGTAAGCCAGAAGGCTTACGCATTGCCACCTGCTTTGCTGATAATTTCATCTTGAACGTTCTTGGGGACCGGCTCATACGAGTCAAACTGCATGGTGTAGACCGCACGACCCTGAGTACCGGAACGAAGGTCGGTTGCGTAGCCGAACATGTTGCCCAGCGGAACTTTTGCGGAGATAACGATCGCATCGCCACGCTGCTCCTGACCCTGGATGAGGCCACGGCGGGATGGAATGTCGCCCATGACGAAACCGGTGTACTCTTCAGGAGTCTCGACTTCAACGTTCATAACGGGCTCGAGAATGACCGGATTGGACTTCTTGAGCGCGTCTTTGATAGCCATAGAACCAGCAACCTTGAAGGCAGCTTCAGAGGAGTCGACCTCGTGGTAGGAACCGTCGATGAGCTCAACGCGAACATCTTCGACCGGATAGCCTGCCAGAACGCCAGAGTTGAGTGCCTCCTGGATGCCCTTGTCAACTGAAGGGATGTATTCCTTAGGAACAACACCGCCAACGATCTTGTTCTCGAATTCGTAGCCCTTGCCTGGCTCCTGCGGATACATGTTGATGACCGCATGACCATACTGACCACGACCACCAGACTGGCGCACGAACTTGCCTTCAGCGCCCATGACTTCCTTGCCCGGACGCTCACGATAAGCAACCTGAGGCTTACCGACATTAGCTTCGACCTTGAATTCGCGCAGCAGACGGTCGACGATGATCTCGAGGTGCAACTCGCCCATACCCGCAATGATGGTCTGACCAGTCTCGTGATTCGTAGAAACACGGAATGTCGGGTCTTCTTCAGCGAGCTTCTGGAGTGCGATGGACATCTTGTCCTGCTCTGCCTTGGTCTTCGGCTCGACCGCGATGTCGATAACCGGTTCAGCGAATTCCATGGATTCGAGGATGATAGGAGCATCTTCAGAGCAAAGCGTGTCGCCCGTGGAAGTGTCCTTCAGGCCGACAACAGCAACGATATCGCCTGCGGTGCAAGAATCGATGTCGACGCGGTTGTTGGAGTGCATCTGAAGCAGGCGGCCAATACGCTCTTTCTTGTCCTTGCAAGCATTGAGCACATAGGAACCAGAATCGAGCGAGCCAGAATAGACGCGCAGATAGGTGAGCTTACCAACGAATGGGTCGGTCATGATCTTGAATGCAAGCGATGCGAAGGGACCCTTAGGATCTGCCGGGCGATCTTCTTCTTCATCGGTTTCGGGGTTGATGCCCTTGATCGGGGGAACATCGAGCGGAGACGGCATGTAATCAACGACAGCGTCGAGCAGTTCCTGAACACCCTTGTTCTTGTAGGAAGAACCAACGAAGACCGGGTGGATCTTGCACTCGATGGTGCCCTTACGGATAGCAGCCTTAAGCTCTTCAACGGAGACTTCCTCTTCCATGAGGACTTTCTCCATCAGGTCGTCGTCGCAATCCGCTGCAGCTTCGAGCAGCATCTGACGGCGCTCTTCAGCAACCGGGATGAATTCCTCGGGAATGGCATCCATCGGCTCGGGGTAGGTCATGCCCTTGTCGTCTGCCTTGAAGTCCCATGCAGTCATGGTAACGAGGTCAACGACGCCCCAGAAGTTGTCTTCAGCGCCCATAGGAATCTGAGCAGCAACAGCAGGTGCATGAAGACGATCATGCATGGTATCGATAGCGTGGAAGAAATCGGCACCAACACGGTCGTACTTATTGATGTAAGCGATGCGCGGAACGCCATAGCGGGAAGCCTGACGCCATACGGTTTCAGACTGAGGCTGAACGCCAGCAACCGCATCGAAGACCGCAACTGCACCGTCAAGAACGCGCAGCGAGCGCTCAACTTCCGCGGTGAAGTCTACGTGGCCCGGGGTGTCGATGATCTGGAAGCGATATTCCTGACCGTCCTTCTCCCAGAAGCACGTAGTAGCTGCTGCGGTAATGGTTACGCCGCGCTCCTGCTCCTGAACCATCCAGTCCATGGTGGCAGCACCGTCGTGAACCTCACCGATCTTGTGGGTCTTGCCGGTGTAGTAGAGGATACGTTCGGTAGTAGTGGTCTTGCCAGCATCGATGTGAGCCATGATGCCGATGTTACGAGTGCTTTCGAGACTTGACTTAGCCATGTTCGCTCCCTCCTACCAACGATAGTGTGCGAATGCACGGTTTGCTTCAGCCATCTTGTAGGTGTCTTCGCGCTTCTTCACGGCTGCGCCAGTGTTCTCGGAAGCATCGATGATCTCGTTCGCGAGGCGCTGGGCCATGGTGTTCTCCTTGCGCTTGCGCGAGAAATCCACGAGCCAACGGATAGCGAGCGTGGTGGAACGACGAGAGTTGACCTCGATCGGCACCTGATAGTTAGCGCCACCAACACGCTTGGACTTGGTCTCGAGCGTGGGGCGAATGTTTTCCATTGCCTTCTTGAAGACAGCGATCGGATCTTGACCGGTCTTCTCGGCAACGATATCGAAAGCACCATAGACGATGCCTTCAGCGACGGACTTCTTGCCGTCCAAGAGAACCTTATTGATCAGCTGAGTGACCAAACGGTTGTTATATTTTGCATCCGGCTGCACTTCGCGGCGGACTGCTGCTGCACGACGCGGCATATAACTTCCTTTCAGTGAATAACCTTATTTAAGGTTGGGTGAACAAATAAAGATAAGCTTATTTCTTAGGCTTCTTAGCACCATAGCGGCTACGAGCCTGAGCGCGATTATCGACCGCAGCGCAGTCGAGCGCAGCGCGGATAACCTTATAACGAACACCAGGAAGGTCCTTAACACGACCGCCACGGATGAGCACCATAGAGTGCTCCTGGAGGTTGTGGCCGATGCCCGGAATGTAAGCAGTGACTTCCATGCCATTCACGAGACGAACACGGCAGACCTTACGCAATGCTGAATTCGGCTTCTTAGGGGTGGTGGTGTAAACACGGGTGCAAACGCCACGCTTCTGGGGGTTACCTTTGAGTGCCGGGGTCTTCTTCTTTTCCACCGACTTCTGGCGGCCCTTACGGACCAACTGATTGATAGTAGGCAAGACTCAACTCCTTTTCGTTACTCTTCATGCCAACGTTCGTTTTGTGTGCGTTCTGCAGTTACGCACGCAAAAACAAAGCGACTCATACGAGACGCGAAGATGAACTCTATCACTGCGCTATAGGGGTGTCAAACGCCACGCGTCCGGGCGTATCCATGCCTTAGCGGTCGTTTTGCGGTGGTGGACGGCAACAAGGAAAACAGGGGCGACCTGCCTTTCATGCACGAGCACTCTCATCGGTAGTTACTTCCTATACGTTTTTCGCCCTATTATGCAAAAAACATCGTCTTTAAGGGGGCAAACCCTGTTACAATGGGCGCAATTCCTCTACTGAGGATAAAAGAGGCTGTAAATGCACGTAGTATCCATCAGAACATACGTGCATTTTTTTATAGCAGGCAGGTCAGGGTTCGTTCGAAGGGGAACGGTCGATATGAAGAACACAGTCGCAACGTTTCAGGAGATGAAACAAAGGGGCGAGAAGATCTCGATGCTCACCTGTTACGACTATTCAACGGCAAAGCTTATGGATGAGGCAGGGGTGAACTCGTTGCTCATCGGCGATTCGCTCGGAAACGTTATCTTGGGCTACGAAGATACGCTTTCAGTGACCATGGAGGATATGATCCACCATACGGCTCCCGTGTCGCGTGGTGCGAAGAATGCGCTCGTGATCGCGGATATGCCCTTCATGTCCTATCAGGCTTCTGTCTATGATGCGGTAACGAACGCAGGCCGCCTCATGAAGGAAGGGCGCGCGAATGCCGTGAAGCTCGAGGGTGGCGCTGCGGTCTGCGAACAGATTCGCGCCATCGTGGATGCAGGCATCCCCGTATGTGCACATCTTGGCCTTACGCCACAGTCGATCAACGCGTTCGGCGGCCACAAGGTGCAAGGCAAATCGGCTGAAGCGGCTCGCGAGATCCTTGAAGACGCCAAGCGTATCGAAGAAGCGGGTGCCTTCGCGGTAGTGCTCGAATGCATCCCAGCCGACTTGGCACGCAAGATCTCTGAGACCATCTCCATTCCCACCATCGGCATCGGTGCTGGGCCTGGCTGCGATGGTCAGGTTCTGGTCTATCAAGACATGCTCGCGCTGTTCTCTGATTTCAAGCCCAAGTTCGTGAAGAATTTCGCCAACATCGGCGAGCAGATGACCCAAGCATTCAAAGATTACGATGCCGAAGTGAAGGCGAACACCTTCCCCGCCGCTGAGCACTGCTTCAAAGACGTAGGCGAAGAAGTGCTCGATAAGCTTTATTAGTAAGTGCGTTAATACGTTTGCTCTAATAGTTCGATCCAAGTTCTGAAAGACAGGAAAACCATGGAAATCATCACCACTGTTGCCGAGATGAAAGCACGTGTTGCATCATGGAAAGCTGAAGGCCTCACCATCGGCCTCACCCCTACCATGGGTGCGCTCCATGAAGGCCATATGTCGCTCATGGAAGCTGCGCGAAGTGCCTGCGACCGCGTGGTCACGAGCGTGTTCGTGAACCCGCTTCAATTCGGCCCCGATGAAGACTACGACAACTACCCGCGCGATCTTGAGCGCGATGCAGGCATCGCCGAATCGAAGGGTGTGGACGTGGTCTTCCACCCCAGCGTTAAAGAGATGTATCCAGAGAACTACAACACCTATGTGGTCATGGAGACGCTCACCGACACGCTGTGTGGCGCAAGCCGTCCCGGGCATTTCCGCGGCGTTTGCACGGTCGTGAACAAGCTCTTCAATATCGTGCAGCCCGATAAGGCGTTCTTCGGTCAGAAGGATGCCCAGCAGCTCGCCATCATCATGCGCATGGTTTCCGATCTGAACATGAACCTTGAAGTGGTCGGTTGCCCGATCGTACGTGAAGAGGACGGTCTGGCGAAGAGCAGCCGCAATACTTATCTTTCTGCCGAAGAGCGCACGGCAGCACTGTGCCTTTCACGTGCCATCTTCAAAGCGAAGGAAATGATCGAGGGCGGTGAACGAAACTCCGCCCGTGTCGCCCAAGCGGTTACCGCAGCAATCGAAGAAGAGCCGCTTGCCAGAATTGACTATGTAGAAGTGGTTAATCTTGGTAATATGCAGCCCGTCGAGACTTTACCTGAACGCGGATTGGTCGCGATCGCGGTGTACATCGGCTCGACGCGCCTTATTGATAATTACCTCTACGATTTCGAATAGGAATTGAAAGAAAGGTATCACCAGCATGTTGCTCAATGTATTGAAGGGCAAGATCCATCGCGCAACCGTAACTCAGGCTGAGCTCGATTACGTCGGATCGATCACCATCGACTCCGATCTCATGGAAGCCGCAGGCATCATGGAATACGAGCTCGTTACCATTTCCGATTGCAATAACGGCAATCGCCTTGAAACCTACGTGATCGCAGGAGAGCCAGGCAGTGGAGTTATCTGCCTGAATGGCGCAGCAGCGCACTTGGTGAATGTGGGCGATAAGGTGATCATCATGAACTATTGCCAGATGACGCCGGAAGAATTCAAAGACCCCGCCAATGCTCCGCATGTCGTGTTCGTGGACGATGATAACAAGATCTCACGTCTCACCCGCTATGAGAAGCACGGCAAGCTTGAGGATATGAACTAACGCTTGAAGTGATGGGCTAGCACGCGTGCAGTTTCCCTAAATCCACTCGAACAAAAAAAGGCCAGCTGATCTGCTGGCCTTTTCTCTTGCAAAAATAGCGCTTCGGGGTTAGAGCTCAAGTAGCGGAGCAGCGACCTGCTTCTTGCGCGAAAGGATACCGGGCACCCATACGCTCTTGGATG
Source organism: uncultured Eggerthella sp. (assembly GCA_900542525.1). Lineage (GTDB taxonomy): Bacteria > Actinomycetota > Coriobacteriia > Coriobacteriales > Eggerthellaceae > Anaerotardibacter. Next base: position 66,678 of record UQNZ01000007.1, read on the forward strand.
AATCGATACCAAACACGCGGTCGATGTGCCCGTGAAGGCCTTCGACGATGAACATGCTCCCCTCTTCGAAGATGTCGGTAACGAGCAGCAGCACATAAGCATAGTCATTCTTCTCACGCAATTCAGAGAGGAACTTACGGATCTCGTCTTCACGCTGCATGACCACGTCGAGCGTGACCGTTTCGTGCTGTGCGATGAGGATAGTATCGTCGCCCACCACGAATTCTTTCGAGTCTGCCGTAACAAGCTTCTCGATCGGAAGATCGGCGTCTCCCCCGCGATAAGAAAGCACCTTCATGCCGAAATCCTTCACTGGGGAGCCCACGATAGCAGCGAGCTTTTCGGCAACCTCTTCGTCGATCTGGGTTGCTGTGGGCGATTTCAAGATGACCGTATCGGTCATGATGGCAGAGAGCAAAACTGCAGCGATGCTACGAGGAATCTCGACAGCGTTCTCCATGAACTGCAGCGCAACGATGGTGGCAGAAGAGCCGACCGGCATATTCATGAAGCGGATGGGATTCGCTGTAGAGACATCGCCGATGCGATGATGATCGATGATCTCGACAACCTCGGCTTCATCGATACCATTGGCTGCCTGGCTGCGTTCGTTATGATCGACAAGAATGATCTTGCGCTTCGGGCGCTTTGCTACATCGGTACGTGTAACGATACCGATGCAGTAGCCTTCGTCGTCGAGCACGATACCTTCACGCAGCTCGCTCATGAGAATGGAAGGTGCAGAATCCTTCAGAAGATCATCCTTGTTCAGGAAGACAACATCCTCTTCGATGAGCTCGGAAACCGGCTGCGAGAGCGAGGCCGCAAGATCGTTCGCGGCATTCTCAAGATCTTTAGCGCAATCATCGCCATCGCAATGATCCATGGCGGAAACATAGCGATTCGCCACCATGCGTAAAGAAACGAGACCCTTGTACTTCCCTTCTTCGTCGGTGACGATGACCGCACGCTTATTGTGACGACGCAGCAAGCGGCCAGCGTCGAGCAGTGTGGAATCGAGCGGGAGGCCGATAGGGTCGGTGGTCATAACATCTTGGATGCGTGCGTGAACATGATTGATAAGCTCTGGTGCAGCAACTGAATACTCGTTCAGGATCGCTTCGCTCTCCTGCGGAAGCGGCCCGAGACGCACAGGGATATATTCGTATTCCTCTGCTTCGGGGTTCTGCTCGAGCGTGCGTTTCATGAGCTCGTTCTTCAAGTAGGCATAGCCAACAGCGGCTGAAATGGAATCGTTATCGGGGTTCTTATGCCCTACGATGAGTACCGGGATTGCCATGGTGCTCCTTTATCGATCGAATGATTGATATCAGAAACGAGTCGCTCGAACCTGCTTTGCTGCAGAGAATACGAACTTCGTTTCGCGTTGCTATTGTAGCGCGTTTCGCTTATGCACATGCATAGAAACCACAACGATTCGCCGAAGCGTTCGTTGGCTACTGCATGAAGAAATGCATGAAGAAAGGAGTGAGGGAAGACGTGAAGAAACCAGACAAAGAAGTCTAGGAGATCTTGACGATCGGCGCATAGTCTTTAAGCAGCTTCTTCGTTTGATTGTTGCGCGCGAACTTCACATGGAGCGTATCGCCATCGACTTTCACGACCTTGCCTCGACCAAACACCTTGTGATCGACCGTATCGTTGACCGCAAAGCTCATAGCCGCAGCAGGTTTCTTGCCCGCAGCAGCACTGCGCGCATCACGCTTGGCGTTCGAAGCGCTCGATTGGCCGAACACACGTCCACCACCCGCTTCGGTTCCTGAGCCTGCGATACCGCGCCTGCTACCACGTTTCTCCCAACCCGAGCCTGAAAAGCCCGAAGAGCCGACACCGATCGACTTACGCAGTTCGTTGGGTATTTCGCCGATGAAGCGAGAAACCGGGTTGGCATTCGTCTGACCGAAGATGCGACGCGTGAGCGCTGCCGTGAGGTAGAGACGCTTGCGCGCGCGGGTGATGGCCACATAGGCCAAACGGCGCTCTTCTTCGAGCCCTTGCGGGTCGAACGATGAATTGCTGTGCGGGAAGATCGATTCCTCCAAGCCTGCCACGAACACGCAATCGAATTCGAGGCCCTTGGCGGAATGGATGGTCATAAGGGTAACTGCCGCGCCATCTTCGGCCATGGTGTCCATGTCGGTACGAAGCGTGACCCATTCGACGAAATCGGAGAGCGAATCGGCTTCGAAAACGCGCATGGGTGGCGTTTCGGCGCTTTGGTCCTCGCCTACTTTCGGAGCTTCGAATAGCGCATCGGCATCTTCGTGGGTCTCGCGGTATTCGTCGACTACGCCGAAGAATTCTTGGATGTTCTCGATACGGCTCTGCGAGTCTTCGCTGGGATTATTGCGGTAGAACTCGATGATGCCTGCCTTGTCGACGATCATCTCGATGACCTTGCGCAGATCGCCACTATACTGCTGTGCCTCATGGATGATTCCCACGAATTCAGCGATAGCCTTGCGCGTATTCGGGCGGATGCCTTCATCGAGCATGCAGAGCTCAGCAGCCTGCAAGAACGTGCAACGATTCCCCGCAGCTACCGTGCGAATATGCTCGATAGTGGTGTTGCCTATGCCGCGCTTCGGCACGTTGATGACGCGCTGTGCGGCGACATCATTCGCAGGATTCACGACCAGGTTCAAGTACGCCATCACATCACGGATCTCGGCGCGATCGAAGAAACGTGTGCCCCCAACCAAGCGATACGGAACACCCGCGCGCAGCAACATGTCTTCGAGCATACGGCTTTGCGCATTCGTGCGATAGAAGACCGCCATCTGGTTGTACGAGGTGCCATTGCCGTGCTGATGCTCGATCTCAGCGGCGATCCAACGACCTTCGTCACGCTCATCAGAAGCGGTGAACACCATGATCTTCTCACCCTCTCCTTGCGAGGTGAAAAGGGTCTTGCGCTTGCGCATCAAGTTATTCTCGATGACCGCGTTCGCTGCAGCGAGGATATTGCCTGTTGAGCGGTAGTTCTCTTCGAGCTTGACCACGTGCGCTTCGGGATAATCCTTCTCGAAATCGAGAATATTCGACAGATCGGCGCCACGCCACGAATAGATGGACTGGTCATCGTCTCCTACGACCATGATGTTGCGATGTTTCGCCGCGAGCAGCTGCGTGAGCGCATACTGAGCGTGGTTGGTGTCTTGATACTCGTCTACCAACAGGTAGCGGAAACGATCTTGATAGACCTCGAGCACCTCTTTATGGTTCTTGAGCAAGAGATACGTGTAGAGGAGCAGATCGTCGAAATCGAACGCATTAAGCGCACGCAAGCGTTCCTGCAGCACTTTATAAATGCGCCCGACCACCTGCGCCGTAGGGTCTTTGTAGCGCTCTTCGAACACCTCAGGCGTTACGAGCTCGTTCTTCGCCTTTGAGATACGATTGCGCACCATGCTCTCTGGATAGCGCTTCGGGTCGATGTTGAGCTCAGCCATGATGCGCTTCACGAGGCTCTTCGAGTCGGAGTCATCGTAGATGGTGAATCCCTGTGCAAAGCCTAAGCGCTCGCAATCGGAGCGTAGGATGCGCACGCACATGCTGTGGAAAGTAGAGACCCACATGCCGCGCACGTATCCACCCATGAGCTGGCCCAAGCGCTCGCGCATTTCTGCGGCTGCCTTATTCGTGAAGGTGATCGCCATGATCTGCCAGGGCGCAACGCCAAGATCGACCACCAGATGCGCGATGCGATGCGTAAGCACGCGGGTCTTGCCGCTGCCCGCGCCCGCGAGCACCAGAAGCGGTCCTTCAGTACACAGCACGGCTTCGCGCTGAGGTTCGTTCAAGGTTTCAAGATCGATAGGCATAGCAACTCCAAAATCGGATTACAGGTTGGCGTAGTAAGTCAGCGAGAAAGCCTGGGGTGTCCATAATGGCCCCACCTTCGAATCAAGCGCACTTCGGTGCGCGCCGCATTCGAAACAAGGGGTCAGGATGGATGCCCCAGGCTTTCGCAGTGTCGAGTACGATTTCGATCGACAGATCGAAATCTCTACACAATCTTTTTACCGAAGACCGCAGCGATCTCGCGCAGTTGCTCGACCAGTTCACGGAATTGAGCCGGCGTGAGCTGCTGAGGACCGTCAGAGAGCGCCTCGGAGGGATTCGGATGGACTTCGATCATGATCGAGTCGGCACCTGCCGCAACCGCAGCATAGGAAAGCGATGGCACGAGGTCGCGCACGCCCGCAGGATGCGAAACATCGATGCAGATCGGGAAGAGCGACTGCTTGTGGATGACCGGTACCGCCGAGATGTCGAGCGTAAAGCGCGTGGTGGTCTCGAACGTGCGTAGGCCGCGTTCGCAAAGCACAACGTTGTTGTTGCCATTCATGGTGATGTATTCAGTAGCAGAAAGCCATTCGGAAATGGTGCCCGCCAAACCGCGCTTCAAGAGGACCATCTTGTGCGAGTCCTTCGTGACTTCGCCGATCTTCTTCAACAGCGAGAAATTCTGCATGTTGCGCGCGCCCACCTGCAAGCCATCCACATAGGAATGCACCAGTTCAGTGTGAGCAGAGTCCATAACTTCTGTGAGGGTCTTCAGACCGTACTTTTCGCCGCCAGCCTTCATGATCTTCAAGCCCTCTTCGCCCAGACCTTGGAAGGAGTGCGGGTTGGTACGCGGCTTGAACGCGCCGCCGCGGATCCACGTAAGACCCAGATCAGCGATACATTCCGCAACCTCGAAGAACTGCTCTTCAGACTCCACGGAACACGGACCCGCATAGATGGTGATCTCGTCTGTTTTAGTACCGTAATCGGGAAGATTGGTGAGTGGTTTAATCACGGTTCGGAACCTCTTTCATGACCTTCAGAATGGCAGTGTAGATCTCGCGCAGATTCTCGTTATAGAGTGGACCTTCGTTGTAAGAGCAGACCTTGGTGAAGATCTCTTCTTCACGCTTAGGATCGAAGAGGCCCATCTTAGCCTCAGGTTTCAGCCCACGAATATCGAGCGAATGGCCAGCACGCTCGTTCAAGAGAACCACGAGCTGTTTGTCAATCGCGTCGATCGCTTCGCGATGTTGCTCGATCTGAGCAAAAGAATCTTGTTGTGACATCGTTTACCCTTCCCGAATGGACGCTGGTTAGCATGCGCAAGATGTGCGTAGAGCGTGAGGACGGTCACGCGCAACACAGGAAGCGCGGAGCAGCGACCAATGAATGACATGATTGATTCATCATAGCAAACACCGCAAGGTTAGCCTCATCAAACTCGCCCGAAAGATGGTTCGCGGTAGCTATTTTTTTGAGTTGGATCCTATGGGATTATTGAGCATGGCGATGGCGAGAAGGGCGATCGAAAGCATGATGCCAGCGACCGTCCAGAACCAATCACCCTGCCCGATAACGAATGCTGCGAAATCAATAAGGATGATAACGAGCGCCACAAAGCTGCACCAATGAGCGATGCGCGCATTCACGCGATCGCGCATCTCGATCTTCTCAGCTTCGGTAATAGGTTTGTGCTTGTTTTGACTCATGGTTTGATTATAGCTTGTTTATGCGTGTGAATGCCGCAATGTAAGAAACGGCGCATGCTTATTGCGCGGTTTGGTCCAGCGCTTACTGCATGATGAAGCCAGTGCCTTGTATGGTGAAGAATGCGACCACGATGATGCCAACGATGATGCGGTAGACGCCGAAGGCGGTGAAGTCGTTCTTCTTGATGTAACCCATGAGGAAGCGGATCGCGACAACCGACATGATGAACGCGCTGATGATGCCCACCGCCAGCACCATGATCTCGGTCTGGGTCATGACCAGGCCTTCCATCATGAACTTCGCTACCTTCACCACGCCCCAGCCGAACATGATGGGAATAGCCAGGAAGAACGTGTATTCCGCAGCAGCCGTGCGCGAACAGCCACAAAGCATGCCGCCGATGATGGTGGCGCCGGAGCGGCTGGTGCCCGGGATGATAGCGAGCACTTGGAAGCAACCGATCTTGAGCGCCGTCTTCCAGTCGATATCGTCTACATCGCGGATCTTGAAGAGTGCTTCTTCGGCGCTGACCTCTGTGTGTTCGCGCTCGACGCGGGCGTGGCGACCGCGCACGGGCACTTCGAGCATCTCACGGCCAGCGGGTGTTTCGCGCGCTTCCATCAGGCGCAGGGCGCGCTTGCGGTTGCGGCGCTCCATGACGATGAAAACAACGCCATAAAGGATGAGCATGATAGCTACCGTGTAGGCGTTGTAGAAGTGTTCATTCACCCAGTCGTCGAGGAGAAGACCCACGATGGCAGCTGGAATGCAACCGATCGCGACCATCCCCCACAGGCGCCAGGTGCCGCGCTTTTGGGCGGAGGTCTTCTTCGGCGAGAAGGGGTTGAGCTTATGGAAATAGAGCAGGATGACCGCCATGATAGCGCCCAGCTGGATGACCACGAGAAAGAGCGCGAGGAATTGGTCGCTGACATCGAGCTTCACGAATTCGTCGACCAGGATCATGTGGCCAGTTGACGAGATGGGAAGCCATTCGGTGATGCCTTCAACGATACCGATGAAGAGTGCTTTGAGCGCTTCGAGGATCATGGGCCTTCCTTGTGCGTTTGCTTACTTATATAGGTAGGGCGTTCGCGGGTTGATAGCGCGGCGTGGTGCAAAGTGCACGGCCTAGCGCAGCTGCCAACCGTGCGCCCCGTGCGCGCGACCTTCGCGGACGAACCTTTACTATTCTACGAGAAAGCCTGCGGGCTGTTGGAAGCTTTCAGACGAGCGACAAGTAAAACTTTTGTAAAGCGAGCGCGCTTACGTAAAACGGGCGCCTTGACTTAAACCATGGTTCAAGTAAAACAATGATCGTAGCAAGGAAGAGTTCCATCGGCCGCGAATTCCAAGCGGCGCAAGGAACCGCATCAATACAAGAAACACAACACAACAGGAGGAAAACCATGGTCAAACAAACCGCAGGCCACGATACCCTGGGCGCGTTCGCCCCCAAATTCGCAGAAGACATCGATTCCGATCTTGCAGCGTTCGCTGCCACGCTGATGTTCCCTGTGGGCGAACCGAATGATGCCTTCGCTCAGTATTTCAGCGGCAAGAGTTGGCTTGCGCCGCTTACTTCCGAACAGGTTCCGACCGCGAACGTGACCTTCGAGCCGGGGTGCCGCAACAACTGGCACGTGCACAACGCTGAGGCGGGCGGTGGTCAGATGCTGATCTGCGTAGGCGGCCGCGGCTACTATCAGGAATGGGGCCAGCCGGCGCAGGAGATGCTGCCGGGCGATGTCGTGAACATCCCCACCGGCGTGAAACATTGGCATGGCGCGGCGCCTGACAGCTGGTTCGCGCACCTGGCGTTCACCGTGCCAGGCGAGAACTGCTCGAACGAGTGGCTCGAGCCGGTTTCC
>UQNZ01000008.1 GCA_900542525.1 uncultured Eggerthella sp.
ACCTCCGACGCACGGTTTAGGAAACCGACGCTCTATCCGCTGAGCTACGGGGGCGTGCGAATAACGGTTCAATCATTCTAGCATGAAGCCCTTTGCGATCGAGGTCCATCCTCGATCGTCGTAGTTATTCGGGCAGAATCAGGCCTAGGCTGAGCCGCTCGAGACCGTGATGGTCACGCGACTGCCTTTGTTGGCTTTGCCAACCACGTCTTGCGAGATGACAAATCCTTTTTCAACGGTGCCGCTTGCCATGTGCTTCACGGATACTTCAAAGCCTGCGTTCTTCAGAGTTGAGGTTGCATCAGCTTCGCTCTCTCCTGATACATTGGGGACTTGGGCCTCTTCAGGACCATTGGAGATCGCGATAGTAACGGTCGAGCCTTTAGGAGCGGTTCCGGAAGGATCCTGTGAGATGACACGACCTTCAGGGGTGCTGCTGCTATAGCGATAACTCGTGTTCACCTTGAAGCCGGCGTTCTTAAGTGAGTTCTCCGCATTCGAAACCGTTGCCCCTACCACATTGGGAACGGACACGTTTTCTGCGCCCTTCGAGAGGTGGAAGACAACCGTATCGCCCTTATTGAGCGAGGAGCCCGCAGGTTGATCCTGGCTGGCCACGCAACCTTCTTTCACGCTTTCGGAGAAGGTCGAATCTCCTTCTTGGCCGTTGAGACCATAGGAGGAAAGCGTGCGCATGGCTTCTTCGGAAGTTTGTCCCTTAAGGTCGGGCACCGATACCTGTTCGGTTCCCTTCGAGATGCTCAGATCAATGCGGCTGCCTTTGACCGCTTCTTGGCCGCCAGGGGGGTTCGTGCTTACGACCAGACCGGAATCGACGGTGGAACTGAAGACTTCTGTTTCAGTGCCGATCTTGAAGCCCGCTTCTTCGAGCGTAGTCTTCGCTTCGCCGAGTGCCATATTCGTAACATCGGGTACGGTAGCGCGCTCGTTATTTCCGCCGAGCGAGAAAGCGGCGATGCCGACGACGATCGCAATGATGGCGACAACGACCACGCCGATGATGATCTTCTTCTTATTGTCGTTTTGCGGAGGCTGTTGCTGTTTTCCTGAGCGGAAATTCGTGGTTGCGCCAGCACCCATTGGGCTTGTGCCAATAGGCTTCGGCATCACTGCTGTGCCGTCCATAGGGGGGATGCCGGCGCCGAGTACTTGAGTACGATCGTTATGAACGCCAAGGCCAGGAATGGGCCTGCCTGCAAGATAGTCGTTCAAAGCTTGGCGCATCTCCTGTGCATTCGCAAAACGTTGCGCAGGATCCTTCTCCATCGCCTTCATGATGATAGCTTCGAGCACGGGGTCGATATCGGGATTGATCGAGCGCGGAGCGGGCGGCATTTCGTTCACTTGCTTGACCGCAACGCTTACTGAATCGGTTCCTTCGAAGGGGAGGCGACCAGTGGTTGCTTCGTAGAGTACGATGCCGAGTGAATACACGTCGGAAAGACCGGTAAGATCTTTTCCTTGTGCCTGCTCCGGTGAGATATAGTGGGCGGTGCCAAGCACGGTGGCCGTTTGGCTCAAGCCTGCGTCTCCTGCGCGTGCGATGCCGAAGTCCATGACCTTGATGTTGCCATCGGGCTGGATCATGATGTTCTGCGGCTTGATATCGCGATGGATGATGCCGCCTTCATGAGCGACTTGTAGCGCCTGTGCTACCTGCGAACCGATCTCGGCAGCTTTTCGCTGGTTGATCGCGCCGCGTTCTTTGATCGCTGTTTTCAGATCGGTTCCCTTGAGGAACTCCATGACGATGTAGTAAGTATCGCTTTCGGCATCCAGGCCCCAGTCATAGATGCTTACGATATAAGGGCTCTGCAGTTTTGCCGCCGATGCAGCTTCTTGGCGAAAGCGCGCTTGAAAGGTCTGGTCAGCTGCGTATTGCGGCAACATGACCTTCACGGCAACAACGCGGTCCAGCACAGTATCGTGAGCGCGATACACTTCTGCCATACCACCGATGCCAACGCGTTCGATGAGCTGATAGCGGTTGTTCAATGTCTTGCCCGTCATGCTTCCAGCCACGTTTAATCTCCTTTTGGAATCCATGCTTGAGCGCTATTGTTGTGCTTAAGCATACCATCATATCCTAATAAGATGGTCATTTTATGACCCCTTGCACTTGTAAGGCGGTGCGGAGCACTCCTTGAGCGCGCGATGCCGCTCCTCCAGGAAGATCCGCGCCTTCCTCGAGTACGATCGCGACGACCACCCTTGAATTCTCCGAAGGACCGATGCCCACGAACCAGCTATCGTCGATAGGCTTGCCCGTTTCTGCGGTGCCTGTCTTGCCCGCGATCTTGACGCCTGGAACTGCTGCAGCGCCACCCGTACCTGATGAAACAACGCCTTCGAGGATCGATTTCACACGATTTGCTGTAGCGGAATTCGTTGCGGTCATGAGCGGTGAAGGCGATGCGGTGAAGCTGCATTTTCCTTCAGCGTTGTAGATACTATCGACCAAATAGGGCTTTTGGATAACGCCGTTATTCGCGATCGCGCAGCCTACCATCGCCATCTCGAGCACGGTGGACTGCGGACCAGCAGGGCTCTCATGTTCGCCAACCGGTTCGCCTGCGGCTGCCCATGCTGTTTCCCATTCGGTCATCTCTTCAGGTTTGGGCATGAGCGATTTCGCGAGCGGCAAATCGAACTTGATGTCTTTGTCGAAGCCGAAATCCTCAGCGGTCTTCACGAGCATATCCGCACCCATTTCCACGCCAAGCTGGGCATAGACCGTGTTGGCTGAAACTTCGGTGGCGCGTGCGAGTGTGATCTCGCCATAGCTGCGGCCATTGAAGTTGGTGATGTCACCATTGCCGATCTTCATGGCACCAGGCGCTTTGAATACGCTCGATTCGGTGGCGACATTGTTCTCGAGCGCACCAGTAAGAGTAACGATCTTGAAGGTTGATCCGGGCGGGTAGAGCGCCTGGGTGGCGCGGTTGTAGAGCGCTGAAGAATCCGATGAGTTCGCGTTGTTTTGCAGGAGCGTTTCGATATCGGCAGCATTGTAGGTAGGCGAAGAGGCGAGTGCGAGCACTGCACCAGTCTTCGGATCGATGACCACGCATGCACCCGAGAAGCCCTCGAGTGCGTCTTGCGCAGCCTTCTGGATGGTCGAGTTGATCGTGAGCTTCACATCGTTGCCTGCGGCGCTGTTGCCAGTGGTGGCGTTGAGCACGTCGGTCCAGGACGCATAATTGCGCTGGCCTTTCAGCGTGTCGTTGTAGCTTGCTTCGATGCCGGCCGTACCGAATTTCTCTGATGCGTAGCCTACGACGTGCGCTGCGAGCGTGCCTGCCGGATAGACGCGCTTATAGGTGCCGTCGGACTGTTCGACGCTTTGCGCGAGGACCACGTTGTCGTAAGTGGATATGGTGCCGCGTTCGGTCTTCGATTCCTTCACGAGCGTGTGATTATTGATGGGCATGTTCTTGTATTCATCTGCCTGAACGACCATGATCATGGTGAGATTGGCAACGAGCAGCGCGAAGAGCACCGAGAAGGCGATCATAGTGTTCGTGATGCGCTTTCCAAGTGATACGCGTCCGAGCACGCCTTCTGCGGAAATATTGCCCGTTCCCGAGGCGATCTCCGATTCAACACCGGTCGATTGATCGCCGCACTTGAGCAAGAAGCCCACTGCGATGAAGCTTGCGAGCAGCGAAGAGCCACCTTGGCTCACGAAGGGAAGCGTGAGTCCGGTAAGAGGAATGAGACGCGTAACGCCACCGACGATGATGAATGCCTGCAGCACGATCGTGGCAGTCAGACCAACTGCGATAAAGGAGCTTACGTCCGACTTCGCACGCGCAGCAGTAACGAGGCCGCGAATCGCGAAGCAGAGGTAGAGCAAGAGCAAGCCTGCCGCGCCCAGAAGACCTGTCTCTTCAGCGATGGCCGCGAAGATGAAGTCCGATTCTACGATGGGGATGTTATCGGCCAGACCGCTTCCGATGCCCACACCGAACAGACCGCCATCAGCCATTGAGAAGATGGATTGCACGAGCTGGTAGCCCGTGTTGGTGGGGTCGGCGAAAGGATTGAGCCAAGTATCGACGCGCACCTGCACGTGCGAGAAGAAGAAAAAGAGGATGACCGCACCGATGGCGATCGTGAGCAAACCTACTACCAGGTAGAACTTCTTGCCGCTTGCCACGTAGAGCATGGTAAGGAACACAAAGTAGACGATGAGCGCCGAACCTAGGTCCTTCTCGAAGACAACGATGGCCATGGAGAGCAGCCACATGATAAGGAGCGGCAGCAGTGTGGAGAGGTCGGGGAATTTGAACGGCCCCACCTTGTGCGTAAAGACGGAGAGCATCTCACGGTTTTGGGCGAGGTATCCCGCTAAGAAGAGCACGATGAAGATCTTGGCGATCTCTCCTGGTTGGAAGGAGAACCCACCGACGGAAAGCCAGATGCGGCTACCGTAGATCTCGTTGCCGATGCCAGGGAGCAAGGGGGAGAGCAGCAGGATAAGACCGATGATCATGATGGTGTATTTGTAGTTGGCGGTCTTGTCCATGTTCTTCATGAATACGATGACGGCGATCATGAAGATAATGCCTAAGATAAGCCAACCGACTTGTCGAATTGCTAGGTCAGGAGCGAGACGCGTTACGAAAGCGATGCCGATCGAAGAGAGCGCGAAGCAGATCGGCAGGATCGCTGGGTCGGCAGCAGGTGCGAATTTGCGCAGTGCGAGGTGCGAGACGATGAACGAAGCGAAGATGCCCACCGGCACGCCAATGCTTGCCCAACCGAGTTCTTCGCCCTGGTTGAGGGCGATCATCGCGAAGAGCAGAATAGCGAGCGGTGCCGCTATGCAAAGGAGTGCAAGTTCGATATTGCGGCGGGTCATGGCCTAGCGTCCACCCCCATTGTTACTAGGGTTGCTCGCAGGCTGTGCGGTCGTGGTTGCTTGCGCTTGCTGAGCCTCGGCTTCTCCGCGTGCGATTTCTTCTTCATACCCAGTGATGAGGTTGTTCGCTTCATCGATGCTGGAAACGCTCATGCCTTCCTTGATACGGTTCGCCACACCCGGTTGGAGCTTGTCGACATCGACATTGGTGGTGTGGTCGAGCGTAGAGAGCTTGATTCCCATGAAGTCGTCCGGCATACCGCGGTAGACGCTTACTTTGCCATTCTCTTCTATGAGATAGGCTGAATTACTGATGAAGGTATAGCCGCCGAAACCTGCTGCGAAGATGACCGCAACGAGCGCGATGGCGAGACAGATGTAGAAAACGCGGCTTTTGTGCGCCTTCTTTTGTTCGCGCACTTCACTAAACCCCGGCACATCCGCTACGACGACCGTTACGTTATCGGCACCACCGTTCTCAAGGGCGGCGGTGACCAATTCATCGGCACAATGCTGGGCATCGCTTTGCCTGCGCATGATCGATTCGATCGCGTTGTTCGAGATCATGGAGCTTAAACCGTCGGAGCAAAGCAGGATGCGATCCCCTGCGTCCACGTTGAGCTCGTAGATGTCGGGTCGCATGTGGATGTCGGAACCGATCGCACGGGTGATGACCGAACGATTTGGATGTACGCGTGCTTCTTCGGGAGTTATCTGACCGGCCTCGATGAGGTCAGCCATGAGCGAATGATCACGCGTGATCTGCTGCAGGTGTCCTTTGTGCAAAAGGTAGGCGCGCGAATCGCCCACCTGCGCGATGAGCAGGCGCTCGCCTTCGAGCATGGCGGCGGTGAGCGTGGTGCCCATGCCGTCACGGCCAATACCTTGGCGGGGGGCTTTTATCACGTTGTAATTAGCTGCTTCGACCGCAGCGGTGAGCCCTTCGGCATCCAGATGGCTGGGTGCGAGTTCGGCAAGCGTATTCACGGTGATCTCGGAAGCGATCTCGCCGGCTTCATGGCCGCCCATGCCATCTGCTACGGCAAAAAGCGGCGGAATGATGATGAGGCTATCTTCATTGTGATCACGCACGTAACCAATATCCGTGCGGCTTCCGAATGATATGTCTTGACCTGCTGTGTTTTTGTTGCTGATGGTGGTCATTTATGCGTACCTTACCCTTATGGTCACATCGCCGACCATAACGCGGTCGCCGTTCTTGAGTGCAGTCGGTTCTGATATATGCATGCCGTTGACGGCGGTTCCGTTGAGAGAACCCATGTCTTCGATGAAGAGATTTTGACCCATGAGCACGAAGCGCGCATGGCGAGAAGAGACATACTCCGCGCCGATGACGATATCGGCTCCGGGGCTTCTACCAACCACGATAGGACCACGTACATCGATCGCAGCGCCTCGAAGCTCTTTCGGGCCTTTCTCGACTGCAACTGACCAGGCCTTCTCTTTTTTACGCTGTCCCTTCACGAGGCCGATGCCCGTTTTCATGATGGCGAAGAGAAACAGGTAGAGCAGTGCTACGAATAACAATCGACCGATTAAAAGAACGATGTCTATCACGGGGTTACCTTACTGACGAACTGCTTGAACAGGCGATGCGTGAACGCGGCTGGCGAAGTGGTTATCATGAACGGGTCTAGCGAAACGTGAAGAGAAATGTTGTTGTGCCAACGGTGATGCGATCCCCATCGTTTAAGAGTACGGAAGCGATATGCTTTCCGTTGACGAGCGTGCCATTGGTCGAGCCGAGATCGGCGAGCCCCCAGACGTTGGGCGATTCGCGGAAGATCTCTGCATGCGTGCGGCTTGCATTGAGGTCGTCGAGCACGATGTCGCAGTTAGTGGCGCGTCCGATGAGCACGCGGGGGTTGGTAAGCGGGAAAGAGCGATCGGTGGTCATGTTGATAAGGGCGGCCGTTGGTTCAGTAGATGCAGGCTGCTGGCGGTCGAACATCATAGTGTTGGGGACCGGGATGGGCTCTGCCACCGAAGCGGGCTGTGCTTCTAATTGATAAGAATTTGGGTCCTGTTGATAATTCGGCACATAAGGCTGAGCGTTTTGCGGGTAGCCTTGGGGCTGCATGTAGTCATGCGGCTGCGGCTGCTGATAGGGGTTCGCCTGCGGGTGCGCGGGCGCGCCATAGCCAGGTTGCTGTGCAAGACCGTAGCGTTCGAGCTCTTCGTTACGTAGTTGTGCGATGATCGGCGCCGATACAAGTTCGGCGATCACGTCGAATTTACCCTGCTTGAGATCGTCGTCGACCATGAAGCGCACGAGCGGTGCGCCATCCATGACGAAGCCTTCCTCATTGGCTTTGGCACGCAGATAGGTTTCGGTTTCCCCCGCGAGGGTGGGGTACATGCCGAAAAGACGGCGATCGTCATCGGGATTCACGAGCACGGTATAGAGCGTAGGAGCATATTCTTTGCCAGCGCCGACGGTCTTTTCGCGGCGCATCTGCTTTTCTGCTTTCTTGGTAATTTGAACGGGGGAAATCGGAGCATCGAAGAGCTTGTCGTTTATGCCTTCGAAGCCGTCTTCAACGCGACGCTCAAATTTCGAGAAAAGTCCCATGAATGTTCTCCTCACATAACACGTGCTATTCAGCATAGAACTATCAATATCTTGCCATAAATAGTGTTTTTCTCTGCTTAAATCTATGCAATCGCCATATAGGTGGCTAGAGTATCGGTTCTGATGGCGCGAAGAGGACGCTAACGTACAAATCTGTAAGGATCGCAGGGTTACTAACAACTGTTTGCGCATGCTGTTCTGGGCGAGAAACGTATCGATGAATTTGAAGCTGGGGTGTTGCGAACGAGCAGCTTGTGGGGTATGCTGAACAGCACAACTTATGCGGGCGTGGCGGAATTGGCAGACGCGCTAGCTTCAGGTGCTAGTGAGCTCCGGCTCGTGAAGGTTCAAGTCCTTTCGCCCGCACCATAAAAATCAAAACCGCGCTAAGCGGTTTTTTATTTTTGTGTGGGGCGAACTTGGGCGAAGCCCAAGAAGCGCAAGCGCTGGACTTGAACCGAAGAAGGTTCACCGCACTGCTAGGCTGAAAGCCGAGCAGTGCTGGCATCTGCGTCAAGGCTTGCGAAGCAACCGCGAAGCGGCTTGGCCTTGACGCAGATGAACCCTTTCGCCCGCACCACTCTCATTACGCCGTTCTAACGAACGGCGTTTTTATTGACACTGCGAAGCGATATGATGCCTCATCTTGCCCCTTGTTTCAGGCATGTCGTTGGGCGAACCCAACTTGGCCTGAAGGCGGGGCAATCTAAGACATCGTATCGCTTCTCGCTGACTTCTTTGGACCTACAAGAGCAATCATTGCTGTGTTAGACGGTTTTGTTTTGTTGGTGTGGGGCGAACTTGGGCGAAGCCTTTTTCTTTCGTCGTTTTACAAACGACGAAGTCTCGACACTGCGAAGCGACATGATGCCTCATCTTGCCCCTTGTTTCAGGCGCGGCGTTGGGCGAACCCAACTTGGCCTGAAGGCGGGACAATCTGAGGCACGGTATCTCTTCTCGCTGACTTTGCCTAACCTGCAAGACAAAATCCATAAAGAATAATTCGATAAAACCCATCTTCATTTTCGCCATTAGCTTGATTTATAGATTCTTGGTGCATAAACGCGGTATAACTGCGGCTTTATTGCGCTAAACTTTCCCTATTCTTATATATGAGAGGTTCAACCAATGAATATCTGGCAAAAGTGGAATAGCATCAGCTTGGTGAAGCGTATTTTGGTCGGCTTGGTTATCGGTGCGATCTTGGGATTCTGCGTTCCTGCAGGAAACGAGGTCATCGCCTTGCTCGGTGATCTGTTCGTTGGTGCTTTGAAGGCAGTCGCTCCCGTTCTGGTGTTCTTCTTGGTCATCAGCGCACTTGCGAATGCGAAGAGTGCAGGCTCGATGGGCACGGTCGTTCTGCTCTACATCATCTCGACCTTGGTTGCTGCGCTGATCGCTGTTTGTGCGAGCTATTTGTTCCCTACGGTCGTTCCTATGATCGAACCCGCTGCTGATCAGGCATCGCCTGAAGGGTTGGGCGAGGTGCTCACCACCTTGCTCATGAACGTGGTAGCAAACCCTGTTGGGGCGCTCATGAATGCGAATTACTTGGGTATCTTGGCATGGGGTGTGGTGCTCGGTATTGCGCTGCGTGCTGCGAGTCAGCATACGAAAGAGGTTTTCGCTGCGGTTTCCGATGCTATTTCGAAGGTGGTCGGTTGGATCATCAGCTTCGCCCCCATCGGCATTCTGGGTTTGGTGTATGTGGCAGTTTCTGAAAACGGTGCCGAGATCTTCATCACCTATGGTCACCTTATCGCTGTGCTGGTGGGCTGCATGCTCTTCATCGCGCTCGTTACCAATCCGCTCATCGTGTTCATTGCCACGCGTAAGAATCCTTACTATCTCGTTTTGCGTTGTCTGAAGGATTCGGGAATTACGGCGTTCTTCACACGTAGCTCTGCGGCAAACATCCCTGTGAACATGGAATTATGTCGCAGGCTCGGTCTTGAGAAAGATAACTATTCGGTTTCCATTCCGCTTGGCGCGACCATCAACATGGCGGGTGCTGCGGTCACGATCACGGTTATGGCTATGGCGGCGGCTGCGTCGCTCGGCATGACGATCGACCCGGTGATGGCATTCATTTTGAGTGTGCTCGCAGCGATCTCGGCTTGTGGCGCTTCTGGCGTTGCGGGAGGATCGCTGTTGCTCATCCCGCTTGCCTGTTCACTGTTTGGCATCGGCAACGATGTGGCCATGCAGATGGTGGCGATCGGTTTCATCATCGGCGTTATCCAAGATTCGATGGAGACGGCTATCAATTCTTCTTCTGACGTGATCTTCACGGCAACTGCCGAATATCGCGCGATGGAGAAACAAGGGCTCACCTTCAAGATGGGCAGAGATGCTTCGGGCTCTGAACCGCAGAACGCCATTGGTGCGACCAACTTCGATGAGTCTTCGTAAAAGGCCGAATAGCAAACTCTCCAAAACGAAAACCAATGATCGAGATTCGAACAACGAGAACCACTGCATAAACGACACGATAGGAAAGGACCTCTCTTGAACTACATTCACTGCCTGAACAATATTTCTGCCCAAGGAACCGATCTTCTTACAAGCGACTATGAACTTACCGACAATATCGAAGCTGCGCAGGGCGTCCTCGTGCGTAGTGCGGGCATGCTCGACATGGAGTTCTCTGGGAATCTGCTTGCGATTGCACGTGCTGGTGCGGGCGTTAATAACATTCCGCTCGAGCGTTGTGCTGAAGAGGGTATCGTCGTGTTCAATACGCCGGGTGCGAACGCGAACGCGGTCAAGGAACTCGTGCTGTGCGGCATGTTGCTTGCGAGCCGTGGTATCGTGGGCGGCATCGAATGGTGCAAGGAGAACGCTGAAGATCCTGCGATCGGCAAGACCGCTGAAAAGGCGAAGAAGCAGTTCGCTGGATGCGAGATCAAGGGCAAGACGCTCGGCGTTATCGGTCTTGGTGCGATCGGCGCTGAAGTTGCGAACGCAGCGCTTGGTCTGGGCATGAAGGTCATGGGCTACGATCCATTCGTTTCCGTCAATGCTGCTTGGAAGGTACTGCCTGAGGTTCAGCATGTTACCGACCTTGCCGATATCTATCGTGAATGCGATTACATCACCATCCATGTGCCGGCGGTCAATGGCACGATCGGCATGATCGATGAAGCTGCTTGTGCGCTCATGAAAGAGGGCGTGGTGTTCCTGAACTTCTCGCGCGACACGCTCGTCGACGCGCCTGCCATGGCCTCCGCGCTCTCATCGGGCAAGGTAGGCTGCTATGTGACCGACTTTGCAACGCCTGAAGTCATGGCTATGGAGCATGCGATCGTGCTGCCGCATCTCGGCGCTTCCACTGAAGAGGCGGAAGATAATTGCGCACGCATGGCGGTCGTTGAGCTGATGGACTATATCGACAATGGCAACATCGTGAATTCCGTGAATTATCCGGCTTGCCAAGCAGGTGTTTGTCCGGAGGGCATGTTCCGCATCGCGGTACTCTACAATTCGTCTGACCTTGCTATTGGTAGCGTGACCGAGATCCTCGAGCCAGTCGTTGCTGAATTCGATATGGTCGACAATCAGCGCGATGAACATGGTTATGCGCTCATTACGCTTACGGAAAACCTGGCCGATGAAGTGCTCGAGCGCATTGCTGAGCTCGATGGCGCTTATCTAGTTCGCCGCGTGAAATAGGCGTTTGTTCGACCAGGAACGTCTTGGCTCGATCAGCGGAGAGGGTGAGGCAGCGAGGTGACTCTTTTCCGACTAAATTCGGATTTAATAAAACTCGAGAAAAGCAGCGACGCATGAGCGAATCAGTTTATCTGATTCGCGAACAGGGAAGCGGGGAACCTTGTGGCTTGCCCTCTCCGCTGATCGAGCAATAACTGCAGGCTGAGCTATGCGGTGAAGCCTTCATCGACGATGCGTTCATCACCATCTGCTGCGGTGGTTGCAAGCTCGTCGCAGCGTTCGTTCTCGGGATGCCCCGCATGTCCTTTTACCCAGTGGAAGGCGATCGTGTGGGGCTTCATCACTTCGAGTAGGCGCGTCCAGAGATCCTTGTTCTTCACGGGTTCTTTCTTTGCGTTCTTCCAGCCGCGTTTGAGCCAGCCTTCCACCCAGTGCTGGTTGAAGGCATCGACAACATATTTCGAATCCGAATACACGTCCACCTCGCAAGCGTGTTTGAGCGCTTCGAGTCCGCGAATGACCCCCAGCAATTCCATGCGGTTGTTCGTGGTGCATTCGTAACCTTGCGAAAGTTCCTTGGTGTGGAGCTGCCCTTGTGCATCCGTAAACGTGAGCACGGCCCCATAGCCGCCGGGGCCTGGATTGCCGCGTGCGGCGCCGTCGCTATAGAGGTTCACGTGTGTCATGGGATCGTCTCGTTTCAGCTTTCAGCGTTGGTTATTCAGGGATTCTCGTGATCTAATGCAGCCTTATCGGCAAGCCGCCAGAATGCTCTTGCGCAGCTCATCCATGCCTGTTCCTTTTGCTGAAGAGGTAAGGATCATGGGGATATCAGGACCAAGATCGAGCTGTTTGCGCAAAGCTGCGACCTGCTTGTTTGCTTGGTTCTTGCTCACTTTGTCAGCCTTGGTGAGTGCGATAATGAAAGGCAGTTCGCAAGCTTTCAAGAATTCGATCATTTGCTCGTCTAGCTTGCTTGCAGGGTGGCGAATATCGATGAGCGAAACTACGAGCGCATAGAAGCGGTACTGATCGAAGTAGCCGTTGATCATCTCTGACCAGCGACCGAGTTCTGATTTCGCCACTTTCGCATAGCCGTATCCAGGTAGGTCAACGAGGTCGATCGCATCGTTCCCGAAGAAATTGATCGTGCTCGTTTTTCCTGGCATTTGGGAAACACGTGCGAGTTGTTTGCGATTCAGGAGCTTGTTGATGAGCGAGGATTTTCCTACGTTGGAGCGACCAACGAAAGAAACCTCCGGTAATTTTGAAGCGGGAATCTGTGCTGAGGTGCCATAAGCGCCTTTGAATTCTATGTTGTTAAGATCCATAAGCCTCGTGAGCCTCGTTCGTTATGGGCGTTGTGTAGCAACTTAATTACAATTCCGATCGTGTGGTCTTCGCACTGAGAAAGACAACTACCGTTAGACTATAAACAAGAATACCTCTCGGGAGCAACTCGATCTTATCCGATCCGTCAGTTCGAAACAGCGGACGGTTTATGAACATCGAGCAGGAAGATAGTGGAAGCAGTCATGGAGCAACTTGCGAATTTTGTGACATATATCACTGATTCGAACGTGTGGGGAAGAGTCCTTATTGCGGCTGGCGTTGTACTGGTCGTTGCCGTTCTGTGTCATGTTGCCATCAAAGCGATACAGCGGCTTCTTGCGCTTGAGAGCGTATCCCTTTCTCAGGCCTCTATCGTGGTGAACATCGTGCGCATCGTGGTATGGGGCGTGGCGATCTGCTTCATTGCTGACGTATGCTTCGATGTCAATATGACGGCAGTCATCGCCGCTTTAGGTGTTGGCGGCATTGCGATCTCACTCGGCTTTCAAAATACGCTTTCGAATCTCTTCGGCGGTGTTCAGGTAACTCTGACCCATGTGATCAAGCCAGGCGACAATATCCAGGTGGGCACGAACCAAGGAGTGGTCCAAGACATCAATTGGAGCTATACCACCATTCATAATCTCAACAACGAAACGGTCATCATCCCTAATTCGGTCATGGCGAATAATGCCGTGAAGCATCTTCCTCCCGTTGATCATGTAACCGTGCCTATTGTAGTGATGAAGGACCTGAGCGATTTAGATCAGCTTGCTGATCAGATCGAGAAGGCGGCTGCTGAAGCGGCTCGAACGATCACTGCGATCGTGAAGGATCCTGTTGTCTCGTTCAATAAAGTGACGAACTACGGCCTCTATGGGTCGATCGCGCTCATGATAAGTGACGGATCGAAGGCGAGTGCTGTTTCAGATGCGATCACGCGTGCAGTTGCACCACTCGTGCAGGATGATCGCATCAAGCGCTTTGAAGCCGCAACCTCGCCAGAAAGCTTGTCATCATAAACCCTGGTGAAGAATTTAGATTTTAGATCTGCATTGAGCATAACTGCAGTCGAACGCTAGAAAATCAACCAACCATCGCGTACGCAGCCCCGCTCGATTGGGGTTTTCTTGGACGTTTTTCCATCAGAACATAATCTTGGTATTATTTCATGATGTGTGTTCTCTAATGAGGATGCCTCATATTACCGAGACCAAGGAGAATGAGCGTGCCGCATAATTTGCAGAATGGTTCACGAGGCAAGCATGGACGTCATGCTGCTCCTGATGCTCCTGAACAGGAAAGCTCGTTTTTTTCAGCTGAAAAGGAATTTCCTCATAACCCCTACAACAGTTTCGATCTTAAGAATGATGGGCCTGTTCCTTACACGGATCGCAGGGAAGAGGTTGCGCGCTTGCGTCGGAAGAAGAAGCGCCACGGCAATAGACCGAAGATCATCGCTGCTGTTGTGATCGCGGTAGTCTTGGTGTTCGGCATATCGGGTGCCGCTTTCGCGATGAGTGCGATGGAAGCCAAGGACGATGCACGATCGCTCGTTTCACAAGGTAAGCAGCTTAAAGATCAGCTCTTGGGCGGCGATATGGCCGCAGCGAAAGCCACGAGCCAAAACATGTCTGACACGATGAACAAGCTGCACGATACCACGTCGAGCCCTTTGTGGGCTGCAGCAACGATCATTCCTGTGGTTGGATCGGATATTCAGACGGTTCGCATCGTTTCCGACTCGGCTCAATCACTGGTTGACGACGTGCTCATGCCTGCGATGGATACGATCCCGGCAGATGGTTTGAAGAGCCTCATGAGCGAAGATGGTGCGATCAACGTCTCGCTCATTGATGATCTACTTACCACGGTTTCAGATGCAGCTCCGGTCATCTCAGAAAATGCTGCAAAGCTCGATGAGACACCTGAGCCCAATATTGACCAGCTAAAAGCACCGATCGAACAGGTTAAATCTCTTATGTCGGCGCTGGCACCTATTGCGGATTCGGCAACTGAGCTCAAGGACACCTTACCTGCCATGCTGGGTGCCGAAGGTAAACGCAATTATCTCATCATCGCTTGTACGAGCGCTGAGATGCGTTCCAGCGTTGGATTCGCTGGCTCCTATGGCTTGATGACGGTCGATAATGGAAAGATCAGCTTGGGTAATTTCTTCGGCTTCGATCAAAACCCTCGCCTTGCGAACTCGGCACCTTCCGCAACAGAGGAAGACATTCGTCTGTTCCGCTGGGAATCATCGGTCGATTCGCGCGATGTAACGCAGATCATCGACTTCCAGCGTGTTGGCGAGATCGAATCGGAGATATGGGAAGCAAACGGACATGGCAGTGTTGACGGTGTTATCGCGCTTGATACTGTTGTTTTGCAACGTATGCTTGGGCTTACGGGAACCACGGTCAATACGCCAGGCGGCGACTCGCTGAACAAAGACAATGCTTCAGACTTCCTCCTTAACGGGGTATACAAGAAATATCCTAATGGCAAGGACCAGGATGCAGTTTTTGCGCTTGTGGCTGATGCGGCTGCAAAGGGAATCTTCGGCAACCTTGGTAAGGTGAACATCGCTAATCTTGCAAAAGTGATCTCAACCGCTACCGACCAGGGGCGCATTGCGGTCTATATGAAGAACGATAAAGAAGAGGCGATGCTTGAAGACCTTGGCTTCACCGGTACGGTGAATGGGGATGAAAAGGTGCCTGAGACCGGTGTCTATATGTCTGCGTGCTTCGGCGGCAAGATGTACTACTATCTGGCAAGCGATATTCAAGTAGGTAAGGCAGTGAAGAATGCCGATGGCACGACCACCTACGACATGAAGGTCACCTTCAAAGATACGCTCGACAGTGCCGAATTCGCTACGCTCCCTAACTACATCGCTAATGGAAACCAAGCGGGCAGTTTGGAGTTCTTGATCTATCTTCTGGCTCCGACGGGAGGCAAGATCACCGACATGAAAACCGATGGCACGTTCAGGGGCGCAAGTGGGTTCAACACTGCCTTTGCGATCGGTGCTGGCGGTGAAGCGACCATGAACGAGACCACCTATCAAGGAAACGATCTGTGGTATGGATGGGCTGTTATCGAGATGGGCGACGAGATGGTATTGAATTACAAAGTGACGACAGCACCTGGCGCAGAAGGCGATCTGGTGGTGCGCACCACGCCTTTGTCAGATGATACGGTGATCGATTATCAGTAGAGAAGGATCGCTCAAGATAGCGCGTTCTCGACGCAAATAGTTCGCTATGAAAAGGGATGCTGGAGAGAAACCGCATCCCTTTTTTAGATTTGGCATCGTTATAGCAAAGACCACTTAGTGCACGAGCAGTTCAGTGGTGCCCGATGTTCTGAAAGAGACCATTGGGTAGAGGAAGTGTTTGTTCAAGCGAAAAAACAAGGCGCTCTTGAGAAGAACGCCTTGGACAATACGATTCTTTTCAGCGAATGTTACTTGATGGTCATGACGGGCAGCTCAACGCGATGGAGTACTTCTTTGGTAACGCTGCCGACGAACTGGCGAAGACCGCCAAGACCGCGACGACCCATAACGATGAGATCGCACTTCTTGCGGCGCGCGTAATCTTCGATGCCTTCTACTGCTGAAGGACGAATGATCGTGTCGCAGATGACACGATCAGGTTCGATGTCTGGAAGAATCTCTGAGGCTGCTTGCACCATAGCGCGGTGGGCTGCTTTTTGTTCTTGGCTGAACACCTCTTCGTACATTTCGTAACCGAGCAAGTTGTACTGCTCATCTTCGCTGGGAGGATCGGGGTTGAAGTCTGCTGCATCAAGCGCAACATAGGTGACGCTGATCACGTGCACGCGCGCTTCTGGGTTACTCCGCAGAAAATCACCCGCCACATCAAGAGCGCGATCTGCATGTTCGGATCCGTCATAAGGTACGAGTATGTTTTTAAATCTCATCATGGCGAGCTCCCCTCAATTAGAGTGCTTAGCGGGCATTGACATTAAATAAGCGCTGAGCACGTCTTCTATTCTACTGGAAAAAGTACGCATTAACAGGGGCGTTTTCTTATATCTTTCAGGTGAAACTAATTTGAAAAGTTTCGTTGGGTCCGGGTTGTGAATAGTATTAGGTGCGCCTTGCTGGAAAATGGGTACGCAAAGACACCCGCATGCTAAGGAGCGCGGCATGATTTGTTATGATGGATAACGGTTAACAGATGCCCAGTAAGGGCATGTTTTGCCCTTTGGGGTAGGCTTACTGAAGCGAGTATGAGGATTGCTATGGCAGAACATGTAACTGAAAAGGATGTGCGCAATATCGCGACATATACGCGCATCGGGATGACCGATGAAGAGGTTGCGGCGATGACCGTCGATCTGAATAACATCATCGACAGCCTCAAGCCCATCACTGAATACGATCTTGAAGGGGTCGAGCCCACGTTCCATCCGATCGGTGGACTCGTGAATGTGATACGTGACGATGTGGAACGGACCAGCTTTTCGCAAGAAACGGCGCTCGAGAACTCTCCAAAGCAAGAAGACGATTGCTTTTTGATCCCTGCGATCCTTGGCGGAGGTGAGTAGCATGAATTTTACTTCTATGAGTACAGCAGAGATCCAGCAAGGCCTTAAAGCGGGTGAGTTCTCTGCATGCGAGGTTGCTCAGGCGAGCATCGAACACATTGCGAAAGCTGATGCGTCGGTGCATGCCTATCTTGAATTCACCCCTGAAGCAGCGCTTGCCGCTGCAGAGCTTGTTGATAATGCGCTTGCCGCAGGTAATTTCGATGAGCTCGGTCCGCTTGCAGGCGTGCCGGTAGCCTTCAAAGACAACATGAATATGGAGGGCACGCATACTACCTGCTCCTCTCACATGCTTGAGAACTACGTTTCCCCCTATACGGCAACCTGCGTTGATCGCGTGCTTGCGTCGGGTGCGTTGCCGCTCGGCAAGCTCAATATGGACGAATTTGCATTCGGTTCTTCGACCGAAACATCCTATTTCGGGCCAACGCATAACCCGTGGGATCTTGATCGCGTGCCAGGTGGATCTTCGGGCGGGTCGGCAGCTGCGGTGGCCGCAGGGCTTGCGATTGTCACGCTCGGCTCGGATACGGGCGGTTCGATCCGTCAGCCTGCGAGCTTCTGCGGCGTGGTGGGCGTGAAGCCAACCTATGGCGTGGTCTCGCGTTATGGCGTGGTCGCTTTCGGTTCCTCGCTCGATCAAGTGGGTCCGTTCGCACGCAGCGTTGAAGATGCGGCGCTTGCCATGAATGCACTCGTTCGCGGTGGTAGCGATCATATGGATTGCACGAGTCAATCGATCGCAACCGATTTTACGGCGAACCTTGAAGAAGGCGTGAAGGGTATGCGCATCGGCATCGTTCCTGCCTTCATGGAAGTTGAGGGCTTGGATGCGGAAGTGAAAGAGCGCATCGAAGAAGCTGCCCGTAAGCTTGAAGTTGCTGGTGCTGAACTGGTGGAGGTAGAGCTTCCTAATGCGCAAGCAGCCATGAGCGCTTACTATGTGCTTGGCCCATGCGAAGCGTTCTCGAATCTCGCACGCTTCGACTCGGTGCGTTATGGTTACTGTGTTGAAGGCTGCAAAGATTTGAACGAGCAGTATGAGCTTTCCCGCGCTGGCGGGTTTGGCGTGGAGGCGCGCAGGCGCATCATGCTTGGCAGCTATCTGCTTTCTTCAGGTGTTTACGACAAGTATTACTATCCTGCACAGCAGGTGCGTACGCTCATCACGCAAGATTACACCTATGCTTATCACAAGGTCGATTGCATACTTGCGCCGGTAAGCCCGCGTACGGCATTCAAGTTCGGCGAGATCAACGACCCCACGAGCATGTATCTTTCCGACATGTTCACGATCTCGATCAATATTGCTGGCAATGGTGGCATGAGCGTGCCGGTCGGCCTTGGTGCAGCAAGTGGTTTGCCTATTGGGGCGCAGCTCATCGCGCCAGCGTTCCGCGATGAGAATATGTTGCGCGTTGCGGCTGAACTGGAGCGCTGTTATGGAAAAGCCCCGATCGCTCCTGCATTTGCAAAGGCTGGTGAGTAGCTCATGAAGAAGCTCGAAGAAGTACTCAAAGATTGGGAAGCGGTCATCGGTCTTGAGGTTCATGCTGAATTGACCACGCTCGAGACGAAGATGTTCTGCGGTTGCAAGCTCGAATTCGGCGCAGCTCCCAATACGCACACCTGTCCAGTTTGCTTAGGTTTGCCCGGGGCGCTGCCTGTACCTAATAAAGCAGCAATCGAGTCGATCGTGTTGGCTGGTTTGGCTACGAATTGCGACATCGAGAAGCACTCGATGTTTTATCGCAAGAACTATATGTATCCTGATATGTCGAAGAACTTCCAGATCACACAGGGCCCCGTTGCTTTCTGCATGCGTGGGCACCTCGATCTAGAGGTGGATGGCGCCGCGGCCAAGGAGCGCGTTGATCTGAAAGAAGCGCAAGAAGAGGGCAGCTATGTTGCCCATATCGGCATCGAGCGCATCCATATGGAAGAAGATGCGGGCAAGATGGTGCACATTGGCGGTGGTGAAGGCCGTATTGCGGGTGCCACCCATTCGCTGGTCGATTACAACCGTTGCGGCACGCCGCTTATCGAGCTGGTAACGCAGCCTGACCTGCGCACGCCTGAAGAGGCACGTCTGTTCATGCAGAAACTGCGTCAGATCTATCTTGCGATAGGCATCTCCGACTGTTCGATGGAAGAGGGGTCGCTGCGCTGCGATGGCAACGTGAGCTTGCGCCGCCGTGGCGAGACGAAGCTGGGCACCAAGACCGAGCTCAAGAATATGAACTCCTTCAAGAATCTCCATGATGGTCTTGCCTATGAGATCTGTCGTCAGGCTGAGGTGCTCGAAGAGAGCGGCATCATCTATCAGGAAACACGCCACTGGGATCCTTCGAAGAAGGTCACGATCGTGATGCGCGTGAAGGAAACTGCCGATGACTATCGACTTTTCCCAGAGCCTGATATGGCACCGTTCGATATCTCGGATGAGTTCGTGGAAAAGGTGCGCCAGCGTTTGCCTGAATTACCTGATCAAAAAGCAAAACGCTTCGAAGAAGACTATGGGCTTTCGGCTTACGACGCCCGCCATTTGGTCGAGCACCGCACGACCGCGCGTTTCTTCGAAGAGTGCATGAAGCTGCAAGGCGCAGGAGAGGTGGCTAAGCCGCTTGCGAATTTGATCATCAACGATGTGAGCGCATACCTGAACAGTAACCCCGATATCACCGATCTTGATCAGACACCGCTCACGCCACCGCGTGCGCTTGAACTGGTGAAGTTGATCGCTGAAGACAAGATCTCTTCTAAGCAGGGTAAAGAGGTGTTCGCGACTATCCTTGAAGAAGATAAGGACCCGTCATCGATCGTTTCTGAGCGTGGTATGGAGCAGGTTTCCGATACAGGAGCCATCGAAGCTGTAGTCGATGGGGTGCTTGCGGCATTCCCCGATAAGGTTGAACAGTATAAGGGCGGCAAGACCGGTCTTTTGGGCTTCTTCGTTGGCCAGTGCATGAAAGAGATGAAGGGTCAGGGCAATCCGAAAGTCATCAATCAACTGCTTGCACAGAAGTTGAATTAGCTGTGATTCAAAGGCACGCCTTTTGATTTGGCCAGGTTATGAGGTTTTGTCGAACTAGAGGCGGACGGGGATGCTTTGCGCTGCCATGTATTCTTTCACCTCGCGGATGGTGAGTTCGCCGAAGTGAAAGACTGAAGCGGCCAGTACGGCATCTGCTTCGCCTTCGATGATGCCCTCGGCGAAATGTTCGAGCTTGCCCACGCCGCCTGAGGCGATAACGGGAATAGGCACCGCGCGCGCTACAGCGCGGGTGAGCGCCAGGTCGAAACCATCTTTGCTGCCATCTCGATCCATGCTGGTAAGCAGGATCTCACCTGCGCCACGCTTGGCTGCTTCAGCTGCCCACTCGACCGCATCGATGCCCGTGTTCTTGCGCCCTCCCGCAACATAGACCTCCCACTTGTTGGGGTTGCCTGCGACCTGCTTCGCATCGATCGCGCACAAGATGGCCTGCGTGCCGAACGCTGCAGCAGCCGTGGTGATGAGCGTAGGGTCGGCGATCGCAGCAGAGTTCACGGATACCTTGTCGGCACCAGCTGCGATCATTGTGCGAATGTCGGCAACGCTACGGAATCCGCCCCCTACACAATAAGGGAGGTGCAGCTCTTCGCTCGCGCGCGATGCCATGTCGATCGTGGTTGCGCGACCATCGCTTGTGGCAGTGATGTCGAGGAAGATCACTTCGTCGGCTTTTTGTTCATCGTAGCGTTGGGCGAGTTCGATCGGGTCACCCGCATCGCGCAGGTTCACGAAGTTCACACCTTTAACAACACGTCCGTCTTTTACGTCCATGCAGGGGATGACACGCTTAGTGAGCATGGTTACCTCCGCAGTTCTTGCTGCAATGAGTTATACCATCCATCTGGGCTTTCATGGTGGCTTCTTGGCAAAGCGCGAGCGCTCGCGGAACATCGAGCGTGCCTTCGTAGACTGCACGTCCGGCGATCACACCTTCGATGCTGCCTGCAACAGGTGCAAGCCGTTCGATATCGTCGATGCTTGCTACACCGCCTGATGCGATGACCGGGTGACCGAAGACTTGTGCAAGGTGCACGTAGGTATTCACATCGAGGCCGGTCTGCATGCCATCTTTGCTGATGTCGGTATAAACGAGGTGCTGGAATCCAAGGTCGCGCATTTGGGCGATGAGCGTTTCTGCGGCCACTCCGCTGCCACCCATCCAGCCATCGACAGATACTTCGCCGTTGCGCGCATCGACTCCAGCGGTGAGCATGGTGGGGAACTTCGCAATGGCTTCGCGGGTGAAGTCGAGATTGGAGATGAGCGAGGTTCCCAGTACGACGCGATTCACGCCGGCATCCCAGATGCGCTGGAGGGTATCCATGGTGCGGATGCCGCCTCCCATCTCAACCTTGAGCATCGTTTTCGCGAGAATGTCTTCGATGAGAGGCAAGTTCGACGGATTTCCTGAGCGCGCACCATCCAAGTCGACCACATGGATCCATTCAGTGCCCATCTCTTCGAAAGCTTTTGCCTGGTCGATGGGGCTATCGTTATAGATGGTAACGGCGTTGTAGTCGCCTTTTGCCAGGCGAACGACCTTGCCTTCTAGGATATCGATTGCGGGAAGTAGCTGCATGGTTGCTCCTTTTTGGTAGGTGCGGATTGCTCGATTGCGGCAGGATTATCTTAAGCGCGAAGCGAGGTCGACAAAGTTCTTAAGCACGCGTGCGCCTGCATCGGACGACTTTTCCGGGTGGAACTGAACCGCAAAGATGCGATCGCCTACCTGCACAGCAGCCGGGAAGGTGACCGAATGGGTGGTCGTAGCGATGGTGGCGCTGCTTTCAGGCGCAATATAGCTGTGGGTGAAGTAGAAGTGTTCGCCATCGGGGATGCCTGCAAAGAGCGGACTCGAGCTTGTTCCTCCAGCAAACTCGATCGAATTCCAGCCTACATGCGGAATCTTGTAGGTCTTGCCGGTGTTGTCGTGTGCTGGCATTCGTTTCGCGATACCTTCGATCACGCCGAGGCCAGGCATCGTGCCGCTCTCAGCGTGCTCGGTACCGCCTTCGAAGAGCAGGTGTTCGCCCAGGCAGATACCCAGAAAGGGAGTGCCTTTGGCAAGGGCAGCGCGAATCGCTTCCATCTGACCAGTTTGTTGCATGGTTGCTGAGGCATCGGCGAACGAGCCAACACCAGGGAGCACGAGCGCATCGGCCGTGCGAATCACTTCAGGATCATCGGTGATGTGCGCATCTCCGCCCACATGGGTAAGTCCACGCTCGACGCTCTTCAGATTTCCTTTGCAGTAATCGATGACCGCGATCATGCGAGCGCACCTTTAGTGCTCGGCAGTTGGTCGGCTGCGCGTGGATCGATCTCGAGCGCTTGGCGCAGCACGCGCCCCGTTGCTTTGAAGGCTGCCTCGATAAGGTGGTGTGCGTTTTCGCCCTTGAAGGAAACGAGGTGGAGCGTGACGCCCGCATTCGTTGCGAATGCGATGAAGAATTCTTTAGCAAGTGAAGAATCGAACAAGCCCATCATGGCAGGTGGGATAAGTATATCAAAGTGCATCTGACCGCGCCCTGAAATATCGAGGGCAGCCATTACGAGCGCTTCATCCATCGGCACTGCTTGAGAGGCGAAACGGGTGATGCCAAGCTTGCTGCCCATGGCTTCGGCAAGTGCTTGGCCGAGCACGATGCCTATATCTTCAACCGTGTGGTGTGCGTCGACCTCAAGATCGCCTTTCGCTTTCACAGCAAGGTCGAACAAGCCGTGGCGCGCGAACGCATCGAGCATATGGTCGAAGAACGGGATGCCCGTGTCGATATCGGTCTTGCCCGTGCCGTCGATCACAAGCGTGAGCGAGATGTCGGTTTCTTTCGTGGTGCGCGTGATGGTTGCGGTTCGTGAAGCCATGTTCGTGTCCTTTGAGGTGAGGTTCTTCTACGTATTATCAGGGTTTGCAGTGAGTTCGCGCAATGCTTCAATGAGCGCGCGGTTTTCCTCTTCGGTACCTACCGTGATGCGCAGGCAGTTCTCGAGGCTGGGTGCCGAGGAAAAGTCGCGCACAAGAATGCCACGCTTGAGCAGTTGCTCCCAGATGCGATGAGCCTGCGGGATGCGCACGAGGATGAAGTTCGCTTGGGAAGGATGGACTTCTGCGTTGGGAAGCGCGGCGAGTTCTTCAAGCAAGATCGCACGCTCGTGCTTGATTGCTTCGATGCTAGGCTCGAGCAGCGCGCGGTTTTCGTAGACGGTCATGCCGATAACCTGCGAGACCGCATCGACTGAATAGGGCTGGCGCACCTTGATTAATTCGCGAATAACCTGCGGATTTGCCAGTATATAGCCAAGGCGTACGCCAGCAAGAGCATAGGCCTTCGAGAAGGTCTTCAGCACCACCAAGTTAGGATAGTGGTCCAGATGAGGAATCATGCTTTCGCCGCCGAATTCGCCGTACGCTTCATCGACCATGACAAGCGTGTCGCTCGTTTCGAGGAGCTTTTCGATGAACGCAGGCGAGGTGGTGTTTCCTGTGGGGTTGTTCGGCGAGGTGAGGATTGCATAATCGATATCGCCTTGCGCAACCCGTGCAAGGATGGCTTCTTCGTCGAGTGAGAAATCGCTCTTGCGCGGGATGGAGACGATCTGTGTGTCGGTGAGCATGGCGTTCGCTTTGTAGACTGAAAACGTAGGCGGGCAGGTGAGCATCGTGCGCCCTGGACCGCCCCAGCACAGTGCGAAATCGAAGAGCAGCTCATCGCCGCCGTTGCCCATGAGCACGTATTCGCGGTCGTATCCCCATGCCTTGCCGATGAGCTCGCGCAAAGGGTTCGCAAGCGGATCGGGATAACGATTGAGATCGACCTGCACGATGGCAGCTTCGATCTTGGCTTGCACTTCACGAGGAAGCGGACGCGGGTTCTCGTTCGCTGAGATCATGACGCGCGCCGGCAGATATTTGGGATCGTAAGGTTCGATGCCTGCGATCTTTGGGCGCGGTGCGCGGTATGTTTTTGGCTTTGCAGGCATTGGTTAGTCCTTTGCCTGTTCAGCAGAGTTATCTGTGCTGCTGACATTTGCCGAAACACGACCGTGTTCCATGAGTTCCATGCGCAATCGCACGCTTTGGGCATGCGCCCAAAGACCTTCGTGATCGGCGATGGTTTCGATCGCATGGGCATCATTCTTGAGCGCCGCGGCAGAATACTGGATCACGCTCGATTTCTTTACGAATTCGTCGACCGAAAGCGGGGAAGCATAGCGTGCGGTGCCGCCCGTTGGCAGCGTGTGGTTAGGGCCGGCAACGTAATCGCCTACTGCTTCTGGGGTCCATTCGCCCATGAAGATCGCGCCTGCGTTGCGAATTTGACCGAGCAGTTCCATGGGGCGCGAAACATGCAGCTCAAGGTGCTCCGGTGCGATCACGTTGATCGTTTGGAGCGCTTGGACGAGCGAATCACAGATGACGATGAGTCCCTTGTCGGTAAGGGATGACATTGTGATCTCTTTACGCGTTGAGCTTTCGACGATCTTCTTGATTGCGCGCTCGACCGCATCAGCATAGGCTTCGGAGAACGTGACCAAATAACAGCTAGCCAGCGGGTCGTGTTCGGCCTGCGCCATAAGATCGACCGCGACAAGTTCGGGAAGTGCGGTTTCATCAGCAAGCACGCACACTTCTGAAGGACCTGCGATCATGTCGATGCCCACATCGCCCGAGACGATCTTCTTTGCTGCAGCTACGAACGCATTACCAGGGCCGGTGATCTTCGCAACCTTCTGGATGCTTTCTGTTCCGTAAGCCAGCGCGCCGATAGCTTGTGCGCCACCAACGGAATAGATCTCGGTGGCGCCGGCGATGCGGCAAGCTTCGAGGATGGCGGGATCGAGCGAGCCATCTTTGGTAGGTGGAGTAACGCACACGATACGCTTCACGCCAGCAACTGCGGCAGGGATCGCATTCATTAGCACAGAAGAGGGGTAGAGCGCGCGTCCGCCGGGAACGTAGATACCCACGGAATCGAGCGGCTCGACCTTCGCGCCTACGAGCGCACCATCTTCGCGGATGGTGAACCAGCTCTGTTGTTTCTGGCGTTCGTGGAAATCGCGAATCTGCTTTGCTGCTTGGCGTAGCGCCTGCGAAACCTCTGGGTCAACGCGTGTGATCGCTTCGTCGATCGCAGTATCGCTCACGCGGAAGTTCTCGATCTCTACGCCATCGAATTGTTTCGTGTAGGCGCGCAACGCCGCATCGCCCTGAGTGCGCACTGCCTCGATGATCTCGGTCGCAGCGGTGAGAGCGTGTGCATCGAATGCGCCCACGCGTTGGAGTTGGTCTTCCGAAAAGGCTTCTCCGGGTTTCAGAATGATGCGTCTCATCTAGTTCTCCTTGTTAGCTTGTCGCAGCGTTTGTGCTAGTGCGGCGACGCGGGGGTTCGTTCGGTATGAGCAGGGGTTGGCGAAGAAACGTGCTGTTGATGCGAGCACGTCTTCAACAACGACCAGGTTATTTTCGCGCAGGGTGGTTCCAGTGGCCGTGATGTCGACGATCTGCTCGGCCATGCCGGTGATGGGAGCGAGTTCGATATTGCCATGCAGCTTCACGATCTCTACCTGCTTACCCTGCTTGTCGAAGTGCGAACGTGCGATATGCGGGTATTTCGTGGCAATACGGATCGAGCCGAGCTCGCGGTAGCGCTTCTCGACTGCTTCTGAGGTTCCTGCGGATTCAGCCACCACGAAGCGGCAACCGCCGAATTCGAGGTCGACCAGTTCGACCACATCGGTGCGAGCTTCAACGAGCGAATCTTCGCCGCAGATGCCGCAATCGGCGGCACCGAGGGCAACAAAAACCGGTGCATCGGTGGGGCGCACGATGATGTACTCGACATCGCCGTTGCGCAGCATGAGCGTGCGGCCAGCATCGGCAAGCCCGTCAACGTTGAGACCGGCGGCATCAAGCGCTGCGATCGCATCTTCGTTGAGCGAACCTTTGGGAACCGCGATACGCAAGGGGTGCGGAGCGGCGGCTTTTTCGAGAGCGAAAGATTCCATCACCTGTTCGAGGTAGAAGCTGAAACCTGCGGCAGGGACTTTCGTACCGCCATAAGCCGCGACCAAGTTGTCGTAACGACCGCCGCCGCCGATAGGGGAGCCCAGGCCGGGTTCGTAGGCTTCGAACACGATGCCCGTGTAATAGTCGAACGAACTCATGACCGTGAAATCGATCAGCACGATTTCACCAAGCCCGCGTTCAACTAGCAGATCATAGAGCGCTTCGAGCTCATCGACCCCCTCGCTGCAACCGAGCGGCGCAAGAAGAGCGCGAATTTCGCCGAGTGCTTCCTTTTGGCCGCGCAGCATAGGAAGCTGGGCAAGTGCGCTAATGGCAGCCTGGTTGCCTTCAGTGGTTTTCGTGAGGTTATCGAGTGCTACGAAGTTCGAGGTGTGGAACGCGCGATAGACGGCATCTTCCCAGCCAGCATCCATCTGGCAGCAAGAAACAAGGTCGCGCAACACGCGCGCAGAACCGAGGGCGATGCGGTATTCGCTGATGCGTGTTTCCGCGAGTGCTTCAGAGAAGAGCGCGATGATGTTCGCATCGGCTTCTACGCCGGATTCACCAAGGCATTCAACGCCCATCTGTGTGAGTTCGCGGGCTGCCGCTTCTGCGGTCTTCTCGCGGAAGACGCGCTGGGTGTAGCGCAGCTTCACCGCGGGATCGAACGAGGTGATGCGGGTAGCGCACATGCGCGCGATCTGCATCGTAACGTCGGGGCGCATGGCTAGAAGATCACCGCGCGAGTCGAAAAGCTTGAAGGGGGAAGCGGGAACATGTCCGCCTGCTTCCATCACGTCGAGCACTTCGAGTGTGGGAGTTTCGATGGGGGAATAGCCGTGGCGCGCGAAGCATTGCTGCACGCGATAGGTGAGATCTTCGCGGACAAGCGCCTCGTCACTGATCACGTCGCGAAAGCCGATAGGGGTTACGTAATTCATCGTTTGTTGAGCCACCTTTAATAGCTAGAATAAGAGCGAATCAATACTTTAGCACAGTAGAGTGATAAAGTAATGCTCTTCATATCCTTTTCACTCTTTCAATATAGCGACAAACGTGCAAAACAGTGGGGAACATTAGGCGAGAGCAGTGGATTAAAGCTATAATATGAGCTGAAAACCTGCTTTGAATGCAAAAGTACGCCCTAAAGGAGGCCATCGTGTCATTCACTAATATTCTCGTTCCATACGACGGATCCGATCACGCCAAAGAAGCGCTTCGTGAAGCGATGAAGATGGTCGAGGGCAACACCGATGCATCGATCCATGTTGCTGAGATCAGCGCACCCCCACAAGACCTTGTCTTCAGCAGCTTCAATCAGACTGGTTTCGGCATGGGTGTTTCGCTTGTTTCCAAGGAAGACTTCGCCGATGCGGTGCAGGAGCGCACTGAAGAGAGCGACAAGAAGCTCGAAGCTGATGTGGCTGATATCGTGAAGGATTTCAAGGGTAATCTTACTGTTGAAGTGATTTACGGCATCTACACGGTCGAGACTATCATCGAGACGGCACAGCGCTACGAATGCGATCTGATCTGTATGGGTTCGCGCGGTTTGGGTGCGATTCGCGGCATGCTTGGCTCGGTCAGCTTCGGCGTGTTGCGCAACTCCGACATTCCTGTCCTTGTTTGCAAATAAGTCTTTAGGCCTGAACAGAATCGAATAGTTCTAAAAAGCAACTGGATTTAGCATAGAATTCAGGGGCGGGAACTTGTTTCATTGGGCTCCAATCCAATGCTCTTAAGAGGTGAAACAAGCTCCTGTCTCTGAATTTCTATTTTGGTGGCGTTGCTATTACAAGTAATAGACTACGCTTTTGACTCTTTGTGTATGTCCTATAAATTGGACAAAATAAGAACGGGCGAGGGTGCACCAAGTAGCCCTCTTTGCTGATGCGGGTTTGATTGTTTGAGGTTGAGCGCGTGGCGTTAGCATTCTTATGATTCTTCGCAGCGCAAGGCGATCGTGGATGTGCGGCTGAAAGAGCGCGTTATGTTTGTTGGATAGGTTCTAGTGCTATTTTTCCTAGTAAGCTGCGGAATCGTTCGTGGACTTGTCAGTTAAGCTTCGTAAAATGTACTGCCTTGTTCTTGAGAGAGATCTTTCCTACCTCGTAACCGTAATCGAGCAGCTCTTTCTTGCAGTTCAAGAACGAATGGTCGATGGGTAGACCTGCAATGGCGGCAATTTCGTCGAAGGTAAGGTCGAGGTTATCTTTTCCGCTTCGTTGGATGTGCTTCCATAAAGAATCGTACTTGCTCATGGGTCTCCTTGGTTGGTTAAGGGCAAACTGGTACGAGGTGAAAATGAATGTTGTCAGTTGGCGGGCGCTATCGAATTTCGATGCGACCCTCCTTGCGCTTGATCGGATGTGGATCGGTATCAGGATAGCCAAGCACCACGGCGCCGAGCAGCGGTCCTTTATCTGGAGCAAAGCGCGCTTCGATACGCTCGCGTTCGCGTACCACTTCTTCAACCCAGCAGGTTCCCAGGCCCTTTTCATACGCCAGCAAGCAAATATTGTTCATCGCCGCAGCCACCGATTCAACGCAGCTGGGAATCATGCCTTCGCTATACGTTGGTTTCAGGAGAAATGCCAAGATCAAGCAGGGAGCACCGCCCATTTCCTGCAGGAATTCGAGCGTCTCTTCAACCACTTCAGGGTTGTTCTTGAAGCGATCCTCGAGACGCTTGCGATGCGAATACACCGAGGTGCCCATCATGTCGAAAAGTTCGCGTAGATCGTTTGGATCGGTAAGCGCCAAGAAATACCAAGGTTGCAAATTCTGTGCGGAAGGTGCCCAAACGGCATCCTCCAGGATCTCTTGGATGATCTCGTGCGGCACAGGATCGCTCTTGTAACGCCGAATGTTCCGACGTTCTTTGATCGCTTCGGTGAGTTCCACGATATTCTCCTTTAACGCAGGGGGTCGAAGTTGAAGTAGTGCATGAATTCATCGCGCAATTCGTCGCGGAAATCGGGATGCGCGATATTGATGAGCGCTTTTGCGCGCTCTTGATTGGTCTTGCCGCGCAGATCGGCGATACCATATTCGGTCACGATGAACTGAGTTTCATTACGCGGGGTAGTAACGATACTGCCTGGGCTCAAGAAGAGCTTGATCTTCGATACGGTGCCGCGTGCTGCGGTTGAATTGATGACGATGATCGACTTGCCGCCCTTGCTCATGGTGGCACCGCGTACGAAATCGACTTGTCCGCCAGCTCCTGTTGCTTGCTTGTAGCCAAAAGATTCGGCGGCTACCTGACCGAACAGGTCAACTTCGATGCAAGAATTGATGGAGACGAGCTTGTCGTTCTTTGCGATGATGGCTGGATCATTCACATATTCAACAGGGAAGAGCTGCACGGAGGGATTGTCGTGCGCCCAATCGTAGAGCTCCTTCGTGCCTTCGAGCACCGTTGCAACATTGATGCCTTTATGAAGGGTCTTCTTGGAAGCATTGATGATTCCACGCTCTGCAAGCTCCATCATCTTCGTGGTGAAAAGCTCGCTGTGCACACCAAGATCCTTCTTGTCTGAAAGAGCATCAAGCACTGCATTCGGTAGCTTGCCAATGCCTGCCTGAATGGTGGATCCGTCTTCGATCAGCGACGCGCAGTATTCGCCGATCTGGCGTTCAGCATCACCAATGCTCGAGTTCGGAATGACAGGCAGCGGTTCGTCGGCTTCGATGATGTAGTCGAGGTCGCTCACATGGATGCTCGTTTCGCCGAACATGCGCGGCATCTGCTTGTTGATCTCGGCGATGATGATCCGAGCCGATTGCATCGCTGTGCGCTGGTAGCTGCAAGAAACGCCCAACGTGCAATAGCCCTGATCGTTGGGGGTGGAGAGCGACACGATAGCCACGTCGATAGGGTAGTGACCGTCGCGGATCAAACGCTCGATACTCGAGAAATAGGAGGGCAGGTAGTCAGAAATGCCAGCATGTACGCCTTGCCAGTAATCTTTATATTGCCCAACGGGGCCAACGAACGGTTCATAGCGAATATGACCAGCCATATCGGGGTCGAACATCTCGATGCGCTCACCCGGAGGGCCCTGCATGAAAGAAACATCGGTGAATTCCGCGTAGTGTTTCTCGATTTCACGCGTGATCGCGCGCGGATCAGCTGCGCCATCGGAAAGCGAACAGTGGCTGTGTGGCGGAATGACCTTCACGATGTCTTCCACGGGAATGAGTTTTTGCTGGTAGAGCTCTTTCCAATCGGTCATTGAGTCATTCCTTCCTTGCTTGCAATACGGGATTATTCGATTATAATCTTTCGATTTGCACTTCTAGGCGATACTTTTGTCCGCCTCGGTATGGGATGTTCTTCTCTGATCTCTCTTTGCGCATTGTTATGTCGCTCTCGACTTCGATGATCAACATATCGGTGATAGCTGCTCAAGAAGAGCAGAGCTACGTTTTGTTGGCATAGATACTTTTATGCCTTGGCAACAGACGGGCGGCTGGCGGTCGCCTGTGTCTCCGCACGGTTATAGTTGCGGTACACCAAAGGAGCGAAAGAGAGGATTTGCCATGGAGGGGAAAGCTTCCATCACCATCGTCGAGAACGACTCCTATGTCGTCAAGGGAGGCGTTCCACTCAGCGAGGATGCCATCGTCGCTGTACCCGAAGGTGGCCATTTGGAGTACAACCGCGTGAGAGGCTATGAGGTTGAGACTGAGTACCACCTTTGCCGTTGTGGTAGCTCGACGAACAAGCCGTTCTGCGATGCCATGCATGTGTCTGTGGGATTCAATGATGGAAGCGCAGCGTTCGAGGATCAGCAAGGCGAACGTGATGAGTCCTTCCAGGATCTGCCTACGATGTAAAAGTGATAGGACGGTGGGGATGCAGCCCATCATCCCGTGTCAACTGGTGCTCGGAATCTTGCAGTTTCTTGGCAGTTGGCGTAGTTGGGCCGAACGCGTGAGTTTAGGGCGCTCCTGAGCCCACACGGACGCTTGAGCTTGATGATGGCAGTTTCCAATATAATTTAGAGCTTCGCATCTTCGCACCCTACGCGACCCTGTCACGCCTAGCGCACGAGCGTGTCAGTCTTCACCATAGGCAGACTTGTCCTGCGATGCGTCGATGAGAGCTCCATAGCTGCGCTCCTCCTCTTTGGAAATCGTAGGGATCTTCCCAAACATCAGGACGAGCAAGAACACGGCGACCGCCGCCAGAACGATCCAGACGATCAACTTCCTTACAAGTAGTGCGCTTATGGCCATCACCGCGAAAGAAACCGACACGATCCTGAGCTTTCGCTGCATCGAAATCCCACCGCTCTGCTTGAACGGCTCGACGTAAGCTCGATAGATCGACGTGCTCGCAAGCCACGAGTTCAGCCGGCTTGAGCTGCGCGAATAAAGAAACGCCGCGAGCAGCACAAAGGGTGTCGTGGGCAGAACCGGGACGAACACGCCCACGGCGCCGAGCGCAAGGCAGATGCTCCCCGCAATGATGAGCGCGACTTTCCTGATCGATTGCATGCTCGTGCCTTTCGGATGGTTCTTGCGAGACGGCCCTTAAGAAATGTCCCGGAAAATGGCTCCGGGTGGTTCTAGGAGAATGCTACTACGACCCAGAAGCCGATGCGGCTGCTTTCCGACCGATGGAGCAATCAATCGCTGATGATGGTCTCGCCTACGCCAATGCGGCAAGCGTTATTCGGGCGTCCCCGTTCATCGATTGCCAGTCGGCAATTTACACACGTCAACCCAAGTGCTTCCAGGCGTTAGTTCCTCTAGCTCATCGGGCGTAAGTTCAATGGCGCTGTTCGAACTTCCGCATGCGGGAAACACCGTTTCGAAGCGGCGAAGCGATTCGTCCAAATAGATCTTACAACTGTCGTTCACGCCGAAGGGACACACGCCCCCAACAGCATGGCCTATAAGCTCTTCTGCCTTTTCAGGGTCTACCATCTTGGCCTTGCAGTGAAACATTTCTTTGAACTTGGGGTTTGCGATGCGTGCATCTCCTGCGCAGACAACGAGCGCAACACCATCGTCAACCATGAACGACAGCGTCTTTGCGATGCGTTCAGGCGCACACCCGATCGCCTTTGCCGCCAGCTCGACGGTGGCGCTCGAAACGTCGAATTCCAACACATCGTTGTTGCGCCCATATTCGCCTAGATACTCTTTAGCTCTTTCTAAGGTCATGAATGTTCCTTCCTGCCAGCTCGTCGTTAGACCATCGAAGCAGTTTGCTTGCAAGCTCTTTGTTATCCATCTGCACGTCTTTATCATAGGTCTGCAAGAGCCATCTTTCACTATCGTTTACCAGGTTCAATAGTTGCGCGCGGCTGTTCACGAACTTGCCTGTCTGGGCAAAATGCTTTGCGCGAATCCCGAAGAACACTGACTTCAAGCAACCTTGCAATAGGGCTGGAAGCATATCCGGTTCGAACACCGCTGTATGGCAAAGCGCATGGTAGATCTCGGACGCACATGCGTCAGCTGCAAGCTTCGCTTCTTCGGCGGTGAACTCTGTGTCCATGAAGTCGAATGAACCGTA
Source organism: uncultured Eggerthella sp. (assembly GCA_900542525.1). GTDB lineage: Bacteria > Actinomycetota > Coriobacteriia > Coriobacteriales > Eggerthellaceae > Anaerotardibacter. The sequence continues at coordinate 32,661 of UQNZ01000008.1, forward strand.
TCTGATGTTAGTGTCGTTCACCAGGTTGAACACGTCATGTCGCGGCCAAGCTGCAAGTATGTCAGGCGACCCGACAAATCCGCAAGCAAGCTCGGCATGCGGCATCTCTTGAATGACGTTGCGATACAAGGCAAGGTCATCGGCGTTTAGGTCTTCTACAATGACCACGACATCGATATCGCTATCCTCGCGTTGCTCGCCTCGAGCCCTGCTTCCTTGCAATCCGACTAGTACGAGCCTTTCTTTGAACTCGATTTTCAATTGGTTGATAAGATCATTCATCCATGCATCGATATTCATGGGTGTATCCCTTCTTTCTTGTTAGTTTACGATAGAGACGAATCGCTACAGCTCCAACTCTTCTTCGCCCCACTGCTTCATGGCTAACAGGATGGGGATGAAGCTTTTGGTCGAAGTTGTCTCCAGCAGATGAGCTGCCAGTGTTTCTAAGAAAAGAAAATGGGCAAAAATTTAAATAACGACTCGATTTGAGACCTGTAACTTAAATGGTTTTAAGTTACAGGTGCTCGAAAGCTGCCTAATAAAAGAATTCGGCCTAAATTTTTTCTTATTCGGTTCTACCCTCAAGATATCAGCCCGGCTTATAAATTAGGATTCATCCCATCCCTTTGGCTACTCCTCAATGATGACACCAAGGCGTCGGGTTAAAGCCGCAGCCTGATAGAGTCCGAGCTTCGCGCCATATACTTCAGCCATGGCATCCGATATGGTAATGCCTTCGAGCTGGCATGTTGAGAAATCGAGGCCGACGAGCTTCGTGTGGAAGAAGCTCGTTCCAACAAAGCGGTCGTCTTCGAGCGAGATGCCGTGCAGCTCCATTTCAGTCATGTCTGCTGACGAGAAATCGCAGGTGCGAGCCCGAACGATTTTCCAAAGACATCGGTTGAATGCGCCGTAGGCGAACGTGCAGTCCTTTGCAGCCACCTGTTCCCAAAGCGCCTCAGTAAAGGATGCACCAGCGAATTTGCAATCGTTGAACGTGCAGCGTGTGAACGCAGCGCTGTCGAATATGCTGTTGGAGAAATCGCAACCCTCAAAGGCGACATCAACGAAAAGTATACCGGTGAAGTCGCAGCTAAAAAACTGGCAATTTGAGAAGCGGCCGCTTGAAACCTCAAGCTCGGCGAAGCTTGTTTCTTCAGCATGGAGCCCACAGAATTTGACGGCTTCAAGCGTTCCACGGGAAGGATCGCAAAGAACGCTCAAGGGCAGTTCATCGAGAGAGGCGGCTATGCAAGGCGCAGCCAGCTTGCAAGGCGATGATGCCTGGTCATAGGCAGCCTGAGCTGAACTGGGCATAACGCGCATGCCGTCCCTTTCGTCGATAACGTCTGAATAGTCTCATTTGCATCATCCTAAATCCAGACTATCGGTCTTGCAACTTACGTCCTTTCGTTTGCGCTTCGTTTTTGAGACAGCAAAAGGCCAGTTGCGAAGCAGAAGAAGGGGTGTAGGTGGAGGCGAACAAGTGCTGCGAGATTTCCTAAATACGCATTTCAGAAAAACGTGAGACCCTGCTCTGTTGAATCTATCAATGCCCGGAAACTCTCTGCGCCAAAGACTGGTCGTCCGAAGGCCTCGGCGTAAGCTCTAGCTATGTGTAGCTAAGTTTGCTAAGAGCCTTTAAGGTTGCCTCTACGTTCTCGGCATGCCAGTTCTTGTAACCGCCAGCATACTGCGATGCGTAGATGCCTGAGTATATTTCTAAACCTTCTCTTCGCGTGCCATAGCTATTTGCTCCTTTCGCTATCGACTTCTTTCCTATTCTTTAATTGGGGTGATAATAGGCTTGCCGTCTGTGTCGACAAGGACGGTCATGCCAGTGCAGCTGACACCAGACGAGGCCAGAAAGCCTGCCAGAAGATAATTCACTCCTGTCTCGCGATCGACGAGGATGTAGGTACGGTTCGCTAGGCCATATTGTTGCATGTGCGTCTTAATGAAGCGCTTACCGTTTTCTTTCATTGGTGTATATCCTTTCAATCGGACTTGCATCGACGGGCATTATTTTCCTGATTCGTCTCCATGTGCGCAAATGGATCATGCTGGAGAAATACCTGTTCAGAAGCTATGTAAAAGACTTTTGACAGACGCATTGAGGCACTCGGCAAATACGTGGATTATCATTTCAGTCGGCACAAACTTGAAGACGCTGCGAAAAAGCACCGAGAGAGGTATGGAGCGATGGAACTGGCACGGCAACTAAGAGCCAAAAGGGAAGAGCGCGGACTCTCCCAAGATGAGGTAGCGAAGGCGATATTCGTATCGCGTCAGACTATCTCGAATTGGGAGAATGACAAAACCTATCCCGATATGCAGAGTTTGCTACTGCTGAGCCAGCTATTCGACACCTCTATAGACGAGCTTGTAAAAGGCGATGCTGCAAGGATTCAGCAGATCGTCAAAGAGGATTCGCGCAAGATGAGGCTCTTGTCATATGGGATGGTCGGCTTTTCGGTGCTAGCTTTCCTCTTTCTGCTGGGCTTCTCGATCGCCTGGCCCGAGCCTTCCGGTTTCGCACGCATGAGCAAGGGCAACATAGCAGGCGTAATCACGTTCATCGTGCTCTACGCTATAGGGTTCGGTATGGCCATCGCCATCGATCGCTTGAAGAAGAAGCATGACATCGTCACCTATCGGGAGATAGACTGCTTTCTCAAGGGTGAAATTGGTAAAGAGCCCGATTCGCAGGGTTTATCGCGCAAGCATCCAGCGCTCGGTGTTGTGGTGAAGCTTGTCGGTGGCGCGGCGATCGGGTTGCTATTGGCGGCTCTTCTACTTGCACTTGAAGGATAGATATTCTGTTTCGTTTCCCGTCCTGCGTCGTCATCTCATAACTGGCGGAGCAGGCGCTCGATGCATGAGCCATGGGGACGATTCTGCTAATTCATACTCATAAAGCTGTTTAGGCTGGCTCGTGTACGGTGATGCGAGTCGGCAGAACCGCTCCTCATGGCTACCGCCTACCTTGCGTGAACGCTGAGACGTGAATCCTTAGAGAAGTGCGAATCTCTGGTCGAGTCCGAGGTTGGCGATCTTCTACGCGGCGTTGTTTGCAGTCGGAACCATACTATCCAAGCGCTGTTTCGGCAAGCATCAGGTAGCCTGATCTGCGGAAATGTATGACAGGATTCTGGCGAGATCAGTTTTCTAAGAGGGGGTCTTCGCTGAAAAACGAACGATAGAAGCAGGTGCGCGCTCCAGTGTGGCAGGCGGGCCCCGCGGGATTCACCAGCGCAAGCAGGGTATCCTCGTCGCAATCGTAGCGCAGATCGATCAGCTCTTGCGTGTTGCCAGACTCTTCACCCTTGTGCCAGAACTTGTTGCGCGAACGAGACCAGAACCAGGTGGTCTTCTCTTCGAGGGTTCGGCAGATAGCCTCTTCGTTCATCCAGGCCATCATGAGCACCTCGTGCGTGTTCGCATCTTGCACGATGCAGGGGATGAGGCCAGCTTCGTTGTAGGTAAGATCTGCCAAGTTCATGGTGGGTTCCTTCCGGAAGAGAGGAAGCTAATGAAGTAGGCTCATTGTAGCAAAAGCAGGTGAGCGTCTTTCTCGGACGATCGCGTTCGTTCCTGGAAATGAAGACCCGTGCGGCGCTAGCGCTTTCCTAGGAGCAAGAAGGCGCGCTCGAGCGAATTCGCCGATGAACCGCAACGCTTGCAGCAAACATGCGCTATACTCTTCTACACTAAATGCGATGACGAAGACAGCACATTTCGGCTGCATCGTTTCCAGAGAGGGCTCGTTGCTGAAAGGGCCTAGCGATGCGAGATGTGATTCCCTTCACCAGCAGTGTTGCCGAACGGGTTGAATGTTCGAATGAGCAGACCTTCAGTAAGCTTCATCGGGTGCTCCCGTTACAGAGCAGATATGAGTGATCTTCGCTTGCGGCATTGTGAAATGCAGTGCGAAGGTAACCAGGGTGGTACCGCGAGAGTTCTTCTCGTCCTTGGATAGGGCAAAGAGGAGAGCTCTTTTTCTTTGCTCAAAAGATGGTGAACAGAAGCCGCACGGGCTTTTCGAGCATAAGGAAAGGCGATCGTATGTCAGTCATTGATGAAGTTCAGGCGTTGCAAGCCGCAACACTTGCCGAGATCGATCAGGCAGCTACGAGCGATGCGCTCGAGGCAATCCGCATCAAAGTAGTAGGAAAGTCGGGTAGCTTGACCGGCTATCTGCGTTCGATGGGGCAGGTTGCTCCCGAAGAGCGTGCGCAGGTTGGCAAGACGGTGAACGCTGCGCGCAACGAGATCGAAGGCGCGCTCGAGGCGAAGAAGAAGGAGCTTGCCAGTGCGGAGCTCGCTGCTCGCATGGAGGCTGACGCGATCGACATCACGCTTCCTGGCCGCGTGCAGCAGATGGGCACGCGACATCTTATCAATCGCATCACTGACGAGATCGCCGAAGTGTTCCTTGGTATCGGCTACTCGGTGGCAACTGGTCCTGAGGTCGAGACCGACTACTACAACTTCGAAGCGCTGAACGCTCCTGCCGATCATCCCTCGCGCAGCATGCAAGATACTTTCTATGTGCGCGACCTTTCGGGCGATACCACGAATGTGAAGGGTGAATCGGACGTGCTTCTGCGCACGCAAACTTCTGGCGTTCAGGTTCATGCTATGGAAGATCAGGAGTTACCCATCTATATCATTGCGCCGGGCAAGGTGTATCGCCGTGATGTGGCTGATCCTTCGCACCTTCCGCAGTTCAACCAGATCGAAGGCTTGGTGGTCGATAAGGGCATCACGTTCGGCGATCTGAAGGGCACGCTCGACTATTTCTGCAAGCAGATGTTCGGCGAAGAGCGCAAGACGCGTTTCCGCGCTCACTATTTCCCGTTCACGGAGCCTTCGGCTGAAGTGGATGTGAGCTGCGGAATTTGTCACGGAGAAGGCTGTCGCTTCTGCAAAGGCACCGGTTGGCTCGAGATCTTGGGCTGCGGCATGGTCGATCCGAATGTGTTGCGCTATTCGGGCATCGATCCCGAAGTCTATTCAGGCTTTGCCTTCGGTGTAGGTGTTGAGCGCGTGGCATGCCTCAAATATAACGTTCCCGACTTGAGGATGTTGCTCGAGGGCGACATGCGCTTTTTAAGGCAATTCTAGAAGAATTGCCTGACGCTGCGGCTTCGTCTCGCACGCATGCTCGCCGCTTTTGCGCTTTCCCTCACGTACGAAGTACGCTCGGCCGCGCAACATGGCGATCGTACGCACGAGGCGAACCCTCGCTGATTTTAGCCAACAATAAAAGTCAATTTTTTAATAGGTAAAGAGATAAAGGTTCAAAACCGAAGGAAAAACGATGAAAGTTTCTTTGAAATGGTTAAGTGAATATGTTGAGGTGCCTGCCGATCTGAAAGCATTTTGCGATCGTCTGGACCTGACCGGTACGGGTGTTGAAGGGGTTGAGGTCGCTGGTCAGACGTTCGATAAGGTGGTCGTGGGTCAGATCGTCGAAAAGAAAGCGCATCCCGATTCTGATCACATGTGGGTTTGCCAGGTGAACGTGGGAGAAAACAGCCTTGGGCAAGATGGTAAGCCTGAGCCGCTGCAGATCGTATGCGGCGCGCAGAACTTCAACGAAGGCGACAAGATTCCCGTGGCGCTGGTGGGAGCCGAATTCGGCGACTTCAAGATCAAGAAATCCAAGCTGCGTGGCGTGGTGAGCAACGGTATGAATTGCTCCGAGCGCGAACTGGGGTTGGGCTCCGATCACGATGGCATTATGATCCTGCCCGAGAATGCGCCTGTGGGTATGGCATTTGCGGACTATATGCAGTTCACTGATAGGATCCTCGATCTTGAGATCACGCCGAATCGCCCCGATTGCCTTTCCATGAAAGGTATGGCGCGCGAGGTGGGGGCTATGTATGAGCGTGGCTTCACCGATCCGTTCGATGACCCGATCTTCAACCTGGGTGAAAATCAGGATCTTGAGCCGACCGCGGAATCTGTTGAGGTGACTATTTCGGATCCGGCGCGCTGCGATCGCTATACTGCGCGCGTGATCGAGAACGTGAAGGTAGGTTCAAGCCCCGATTGGCTGGCGCAGCGCGTTACTGCGGCGGGTGCTCGTTCGATCAACAACATCGTCGATGCGACGAACTATATCTTGTTCCTGCTCGGTCAGCCGCTCCATGCATTCGACTATGACAAGCTTGTGAATAAGGATGGCAAGGTTCACATCATCGTGCGTCCTGCTGAAGACGGTGAGAAGTTCACCACGCTCGATGGGGAAGAGCGCACGCTCACTCCTGATATGAGTGTGATTGCTACACCTACGGAGGCTGTTGCGCTGGCAGGTGTGATGGGCGGCCTCGATTCTGAGGTGACCGACGAAACTACCACGATCTTGCTCGAGGCGGCTACGTTCAGCAGTGGTCATACTAGTCGCACGAGCCGCAATCTCGGGCTCATCAGCGAGGCTTCGCTTCGTTACGAACGTGGTGTAGATGACAATCCGATCGGCGTGCTCTCCGACGCGTCAGCAGCGCTCATTGCGGCGGTTTCGGGTGGCACCGTGCGCCCGGGCATCGTGGATGTGTGGGAGCAGAAGACCGAGCCTGTCATGCTTGATTTCCGTATCCCGCGCTTCAACGCCATGATGGGCGCCGAGATCGATCGCGACTATATCATCTCGACGCTCACGCGTTTAGGCTGTGCGGTAACGGTGGCTGATGAAGCTGAATCTGCGGCGGCAGCTTGCGTTGAAGGCGATCTGCTCCACGTGCTCGCGCCTACGTTCCGCCCCGATCTTGAGCGCGAGATCGACCTTTATGAAGAGGTACTTCGTCTTTATGGCATGGATCGCATCGAACCGACGCTGCCTGGTGGCGCTGGTCGCATTGGTAAGCGTACGGTGGCTGAGCAGAAGATCCAGAAGATCAACGATACCCTGCGTGCAGCGGGACTCAATGAGACGGTAACGTATTCGTTCGCTGAACCGGGCGATCTCGATAAGCTGCGCATGGACAAAGAAGGATTTGGCATGCCCGTTGAGCTCCTTAATCCGCTCAATGCAGAACAATCCATCATGCGCCAATCCATCATTCCTGGGTTGTTGCACTCGCTTGCGTACAATCAGAATCACGGCGTGAAGAACGTTCAGCTCTATGAAACGGGACGCGTGTTCTTCGCGGCAGAGGGTAAGAAGAAGCCTAAGGAGAAAGAACGCGTTGCAGCAGTGCTGGCGGGTGCGATGGGCGATCCTGCCTGGAATAACGCGCCAGCAGCATTCGATTTCTTTGACGGCAAAGGCATCATCGAAAGCTTGCTGCATGAGCTCGCCACGCCCAAGGTGCGCTTCAAAGCGCTTTCCGCTGAAGAGGCTCCGCACCTGCAGCCAGGACGTGCTGCCCAGGTGCTCTCAGGCGGTACCGTGCTCGGCTGGGTCGGCGAGATCCATCCGCTTGCAGCCGATGCGTTCGAGGCCGCTGCGCCTGTTGTTGCGTTCGAGCTTGACCTTGATGCGCTCGTGAAAACGAGCCAGCCTGCGCGTGACTACGTGGATGTTCCGCTATTCCCGGCGGTCACGATGGATATCGCACTTGTGGTGGATGAAGACGTAACCAATGAAAAGCTCATGCAGGTCATGCGTTCTGCAGGTGGTAAGCTGCTCTCGAGCATCCAACTCTTCGACGTGTATCGTGATGAAGAGCGGTTGGGAGCGGGCAAGAAATCGATGGCCTACGCGCTCGAATATCGTTCGCCTGATAAGACGCTTACTGCTGAAGAGACCAATAAGCAGCATGAGCGTTTGATCAAGAAGACCTGTGGAGCAACGGGCGCTGAGGTTCGTGGATAGCGAGCATCCTGTGTGTATTGGAGAGCCTATTTGAGTTAAAGCGAAGAGGACGATCGCCCGCCCCCGATCGTTCTTTGCTTGATGCTGGAGAGGAAGCTTGTGGGGAAACTACTCTCATTCGATCCCAAAATGTATTCGCCATGGCAGCGGCGTACTTTCTATTGCTGCGCATTCATGTTCGTGCTTTCGGTGGTTCTTGCTACTGTTGGTGTGGTCTTCGTGGTGCTTGCAGAATTCTTCGGCATCAAGTCGATCGATCTGATGCCTAGCGTGGTGCTAGGCGGAGAGACGCTGGTTGCAGGAATCGTGGGCATCGTTGTGGCATTGTCGGGGATCATCGGTGCGAAGGATCCTCGCAAGATCACGTTGTTCTTCTGGATCGTGACGCTTTATGGGCTCTTAGAGCTTTGGGACCTTGCCAGCAAGATCTCGCAAGGACAGGTGAACCCAGCAGCTATCATCACGCTGGTGATCGCGATGTTCCTGGTGGCTTGTGCCTGGAATGTGCGTGGTCAGACAGGCTATTTCGATAATCATCCCCATCCTGATGACCCCGAGTAGCCTCTAGGACGGTGCCATAGTTCATTCAGGTGCAGCAGGTATACTGGTCGATCAACCGACAAAGAAGCTTACCAGCGTGAAGCCAAGCGCTGCTGCGCCAAGTGTACTTGCGTAGGTGATGGCCAGATAGGCGAAGCAGTATTTGTAGCGCTTAGTTGCAAAAAGGCTCACGGCTTCAAAATTCATCGTGGCAAGCGTTGAGAATCCGCCTAAGAAACCCACCGTCAAAGTCAAGTACAGTGCTTCATTCAGAGTGAGCGGCATGACCATGCCCGCCGCAAAGCAGGCGATCAGGTTCACGATGAGCGTGGCAAAAGGGAATTGCTCAGACAGATGACGCTTGAGCATGCGGGTCATAAGTCCACGTGAAAGCGCACCGACCGCACCACCTATTGCGATCCCTATGAGCGCAAGAATGTTCATGAGCGCCTCTCTTCAGAGGCTTCGTTGGTGTTCTCGTTCTTGGCGCGCTGCATCTCAAGGCGATGTTCGATGCGTCTGCGCTGGATACGCTTGAGGCGGCGATAGGCGAGCAGGGAACAGGTAGCCCAGCCCGCAAGCGAGGCAACGAACGTACCAAAAACAGTCGCGGAAACATAGAGTGCAAACAGGAGATATTCGCCAGCTTGCAAGAGCACAAGATTCTCAGTGCAGAATGCAGAGAGCGTAGTGAATGCCCCAACCAATCCAACGCCGATACCGCGCGCGATAGGGTGCGGTATATGCACACGTCTGTCGAACCACTGGTAAACGATATAGATGATGTAGCAACCCACAAGGTTGATGAGCAATGTCGCCCACGGAAAGCCCTGGGTTGGGATGATGAGCTCGATCAGGTAACGGAGCGTCGCGCCGATCGCTCCCATCAGAAGGACGGTCGCATAGAGAAACGCAGGCGTTGCCATGGCCTGCTGGCGCGTGGGGGTCGCTCGTTTTGCTGTAGTGCCTTGGGGCTGTTCGTGCGGGGAAGACATGCGACCATTCTAGGCGAACGAATGCTTCCTGTGCGCGACAAGCGGGGAATGATGCAGAAAGAAAGCTTACGTGCTTGCGGGCGCGTTAATATAACAGCTCTATGCCGACAACGCGTTGGTGGCATAGAGCAGTGCGAATTTACGCTACACTACTCGAACGAAAAGAAATCTTGCCAAGGAAACAGCAGAGGCGATTCTGCTCCTCTCGTGAAAGGAAGCGTAATGAGCAACGAAGGAAAGAAAGTACGCGTTAACTATATCGGTACGTTCGATGATGGCACGGTGTTCGACTCTTCGGTCGAGCGCGGCGAACCCTTGGAGTTCACTTGCATGGCAGGCATGATGATCCCCGGTTTCGATGCAGCGGTGAATGAGATGGCCGTGGGTGAAACTAAGAAGGTTCATATTCCTGCAGCTGATGCTTATGGCGAGCGTGATGAGCAGCTCGTGCAGCGCATCCCGAAGGAAAACGTGCCCGATGTTGACGATCTGCCTGTTGGACAGACGGTTTACATGCAGGCTCCTGGTGGACAGGCGTTCCCGGTCAAGGTGGTCGAGATCACCGACGATGATGTGGTGTTCGACATGAATCACGAGATGGCGGGCAAAGATCTGAACTTCGAGATCACCCTTGAAGAGATCGTGGACTAATCGCTGCTTTTTAGCCCGTTCACAAAACGAATATAATTAAAGATATACCCCTCTTCCCGAAGAGGGGTATCATTTACCCACTGAATTTATATACCTCGCGCGAAGAAAGGAATGGCCATGGGACTAGTTGCCGGTATTATCGGTGCTGCTGGATATGCAGGAGCTGAACTGGTACGCATCCTCTCTCGCCATCCTGAATTCGATCTTCGTGTCATTACTTCTTCAACCGATGAAGGGCTGCCTATCTCGGAGCTTTATCCTGCGTTCAAGGGTGTATGTGATCTTGAATTCGAAGCGCACAACACCGCCTCGCTTGCCGATTGCGATGTGGTCTTCATGGCTACGCCTCACACGGCAGCCATGACGCTCGTGCCTGATCTTTTGGCAGTGGATGTTTCGGTCTTCGATCTCTCGGCTGATTTTCGCCTGAAGGATCCGGCGATCTTCGAGCAGTGGTATAAGACGCCTCATACAGCAATCGATCTGCTTGAACAGGCTTCCTTCGGCTTGCCCGAGATCACGGAAGCGGAATTGCTCGAGGCGCGCGACTTGCATGCCCAGCATCATTCCACCCTGGTAGCTTGCGCGGGTTGCTATCCTACCGCTACCTCGCTCGCTGCCTGGCCAGCCGTTGCGCTTTCAGAAGGCGTTGTGGTGGTCGATGCGATCTCTGGTGTAACGGGGGCGGGGCGTAGTGCGAATGCACGCACGCATTTCTGCAACGCAAACGACAACTTCGAAGCCTACGGTGTCGCAAGCCATCGGCATACGCCCGAGATCGAGCAGATTCTCGGTATCGAAGGAAGGCTTGTCTTTACGCCGCATCTCGCTCCAGCAAATCGCGGCTTGCTCTCAACGGTCACGCTTCAACTCAACGAAGAAGCGCGCGCTACGCAATCCCTTGAGTCGCTCCATGCGCTCTATGTCGAAACCTACGATCGACGACGATATCCCTTTGTTACGGTGCTTCCGCTCGGTCAGATGCCGCGCACCGCTTCTGTGGTAGGCACGAACAATGCTCAGATCGGCATTGCCTATCAAGAGGCGACTGGCTCGCTCATCGCCGTGTGCGCAATCGATAATCTCTGCAAAGGTGCAGCAGGTCAAGCGGTACAATGCGCCAACATCGTCTGTGGTTTCGATCAAACGACCGGCCTTCGTATGGAGGCGCTTCCGGTCTAAGAGTTCAGCAAAGGGATATGGTTCTTCTTATGACTTTTCAAACGAATAATGACAGTGACAAAGATATGGCTTTCGATATGGTCGAAGGCGGCGGTGTAACGAGCGCTTTAGGCTTTCGGGCGGGCGGCATCCATGCAGGTTTCCGCAAAGATCCAGGCAGGCTCGATATGGCGCTTGTCGAAGCTGATGAACTCTGTTCGGCGGCTGCAACGTTCACCCAAAATGTCTTCTGCGCTGCTCCGGTCACCGTTTCTAAAGAGCATCTTGACGGGCAGAATTTTGGTCTCGCCAAGGCCGTCATCATCAATTCGGGTTGTGCGAACGCGGCAACGGGCAGCGTGGGCCTTGCTGATGCTGAGCGCACGTGTCAGGTTGTTGCTGATGTGGTTGGCTGTTGCGCTAACGAAGTACTCGTTGCTTCAACAGGTGTGATCGGTCAGTTGCTCAATACGGCGCCGTTCGAAACGGCCGTGCCAGAGCTTCATAAAGCCATGACGCGCGAAACGGGAAGCGATGCTGCACGCGCGATCATGACCACCGATACCTATTCCAAGGAGCGTGCGATCCGCTACGTGAGCCAGGACCCCGCGTTGGGAGGAGCCACGATCACGATCGGTGGCATGGCGAAGGGCTCGGGCATGATCATGCCTAACATGGCTACCATGATCGCCGTGATCACCACCGATGCGCCACTTTCCCCCGAAGTGCTCCATAGCGCACTCGTTCACAGTGTGAACCAGAGCTTCAACAAGGTCACGGTCGATTCCGATACCTCTACGAACGATACCTGCTTCTTGCTGGCAAGTGGTAAGGCAGCGCAAGGCGTACGCATCGCGAAAGAATCGCTTGCCTACGAAGAATTCCAGGCTGCGCTCGATGCGCTCACGCAGATGCTCGCTCGTGAAATGGCACGTGATGGCGAAGGCGCGACCAAGCTTGTTACCGTGAAGATCACTGGCGCGGCAAACGATGAAGAGGCTGATCTTGCTGCTCGTACCGTGGCCAATTCGCCGCTCGTGAAGACCGCGATCTTCGGACACGATGCGAACTGGGGGCGTATTGCTGGCGCGCTCGGACGCAGCGGAGCGCATTTCGAACAACAGAATGTTTCGATCGATATCATGGGCATTCCCGTGTGTCGCGATGGCCTTACGGTCGAGTTCAGCGAAGAAGAGGCGCTCAAGCGCTTTGAAGAACCCGAGATCGTGCTCGAAGCCGACTTAGGCGCGGGCACGAGTTCCACCACTATTTGGACGTGCGATTTCTCCTACGATTATGTGCGAATCAACGGCGATTACCGAACTTAATCTATTGCGCGCTGTGTGCCAGTGTGTTGTCATGTTTAATTGATTCATCGAAACCGTTGGAGATAGAAACAAAATGAAATTTGCAAAAGACAGAAAGCTCACCTCCTCACATACTGCCGAGGTGCTCATCGAAGCTTTCCCTTATATCAAAAACCAAACGGGTAAGACCGTCGTGATCAAGTACGGTGGTGCTGCTATGGTCGACCCGAAGCTGCGCGATGCAGTTATGGCTGATATCGTCATGCTCAAGATCATGGGGGTCAATCCGGTCATCATTCATGGAGGTGGCGCGGCCATCACTGAGAACATGGGTCATTTCGGATTGGATGTTGAATTCATCGAAGGGCAGCGCGTTACTTCTGAAGAAGCTATGGAAGTCGTGAAGATGACGCTCGTTGGTAAGGTGAACGAAGAACTCGTGCGCGCCATGAACCAGCACGGTAACTTGGCCGTAGGTGTGAACGGCGCTGATGCAGGAACCATCATCGCCACCCAGCGCGATGTTAAACTCGGACGCGTGGGTGATGTGCTCGAAGTCAACCCTGCCTACATCAAAACACTCATCAACGCTGCGTATGTGCCGATCATCGCATCGGTGGGTAAAGGTGAAGACGGCGGTTCGTTCAACATCAATGCTGATGCGGTCGCTTGTGCAGTTGCTGGCGCGATCGGTGCGCAGAAGATCATCTTCCTTACCGATGTTGATGGCTTTTATGTTGATTTTGACGACAAAGATTCGCTTGTTTCGCGCATGTCACTTGCTGAAACGCGCACCATGCTCGATGAGGGCGCAGTGAGCAAGGGCATGATTCCGAAGTTGCAATCCTGCGTGCTCGCGCTCGAAGCAGGCGTTCATCGCGCTCATATCATCAATGGCACGATGCCGCATTCGCTTCTGATCGAACTGCTCACTTCGGTCGGTGCTGGCACGCTCATATATAATGACGAAGAAAACAATGCGAAAGACGACTACGCTCCGCTCGGTTTGCTGGCATCGCGTCTGATGGAAAACCTCTAAGGTAGAGCGAGAAAAGAGACTCATATGACCTTTGAAGAAGCAAAAAAACTCGATGAAACCTTCGTCATGCCTACTTTCAAGCGCAAGCCAGTGTGCTTGGTTGAAGGTAAGGGCATGGAAGTCAAAGACGACGAAGGCAAGACATACCTCGACTTCATCGCGGGCATCGGCGTGGATAGCCTTGGGCATTGTCATCCAAATGTGGTGGATGCGATCCGCACCCAGGCTGAAAAGCTCATCCATGTGAGCAACTATTACTACATCGAGAAGCGTGGCGAAGTTGCCAAGCTCATCTCCGATATGGCTAACGAATGCATCCCGAAGTTCTTCGCGGCTCCGTGGCAGACCTTTTTCGCTAATTCTGGCGCTGAAGCAAACGAATGTGCGATCAAGCTCGCACGTCTGTGGGCAAAGAAAGAGTCAAGTGGCGGACATATCATCATCGTGCTCGAAGGAAGCTTCCATGGCCGCACCCTTGCCACGCTTGCTGCTACGGCTCAGCCAGCTAAGCAGGAGAAGTTCGTACCCTTGCCCGAGGGCTTCGTAGCTATTCCGCCCAACGATATGGACGCGCTCCGCAATATCTGGTGGGAGTATCCCGGACAGATCGCGGCGATCCTCATGGAGCCGATCCAGGGAGAGTCGGGCGTTCATCCGATCGATCCCGATTATATGTTCGAGGCATCAAAGCTTGCGCGACGCAACGGTGCGCTCTTCATCGCCGATGAGATCCAGACAGGCTTCTATCGTTGTGGCACGTGGCCTTTCGAGTTTCAGAATGCTGGCATCACGCCCGATATCTTCACGTTTGCGAAAGGTGTTGCTTCTGGCATGCCTGCTGCTGGCTGCTGTGCGCGCATCGAAGTAGCGCAGGTCTTCGAACCAGGTGATCATGGTTCAACGTTCGGTGGCAGCAACCTTGCTATGGCGGCGGCTCACGCAACGCTCACCACGCTCAAGCAGGAGAACTTCGGTCAGCGCGTTGAAACGATGGGCGATTATTTCGCCGAGAAGCTGCTCGCGCTCGATGAAGTGGAAGACGTGCGTGGCTCAGGTCTTATGATCGCGGCAGAGCTCAAAGAAGGGATCAAGGCGCCGTTCGTAGTCGATGCAGCGCTCGATGCAGGTTTCTTGCTGAATGCGACGGGCGAAACCACGCTCCGCTTCCTGCCTCCGCTCATCGTCAAGGAAGAAGATATCGATAAGCTCATAGCTGCACTGCCAGATATCTGCAAGGCATCGAAGCAGAAAGAGGTAGAGGCTGCTGAAGCTGCAAAGAAGGCAGCTGAGGAAGAAGCGGCCGCTCAGGAAGAATATGAGCGCCTTATGAAAGAAGCGGAAAACGTCAACGCTAATTTCAAAGAAGTTATGGATATGCTCAAAGACAAGGTCGGCAACGTTGAAGACAAGCTGGGCGATGCGCTCAAGAACGCTGCTGCGCAGAAGAAGAGCGATTCTGCAAACGATGCTGCAGAAGGCGCTCCTGAGGCATCCAACAATGTCGAAGAGAAGCCCTCAGAGGAAAAGAACTAGTTGTTAAAACCGCATTGCGGCGATTGAGCAGCTTTTGCGCGCACGCTACAATGCAAAGATGAAATTTGTGCCTGTTAAGGAAGGAAACAACATGGCAAAAGATAAAGTAGTGCTCGCATATTCCGGTGGTCTCGATACTTCCGTGTGCATCAAATGGCTCCAGGAAGAAAAAGGGCTCGATGTCATCGCTGTTGTAGGTGAAGTCGGTCAGGAGCATGAGGGTCTCGAGAAGGTGAAGGAAAAGGCACTGAAGACCGGTGCGCTCGAATGCTATGTCATCGATATGCGCGAGCTTTTCGTGAACGAATACCTCACTAAAGCGCTTGCTGCAAATGCTCATTTTGAGGGCAAGTACCCGTTGGTCTCTGCGCTTTCGCGCCCGCTCATCTCCAAGTTCTTAGTTGATGTTGCGCACAAAGAAGGAGCGAAGTATATCGCTCATGGCTGCACTGGCAAGGGCAACGATCAGGTGCGCTTCGAGACCTCTATCCAGGCGCTCGATCCTAGCATCGAGATCTTAGCTCCCGTGCGCGAATGGGATCTTCATACGCGTCCTGAAGAGATCGATTACGCCGAGGCTCACGGTGTACCTGTAGACGCTACCAAGTCCAATCCTTATTCGATCGATGATAACCTGTGGGGTCGTGCGATCGAATGTGGCGTGCTCGAAGATCCCTGGGCTGCTCCTCCGGCCGATATCTACACGATGACGGTCGATCCTGAGGCTGCTCCCGATAAAGCGACCGAGGTCGAGATCACGTTCGCTGCTGGCGTCCCAGTGGCGCTCGATGGCAAGGAGATGTCGTTCCTCGAGATCATCGAAGCTATGAACAAGATCGCAGGTTCGAACGGTTTCGGTCGTATCGACATGATCGAGAACCGTATGGTCGGCGTGAAATCTCGTGAATGCTACGAGGCTCCAGCTGCTCTGGCGCTCATCTGCGCACATCGTGCGCTCGAGGATATGTGCCTTGAGCGTGAGGTCATGCGCTATAAGGCTCACATCGAGCAAGACTGGGCTGTTCAGGTCTACAACGGCCAGTGGTTCTCGCCGCTCAAGCATGCGATGGACGAATTCATCGCTGCTACCCAGACGTGCCTTGAAGGTGTGGTTCGCCTGAAGTTCTACAAGGGTACCTGTACCGTTACTGGGCGTAAGTCCGACTATTCGCTCTACGACTACGGTCTGGCAACTTACGATGCTGCTGATACTTTCAATCGCGATTCTGCGAAGGGCTTCATCGATCTGTATGGCTTGTCGAATCGCGTGTGGGCAAAGAATCGTCGCGACAACGGCAAGACCGATGGCGATGCGAAAGAGCTCGAAGAAGACGCGCTCAAATAAGCAACTGGAATCACTATGCAACGCTCGGGCATTTTACCCGAGCGTTCGTTTTCCATAAGGGGGATGGGTCCTCCAATTCCGATCAAGGAATGAAACACGAGTAGATACGGGTAAATGGGAGTAGAACATGGCACTGTGGTCTGGACGTTTTGAAGAGGGTGTGAGCGAATTCACGCAGGAGTTCGGTGCATCGCTGCCGGTCGATAAGGCAATGTACAAACAGGATATCGCTGGGTCGATGGCCCATGCGCGCATGCTTGCCGATCAGGGTGTTATCTCGCATGAAGATGCTGAAGCGACCACGGCGGGGCTCGCGCAGATCGAGCGCGATATCGAAGAAGGCAACTTCGTCTTCGACATCAATAACGAAGACATCCATATGTCCATCGAAGCGGTGCTCACCGAGCGTATCGGCGATGCAGGTGCGCGTCTGCACACTGGTCGCTCTCGAAACGACCAGGTCATCACTGATACACGTCTCTACGCTAAAGAACTTTGCCGTGAACTCATGGGCGCGAATCTGAAGCTTCGCAAGACGCTTCTGGCGCTCGCGGCGCAGAATGAAGAGGTGCTGCTTCCAGGCTATACGCACCTTCAGCACGCTCAGCCCGTGCTGCTCGCGCATCATTTCATGGCATACTACTGGATGTTCACACGCGACTTCAATCGCTTGCGCCAAGCGTTCGATGCAGCCGATATGAATCCGCTCGGTTCGGCAGCGCTCGCGGGTACCACCTATCCGCTCGACCGCAATGCGACCACCAGAGCGCTTGGGTTCGCTGCGCCTATCCCGAATTCGCTTGATGCGGTTTCAGATCGTGATTTTCTGCTCGATCTCGATTACGCGGCAAGTGTGAGCATGATCCACCTTTCACGTCTTTCCGAAGAGATCATCCTTTGGTCCACTTCGGAATTCGGTTTCATCACGCTCTCCGATGCATTCTCGACCGGCTCGTCGATCATGCCGCAGAAGAAGAATCCCGATTTCGCGGAGCTCATTCGCGGCAAGTCGGGTCGTGTGGTAGGCGATCTCGTAGCGCTTCTCGTTACGATGAAATCGTTGCCGCTGGCCTACAACAAGGATCTTCAGGAAGATAAAGAGGGCGTGATCGATGCTGCGAAGACGCTCTATGATTGCCTTACTTGCATGGAAGGCATGATCGCCACCATGAAGATCAATAAGGACGCCATGCGCATTCAGGCCGAAAAGGGCTATTTGGCCGCAACCGATGTGGCTGATTATCTGGCGAAAAAGGGCATGCCGTTCAGGCAGGCACATGAAGTGGTGGGTCATCTGGTGCTGCTTTGCGATAAACGCGGTTGCAACTTGGATGATCTGAGCCTCGAAGACTTCAAAGCGGAAAGCGATCTTTTCGAGGAGGACATCACTGGTGCGCTCGACCTCGAGAGCATCGTTGAGGCGCGTACTACGTTCGGCGGCACGTCGCGTGAAGCGCTTCACGAACAGATGCAGCTTGCGGAAGATTCTTACACGCAGGACAACGACTATTTCTTCCAGAAGCAGCCAGCATAAGCTCGAGCGTTTTAGCGCACATCCATCATAAAAACCTTACAATTCTTGCCATTCTGTGGCTAAACCGTGTGAATCTTCACCCGTGGCATATGGTAGCCTTGTCGTTCACGCTGCCATGATAAAATACTTCACAATGTATCCATGGAGGTAAGATGTCAGTTCGCACTCGTAAAAAGAGGGCACATCGCAAAAAGCGTCAACCGTTAAGCAAGGCAATGCTCGCTCTTGTTATCGTGCTGGTCATTTTTGGTGCCGGCGGCGTTGCGGTGGCTGCAGCGGCAGCGGTTTGGTTGCAGGATCTGCCCGATTATAAAGATTCGTCTGCTTTCAATTACGCACAAAAGACCAGCGTTTATGCCAACGATGGCACCACGCTGCTCGCTGAATTCTATGTTGAGAACCGTGATCCGATCGAGCTTTCAGAAATGAGTGATTACGTACTCGAAGGTACGGTCGCAACAGAAGACGAGCGCTTCTATGAGCATGATGGCGTGGATATGATGGGTATAGCTCGTGCGATCGTAGTGAACCTTACGGGCACTGGTAGGGAAGGTGCTTCAACCATCACGCAGCAGTTCGTGCGCAATACAGTGCTTGCCGATGAAGCGAATGAATCCACGATCAAGCGAAAAGTGCGCGAAGCCTATATCTCGCTTGAACTTGAGAAGATGTTCAACAAAGACGAGATTCTTCAGATGTATCTCAACACCATCAATTATGGTCAGGGCGCTTACGGCATCGAAGCAGCTTCGCAACTCTATTTCTCGAAGCCCGCAAAAGACCTTACTTTGCCAGAAGCAGCGACTCTTATCGGTATTCCGCAATCGCCTACCTACAACAATCCAGTTGACAATCCTGAGAGCTGCTTAGCGCGCCGAAACCTCGTGCTCGATCGCATGCTCAGCAATAATTACATCACGCAAGAAGAACACGATGAAGCCCAGCAGACTCCGCTCACGCTCAACATAACGCGTGAAGAGGAAACCAACGGCATCATGAAATACGACTATTTCACGAGCTATGTGCGCGATACGCTCTTGAAAGATTATTCAGTTAATGAAGTGTTCAAGGGCGGCTTGAACGTGAAGACTACGCTCGACCCCCACGTGCAAGACTTGGCTGAAGCCGCGGTAGATCGCAAGCTCGACAGTTTGCCGGAAAACCTTGAATGTGCGCTCGTGGCCATCGACCCCGATACTGGCTTCATCCAAGCTATGGTGGGTGGGCGCGATTACAAGACCAACGAATTCAATCTTGCCACCCAGGCGAAGCGCCAGGCAGGCTCTTCGTTCAAGACTTTCACGCTTTTGGCAGCATTGGACGAAGGCTACTCTCCTGAAACGAACCTCAACTGCACCTCGAAAGTGAAGATCGGCAATTGGGACGTAGCGAACTATGGTAACGCGAACTATGGCATCCGTAGCATCGAGAGCGCTTTTGCAGTTTCATCGAATACGGGATTTGCAGAACTCTGTACCGAGATCGGTCCGGACAAGGTTGCTGATATGGCGCATAAGTGCGGTATCGAATCGGATCTCGAGAGCGTTCCTTCCATCACGCTCGGTGTTGAAGAGGTGAGTGTGCTCGAGATGGCGCAGGCCTATGCGACCATTGCAAACGGTGGTACGCTGCACAAGGCAAATTGCATCGAGGAGATCAAGGATTCGTCAGGCCAGGTCATCTATCATGCCGACACGCGTGGCGATAAAGTGCTGAATACCGATCTTACGCAAGCAGCGGTCGAAGTCATGGAAGGTGTCGTTAAGAAAGGCACGGGTCGCAACGCGGCGCTCTATAATGGACAGCCTGTTGGCGGCAAGACCGGCACGAGCGAGGACTATCGCGATAAGTGGTTCTGCGGCATCACACCTCAGATCTCCGTTGCGATCTGGATTGGTGATCGCAACGAAAAATCGATGCCTTCCTGGGTTGCGTGTGATAGCATCTTCGGCGATTTTGTGAATAAGCTCTTGCGTGGTCAGGATAAAGAAGAGTTCCCTGAAGGCGCAGGAACGATCAAGTTCACCAAGACCGATATCGGCCATGGATCAGGCACGGATGGTGAAACCGTCTCTGCTGAAGGCGAAAAGCCCAAAGAAGAAAAGAAAGAAGAAGAGAAGCCCAAACCTGATGACTCAACCTCAAATGGCACTACAACAGGCCAAGGCAACCAAGGTGGTAATTCTGGAGCTAGTGGAGGCAGTTCTGGGGGGACAGGCTCATCGGGTGGTGAGCAAGGTGGCGGCGGTACGACCACACCTCCATCTGGCGGGGATGGTTCCTCTGACTCATCGGGCGCTTCGCCTGAAGGATAGCTTAATCTTATAGAAAGATGGGGCACCTGCTTTATCTTGCATTAAAAGAAACCGACTAGCAGAACTACGGATGAAGGATAGTATGAACAAGAACCATGAAGCTGTATCGACCTCGTCACGAATAGTGGCTTTTGTTGGTGCGATCGTTTTAGCATGCGCACTTCTGTTAAGCGGCTGCGCTTCAAATGCTCAGCAAGCGAACGACCCTCAAACGCTCAATCGCCAGTACATGGCAAACGTGAACCAAATCATGGATGAGATCGATGCTCAGATGACCGAGTTCTCCACCATCGTTAAAGAGGGTGAGGTCGTCTCGCTGAGCACACAGCTCGCTGCGATCAATAATTCAGTTGATAAGCTCAAGGCACTTTCTGTTCCCGATGATATGAAGGACATCCAGTCCGATTACCTTAAAGGCACCGAAGAGCTTCAAGCAGCTTTTGCGGCTTACGTCGATCTCTATGAAGACGTTAAGGCGCCCGAAAGCGGAGCATTCGATTTTGCTACGTATGGCGATCGCTTGAACGATGTGAAGAGCCATTATGAAGCAGGAATCCAAGCGCTTGAAAGTGCCGATCAGAAAGCAGCGGATGCCTAGGGCTCTGCACGCTGAATCTTTTTACTTGTTCTGCACCGATGGACGCTCGTTTCATCGGTGCAGTAGTCTGTTATGGCAAGGAATATCACGATGAAATCTGTTGAATTACTAGCGCCCGCTGGCAACATGATAGCGCTTCACGCTGCGGTGGGCGCAGGAGCTGATGCGGTCTATCTTGGTGCCTCCTCGTTCAATGCTCGCCGAAGTGCTGACAACTTCACACTCGAAACGTTGCGTGAGGCGTGCGATTATGCGCATTTGCGTGGGGTGAAGGTGTACCTTGCGGTGAATACGATCATCCTCCCTTCGGAGCTTTATGATGCGCTTGAGCTCGTGCGTCAGGCGTATCGTGCGGGAGTGGATGCGTTCATCGTGCAGGATATCGGCTTGGCTCAAGAGATCGCGCGTACGATTCCGCAAACGCGCGTGCATGTTTCAACGCAGATGAACACTCACACGAAAGACGCGCTTGTTGCTGAGGCGGCACTGGGAGCCAAGCGCGTCACGCTGGCACGCGAGCTTTCGCTTGCGGAAGTGGCTGACCTGAGCCACTTTGCTGCGGAGCTTGGTATGGAAGCAGAGTGTTTCGCGCATGGTGCACTTTGCGTCTGCTATTCGGGACAATGCTTCATGTCCTCGATGGTGGGTGGGCGCAGTGCGAATCGGGGCATGTGTGCGCAAGCGTGTCGGTTGCCTTATGAACTGCGCAATCGTGCATTGCGTAAGAGCCTCGATGCTCCTGGCGAGCATCTGCTCTCGCCAAAAGACCTTTGTACGGCTCAGATCCTCCCAGAGCTTATCCGTGCAGGCGTTAGTTCGTTGAAGATCGAAGGACGCATGAAGTCACCCGAATACGTGGGCTGTGCAGTGCGCATCTATCGCAGCGTGCTCGATCGTTTCAATGCGTGGGCAGATGCTCAGCTTGAAGATGGAGTGAGCGAGGAGAACTTCGATTGGGTAAACGCACCGCGTGCCACTGTCGAAGAGATGCAAGAGCTTTCAGAAGCCTTTTCACGTGGTTTCACTACGGCGTATCTGGAGGGTGAGTGTGGCAACGAGATCATGAGTTACGCGCGCCCGAACAATCGCGGAAGCTTTGCGGGGCGTATCGCGAACGTGAAGGGCAGTCGTATCGAGATCGATCCAGCGTTTCCGCTCGTGGAGGGAGATGTGCTCGAATTCTGGACGAGCAAGGGTAACATCATTCACGAGATCGATTCGCTCGAAACGCTGCCGAGTGGCAGGGTGGCGCTTACGATTGAAAAGCCGCTTGGTAAGGGCGATCGTGTTTTTCGGGTACGCAGCGCGGAAGCGGCATTTCGCGATGTGGCCGGCGAGCCACGTGTCCCTCTTTCGATTCACGTGAAGATGCATATCAGCCACCCACTTGAGCTTGCGCTCGCAACACCCGACCCCTGGGATGCAACGCGTCAAGTCAAAGTCTCCGTCGAAGGCGCTCCTATCGAGCCTGCCCGCACGAAGGCGGTGAGCGTTGAGGAAGTTATCGAGCACATCGATCGGTTAGGCTCGACCCCTTTCAAGCTCGAGCAGATCGAAGTCGAGCTTGATGAAGGGGTTGGCATTGGCTTCTCTGCGCTGCATAAGATCAGAGCACAGGCTTGTGAGCAGCTTGAAGAGGTGCTGCTCGCGCGTTATCACGAGCGTATGCTCGAAAAAGCGCCTTCGCGCGCGTTCGCTCCGCGAATCCGTAAAGGCTCATGCAAGGTTGCGGTACTAGCTACAAATCCAGCTTGCGCTCGCGCTGCAAAACGCGCTGGCGCAGATCTTATCTATGTGCCTGTGCACAACTATCGTCGCGGTGAAGCCATCATCGCAGGTCAACTTTCACAAACGGCCGAGCAAGCGGGATATCCCAAGGGGTGCATCCCGGTGCTTCCTGTTGTTGCTCATGATGGCGATAGTGAAGCACGCAATGGCTTTGATGTTTGGAAGCGTGTGCAGGAAGACAAGCCGGTTCTCGTGCAGAATCTTGGGCAGATCGTTCATGCGCGCGAACTGGGAGCGCTACTCGAGATCGGGCCTTACGTACCGCTTACGAATCGCCTCGATATGCAGCTTGCTCATGATCTGGGTGCGACGCGCATCTGGCTTTCATCCGAGCTCACTTTGCGTCAGATCGAAGAGTTGGGCGAGATGAGCCCCGTGCCGCTTGGTGCAACCATCATGGGATACACCGAGCTCATGGTAACCGAGCACTGCTTGCTCATGAGTCAAGGTCCATGCAATCAGGATTGTGCGCAATGTGCGCGTCGCAAGAGCCCACATTACCTTAAGGACCGTAAAGGTTACGAACTGCCGGTCATCACTGATGTGCTCGGAAGAAGTCACCTCTATAATGCGGTCGAGCTTGACGTTGCTCATGCGGTGCCCGATTTGGTTGGGGCGGGTGTGTCTGCGCTCATGGTTGATACTACGCTCATGAACGTTGATCAGGTAAGCAAGAAGGTTGCTCGCGCGGTGCGTGCGCGCGATATTGCGCTCAAGAGCGGGGATAAGGTTTCGCGCGCGGATGGTACGACAACGGGGCATTTGTTCCGTGGGGTAAGCTAGGCGTATTCGGGCGGAGCGTGCTCGTCGATTCATGATTGCGCGTGCTTCATCAAATAGGCTATAATTTGACCTCGCAAAGCGTGATGCGGTTTCTCTTCGTATTCCTTTGCAAGGCCTGTCGAAACTGGGCCATCGTCCAATGGTAGGACTCTGGTTTTTGGTACCAGCTATGTAGGTTCGAATCCTGCTGGCCCAGCCAGTTTCAAAAAGTCGAACCCCTCCTTGTGAGGGGTTCGTTGTTTTTATTCGTTAACAATGTCTTCACGTTCCTGTTGATAAGGTCCCATCTGTGGAATAATCGTTCTATAGACAGCCCGCTGTATGGGAACGGCGGGTTCCCATGCTGTTTGTAGAGGAAGGGGATCTATGAGCGCGCAAGCAAAACACATCAGTGGACACACGCATCTTATCAGCCTATTAGGTACGCCTATCAGGCATTCTGCGTCGCCAGTGACGCACAGTGTATCCTTCGAGTTAACAGGAATCGATGCGGTCTATCTCGCTTTCGAAGCAATGCCGGATGACCTGCCTGACATCCTTTCAGCCATGCGTCGCATGGGCGGCTGGGATGGCAGCAACGTGACCATGCCGAACAAGCAGGCGGTCATTCCACACCTTGACGAACTTTCTGATGCGGCGGCACTCATTGGCGCGGTCAACGTGATCGAGAAGACCAAAGAGGGGAAGCTGATCGGCCATAATACCGATGGAGCGGGCTTCATGAAGAATCTCGCGAAGTATGGTGTCGTGCCCGAAGAATCAACCTTTACCCTTATTGGGCCTGGAGGTGCAGGATCGGCGATAATGGTGCAGGCGGCGCTCGATGGGGTGAAGACCGTCCATATCTTCGCGCGCGAAGATGGGCCATCCTATAAGCACGCTCAAACGCTCATCGAGCCGGTAAAGGAGCAGACGGGCTGCGATTTCATCTTGCACCCCTATGAAGACAAAGAGGCTATGAAAGCAGCCATCGAAGAGAGCAACGTGCTCGTCAATGCAACACCGGTGGGTATGGGAGAAGATTCGACTGAGAGCGCTGTTCCTGCCGAGCTCATCAAGCCTGGCATGGTCGTTGCTGATGCTGTCTATTTCCCGCTTCACACCCAGCTTTTGCAGGATGCTGAAGCGAAGGGATGCACGATCGTGACTGGTATCGGCATGATGAACGAGCAGGCAGCCATTGGTGAGGAGATCTGGTATGGCATCGATATGCCGCTCGACAAGGTAACCGAAGAGCTTGGCTAGTACACGTAGCGATCGGTGTAGTTGTTGCCGTCGCCCACGGTGTTCCCCGCGCCATTAGCGGCGAACGTGAGGTCGACGCGTGACCAGTCGCGTGGATTCACGGTGAACGAGACCGTCTTCCAGCTTCCATCGATCCAGACCATGTTCCAAGCGTGATAGACCCCGTCAGGGGAGACATAGCCAGTAACGATCTTACAGGGAATGCCTTGACTGCGCAGCATAGCTGCGGCGAGCGAGGCGTAGTCGAAGCAGATCCCTTTCTGTGTTTGGAGCGTTTCATCTGGGTTAGGAATGTAGCCCGATTTACCACTCAGTTGCTCAGCTTTCGCATTATCGTAGACCACGTTGTGTTCGATCCAGCTGTAGATGAGTCGCAATGCATCACCCTCGTTCTTCGCATCACGAGTGAGTTCCTGCGCTTTGGCAACCACAGCGCTCGATGCATCGTAGTCACAGAAGATATTCGGCACCAAGTAGGGAGCTTGTTCGCTTTCGAGCTGGGCATTTACGCTCGTAGAATAAAGTTCGACATAGCGTGACCCGCTGGTGTTCTGCATGATGCCGATCGTGTAGGTGCCGCTTCCCATATCGAGAGGCGCGATGATGGGCGTACCATCGGAGGCCATATCGTAGTGCATCTGCTGCCCGCCTTTTTCCACTTGGAGTTTGAGGCGGCTTGACGAGGTTGCTGCTGCTCCCACATAGCCTTTAGAAGCCGACGAGATGTCGATCGAAGCGTTATTTGAGCTCGTTGCCGCAGCGGCATTGAAGGAAGAAAGCTCGATTTCAGCGGGGGGAGTGAATGGGTCGCCGCTCGTGTCATCGGAGGAGCCATCGGACGCTTGCGCACTTCCTCCCCCACATGCGCTCAAAGCGAGCACGCAGATAAGGCACGCGAGAATGAATCCCACAATGCCGATGAAGCGTATGTTGTGCTCTTTCGTCACGTTCCACCCTTCATGCTGCTCTGCGCATCGCCCAGTATCAAAAAAGCAATCGACCTGCTCAAAAAAAGAACCTAAGGCCGATCGCTCTATTATACCAAGGCGAAACCGCGAAGAGAAAGCGTGAGGACTCCTTACGTGGCAGGTATCAGAAAAAGAGCATCATATTGCACGTCTAAAGCAAGAGAAACGATGGTTTACAAGGCAATTTGATGCCAACCGCGCTATAATGAGGTAATGCGCTCATCGGGGGGTACGAATTGCGGTGAGCACGCTGCAATGAGCGTGAAATCGGTTCGATGAGCAATGACTATTCGTCATGACGGAATAGGAGCACATGCCATGGCACAGCGTTTAGCGGACAGTGCTGCAGTTAGTGTTTTTTGCGATAGTATTGCACTCATGTTGTCGGTCGGCATCCAGACCGACGAAGCAGTCCATATGCTTTCTGAAGACATGGGTGATACTTCATTCGGTAAAACTTGCAACAAGATCTACCGAAGCTTGATAGCAGGCAAGAGCCTTGCGCAGTCTATGAAAGACACAGAAGCGTTCCCGCGCTATGCGACCGATATGGTCGAAGTGGGAGAGCGCTCTGGTCATCTTGAAGATGTTCTGCGCAGCTTGAGCGTCTACTACAACGAAGAATCGCGCCTGTTCACCAAGATCTCTTCGAGCATCGGCTATCCTACGGCTTTGCTCTGTATCATGAGCGCCATTCTGCTCTTCGCTGTTCTGATCATCTTGCCCGTCTTCATTGGCGTGTATGAGCGCCTGTCGGGTTCGCTCACGGCGGGCTCATTCAGCGAAGTGAGCGTTGCGATCGGCATCGGTTGGGTCGCTCTTATCGTTACGCTTGTCCTTGCTCTTGTATTCCTCGTAGCCACCATCATGACGCACTCGCCGGGCGGCAGGCAATCGCTCATGAATCTGTTCGAGAAATTGCCTCTTACGAAGAACGCTATGTATGAACTTGCGCTTTCTCGTTTCGTTTCGGCGCTTGCGATCTATATTGCATCGGGTCTCAATACCGATGAGGCCATGGGAGCATCGCTGTCTACCATCACGCATGAGCGCTTGCGCGAGAATGTCACTTCTGCTCACGATCTCATGATCGACAGCGAGAACCCGCGCAGTATCGTGCAAGCGATCAGCGAGGTTGAGCTGTTCGCTCCTGTTTATGTGCGCATGCTCACCGTCGCTTCGCGCTCAGGCAGCTTAGACGACATCCTCATCCAGCTTTCTTCGCTGTTCTTCAACGAATCAGTGTCGGATATCGATGAGATCATCGACAGCGTTGAACCTATCATGGCAGCATTTCTTACGGTCGCTGTTGGCGCAACGCTCATTTCGGTCATGTTGCCGCTCATCGGCGTCATGGGATCGATAAGCTAACATCGATCGGCAACGAGCAGGAAACGAAGCGTGTATACGGAAAGAACACCCGAGCAGCAGAAAGCGCGACGTAATCGCCTTATTGCGTTTGCGGTGTTCGCGTGCGCTTTGCTCGTGGTGCTCGGCATCCTGCTCAATATGATCTTTGCGAGCGCGAAAGACCAGGGGGCTGCATCCATTCGCTCGACCATCCTCGATGCTGCCATGCAATGCGCGGCCATCGAAGGGTCGTTTCCTACCAACTTAGCTTACCTAGAAGATAACTATGATCTGCGCGTCAACCATGACGACTACGTCATCATCTACGAGGTGCTTGCGAGCAATACGGCTCCTAGTGTGGTGGTGATGCCGCGATGAAGCATAACCAGAAACGCAAGCCTGTTGCCATGCCCCATCTTTCTGGCATGGCGAAAGATGCGCGCAAGATCGCGTTCGACGAACTGGATGCGAACGCGCGCAATGTGTTCACGCCTTCCGCTATTCGCACCCACAAAAGCCCTATTTCAACCATGACGAATAAGTTCTTCGCGGTGGTTCTATTCGGGCTATTCATAGTCATGCTGCTGCTCGCATTCCTGGTGGGTATCAATGTATACAAGACGCTGGACACGATGGCGCAAGCAGAGCGCACTGAACGACTCGATCAAGCGTTCCTTGCCAATATCGTCCACGCGAATGATGTAGCTAATACGGTCGAAGCGGGTGAAGGCCCTGAAGGCAAAGCGCTCGTGCTGCGCGAAACGCTCGATGGGGAAACCAGCTATGAAACGCGCATCTATGCCTATCAGGGCCAGATCATGGAAGAATATGTCCTTGCTGGAAGCGCCTATGTGCCTGAAAAAGCTATCAAGCTCTTCGATTCGGACACCTTCGATTTCTCATACGATAATGGACTGATCACGATCATGACCGACGATGGAGCTGCTGCTGTCGCATTGCGCAGTAAGGGAGGGGAGCGCTCATGAAGCCGCTATTCCGTTCCCCTAAAGACCAGCAGACGCATAGCCGTTCAGGCATCGCGTTCATCGTTGAGACGCTGATCCTCTTGGTCTTGGTCGCAGGGTGTCTTGCGGTCCTTGTCCAAGCGTTCACTTTCGCTTACCAGCAGGGTGAAGAGAATAGTGTCACGGTAAAAGCGGTGCATCTTGCGTCGAATACAGCGGAGCGCTTCAATGCCGATCCGAATTCGGTTCCCGAGATAGAGATCTTCAACGATCTTGCTGTCTACACCACGGTGAAGAACGAGCAAAAAGCTGCAGGAACCCTGTATAGCGCAACGATCGAGGTATATCGTTCAGGCGACCAAAATGCCGGAGCTGGTTCTCAGCCCTATTATGGTTTGGAGACCGCGCGTTATGTGAAGGCGGGTGAGATGTGATGGCCCGGCAAGGTTCAGTGCGCATCGGCCCTGTGAGCATCCTTGTGCTCATCATCATCTTGTGCTTGGCGGTCATGGCAGTGCTCACGCTCGTTACAGCGGAGGCAGAAGAAGCCATTACGGTGCGTCAGGAAGAATCGACCACGGCATTCTATGCGAACGAAGCAGAGGCGCAGGAATATCTGGCGCGTTTGGATGGATTGCTTGCTCGTGCACATGGCGCGCAGGCTAATGTGCTATCAGCTATCGAAGTGTCGGATGCGCCGGATGGGTATACCTATGAAAACGGCATACTGAGCATTTCATTCGAACAGGAAAACGGGCGAAGGCTCGATATCGAGCTTTCGATACCGACAACAGCAGGCTATGAAATAATAGCTTGGAGAGCATCAACGGAATGGAGCGAGGAAGATCCCGATAAGGTCTTCTGGTCGGCTCCTTAGGAACAGAGAGAACGCATCAAAACGATCGATGAGCATCGCGAAGGGATAGGATAGGTTATGAAGATTCGGGAATTGCTGCAAGAAATGGTGGATCAGAATGCATCCGACATTTTCATCGTGGCTGGCTTGCCGCTCACATATCAGGTTGAAGGCAAGCAGGTGCGCTGGGATGCGCCGCTCATGCCAGCTGACACGAGCGAGGTCGTACATGCTATCTATGGTCTTGCGGGGCGCGATATCAATCCGTTCCTCAATTCGTTCAATCATGATGATGACTATTCGTTTGCGGTAGCGGGTCTTGGGCGTTTCCGCGTGAATGTTTTCCGTCAGCGCGGTTCGCTTTCGGCGATCATTCGCATCATTCCCTTCACACTTCCTACTCCTGAGCAGTATCACATTCCTGCTGAGGTTATGGCGTGCGCCGAGTTCGAAAAGGGGCTTGTTCTGGTCACTGGTCCGGCAGGTGCAGGTAAATCGACTACGCTCGCCTGTATGATCGATCGTCTCAACCACGAACGAAGTGGCCACATCATCACGATGGAAGACCCTATTGAGTTCGTTCATCGCCACGACAAGTGCATCGTTACTCAGCGCGAGATCCCTACCGATGTTGCCACCTATTCGGAAGCGCTGCGCTCTGCAATGCGCGAATCTCCCGATATCGTGCTCTTGGGCGAGATGCGCGACTACGACACGATCGGCACGGCGGTTACGGCAGCCGAGATGGCACAGCTCATCTTCTCGACGTTGCACACCACGGGCGGTGCGAATACGGTCGATCGTATCCTTGATGCCTTCCCTGCGAACCAGCAGCGTCAGATCCGTATGCAACTTTCAATGGTCTTGCAGGCAGTGGTAAGCCAGCAGCTCGTGCCTGCGCTCGATGGCACGGAAGTTCCTGCCTTCGAGGTCATGCGCGTGAATCCTGCGATCCGCAACCTCATTCGTGAAGAGAAGACCCATCAGATCGACAGTGTTATCGCGGCTAATCGCCAAGCTGGTATGCGCACGATGGACCAAAGCTTGTTCGACCTGGTCAAAGAAGGAACGATCGCGAAAGATATCGCGCTCAAGTACAGCATTCACCAAGAAGCGCTCGAAAAGCGCTTTGCTGCAGAAGGCATCTAGGCCTTTCCAATCCTGCTTATATAACAAGAAAGGGCGTGCGAAATGCGCGCCCTTAGCTTTTTTAGGCCGGATATCTAAAAGAGAGCGCTAAGTCATCTGCGCGCTTAGCGGAACATCGCGATGGCGTCGGCAACCTGCTTGTAGGCATCTTGCACGGCAGGCAAGAGTTCTTTTGCCTGCGTGGTATCGCTTGCGCGTAATGCCTCGGTAACTTCGCTCGCGCGATCGGATAACTCTATGAATCCCATGTCGCGTGCTGTGCCTTTAAGGGTGTGGGCAGCGCGGAAGGCCTCATCCCAGTTCTCGGCCGCCATGTTATCGATGAGATTCGCATAACTCGCGTCGTCGGCGAACATCGTGACGAACTTGGCGATGCGCTCATTGGTGCGCAAACGCCCGATAACGCCAGCGTAATCGCCTCCTGCGATCTGATAGAGCGTTTCTACGACTTCGCTTGGTACTTGATCAGCCATGGTTATCTCGATTCTTTTGGCGTTACGTTATGGATATAGGTGGGTGTGTGGTTGTTCGGCAACTCGAAAGGTGCATCAAGCCAGGTAGTGTCTCCGTTATTTTGCATGATCTTGCCGATGACCCCTACGAGCATCGGCTCTTCATCTTGTGACCAGACCGTTTTAGTGATGATGATGCAATCATAAGCATCACCATTGCTAGTTACTGTGCAATCAAGTCTGACAAGAGGCTCTTGAGGCGTTGTTTCATTGACTGCTTTGCTGAGCAGCTCGACCAGATCTTGGCTGATCAGGTTTGCAAGCGCTTCTGTATGCATAGGGTCTTTGATCTGAGCCGAAGTGCCAAGACGTTTCGCAGCCCAGACGGGGATATGAAGCAAGTCGAGCGATTTGTTGTAGTCAAATTGCAGCTGGCGCGATATCTCAGTAATGAAATGATTCTTCTCGCGCTCGTTCTCCAGCTGGTCGAGCGCATATTCGGTCACGTCGAGCGTTTCGGCATCTTGGATAGCGGGCGCAATTGATTTGAGGTCTTCGTAGCTATTGAAGGTCTTATTCGGCTGCGCGAGCCCTTGACGAATCTCTTCCTGAGCTTCCACCAAGCATTCCAGAAGAAGCGGATTGAACGTGCCGCATTCGCCGTTGAGGATCATCTGAACGGCTTTTTCGTGACTGAATGCTGGCTTATAGACACGTTTTGAGGTGAGCGCATCGTAGACATCGGCCAAGGAGACGATCTGTGCAGAAAGAGGGATCTCATCGCCCTTAAGCCCATCGGGGTATCCGCGCCCATCGTAGCGTTCGTGATGCCAGCGCGCGATCTCGCGTGACACCTTAACGAGCGGTTCATCTTGAAATCCGAGATCAGAAAGCATCTGATAGCCGATGACCGTGTGTTGTTTCATAGCCTCGAACTCTTCGTCGGTCAGTTTTCCGGGTTTGTTCAAGACTTCTTCAGGAATGGAGATCTTGCCGATATCGTGAAGCGCTGATGCTTTTACGATAAGGTCGCGCTCGGCATAGGGGAGGTAGTATTTGTCGTCTTTCTTGCTTATTTGATTCAGCAATATCTCGGTAAGCGTACCGATGTTGATGACATGTGTGCCGCTTTCTCCATTGCGAAATTCCACGATGTGACTCAGAATCGTGATCATCAAGCTGCCATTACGCTCTTTTTCGAAGATCTCATTTGCAACCATATTCATGAGTTTGCGCTGTTTGGCGTAGAGCTTGATGGTGTTGCTCACTCTTCGGATGACGATGAGCTCATCGAAGGGACGATCGATGAAATCGGTTACGCCGAGACTATAAGCACGTTCAACGAATTCGGGAGAATTCTCTGTTGAGATGGAAACCACGGGGATGAACTGGATCCAGCGGTTTTCGTTCATAGCTTCCAAAACACCGAACCCATCAACTTTGGGCATGACCATATCCAGAACCACGATCGATATTTCGGAGGCGTGTTGCTGCAAGATAGCGATCGCCTCTTCGCCGTCTACCGCCTCGATGATATCGTAGGTTTCTGCAAGGATGTCGGAAAGCAGCGCTCGGTTCATCGCCAGATCGTCGACGATGAGAATGGTTTCTCTATTTTCATCGTGTGTTGTTATGATGCGTCCTTTGGTCGAAATCGTTGCCAAATAAGCACATTATAAGGGGTAATCAGTTTCATTTGTATAGTGCGAAGAAAAAACCTTAGCCGCTTCAATGGAGCATGCGATAGCACCGTGCAGAGCCTCTAAATTCGCCGTTTCCGTGTGCTTAGTGGTGCATGAATTTGAAATCGGAGATAATGAACCAGCGAACACAAGCACTAGTTCAGAAGGATGGTTCCATGGCTGAATACATAGAAGGAAAACGCGCGGTACTCGAAGCGTTCAAGACCAACGTTCCTGCAATGTGTCTCTATGTTGCTGAAGGCAGCCATGGCGATAAAAACGTGAGTGAACTGGTGAAACGCGCCCACAAGATGGGTCTTTCAGTCAAACAGGTCAAACGTGATCAACTCGATAAACGTTCTGAGCGCGGTTCGCATCAGGGCGTGATGCTCGAAACGAAGTCGTTCGAATACTGTTCTGCGCAGGCGCTCATCGATGGTGCGCTCGCGCAGGCGGAGCAAAACAACGGTAATGCGCTCATCGTAGTGCTCGACCATATTACGGATGCGGGCAATCTTGGGGCTATCGCACGTTCTGCCGAAGTAGTTGGTGCAAGTGGCGTGGTGATCCCTAACAAACGCAGCGCCCATGTGAATGCAGCAACTTACAAGAGCTCGGCGGGTGCGATCGCCCATCTTCCGATCGCACAGGTGGCTAACATCGCTCAGTTCATCGACCGGTTGAAGAAGAGTGGATTCTGGGTTGCTGGTGCGAGCGAAAAGGCCACGCAATGCATCTGGGATGCGCCGATGGCAGGCAAGCTCGCGCTCGTTATGGGTAATGAAGGAACGGGCCTTGCGCGCCTTACGCAGGAGCAGTGTGATTTTCTCGTGAGCCTTCCTCAGGCAGGCAACGTTGCTTCGCTCAATGTTGCGCAGGCGGCGACAGCTTGCATGTATGAATGGATGCGTCAGGCGCGCCTCCAAGCTGGAAACTGATCAGCCTTTCGGAGCTCTAGGAGGAAATGCGCTCTTCGATGTCTGATAGGCGAACGAAGATACTCATCGTCGATGGCTATAACGTGTTGCGTAGTGGTTCACGCTACCGTTCGATGCGCCATGCGCCTGACTACACGTTCGAGAAATACAACCAAGTACGTGAAGCGCTCATCAGCGATGTTGCAGCGTTCGCGGGGAGCGAATACCGTTCGGTCACGGTAGTGTTCGATGGAGGAGACAATCCTGAGTCGGCGGGAAAGACGCAGCGCATCGGCGCGGTGAAGGTGGTCTTCTCGCCTTATGGATCGAGCGCGGATAAGGTGATCGAGAAGCTCGCTCATGATGCGCGCGAGAAGAACTTCGAGGTGCTTGTGGTCACGAGCGATGCCACGATTCAGGATACCGTCTTCGGCGGTATGGTCACGCGCATGAGCGCCAATGGATTCAGCAACGAGATCGACGACTTGCACGATGAAGCAAAGACCGATGGACAAGCGCGCACGAAACGCAAGACGACCGTGGCAGATCGCCTTGATCGGTCGGTCCTGGAAAAGCTCGAAGAGATGCGCGATCGGCTCTAGCTCATTAGCTCTTGCAAGCGAGTTGTTGTAAAGGGGCGCTTGAGAACTCCCTTGTGTGAATCTTTATCTGAACGGCAGCGCCCTCAAAGAGAAGATGCTCTTTCAACCACGGGCGGAATGAACTCCTCTATGGCGCGTATTAGTCTCGGATGGTGAATGACGAAGTGTACTGCTGGCGCAAGCCCTTTCGACACCATCGCCCACCTGCCTTGGTGGATGTTGATCTGCAGGTTCCTGAATGTCTGCGAAGAGGTTTTCTCTATCCGATAGCGCGAATATTCGGTCGCGAAACGGTCGGTGCTTTCCATATGCGCAAGATACTGCTCGTACGTGTATACGACGCTCTGCTCGCAGAAAGCGTTCGAAAGATCGAGGACCAATGGATATGCTTCGAATTCCTCCTCGGAAAGCTTGGGTATCTTGACCTCAATCTCGCTGGATTCGAGTATATGCAAGATTCGCTGTCGCGCCGTCATTGCAACGCCCTCAATGTGGGAAATCTCCTCTTGGCTGAGTCCACTTTGTACAAGCATCTCTTTCAAAAGGGATATATCTATCGTATAGAGGGGCAACGATGAGAAAATGCCCTTGCGCTTTCCGACCACCTTGGAATCGGCCTGCAGAAACGCGCTGAACTCGTTTTTGTTGCCAACGCGGTAGATGTCCATCAAGGGTCGTGCAACACTTAGCAGCTCCTGAGCTCGCTTCGTATAGTATCTGAGTTCCTTTTTCGATTTGGTCAGGTAATACTTCCCTTCCGCGTGGTAACCCATGACGGCTTCACCACTTAGGGCGGCGGCTCCGGAAACCTTCAGAAGATGCAGAAAAACGTTATTCGACGGCTCTTTGAGATAGAACGGAGAAATCTGACCTGTCATGTACATGGGAATCCAGCTCTCAAGTCCAAGCATCATGTCTTCGAAAGACCTGCTCAGGCTGTGGATCTGGTTGAGGTGAAGCCCTTTCTTCAGCATCATGGCCATGCCGAACATCCACTTTTTTGGGAATTCCGGATCTGTCGCCATCTCTGTCATGGGCATGTCGCTATACATGATCACCGGCTCGTCCGATTTGGAGACGACGGTAGCCTTCAGGAAATCGAGCTCGCTTTCCGTCATCTGATCGAGACCGAAATACGTTTTCGAGGCGGGCATTTGAAACGGTACGGAAGGGATCTTCCAATCATCGAAATGGATTGCTTTGATGTAATCGTTCAAGTTGAATTCGTCGAGATTGGACAGAAAGCCAGACACGGGGTGGTTTTTGTGATCATGGTTTCCGAACAGCCATTGCACCAACATCTCATACCGTGTGGAACTGCTTGCAAGCTCCTCTTCTGAGCAACCTAGCAAATGCGCCAACACGGCCCTATCCCGAGCGGTATCCCATTCGCGTGCCACGTACTCCGCAACGGATGATGCGAACTTCTCGGGGTCTGAGGGATGGCGTGAGCCGTTGCGAAAGCGGAATACGGTCGAGGCATCGTAGTTTATATGTCGGCAGAGTCTGCTTATGCTCACGTCCAGCGTTGCAAGGAGGAGGTCGAAGTTCTCAAGGAGCCGTTCGGTGTCGCGGGAGTGAAGGTCGGATGCCTGCATGAATTGCTCGCGCACAGACTCTGCGGTAATGCCAACAAGTTGTTTTCGCTCTGCCAGCTCGGCGATTGCGGAACAGAGGTTCTCGAAAGGCTCGGATGCAGTATCGGGGATTCTTGATCCCGTACGATATCGACTAAGCGTGGCAGGGGATATCCCTGACAGCTCGCTTACCTCTTTTGCCATGCAATCGAGCTGTTGGATATAAGCATTCAGCTGCTCGTGAAACTTCATTTCGCACTTCCTTGTTTATCATGAACCATTTGTGAGCCTCATGACCATGATATTCGTGAAACGTGCCTTCAAGCTTGCGATTTCCGTTTTGGCAATTGCCGTACTTGGCAACTCTATTGTTTCTTCTTCTCCGGTTTCAGAGAATGAACGAGTTCCTTATGAAGAGAAAGGCATAGGAAGTCATGCCCAGAAAATACAAGACTGCATCATCGCCCTTTGCAAAAGTCTGCGCCATTGCTCTTTCCCTCGCTTTGGTTGTGACCATGTGCCCGATCGTCGGTTTCGCGGAAGATTCAGGCCAGACGAATGCAGCTGCGGTCGGAGATGCCCAGGTGGGGCAACCCTCTGCGATCGATTCGCAGGTCGATGCACCAGACGACGCCGTTTCGATTCCAAGCAACATCTCCTTGGGCGGTGAACCCACGGATGCCGCAAATGCCGTTGTGGCTGATGAACCGTCTCCCGATAACGGAGAAGATGCGGATGCGAATATGGCGGCGACGCCTGACGCCGATAACGCCGATGCCGAGCAGATAGACGGGATCGAAGACGCGCAATCTGGCGAGGCGCAGTCCGTAGAACCAGGCCCCAATCCGTTCAAGAGCGGTGTGAGCGCCCAGAACCTTGCCACGCTGGACAACTACGAATGCGATAACTACCCCGAGTTGGACAAGTCGCTCCTGTGGAAGACGTCCGCCTCTTGCTCCGGTAAGAAGATGTGGATAGGGACGCTCGTGCAGGACAACGGCTATTGGAACGAGCCGGGATGGAGCTTCGAATGCGGATGGGAGGCACCGAACCCGCTGCATGACGCCGAGATGTACGCCTATCTGGACAAGGGCTTCACGAACACGGTCGACGGGCAAGCCCGCGACGTGGTCAAACTTTACGGAGACGGCGGCCTTACGTCAGTGGATATAGCGGCCGTGCTGGACGGAAGCTACGACGTCTACATCCCTGTGGGAGCATTCAATTACCAACATTTTCAAAGCATCACGTTCCCCAGCTTCGTCAAGGAGATCAGGGAGTACGCCTTCAGCTCAGGCTCGGCAGGTGACCTTACCTCTGTTGCATTTGAGACATCCCCAGACGGCAACGGCATAGAGCGCCTCTGCGACAGTGCGTTTTCCGATTGCGACGGGCTTGCCTCGCAAGACCTGATCGTGCTGCCGACATCGCTTCAGTACCTCGGCGACGCATTCGACTCATGCGGTGCGGTAACGCTTCGCATCGACAACCCGGACGTACGCCTGGCCCATGACGATGTTTGCTACGAAGGCAACGTGTATGCGCCCTGCGATGCCGGGTCCACCGTCTATGCCTACAAGAAGCGCACAGACGGAACGGAGTCAGACCCCTGGAAGCTCTCACAGCTAGAGAAAGGAAAAGGAATCAATTGGGTTTGGCTCGACGACATCAATACCGTGAAGGTCACGGGTAAACTCGACCTTCCCGAGGGTGTCGCGACAACCGACGTGAAGGTTATCGTGCAGCAGGGTGATTCCACCTATCAAGCAAACGTTGCGGATGACGGCGCCTTCACGGCAGAAGGCTTAAAACCTGCTGTAGAAACGCTCATCACCATAACGATGCCAGGGTATTACGACAAGGAGCTGCTGCGTCCCGCTGGACAGATGACGGGCGATTGGGACGCGGGCACGATAACCGGTTTTTCGAAACTGGCGGTTCAGCGGGTCTATCCCATAAGCCTGCGATGCAAAACGGGAAGCAGCGATACCGGCGGCAATCCCGAATATGCTCCCGTATCCAATTGGAACAGCCTTTCGTTTACGTTGAAGCGCAACGGCGCAGAGCTCAAGCCAGGGAAAAACCTGACGGGTGAGAGTGCCACCGACGATTACTTGGTGCAGCGCGGTCAGCTCATCTTGTCCGAATCGCTCGCCAACGACCCTGCCGCCCTCGCCGAGCTTTCCCTTGAAGTGACCCCTGCAAAGTCGCTCGCTCTTTCCCCTGCAACTGCAACTTTCAACGAAGAAGCGGGAGAGTTCGCCGCCGTCCTTCCGCGCTGGGGCAGTGCGACCATCTCGCTCAACCCCGCCTTCGAAGGGACGAGCCGCGTGCTGGTGTTCGACGGCACTGCAAGCAATGCCCGGTGCATCCAGGATGGTTATGCGCAAGTGTATTGGCCTGACGGCCAAGAGAATCCCGCCTGGCATTTCGATACCGGCAAACTGAAGGCAGGCGATTACACGATAGTGGCATTCAAGCCCTCACTGAATGTAAGCGCCTCTCACCTAGGCGTGATCAAGCGACTCGCGCTTCCCTATGCCAGTGGGGATATTCGCATCGAAGACGAAGCTACCAGCGAACTTGCGCTTAGCGTCCCCGATTTCAAGGCGGAGGATGCCCTGACATCGATCGGCGTGAAGTCCGTCACTGCGAAGATGTCTCAAAGCTCCATCGTCGTCGGCTGCGAAGCAATCTTTCAGATCAGCTACGAATTCGACCGATCCATGGATGCGACC
>UQNZ01000009.1 GCA_900542525.1 uncultured Eggerthella sp.
GGGCCGGAGCGGGTGCAGGTGCAGGTGCAGGGGCCGTCGCTGCTACGGGAGTTTGAGCGGGAGCAGCCGCAGCAGCTGCGTTCATCACCGCAGGAGCAGGCGCGATGGCCTTGCGCATCTTGTAGATGAACACCGCCATGAGCACGAAGAGCACGATATTAACGATGCCGCCCACGACCAAGCTCGCAACTGCTGCGATGATCGCAAGCACGAAGAGGGTCTTGAGCTTCGCCGTGTCCTTATGCTTCAGAAAGATGAAGATCGACACGAAGAGCTGGAAGCCGCCAGAGATGACCGCGAGGATCGCAAGCACGACCATGGCAGTCGCAGCAAACGACATTGCAGCAAGTTCATCAGGGTCAACATAATAATAGTTGTAATAATAACTGCTCGAATATTGTGCAACAGTCTCGTTCACATAAGCGAGCGTGGCCGAAGCCGTGAAGACCATCACCAGGCTAAAGATGATCGCCAGCGCCGAAATCACGATCGCGGCAATGCTCAGGCCTTTGACGACCTTTTGATTTTGCGCAAGAGTGTTCATTTCAATCTCCTTATCATCTGCTCACAAGCTTATAGCAGAAATGCGGCTTGCAGGCTTTCGTCAACAAGCTGTTTCTTCACCCTGCATCGCGAGAACGCTGCCGCTCTTTCTCGAACGAAGTGCGCTCGATAGTGCATGCCGTGAAGAGGTTTCTCTAGTATAGCGTTGTGATCTTCAAATCAAGATCAGATGCCTCGATCTGTTCCTTGCCACCGAAGACGCAAACGACCTCATGCTCCTTCAAGCGTTCGAGCGCCGTGCCGCGCGCGCGAAGATCTTCGATGGTGGTCGAGAGCATCTCGGCACGCAAGCGCGCACGATAATCCGCTGGTAAGCTGGCGAAATAGTGATTGTCCTGGCGCTGCGCGAGAGCGCGTGGTTTGAGCGGGGCGTCGTAGCCCGCAACCGCACTGATGATATAACCGCGCAGTTCCGCTTCGCTGGGATCGAAATCGGCAAGCCATGCGCCCGAGCCGTTATAGACCTCCACCGTATGATCGAGATACGGGTCGCGGAACGAATAGAGCATGACCGTGCCCGTACGCGTTGCCTTGAAGCCCGCACCATACGCGCCGCCCTTCACGCGCACCTCGTTCCAGAGATAGTCGTACGAGAGCACGCGCGTGACGATATTGGTCGTCCCGTCGAAGGGAAGCGCCTCGATCGCCGTGCGGTTCGTACCTGCGCCCACATAGCAAACGTCACTCGGAACGATGAAGGCTTCGTTTTGCGCCACCGGATCCGGGACAACGAGCGTTCGTTTGCGACCAGCAAACCCCTCTTCAAGATCGAAGGTTCCGCCCGCTTCCCACACGCGCACCAGGTCTTCTTGCGCACCGGTGAAGCTTAAGACCACATCGTCGGTGAACACGCGCTTCGCCACCGCTTCGAGCTTCTCGATGAGGCCCTCCGCGCGTTCGTCGAAGTGCGCGAGCAGATCGCACAGGAACTGATAGAAATCGATGCCAGCGAGCTGATCGAGCAGCTTGCCTGCAGGGGTAAGACCAGCGGCAACACGCGCCAGCGCACTCGTGTGACCCATAGCCTGGAAATTCTGCTCCATGGAAATGCGCTGCTGTTGCAAGATGGTCTTGATGCGCTCGGGATCGTTGAAGTGCGTGTGCGCCCAGATCTCTTTCGGCAACATGATGGCATGATCGAGATTCTTCGACAGCACGCTTGCGGAAACGATGAACTTCGGCGCGATGCCTTGGGCAAGCGTCTCGTTCTCATAGGTGGTGGCGGAAAAACGCAAACGCCCCAGGTAGAGCTGCGAGAGCGTATCGATCTCGGAAGCGGTGTAGTGTTCAGTATCGAGCTTGCCGAGCAAGTTCGCGAGCAGCGTGACGTAGGGCAGTTCGCCATACGTAACGTGATCGAGCGAGAAGTAGTAGGACAGATAGTCGATGCCATGCGTGGGCACTTCATGGACGATGCTGGGCAACGGCGTGCCTGCCTCGAAGTGCCAATCTGGCTCCGCAGGCGTCTCAGCGATGTCGGAGAGCTCGAGCAGCGGAAGCGTGGCGAGCGCTTCGGGGCTATCAGGCTCCATCTGAATGCGGTGAAGTTCCTCGGCCTCAGCCATGATAGCTTCGAGCTGTGCGCTGTTGAGCGTCTGCTTGATGGCGGCAAGGCGCTCTGCCTCTTCGCTCGACTCCTTGGCGGTGGGCACCACTTCAACGAAGGCGCGATGGTCGTTCTCGAGCAGCACTTCTGCGAGCAGACCTTCGAAGTAATCGGTCTCGAGCTTCTCGCGCAGCGCGGCGAACGTGGTTTCGTAACGCAGCGGGTCTATGGCCTGCGCATCATCGTAGAGCCAGGCAGAAAGCGCATTCACCGCCAGGATCACGCCCGTTGATGTGCCGAAATCGCCTTCGCGCATCACGAATTCCGCATGCGCGATCGCCCCTTCGATCAGCTGCTTATCGATGCCGCCCTCCACGAGCTTGCGCACTTCGCGCTCGAGGCATTCCTTGAACACGTGCGCTTTTTGGGCCTCGATGCCCTTCGCTTCGATCAGAACGAAGGGCTGCAGGATCGATTTGTTCATGTAGTCGAACACATCACCTGCGAACCCTGCCTCGAGCAGCGCTTTCTTCAGCGGTGCCTCGTTCGAACCCATAAGGGCATCCATGAGGATGTCGACAGCGATGATGCGTTCATTGTCTGCCGCCGTGCCGATCACATAGCCGAGCCCAGCGCACGCGTTTTCGGGCGAGGTGTTCATCTCGACCACCACATCGAGCGCTTCAACCGGGTCTTGGACCATGAGCGGGTTCGGCGCGCCTGCAGGTTCTGGCGCTTTGTTCGCAGAAAGGTAGTTCATGTTCAGGAACTCGAGCATCTTGTCAATGTCGAGGTTGCCATAGAGCGTGATGTAGCTGTTGCTCAGCTGATAGTGACGCGCGTGGTTGTCGAGGAAGTCTTCGTAGGTGAGGTTCGGGATCGCGCTCGGCAGGCCGCCCGACTCGAAACGATAGGCGGTATCGGGAAAGAGCGCCGCTTGGAGCGCGTCGAAGAGCACGTTGTCAGGATCGGACATGACGCCCTTCATCTCGTTGAACACCACGCCGTTATACGTGAGCGGCGCGTCGGCGATCTCGAGCTCGTAGTGCCAACCCTCCTGTTCGAAGATCTCTTTGCGCTTGTAGATGGCAGGATGGAGCACCGCATCGAGATAGACATCCATAAGGTTCATCAGGTCTTTCTCGTTCGTGCTCGAAACGGGATAGACTGTCTTGTCTGCGAAGGTCATGGCGTTCAAGAACGTTTGCATCGAGCTCTTGAGCAGGTTCACGAACGGCTCCTTCACCGGGAACTTGTCCGAGCCGCACAACACCGAATGCTCCAGGATGTGGAAGACGCCCGTATCGTTCACCGGTGGTGTCTTGAAGCCAATGGAGAAGGCTTTGTCGTTGTCTTCGTTTGCCAGATAGAGCAGGCGCGCGCCGCTTTCGTGACGCATAAGGGTTGCGGCGCCGTCGATCTCGGGCAATTCTTCATGTGTTTCGACCGTGAAGCCGTAGGCTTTCGCTCCAGGAGTAAGATCCATCTTCCATCCTTCGTACTGCGCAGGTGTGCGCTCTTATCGCGCCTTCATTTCTCATACTCGATTATAAATCACCGCCACCTCGCAGGCATCGTTTTACACTCGATCAGTGGAGAGGGTAAGACACGAGGTTCCCCGTTCATTGCCACAAGGGGCTTACGCCTGAGGGGTGGTTGGGTCGACCCGCTTACGTTGCTCGATAGCCTGCAATATCTTGCAGGCTATCTCGTGCACTTCGCTCCTTCGAACAGCCTATTACTATTTACAAGTGCGGACTCAGAGTCGTCCAACCACCCCACAGGCTCCGCCCCTTATGACAGCGACAACCCCGAAAGACTAGTCTCTTATCTGTATCAGCGAAAAGGGTGAGGCAGCGAGGTGACTCTTCGCCGACTAAATTCATTAGTAATAAAACCCGAGCGAAGCAGCGACGCATGAGCGCCTCTGCGAAGCAGATGCGCGAACAGGGAAGCGGGTCACCCTCGTGTCTCGCCCGATTCGCTGATATAGATAGATGTCGAACGACCGGGTAGTTTGTCACCTTAAAGCAAGAAGGGGGCGAGGGCGCGGTTGGCGATGCCTGCGAAGTGCGCCAACACCATGCCGTAGTTCGCGATAGGCACGCCTGCCCGTTCACACGCTTGGATGCGCGAGAGCATCACTCGCCTGCTGAACATGCATGCTCCACAATGGATCACCAAATCGTAGCTTGAAAGATCGTTCGGAAAGTCCTTGCCCTGAACATGGTCGATCGTGATGCCTTCGCCCAGGTTCTTGCGCAACAAACGCGGGATCTTCACCGTGCCGATGTCCTCCGAGATCGGATGGTGCGTGCACGCTTCAGCAATAAGAATGCGCGCGTCTTCACCCAACTGCGCAAGCACCTGAAGCGCCGCGGCTTGCGCATGGATGTCCCCCTTTGCGCGCGCCATTATCACGGAAAAGCCCGTGAGCGGAACCTCCTCGGGGACGATCTCGGCCACCTGATGGAACACCTGCGAATCGGTGATGACAAGCGCGGGCGGCTCTTTGAGCGAAGCGAGCGCGGCAGCCAGCTCGGTATCGCGCACCAAATACGGCAGCGCTCCCCCATCGAGCAAATCGCGGGCTGTTTGCACTTGAGGCAAGATCAGCCTACCCTTGGGCGCTTCCTTGTCGATCGGAACGACGAGCACGACCGTATCTCCCGAATTGACCAGGTCACGCGCAAGCGGCGGATCCTCAAGCAGGCTTTCAGGGGCGGCATCGATGATCACTTGGAGCAGTTCGCCCATGCCCGTGCGCTCACTTGCCGAAACGCGCACCGCTTGATCGAAATCGCTCGCAGCCCTATCGTTCGCAGCCCCCTCGCCTGCAAGGTCGATCTTGTTCGCCACGACCACTGCAGGGATCGCTT
This sequence comes from uncultured Eggerthella sp., assembly GCA_900542525.1. Classification (GTDB taxonomy): domain Bacteria; phylum Actinomycetota; class Coriobacteriia; order Coriobacteriales; family Eggerthellaceae; genus Anaerotardibacter. Next base: position 4,990 of record UQNZ01000009.1, read on the forward strand.
CTCGCTCAAGATCCGCCAGTAGATCGCGCTCCACCTCTCCCCACCTACCCTGCTCATACACGAGCAAGGCCAGATCGCAGCCCTTCATCGCTTTGCGCGTAGTCTCAGCGCGCAACTGCCCCACCACTTCGGCATCGTCGTCAATACCCGCAGTATCCACGAAGAGCACGGGGCCGAGCGGCAGAAGCTCCATCGCTCGCTCGACCGGATCGGTCGTGGTACCTGGCACTTCGCTCACGATGCTCACCGGCTGGCGCGCGAGCGCATTCACCACACTGCTCTTGCCCGCATTGCGCCTGCCGAACAGCCCGATCGTGATGCGCATCCCCTTCGGCGTGGCCGAAAGCGCATCACGCTGTTCAAGATCGAGCGAAGGGGTCGAAACGTTGTGTTCAGAGACCATGGATTCTTTCCTTAGAGTTCACAGAAACATCGCACGGCGTGCGTGTTTGCTGGTATCCTTTACGCATTCGTATTATATTCCTCGATTATGAAAAACCCGTTACGCACGATCGGAACGAAAGAACCCATGACCATTACTATTCCGCCCTATGATCCTGCCTCTCCCCGCGCGGAGGAATTCATCAACCACGAAGAGATCCTTGCGACCCTTGAAGCTGCTCGCGCTGATGCCGCCGATCTTGCGCTCGTCGATCGCATCCTCGAGAAAGCCGCTGAAGGGAACGGGCTCACCCACCGCGAAGCGAGCGTTCTTCTGGCCTGCGAAGACAAAGAGCGCATCGAGCGCATCTTCGCGCTGGCCCATGCGATCAAGGACGACCATTATGGCAATCGCATCGTGCTCTTCGCGCCGCTCTATCTGTCGAATTACTGCATGAACGGCTGCGTGTATTGCCCTTACCATCTGCAGAACAAGACGATCCCGCGCAAGAAGCTCACTCAAGAAGAGATCGCCGCCGAAGTGATCGCGCTGCAAGACCAGGGCCACAAGCGCCTCGCGATCGAGCTGGGCGAAGACCCGATCAACAACCCGATCGAGTACGTGCTCGAGAGCCTTCAGACCATCTACTCGATCAAGCACAAGAACGGCGCGATCCGTCGCGCGAACGTGAACATCGCAGCTACCACGGTCGAGAACTACCGCAAGCTCAAGGAAGCCGAGATCGGCACCTATATCCTGTTCCAGGAGACCTATCACAAAAAGCGCTATGAAGAACTCCACCCCACCGGCCCAAAGAGCAACTACGCCTACCACACCGAAGCGCACGACCGCGCGATGGAAGCGGGCATCGACGATGTGGGCCTGGGCGTTCTCTTCGGCCTGGAGGGCTATGCCTACGAATTCGCTGGGCTGCTCATGCATGCCGAACATCTCGAAGCGGTGTTCGGCGTAGGTCCGCACACGATCAGCGTGCCGCGCGTGCGCCCGGCGGACGATATCGATCCCGACACTTTCGACAACGGCGTGCCCGACGATGTGTTCGCGAAGATCGTCGCATGTATCCGCATCGCCGTTCCCTACACCGGTCTCATCATCTCGACGCGCGAGCCACAAGCCATGCGCGAACAGCTTCTTGAGCTGGGCGTATCGCAGATATCGGGCGGATCGCGCACGAGCGTGGGTGGATACGTGAGCGAGGAGGACGAAGAGGCGAGCACCGCGCAGTTCAACGTCTACGACAACCGCAGCTTGGACGAAGTGGTCAGCTGGCTCATGGAGCTTGGCTATATTCCCAGCTTCTGCACGGCGTGCTATCGCGCAGGACGCCAGGGTGATCGCTTCATGGAGCTTTGCAAGAACGAACAGATCGCAGGCTTCTGCCACCCGAATGCACTCATGACGCTCGAAGAATACCTGCTCGACTACGCCTCGCCCGAAGCTCGAGCGCTTGGCGAAGCACTCATCGATGCCGAGATGGCAAACGAAGACTTCAAGCGCGCGCCGGTCTATGCCGTGCTCGAGAAGAATCTTGCGGCCATCAAAGAAGGTAAGCGCGACCTGCGGTTCTAGTGTGCGTGCACATGCAGGAGCTCTTCGGCGCGCTCTGAGCCTGGTTCGCCGAAGTATTCCGCATAGATCGTCTCGATGACGGGATTCTCATGCGAGAAACGCACGGGCGCGTCGGTATCGAGCGTATGCAGCACCGCGCCGCGCGCAAAGCCCAGTTCGCGGTCGCTGCCATCGATCGGCTGACCACCACCGCCAGCGCATCCTGAAGGACAGGCCATCACTTCGATGAAGTCGTAGTCCACCGTGCCCGCATCGAGCGCCGCAATAAGCTGGTCAGTGTTCGCCAGCCCATGCACGACCGCACAGCGGATCGGCGTCCCTGCCAAGTCGAACACCGCTTCCTTCCAGGGGCCTTCGGCGGCAGGAGCGAACTCGAAGCCGGTGGGTTCAGGGTTCGAGCCGGTCATGATCGCGGCTGCAGTGCGGAGCGCCGCGGTCATCACGCCACCGGTCGTGCCGAAGATCACACCTGCACCCGTGCCCTTATCGAGAGGATCATCGAGCGGCGCATCTTCGAGCGCTTCAACGTCGATCTCGCTCTGGGCGATCATGCGTGCGAATTCGCGGGTAGTGAGCGAGGCGTCCATATCAGGCACGCCAGGATTCGAGGACATGCCCGGCAACGCGACCTCGACCTTCTTCGCGGTGCACGGCATGAGCGCGACCGAGAAGATCTTCTCTGGCGCAAGGCCGTTCTTCTCCGCGAACCAGGTCTTTACCACGGCACCGAACATCTGCATCGGACTCTTCGCCGACGAAAGGTGCTGGGCGACGGATTCGGGGTAGCGCGTGCGCGCGAAATTCACCCAACCAGGGCAGCATGAGGTGAACAGCGGCAAGCGATCGATCTCGCCCGCTTTCACGATGTTCAAGAGTTCGGTACCCTCTTCCATGATGGCGAGGTCGGCGGCGAACACCGTGTCGAACACATAGTCCACACCCATCTCCTTGAGCACAGCGCACATGCGCTCCACGCCCAGTTCACCGTCTTGCTTGCCGAACGAAGAGGCCCACGCCGTGCGCGTTGCAGGCGCGATCTGCACCACCGTGGTTACCTCGGGGTCGGCGATCGCCGCATGCAGGCGGGCGATATCGTCGCGCTCGGAAAGTGCGCCGACCGGGCAGTGGGTGATGCACTGGCCGCATGCCACGCAGCCGGCTTCGCGCATCGTGCGATTATCGGCCACCCCAATGCTCGAGCGCGAGCCCGTGCCGATGAATTCCCACACGCCGATACCCTGCAGCTTCTTGCAGGCAGCCACACAGCGGCCACATTGAATGCAGCGGCTCGCGTTGCGCTGGATGATCGCGTGCGGATCCCACTCGGCACGCTTGCCGCGCGGGAGCTCGTTCGCGTAAATCGCCGGCGTGGCATCGGGGCCAGCCAGGCCATAGGATTTCAGCAGATACTGCAAGCGACACGTGCCAAAGCGCACGCAATTGCGACAATCAAGATCGTGGCGCGAGCGGATGAGCTCGAGATTCGTCTTGCGCGCTGCTTCTGCACGGTCAGAATGCGTACGAACCACCATGCCTTCTGGGGCTGGCGTGTTGCATGCGGCGCTCAGGCGTTCATCGCCTTCAACCTCCACGCAGCACACGCGGCAAGCGCCAATATCGCACAGTCCCTCGAAGTAACACAGCGTCGGAATGCTGATGTTCGCCGCCTTGGCAGCATCGAGGATGGTGGCACCGTCTTCAACGGTTACGGAAGTGTCGTCTATCGTGAGCGTTACCATACCAGTGCTTCCTTTCCGCAAACTTTGCCAAAGCCGTGATGGTCGCAACGCAGGCAGCGGCTCGTTTCCTGCTCGACCTCGTCTTTCTTCATGCCGTTCTTCGCAATGTCGAAGTCTTTGATCGCCTCGGCGAACCGGCGGTTCGTCTGTTCGACGCGCCCGGTTGCCGGTCGCGTGGTGAGCGGGGCGGGAATCGTGACTTCATCGTGCACGTTATGGTGAAAGCCGAGCGCTTCGTCGATGTTGGCAGCAGCAACCTTGCCTGCTGCGATCGCGCGAATGACCGTTGCCGGTCCGGTAACCGCATCGCCACCTGCGAACAGGCCTTCACGATCGGCAAGGGCGCCCTGATCGTTCGCCAGAATGCGTCCGCGTTCCGTGGCGATCACATGCGCGAACGCATCGGTGTTGATCTTCTGACCGATGGCCACGATGATCACATCGCAGGGAATCTCCACTTCGGCAACGTTCGCTGCCTGAGGCTTCGGACGGCCATCTGCCCCCACTGCGCCGATGTACTGCGGTTGCACCACGAGCGCGCGCACCGCGCCAGTCGCATTCGCTTCGATGCGGATCGGCGCCATGAGCTCGGAGATCTGGCAGCCTTCGGCCATCGCTTCTTCGATCTCTTCAGGAAGCGCAGTCATGTCCGCGATGCGTCGGCGATAGACGCATTCAACGCTTGCCGCACCCAGACGACGCGCCGTACGCGTGCAGTCCATCGCAACATTGCCGCCACCAACGACGACCACGCGCTTGTCCGTAAGATCGGGGGCGAGGCCATCGCCTGCGGCACGCAAGAACCGTACCGCCGAAAGCACGTTTTCGGCGTCCTCGCCCGGGCAACCGAGCTTGTTCTCGTCGTGCGCGCCCACCGAAAGATAGATCGCATCGAAATCGTTCGCGAGGTCCTCATAGGTGAGGTCGGTGCCGATCGTGGTATTGGTGAATGCCTTTACGCCTGTTGAAAGGATGAAATCGATGTCTTGATCGAGCTTTTCCTGCGGCAGGCGATAGTCGGGGATGCCGTAACGCACCATGCCGCCAAGCTTGGAGCGCTGATCGTAAACGGAAACGTCGTGGCCCATCAGCTGCAGGTAATACGCTGCCGAAAGACCCGCTGGGCCGCCGCCGATCACGGCGATCTTCTTGCCCGTGGGTGCGAGGTTTTGCTGAGGCTGGTAGGGCGCGGCGTGGTCGGCCGCGTAGCGCTTGATGCCGCAGATGTTCACCGCATCGTCCACGAGACTCCGGCGGCAGGTGAATTCGCAGGGATGTTCGCACACATACCCACAGACCGTAGGCAGCGGATTATCGTTGCGGATCACGCGCAGGGCATCTTCGTACTGACCCGCGTTCACCAGCGCGATGTAACCGGGGATGTCGATATGCGCAGGACAGGTGCCCTGGCAGGGAACATAGGCGTTGCGCTCGGCGGAGCAGAGGTCAGCTTCAGCATGCGAGCGATAATCCTCTTCGAAGGAGCGCAGGCTTTTGAGTACCATACGGGCTGCTTCGTGGCCGATCGCGCAATCGGCGCTGTCCAGGATTCCCTGCGCCGTGGTGGCAATGAGCTCGACCGTTTCGGTGGTGCCCACACCATCGAGCACCTCTTGCTGAAGTTGGACCAGTTGCGCAAGGCCGATGCGACAAGGCGTGCATTTGCCGCACGATTCCGAAAGGAACAGGCGAGTGAGCGATTGCGTGAATTCGACCGGACATTGGTCCGCTGGCATCGCGACGATGCGCCGCGCCGCCTCTTGCGATAGTTGCTTGAAGCCCGCTTCAGCAGCGGATGCTTCTTCGATGATAAGTCGAGCCATTAAGCCTCCTCGAACTCGTGACTTGAGCCTTATCGGTAACGCCGCAATTTGGTGCGGCCCCTCTCATGCATAAGTGCACAAAGTATAACGTGTTTTTGGAGCGTGCGTTTGCTCGAGTCTGTTCGAGATGAGGAAAAGCGGTCTGAATGGTTGGTCTTGATGCGTTGAACGACGATTGCGCTGCGATCTAACAGCGATCTAACAGCGATCTAACGACGAGCGAATCGCCGCGCGATGATTCGACCGAATACCCCTGTGCGGAAAGAATGGCTTCGAGCTCATCGTGCTGTTCGACTGCCTCAAGCCCGGTAGCGAGCTTATTGTTGTAGAGCGCGTAGTCGCCGCGATAGGATGCGGGCGTAAGATTCGGCATGATCACGTTCGCTCCCGCTTCAAGGCCAGCCATACGCCCTTTTGGGTCGATCGTGGCGAGCGCGGTCGTTGCGGGAAGAAGCGCACGTGGATGAGCCAGCCGTAAGCACGCGAGCAAGAAGAGGGTCTCTTCCATCGTGGCGGGCGGTTTGCTGGCGAACGGCGTGCTGCTATGCGGAATGAAGGGACCGATGCCGATCATGTGCGGATCGAGCTCGTGCAAGAACGCGAAGTTCGCCGCCATCGATTCGGTCGTTTGCCCTGGTGCGCCTACCAGAAATCCACTCCCCACCTGAAACCCGATCTCGCGCAGGGTGAACAGGCAGGCCTTGCGCTCCTCGAGGCTCATGGATGCAGGATGAAGCTTGCCATAGTGGCGAGGATCGGCTGTTTCATGGCGCAAGAGATACCGGTCTGCCCCCGCGTCGAAGAGCTGCTGGTAGACCTCGCGCGGCAATTCGCCCGCCGAGACCGTGATCGCGCAATCGGGAAAGCGCGCGCGCAGTGCGCCGACGATATCTACGAGCGAAACCTTCGGGTCTTCCCCGCCCTGCAGAACGAACGTGCGATAGCCCAGGTCGTAGCCCTGTTCGCAACAAGCAAGGATCTCTTCGGGACTCAGGCGATAGCGGCGCAGATGCGCATTGGATGCTCGGATCCCACAGTAATAGCAATCGTTCTTGCAATAGTTGGAATACTCGATGAGGCCCCGCAGAAATACCTGGCGGCCATAGTGCTCGTCGCGCACCGCACGTGCACGCTCGAACAGATGAGCTCGCAGCGCCGGATCGTGCTGCGCGGCGAAGAGTGCGACCCATTCTTCGCGCTGGAGCGTCTGCTCTGCCTCGAGCTTTTCGATCAAACGCATCGCGTCGTGTGCGCGCGCTTCAGGTATGACTCGTTCGTTCGTCATCAGGCATCCGATTATACCCTGCCGTGCTTGTTCTTGATGGTGAATCATGGTATGTTGAATTCAGATTGACGCGCAAGCATCATGAAGGGGCTCACCACCTTCGGTGGGGTTTCTTCGTGGTGCTTTTTTATTGGACGCAAAGGAGGCATGCATGATCATCGTCAATGGCGAAGAGTTCGAGATAGCCAGCGGTTGGAGCGTTGCGAAGCTCGTCGAAGAACGCGGCCTGGACCGCAGCCGCGTCGCGGTCGAACTGAACGGCGAGATCGTCCCGCGCGGCACCTTCGATGACACCTTGCTTCACGATGGCGACAAGGTCGAGATCGTTCACTTCGTGGGAGGCGGCTAATGAGGACGCCTGCCGCACACGCTTCGCCAGCTCTTTCACGGGAGGCTTACTTCGCCGCCCTTGCGAAACGCCATGGAGCCGAAAACCAGCAGAAGCTCGCGCGCGCACGAGTAGGCATCGCCGGGCTTGGCGGATTGGGCTCTGCTGCTGCGTGCCATCTGGCGCGTCTTGGCGTGGGTACGCTCGTGCTCGTCGACTTCGATGTGGTGGACGTGTCGAACCTGCACCGCCAGCAGTACACCTGCGCGCAAGTTGGCATGAAGAAGACCGAGGCGCTCGCAGAGACGCTGCGTGCGATCAATCCTTTCGTTGAGCTGGAGCTGCACTCAGTGAAGGTCACCGCTGAAAACGCGTCCACACTCTTCGCGGGTTGCCCGATCGTGTGCGAAGCGTTCGACGAACCCGACCAAAAGGCTCTGCTCGTCGAGACCTTGCTTGTCACCCGCCCCGATACCACGATCGTGAGCGGATCGGGCATGGCTGGGATGAGGTCTGCGAACACGATTCGCACGCGCAAAGCGCTCGAGCGTCTCTATCTTTGCGGCGATGGCTGCACCGATGTCGCAGCAGAAGGGAGCCTTGCGAGCCCTCGTGTTGGTGTTTGTGCAGGCCACCAGGCGAACATGGTCCTGCGGCTGATACTTGGCGAGACCGAACCCTGAGTTCGGTACGCCCTCAACGATAAACGAACTGCGCTTTTTCGCGCTTATACGAAAGGAAGACTATGAGCATTGAAGATCCCCTGGTTCTCGGTGGGAAATCCTTCGACTCCCGCTTCATCTTGGGCTCGGGCAAGTATTCGCTCGATCTGGTAGAAGCGGCGGTCGAACATGCGGGCGCGCAGATCATCACGCTCGCGCTGCGCCGCGCCAACTCGGAGACTGACTCCATCCTCGCGCATATTCCCAAAAGCGTTACGCTCTTGCCGAACACTTCAGGCGCGCGCACTGCAGAGGAAGCCGTGCGCATAGCGCGCCTGGCGCGGGAACTTGGCTGCGGCGACTTCGTGAAGATCGAGATCATGCGTGATTCGAAGTATCTTCTGCCCGACAACTACGAAACCATCAAGGCCACCGAAGTGCTCGCGAACGAAGGGTTCGTCGTGCTTCCCTACATGTATCCCGATCTGAATGTCGCGCGCGATCTGGTGAGCGCCGGTGCCGCAGCGGTCATGCCACTCGGTGCGCCCATCGGATCGAACAAGGGGCTCGCCACGAAGGACTTCATCCAGATCCTGATCGACGAGATCGACCTGCCCATCATCGTGGATGCGGGCATCGGGCGTCCTTCGCAAGCTGCGGAAGCCATGGAGATGGGGGCGGCTGCTGTTATGGCGAATACCGCGATCGCAACCGCCAGCGATGTTGCCTCTATGGCGCACGCGTTCAAGCTCGCCATCGAAGCCGGTCGTGAAGCGTATCTTGCTGGGCTCGGACGCGTGATCGACAAAGGTGCGGTGGCATCTTCGCCCCTTACCGGCTTCTTGTCGGACTAGGCAAGCAGCACGCCCATGGGGCACTTGTAATTACCCGCTTATCAGCACCAGTAGAGAGGGCGGCATGCGCAAAGAAGAAACAACTGGAGGTTGTGAATGAGTAAGAAAATCGCAGAACATCAGCCGATGGAAGGGATAACGGTGTTCGAGGTCGAGAACAAGATCGACCACCTCACCTATCTGCCCGACATGGAGCAGATCGACCCTTCCGTTCGCCTTCAGGTTGAAGAGGCGTTCACCGCATACGACCCCGCAAGCTTCACCGAAGCCGATGTGCGCGCCGCGCTGGAAGCCGATACGCTCACGCCGCACGACTTCGGTGCGCTGCTCTCCCCCGCAGCCGAACCGTTCCTCGAGGAAATGGCACAACGAGCGCGCAGCGAGAAGCGCCGTTTCTTCGGCGATAACGTCTACCTGTTCACCCCCATCTATTTGGCGAACTACTGCGAGAACTACTGCATCTATTGCGGTTTCAACTGTCACAACAAGATCCGTCGCGCACAGCTCGACACCGAACAGATCGAGGCAGAGATGGCAGCCATCGCCCAAACAGGACTTGAAGAAGTGCTCATCCTCACCGGCGAAAGCCGCACCAAGAGCACCGTGGAATACATCGGTGAAGCCTGCAAGATCGCCTCGCGGTATTTCAAGAATGTGGGCCTTGAGGTCTATCCTATGAACTCCGATGAATACGCCTACCTGCAGGGATGCGGCGCCGACTACGTGACCGTATTCCAGGAGACCTACGACGCAGGCCGCTACGAAGAGCTCCACCTTGCTGGGCACAAGCGCGTGTTCCCCTATCGCATGGAAGCGCAGGAGCGCGCGCTCATGGGTGGCATGCGCGGCGTTGCGTTCGCTGCGCTGCTCGGGCTGGCCGATTTCCGTAAGGATGCCTTCGCCACCGGCATGCACGCCTACCTGCTGCAGAAGAAATATCCGCATGCAGAGATCTCCTTCTCGTGCCCGCGCTTGCGCCCCATCACGAACAACAGCGAGATCAACCCCCACGATGTGCATGAACGCCAGCTTTTGCAGGTCATGTGCGCCTATCGCATCTTCATGCCGTTCGCTGGCATGACCATCTCGACGCGTGAATGCGAACGCTTCCGCAACAACGTGGTCGACATCGCGGCGACGAAGATATCGGCGGGGGTCTCGACGGGTATCGGCGGACACGAAGGTGAAGAGCAGGGCGACGACCAATTCGAGATCGCCGATGGTCGCAGCGTGGAAGAGGTCGTTGCTGCGCTCACTGCGCGCGGTTTACAGCCGGTCATGAACGATTACATTTATGTATAGGAGCACCATGGCTTTTCAGATCATCGCTATAACTAACCGCGCGCTTTGCGCCCAGCCACTTGAGGTGAGGGTCGCTGCCCTGTGCGATGCGGGGGTCGATCGCGTGATCGTGCGGGAGAAAGATCTTACTGAACGCGAATTCGGTGCACTGCTCGACCGCATCGAAGCGTTGCTCCTGCCTGATCAGCGCCATCGCATCACGGTGAACACCTTCGTCGACCTCGCAGCAGCAAAGGGCTTTCCCTCGATCCAGATGAGCTACGATGAATTCGAGCGTCACCCCGATTTCGCACGCGAGTTTCAGGAGGTGGGCGTATCGGTGCATGGGGTCAATGAGGCCGAGCACACCGAACGACAGGGAGCTGATTTCTGCATCGCTGGCCACATCTTCACCACCCAATGCAAGCCTGGCGTGGAGCCACGCGGTCTTGATTTCCTCAGGCGCATCACTTCGAACGCAGCCATTCCCGTCTATGCGATCGGCGGTATTAACGCGCACAATATCGCTTCGGTGCGCGACGCTGGTGCGGATGGCGCATGCTTGATGAGCGCGCTCATGACCTGCGACAACGTTGCAGAAATGATCGACGAGCTCAGGTCAGCTCTTTCTTAGCAGAATATCTTACGCACATTGCGCGTGATAGCATCGAGCGCATCTTCCCCACGCAACGTGACGATTTCCCGATAGGCTTCTTCGAGCATCGATGCATAGCGCGCTTCAACCGCTTCGGTAGCCTGCTTGCACGTTTGCGAGCCCTCTGCGCATGCGTCGATGGAGGTCTCTTCGGGCAAATCGGTCTCGATGAGCAAGCGATCTAGCGGAATGGCTTTCGCATATTCTCGTCCGCGCTTCGTCTGGAGCATGAACGCGTTGACCGAGAAGAAGCAACCCAGATCGCGCGCGCGTTTCAGCTGAGCGCTCGAGCCCGAAAACCAATGGAAGATGATCGTATTGTCTTCCAGCAGCTCGTATTCCTCGAGCATATCTATGACCACATCGGCGCCTCGCACGGCGTGGAACGAGAAGACGCGTCCACCCTTAGCTTCGCCAGCTTCTTTGGCGCCTTCGATGTCTTCGCTAACTGAAGGCGCGGGGCTCTTCTTTGCGGCAGCGAAGATCATGCGCAGCACTTCGATCTGCGCCTGCTTGGTCTGATCGTCGGTCGCAAAAACGCTCTTGGCAAGCCCATTCTTGCCGAAGTCAAGCCCGACCTCACCGATGTAACGCGCGTTGGCAACGAGGCCAGGAAGGAGCGCCTTGTCCTCATCGGAGATCTTGCCCTGCGCGACCCACCAAGGGTGAGCGCCCACGCCCACTTTTATCTTCGGGAATGAGACAAGTGTCTGCTGTGCGAAACGATAGTCGGCAGGACTCACCGTCGTAGAGAAAGCGCCCGCGAAACACTCGGTGAACCATGAGGCGAACGAGGTGACATCTGGCGCAAAGCTCATATGCGCATGCGCGTCGAAAAACTCATTGCTTTCTGCCATGTCTCTCCTTTATCTGCACCAAAAGATGACAAACTACCCGGTCGTTCGTCACCTTCCAAGGTCGCGGAGGACTTCGCCGGCGATCATCTGGCCGAAGATCGGCGGTACGAACGATGCCGTGCCCAAGTCCTTGCGCTCAGCGCGCTCCCAATCGCTACCCATATTGGTGTCGACTGGCTGTTCGCACGAGTAGATGACCTTCAGCTGCTTGATGCCACGCTTGCGCCCCTCTTTGCGCATGATGCGACAGAGCGGGCAGTTCACCGTGTCATACAGATCGGCGATCTTGAAGCATTCGGGATGGATCTTGTTCGCCCCACCCATGCTACTGATCAGCTTGAACGAGTAGTTCGGCGCAAGTTCAGCCAATTTGAGCTTCGCCGAGATCGTGTCGATCGCATCGACCACATAGTCCACATCGCGCGCATACTCATCAAGGAAGCTCTTCATCTCCTCCTGACGCAAGAAGCCGAATACCTTCTTGACCTGCGCTTCGGGGTTGATATCCTTGATCATCGCCTCCATCACATCCACCTTGCGCTTGCCGAGCGTGGAATAGAACGCGATGGACTGGCGATTGATATTGCTCTCCTCCACCACATCGCGGTCGAGGATCGTCAGCTTGCCCACACCCCCGCGCGCAAGCGCCTCGATACAATTCGATCCCACGCCGCCAATGCCGAGCACGAGCACGTGCGCATTCACGATCGCGCGCAAGGCATCTTCGCCCCACAGGGTCTTGAGCTTCTCATAGCGAGCAGGTAATTCCTTGTAGTGCGCTTGCGACGTTTCAGGTTGCACGGATGAGCCTTTCATTCGATCTTCCTCTCATTATAGCGAGCGTGCACGCACCTATGCCGAAGGTCAAGTTGCAAGCGGAAAACTAGAACTTAACAGGTTTCTGTCAAAACCCACGCGCTTCCCAGCTGCGCATTCGCTCATGTTAGGTTAAAGACGCGCCGAAAACACAGCAATTCGGCTCATGCTGTGGTCTTGGCGTTCGAACGTATCCGCTGCAACAAGGAGGCTTCATCATGCGCCCCATTCATCACACTAAAGATACCGTCATGATCTTGGACGATATTTCTGAGCTCACTACACCGGCTGAAGGCCCGGTCGTCTCACTCTACCTGCCCACCGAATACAAACGTCTGCGCACCAATAAAGAGCGCATCGAGATGAAAGACCTCATGAAGGAGGCCAAGCATGAGATCGATGCGAACTACGCCATCCAGCCGAACAACAAGATCCTCGTTCACCTTGAAGATGTGATCAACGCTCCCGATGAAGAGATCTGGCTGAACGCAGAGGCTAGTGTAGCGCTCTTCGCCGACAAGGATCATGTCTATATCGCGAACCTCTATCACAAGGTCGATCCGCAGGTGTTCGTCGGCGATAACTGGGAGCTTTCCCCGCTCAAGGGTGATGAATTCCAGCAGTCCAAGTACTACATCTTGGCTGTTTCTGCCGATCGCTTCGGGCTTATCAAGGGGCTCGGCAACTGCCTTAACCGCATCGATGTTGAAGATGAGGGCGTTGCGAAGCAGTTCGGCGAACTCATGCACGATTTCAGCGATGCGCCCGCGCTCGATCACCACATGCTCATGAAGCACCTCAATCCGTATCACGATTATCGCTCGCGCAACGAAGTGTCCAAGATCGAGGCCGAGAAGTTCTACCGCTACATCAACAAAGTGGTCCAGGATACCTTGCTTCCGGACAATCCCGATCCTGTCATCCTTGCCTGCTTGCCTGAGCATGAGGCTGAATTCCGTAAGATCGCGACCATTCCGCATCTGATGGATAAGGGCATCGAGAAAGATCCGGGCAGCATGGATTCGAAGGAGCTCGCCATCGCCGCATGCAAGATCCTCGAAGCGTAACTGCGCGTCATATGCGCTAACGAGAGCCCTCCCCCGAGGGCTCTTTTTTTGCCTGGTGACAAACTACCCGGTCGTTCGACATCTTAAAAGAGGTACTTCTCGGCCAGGCGAGCGCGCTTTTCGGGGGTGATGCCGAGTCCTTCTTCCAGGTAAGAATCGAGCGAGCCGTACTTTTTCTCGGCTGCTTCGCAGGCTGCATTGAGATACCCAGGCTCAGCGGTCAAGAAAGCGAGCAGCGCCTCATCGCCTTTCTTCAGCAGATGCAAGCGCTCGAAATCGCTCGCAGCACGGCGAAGCTTCTTGCGCGCGAAGATGTTCGTAGCAAGATAGTCTTCCATGATCGTCTCGGGCGGCACACCCAGCGCATGCAAGATGAGCAAGCTCGCCAAACCGGTACGATCCTTCCCCTCTGAGCAGTGCCACAGGATCGAGCCCTCTTCCTGCTCAAGCAAGATATCGAAGAACTGCTTATACGCCTTTACTGCCTCATCTCCCAAAAGCGCCACCGGGTAGATATCGCGCACGACTTTATAGGGGTCTTCCTTCATCTGGCTGAATTCTTTCATGAGCGAACGAATGTCGTGCTCATGCGTGATGCCGATCGCGCCTTCAGTGAACACCGGAAGATTCACGAACTTCACCTCGGGCATGCGCGAGGTAGGATCAGGCGACAGCTCACGTTCCTTGTCGGTACGCAGGTCGATCACCGTACGCAGCTCGTATTCATCGACAAGCACATGGATATCGTGATCGGTGAGCTTCTCGAGCTTGTCGGAACGAATGAGCTTTCTTGAGCGCACGCGCTGGCCCGTAACCGTTTCCATGCCGCCCTGATCGCGGGTGTTCTCGCTACCCGAAAGCTCGATCAGGCCGTAATCGGTCATGCCATCTGCTGGTTTAGTTACTTCCGATTCCATTATTTCCCCTCTTCCTTGCGCTTTTGCGTCGAAGCATCTTCGCCTTTCGCGATGACCTCCAGGTATCCTTCTTCATCATAGGGAGCAGCGGACTCGTTCGTACCCATCTCCTTTTCTGCCTGCTCTGCTTCAGCAACGATCCTCTTAAGTTGATCCTTGCTCAAGCTCTTCGTCTCTCGATAGCGATCGCGCACTTCCTGAATGAAATAGCGCACATCACGATCGTCGCTGTCTTCATCGTTATGCGCAAGCTGCGCGAGCAGCGGCTCGATCCGCGCCGCAAGATCGGGATCGTTCTTATCGATGAGACCACGCGCCTTCGCCAGTAAACGTACCAGTTCAGCACGGCTCTTGATGATCGTAGAGAGATCGGCCGGCTTGCTCGAAACCTCATGAGCAAGGTCGACCAGGTGCGTGTCGGAGATGCGAATGGTGATCGACGCGAGCGCCGGCATGAGGAACACCGTCACCGCGCCCGCACACACGAGCACCGAAGCGATCTCGTTGCTCATCGCACCCGATTGCTGCGCCACCATCGTGACCGCCACGATGATCGGCAGCGCCGTAGTGCAATAGAGCGCCACCGTGATACGCGCGCTGCGGCTCAGATCGCGCTTGTGCTTGCCCGTAGAAAGCGCGATGAAAACGGGAAGCGCGCGAATGAGCAGGAGCAACACGATGAAGAACACGAGCAGAAGGGGCCTGTCGCCCACCGCGTGGATGTCGATATTGCTCCCGGAGACGATGAAGAAGAGCGGGATGAAGAAGCCGAACGCGAGGCCATCGAGCTTGGTCTCGAGGCTCTTGCTCCCCTGCGGAATGATGTAGCGCAAGATAAAGCCTGCCGCGAACGCGCCGAGCACGATATCGAGATTGAACACCGCCGAGAGCGCGGTGAGCGTGACCATGAGCAGCACCGTCGCACGCACCACGGTCTGCTGAGTGGTTTCAGCCCCTTCCTGAACCGCCGATGAAATGCGATCCCACTTCTTCAGGCGCGAAGAAAGGATCGCGACCGCCACCGCGATGAGCGCGAACATCACCAGGATGATCACGCTCTGAATGGTCGTGCGCGTTGAAAGGAGCAGCGCCATAGCAATGACCGGGCATAATTCACCCCAGGTGCCATACGAGAGCACCGCATTGCCAATGGGGGTATCCATGAGATTGCGCTCTTTCAGGATGGGAAGCAACGTGCCGAGTGCGGTTGTGGTGAGCGCGATGACCACCGCAAGCCCATCGATGCCATCGAGCGAGAACTCCGGCCACGCCCATACTACCAACACCGCGATCGCGAACGTGAAGATCCAGGTAACGAACCCCCGTTTTCCCTGATAGTTCGAAAGATTCTTCGGATCGATCTCGTAGCCAGCGAGCAAGAACAGAAACCCGAGCCCCAGATCGGAAAGGAGCGAGACCGCATCGCCCACCTGTATCCATCCGAGCAGATGCGGACCGCAGATAACGCCAGCGAACAGTAAGAACACCGTTTCAGGGATAAGCTTGTGCGGAATCGCACGCGCCAGCAAGGGCGTGATGCAGGCAAGGAGCGCGATGACTGCAAGCGATATGAGCTCGGTTTCCATCTTCGTCCTTCCCTCGTGAAGTTCCATTGTAATCGAGCACGTGTGAAATGTCGGTTCGAGCTGGCGTGAAAAAACATCCGTAACGCAATTGATGCCGAGTTGTGAGGTTGTCATGGTTTACGCGGTGCAGAAGAACTGTCACGATTGAATCATGCTCGTTCAGTCTGCCTTCAACGAGGTCTTCGCATGTCATGGCTTTCCAACATAGATAAGAAGCAACTAGCGCTCCACGTGTTCTTCATCTGCCTGGTGGGCGTGGTCTCGGCCTTCACCTCGATCGTGCTGTGCATCTGCGTCAATACATCCTATCGCCTGAACCAAGAGTACTCGTGGCTCGTGTTCTTACTCCCCGTGCTCGGCATCGCCACGCTCGCATTCTATAAAGCGATGAAACTCTCATACTTCTACTCGACTGACGACATGGTCATGGAGATGCGCGAGAACAAACCCGTTTCCCCCACGCTTGCGCCCGCTATTCTCGTGGGAACCTGCCTCTCGACGCTCGGCGGCGGTGCGGTCGGTAAGGAATCGAGTGCGTTTCAGATGGGCGCCTCGATCGGCGAGACCTTAAGTCGCGCCTTCAAGCTCAAGAACGTCTTCAAGAACAAGCAGGACCGCAACGTCTATGGCTATGCTGCGCTCATGGGCATGTCGGCCACCTTCAGCGCGCTGTTCTTCGCGCCGCTTGGTGCGGTGTTCCTCGTCTTCGAGCTCACGCACTTCAAGACCTTCAGCCCTGCGCGCTTCATCGCGCTGCTCGTTTCGGCGTTCATCGCCGCTTCGATCGCCTACCCGTTCGGCATCGGCGATATCATTCCCCGCGTTGCCATCCCCGGCGTTACCCCTGATCTTATGCTGCAGGTCGTGCTCATCGGCACGCTCGGTGGCATCCTGGGGCGCTTCTTCGGCGCAAGCCTCGCCGCGGTGCGCGCATGGGAACGCAAGCGTTTGAACCACCCCTATATCTCCGTATTCGTTGTCGGCATCGGCATCACGATCCTCGTCGTCGCTTTCGGCCTGCAGAGCTTCGAAGGCGGCGGCATGAACCTCCTGATGCAAGCTGCATCGGGATCGATCGGCACATGGGATTTCGCCATCAAAGCGGGGCTCGTGTTCCTTGCGCTCGGCTCGGGCTTCAAGGGGGGCGAGATCATGCCTACCCTCGTTATCGGCGGTTTGCTCGGGTGCTCGCTCGGACAGCTCATCAATGTCGATCCCGCCTTCGCGACCGCTATCGGAGTCATGACGTTCTTCGCCGGCATGACGCGCTGCCCTATCGCTGCCTTCTTCCTTGGCTTCGAGGTGTTCGGTGTCGAGATCATTCCGTTCTTAGCGGTGAGCCTCATCTTCGCCTACGGAGCAAGCCACGATTCCGGCTACTACGGCAAGGGCATCAGGCTCAACTTCCACAGCGCACGCCGCAGGCAGCGTCTCGCGAAGCAGTTCATCGAGAACGCGGGCGATGTCGATTCAGCCCTAGCAAAACTAGAGGAACAGGCGAACGAGTTCGCTACCGAAAAAGAGCAGGCCGCGCGCAAAGAGGCGCAAGGCAGCGCGCAAGCGAGCGATACCACCAGCAAACCGCCTAACGATGCAGCACCTCATTCATGATCGTTTTCAGCTTGCCCTAGAATGGTACGCATTGAGCACCCATCCCTTCCAAGGAACCCGACAAGAAAGGAAGCTCCTATGACCACCCTTTTCGTCAATGCCTGCGCTCACGACGAATCGCGCACGCTCTCTCTTTGCCGCGCCTATCTTGAAGGCAATCCCGCCGTTGAAGAAGTGCGTCTCTTCGAACGCAACCTTGCACCTTTCGACTGGAAGATGGTCGAGCAGCGGGTAGCGCTCATAGAGAAAGCCGATTGGGGCGATTCTATGTTCGACCTCGCGAAACAGTTCGCCGCCGCAGACGAGATCGTTATCGGTACGCCCTATTGGGACCTTTCGTTTCCCGCCGTCCTGAAGATCTACATCGAGCACGTGACCGTCAATGGCATCGTGTTCCACTACACCGAAGAGGGAAGGCCCGAAGGACTCTGCAAAGCGAAGCGTCTTGTGTATATCACCACGTCAGGCGGTCCTTGCTCGTTCGCGAACTACGGGTTCGAATACCTTCAGGGCATCGCGCACATGTTCGGCATCCCTGAAACGCACTTCATCTCCGCCGAATTGCTCGATGTGATCGGACAAGATGTCGATGCGATCATGAACGATGCGCTCGCTCGCGTGCGCGACCTCAAGGAAACGCTTCCCGCACTGTAGACTAGCGCACTTAGCCGTCCCAAGGGGCTCTCGCCTGTGAGGCGTTTGGGCCGATCCGCTTTCGCTGTTCGCTTGCCTTAATGAGGCAAGCTCATGCGCTTCGCTCCTTCGGACAGCCTAATACTAATCAAGTATGCGGACTCAGAATCGCCAAACACCTCGCAGGCTGCGCCCCTTGGGGCAGCACCAACTCCGAAAGACTGGCCTCTTATCTGCATCAGCGGAGAGGGCAAGGCAACGAGGTGACTCTTCGCCGACTAAATTCGTTTTAATAAAACCCGAGCGAAGCAGCGACGCATGAGCGAAGCAGCATAAGCTGATTCGCGAACAGGGAAGCGGGGAACCTCGTGCCTTACCCTTTCCGCTAGTGTAGATAAGTGGCTCGCGATCTTCGCTGGTTGGATATTTCGGTTGGCTGTTTGTCCTCTAGACGCGACTGGATTGTGAAGGATCCATCGACATGGTTTGGAAGCGATGCTCCATGTAGGCGTTGTCGTAGTGCTTGTTGAAGAACTCTTCGAGCGGAGTGTTCGGCGCATGTCCTGCTTCACGCAAGTACCAGCAGTCGATCGTTTGCACGGTGAGCACCACATCCACCACCATGAACACGAAGCACACAACGGTGAGCGTATAGCGCAGCTTCCACGGAATCTTGTTGATCAGCCAAAGCAAGATCGGCAACAAGAACTTCACCCACATCACACCGAGTACGCCCCAGAAGCACATGAACATGAAGTTCGTGCGACCATCGATAGAAAGGAACGTTCCCGAATAATCCCAGGCCACAATTCCGAATGCACTTTGCATGATCCAGCTGACCGTGAACTCGAACGCACCACCGATCAACGCCGAGATCAAGAAGATCACTGGGATCGGCTTATCGTGGAAACGGTTGAGTGCAACGGTCATGAACAAGCCACCGAACCCATAGATCGGCGAGAACGGTCCATAAAGCAGTCCTGCGCGATCTTGGTAGGCATGATAAAAAGCAAGATGGAACACGGTTTCGATCGCTAGCCCCAGGATGCTGCACACCACGAATATCCAGAACAGGTTGAAGAAGTTCAGCGTGATGTAGCCCTTCAAAGGCTTTCGGCTATCGACCTTCTTCTCGAACTGAGCACGCTTTTGCGGATCCATCGTGCGCGCTTCTTTTGAAAGATAGCGCTCTTCGGCCAGTTCAGGATCCATATACACCGTAACGACCGCCAGAAAGACCAGTTCGGCCACGTAAACAATATGGAACAGGCTCAAGCCGTAGAGCATCATCATCGCAAGGAACGCGCCTAAGATGAGCGCAATGGTGGTGATGGCGAAGCGTTCCCCATTGAGCGTGTTGTTCTTGATGAATCGCATGCCCATGGCAACGAAGAGAACGATAGCGGTGATGGCGAGCAGGACGATGCCGATCGCCAGGAGCATACTCTCGGGTCTTTCATGGTGGTTGATATCGCCCACTGCATGAGCTGCGAATACGCCGATCAAGCACAGCGAGGCCAGTGCGCAGATTATGCTCATTACGCCGAATGCCTTGATGACCTTAGGCGAAAACCCTTGATGAGGAAAATCGTCTTGGTTGGTAGGGATCTCGATCTTCCCCCATATATCTTTGAAGCGCATCAAGACCACCTCCTCATTCTCATGCATGATCAACTCCTCAACTCTACCACAGGTCAAATCGGGCTTTTCAGGCAGGCATCTTCCCTCGTGGTTTTGTTACCAAATCGCTTAATGCCTGTTCACTTGCCTTGACTACAAACATTTGTTCGTATAGGATGGAACAAGGCGAATCGAACAGGTGTACGATGGATATCACGGATAAACTCGAACTTCTTGCAGATGCTGCAAAATACGATGTTGCCTGCACCTCATCGGGCGTAGGGCGCGCTGGGCAAAAGGGGAAGCTCGGCAACACGTCTGCTGCCGGGATCTGCCACAGCTTCACGGCCGATGGCCGCTGCATCACGCTGCTGAAGGTCCTGCTCAGCAATGCGTGCATCTATAACTGCGCCTACTGCGTCAATCGCATCAGCAACGAAGGCACCCGCACCACGTTCAACCCGCGCGAATTAGCGGACCTTACCATCAGCTTCTATCGTCGTAACTACATCGAAGGACTATTCTTAAGTTCAGGCGTTGTCCGGAGCCCCGATTTCACTACCGAACTCATGATCGAAGCGCTGAGCATCTTGCGCGAAGAATACGGCTTCCGCGGCTACATCCATGCGAAGGCCATTCCTGGCACTTCGCCTGAATTGCTCGATCAGCTCGGGAGGCTTGCCGACCGCATGAGCGTCAATCTTGAGCTTCCTTCGCAGAAAAGCCTGCAGTTGCTCGCACCAGATAAGAGCAAGCACGATATCCTCCATCCCATGCGCTTCATCAAGAACGGCATCGAAGAAGCCCGCGACGTCCGCGCTCTTGCCGAAAAGAATACGGTCTATTTGAGTAAACGCGATCGATCGCTCGCACGACCCGTCGATAAGGAGCGGAGCTTCGTTCCCGCTGGTCAATCAACGCAAATGATCATCGGCGCCACCCCCGAAAGCGATTACCAGATCCTTAATCTCTCTTCAGCGCTCTATCAGAAGTTCTCGCTCAAGCGCGTATTCTTCAGCGCGTACCTGCCCGTGAACAACGACAAGCGCCTTCCTGCAGGAGATGGCGTTGCGCTCAATCGCGAACACCGCCTGTATCAAGCCGATTGGCTCATGCGGTTCTATCGTTTCGATGTGAACGAGATCATCAATGAAGAAGCACCCTTCCTCGACTTGGAGGTCGACCCCAAAGCGAATTGGGCGCTCAACCATCTCGATTTCTTCCCTGTTGAGGTGAACAAGGCACCTTATGCAACCCTTTTGCGCGTCCCCGGCATCGGTGTTCGAGGGGCGAAGCTCATCATGAATGCGCGCAAGACCCATGTGTTGCGCGAGGACGAATTGCGCAAGCTCGGCATCGCCTTCAAGCGCGCCCGTTTCTTCATCACGTGTCAGGGGAAGTACCAGGGCGGCACCATTCCGTTCAAGCGGCAATCGTTGCGTGCTCAACTTGCCGCGCCGATCGACGGCGGCCGCCACGGAAGACGTGCCGCAAAAGTTGCCACTGGGCAGATGAGCCTCTTCGATATGGCGCCCACCCAGAAACTTGCAGGACACCCTGCATCAAGCGGAAAAGACGCGCTGGCCAGCGGTCAGAAAGCACTGCACGCAACAAGCCGACCTTATTCCCCTGAGCGCGATCTGGGCTGGCGCGCGCTCGATGCTGCCTCGTAGCGAAAGGCCGTGCTATGGACCCCACGCCCGATAACATCGCATATCTCTACGATGGCAGTGTCGAAGGTCTCTTCACTGCCGTGTTCTTAACGTATGCGAACAAGGAGCACCCGCTCGATATCTGTCCGGGCGAACACTATCAGCCCCGTATCGGACAAACCACACGCCAGATCGAGACCGATTTCTCGCTCGCACTTCGCGTTCAGAAGGGCGTGAGCAAGCGCGCGGGTTATAGCGTTGCGAATATCATCAAGACTGCCGCTCTTGCCGATGATCCTCACACCGGAATCTCGATCTATCGTTTCATCCGCTACTGCATGGATCCGCAAAACGCTCATTTCTTCCGACAGAACAAAAAAGGAGAGCGCAGTGTCCAGCAGAGATTCACTGGTGCTGGATGCGGACCTGCTTTGCTGAAAGGCTCAGCAGTGCCTGCTGTTCTCGACTCCGTGGTCGAGCCCGTTCTGAAGCTTGAACGCTTCGTGCAGAATGAGCGCCATCATATCCTTGAATTCTTGCGCTTCGAAGAACTTGAAGGTGGTCTTTGGTGTGCGCGCTGCAACCCAAAAGCCTCGGTCGTGCCGCTCATCATGGATTGGTTCGCGGATCGCTTCAATACGCAACCTTTCATCATCTACGATGAGAACCACCGTATCGCGGGTGTGTACGAAGGAAGCGATTGGCACCTTATCAAGACCGATTCGTTCACGCCACCCGCACCAACCGCAAATGAACTCAAGATGCAAGAAGCATGGAAACGCTTCTACCACACGCTCAATATCGAAGCTCGCTACCATCCCGAGCTTCGTCGGCAATTCATGCCCAAGCGGTTTTGGAAAAATATCACCGAGGTCAGGGATATGTCACCCGCCTAACGAATCTTAGTGCTTTATCTAAGCAAAGTGGCACGGTTTGACGTATCATGCTCTAATCACGAAAACCAGGCGGGCATCCTGCTCGCCTTTGTTTATTCGGTATATGAAAAGGGAGTAACTATGTCACGCGTTTACAACTTCTCTGCTGGCCCGGCAGTGCTGCCCGAAGAAGTGCTTCAGGAAGCCGCCGATGAAATGCTCGATTACCGCGGGTGCGGCATGTCAGTCATGGAGATGAGTCATCGCTCGAAGACGTTCGCCCAGATCATCGAAGAGGCCGAGAGCGATCTGCGCGATCTCTTAAGCATCCCTGATGAATACGCCGTGCTCTTCTTGCAGGGCGGTGCTTCTCAGCAGTTCGCGGCTATCCCCATGAACATGATGCTCGATGGCAAGGCAGACTACATCGTTTCTGGCTCTTGGTCGAAGAAGGCATTCAAGGAGGCTCAGCTCTTCGGCGATGCGCAGTGCATCGCATCGAGTGAAGACGGCAACTTCTCCTACATTCCCGATTGCTCCGATCTTCCCATCCGAGAAGACGCCGACTACGTCTACATCTGCGAGAACGAAACCATCTACGGTACGAAATACCATGAGCTGCCCAACACAAAAGGCAAAGTGCTCGTTGCTGATGTTTCTTCCTGCTTCCTTTCTGAACCTGCCGATATCACCAAATACGGCGTGATGTATGGCGGCGTACAGAAGAACATCGGCCCAGCTGGTGTTGCGATCGATATCATCCGCAAGGACCTGATCAAGGAAGAGACGCTTCCGAACACGCCCACCATGCTGAAGTGGAAGACCCAATACGATAACGATTCGCTCTACAATACCCCGCCCGCTTATGGCATCTATATCTGCGGCAAAGTGTTCAAGTGGATCAAGAAGATGGGTGGCCTTGAGGTAATGGGTGAGCGCAATCGTGAAAAAGCGCAGATCCTCTACGATTTCCTCGATCAGTCCGATCTGTTCATGGGCACTGCGCGCCGCGAAGATCGCTCCATCATGAACGTTCCGTTCATCACAGGCGATCCGAAGCTCGATGAGCTCTTCGTTGCCGAAGCGAAGAAGCACGGCATCGAGAGCATCAAGGGTCACCGCACGGTAGGCGGCATGCGTGCGAGCATCTACAACGCCATGCCGAAAGCAGGCGTTGAAGCCCTCGTTGCCTTCATGAAGGAGTTCGAGCTCGAACACAAATAAGCATCAAGTTGCTTAGATACGAACGAAGGCCGGCTGCATTTGCAGTCGGCCTTCTTGTAAGATGACAAACTACCCGGTCGTTCGACACCTTTAGCGGTTGCGGTTTCTGCGGTAGATGTCGATGGCGATCCAGAGCGAAAGAATGATCGCGATAACGAATTCGATGAAGGCGAGGATGGGCATGCCGAAGATGTGAGATTCGTCGATCGCGAACGTGAGCAATGCCGCACTGATCAAAAGACCGGCGATGATCAAGCCGATGGTCAAGCGATTCAAGATGCGCGATATCTTCATCATGGGCTCAGCCGAGCCGAGCATCTCCATGTTCACCTTCAGTTGACCACGCGAAAGCAACTGCATGGTATCGCCTGCGTATTCTGCTGCACGCAGCGCTCCGCGACTCGCACCATTCACGGCAACGAGCAATTCTTTCACGGTGTCCTTAAGGTCGTCGGATGTTTCCCTTGTGCGCTTGATGTGCTTGTTGATGATGTCGACCATGTTGAACGAACCCACGTATTCGAGCAGCGTGCCCTCCATGGTCACAAGACCGCGTGAAACCATGGTCACCGACGAAGGCAACGTTACCTTCGTTTGACGCGTTACATTCAGGATGTCTCCCAAGAACTGCCCGATATCGATGCTCTCAACTTCGGCGGTGCCATACCGGTCCAAGATGACATCGAGCTCTGCAAGCAGATGAGGCTGATCGATCGCAGCAAGATCGCGTGCGATCGAAAACGACATGAGCGCATCCATGAGAGCGCTTGCGCTCCGTAACCCTACCGCTTCGACGGCCTTTTCGAAGCCCAAACGATCACGCGTGCTCAAACGTCCCATCAGCCCTAGGTCAAGATACACGATCTGTCCGCCATAGATAACGATATTGCCTGGATGCGGATCGGCATGGAAGAAGCCGTCTTGCAATATCTGCTTGGCATAGTTCTCGAGCATCTTGTCGCCGATCTCATCGAGATCGTAGCCTTGTTCAAGGAGCTTGTTCGTATTGCGGATAGAGATGCCGTCGACATACTCCATGACGAGCACCTCTTCACGGCAGTATTGCATGTAGGGCTTCGGTGCCCGCACATAGACGATGTCGGCATTGAGCCGGTTGAATTCATCGAGGTTGCGCGCTTCATTCAAAAAGTCGGTCTCTTCGAGGAAAGTGACCCACAGCTCCTCGACCACATCGCGCAGGTCGACCATCTGGGCGTCCTTCATATAATGCGAAAGGCGACGAGCCAGGCTGCGCATCACATCGATATCCTGCGCCATGGTGGCGCGCACGCCAGGACGCTGCACCTTAATGGCAACCTCCTCGCCCGTGGTGAGCGTTGCGCGATGAACTTGCGCCAACGAAGCGCTGCCGAGCGGACGCGGATCGATCGAGGCGAATATCTTCTCCCGGTCGATCCCATAGATCGCATCGAGCGCAATGAGCACCGTTTCGAACGGCATGGGTTCACATTCCTGCTGAAGCTGAGAGAGCGCCTTACAATAGGCATGGGGCAGGATCTCGGAACGCGTCGAGAGGGTTTGCCCAACCTTGATGAAGCTCGGGCCAAGATCTTCGAAGAGCGCACGCAATTCTTCGGGGGTGAACCCTTGCAAGAAATTATGCTTGCGCAGAATATGAACGATCTCGTGGACGCGTTTCACGCGCACACTGCGACTGAGGCCAAACTGGTCTTCGGGATCAACATCAGCTCGTGCCGTAAGAAAATGCCGCAGAAACGTGTTTTCTGTCACCACGATCCCCCTTCTTCTTCCTGCTGTTATTGTAGCGCGAATGAAACACGTGCGCTTTTAGATTGCAAACTCGTAAGCAAGCAGGGCACGAACCAACGATCGGCCCAAAATGAAAAGCGTATGAACCGTTCGATCCATACGCTTTTCTCCTGCACGCTTCGCTGGCGCCCCCGCGCCTCACGTGCTGGTTTTAGCATGAGCAGCACTTTCGAATGCCCTTCGCGCACCTGCCCCCACAGATACGCGAACACTCGATAGCGTGCTATTCGGCGGCGTCCTTAACTGCTGCTGCTGCGGCATCATCGGTAACCTTGTTCGCAAGCTCGTTGACCTTTGCAACAAAGTCTGCACGCTGTTCAGGGGTCATTGCTTGAAGCTGCGCAGCTAATGCTTCATCACGCATCTGGCCAAAGGCATCATTCGCCTTATGCTTGAGCTCGGTATTGAGCTCTTTCCCCTGCTCAACCGTAAGCTCCCCTTTTTCGATGAGATTGTTCACGAGCTCGTTGGCACGCTCGCCACCATAGGCCAGTGCACCCACACCCGCGAGAAAAATATCTTTGAACCCATCACGAATATCTGCCATGAGAGGCACCACCCTTCTTTTCCTGTGATCACTTGCATTTCCTGCGCATATTAGTGTAGCGGCTTTTCAGCCCCGCGCTTCAGGCTTTGCTAGAAATGAGCAAACCGTAACCGGTGTGTAATTTTATCGCCTCCGAACATGCAACCCTTTAGCGGAATAAAGTGCCCTTCTGACGCTTAACTGCCCACTTCGAAGTTCGCACGCGATCGAGTTTTAATAGACTCGACCTAGTTGAGATTTTCGAACCTCGGCTCGTTATTCATCTTTTTGGGATAGGAGAAGGTCCATGGGATTTCTCGAAGGTAAGACCGCTATCATCACCGGCGGCGGTCGCGCTGTCTTGAAGGACGGTTCATGCGGATCGATCGGCTATGGCATTGCTACCGCATACGCGAAAGAAGGCGCGAATCTAGTCATCACCGGGCGTAACGTTCAGAAGCTCGAAGATGCGAAAGAGGAGCTCGAGCGCCTCTACGGCATCAAGGTGCTTCCGATCCAAGCAGACGTGAGCGCTGGTAACGACAACGCCGCCACCGTGCAGAACGTCATCGATAAGACCATCGAAGAATTCGGCCGCATCGATGTGCTCATCAACAACGCGCAAGCTTCGGCTTCTGGTGTTTCCCTTGCGGAACACACGACCGACCAGTTCGATCTGGCGATCTATTCCGGCCTCTATGCTGCGTTCTACTACATGCAGGCATGCTATCCGCACCTGAAAGAAACCAAGGGCACCGTTATCAACTTCGCCTCTGGAGCAGGGCTCTTCGGCAACGTCGGCCAGTGTTCCTACGCCGCTGCAAAAGAAGGCATTCGTGGCCTCACGCGCGTCGCGGCCAATGAATGGGGCGCCGATGACATCAATGTGAACGTTATCTGCCCACTCGCTTGGACTGCGCAACTCGAGAACTTCGCTGAGGCTTATCCCGATGCGTTCGAAGCGAACGTCCACATGCCTCCGATGGGCCACTATGGCAACGTCGAGACCGAGATCGGTCGCCCGTGCGTTCAGCTCGCATCGCCCGACTTCAAGTTCATGTCCGGCGAGACCATCACGTTGGAAGGCGGCATGGGCCTGCGCCCCTAGTTCGCGCTGACAACTCCGCTTCATCGAGCCCGATGTGCCTTGCATGTCGGGCTCTTTGTTTCAGCCGTTTTACAATTTGCGAGCTTCACGTATTTCGATGCTATCGTTATGCCACTTGCAAAAAATATCTGATCGAAAGAGGTCTTCTATGGGAAAGCTCGAAGAGAAAGTCGCTATCGTAACGGGCGGCACGCGTGGCATCGGATTCGGCATCGTGGAGAAATTCCTTGCTGAAGGCGCGAAGGTCGCACTGTTCGGATCACGCCAAGAAACCGTTGATACAGCGCTCGAAAAGATCAAGCAGAACGATCCTGAGGCTCCGGTTATGGGCCTTCATCCTGCCCTTACCGATCCTGATGAGATCGCAGCTGCCTTCAAGAGCGTGGTCGATACGTTCGGTTCGCTCGACATCCTGGCGAACAATGCTGGCACCGATTCACGCACCAAGTTGGTCGATTACACGCTCGAAGAATTTCAGAAGGTCATGCGCCTCAATGTTGAAGCGACCTTCGTGTGCTCGCAGGCTGCTGCTCGCATCATGATCGAACAAGGAACGGGTGGCGCGATCATCAATACTTCTTCGATGGTGAGCATCTACGGTCAGCCTGCTGGATGTGCTTATCCCACCTCGAAGTTCGCAGTGAATGGCCTCACCAAGTCGCTCGCGCGCGAACTCGCACCGCACAAGATTCGTGTGAATGCAGTAGCCCCTGGCGTTACGCATACCGATATGGTCGATGCACTGCCTCGCGAGGTCATCGAGCCGCTCATCAAGACCATCCCGCTCGGACGCATGGGCGAGCCTGAGGATATCGCGAACGCGTTTGCCTTCCTTGCATCCGACGAGGCAAGCTACATTTCTGGCGATGTGCTTTCCGTGGACGGCCTTTCTCGCTCGTAGCCCAAAGCACAACCTATCATAGCCACAGAGGCGGGTGCAGCACGAAGCTGTCCCGCTTCTTTTGTTGTACGCCAAAAAGATGACAAACTACCCGGTCGTTCGTCATCTTTAGGTATAGTAAAAGCAAGCTACTGAAGGAGTTCGAACATGCAAGATGTTTTTACACTGAAAAATGGTGTGACCATGCCGCGCATCGGATTTGGCACCTACAACACCCCAGACGACGAAGCATGCCGCGTGGTGTGCGATGCTGTTGAGGTTGGCTATCGCCTGATCGATACCGCCGCCATCTACGAGAACGAAGCCGGCATCGGGCGCGCGCTTGCAACGTGCGGCGTGCCGCGCGAAGAGCTCTTCATCACCTCGAAAGTTTGGAACACGCACCGCGGATACGCCAAGACCATGGAGTCGTTCAACACATCGTGCGAACGCTTGGGCGTGGATTATCTCGACCTGTTCTTGATCCACTGGCCCGCGAACGAAAAGCAGTTCGGCACTGAAGCTGAAGCGATCAATGCGGATACCTGGCGCGCTCTCGAGGATCTCTACAAGAACGGCGCTGTGCGTGCGATCGGGCTCTCGAACTTCAAACCGCATCATATCGAAGCGCTCTTGAAGCATGCCGAGATCGAACCGATGGTCGATCAGATCGAGTTCTATCCTGGGCGCATTCAAACAGAAACGCTCGAGTACTGCCTTGAGCGCGACCTGGTAGTTGAAGCGTGGAGCCCACTTGGACGCGGCAAGACCCTTACGAACGAAGCGATCGCGGAGATCGGTGCACGTTATGGAAAATCGAACGCGCAGGTGTGCTTGCGGTGGCTCATCCAGCTGAGCATGCTTCCCCTTCCGAAGTCAGGAAACATTGAGCGCATGAAACAGAACCTTGAGGTCTTCGACTTCGAACTCACACCTGAAGAAATGGCGGTAATCTCCGCACAGAAGAACCCCACCGGGCGCTTCTGGGATGCGGATGAGATCGACTTCTAGGTCGTTCGTTTAGAACGCACTGTCCAACACACGAGAATCGTTGGACCGCATCCAAGACATTTGCTTCACTTCATCGTTCTTCCAGATCAGCGGGTGAGGCAAAAGAATTGAGAGCAACTACTACCCGCCTCTTACGTAAAAAAGCCCGGGCATAATGCTCGGGCTTTTTCGGTCATGACCTTCGCTAGAAAGCGCAGGCTGTTTCCTTGGAATCGACTCCTAGTAGCCTGACGTCAAGCTTGAAGGAAAGATTGCCTCTTGCAGAACTTGACCAGAATCGTCAGCCAGCTGCCATTTGCCATTCTTCTTCTCGACCTCGAAATCAACGACATCGGTTTCCGTGGTAGGAAGCGCCTTGATGGTATCGATGACCAACTGACCGATCTTCTCATTCATCTGCGATTGAGACAAGCCCGTCAGCGATCCATCTGTGCTTGCCTGCTGCGCTGCTGCAACCAGAGCGCTCTGGAACTGTCCCAGATCCTTTGAGGTGAATTTAACGCTTACCGTTGCTTTGTCGCCGTCAACCTTCACTCCCTCGATCTGATAATCAAAATCGCTGAAGATCGCTTCGTAGGCATCATTCGCCGTGATGCCGTATGCGCCCAATGCCTGGAATTCAGCTGATCCACCCGCAATCTCTTCAATCGCCGCAGCATCAATATTCTTGATCTGGTCGAGTTCGCTCGTGACTGCGTTACGCGCAGCCTCTTCGCTGTTCTCAGCACAACCAGACAAGAGCATGCAACAGCACGCAACAACGAACGCGAATACCGCAATTGCTGCTTTGTGCACCCATGACCAAGTGGTTCTTTCCATGTGGTCTCCTCTCGTTCTTTATCAGATGCCCTCATTGTAGCAACACTTCAGGTGATGAATGGCATGATAGTCCAACAAACCCATTGTCTTTTCGTAGCTATTCCAGAGACATCTTCTCTTGACAGCAATAGACTCTCGCGCTCTTTTAGCGAACGAGCTTCCATTCTTTATTCAGAGCGAACGCTTCGATGCCTTCGAGATACGATCTCTCATTTGCGGGCAGCGCGGCTCGCGCAAGGTCGAAGAGCAATTCGATCCAAGCACGCAAGCTCTTTGTCTTCTCGCTGTAGAAACGCGCTTCATACCCGCACGAGCGAATCGCGTCGATCGCGTCTTCGACCGCTCGCTCATCAAGCGGCCAAATATCTTCGCCTTGAGCACCTTTCTTAACGCCGAGCTCATGCTCAAGCGTACGCATGCTCTCTTCGCTATAAAAGAGCCCCTTTATAAGTGCGGCATAGCCAGTGAGATACTCCTGCGGCAATGAATCAGCTGGACGTATCTCGACAAAACGCTTCAAGCGCACATCGGGCCAGAACATGGAAATAAGATGCTCGATATCAGCCTTCGTCATGGCGGTATTCTCGTAAATCTCGCCCGCGCTGCGCGTAGACTCCGCCTGTTCCACAGTAGTCCCATCAGGCTGTTTCGCGTTGATAAAAATAGGCGAGGTTGAAAGCAGCCAATCGGCATACGCTCCGAACCCGAATCCTGGCTTGAAAACGCCTGGCACCACACCACAGCGGTCGTCATCGACATTGCGCCATACTGCTAAGCGAACGAGCGGGTAGGCACCTACCTCGCGCTCGTAGACGGCCACGTTGTCTGCTATCGCGCCAAGGATCGGAGCGAGGGCACTTGCGATGCGCATCTTGCGTACGGCATCTGCTTCGTTGATGTAATCGATCGAAACCTGCGTGGAAGCCGAGGCGCGCATCATGCGCAAACCGAGCGTACCCAGGTCTGAAAAATGCTTGTCCATCAGGCGATACCGTTCTTTAGGAATGAGAGTGAGCTCTTCTGCTTTACGCGTAGGATGATACCCTGCATTCACCAACTTCGCCCCATGCGCGCACAGGAACGGATCGATCGCAGCGCGAAAATGCTCGTAGGCAGCTTCTATCCGCGCAACTTCGGAAAACGGTGCGATCGAGATCTCTATCTGAGAAGAGGGTTCAAGGGTGATCGACGCTTCTTCATTGGCGCAACCGATCAGTTCGCCTTCTGAATTCTGATAGATGATCGGATAGGTAGAAAGCAGATGTTCGAGCACCTCATGCACCCCAGGAATGGAGCCTTGAGCTGCATAGGTGAAAGGGGTCCCGTCGCTGGTCATAATTATGAAATGCTCGACTTCAACGCCGAGTTTCCGATCGTTATCCTTCGATCCCGATTCAAAATATGCGATGAGCGATGAGCGATTCTTTTCAGCTTCCGTCATGGTTTCCCCTTACGCAATTCAGAAAAAGTTCAAATTTTTGTAAGTTAGCTCTTCATATTACATCAGATATTTTTCAAGTTTTATTGAGGTTCGGCTTTCACACTAAAGCGTAAACAAGCATTCCGCCCTGAGTGAAGGAAGTTCTTATGCCTCATTTTGGTTCGCCTCTCCAGCTCCGCACCTTCTTGCGACCATCTGCGCAAACGCAGATCGCTTCTCGCTGCCATCCGCAAGCTGAGCGCAACGAACGCCCCTGGCGAACAAAACGATTCGTGGGCCTTTTCGTAGCGCTCTGCCTAGGAGCGTGCCTTGCCTGCCTAGCCTTACCAGGAATCGCGTCACCCGCGGAGGCCGATGAAGCGCACCCTCCTGCGGCTCGCATACTCTATCATTTCGCCGAACCCGATCAGGTAGAGCCAAGCGTGCCCTTCGCTGATCGGACCATAGACCTTACCTCTGTGAGCTCAGGCGAGCGGTGGTGCGATAGCGAGCATACCTATATCCGCGCGAATTGCCATCCTGCGCTTTTAGCCACGTCGAGCGATGAAGGGCGCTTTCGTGTGCTCAAAGACTATGCGAGCACAAGTGAAATGGGAAAAGGCACGCAGGATATCACAGCCGAGGCAAACTATAACGCCGAAGAGGGCATCGTAGAGCTTCCCGCTCACTATGCCAAAGACGATCTCACCGTTGCATGGTATGTGCCGATCGATCAAAAGCACACCGAGCTTCCCGTAAGCGTAAAGATCACCAAATCGCTCGATGGCGTTGCTTCCGAGAAGATCCTCGAACAGGTTTTCAGCGCCGATACTCCTACGATCAACCTCAAGCTCTTCGATGACGAAGAGAGAGCCTCGCGCGCCGAGACCATTCGCGTTACGCAAGGAGGCAGCGAGATTTCACAATATGTCTATCAAAACGGCTCGATCTGCATAAGCGCTTCACCGCTTGGAGGAGCGATCGAAATAGCGCTGGATGATGGAAACGAAACGCAAACGCAAAGCGAAGATCAGGAAAGTACTTTCAATACCGAACCTCCCCTGTTCAGCCTTTTCAGTGCCGCGAACCCGGTGGTGGGAGAACGCTTTTCAATCGATGCAGATTCAGCCTTCATCCGCACCTGCGAACCTGGTGGGAACATGGCAACGGTTATGGGCTGGCCCGAGAAGAGCAGCACCTATGGATTCGCCGTTCATTTCACCCATTGCGCGAACCCTGAAGTGCTGAACGCCGACCAAAGGCATGTTGCACCTGGCGGAGTCGTTCACACTCCAGGAGGAGGCACCTACGATTACACCTATGTGAAGGGTTGGCATTTCGCCTGGGGCGAATGCGAAGGAAACGTTGACGACAACGGCACAGGAGAGCCGAAGGTGCAGAGCGGTTGGGTCGAGGTGACCGCAGTCGATTATGCCACCCAAACGGTGAGCTATCGATTCTTCTTGGATGTTTGCTCCGATATCGATGGGCACAACATGCAGAATATCGTGGGCACCTTTCAAGTTCACGAAGACCTTGTTGGATATCTCAAATTGAACAAACAAAGCATACTGCCTGACATTTCAGACAATAATCCTTGCTATCCGCTTGCGGGAGCAAAGTACGGTGTCTATGCAGATGAAGCATGCACCGATCTCAAGCAAACGC
Organism: uncultured Eggerthella sp.; assembly: GCA_900542525.1. Classification (GTDB taxonomy): domain Bacteria; phylum Actinomycetota; class Coriobacteriia; order Coriobacteriales; family Eggerthellaceae; genus Anaerotardibacter. The sequence goes on from UQNZ01000009.1 coordinate 37,670, forward strand.
TCACTACCGATGCGCACGGATGCGCACGGTCGAAAGCCTTGCCTGTTGGCACCTATTACGTAAAAGAGCTCTCATCTCCTACCGGCTTCGCACTCGACACCGTCCCTCATGAAGCGATCGTTTCAGCTGGAAAGACGAACGAAGTATCGCTCGATGAGGTCCCACAAAACGATCCAACCCCTATCCTGCTTGCCAAACACGACTCTGACTACACCTACAACGACAACTACAACAACATTCAAGGAGGCGCAAATTCGTTCGCAGGCGCAGAATTCACGATTCGCTTCTTCCCCACACTTGAGAGCGACTATGGCAAGGTCGATCCGCAGCGCACGTGGGTCGTCACAACCGACGAGCGCGGCATCATCGATCTTCGTAAAGGGGATGGCTGCAAGATCGGCGGCGATGATTTCTTCTATGACACAACAGGCGCGATTACACTGCCGATAGGCACGTATGAGATCCGCGAAACAAAAGCGCCCACGGGTTACAAGATCAATGAGTCGGCCGTCGTGAAGACGGTTACGGGATGCGCCAACAGCGTGGAGGCGGTCTCGAGCTACAACACCCCGATCATCGTCGACAGCATCATGCGCAGTGGAATTGAACTTGAAAAGCGCGATGCGGAATCGGGACTACAAAGCGCCCTCGGCTCAGGCACATTGGACAGCACCACCTTCATCATCACCAACAACAATAGCCACGAAGTGAAAGTCGATGGCATCTTCTACCAGCCAGGAGAAGTATGCGCCACGCTCGTGGCGAAGGAGGGCAAAGCGTCGCTCGCACCTACCACCCTGCCCTACGGCGACTACACGCTCACCGAAGTAAGTGCAGGTGATGGCTACAACCTTTCGGATAGCGCTCCGCGGTCGTTCAGTATAAGTGCAGACGGACAGATCGTTCGGTTTTCCGATAGTGCTGAAGGCGCGCATGAAGGCGCATTCAAGAATTTCGTGAAGCGGGGCGACCTCAATTTCATCAAAGTTCGTGAAACGAACAATGAACGCCTGGTCGGCGTGCCATTCAAGATAACGTCGCAAACTACCGGTGAAGCGCACGTGGTCATCACCGATGCCAACGGCGAGGTCGATACCTCTTCTGCTTTCGCAAAGCACACGCACGAGACCAACACGAACGACGAAGAGGAAGGGCGCAAAGCTGGCCGTGGCATATGGTTCGGCAAAGCGAGCGATACCTACACTACCGACGCGCGTGACGACCTAGGCGCTCTCCCCTACGACACCTACACGCTTGAAGAGCTTCCCTGCGCTGCCAACGAAGGGCTTGAACTCGTAACCACCACGTTTTCGATCTATCGCGAAAAGCAGCGCCTCGATTTCGGCGTGATCGAAAATCACGATCCCGCCGAGCCCTGGATCGTCACCACCGCTTCCGACGCTAACGATCACGACAAGCTCGTAAGCATCGCACAAGAAGGAGCGATCAACGATCACGTACGCTATGGAAACCTAGAAGCAAATAACACATACACCCTGCGAGCAACGCTCGTGGACCCCGAAACAGGAAACCAACTTGAAGGTGCTACGGGCGAAACAGTGTTCACTCCGAACGCATCGAGCGGCACGACCGAGGTGAAGATCCCTCTCGATGGTCTTGCAGAGGCACCTCAGGATGTTGTCGTATACGAGACGCTCCTGAAAGGCGACGCGCTCATCCTCGAACACCATGAAAGAGATAACAGCGAACAAACCGTATCGACCACAAAGCCGCGCATCGCAACGACCGCGCTCGATGAGAGCGATGGCGATCACGAGATATTGAATGACGCCGAAGTGCATGTGATCGACGCCGTAGCGTTCGACAACCTGAGCACGAACAGACAATACCGCGTTATGGGAACCCTCATGAAGAAGGAGATTGACGAGCAAGGCGAGGTCCAGGCCACCCCGCTAACCGACGATGCGGGAGCTGCTATCTCAAATGAGACCACCTTCACCCCGCAGGCAGAGCACGGTTCGATCGAGGTCTCTTTCAGCTTCAACGCAAGCGCACTTGAACCAGGAACGGAACTGGTCGTCTATGAAAAACTCATGTGCGATGAAGCTGAGATCGCCACGCATGAAAATCCTGAGGACGAGAATCAGACCGTGCGCATTGTTGCACCCGAAGAGCCTCCTGCGATCCCTGATCCCGATGAACCCCTTCCTGCTTCCGAAACTCCTGCCCCTGAACAACCTGGCACCTTTGCCAAAACCGGGAGCGCTTTGGTGCCACTGCTCATAGCAGCTGGGATCGTAGCCTTCAGCGGCATCGTTCTTATGGGGATATCCTATCGCCACTACCTGCGTGGACGCTCCATCACGAATGCTATCGCACGTAATATGCTCGGCGATGATCGAAGGCGACTATAACGCCTGCACCTCTTCTGAACTACCCTTTCAATCCCAGAAACAACCTGGAGAACCATCATGTTGTCTTCAAGCTCTCGGAAATACCTCTTCATCGCCCTGGTAGCGATCCTGCTGACCACGATCATATTCGGGCTTCCGCCGCTCAGTTCACTCACCGTGCACGATGCAGAAGCAGCCACGCTCAAGCGCGGTGATGTTGCGCGCGCTGCATCGAACGGGATCGTCCTCGACAGCGACCTTCATACCAAGACGCCGATCTTCAATAAAACGATGAGTACTGCGCAAGAAAAGGACAAAGAAACCTCCGAAAGTGTTTATACCTATTCCTATGCCCTCGCTGTTCCTGCAAAAGGGAACGCCACCTTAGGAACAACTATCTCAGTGCGCTGGAACGACGTAGGATTTGATGGCAATGATGACCGAATCGACCTGGTGCTCGAATGGCTCCCCGACTCAAAATGGTATTCAGCAACCTCGATCTCGCACGTACCCCTCCTTCAGCGCTACACCCAAAACGGATACCATACTGCCGGCATTTGCGTTGGTGTCGTAAGTCAAGGAGCGGAGAGCAAAATAAGCTGTGAACAACATATGCGCATCAACTTCTATAAGCATGGAACCACACAACGCGCAAAGGGGTCTTTTCTCACCAAGTTCACGGACCTTGACCAAGAAGGCTGGGACGGAGCTTACGGAGACCGCTGGTGCGAGTCGATCGAATTCATTTCTGGCCACGGACAAAACATGTATGTTCCCGATGAGAACATTCTGAAGATCGGAAAGAATCGTAACGGAGAAGATGCGACCGACTATCGTGCAGTGCAGGAGATGAATGGCTCAAGCCTGAATTCGGGTGTGGTAACGCAGCTCGATTCGGGCGCAGAATTCTGGTATTGCTCGACACATGGCTGGACCGACATCTTGGATCAATTCGATCCTAAAACGATCACTCTACAAGCTAGCAATGGCGGACGTGTGCATTGCGCAGGAAAGCAAGATCGCGTTGCTGTTGGCTGGCGAGGCAACCGTAGCGTCTCTATCGAGGCGGATCGCGGTTACAAGATAGCCGATATACAGGTCAATGGGCGCTCTGTTGGAACACCCAGCTCGTATGCTTTCCAGGATGTCACGGCTGACCGCACGCTTTCTGCCTCTTTCTCTCCCATTTCCTATACCTTCCGCTTTCACGAAAATGGCGGATCAGGCTCCATGAAGGACCTTGTCTTCCATTACGACGAGCTCAAGAATCTTACTGCGAACTCCTTTGCTCGTACGGGCTATCGATTCACTGGATGGAACACCAGCCCCGAAGGAAACGGCACGCCGTATCTTAACCAGCAAGAGATCGCCAATCTCACCTCGGTCGATGGCACCGTGATCGATCTCTATGCGCAATGGGAACCCATCTCCTATCAGGTTTCATTCAACCCGCAGGGCGGAGAAGGAACGATGACTAATGAGCGCTTTGCCTTCGATGAGCGAAAGGCGCTCCCCTTCAATCGGTTCGCACGACAAGGCTATCTCTTCGCAGGATGGAACACGGATCCTGCTGGAAACGCCCAAGCATACACCAACGAGCAGGAGGTCTGCAATCTCGCATCAACTGATGGCAGAGTGATCACACTCTATGCCCAATGGAAGCCTATCAGCTATTTCGTCTCTTTCGATGCCCACGGTGGAGAAGGCACGATGGATGATCAAATGCTCACATTCGATCAGCTTGCTTTGCTCAATGCCAATCAGTTCGTTTTAGAGGGATTCCATTGGTTCAAATGGAACAGCAATCCTTCTGTTCCTGAAACTTGGTACGACGATGAAGCGCCTGTTTTAAACCTTGCCAAACGGGCAAATGAAGTTGTTTCGCTGTATGCCATTTGGATGGCAAATCGCTGCCTTGTTGTGTTCGAAGGGAACGGCGGCACAGGATCGATGGAGGCTCAATCGCTCGCTTACAACACCGCCGAGCCACTCCGTCCCAATACGTTCGAGAAGGAGGGTGCTCACTGGGTTTCATGGAATACTGCACCCGATGGAACAGGAACAAGCTATGAAGACGAACAACTAGTGAAGAACCTCCGCACAGAAGACAACAGCACGGTCATTCTTTACGCTCAATGGGAAGACGACGAGGAAGGCGAGTCAGAAGAGCCTGAAACACCGCCGCAAGACGAATCGAACGAAAACGAACAGGATCCGCCAGCAAACACCACCCCGGAAGAGAATCAACCTCCCGCTGAAGTTGAACTGCCCGATGATGCTGGCACAGGCGGAGATGCCGGCGATGCCTTGGTACCCACCGAACCTCAGCCCGAACCAGAACAAAAAGATGAGCACAGCACAGGGCAGCAGGATGAGACCTGCGAAAATGAGGTCGCGGGCCCTCAACAACCAAGCGCAACGAGCAACAATGGTCTGCCTGCGTCAAAGGCTTTATTCGACAAGACTGGTGCTGCCACGCTCGGCGTCATGTGCGTAGCATTCGTGCTCCTTATCGGCGGCAATGCAATACTCATCGTTGGTGCACACAAACGTAAGCGCGCACGCGAACAGCACCGTCGCATCATTCGTTCCTTCATCGACTCATGAGACTGCAACGTCGATCCCGCAAACTGATGACGGTGGGCATCTTGCTCATGCTCGTTGCGCTTGGCATATTCAGCAGCTTGTTCTTCATGCAGGCGAATGCGAATGTCTCTCCCAATCCGAACGGCATCTCACTCGAGCATGATACTCACGACAGAACAGAAGATGCCTATAATGACTTCGTTGATGTCGATTGGCAATACTGGCGCGCAGTCAATCCCGATCTTATCGCATGGGTAAATGTTCCTGGAACAGCGATCAACTATCCTATCTTGCGTGGAGAGAAGGATGATCCCTCCTTCTATCTCCACCATGATATCTATCGCAATTACAGCGTATTCGGCGTGCCCTATTTTGATACGAGCGATGATAGCTCTGGCTCTGTTTTGAATGCGATCATCTATGGACACCACATGGACAATGGCTCGATGTTCAGCGATTTCGCAAAATACTCCGATGGAGCTTTCGCGCGCGAACATACTACCATCTGCCTACAAACACCCGCAGGGAAGCAGAGACTGAAGGTTGCCTACGTACGCATCATCAATGGGGATGAGGCTGAAAAACATACGCGCTTCACTGATGAAGAGACTTTTCATGCCTGGTATGAAGATGAACGTTCAAAGGCCTGCGTCGTGCTCGACAACAGCACCGATCCTCCGTTTGCCGTCACCTTCTGCACCTGCTCCTACCACGAATTCAGCAACGAACGCACCCTCGTTGTATGCACCCCTATCGACTAGGAGGTGACAAACTACCCGAGTCGTTCGTCGCCTTTAGTTTGCTGCGACTAAAGCGCAGATGTTTTCGATATGGGTGGTATGGGGGAACATGTCGACGGGCTGGATGGCTTCGAGCCGATAACCCTGTTCGCGTAAGTAGGCAACATCACGCGCCTGCGTTTTAGGATTACAGGAAATGTAGACGATGCGGCGCGGATGCAAGCGGACGGTTGCTTGCAGGAATTCGAGGCTTGCACCTGAGCGCGGTGGATCCATGAAGAGCATATCGAGCGCTTCGCCTCTTCCTGCCATCTCATTCATGAACACCCCAGCATCCTCAGCTATGAACGAAGCATTCTCTATGCCGTTATGCTTCGCATTATTGCGCGCATCCACGATCGCAGCTGCCACCTTGTCCACACCGATAACCGAGGCATCATCCTTCGCCGTTGCAGGTGCCTTCTCTTGGAGCGCTCGCGCAGCCACCAATCCGATCGTGCCGGTGCCGCAATAAGCATCAAGAATACGCTCAGTGCCTTGCAAGTGTGCCAGCTTGATCGCCGCCTCATAAAGCACTTCCGTTTGTGCGGCATTCACCTGGTAGAACGAATGGGACGAAATACGGAAGCTCAATCCACACAGACGATCAAGAATGAAGCCCGGTCCGTAGAGCGTGCGCTCCTTTCCTTCTCCCAAGATCACGTTCGTTGAGCGTGTGTTCACATTCTGGACGATCGTGGTTATCTCGGGACAGCGTTTCACAAGTTCACGTGCAAAGTTCTTCGCACCTGGAAAATCTTCAGCATTGGTCACGAGCGTTACGAGCACTTCGTGCGACTGATGCCCCACTCGCACGATCGCGTGACGCAAAAAGCCCTTACCCGTATCTTCGTTGTAGGGCTCGATCCCATAGCGCATCATCACCAGACGAGTCGCTTGAATGATCGTCTTCGCTACCTGGTTTTCGATCAGGCACTCATCTGTGGGAATGATACGGTGAGTGCCTCGCGCATACATGCCACAGAGTATCTCTCGTTGCTCGCTTCGTTTTTTAGCCTTTCGCTTGCCCGATCTTTGTTCCTGCGAATGCTTCGCATCCTTAGCGCACGCTTTTGAAGACACACGTTTCCCTGGCGCATAGGGAGAGATGACCTTGTTGCGATAGTGAAACGGTTCATCCATACCAAGGATCGACTGCATGGTCGCGCCATCTTTCGCAAGCGCAGCCGCAAAGAGTTCTTCTATCTCAGCTTGTTTCGAAGCAAGCTGATCAACATACGGAACTGCCAGCAGTTGGCAAGCGCCGCACTGTTCTTCAACGGGACAAACCTGCTTAGTTCTCAGCGCGTTATCGCATTTCGTGGTGCTTGGTTTTGAGTCGGGTCTTCTTGCAGAAGCATATCTTCTCTTAGGCACAGATCGACTAACTACGCTGCTTTTCGATCTGCCCTTTGATCTGGTATTTGATTTCTTCTGCTCCATGTGATGAATCACACACAAACTTCGAGCGAGTTAAGCGATACCGCGCTTCACGCTGCGACGCTTACGCTTAGGCTCTTCGGTTGGCTCACGAAAATCGAGCATAAGCTGCTCTTGGATCGCGCCTTGTTCAGCTTCAGGAACGCGCTCGATGTCTTTCACGGTCCAGCTAACCGCTTCAGAACCATGCAGCTCGAGCATCTTGTACCGTGCATCTTGGATATTCTGCTTAGAACCAGCGCGATATTCGCTTTCAAACTCGATCGAGCTTGAAGCAGGCGCAGCGCCTTGGGGAGAAACGATAGTTGCACGGTATTTCATGTTTTCCTCTCCCCTCTCCGCATGCAATCACTCAGTTGAATGCAGCGATGCGATTCCTTCGCGCTAACCTTATCATACCCAGGCACACGCACCCGAAAGCCCAGCAAAAAGAACGTATTGCATCGCTGAAACTCCACGCTTGCGCTTCTTGGCCCTCCCTCACGCAGACCTGGAACACATGAATCAGTCTGCTAGACAAGACGAACGAACTTGCGCTTTCCTATTTGGATGACCGCACCCTCAAGCATGCCTGGCTCCACGTTGTACGCTTTTGGTGCGAGCGCTTCGCCATTCACCTTCACGCCCCCACCATCGATCAAGCGGCGTGCTTCACCTACTGAGCTCGCCATGCCAGCATCGCTGATAAGCTTCGCAACATACACAAGGCCTTCATCGTTCGGCGTAAGATCGGCAGCAAACTCGGGAATATCTTCCGGCACATCATGCTGTTTGAACACACGATCGAACGCAGCTTCCGCTTCCTTAGCTGCAGCTTCATCGTAATAGGCTGTCACGATATTCTGCGCAAGCGCACGCTTCACCTTATTCGGGTGGAGCGAACCATCCGCAAGACCTGCTTCAATCGCATCGATCTCATCGACCGATTTCGTGGAAGCAAGGCGATAGTATTTCACCATCAATTCATCGGGAATGGACATGACCTTGCCGAACATATCGTTCGGCTCATCGGTAAGGCCAATGTAATTGCCGTAGCTCTTCGACATCTTCTGAACGCCATCGGTACCTTCGAGCAGCGGCAAAGTAAGGCAAATCTGTGGCTCCTTGTCCATCTTCTCCATGAGCTCACGACCAGCAAGCAAATTGAACAGCTGATCGGTTCCGCCCAGTTCAACATCGGCATCGATGCACACCGAATCGTAGGCCTGCATGGTGGGATAGAGGAATTCATGCAAGCTGATCGGCTGATTGTTGTTGTAGCGCTTCGTGAAATCGTCGCGCTCAAGGATGCGCGCGACCGTGAAATTGGAGGTGATCTTCAACAGTCCCTCAAGATCGAGCGCAAGCAACCATTCAGAGTTGAAGCGCAACGTGGTTTTTTCTGGATCGAGAATCTTGTACGCCTGTTCGATATAGGTCTTTGCATTCTGCTCGACCTGCTCGCGCGTAAGCGGTGGGCGCGTAACATTGCGGCCTGAAGGATCGCCAATGAGCGCCGTGCCATCGCCGATGATGAGCGTGACCTGATGGCCCAGATCCTGGAACGCACGCAGCTTACGCAACGGAACAGCATGGCCAAGATGCAGATCGGGAGCCGTTGGATCAACACCCAACTTGATATTGAGCGGCTTATTGCGCTCAAGCTTTTCCATCAGGGCTTTTTCAGGAATAATCTGAGCTGCGCCAGAAGCGATCACGCGGAACTGTTCTTCTGCTGAAATCATCGATCCTCTTTCGTTATCTTCGTGTGTAGTCTCATCTTTCGTACGGATAATCAGGATACCGCAAAAGCACTCGTTTCGATGCTTGAACGCTCCTAATGGCACGGGGTTTTACGTATAATTCTTGCTACCTGTGCAGATGTGAGCGAAGATGGCCGAACCCGCATTCAAGGGTTTTAACGCATGCGAAGTTCCCAGAATGAAACTGCCGATGCAGCCGCAACATTGAGCGAATCAACACCTTCTCGCATCGGGATCTTCGCAACAAAATCCGCCATCTCGATCGTACGCTGCTGCAATCCTTCACCTTCAGTGCCAAGCAATACTGCAAGTTTTTCAGGACATTGCAAATGTGAATCGTCCAAAAAGACCGATTCATCATGCAGCGCAAGCGCCACGGTGGTGAAGCCTTCGCGTTTCAGCGCCGCTACACCCGATTCATACCAGTCTTCCACCGTGCCAGGAAAACGCGTCCAAGGCACCTGGAAGACCGTACCCATAGAAACGCGGATCGCACGGCGATAGAGCGGGTCGCAACAACCCGGCGATATAATGAGCGCATCGAAACCAAGTGCAGCCGCATTGCGAAAGACCGCACCCACGTTCGTATGGTTCGTGATATCTTCGAGCACCGCAACGCGATGGACGTCTGCCAACAGATCAGTAAGACTTGGCAAAGGTTTGCGCTTCATGGCGCAGAGCACTCCGCGCGTGAGCTCGAATCCTGTGAGCTTCTCTATCTCATCTGAGGGCGCAACGAAGATAGGAACGCTCTCATCTTCTGTGCTGCTGCCCGCATCTGTCTTCTCCTCAAGAGCGTACTGCGTTTCGATGCGCTCGATCAAAGCCGCACTGCGCTGCAAACGATGTTCAGGAATCAAGAGCGAAAGCGGTTCATAGCCCGCATCGAGCGCGCGCACGATAACCTTTTCGGATTCAGCGATGAAGATACCCTTCTCTGGCTCCAGTCGATTGCGCAGCTGGACTTCAGTAAGGCTCACATAGGCCTCAAGCCGCTTATCTTCTAAAGTTTCAACATGAATGATCATTGCTATGCTTCTACCCTAACCGTCATTAGAATTCACCATTCTCTAGAATGGCAACGCATTGCACACCCTGTTCTTCGCAGAGCTGAATGAGTTTGCGATCGAGCGTGAACAGTGTTGCACCGAAACGACGTGCCAGCACAAAATAGAACATATCGTAGGAGGAATGATCCAATCGGATGCTCTCAGAAAGCACCTCTTCTTGGAGCTCCTGAATTGAATAGTATTCGTTGATGAGGGCAGTCGACTCAGTAAGAAAGCTCTGCACTTTTTCAATAGGAATAAGACCGTGCCTGCACAGTTTTCGAAATACGCTTACAACTTCAGCTCGAAGCAGCTCACAGCTGATTACTTTCTCTTCTGAGAGCATGAGCGCGCGAAAAGCCATTCCTTCTTCAGTCTTGCGCACCATATCGCATGCGGCACTTGAATCAAGAACTATCATCGTGCCTCCTTTTCACGAATCTCCGCAAGAATATCTGCGGAAGACGGAGCCAACTCTGAAACCGGAATGGCTGGCAATTTGTCAATCCGTTCGAAAAGGCGCTTGCGCTTCTCGATATAGCTCGGTTTTTCGCCACACCTGTTTCGCAAACTTGATCGATCGTGCGGAACGAAATCTCTGAACCCCAAATAGTCCTCGAGGATCGTGAGCGCCTGCTGAGAGATGCTCCTGTTCTCACGAGAAGCACAACGACGAAGCTCTTCATACACTTCTGTTGGACAATCTTTGACCTGCAACGCTGGCATCTTCATCACCCTCTTTCTTCATTCCTAGTATAGCATGCTTTTTGCATTCATTTCTCATTCATAATGAATCTTTACTAAAACGTAAGCATACTGAGCGACCAAAACGGCCTAATGCCCGAGAAATCTTCCCTGAAGAAAGGTTTTGCATGCACCTATTCAACTGCCGAAACAACCTCATGAACAAGAAAAGCTCTCCCGAAGAAGGAGAGCTTTTCTCAAGCGTGCGGATTATCCGAAGGAGGGATTACATCATGCCCATTCCGCCGCCCATGCCGCCACCGGCAAGTGCGGACAGGTCGGGACCTTCAGCAGGAATCTCGTTGACGGTTGCCTCGGTGATGAGAATGAGCGCCGCAACAGATGCTGCAGACTGAAGCGCCGTACGGGTCACCTTCACGGGGTCGTTCACACCCATGGCGATCATGTTGCCCGTCTCGCCATTCGCGAAGTTCACACCTTCGCCTGCTGGCAGGCCCTTCACCTTCTCGACCACTACAGAGCCTTCGTAGCCTGCGTTAGATGCGATCGCGCGCATCGGAGCTTCGAGCGCTTTGCGGATGATATCAACGCCAACTTTCTCATCGTTATCGGAGACGGAAAGCTTATCGAGTGCCGGGATCGCGTTCACGAGCGCAACACCACCACCAGCAACGATGCCCTCTTCGACAGCTGCACGAGTTGCCTGCAGTGCGTCTTCAATACGGCTCTTCTTCTCCTTGAGTTCGGATTCGGTAGCAGCGCCAACCTTCAACACCGCAACGCCACCGGAAAGCTTAGCCAAGCGCTCCTGGAGCTTCTCGCGATCGAACTCGGACTCGAGGCGCTCAAGTTCAGCACGCATCGAAGCGATACGAGCATCGACTGCAGCCTTATCGCCCGCGCCATCGATGATGACCGTGGTGTCCTTGGTGACCTTAACGGTCTTCGCGGTGCCCAGGTCTTCGAGCTTCACATCAGCAAGCGTCATGCCGAAGTCCTTGGAAACAACCTTGCCGCCCGTAACGACTGCAATGTCCTCGAGGATGCGCGAACGACGATCGCCGAAGCCCGGAGCCTTGATCGCAACCACGTTCAGGGTGCCGCGCAGCTTGTTCAAAAGCAGCGTGCCAAGCGCTTCACCCTCAACATCTTCAGCAACGATGAGGAGCGGACGGCCCGACTTCATAACCTGCTCGAGCAGCGGAATAAGATCCTGGATAGAGGAAACCTTAAGATCGGTGAGCAGAACGAAGGGGTCTGCGAGCACCGCTTCCATGCGCTCGGTATCGGTTGCCATGTAGGGTGAGATGTAGCCGCGATCGTACTGCATGCCTTGCACGATATCGATATCGATGCCGAAGGTCTGGGACTCTTCAACAGAGATCGCGCCATCTTTGCCAACGGCTTCCATAGCCTCAGCGATCTTCTTGCCGATAATTTCATCACCTGCGGAAATGGTGCCGACATTTGCCACCTGATCTTCGGTGGTAACTTCCTGTGCCGAAGCCTTGATCGCATCGACCACTGCCTCGGTTGCTGTTTCGATGCCGCGACGAATGCCGAGTGCATCAGCACCAGCGGTCACGTTGCGCAGACCCTCTGCCACGATCACATCAGCGAGCAAGGTTGCGGTGGTGGTACCGTCGCCTGCAACATCATTGGTCTTCACAGCTGCTTCGCGGACGAGCTGAGCACCCATGTTCTCCACGGGATCTTCAAGGTCGATCTCGCGCGCCACCGTAACGCCATCGTTAGTGACGAGCGGAGCACCGAAGGAGCGCTCGAGTGCAACGTAGCGACCCTTAGGACCAAGCGTCACCTTGACTGCATCAGAAAGCTTCTTAACGCCTGCAGCCATACCGCTGCGGGCATCTGCGTCAAACAAAATCTCTTTTGCCATTAGTTGAATTCCTTTCGAACTGATACGTGAATCTAATTCACAAAACGTTTATGAATGAGGTGCTTAATCGGTGTAGACCGCGTAGATATCATCAGCGCGAAGGATGAGCACTGCTTCTCCATCAACATCTACTTCGGTTCCGCCATACTTGCCATAAAGAACGCGATCGCCCTCTTTCACTGGCATAGGAAGGTTCTGGCCCTTGTTGTTGATGCGACCTTCGCCAACAGCGAGAACAACGCCGGTCTGCGGCTTCTCCTTGGAATCAGGAGCGATGTAGAGACCACCTGCCGTGGTTTCCTGAGCTTCGTCCTGCTTAACGATGATGCGATCACCAAGCGGCTTCAAATTCATATACGTACTTCCTTTCCTTTAACGCATTCGCCTTTGAATGCCTTGTTACCTTCGTTTGCTGGCCGACTGCCCGAGTTAGAGGACCGCTCCGTTTTGAGCGAAACAGCGCCAGATACGAATTAGCACTCTCACTTGAAGAGTGCTAACACAGACTATACTAACAACTTTTATCGTGATTTCAAGCAGAGCGTAAGAAAATGTGCGTATTCGTCACTTAGATTCACAAAACGGTAACTTACCGCCGCCGAAGCACACAAATCGTGCATAAATCCTACTTCCAATGCAGCGAAATCAGCACGCTTTGATCGCATCGTGCCGCGAAAACACATCGACCAAGCAGCGTTTTGAAGCGGCCCCTGCCGAAAAAGCAACTATCAAAAACTTCGAACAACCGTCTCGCGGTCGAATCCACAAGCTGGCTCAAACGAGTAACATCTTGCTTGCTATAATGAACGCTATCACCGTCTTAACCGACCCGTGAACTCCAATTCAACCAACAAAGACAAGGATCTTGAACGAACACTAATGACCGCTGATAGTAACGACAACTTTGAATATCGTCCGGCGAGCGCCTACGAACGAGCCGAGGCCCGCAGACATCATTGGGCTGTTGCTATTGGCCTTCAGGCTGTTGATGGCTTGGAAGTTTCCCCTTATTTGCGCGAGCTGGCAAAAGGCTACCAAACAGGAACGTATACCCTCGATCAAACCGGCCAGTTGATTCGCAGTCATTATGCAGAGTATCGTTCAAGCACTGAAGGCGAGCAAACCAACGATAGCACCATGGAAGCCGACTTGGTCAGCCAGCGCATCGCAGAACTCTTGACCGCCTCCCCCTTCATCCTTGATCCAGAAGTGCTCTCGCAGATTCACAGCTATCTATTCCAAGATCTCGATCCAGATGTTTATCGCCCTGGCCAATTCAAAACAGAGCGCATGATCAAACAAGAAGAGATCCTCAATGGCGATAGTGTGCTCTACGCGGATCCTTTGGCTTATGAGATGTCTTTGCGCATGTATTTCAACTCTGAACGCGAAAAAGATTATGGTGTGAAACTCGAGGACGAAGCACTCGAATCATTCGTGCGAAGCATCGCTTTTCTGTGGCAGATCCACCCTTTCTGGGAAGGCAACACACGCACCATAGCGGTTTTCTCCGAGCTGTATTTGAACCATCTCGGATTCCGCGTGAACAATACACCTTTCGAAGAGCATTCCCGCTACTATCGTGATGCGCTCGTGCGTGCGATGTATCGAAATGCTCTTGCCGAGATCTCGCAAGATGCTCGTTATCTCATCTGGTTCTATGACAACCTGTTGAACGATGCAGGGCATTCACTTGAACGAGAAGACCTGATCTGCAGCGCGCTCTTCGAAGACCCGACTCTTTTGAAGAACCTCTCCCCCGAAGACGCGCTCATCAAGTAGCACACAGTATGTGACAATAGTGGCAATAAAGCCAAGAAAAACCCTGTCAGCCTTGTCAGCGACATGCGTTATTTATACGTAGAACTTGGCATCAGGGAAGGGTGGTTCGACGGCGCGCTTGAACGCATAGGAGTTCGTGCGGCGGATCGCATAGGCCACCTCTTCGGGATCGAAACCTACTGCAACGATCTCTTCGGCGGTTTTACCTTGCTCGAAATACGCAATAAGGATCTGGTCGAGCGTGGCGTAATCGATGCCGAGCGCTTTCTCGTCTTCAGCGCCAGGTGAAAGCTCTGCGCTGGGTGGCTTCGTGATGATGTGTTCAGGAATGGGCGGAACCTTGCCTTCCGCAGCCGCGCGTTCGTTCACCCAACGGGAAAGTGCGAACACGTCGGTCTTATACAAGCCGCCGATAGGAGCGAATGCGCCTGAAGTGTCGCCATAGAGCGTCGAGAAGCCCATGGCCGCTTCGCTCTTATTGCCGGTGTTCACCATCATCCAGTCGAAAGCATTCGAGAGCGCCATCAAGCACACCATGCGGCAACGCGCCTGCGTGTTCTCGGAAGCAAGACCTTCGAGCTTACCGCCCGCTGCTGGTTCAAGGGCAGCAACGAATGCTTCGTAGGGACCAACGATCGAGATGGCTTCGGTCTTGATGCCAAGATTCGCACCGAGCTCTTCAGCATCGGTGAGCGAATGATCAGTCGAGTAAGGACCGGGCAGCATGTAAGCGTGCACCTGATCAGCGCCAAACGCATCGACGCACATGACCGCCACGAGCGCTGAATCGATACCGCCTGAAAGACCGAGCACCACCTCGCTGAATCCTGCCTGCTTCGCATAGGCTTTCAGCGCCTGCACGCTTAAGGTGTACTTCTGCTCCAGATCCATGATGGCCTCTTCCCTCGATCGGTATTCAAGAACGCTCGTTTAGGTGTCGCTCGTTTCGCGCTCTCAAAAGCAGCGTGCCTTCAAGAACTTCCGTATTCGAGCGTATTCGAACTGAGTTCTGGTGCGTTTTAAAGTGAGCGAATCTGATCAGCAAGCCACTCCGCCCATGCATCAACGCCTTTACCATTTGTAGCAGACATCGGGAAGATGGGAGCAGTAGGATTCAGATTTTTAATGTGCTCGTAAAAGAGCTCTTGGTCGAAATTGAAAACGGGAGCCGTATCGATCTTGTTGAGCACGATAGCGGATGCCGCCTGGAACACACCAGGATATTTGAGCGGCTTATCATCGCCTTCGGGAACCGAAAGGATCATAGCCTTCATGCTCTCGCCCAGGTCGAAATCAGTCGGGCAGACCAAGTTGCCCACATTTTCGATGATGATGAGATCGAGGTTATCCAGATCGAGCACGTCCACCGCACGACGGATCATCGCGCTTTCCAAATGGCACGCGCCACCCGTGTTGATCTGCACGGCAGCGATCCCTTGGCTCTTGATCTTCTCGGAATCGACTGAGGAAGCGATGTCGCCTTCGATGACCGCGATATTGAATTCATCGCGCAGCGCTTCGATGGTGGCCAAGATCGTAGAAGTCTTGCCTGAGCCGGGAGAAGCAAGCAAGTCGAGCACGAATACCTTCTTCTCGCGGAACAGCTCGCGATTCTCATCCGCAAGACGGTCGTTCTTATCAAGAATCGGTTTATGGAGATCGATCTGCATAGCATTACTCCTTTTCATGTTCGGAATCGACCGCTTGGTCGGCTTCGCTGCTCTCGTTTTCCTGAGCAGGTTTGGTACTATCGTCTTCTTCATCGGGCAAGTCAACTTCGATGGAAGAAATCTGCAGCTCCTTACCTTCGAGCAACTGCAAGAAGGGGCTGCCGCATTCCGGGCAGAGCATATGAAAGCGATCGTGTGTGAATTCGTGACCACACTGCGTACAGATGCTCTTCGGCTGGATCATCTCCACCTCGAGCGCAGCACCTTCGAAATAATCGTTGTTCTCAGCCAGAGCCTCGAACGCGAACTGGAGCGCGTCTTCGATAGCTTCGGTCATAACGCCCACCTGAAGCGAAACCTTGAGCACGCGCTCGGCGCCTGCTTCACGCGCAACGCTTTCGACCGACTCCATAACTCCTGTCATGATGCCCAATTCGTGCATTATTCGCCTTTGCTCGATCTATCTGCCGCCGTGCTGGCAGACTGGCTTGTCGCAGGATTGGCCGTTTCAGCTGCTGTGCGCGCAGGCTTCTTCGAGGGAGCGAGCTCATCTTCGCTTCCCCAAAGGTGCTCATCGAAATCGTGCTTGAGCTGGCGCAATTCTTCACGCGCCTCTTCTGCTTCTTGCGCCTCGATCTCGGCCTGCTCCGCCTTGGTCTTTGCGCGCTTACGCAACGCAATGCGGGCTACGAGCAGACTTGCTTCATAGAGCAAAACGAGGGCGGCGAACATGAGACCCATCGTCACTGGCGAAGCATCCGGCGTGACCATGGCCGCGAACACAAGCAAGCCGATATAGACATACCGCCAGCTCTTGCGCAGTTTATCGTAGGAGATGAGGTTGAACATGACCAGGTAGAACACGATAAGAGGCAGCTCAAAGCCGAACCCGAATCCGATCTCGAACTTGATGATGATATCGACCCACCTGCTTGCCTCAGGCATGATGGTGGCGAACCCTGATGCCTGATCAGTAAGCCATTCGAACGCTGGTGGCAAAATGATGAGATAGCAGAAGATGGTGCCGAGGATGAATAACCCCACACCCGCGATGAAGGTTGGCACGAACCATTTGCGCTCTTTCGGCTTGAGCGCAGGCAGGAAGAACGCCAGGATCTGCCAGAGGATAAAAGGAGCTGTGGCTACGATCGAAGCCCAGAACGCGATCTGGAAACGCAAGCCGAATGCGTCGAACGCACCGAACACATTCAGAAGCACCTGTCCATCTTCGTTAGCCGGAAGATATTCTGCAACAGGCATGAGCATGAACTGCGCGATGGTTGGCGTTGCCAGATAGAAAATAAGACACGAAACGAGCAGCACCACCATGATACGCACAAGGCGCATGCGCAGCTCGCCAAGATGCTCCATAAGCGACATGCGCGCCGGTCCAATAGGCATACTAAGCTTCACCTCCCGCAGAAGAGGAAGATTTAGAACCGGCCTCTTGTTTAGGCTGGGTTGCTTTAGGTTGAGTTGCTTGAGACTGCACCACTTTGGTGGAACCGGAAGCAGGCTTCTGCTCGCGCACGAATTCCTTGTTCAGCGGCACATTGCCGTAGAGCTCGTCGGCCGAAGGCTTCTTTGCCTGAGCCTCAGCCTTCTTGGCAGCTTCAGCTTTCATTTTCTGACGATTCGCATCGATATCTGCTTGCTTTTTCGCATCGACTTCAGCACGCTTCTTCATTTCCGCACGCTCGCGATCATAGCGTGCTTTACGCTCAGCAAAGGTCTCTTCGTGTTCGCTACGAGCGACCTTTTCCTTCACCTTGCCATGCGCACGATCGATGGCACGTGCTGGATTCTTGAATGGCTCTTCCGCATTGGGATCGAACACCTCTTCGCGAATAACGCCATCCATCTCATCTTTTGCTTTTTTGAATTTATTGACGGCCATACCGATAGTCTTGGCGATCTCCGGCAGCTTATCGGGGCCGAAGATCAGAAAGCCAAAGAGGAGTATGAGGAAAAACTCAAATCCACCGATACCAAACAAGACGAGGCCTCTTATCTTTTACCAAAACCGCCGGCGCTCTTACGAGTTGCCGCCGAGGAACATTAATCCAACCGTTGGAATCGAAAGAGCGAGCACCAAAATAACGCATACGACGATGATGCCGACGCGCTTCAGAAACTCTTTGCGTGCCTGTGCTTCTTTTTGACGGCGCGCACGTTCAAGCGCAGCCTGACGACGCTCTTCAGCCTGTTTAGCGCTTATCTTCTGCTTTTTTCCAGCCATTTCGATACATCACTTTCCTACGATCACGCCCACTTTACCCTACCGCTTGGCCGCACATAGGCTCGATTCGGTGTGATGTAGCCAATCGCAGCGAAGAGGATAGGAAGCCCGCTTTAATTGCTGAGGGTTAATCCTGATCAGGTCTGAGCGTATTGCGAATGCTCAAGACGCGTCCGATATTGCGAGCAACATCGGTGCTATCGACATGCCATTGACCTCGCTCGAAAAGAACATCACCATCGACCATGGTCATCATGATATCGCTGTTAGAAGCCGAGCTGAGCAACGTGAAGATCGGGTCATTCGCTGAAGTTTGATGTGCACCGGCGAAGTCGATCGCAATGATGTCTGCCTGCTTACCCACCTCAAGCGAGCCCACCCTGTCTTCGATACCGAGCACTTTCGCTGCCGAAAGTGTTCCCATCTCAAGCAGGGTTTGGGCGCTGATGAAATCTCGATTGTTCAGCGCGCGCTGGATGAGCAATTCGATGCGCATTTCAGTGAATAGATCGCCGAAATCGAGCGAACCAGGTGCACCTGTTGCCAGCCCAACTCGCAGGCCTGCGCGCAGGTATTCATCGACAGGCGCAACGCCCATGCCAAGCTGTGCATTCAGACTTGGTGTAGCAGCGATGGCAACATCATATTCTTTGAGCTTGTTGATATCGTCATGATTCACGCACACGCCATAGATGACCATAACATTATCCGCTTCAAAGCCATCCCAGTTCAGTACATAGTTCACCGGGGTAACGCCTGTGGGCAACCAAGGTGGAAGCTCCATGAAGCCCGAAAGCTCGAAACGCAAATCGCTCGCGATCGCACGTCCGTTCTTGACGAAGCGATACTCTTCTCGACTGCCCGCAAGACGCATTGCAACTGGCAGGTTGTGTTCGAGAGCGTACTGCGAAATTGCCTTATAGACGAGCGGATGGCACTGGAACACAGGTGCAGGAGATAAGCCGAATGTTACGCGATCTGATTCGAGCTTAGATGCCCATTTTTCCAGGTCGTTCAAACCTTTTTTAAGCGAATAGTTGACAAGGTTCTTATCTATCGCCGAAATCTCACGATATACCACCGCACGAAGGCCGACTTTGTCAGCCGCTTTCGCTGCAGCGCCTGTTGTAGAGATATCACCCACGGTGGTGATGCCACTTGCAAGCGACTCGAGCGCGCCAAGGTAAGCGGACTCATATGACTCTTCGGCCGAAAGACGCCTGCGGAGATCGGAGATCTCCTTCATCCATGCCGCGTAAGGAACGTCACTCATAAGCCCACGCAGAATGGCATCTTCAAGACGCGCGTAGAGATTGATCAAACCAGGACAGATAGCAGCGGTGCCGAAATCGCGCACCTCTTCTTCCGCATAGCGAATGCGCAGCATGTCCGCTTTGCCAATGTCGGCGATCTTGCCGTCTTTAACCAGAACAGCGCCGTTTTCGATCGGTGCAGACGAGACGGGTAAAACATGTTGTGCACACAGCAGCATGGCTTCCTCCTGAGATATTAGCTCACGCGATATCTTATCACGTAAACGCGCGCATTCACTGCCATGCACACTCTATATGCATTACTAGCAAGCTCGGCGGGGAAAGATTCAAGCACGCCTGTTACGATCAGCGGAGAGGGTAAGACACGAGGTTCCCCGCTTCCCTGCTCGCGCATCTGTTTCGCGGACGCGCTCATGCGTCGCTGCTTCGCTCGGGTTTTATTAAAAACGAATTTTAGTCGGCGAAGAGTCACCTCGCTGCCTTGCCCTCTCCACTGATCAGGCAAGCGCATTGAGCTCATCTCTGTCAGTTGGTGAGGAGTTAATTCTTGTGGGCGATATGGACGGCGGCGACGCCGAAGGTGACGTTCGTCCATTCGATATCGGTGAAGCCCGCATCGCGCAGCATTTGCGCAAAACCTTCCTGGTCAGGAAAAGCCTTGATGGATTTGGCGAGATAGACGAACCCCGATGCATCGCCCGTGCAGATCTTTCCCCACAGTGGAATGCCGAAACGCAGATAGAGCCGATAACCAAGGCGCATGAGCGGATTGGGGGGCGTGGAGAATTCGAGCACGCAGAGCGCGCCGCCTGGCTTCAGCACGCGATACATCTCAGAGAGCGCTTGTTCGCGCTTGGGCATGTTGCGAATGCCATAGGACATGGTGATGATATCGAAGCTCTCGTCTTCATAGGGAATTTCTTGCCCGTCTACCACTGCGAGCTCAACGGGAACACCGCGGTTCTCTCCCTCTTCGAGACGCTCTTTGGCCACGTCAAGCATGGCAGGAGTGTAGTCAGAAAGCACGATCTTCGCCGGTTTTTTGCGATTGCAGGCCATAAAAGTAACATCGCCCGTGCCGCCTGCAATATCGAGCAGCTGCGTTTCAGATGTGATAGGCGATTTATCGATGAGCGTTTCGAGCCAAGAAATGTATTGGCCGAAACTCGAAAGACGGTTGAAGCGCTCGTAATCCCATGCGATATCGGTGAAGATCTTCTTCACGCGATCCGACGAGAGCTCCGCAGGAGCACTCTGGCCCGTTGCGGTGTCTATGGAATGTTCGCTTGTCTCGAACTTTGTTGCGCTCATTTGCACTGTGCCCTCAATTGCCCTTCACGTTTCGAGTCATAACACGGCTCGCTTTCTTGTGCGCAATCTATCGTAGCTATCCGCACAAAGAAAGCAATCGAAGGTTTTAGGAGCGGCGCGATTACGGGTTGAATAGCTTTCCGGATAAACAGGCTAGTAAGGCTAGTAAGGCTCATCAAGCGAAACGTGTGCTGCCACATCGCAGTCGAAGTCGAAGAACTTGCCGCATTGGTAGCGTTCGAGCGCAACGAGCGCGATCATCGAAGCATTGTCGGTGCACGCCTTCAGCGGAGGCATGGTCAAACGAACGCCCAGCTCATCGCAGAGATCTTCGTAGGCTTCGCGCAGCTTCGGATTCGCAGCCACTCCGCCACCCAAGCAAAATTCTTTCGCGCCCGTCTCAACAAGTGCTGCGCGCGCCTTGGCAACCTGCACATCGATGACCGCCTGCTGAAAACTTGCCGCGATATCGGGCATGTTCCACGGCCTGCCGGCTTGCTGTTCCTTCTGCAGATAGGTGAGCACCGCCGTTTTGAGGCCAGAAAGCGAGAAGGTGTAGTCGCCCGAATGAAGCATCGCACGCGGAAACTTGATCGCGCGCGGATCGCCCTTCTCCGCGAGCTTCGAGATGAGTGGACCGCCAGGGTATCCAAGCCCGAGCGCCTTCGCCACCTTGTCGAAGGCCTCCCCCACCGCATCGTCGAGGGTCTGCCCGAGCGTTTCGTATTCGCCCCAGTCCTTCACTTTCACGAGCATGGTGTGTCCACCCGACACGAGCGATACCACCATGGGTGGTTCGATATCAGGGCACGCAAGCTTGTTCGCATAGATGTGCCCTTCCAGGTGGTTGACCCCCACCAACGGAAGATCGCAGCTCCATGCGAGCCCCTTGGCGAACGCAAGGCCCACCACGAGCGCACCTACCAAGCCAGGGGCGTAGGTTGCCGCAACTGCCGAAAGATCCTTCCAGGTAAGGTTGGGGTCTTGAAGCGTTTCGCGCGCTTGTTCCAGACATTCGAGCGCCACACCTGCGATGGCCTCGATATGCTTACGACTTGCGATCTCGGGCACTACGCCCCCGAAACGCGCATGGAAATCAATTTGAGAGGCCACCACATCGGCGACGATCTCGCCTTCGCCGTTGATGATAGCAGCCGCTGTTTCGTCGCACGAAGTTTCGATCGCGAAGATGAGCGTTTCAGAAGATGGCACGCTCTCGTGCGTGCGGGCGACATCGTTGATCATGAGATCCATGCCTGCCACATCGTGATGCGGCAACGGCAAGGGGCCTTCGTAGATCACGGCGTCTTCGCGGTCAGAATAATAGCGGGGACGCACGCCGATGTTCTTCAAACCCAGCTCTTCATAGAAACGGTGCGCTCCTGTGTTCGTGATGCGCACCTCAAGCGACATCTCATGCGCACCCAAGTCGCGTGCATCGAGCGCAACTTGCTCGATGAGCGATCGAGCGATACCCGAGCGCCTATAGCGAGGATCGGTCGCAATCTTCAAGATCTGCACCCCACCATCAACGATCCATCCACCTGCATAGCCGATGAGCGTATCGATTCCGTGTTCGACGGTTCGTTTCGCGGTATCTGAAGTAAGGAACGCTGCCCACCAGGTGCGATCACTGCGCGGCAGATCGTCGATGATCTGAGCTGCATTCCACGCGTCGCTTCCCATCACGCGCGCCTCGAGCGCTTCAACTTCGCCGGCCCAAGAAGCATCGAGCGGAACGAAGCGCACTTCGAAGCCTGCGGGAAGTACGGGGCTGCTTTGGCCTTCTGCGCGAGCTGGCTCTGCAGGGCTGCTCACGCAACAACCTTCGTTGGGATCCGCCACTCCCACGCGCAACTCCTGCGCACGCTCTGCGCCTTCTGGCATCTTCGCTAGCTTGATACGCTCGTGCTCTTCAGCATCGGAAAGGCGCGTATAGACTGGCAACAGCGCAAGCGGGTTGCCCAACGCTTTATCATCGGGATCGAAGGCGCCATCGCGCCAAGCGGCTTCAATGCAGCGCAACAAACCAGCGCCCGTGGGATGCCAGTCGCTTTCGGGCGCAAGCGTACCGAAGGGTGCGAACAGCTCAGCGAACTTGCCGAGCGCATCGCCCGTGATGATCTGAGTTTCCGTGGAGGCTCCTAGCCATTCCTTCGCTGCCTCGGCCTTGATGACGAAATCGGCATTTTGACGCACGGGACCTTCGTCGTTCAGCATATAGCGCACGGGATAGACCTCTTTGCGCATCGCATCGCCAAGAACGACCACTTCGCCACGCACGCCCTTCGCCCATTGATCCCATGCCTGCGCATCGAGCGTGGAGACACCGAAAAGCGGCAGGTCCATACCAAGCGCGATGCCTTTGGCGGTTGCCGTGCAGATACGCACACCCGTGAACGAACCCGGACCACGGCCGCAAGCTACACAGGCGAGCGCGCTCTTGACCACCCCTGCCGTTGCGAGCACGGCATCGATCTTCGCGATGAGCTTAGTATTCGAAGCACGAAATGCGGGTGTTTCGCACGATGCGAGCACCTTTATCGTGGCGGTTTCGCGCTCGAGCTTCCCCACACCAACAGCGATGACCTCGTTGGCAGTATCGAAGGCAAGTATGTAGTTCTTCTGGGACACTGTGCATCCTTCTCGCTTCACTCTAGGTGCCTCATCGCTTAAAGGCGCGCGAACCAAGCATCGATGAGCGACTGCGTCTCTTCGCTTGCTGTGCGCGCTTCGATCGAACGCTTGCCGTCTTCGCACGTGGTGATCGAGATCCACAGCGCAGAGGCAGGAATCTCTTCGGGAAACTTCGCGGCCCACTCGATGCAGCTCACCCCATCGGCTTCAACATAGTCATAGAACGCGATATCTTCGAGCTCGAGCACATCTTCCAAGCGATACAGATCGAAATGATAGAGCGGCAATCTGCCTTGGTCATAGATGCTCATCACGTTGAACGTGGGTGACGTGACCGCTTCGCCAACACCAAGGCCACGGGCAAGCCCTTGGGTGAAGTGCGTTTTCCCTGCGCCCAGATCGCCTTCGAGTGCGATCACGGTTCCAGGAACAACCACCTCCGAAAGAGCAGCTGCTATCCTCTGCGTCTCTTCAACATTCGAGGAAGTGATCTTGCGACCCGCTAGCTCCACACGCACTCCTTAGCGCGCGCTGCGCTCAGCAGAACGAACCGTATGCTCCATGGTGCAGGAGGTAGTGACCGATCCGATTCCCCCTGGTACTGGCGTGATAGCTGCTACGATCGGCTCGACCGCCTCGAAATCGACATCGCCGCACATGTGGCCTTCGGCATCGAAGTTGATGCCCACATCGAGCACGATCTGGCCTTCCGTGAAATGCTCCGCACCAAACGCACGAGCACGCCCTGTTGCACAGATAACGATATCCGCCTGACGCGTGATCGCGGCAAGATCGAGCGTTTTCGAATGACAGATGGTCACGCTGGCATTATGGTTCAGAAGCATCATCGAAACCGGTTTACCGATCACAAGCGAACGCCCCACCACCACAACACGCTTACC
Source organism: uncultured Eggerthella sp. (assembly GCA_900542525.1). Classification (GTDB taxonomy): domain Bacteria; phylum Actinomycetota; class Coriobacteriia; order Coriobacteriales; family Eggerthellaceae; genus Anaerotardibacter. The sequence goes on from UQNZ01000009.1 coordinate 62,040, forward strand.
TTGAAGCGGAATATTGTAATGATCGAGCACCTTGATGCAGGCCTCCGCCGTTGCGGGCGGCAGAGCATCGGGGTCATCGACGAAGATACCACCAAGTGCCGCAACCGAAATGCCATCGACATCCTTATGAGGGGCGAGCATATTACAAAGAGCCTGTTCGTCCATATATTCAGGAAGCGGACGGAACATCAAGCAGCCATGAATGCTGGCATCTTCATTGATGTATTTGATATCTCCCGCGACCAGATCAGAATCAACATTTTCGGGGTAGTCGAACACCTGCACTGCAATATCGAGCGATTCGGCACGCTTAATGGCCATACGCTCGTAACTGAGATCATCAGGGTTCGCGCCGACGCGCACGATGGCGAGCTTAGGAACGATGCCCTGCTGGCGCAGCAGTTCTACGCGCGGCTTAAGTTCAGCCTCCATGGCTTCGACTACGGGTTTTGAGCCGAGAATATGCGGGATCATCGTTCAAGCTCCTTTACCACGGTTTCGTAAGCCTGATCAGCACGTGCGGTATACGCATTGAACAGGTTGCGCATTTCTTCTTGATACCTGCTCGCGCGATCACGATCGGTCATGGAAGCGCAGTTGATCACCACATTGAGCGATGCCCCCTGCAATGCCGCCTTAGCGAAGAGCAGGCTGGCACCGGTATCGGAAAGAGCCATGCGCGAGCCTTTTTCCGCGAGCACTTCAGCAAGCTCGATCACGCGCGCGCAGGTTTGCATAATGGAAAGCGGCACATCGCACGCAGCGATGAGCGCCGTTTGCAGTGTCTCTTCTTTTGCACGCTGTTCTTCGGGTGTTTCACGCGGCATACTATACGCCGCCGCAAGCGGAGCGAAAGCCTTCGCATCCTCTTCAACAAGCTCGATCAGGTGGTCGATAAGCGCTCCAAGCTGGTCGCAACAATCTTGAACCTCTTCCTGAACAGCAGCATAGGCCGCTTTGCCAAGCGTAAGATTGCACACCATAGAAGAGAGCGCTGCCGCAAGCGCACCGCAATAAGCGCTCGCTCCCCCACCACCTGGCGTGGGAGCTTTGCTTGCCAGTTCATCAATAAAAGTACGGTCGATCATGAAAGCCGGCTTAGAACAGGCCGCTGATCTTGCCAGTCTCATCCACATCGATACGCAGCGCCGCAGGCTCTTTCGGCAAGCCTGGCATCGTGAGCACATCACCCGTGAGAGCAACCACGAAGCCCGCACCAGCGGAAACCTTCACTTGGCGCACCATGATGCGGAAATCCTTCGGAGCGCCGAGCTTCGCCGGGTCGTCAGAGAAGCTGTACTGGGTCTTCGCCATGCAAACCGGATACTCGCCGAAACCAAGACTTTCGAGCTTGGCGATCTCCTGTGCTGCTGCGGGTGTGAAGTCCACCCCATCAGCATGATAGATGCGTTTTGCGATCGCTTCGATCTTTTCAGCCAGACCCAGGTCATCGTCGTAAGCGAAGGAGAGCTTGCTCGTTTCATCGCACAGGCGCACGACCTCTTCTGCGAGTTCAAGGCCGCCTTCGCCACCCTTCGCCCATACCTGAGAAAGCGCCACGTTCACACCAAGCTCTTCACAGCTTGCACGCACAAGATCGATCTCGGCTTGAGTATCGGTCGGGAATTCATTGATGGCCACCACACAGGGAAGACCATAGACGTTGCGGATGTTGTCCACATGCTGCAGCAAGTTCGGCAAGCCAGCCTTCAGCGCCTCGAGGTTCTCTTCGTTCAAATCCGCCTTGGCCACGCCCCCATGATTCTTGAGTGCGCGCACCGTTGCCACCACAACGACCGCATCAGGTTCAAGACCCGCCAAACGGCACTTGATATCGAGGAATTTCTCTGCACCAAGATCGGCGCCGAAGCCCGCTTCGGTCACGCAATAATCGCCGAGTGCGAGCGCCATACGCGTTGCCATGATGGAATTGCAGCCGTGTGCGATATTAGCGAAGGGACCGCCATGCACAAAGGCAGGTGTACCTTCGAGCGTTTGTACGAGATTGGGCTTGAGTGCGTCTTTCAGCAGGGCTGCCATAGCGCCTTCTGCGCCGAGATCATGCGCCGTAACCGGCTCGTCATTATAGGTGTAGGCCACCACGATCTTGCCCAAGCGCTCCTTCAGATCGGTGATGGAAGTTGCAAGACAGAAGATAGCCATGACCTCGGATGCTACCGTGATATCGAAGCCGTCTTCACGCGGCATGCCTGCCTTCGGACCACCAAGACCGCACACGATGTTGCGCAGCTGACGATCATTCATGTCCACCACGCGCTTCCACGTGATACGACGCACATCAATGCCGAGCTCGTTACCTTGCTGAATGTGGTTGTCGAGCATGGCTGCAAGCAAGTTATTCGCCGCGCCAATAGCGTGAAAATCACCCGTGAAGTGCAGGTTGATGTCTTCCATAGGAATAACCTGGGCATACCCGCCACCAGCAGCGCCGCCCTTTACGCCGAAGACTGGTCCGAGTGACGGCTCGCGCAGCGCGACCGCCACGCTTTTGCCAAGCCGCTTCAACCCGTCCGCAAGACCTATTGTCGTTGTCGTCTTGCCCTCTCCCGCGGGAGTGGGGTTGATTGCGGTAACAAGAATCAGCTTGCCGTCCTTTCCCTTTGTTTCGTTCAGAAAATTGTAGTCTACCTTGGCTTTGTATCTGCCGTAAGGCTCGATAAATCTGTCGTCAATCCCCGCTTTTTCCGCGATTTCGCCGATGGGCAGCATTTTTACCGACTGCGCTATTTCTATGTCGCTTTTATACATAATCAGTCCTCCCTGAATCTTTCTATTTAAAATATTCCACTCCGGAGCGGAAAAGTCCCATATCCCAATTTCCCGCCACGTTTCTGTACAGCCCCTTGCCTATGCGCTCCGCGTGCCCCATTTTTCCAAGCACCCTGCCGTCGGGGGATATAATACCCTCCACCGCGTTTACGCTGCCGTTGGGATTGAACGGACTCTGCATTGTCGGCTTGCCGTCGAGGTCGACGTATTGGGTAAAAATCTGCCCGTTTTCCCTCAACCTTTGGAGCGTAGCCGGGTCGCACACGAATCTGCCCTCGCCGTGACTTACCGGAACGCTGAAAACGTCGCCCGTTTTGACGCGATTAAGCCATGCCGAGGCGTTGCTCGCAACTCTGACGCGGCTTATTGCGGACACGTGCCGACCGATATTGTTGAAAGTGAGCGTGGGAGCGTTTTCCTCCAACGCTTTTATTTTGCCGAAGGGCAACAGTCCCAGCTTTATCAACGCCTGAAATCCGTTGCAGATACCGATTGCAAGCCCGTCGCGCTTTTCAAGCAGTTCCTCCGCAGCGTCCCTCAAAGAGGGATTGCGGAACATATTTACGATAAATTTGCCGCTGCCGTCAGGCTCGTCACCGGCGCTGAAGCCACCTGGGATCATCACAATCTGGGAGTTGTTGATATATTTAACCATTGCTTCTACGGATTCTTCGATAGCAGCAGCGGTAAGGTTGCGCACGATGAAGGTGTTAGCTTCGGCACCTGCAGCTTCAAAAGCACGGGCGCTGTCGTATTCGCAGTTGTTGCCGGGGAATACGGGGATGAATACGCGCGGTTTGGCGATATTCACCGGAGCGGTCAAAGTCAGCTCGCTCTTGTACAGCGGCATAGCGATGTCAGCAGGCTCTTCTGCCTTCGGAGTGCCGTCCGGGAAGATGCCCAGCAGCGGCTCGCGGTATGCGGCAAAGGCTTTCTCAGCGTCAATCTTGGTGTCGTTGATGGTGATGCCTGCTTCGGCAGTAGTGTGGCCGAGCAGCATGTAATCCAGACCTTCGAACAGCTCTTCCGGTTCTACGCCGGCTGCCAGCTCGAGGACCATGCCGCCTGGCTGCAGAGTGAAGAGGCTGTCGGTATCGTGGAACGGTTTGATAAATTCAAAGCCAAGCTCGTTGCCCAGGCTCATGGTGGTTACCAGTGCAGCTACGC
>UQNZ01000010.1 GCA_900542525.1 uncultured Eggerthella sp.
CAGCGCCTGGCTGCTGCGCACGTTTCTGTTCGTTCGTTTCACTCATGCCTGCCTCCGATATCCGCGATAGAGCAGGTAGAGGAAGAGCGGCGCACCCAAGAATGAAGTGATCGCACCGATAGGCAAGATAATGGGCGAAATGATCATGCGCGCCACTAGGTCGCTCGCGAGCATGATGATCGCACCGAGCACCAGCGATGCAGGCAGCAGGTAGCGATAATCGTTACCGATGAACCGACGTGCGATATGCGGCGCGATCAGGCCGATGAAGTTGATCAGACCCACAAACGAAACCATGGCCGCCGCCATGATCGAAGCGAACAGCACACCCAAAACACGCACGCGATCCACACTCACGCCTAAGCCCCCGGCCACATGTCCGCCGTTTTGCAGCGCGTTGTAATTCCAGCGGTTGAAGATGAAATAGACCGTGCACACGAGCCCCACCACGAACATGAAGCCCATCTGACTCCACGTTGCACGGGAAAGATCGCCGAACTGCCAGAACATGACCCTCGTGAGCTCAACATCGTCGGCGAAGTATTGGATGATGGTCGAAGCACCCGCGAAAAGAGCAGAGAGCGCCACGCCAACCAAGATGATACTTTCAGGGCGCAGCAGCCCCAAACGTGAAAAAGCGAGTACGACCAAGCTCGATATCATGGCACCTGCGAAAGCGAAGAGAGCGGTCATGCCCATGTTAACGCTGGCGGTCGAACCAGTGATGGCAGGAACCACCATGAGGATCGCGAACGTGGCACCAAAGCCCGCACCCTGTGAGATACCCACCGTCGAGGCTGAAGCGAGCGGATTTTCGAGCACGCTCTGCAGCACCGCGCCTGCAATCGCAAGCCCCGCCCCCGAGATGATGGCACACACAACGCGCGGCAGGCGAATGCCTTGCACGGCTGCGATATCGCTTGCGCTTCCCTGGCCGAACAGCGCTGCAATACTGGTGGGAATATCGATGCCCGAAGCACCACAAGCCAACTCGATCGCAGCGACCACCAAAAGCACCGCCACCATAACGAAGATCGCCACTACGTTGCGGCGCTCGATACGTTTTCGCTCTTGAGTGATGGCGTGCGCCGCAGTATCGCGCGCTTCCGCCAACATCTTAGTCGAACGAACCTGCGCAGAAGGCATCTGCTGATCGTCGTGGAGCTTCGGGTTGTTTGCAGTTTTGCTCACGCGTTTAGAATCCTTCGCGTTCGTAAGCGCTATAGCAATCGAGACAGACTGGCTTGCCATCTTGCAAGCGCAAACCATATTCTGCGGTATATTCGCCACACACCGCGCAATGCTCCGAGGTGAAATGGCGCGCCGGTTCAGGCAGTGCAATGCGCGGCTCCAAAATCTCGAACAGTTCTGCATATGGCGTGTTCAGCAGGTAGTTCTGATATTCATCGCGACTCATCCCTTCGCCTGCTTCAGGCTTCAAGAAGAGCCGAACCGCTTTACCTGCGCTGCCGTTTTCATCACGCACGAAGAAGGTGAACGCCATCTTCCCGCGCAGACGCGGAATAAGATTCGCCTTGCCATATGTGCAGCCGAGCAAGCATTGGATAGCATCGACGCAGCAGGCATCGTTCTCGGTAACGCATACCAGCTCTTCATCGATGGCTGGCAGCTGGGTATCATCGAGTCCCAATTCAGCGATAGCACCCTCCACAGCTTTGAAGCCGATCGCAAGCCCTGGGCAGGTATGCCCATGAAATGCCGCAGCGCGATCCCAATAATCCAATGAGAGCATGTTATTCTCCTTAAATTCGTAACACCACTTATCCTACCCGATTCGGTGGCCACCACGGCGTTACCCTCGGCGGACGGCAGCATGAAATGTAATCCCGCTCACTCAGTGGATAGGGCAAGGCAGCGAGGTGACTCTACCTTCTCGCGGGTGCTATCATGAACCCACGAAGGTTTTTCAGTACGCCAACATCCAATGCCAGCTGCTCAATACGCTCTATCAGCTGCTCGCGTTGAAACGCGATGTCCTGAGCAACTTGAAGCACAAGGAGAAAGGGACCACATAATGGGTGTTTTCGATGATATTCAGGCAGGACTAGGCAAGGGCTTCGATGCTGCAATGGATGCGGCAGGCAAAGGATTCGATGCCGCCGCCAGCGCAACCAACAAAGCTCTTGTTACGCGCGCGCCCTTCATTCAATCTTTCATCCATCTCTGTAATGACGGCTGGCTGCAAGGATGGCATGAACGCAACGGCGGCAACCTCACTTACCGCATGACCGAAGCAGACGCAGCAAAGGTGCGCGGCGGGTTCGACGCCATACCGCGCGAATGGGTTGACCTAGGCTTTAGCGAGCCGACCCTGGCGAACGCCTACTTCCTAGTAACCGGCGCAGGTGCCTACATGCAAAATATTTCCGCTTCGCCCGTTGAAAACATCGGCATTGTTGAGATGAACGAAGCGGGCAGTGCCTATCGCGTGGTATGGGGGCTAGTGAATCGCAAGCCCACCTCTGAGCTTCCTACCCATATCATGAATCATGCTATCCGCATGAAGGCCACGGACGGCGCTTGCCGTGTGATATACCACGCGCACCCCATTAACATCATCGCCATGACCTTCGTCGAACCGCTCGATGCGCGCACATTCTCGCGCGTGCTCTGGAAAGCCATGACCGAATGCGTCATCGTGTTCCCTGAAGGCGTGGGCGTGGTGCCCTGGATGGTGCCAGGCGGCAACGAGATCGCGAAAGCCACATCGGAGCAGATGAAGACCTATCCCGCGGTCGTTTGGGCGCAGCACGGGTTGTTCGCTTCTGGTGCAAATTTCGACGAGACCTTCGGCCTCATGCACTGTATGGAGAAGGCGGCAGACATTTACTTCCGCGCCCGCGCGATGAACGGCGGGTCGGACGAATTTTTGAATACCATCACCGATGAAGGCCTTGCGCAGATCGGCGTGGAGTTCAACGTGAAGATCAACAGGGAGTTCCTCGACGCGTAGTGAGCATGCGAAAAAGCCTCGTATCTTCTTCTCTTCGCCGATCTAGCGCTTCTGCCTCTACTCTGCAGCTGCAGGCCAGGAGGGATTCTTGAAGATGGCGCGCGAGACTCCTACAAGATCGCCAGCCCCTTCGGCAAGTAGCGTATCAACATCTTCGAGCGTACGTACTCCGCCCGTAACGATGACAGGAAGATCAACTGCCTGTTTGACCGCAGTGGTCATTTCCTTGAAATAGCCCGCTTCTTTATGGCCCGGTCGCTTGTAGTAGCACATGCCACCTGAAACATTCAGAATATCGATATCGGTATTCGCTGCAATGATCTTCGCCGCCTCGACCGCATCTTCGATCGTGTTGCCACCTTCTTTATAGTCGCACCCACCGAAGCGCATCGAGATCGGTACATCGGGACCAACCGCCACGCGCACCGCTTTGGCAACTTCGCAGTGGATGCGAACGCGCTTCTCGATCGAGCCGCCATATTCATCACTACGATGGTTGGTGAGCGGGCTGAAGAACTCATTCAAGAGATAGGCATGTGCGGCATGAATCTCAACACCATCGAAGCCCGCTTGCACTGCGCGCACCGCAGCATCGGCGAACTGCTGGATCGTGAGCTCGATATCAGCCTTGGTCATTTCTGCGCAAGGAATAGGATCGCCCAACCCAGTCGCTGCTTCACCGATGACCATACTGCTCGGCGCCCAAGGAACCAAACGGGTAACCTTACGATACGCCGTGCCGCCTGCATGAGCGAGCTGAATGAATGCAACCTTGCCATTGTCTTTGATGAGGCTAGCAAGACGAGAAAGCCCTTCGACCACTTCAGGTGTTGCCAACGAAATCTGGCGTGGTGATGCCTGTCCACGCGGGGCGACAAAACTATGCTCAACGATGATCATATCGAGCACTGGGTTTTCAGCGCGAGGAGTGTAGAACTCGATCAGCTCATCTGAAACGATACCGTTTGGTTCCGCTTTGTAGCAAGCGGTCGGTGCCTGAACGATCTTGCCGGAGAGAATGCGTTTCATCATCTCGTCGCGAACTTCACTCATAGTGCTTCCTTTCTACTTATTAATATATAGAGGGGTTCAACTAGCTTTCGTGATGCTCATCCAGAAAGCTGCATTTCTTTTCCGTTAATTTATCTATGCATTTCTGAGTGTCTTCAGAAGCGATCTTTTCGACCACTTCTTCAACATGACTCTTTATACCAAAAAGGGTGCGCTGCGAAGAGATCTTTATCGGGCCATCGTGCCCCGCAGCTTCACGCGCAAGAAGTTGCTGCATCTGTTCCCAGCGTTCTTCAGCTCTTGTCTTCATTACGAGACCCCTCTGCGACCAAATTACGATTCGCTATCGAATAATGATACCGTGAAACATCCGAACAAAACAAAACGACCGCCCTGAAAGGCGGTCGTTCGGTCAATGTCTATTCTGGCTTATCTTTACTCGCCAGACTCAACTACCTCAGCAGCAATACGACGGCGGCGGATAACTGCAGCTGCAATCGCGGCTCCTGCCGCAATGACGATTGCGCCACCAACAATACCAGCGATCAGCGGATCGATACCAAAGAAGGTTGCTGGCTTCTTAGCAGGAGCAGCAGTAGTGGTGCTCTGGCTAACCGTTACCACTTCTTCATCAGCAGCCTTCTCTTCTTCTACTGCTGGCTTCGGATCAACCTTAGGCTCTGCCTTATTAGCAGCTGGTTTAGGAGCTGGCTTAGCAGCAGGCTTCTTGCCTGGCGTATAGACATCGGGGTCTTTCGAACCGCCGTTGTTGTTCTGCTGAGCGAGCAGATCGTCATAGACCTTCTGAGCTGCAGCAGCTTCTGCAGTGGTGCGATCAAGCTCAGCGCTTGCAGCTGCAAAGCTGTTCTGAGCATTCTCAAGGTTCACACGAGCTGCCTCATGCTGTTCCGCAAATGGCTTTTCCTGCTCACGTGCAGCAGCCAGTTTGTTGGCGAATTCGTTGAGTGCGAAGAATTCAGTGCCCTCATCTTTTGGATTGTTAATAATATCCTCGATGTCGAGCGCCTGTGCGCGCTCAAGAGCAGCCTTTGCATACTGATGCTGCTGGCCAGCTTCAGCCATAACAGCATTCGCTTCTTCGATCTTCACGCCAAGACCCGGAATAGCTGCCTGATACCTGATAACTTCCTTATCAAGTGCGTCAGCCTTATTCTTCAGAGCCTTGATGTTGCGAGCGGTTTGATTGTCGAGCGCATTCACAGCATTCATATATGCAGTAGTTGCATTCTTCTTTGCCTCGTTCGTGCGTGCAAGCTCGCCATCGCGGAAGGTGTTCTCTTCGCGAAGCGCGGTCTCAACGGCGGTGTTCTTAGCGCGGTAGAGTTCCTCAGCCTGAGTCTTCTCACCCTGAGCAGTAGCAAGATCCGTGTTCGCCTGATCGAGCTCAGCCTGTGCAATAGCAAGTTCTTTCTGGCAATCAGCAACAGCCTGCTCCAGAACAGAGTGATCAGAACCACCATAATTGTCGAGGTTGTTCTGAGCTTGCTCAAGTGCAACCTCAAGCGAAGAGATGTTGCCGTCCATCACAGCGATCTGATTCTCGAGAGAAACAACTTCGCTTGCCTTCGCATCAAGATCGGTCTTCGCATTGCGAACAGCCTGCTCGTAAGAGCTCAGGTCAACCGGAGAAGAGCCATTCAGGGCATTCTGGTATGCCTGATCAGCAGCAATCCACGCATTATAGGCAGCAGTCTTGGCGTCCTCGAGACTCTTAATGCTCGAAGCATTATTAAACCTAGTCTGCGCTGCGTCACGCGCGCTTTCTTTGTTCTGTTCAGCTGTCAACGCTGAGTTGTAAATCCCTTGGGTTCGATCAACTTCCGCTTGAGCCGCATCGATCTCGTCCTGGGTTGCAGCGGGGTTGATTTCGGAGCTGCTAGCATCGCCGCTATCTAGCTCGGAAGTCTCACCGCCACCTGCTAGCTCAGGGTTGGTCTCCTCACCCAAATCTGTGCTGCTATCTCCTGTGATAGCTGCTAGCGCATCCTTCGCTGCATTCAAATCTCGCAACGCATCTTGCGTGGCTTGCTGAGCAGCTTCGTACTCTTGCTGGGCTTGCGTCAGCGCTGCTTGAGCTTCTGCATAAGAGCCCGGATAACCAACATTTGCCGCTGCAGAATTGTATTCGGATTCAGCTTGATCGGATTTTTCCTTCGCATCGGCTGCCGCTTGCTTGAGAGCATCAAGATCTGCGCCAGCACCTTCTGCTGCCTTCTTGGCAGCTTCAAGGGCAGCAACCGCATCGTCATAGACCGTCTGAGCGCTTGCCTTCGCTGAACGAGCAGCATCAAGATTGCCCTGAGCCGTGCTTCTCTGGCTCTGGGCAGCGGTCAGATTAGTACGTGCATCGTTCACAAGACCTTGTAGACGCTCTCGTTCAGCATCATCTGCTCCAGCAGCAGCATCCAGACGTGCCTGGGCTGCATCAAGAGCATCTTTAGCCTGAGCGACCTTAGATTCAGCCGAAGTGACTGCTGATTGCGCAGAGGTCACTTTAGAAGATGCGCTATCGAATGCGGTCTTAGCCTTATCGCGTTCTTTAGTTGCCGCTTCATAAGCATCCAAGAGTTCGCTGTGCTTGAGCGCAGCTGCGTTGTATTCCTTCTCAGCTTGAGTGAGATCAGAGACGCTTTGCGAGAGTCCATAGTCGTTCACTTCTGAGACAGCAGAGTCGAACTCGCCACGAGCAGCCTGATAGTCCGTTTGGGCTTTCTTGAGGTTCTCGCGAGCTTCCTTTTCGTTCTTCTGTGCTGCAACAAGAGCGTTATACGTCTCCTGATAACGAGCCTCGGCCGCAGCGACCTCAGCTTCCTTTGCACTTATGGCATCGCCAACTGCCTTGTCCGCTTCTGCCTTTGCGGCTTGCGCGGCTTTCGCTGCATCAGAGTGCGCTGATTCAGCCTCGTTATATTGAGCAGTTGCCTCATCAAGCGCTTTCTGAGCTTCATCCTTGCTTGCGGCGGCATCTGCCTTGTTCTGGTTCGCGGAATCGAGAGCTGCCTTAGCTTCGTCGAGGGAAAGCGAAGCCTTGGCGTTGGAAGAGTATGCAACGAGATCAATGTCCGTGTTACGGAGCGTGTTCGTAATCAATTCGTTTGCATAAGCGGCTGCGCTGGTATACGGCGCAGCGAGCGTAAGAGCCACGATGAACGCGAGGCTCAGTCTTATGAGACTGCTCAATCTCTTTCTTGCCATGGTCTTCATTTTAATTCCCTCTTTTTCGACCTTGGGCGGATCGTCTTCCCCGCGCCCCACCTGTTTCTCCTGCTCAGACAGGAGGTGGAGGGAGGTTCCGAGGATCCTTCTTCTCTCGAACCGTTTATCTACAAAGGCGATCTTTGACGAGATCAGCCTCAGTTACCTGGGATTGGCGAGCATGGCGGCTGGAATTCATAGGACATTTGCCATGTGCCTTTTGAGTGGAAAACCCCTGATGAGGTTTAGTTTTTGAAGTAGCACGCTTGAGCACATCAAGCGGGTTTTTGGGGTTGCTAGCCCGAAAATGGGTAGAGTAGTCCCAAACTATAGGTATTCTAACGGATTGGCAACGGGAAAGCAACGGGCTTACAGAGCAAATTTCGCCCTGAATTGCGCAATATTTGCCACTGAACTGGTGTTGCGCGCCTACAAAAAATTTGCGCGGCATGGCGCGGAAAGATCTCGTTTGCCGCTATTTCTTGTGAAATTTATCCTCTTCAGAGGCATTTGAGGTCGTTGTTTGAGGGAATTGTGGAGAAAATCTCCACAATTATCTTCAGATCTCCCCATCCCTCCAACAGGAGCCAGAGAGCACGCCTTCCCACGGGCAAAAGACTGCCGCGCAATGCCTGGTCAGAGGCAAGCGCGGTATATGATCCGCCGTCCTTGTTGCGCACTCGGCGCCAAAGATGGACAGGGGATAATTGCTTAAAAGGCACAATTTCATAGTTGAACTGGGTTTTTGTGCATTTAAGGACTCGATGCAATAGACATGCGAAGCCCGCGCTGCGTGCCGCGCTTCAATAAGAAATCGCAGGTCAACCAATAAAAAAGGCCACCCATTGCGGATGACCTTGTTCATTATGGTGGAGCATAGGGGGATCGAACCCCTGACCTCATGGCTGCCAGCCATGCGCTCTCCCAGCTGAGCTAATGCCCCTTAAAGCGCGATTGATTATATCACAGGAACGGGAGTGCCCTGCCCTTCAATTTTGATCGAGGCGTAAAAAGACGACGTATCGAACACATCACGAATGGACTCGCCCTCGATAAAGGGCAGGTCAACGAACTCATTGAGCGTTGAAACAAGCTCGCTGCAATCGATGAAGTGATCCTTTTCGTTCAGCTGGTTCGTGTCCTGTGCACGCCAATACAGATCGTTAGCGTTCGTAAGGCAATACGTTTCAGCGCCCGTTTGCATATAAGCTGAGTGTGCCTCACGCAGATATGCGACTAGATCATCGACATTTGCCAGGTCAAGCGCTTCTTCAGCTTTTCTTCCCATGAAATCTCCTTTCAGGTCCTATGAGCCTATCTTAACAAAGAACACAGTGGTGTTACACAGCATCTGCAAGCTTATTCGAAAATTTCACGAACAGAGAAATGCCTGGTAGATTCGAAGTGCGGATACCGTAGAGCGTGATGGGCCCACAGAGCGTCCAAAACAGAGGACCCAGACGTATCCGGGATGGAGCAGGCAGGAAGCAAACCGCATACGAGATAAAGAGAATGAAACAAACCATGGCATTGGGGACTCCATTCGATGGCCCTCGAACCGATCCAAGGGTGTGGGGGTCTGACCCAATCCCCTTCCAACGCTCCTTATCCGTCTGAATGGTCCAAGAATGAGACCCGAAGCGCTGAGAAGCCCTCTAAGACCTTGGTTGTAATTCGGGGGTATTAGGACACCCTAAAAGAGACAAATTCCGCCCCAAATCGGGGTTAGAATCGCGCTCGAAAGAGCCATAAAAGCCGCGCTGGAGTCATCGCCCTTCGCAACCGCAAAAAAGAGGTCAAAAATGGCCATTTTTGGCACGTTTTCGAGTTGATTCCCAAAAAGTTTTTTCGAAATTCCATAATTGCGTTTTCACGTTTGAACTGGGTATTCATTCGCAATATCCTGTTTGTATCGTGAAAACAGCCTTCTTCTTACCCTGTTTTCACCCTCGAAATGAGAAGGAAAGGCGATTTTGGGCATTTTTGGCAAAACCCTAAAAAATTAAGAGAATTTTTGTCTCTTATTCAAAATCCGAAATTTTGTTCATTCTGGCTAACTTATTTGTTACGATTCTTCAGTTCTTCACATTTTTTGAAGCCTCAAGCAAAAACTTTGACGGGCTAAGTAAATTTTTTGCCAAAAGTTAGCTTTGGTGAATAATTTTTCGAGCAAATCGACCGATTTTCGAAGGCTGAAAATCGAATGATGATAGCACCCCATTTTGGCACAGATCACCCGATGAAAGATGGTGCTATCATGCGCTGAAACTGACCCAGAATCGCTCGATTCTAAGGCTCGCGAATCGACAGTCATAATTCTTCATTTTCACTTATTTATCAGGAATGTTATCTAATGCTATGCCAATGCTTTCACCTGTTTTAGCGCGTAGGAAATGCCGCTCATCGAGCCCTTGCCAAGACCCCTCTCTTCCCCATCAGATCATTAACGAAAATAGGGGTATTTTCAGAGGTGTTAGCACCCTAAAATGGGGTCAAAATGGGCCAGTTTTGGAAGAAAACGGAACTTTTTTTGGCAAATTTTGGATCGATCCGAACAAAATACGAACATTTGATCGGTCGAATCAAAAACTAGCGCGATTTTTCATGTTCGACAGTTGGCATACACGCTTGTTCAAACAAGAGCACATGCGGAACACTGCGCGTATTTTTAGAAAATCTGAGCCCGGCTTTGAACACAGGGTGACTCAACGGCTCCGGATCGGACAAGCGAGCGGAAGATGCTCGCAACGCGAATTGAAGATTGGGCGAAAAGATAGCACGAATGTAAGACACACCGTCATCGCTAGAGACGCCAAAGATCCGAACGCTCTTTGTTCGCAAAGCTGTTATCGATATTGGGACCGCCCGTCTGAAGTGACGTAAAAAAATCAGAGCATTCTTTACTTGAGAGAAATGAAACTGTATTGAAAGCAGAACACGCGCGAAGCGCTGAAGCAACTAATTCTTCTTGGAGGGGTCGCGTCGTTTCGCGCGCAAGATGTCATAACGATGAAGCGGCATGGGAGTGATAAAAGCATAAGCACCCATCGCTTTGTTGGCCACCTCTACCGGAGCAGCATTGGCAATAGCCACCACTCCTTCACTCGAGTCGAAGCAACGTTCATTCTGCTTCGAGGCCGAAGTATCTTTTAATGCAGGATCGAGATCTTCATCGCTGCTAGTATCCACTACTGGAAAGACCTCTTCGAGTCCAACCACTAATACTGGCGTTACTTCGCAATGCGGGCTGAGCAATTCAAGCGTATCTCCCTCATAGAAGCGATTGCGGCAATACACGATCGTCTGCCACATGCCCTGAGTGAGATCGAGATCGTTTTCCGTAGCAGCTGCTTCGATCGGACGCGAGTCGACCACTTCGGCCACCCAATCATAGAGCTGCACATAGATATCGTCTTCGAACGACTGCTGCGCGTCTCCATAGAAGAATCCCGTCGAATAGGGCCTGTGCGAAATGCGTTCGAGCTCACTTCCCCATTGCGCAGGGTCTCCCCCATCGAGCACCTGGCGGTACGCATTCACCACCGTGGCCACATAGAACGCCTTCTTAACGCGCCCTTCGATCTTGATGGAATCCACCCCAGCAGCGATAAGTTCATCGAGGTGAGCGAGCATATTCAAGTCTTTGGAGTTCATGATGTAGGTGCCGCGCTTGTCCTCTTCAATAGGAAAGAGCTCGCCTGGGCGAGTCTGTTCTTCCAAGCGGTAACTCCAACGACAGGGCTGTACGCAGTTTCCTTGGTTCGCACTGCGCCCCGTAAGATAATCGCTGATGAGGCAACGTCCTGAAATAGCCATGCACATGGCGCCTTGCACGAATACTTCCACTTCCATATCGGGCAGCTCCGCTTTGAGCTGCGCGATCTCTGCAAGCGACATCTCACGTGCGGTAACGATACGCTTCGCGCCAAGGCGCTGCCACATGCGCGCAGCCTCAACATTTGAAACGGATGCTTGCGTGGAAATATGTAGGTCAACCTGCGGAGCATGCTCACGAGCGAGAGCAAACACGCCCAGATCGCTCACAATGAACGCATCGACCCCCGCAGCAGCTAATGCCGCCAGATACTCAGGAAGATCGCTCAGGTCTTCATCATGCAAGTAGGCGTTGAGCGTTACATACACCTTTGCGCCAGCATCGTGCGCCATCTGAACCGCACAGGGCATGTCGGTAAGCGAGAAATTTTGCGCACGCTGGCGCAAGCCGAACTTATCGCACGCAAGATACACCGCATCGGCGCCGAAATAGAGCGCATAACGCAGCTGCTCGAATCCGCCAGCAGGGGCCAGCAGCTCGGGCTTCTTTGTCTGCTTGATATGTGCAAATGTTGTATCCATGGCTCCTTCAAGCCTCATACAGTTTTGTTCCATGTGGTTCAGATTATCGTATCGCACGCGAAAACCGGCACCCTTCTAACAACCTATATATATTAGTAAGGAATATGACAGCAATCGCAGTAACAGAGCTGAAAGCACGACCTGGGTCGACTCTGAAAGCGCTATGCGCCACGGCAAACCTGCTGAGCAATAGAGCAACGCTCCGTACTAGGTTGCTACACACAAAGCTCCCAGTTGCATGAAGCATTACTGAACGATAGGACCTCGGCCAGAATAGGTCTGCTTATAGCGATTCAAGAACGTGAGGCTATCGGCAAGAGAATCGAAGCTGACATCGAACTTCTCTCCCGTTGCACGACGCTTGACCTCGACTTTTCCTTCTGCCAAACCGCGCTTGCCTACTACGACATGGGTGGGCCAACCGATCAGGTCTGCATCGGCGAACTTCACACCCGGACGCTCTTTGCGGTCATCGATGACGATCTCGAGCTTGGGGAAGTTCTCGTAAAGTGTGCGTGCGAGACGCAACGCAGCCGGATAGACCTCATCATCGTCCACCGTAAGCGGAATGATGCAGAGATGAGCGGGCGCAACAGAGGCAGGCCATTTGATGCCGTATTCATCGTTGTGCTGCTCGACCACCGCAGCGAGCGTACGCGTGATGCCCACGCCGTAGCAACCCATGATGAAGGGCTGGTCAGAGCCATCTTCTGCGGAATAGACCGCGCCGAGCGCCTTAGAGTACTTGTCGCCAAGCTGGAAGACCTGCGAAACCTCGATACCACGCGCTTCTTCGAGTGGGGTGCCGCAGTTGGGGCAGATATCGCCTGCTTTCGCCGTGGAAAGATCAGCCCAGACATCCACCTTGAAGTCTTCACCTTGTGCGGCGCCCACATAGTGGAACCCATCCTGGTTGGCACCTACCACCCAGCGGGTAATCTTCTCGAGATTCTGATCGGCTGCAACGATGATGCCTTCAGGCACTCCAACGGGGCCGATCGAACCCTTGGGGAGGCCGGTTGCTTCGAGTTCTTCATCGTCCAACAGCTGGAAACCAGCGAAAACGCGATCGATCTTGATTTCGTTAAGCTCATGATCGCCCGGAATGAATACCGCGATAACCTGGCCTTTTGCATCTTTGCCCACGAGCGCCTTCACGGTTGCTGCTTCGTCGATACCAAGGAATTCAGCCAGCGCCGCAATGGTGGTAACGCCAGGCGTGGAGATCTTCTCCATGGCAGCAGCTTCATATTCCTGGGGCTGCGTGATGCACTCAGCCACTTCAGTATTTGCCGCATAATCGCAGTTCGGACAGTAGACGAGCTCTGCCTCACCCGCATCGGCAAGCGCCATGAATTCGGTGGTTACTTTACCGCCGATCTGGCCAGAATCGGCCTCGACCGGGCGATAATCGAGCCCGCATCGCTCACAGATCGTGCCGTAAGCCTCGCTCATCTGGTCATACGTTTCCTGGAGCGATTCAGCACTTGCATGGAAGCTGTAGGCATCCTTCATTATGAACTCACGGCTGCGCAACAATCCGAAGCGCGGACGGATCTCGTCGCGATACTTCGTCTGGATCTGGTAGAGCGTGGTAGGAAGCTGGCGATAGGAACGCAGTTCATTGCGCACGAGTGCGGTGATGAGCTCTTCGTGCGTAGGACCAAGACAAAAGCCGTGATCATGGCGGTCGTTCATGCGCATGAGCTCGGGGCCATAATCGTCCCAGCGGCCCGATTCGAGCCAGAGCTCAGCAGGCTGGAGCGCTGGCATGACGATCTCCTGAGCACCCGTGGCATTCATCTCTTCGCGCACGATATTCTCTACCTTCTGCAGCACGCGCATGCCGAGCGGCAAGAATGCGTAGATACCCGAAGCCACCTTACGGATCATGCCTGCACGCATGAGCAGTTTATGCGAGGCGATCTCGGCATCAGCCGGATCTTCCTTAAGCGTGGGAACATAGAGATTGCTCATATAAAGGATTTCGCTCATAACCTTCTCTCCTATCGTTTAGCCTGTTCAGGCATTGTTTATCAAATGTTCGATCTCGTCAAAAAGGGCATCGACGATATGCGCTTCAGGTACTTTCTTGATCACTTCTCCGCCTGCGAAGATAACCCCCTGGCCATCGCCGCATGCAACGCCGATATCGGCATCCTTCGCTTCACCAGGGCCATTCACCACGCAGCCCATCACGGCTACGCGCAGCGGCTTCGAAACGCTGGCAAGGCGCTCTTCAACTTGCTTTGCAAGTGCGATCAAGTCTACTTTAGCGCGTCCACAGGTGGGACAGCTGATCAACTCCGGGTAACGGAAGCGCAACCCGAGCGCACCGAGGAGCATCCAGGCAGCCTTCACCTCTTCGACGGGATCGTCGGTAAGGGAGATGCGCAAGGTATCGCCGATACCCTGTTCAAGAAGTATCCCCAGACCAGAAGCAGATTTTATGAGCCCTTGAAAGAGCGTGCCCGCCTCAGTGACCCCAATGTGGAGCGGAATATGCGGCAGTTCACGCGAGATGATGCGATAGGTTTCGACTGTAGTAGGCACATCGTGCGCCTTGGCAGAGACCACCAGATCGGTGAAGCCTTGCGCTTCGCAGAATTCGACGTATTCGCGCGCCGAGCACGCCAACTTTTGCGGAAGCGTGAGCAATGCATCATCGCGCAAGTGCGCATCTAGAGAACCGGCGTTCACGCCGATGCGAATGGGAATGCCTGCCTCTTTTGCTGCTTCGAGTACAGGGATGGTAGCCTCAAGCCCACCGATATTGCCCGGGTTGATACGCAATTTTGCTGCGCCACGGCATGCCGCCTCAATAGCAAGATCGGCACTGAAATGGATATCGGCCACCACGGGAAGCACGGAGCGTGCGCAGATTTCCTCGAAGAAATCGAGGTCGGTCGCATGAGGGATAGCGATACGGATGATATCGCAGCCCGCCTGCGCCACTCGTTCGATCTGCGCGAGATTCTCTTCCACTTCCGAAAGCGGGAGGTTGAGCATGGATTGCACGGCACAGGGTGCTCCCCCGCCAATGGGCACGTTACCCACCATAACCTGATGCGTTACTTCATTAGGCAGCATGGCACACTCCTAGCCCCAATTCCCGAAGATGAAGCGCTGTACATCTTGATTGAGCATGAACACGAAGAAGGCCATGAATAAGCACATTCCGCCGATGCTCAGATAGTTCAGTGCGCGGATGGAGATGTTCTTGCGACGGATCTTCTGGTAGACCTCGATCACGAAGCGCCCACCATCGAGCGGTGGGATGGGCAGCAGGTTCGCGAGCCCGAGCGAGACCGAGATGACCGCCGAAAAAGAGAGCAAGCTGATGAAGCCCGCTTCGAAGGCTGTTTTCGAGAGGACCGCGATGCCCACGATAGACGTAGAGTTCGCAACGGTATCGGCTGCCGTTGCAGGATTGAACAGTCCTAAGATAGCTACCGCCACCATGCCAATGTACTTGAACCCAGCCACGATGGCATCAAAGGGCGCAAGCACATAGTGAACCACTTCGCCGCTTTGCATCTGCACGTCCACACCGATGATCGAATAGATGACCACAAACACGATCATGGCATAGAGCAAGTTCATGAACGGACCTGCCAACAGGATCGTAATACGCTTCCAGAACGGCAGCATGCAGTATTGCTGCTTCTGTTCCGAAGCGAAGAATTCGTCGAGATTTGCCACTTCACGAGGCGTTCCTTCATCATGCTTCACGCCGTTGATAAGGCATGCGGGCGTGCGGTAGGTGTTGAGCTTGTCCTTACGCGTAGGACGCTTGAGGCTGCCCCATTCAGTAAGCTCTTCAAGGGCCTGATAAGCCTCATCGTCGGTGATGCCGAGCGCATCGGCCACATCTTCCATGTCGGCCGTGCCGTTCGCATACATATAGCCGAGCACCGCTTTCAGGTGCGGGCTGGGCGTGCCCGTTCCCATGCCGCAGACCGCCGCATACCCGCCCAGTGGCACAGCAGTAACACCGAAACGCGTGCCCTTCCAAGTAACACCGATGCTAGGGCCAGGAAGGCCGATCATGAACTCGCTCACGCGCACACCGAACGCGCGCGCAGCGAGAAAGTGCCCGCCTTCATGGATGAATACCAGAAAGCCGAGCACGAGCGTAGCTATGAGAATCGTGATTAGAATGTCCATGTTTCTATTATAGAAGGGTGATGAGCGCTGCCCTCTCAGAGCGAGCAGTTTTTCGCAATATGCTCACGGCAATCAGTCTTGCGGCGTTGCGGCAGCACGCTTCATGCGATCGAGCATGCGCTCCACGAACGAACGCCCTCACTAGCAGGCATTCCATTAGCGAACACTACATAGCGAGCGCCGTCTCATTGGTGGTGCCACCGAGCATAGAAGCTGGAATGTGCCCTTTTCCGTTAGCTGTTGGAAGACTCTCTTCTTTGCTCGCTATTGGAAAGCATCCCGTTCTCGTTAGTTGCTCTCGCTTACAACCTCTTTGCTTCTTCGCATGCATAAACACGGGTTTCAGCATCAACAGCAAGCAATTCTTCGATGCTCGTGGCAGCCTTCACGCTACCTTCGCACACCGCATGGTTCATGGCGCGCTCGACCAGCTCAGCAATGCCAAGGTAGGGGATCTGTTCGGCAAGGAACGCTGCCACCGCCACCTCGTTCGCCGCATTCATGACCGCCGGAAGTGTGCCACCGGTAGTGCCCGCCTCGATCGCGAGTGCCAAGCAACGGAATGTTTCCAGGTCAGGCGCTTCGAACTCAAGCGAACCGAGCGTGCGGAAATCAAGCGGCTCAACCGGCGCCGACCAGCGCGCAGGATAGCTCAGTGCGAACTGGATCGGAATGCGCATATCGGTGGTGCCAAGATGCGCCTTCACGGAGCCATCGGTGAATTCGACCATGGAATGAATCGCGCTCTGCGGCTGTACCACAACAGCGATCTTATCATAGGGCATGGCAAAAAGGTGATGCGCCTCGATCACTTCGAGACCTTTATTCATGAGCGTGGAAGAATCGATCGAGATCTTGCGGCCCATGTTCCACGTAGGGTGACTTAACGCCTGCTCAACCGTGATATTTTGAAGGTCGGATACCTTCTTGCCGCGAAATGGCCCACCTGAAGCGGTGACCCAGAGACGCGTGACCTCAGCAGGGTCTTCACCGAGCAAGCACTGATAGATGGCACCGTGTTCCGAATCGATAGGCAGTAGCGTTTCGTGCGTGGAGAGCGGCATGAGCACATCGCCGCCCACTACGAGCGATTCCTTGTTTGCAAGCGCAAGCTGCTTGTCCGCCACGAGCGTTGCGTAGCTCGCCTGCATGCCAGCGGCTCCCACCAGGGAATTCACCACCATATCAACCTCGGGAAGGTTGCACAGCTCAACGATGGCCTCAGGGCCCGCATGGAGCGTAGCACCGATCTCGGCGAACCGTGCGCGCCAGGCTTCGGCTATTTCAGTATTGGCAAGTACCACCTGCTCGACCGAAAACTCCCGTGCCTGTTCGAAAAGCAGTTCTGCCTGCATATTCGCGCTGAGCGCAACGATCTTCACGAATTCAGGATGACGGCGTGCCACATCGAGCGTCTGCGTACCGATCGAGCCCGTAGAACCGAGCACGCAAACGCGCTTCGGGCGCGCAGGGACATCTGCTTGCATATCAGGCATGAGAACCTCCAAGGACCAGAGCCGATCGGATAATGAAGAGCAAAAGCGAGCGTGAGAGCTAGAAGAACACACCCGTGCTCATAAGGGAAAACGGAATGCAATGCCCGAACACGAGCAAGAGCCACGCACCAAGGGTTACGAGGAATTGCGAATCGCAGCGGTCAAGCAACCCACCATGACCAGGCATGATCGTACCAGAATCTTTGAATCCCGCGTTGCGTTTGATGCGCGATTCGACCAGGTCGCCGATAACGCCGAGCACGCCACAGATCGCACCGAATACGAGCGACTGGGCGATATTCATCTCGACTCCGGGAATAAGCGGGAACAAGCACCAGAACGCCATGGAGAAGACAAGGCCCGCGAAAAAGCCTTCCCAAGTTTTCTTTGGTGAGACCTGCGGCGTCATCTTATGCTTGCCGAACTTCGAACCAATAAGATAAGCGAAGGCATCGTTGCCCCACACGCTCGCAAAGATAGCAAGAATGAGCACGCCGCCCCAATAATCGGGGACCGACATGCGGATGAGCATAGCAGCCGACATGAGCAGCCCCGTATAGAAGGCGCCGAACAGGCTCACGGCAACATCAACGATACGCGCATGGAGCCAGAAAACGTACCACACAAGTAGCACAATGAAGAAGAGCGCCACCACCAGCACCACGCCATTGATACCGAACAGCCACATGGCCAGGGGAAATGCCGCTGAAGCAACAATGCCCAAGAATTCATTCGGAAGCTTCGCATCGGAGCGGAGCATATAGTAGAATTCGCCCGCGCAGATTGCAGAAAGCGCCGCCAAATAGAGGGCCGTGGTTGCATCGGAGGCGATGATGCAAAGCACCGTGAGCGTGATATATACCGCACCAGTGCGAACACGAACCTGCAGGTTAGAGGGGTTTTTCAGCTTTGTGGGAGTCTTGTCGAGTGCCTTTTGCTTGAACTGGCTTCCGCGAGTGGGCTTTTCATGTTCTTCGCGCTTAACGATGATCTCTTCGCGCGATTCGACGATGTTGCCCTGTTCATCGACGTGAGCGAAAGTGCGGCGTATGCGCTTGGTGGGCATAGGTTACACCGCCCCAAAACGACGATCACGATGCTGGTAATACAGCAACGCACGCAAGAATTCATAGCGATCGAAATCTGGCCAGAGCACATCGGTGAAGTAGAACTCCGTATAGGCGATCTGCCAGAGCAAGAAATTCGAGATACGCATTTCGCCCGACGTGCGAATGAGCAGATCGGGGTCGGGAATATCAGCGGTATAGAGGCGGCTTTCAAATGCAGCTTCTGTGAGTGGTTCAGGCTGCCTGCCCTCCGCAACCGCCGCAAGCGCGTCAGCGACGATGCGCTGGGTTGCTTCGAGGATCTCGGCGCGTGAGCCGTAGTTCACGGCGATAACGAGCGTCATGCCCGTATTGTTCTTCGTCTTCTCCCATGCATCTGCAAACGCGCGCGCTGTCTTTTCGGGAAGCGCACTCGTATCGCCGATGGTAGCCACACGCACGCCTTCTTCATGCAGGCCATCGAGCTCGGCGAGCATGGTCTTCGCAAAGAGGCTCATCAGCCCGTTCACTTCATCTTGCGGACGCTTCCAGTTTTCCGTAGAGAAAGAATAGATGGTGAGATAATCCACGCCCACATCATTCGCGCAGCGGATAGCCTCGCGCACCGCATTGATGCCCGCTTTATGGCCGTTCAGACGGTTCATGGCACGCTGTTTGGCCCAGCGCCCGTTCCCGTCCATGATAACGGCAACATGACGCGGAATGCGGCTCTGGTCGAGCTTAGCAGGATCGAGCCCCGCAGGGGGATCGGGGAAGATGTAATCCAGCGGTTGCCTCATACGACGAATTCGCCTCTAACGCATCTGCCTACGTAAGGCTAGACGGTCATGACCTCGTCTTCTTTTTTCTTCAGGATGTCATCGATCTTGGCGACATAGGAATCCGTGAGCTTCTGGATCTCCTCTTCAGCGCGACGCTTCTCGTCTTCAGGAAGATTGTCTTCCTTGACACTCTTATCGACTTCGGAGTTAGCATCGCGACGCGCGTTGCGGATGGCGATACGCGCTTCTTCAGCATAGGTCTTGCATTGCTTAGCGAGTTCCTTGCGACGCTCTTCAGTGAGCGACGGGAACGGCAGACGAATGACCTGACCATCGTTATTCGGAGTCACGCCCAAATTAGCATTCATGATGGCCGCTTCGATCGCGCCGAGTGAGCTTTTATCCCACGGTTCGATAACGAGCGTGTGGGCATCAGGGGTCTTGATGGCCGCCATCTGGTTGACCGGCGTGAGCGTGCCATAATATTCAGCCTTCACGCGATCGAGGATCATTGCATTAGCGCGACCGGTGCGAACCGACGAAAGGTTCGTGTTCAGCTGATCGATAACGCCGTCCATGCGCTTCTTTGCGGTCTCTTTGATGTCGTTTACCATGCTTCCTCCCCTTGATATGCGGCTTAAGGCCGCGTTTTTGGCTGACGCCCACGTGAAGCGAGCGAGCCCTATGATTTCAAACCTCTGTTATTGTAGCGCGAAAATGCCCATGCGCGATGCCTTTATCGTGCCGCTCGCAGGCTTCAGCGCAGTGCGCGCGAGACAAACATCGAACGCTCAAGCAAAGCACGCATATTCGCTGGCTGTTCCGCATAGTTTGCACTGCTGCAGAACACGCCAACTTTCCCGCGCATGCCCCGCACTTCGCGTGGCGTGCGCCGAATGAAGCGCTCTAGCCTTCCGCGGTGACCGTGGTGCCGATATCTTCGCCCTTCAGGATGCGTGAGATATTGCCCGGAACCGTGAGATCGAACACGAGAATGGGCATATCGTTGTCCATGCACAGCGAAGTTGCCGTGGAATCCATGACATGCAGACCCTTCGCGAGCACATCGATATAGCTGATGGTCTCGAAGCGCTTCGCATCGGGATGCGTGACTGGATCCGCATCGTAGATGCCATCGACCTTCGTTGCCTTCATGAGGCATTCAGCATTGATCTCGAGCGCGCGCAGTGCCGCAGTGGTATCGGTGGTGAAATACGGATTGCCCGTACCTGCCGCGAAGATGACCACGTATCCCTTTTCCAGATGATGCGTAGCACGGCGGCGGATGTAGGGTTCAGAGACCTGGCGCATCTCGATCGCGCTCATAACGCGCGTAGGGATGTCGTGACGCTCGAAAGCATCCTGGAGCGCAAGCGCATTCATGCAGGTAGCGAGCATGCCAATGTAGTCTGCATGCGCACGGTCCATACCCTGCGCCGAACCAGCCAGACCGCGGAAGATATTGCCGCCACCCACCGTGACCGCAAGCTCCACGCCGTCGTTCACGATCTCTTTGATCTGAACAGCCAACTCTTCGACCACTTTCGGATCGATGCCGTAGCCTTCTTCGCCCATGAGCGCTTCGCCCGAGAGCTTCAGGAGCACGCGTTTGTACTTGTAATCCGAGTTCATGAAGATCCTTTCTTGTGAAGGAATACCCCGTTGAAGGATATATCTTATCTATATTAACCCATCACTCAGGCACAACGGAGCGCATAGGGAAAAATCGATGCATACGCACAATTCGCACGAAAGTCGCGACCCGTGTTCTTCTGAACTTTGGTATGCACGCTAAGAACGCCGCTCAAGAAGCCTCTTGCAGGCGCACTCCTGCAAGAGGCTTCGGCAAAGAGGCCGACCATAAACGAAAGCGGCCTGCCAGGCAGACCGCTTTCTTTCTCATCCGTTCCTCACAAACGGGAATGACCACGAAGTGGGTTAAGTAAGCACGCGCATCTGAGCCGCGCGCTGCTCAAGCACTAACAATAGCGCAAGTTCTATTGTGTGTCGGCGCCAAGTTTCACTTTGGCTGTTTCTTCCTTGCCATCGCGCAAGTAGGTTACGTCCACTTCATCGTTTGGACTATGTGAACGAATTGCAAGCACCAGATCGGATGCGCTTGCGATCGACTCGTTGTTCACCTTGATGATAACGTCGCCCACTTTGAGACCAGCTTTTTCAGCAGCGCCACCTGGAGTGAGAGAATTGACGATCGCACCTTCAGAAGCATTGATGCCAAAGCGGCTCGCAAGTTCACTCGTGAGCGTCATTGGCGTGATGCCGATCTGAGCATGAGAGGGTGTTTGGCCCTGAATGAGCTGTTCAGCGATGCCGAATGCATAATCGACCGGGATCGCGAAGCCCACACCGGAGCTCGTGCCACTGGTGGACATGATGAGCGTATTGATGCCGATGAGCTTACCTTCAGCATCCACGAGCGCACCGCCAGAATTGCCAGAGTTGATGGCCGCATCGGTCTGGACCATGTTGGTATAGATCGCTCCAGACTCAGAATCAGCATAAGAGCGGTTCACCGCGGAAACGATACCAGTAGATACCGACTGTTCCATACCGAACGGGCTGCCAGCAGCCATGACCCACTCGCCCACCTTGAGTTCGGCGGAATTACCGATCTCGATAGGCTTCAGGGTTGCGCCATCGACCTTGATAACAGCAAGGTCGCTTGAAGGATCGGTGCCGACCAGCTTAGCCTGATAGGTTTCGCCTTCAGCGACAACCTCGAGCACATCGGCTCCATCGACCACGTGGTTATTCGTAAGGATATAGCCATCTGCTGTAAGCACAACACCCGAGCCGAGCGAAGTCTGCTGTAGCTCCTGCGTAGCAGACTGGCCGCCCAACATACCAAACGGCGACATGCTTTGCTGGCTTGTACTGGCATACACATTGATGTTCACCACAGAAGGCAGTGTTTTAGCCGCTACCGCTTCAGCGAGCGACATATCATCAGTATTGGCATTGATGGTAATGCCGGAGTTGGTCTCTTGGATGGTATAGCCGTTGTTTGACGGATTGACCGCAGCGAAGATGCCCAGTGCAAGCACGCATGCAACAGCTGCACCAGCGAATGCGATGAAGAAGGTCTTCACGCTCTTGCGATCCTTCTTCGGCTTGGGCGTTGCAGGCTGCGTATGAGCAGGCGCGGGAGCGGGTGCAGGTGCAGTGTTCACGGGAGCACCTTGCGGGGGCTGAGGCTGAGATTGGGATGATTGAGGTGTATCTGGCATAGTCTGCAGAAACCCCCTTTTTTCGTCTCGGGAATAGTTACTTTGCAAACGTTACTAGAGGAATATGGAGCGCCTATGTTGAGTAAACAAATTCACAACTTTTCTAAACTGCGCCAGATGGAGATCTCCATTATGCGCCTTTCGAGAGAAGGTCTGCCGCAGGGTAACCTCGACGCGTCGCTCGTTCGAGCTAAGTTTTGCTAGCGCAAAACTGGATCTCTCACATTCGCTTTGGCTTACCTCGTTATACCCTACGCGCAGACCTTCTCGGCAAAGCTCGCATCGACTGTGCTCGATCAGCGGAGAGGGTGAGGCAATGAGGTGACTCTTTGCCGACTAACTTCGTTAGTAATAAAACCCGAGCAAAGCAGCGACGCACGAAAGAACCTGCAGGATGCAGGTTCTTGAGCAGGGGAGCGGGGAACCTCGTGTCTCGCGCTCGGCGCTGATCGAGCAAACATAAAACGGGGAGCTTGCTCGCTCCCCGTTCAATAGACGTGACTATATCAGACGCGTGAAGAATTTAGTTGTTGGAATCTTCATTTCCTGTGGCCGCACCTTCACCAGCTTCGCTCACAACAGGTTCAGGCTCGGGAATCGGCTCGATGACGGTAAGGCTTGCAAGATCCATCTGCTCTCCCAACCACTTCTGATCGATGAGCTTCAGCACCCCACCATCGGAGAGCTTCTTCAGAGCCTCGCTGACCGCATCCTGCAGAGCAGAAGCAGTGGTAGGTGCGCCGATGCAGTACTTCGTCTCTTCGGCAAGCAGCGCAATGGGATAGATGGTCTGGTTGTTCGAGTGGGCAACGTAAGAACCGATGGTGCTATCGGTGGCCACGTACTTCGCCGAACCATCTTTGAGCTTGTCGAAAGCCGTTTGAATATCGGAGGTGGCATCGAGGTGATCCTGGCCGAGACGATTCGTGACCTCAACCGCGCTCATGGAAGAAGCCTGTGCAGCAACCACGAACACATCGGTGGGCAGCGGAACACGCGTGCCCTCTTCAGCAGCGAACAGTACGATGGAAGAAGAGAGATACGGATCGGAGACCCAGCAGTTCTTCGCATCGGAGCCCACGCCCATGACGATGTCTACGTTATCGGAAGTGAAGGCACCTTCAGCGTTCGTTCCCACATCGACGAGTTCGAGCTTCAAGCCCAGTTCATCGGCAAGCGCTGCAGCCGTATCCACGTCGATGCCCACGATGGAGCCTTGTGACTGAGCTGCATAGGGCGCATTCGAGGCATCTACGCCAACGCGCAGGGTGCCCGGAGTGTGCAACAGTGAGTTATCGACCTTCTGCTCGGAAGGCTCAGGTGTGTAGGAGTTGCTCGAGCAGCCGCTCATGAGCCCTACGCACAACGCCAGAACGAGCGCAACCAGCGCCGCAACTAACGCACGCAGTGCGAAAGGCTTGTTCGCCAGAGAAGGGAGGGCGGCAGATGCGCTTGCAGCCTGACTACCTACGATGCTTTCAACGCTTGATGCTTTCTTCATGTATAGCCTCTCTTGTTAACCTCTTGGTCTTCTTCAAGATCTGCTTTGAATGCTCATTTGTGTTCAACGTGTAACACAAATGAGCAAAAGCCTCGATTTTCGTACACGAGGGCGCATGCCTTTGTGCGAACGCTCTCGAAGTTCTTTTAGCTGACCTAGTTTTCGACCCCACACCTGCATACTGGGACTTAGCCGCTACATACCGTGCACGCACGAACATTGCAGCGACGCCATCCGCTCGCCAGAGCAGCCCTATGCCGCTTCACCGACGGTACGACTTACACCTAGAATGCGCCGTGCTCATTCAGTGGAACACACGCTGCCGAACTCGCAAAGCGAGAGCGCGACAGGAACGCTGGCATCCAGTTATAGAAGCCAGGCATCCTCTTCTTCGTTCAACCTGCAAAGTGCAGGTTGAACAGGAATAACGCGCGAACAACCACTGAACTTACGTGGATCCTTTCGACCGCATCTGCCATGGACTTGGAACGCTGCGCTCAAAGGCGCCGCATGTCCGCAACTACAGACCTAAAAGAAACCCCCTTAGTATATCAGTAATGCGCCCCTCACCTTAAATTTATATGACGAAAGCGTAAGGATCGGCACAAGGGGTTACAAAAGCCTATAATTAGTCTCAATCACGGTGCTGCTCACACATCCCGCACGCATAGCACACAAAACTTTCGATGCAGCGCCCCTGCTCACGTATGCAAAACGCAAGCCTTCCTTTCAGCAAGATGAACGCTTGCACTGCCGCGCGAGCCACGTATTGGCCGGAGTAAGGAGCCAGGTTGTTCGACGATATGCTATCCACGCTCTCTTTCGTGGATATTTTCAATATCTGTGTTTTCATCACCTTTACGTTTTGCTATGCCTATCAGCTCTTTTACGTTCTTGTCGTACTCACGCGCAAAGCACCGAAGCAAACCGCGAAGAAGAATCATCGCTATGCGGTGCTCATCGCGGCGCGCAATGAAAACGCGGTCATCGGCGACCTTATCCACAGCATTCGCGTGCAGAATTACCCGCAAGAGCTCATCGACATCTTCGTTATCGCAGACAACTGCACCGACAACACCGCAGCTATCGCCCAAGAGGCTGGCGCGATCGTATTCCCGCGCTTCAATACCGAGCAGATCGGCAAAGGCTATGCGCTTGATTACGGCGTAACCTGCATCCGCGAACACTATTCCGAAAACGAATACGAGGCCTACTTCGTCTTCGACGCCGACAACGTGCTCGACGTGAACTACTTCCGCGAGATGAACAAGGTCTTCGACGGCGGCGCCATCGCTTCCACGAGCTACCGCAACTCGAAGAACTTCGGTTCGAACTGGATCTCTGCTGGCTATGGCGTATGGTTCCTGCGTGAAGCGAAGTACCTGAGCCAAGCGCGCCTTACGCTGAACACCAGCTGCGCAGTTTCGGGCACAGGCTTTTTCGTGAGCGCCAAGATCATCGAGAAGATGGGCGGCTGGAAATTCCACCTGCTCACCGAAGACATCGAATTCTCAACCTACAGCATCTTGCATGGCGAGCGCATCGCCTACTGCCCCACTGCCATGCTCTATGACGAACAACCCATCACGTTCCGTGATTCATGGAATCAGCGTTTCCGCTGGGCAAAAGGTTTCTACCAAGTGTTCGGCAAGTATGGGTTCAGTCTGGTAAAGGGCGCGTTCACCAACCCTAAAGGACACCGCTTCGCCTGCTACGACATGCTCATGACCATCGCTCCCGGCATGCTGCTTTCAGTGATCACCATCATCTTCAACGTGATCATCCTCATCCTGGGCAGCGCAGGGCTCATGTCTACCGGCGTTATGCTAACCTCGTCGCTCTCCTCGATCTTCTTCTGCTTGTTCAACTACACGTTATTCATGTTCATGTTCGGCGCACTGACCACCTTCACCGAGTGGGACAACATCCGTTCTACTACAGCGAAGAAGATCAAGTACCTGTTCACGTTCCCGTTCTTCATGCTCACCTACATTCCCATTGCATTGGTTGCGCTATTCAAGAAGGCAGCATGGAAACCCATCCAGCACAGCATTTCAGTGGATGTAGAAGAGTTCAACAAAGCACGCGATAACGCTGAGCGCATCTAGGCACATGGGCTTTCGCCCGCATCTTTCACTCCTGCAGCAATCCCCAGACGTGATCGAAGCCAGCTTGAAGCTGGCTTCTTTCTTTTCTGCCAGGGTCTCTGCCAGAATCGCAAGGAGCTTTGCTCGCCCTGCTTCAGGGCAGTCGCGCCACAGTAAGGCCAAACACCTGCTCGATACCTGCTTCTTTGAGCACGCTCGCAGCTGCCATGAGCGTTGCTCCTGTGGTGAGCACATCGTCGGCGAGGATCACCCGCTCGGGTATCACTCCCGCTGTGCGCAGCAAGCCCTGCGGGTTGAACGCGAACGAACCCTTCATGTTCTGCTGGCGGCTTGAGGCAGAAAGCCCACGCTGATCGTTGCGATCGACCGTGCGCAGCAGATCGAGAAGCGGCAAACCGCACCGTTTCGATAGGCGCAAGCCCACTTCTTTCATGTGATCGAACCCACGCTCGCGAAGAGCCTGTTTGCGCGCAGGGACCACAACGAGCGCAGTTTCTCCCAGCAGGACCCACGAAGGATCGATATAGCTCGCAAGCATATCTGCGAGCACCCCTGCAAGGCGCAGCTCCTTTTTGTCCTTGTAGACCGTGATGAGCTTGCAGCACGGATCGACGAAGGAAAACACCGAAACAACCTTATCGAGAGCACGTTGTGACACATCTGGCATACGCTCGCACTGCGCTTCAGCAGCGCATTCGCTGCACCTTGGCAAAATGCCCCCTTCGCGCAGCAAACCTTGGTCCCCATGCGTACTTGAACGCTGATCGGGCGCAAGCTGGCGATGCGCGACCATGAAGGAGTTGCAATCGATACAGGCGAGCTTTCCATGCGCCTGACCGCAATACGGACAAGCATGGAACGCATCGATATAGGGAATCTCAAGGCGGCACTCTTCGCACAAAAGCGTGCCGGGGACATCACAAAGCACGCATCGTGTGGGCCAGAGAAGCTCTTCAGCGCCTTGCTTCGCAACATCCAGGCGCGAAGCCAGCCTATCGAGCACGGGGTGTTCTCGTGCGACGAGCGCCCCTTTCAAGCTCATTTCAACCTCGATTCCTGCGTGATACATCTCATAGAACCATTGTCCACAGGAAAGCTCACAGAAAGCTGAACTTTGTTTGAAGTTTTCTGGCGCGCGAACTCACGTTTTTCTGAAATGCTGCTAAAAGACGCGTACACTAAAGAACGCAAGAAAAAAGGTGACAAACTACCCAGTCGTTCGTCACCACATGCGGAAGGGGATTACTATGTCACTATCGAGGAATCGAGATGTAGCACGCGCAGAACACGTGCAAAACGGCGAAGGTCATATGTATCGCGATCTGCTCTTGACCGATGAGCAGATTCACGGCGAACTTACCTATGTTTCGAGCATCACGCTTGAGCCAGGCTGCTCGATCGGCGTGCACACGCACTCAGGCGACAACGAGATGTACTATATCTACGAAGGCACGGGTATCTACACCGACGGCGATGAAACCTACCCTGTTCAAGCAGGTGATGTGCTGTTCTGCAACGATGGAGAGACTCACGGGATCGCGAACGAGGGCAGCGCTCCCTTGCGCTTTGTTGCCCTTATGCAGGCAACCTCATAGCTCAGGCGCACGATAATGTGCACAAGCAAAAGCCACGGTACTGAAGGGTCAGCGCCGTGGCTTTAGTTTTGCAAGATCGTATGCTTACAATTTGGGCAGGTTGCCATATACCCCTTGCCGATGGCCAACTCGTACGATGTTGATTACGATTTCGTCGTCAAGAATCTGTCCAAGGATTCGATACGAGCCAACACGCCAACGCCACCCATTATCCGATCCTTGAATCGGCTTTCCTCCGTGTATTGCGCGGGGATCGATGCAATCGTCCAAATTCTTTTCCACCCAAGACAAGAGCATTGCGCGCTGTTTCTTCGGAATATTGCGCAAACCCTTTTGAGCTGGTTTGGTCCAACGTACGCGCCAACTCATTCAGCCATCATGGCCATACGCTTGACCTCTTCTGTTGTGCACCATGTGCCGTCGTCTTCCGCTATGGCCTCTTGGTAAGCAAGCAAATCTGCAGCATCCTCGACGTACTCTAAAGCCGCTTCTCGCACAACCTCCGAAAAGCTCTTCCCAATAAAGTCGACATACGCCTGAATCCAATCACGCTCTTCCGGAGAAAAACGGATCGCCGTTGAAACCATAGCCATGATGCCCACCTCATTCGACTTCCCAATCGCACTACGATGTAGTGCGATTATCTCATGGGCAGATTCACGCGTCAATAAAGGCAATGCGCACATATAATCGCTCCTTCCGAAACATCTTTAAGCCGATGATTTCAGAAAGACCTTATGAAAAGTTGAAGAATAGCTCACGTTTTTTCGCCCGCGAGCTCACAAAAATTTGAAATGAAGCTGAAAGAGACCTATTTGCGCTTGAGGCGAGATTTGCGACGCGCAACAGGACGCTGCTTGGCAAAGACAGGATGAAGTTCGATGCGCTGCCCCATCAAAGGAAAGCGACGCTCAGCAACGAGCGGCATAGGCGTAGCGCCCTTCGGAGATTCGATATGCGCAACAGGCTTCTCGTGAGAAACTGGGTGTACTTCGTCGCGCTCCTGGGCATGGAATCTTCGCTTCACATTCGGCATAGCAATGCTTAAGGATCCCGAATGCATGGTTGGAAGCGCTTGAGCGGTAAAGCCCACTGTTTGCGGACAGACGGTATCATTCTGCTTCGATCTTGCTGCTGTTTCACGAGAAACACGAGATGGAGCAGTAGTGTTTTTCAAAGGCTTCAGCTTCGATGTGGGCAGAGGCGTAGCGGAAAGCGCCACCAAAGATGACAGATTACTGGGTAACGTATCATCGGACGGCTTATCATCCGCCTGGACCGCAGAAAGCGCCTGCACACCAACCGATTGCTTTTGCAAGCTCACCCGTTGAAGCGGCTGCTTGGTGAGCGTCTGGCCCTGCGTGGTGTGGAGCGGCGCCTTTTTCACTGGCGTTGCCGAAAGCGACACGCGCTGTGAGCCAGTTGTAACACGCGACGTAGGCAGCGGAGGAATCTCCTGATTAGGAATGGTATTGCGCGGGGCACCAAGGAAGGTGACCGGCGAATGCAGTTGCGTGTTCAAGAGTGTGTTTCGCGTTTTCGTCATATCAGCAGATTATCAGGGACGCCGCCCTGCCTGTCGCACGCTCGAGAAACACACAGATTATTCGCATACGTGCTTGGACGAAATTCGCTCGTTTTGAACTGGAAGCACATCAAGAACAGGTGTGCGAAGATGCCAGTTATTTAGATTCGGAGTCCTCTTGAGAAGCTGATTCAGCGTCTGCTGATGCTGCATCTGGCTCGCTGGCGGGTTCTGTCGGTGCGGACGCAGAAGGTTCTATGCCAGCCGGAATATCCGTTCCTGAGCTTGCACCCATCTTGGGAGCAGATGGCTCTTCAGATTCGCTCTCAGCTACCTCTCCAAGCATTTCTTGCTCATGTTCAAGAGCTGGATCTTCTCCAGATGCCGCAGCCCAGGAAGTGGGGGTGCTGGCATCCGGCGAGGGGGTTGAGGCAGTTGGAGGCTCGTCTGTGAGAGCGCTCGAGGTTGTAAGAGCTTCAGCGGTTGAAGCAGCATCCGAGGGAGCAGACTCTTCCGCAGGCGCAGCATCCGAGGGCGTAGGCTCATCCGCGAGCGCAGCAGCATCCGCAGAAGACGACGAACGACCGGGTAGCTTGTCATCTTTTGTGCGAGGCTTGCGCGATACCGAGAACTTGTGTGGCTTGTACTGCATCGCCTTCTCGGGCAAGAGCGGGCGCGAGAACAGGAAGCCTTGCACCACGTCGCAATCAAGCTCGCAGCACTTCTCGAACTGCTCGACGGTCTCAATACCCTCCACAACAACGAGCTTGTTCGCCTCATGCGCCAGTCGCACGAAGTCCGCGAGCACCTCTTCGTCGCTCGCAAGCAGGCTCGCGGTAAGCGAGCGATCGATCTTCACCACGTCG
The DNA here is from genome assembly GCA_900542525.1 of uncultured Eggerthella sp. GTDB lineage: Bacteria > Actinomycetota > Coriobacteriia > Coriobacteriales > Eggerthellaceae > Anaerotardibacter. Next base: position 29,892 of record UQNZ01000010.1, read on the forward strand.
GCTGGCACTTTCACGATGCGCGAGATCGAGGCATACCCCACCCCGAAGCCATCGATGGCAATGCCGAAGCCCGCGCCCTGCAGCTTCTCCACGAAATCGGCGGCCTTCTCCTTGTTGTTCAAGAAAAGGTCGTCTTTGATGTCGATGCGAATGAGCTTGCGTGCCACTTCGTATTCATCCAACAGCTCTGCCGTGTAGTCCACGAAGTGATCGTCGCGGATCTTGCCGTAGGAGTAGTTAATCGAAATGGGCCTCATACGGCGCTTGCGCTTCTTCCACGTTGCCAGCTGTTGCACGACCTTGCGCGTGACCTGACGGTCGATCTCCACGATCTGGCCGTTCATCTCAGCCACGGGGATGAACTGTTCGGGCGGATAGGCATCGCCACGCAAACGCACGAGCGCCTCGTAGCCCACCACCTCGTTCGAAGCGATCTCGATCTGCGGCTGATAGAGCACGATCAGATCGTCATTGGCAAGCGCGTCACTCAATAGCGCGGTGATCTGGAGCTTGTTATCCTCGGCCTTACGCATATCCTTGTCGTAGAAGATGACCTTATCGGTCTTACCCGATTCCTCAGCCTGGTGAACCGCCAGGTCAGCACCGGCAACCATCTCTTCGATGGAGGTACCGTGCTCGCGGTTGAACACAGCGATCAACTCATCGAAGACGATCGGGCTCCCTTGCACCATGACTGTCTGGTTGAGCACGCGCTCAAGTTCGGCCAGCGAACCCGAACCACGCTTAAGGGCAGAACCGAAACCAACGATGAAGCTGTCGCGGTTGGGGCGCACCAGGAAGGTCTTCTCCAAAGCATCAAGATGTTTCGCAAGCACCTTGATGGCCTCATCCACCACACTTGAGCCTCGGGTCTCTTCAAGCGCGTCCAAATTCGTGAATGCCACTTCAGCGATCGAGCGTACACGTTTCGCGGCATCGCTACTGGCATAGGCTGTAAGCCACTGCATATTCGGCATGCTGGTCAGATCATCGGTATAGAAACGCTGCTCAAGCGTATTACGCTGTGATACCACTTCGGCCATTTCCTTGGCTGTACGGCGATAGCCCAAGAAAGCGAAAGCGATGATGCAGGCAATACCCAACACCAGAAGCGTGAGAGGCCAGATAACAGGACGCAGCGCGTCGAAGGAAAAGCCGCTCTGGTTGAGCATCGTAGCGCTGGCTGGCACCGCCGCAGCAGAAATGCCGTGCTCAGCAATGGAATGCGAATCGAACACCGTGCTTGTGCTCTCGAAGGTCTCGAGCGGAATATCGGATGTGCTCGTGCCGTTCAGCACCATGACCACGATCTCGCCCGCCCGCTGGCCAGCTCGCTCGTAGTCCACGAAGTTCGACGCCGTGAAGCCTTCGCCCACACCGCCGAAACCGATCGCATAGACAGGTTGCGTGGCTGCCTGCGAAATGTAGTAAGCCGTCTGCGCCGCTCGATACGCATTGCCAGAAGCATCCGCGTGCGCGCCCAGATACACCACGAGCGTCGAATCATCTGCCGCCGAAACCTTCGTACCCAGATCGGCGCGCGAAAGAGTCGAGGCGTTCACGTAGTCCACCGGCAGGCCTGCGAACACCACGCTCTCTGCGCTAACCGCGCCGCCTTCGCTTTGGCTTGCAGCCTCTTCGAACTGCGCACGAGCGCCCAAGCCCGCGGCTGTGTTATCGGTTATGACGAGCATGTGCGTGGCTTCGGGGTTCATCTTCGAAGCAACCTCCACCATGCCAGCAGCATCGCAGCGCTCCATGAGTCCCGTGGCATATCCCAGTTCGAAGGCGTGTTGCGCATGTGACACATCATCCACCCCAACGAACACCACGGGCGTTTTCGGGAAAAACGAATCGTGAAGAGCCTCGACGTAGTAGAGCGCATCGTCGTCGATGCAGACGATGGCCGCATATTCACCGTGGTCGCGCAGCTTCTTCGCAAGCGCGCTGCCCCAATCGCTGCCTGAGAGCGCCGCGCCATACGCAGAAGCACCACTTACGTTCTTGCTTGCGGAAAGCGCTGCGACATCCAGGTATTCGACATCCACACCCACGGAGCTGCGCTCAAGAAGATCCACCACGCCATCGCGCTGAAGCTTGGTTGCAGCATCGGAATCGTCGTGGGAAGCGACGACAAGCACATCGGCACGCGATTCGGTCTGCACCACGCCCGCAGCCACCTGCTGATTGCGCGAAAGCTGCTCGGTAGTGCTCGAGATCATAGAGATGGCCAGGGCAATAAGGACGCAGGCGACCACGAGAAGCGCCGCGCGCACCACGCGATACCTCTTGCTCTCTAAAAGGCTTTCAATGAAACTGTGCATCTTTACTCCTTAGTGAATGGTTCACTTAAGGAGCGGAGGGCGCGACGACGCGCGAGCGATGTCGAGACTGCCCCTGCAACACCTGCCGCAAGTGCGATCACGCCTGCAGCAGTAGCCACCGATCCAATAGCACGCGTGATCTCTGCGGAGGTCACACCCGCAGCGCCATCACCGATCCCTGCGAGCGCTTCCGTGCTCATGGTGATGAATGGCTCGACCGTGGGCAGCACGCCCATGATCGGCACGAAGCTCAAGATGTTCCCAACGTTACCTAACGCATCGGTGAAGCCCAAGAGCGCGCTCATATCAGCTTCCGCGCTCTGATCTTCAGCAGGCGCGGCAGTGCTGGTAGAAGCCGCATTTGCAATGACCGCTTGAGAAGCGCCCACAACCGGGGTGCGGTTCGCACTCGCAGAAGACTCGGGCGTCTCCACAACAGGCTGAGAAGGCCTTGGCGTGGGCGTTACCGGCGCTACCGGTTCGATAGGCGTATTCGGAACATCCGGCTCTTCTACAGGCGCTGCGGTATTCCAGAGCGCGTAAAGCTTGATCCCCGCACCATTGGCGTCTTCGATCGATGAGGTGCGCACCATAGAACGCAGCAACTGTTCAGAGAGCAGCTCGCCTTCATGCACCGAAACTCCCGTGCCAGAAGCATTGGTGTTCCAGCAGAGGAACTCGTATCCTTCCTTCTTGGGCGCAGCAGTGCTCAAGAGCGGATCATCACTCCCGAACGTGGCTTGCGTGGACACAACAGCGCCACCCAAGCTGCCGCCGTTGCCGTCGTAGTCAAGCACATAATCATTGCACTTAAAATTCGCAATGAAGCTCACCGGCCTATAGCAACCTGTAAGATCGGAATGCGCAACGTCCTTCACGATCAAGTAGTCGAGCGCGGCCTTGTCACATACGGGAATAGGCTCAGTGCCATCGGGGGTTTCGATGGTCCAACCGATGAAGTGGTAGCCGATATCGGGCGTTGCCGCTGCACCATCCACCTCTTCGCTGGTGGGCTGACCATTCTTATCGAACTTGAAGCCAGTTGAAGAGGAGATCATGTCCGATCCATACGAAACAGAACCGCCCACGCCTGCTGTATATGTGATCCGAACTGGGTCATCGCTCACCGCGGGAGGTTCAGGATCAGTTACCGTGCTATCACTTGGTTCATCTGGGGTTATAGAAGAACCATCTGAGTTTTCCACATTGGGGTCAACGGGCGCCAAAACGCTTGTACAGACCGTTATCGAGTCCTCGGAAGGTCCCTCTTGCAGCGCCGCGCCCGCACTATCCTGCCGCGCTTCGTTTTCCACAAGCGCGCAGCCGCTGATGAAGGGCAGGTTTTCACTCGCGCACCTGTTCGAGAGCGTCTCGAGCGAAGAATCGGGCATATTCACCAGTGTTGCGTAAGCCGATGAACGCGAGCGAGGGTTATCGAAGGGTGTCTCGCTCGGAGCGTTCGTAGAGGGATCATCGGAAGCAGGGCTTTGGCCTTGCGCATCTGCAGGCGCGCTCCCTACGCGTGTAGCAGACGTTGTGCCATACACAGTGCCAGCCGAAGCTGAAGTGCCCGCGAGCATTCCCGATGTATCAGAAGCGGTAAGGCGTGAAGCGACATCAGCGCTGCCCACCGCAGAAGCATTCAAACTTGAAATCGTGAGCACCGCTTCGCTCTTCGCTGCACTCTCGGCTACGCCACCAAGCCCTGCATCAGCAGAAGACTCAGTCGGTGCAGCCTGCGTGCCAGCGCCGGCGCTAGCAGAGACAGAAGCGGCAGAACTGAACGCAGAACCAGAAGTGCGCGAAGTAGCGGAGTACGTTACCGTGCCCGTCTTCGAAGAGGTCTGCTTCTTGCTCAAGGCATACATGCTTGCCTGGTGAACATGAGCGTTGCTATAGGTCACGCTTGCAGTGTGATGCTCTGCTGCAATGCGCGTTGAGAAGCTCTCGCCAGAGCCAGAAGTGCTCTCCTGGGGTGCCGCGCTTGCCGAAGATGAAGCGCGGGAGGTCGAATTCGTGCTCGAAGATGCCGCGGAAGACGACTTCACGCTTGAATTCGTGCTCTGTTTGCTCGATTGAGTGGCACTAGACTTAAAAGACCCCGTCTTGGTTGTGGCGGGGTCGGTTGAGTGCTGCGTTTGAGATTGAGTTGTAATGCGCTCGGCAGTTCCGGATCCAGGATCGCTCGCCGCTAACGCAAGCCCTGGCGCGAACGCTACGCTTGCCGCAAGAGCAAAGACTGCAAAGGCTGCAACAAATGCCCTACGAACATGCACACCCACAACTCGCCCACTTCCCTGGCCCAGAATAGGAGCCATAGAAGAAATAGAGGCAGAATCAGTAAGAACATCCTTGGAAGCGAAACGATCAGCGAGAGCAGAGAACGCCCCCTTAGACAAAAAAAGACCGGAGGTAGTATGTGCAATCGCAGCGCATGCGAGGCCGCCATCGGCAGGGTTGGTCTCGCATGAACTGCTCACGTTCCTCATACCTCGGAGAGTAACAGGATCGAAAAGACGAACAGCGCCTGGGGTGCAGACGCTGTTGTTGTTCATGTTGTCAGTAGCCTTGAAGCCCTTGTGAGGAGTGAAATCGTCTCCATCCTCGTCCTCTTCATTGCGGCGGCGAAGCGCCAGCACCAGGATCACGAGCGCGAGTCCAGCTACGAGAGCGATCAGCCAGCCGAAGTCTGCATCGCCAGTCTTCGGGAGAACCGAGCCGCCGAGCTCAGGCTCAACAACTTCCTCGGTCTCATAGAGTGCGTCGATCTCGATCGGGCCAACAATCTCCGGCAGATCTGCCAGATCCCAAACAATGCCCTCGATCGTCTCGCCCGTCTCAGCGTCGGTCATCGTGTACTTCCAACCCTGGAAGGTGGAACCCTTCTTCGGGGTCTGCTTGATGCTTGCGATCCACTCAGGATCGAGGGTGTTGCCCCACTCGACCTCAGTCTTGCCGCCCTTAACATCAGCCACATCGTCGCCGCGGCCATTGACGATCACCTTGTAGGAGTTGACCTTCCACTGTGCGTAGAGCGTCATGCCCTCTTCCGGCATCGTCAGGTTCTGACCCAGCTTGTAGGTGGTGCCAGATCCGTCAGGCTCGGTGTTCCAAGAAACCAGCGTGTAGTGCGGCATCTTGACGCCCGTGCCATTGTGGAGCTTGGTGCTCAGACCATGAGTCTGGCTGGTCGGCGGAATCTCGCCCTCGCCACCATTCACATCGTAGTTGATGGTGACGGTGGGGTTCTTCTCGAACACTGCGCGGTAGGTCGCAGCAACCAGGCGGCCATCAGCCGTAGGCTCGAGAACGTAGAACTCGTTATTGGTGCCCGTGCTGCCGCTGTCCTTGGTATCCCAATCGTTCTCGTCAATACCGATGGTACGTGTGTTGCCCGGTACGAGCTCCCAGCGAACGAAGTGGTAACCCGGCTTAGCCGTTGCCACCGAGTGGAGGCGGTTGCCCGCGGAGGAGCCTTCGCCCATAGGCAGGCCGGTAACAGCGCTCACGTAGTCAACAACACGGTCGATCGTACCGCCATCGGTGTGGATGTAGTCGATCTTGATCATGAGTTCCTTCCACATTGCGTAGAGGGTGATCTCGTTCTGAGCAACCTTCGGATCGATCGCGTTAGACATTTCAAGGTACTTGGTCAGATCGGTGATGGTAAGACCGCTGCCATCGCGAGCAGTGTTCCAACCAGCGAACTCATAACCATTCGGTGCGGCGTCGAGCTCTTCATCGCTGAAGAGGTTGAAGCCATCCTGCGTCCACTTCACGTTCTCGATCGGATCCGGGGTGAACGGATTGCGATGATCGGGAACAGGCTTCAGCAGGCCGGTGTTCACATTCTTATCGTTGTTCAGGTCGTAGATGACCTTGTAGAAGTCATTCTCAGTCCAGATGGCGTAGAGGGTGAGGCCGCGCTCCATAAGAGCAACATCGTCATAGCCTGCGCCCAGCAGCGCCTCAGCCAGCTGGCTGTAGGTCATGGTCTCATCGAGCCATGCGCCCGAGCCGTCAGCTGCGGTGTTCCAGCGGTTCGGCATGCTGCCCAGGGTGTAACCCATCTTGGTGGGCAGGTCTGCCGGCTGGAAGCCTGCGATAACGCTGGAGAGATCCATGCCGCCCACGGTCACGGTCTCGTGACCAGTGTTAGCGTTCCAGATGATCTTGTAGTCGTTCAGCAGGGTGTAGACCACGCGTGCGATGTTCTCGCCATCGACCAGGGTGATGGTGACCAGGCTGTCGCCCGCGTTGAACTGGTAACCTGCAGGACGTTTGCCCGAGATCAGGTCGCCCGGTACGTTGAAGGTGGAACCTGCAACGCCCACGCCCGTGATGGTCTCGTCCATGTTCATGTCAACTTCGCCGTTGCCATCGTTCTGGAAGAACTTGATGATCACGTCGTTGATCTTCTTCCACTGAGCAGTCAGCGTCACGTCTGCCAGAGGCATCTGGAAGCTGTTGCCCGGCAACGGAACCATGTTGCTCGAGCCATTTTCGTTCCAGCTCATGATCCAGCCAGCGAACTGCATGCCATCAAGCGCAACGCCTGGGATGTTCACGGTAGAGCCAGCAACGGCGGTCGGGTAACCCGGCAGGCCGGTCCAGCTTGCATCCACGCCAGCGTCGTTCTGGCCGAGGATGTATTCGATCTTGAACGGAACGTTGCTGTAGTAGAGCTTCAAGGTAGTGGAACCATCAGCCTTGACGGTGTCCATCAGACGCTGGCCATACACGCCATCGTCGAACTTGTAACCCTTCAGCATATCCGGATCGGTGATCAGGTACTGATATGCATGGTTGTTCGGATCGAGCACGCTTGCGGTGTCACCTGTCATCATGTGGGTGCAGGTGTCGGTCTTCTTCAGCGTATACTCGCCGTCGGGACCCTGGAAGTAATGCTCGATCTTGAAGCTGTTGAAGTCAGAGATGAACTTCGCATAGTAGGTTGCAGAGACCCATGCCTGACCCGGCAGACACATCGGAACGAGGTGCGTGCCACCATCGAGCGTCGGCTCTTCCCAGGTCGGATCGACCGGGATGGTGCAGTCAGGATCAGTGTACCAACCGTCGAAGTAGTAACCAGCGCCCGGCATTGCGACCGAACCATTGGCGCGCAGGCCAGTGTCAGCCGTGATGTTCTCTACATTAGTAGAGATGGTGCCGAGGCCCGCAGAGCCGTTGCCGATCGCATAGTGGATCTGGAGGCTCTGGAAGTCCCAAACCGGAACCAGGGTAACCGCATGAGCAGGCATCTTGAAGGTGCCGCCCGGCAGAACAACCTGGCCGAGCTCGATGTCGTCGATGATGCCATCGCCATTGTCGGTCCAGATGGCCCAGCCCTTCAGCTGGTGACCTTCCTTGGCCACATCAGCGCGGCCGAGAACCGTTACGGTAGAGCCCGTGGTCGGACGTGGGGTCATGTGGTAATCGCCCGTGCCGCCGCCCATGACGCCGCCTGGCGTCCAGGTGCTGGCCGGGGTCTTGTTGTCGAGCTTGAAGACAACGTCGAATTCCATCGCATCCCAGAGGGCGGTGAAGTTGACATCGGAAGTAACCAGGAAGTCCATGTCAGCAGCGGTGCCCGTGATTCCTGCCGGAGCAGTCGCACCCGGAGCGAGGCAATAGAAGTTCTGGCCGTCGCGCGTCCAGGACCAGCCGAGGAACTTATAACCTGCAGCAGCTGGAGCGTTCATGGTCACATCGGTGCCGCCGATCATCAGCGGGAATTCGTTGACGTTCTTGGTACCCGTGGGGATGTCGTCGCCAGCAACAATCATGCTGGTGAAGCCCGTGCCGCCATGAGCACCCGGATGGTAGATGACCGCGAAGGTCTGCTTGAAGACCGCCGTGAAGGTCATGTCCTGGTTGATCACGATCGAATCAGGATCGCGCGTGGTCTTAGTCGTGCCATCAGCCGGGTCGGTGTAAGACCAACCAGCGAAGGAGTAACCAGTATTCGGGGTAACGCGGATGTTGTTGGTAGCGTTACCAGAAGCAGAAGCATCGGAGAGCGTCTTGCCGTGGTCGACCGTGAACGGCAGGGTGCCACCCATAACAGAAAGCGTACCGTTGTTGTCGGCAGAGCCGATCACGAAGTTAACGTTGTGACCCGTGCGCTTCCACATACCGATCACGTCCACGATGGCGTTCGGCATGGTGAAGGTTGCACCCGGAGCCATGGTGCCCTTGTTGGCGTCATTCTCGGAGATGCTCCACTGGAAGGACCAGCCGTTCGGTGCAGTGATGGTCGGGAGCGTGAGGCTCTCGCCGAACTTCTGCGTGGTGGTGGCCTGGGTCAGACCCGTGGTCGGCCAATTGATGGTAAATTCAGTTGCGTCGGGATGATCGCCTGCGCCATTAGCGTCAACGTTCACGGTGAATGCGTTGCGCTTGTAGAGCAGGACGAGCTTCATGCCATCGACCAGCGAATCGATGCGCTCGATGCTGCCGGTCAGACCAGGCGTGTAGGTGAAGCCGCGAACGGTCTTCGCATAACCTGCTGCCTGAGCCTCGGTGATGGTAGAGAATTCCTGGCCCGACTTGGTGTCGGTAACAGCCAGAGAAGGATCGAGTACGTACACGCCGTCCAGGCCCTCGAACATATGCTCGACCGTGTAGGTAATGGAGCCCAGCGGAATGAACTTAGCTTCGTAGGTTGCGCTAGAGAAGAGCGTACCGTCCTTGACCGGGGTGAAGGTAACGTCGTTCGTGAGAAGGACGCCATCCTTATACCAGCCGTCGAACTTGTAGCCTGCGCCAGCAGTTGCGGTCATGGTCGGAGCCGTGCCCGTTACTGCGTTGATGTCGATGTACTTAGAACCGCCTGCGGAGATGTTGATAGAGTTATCAGCACTTGCTGCGGAACCGCCCACGCTCACGTTGAAGGTGAGGCGAGCCATATTGGTCTCCCACAGCGCATAGAGCGTGATCGGAGCCGCATTGGAATCGGATGCGCCCATGATGTCGGAGATCTTGGTACCAGCATTGATGGTAACCAGCGTACCGGAGGAGTTGCGATACTGCCACTTCGGGTTGTCTTCGTGACCAGCCCAGGAAACAGAGGAGGAATCAGGGATCAGGCCAGCAGCGGTCCAACCAACATTATTCTTGTCGGCGATGGAACCGGTGCCCGCGAACGGATTACCCTGAGCGTCCTTGCCCATGTCGTACTTGACAGTGAAGGGCTTCTCAACCCAGTAGACCTCGAAGGTGATGGTGGCACCAGAGGTTGCCTCACCTGCGGTGGAAGTGGTCTTGGTGTCTGCGATGGTCTTGAGCTCGTAGCCCTTCAGATCAGCGCGGCGGCCAGCACCATTCTGATTCTCGAATTCTGTGATGTAGTTGTGGCTGTTGAAGGACGTGATGTCGATCGCAGTGCCCACGTTCGCGAAACCGTTCAGGCTGGAGAGCTTGTTGGCGGTTGCCATGTTCACGTTGCCCGAGCCGTCGGTTGCGAGGTTTACCTTATTGAAGTTGATGATCCACTTCGTGTTGGCCTCAAGGTCTGCCACCAGGATGAAAGTGGAGCCATCGGCAGGCTTCGGGGTGCCGTCGAATGCGGACACTGGCAGCTTGCCAGCGGTGGAGGTCCAGGTCTGCTGGGTGCCCCCTGCAGGGGTGTACTTCCAGCCGAGCAGACGCTGAGAGCCGTCAGCCGGAGCCCAGTCGAAGTAGTCGATCTGGTCGGTCCACTTGAGACCAGGGACGCTCTTGAGTTCAGTAGCGCCGTTCATGAACTTCACGGTGAAGGACTGCTGTCCCCAAATGCCGTAAAGGGTGAATTCAGTCTTGGTATTGTCAGTCGAGCCGTAGAGCTGCTTGTAGATGTCGGAGACCTTAGTTGCGTTGGTAACGGTGTAACCAGAAGCATTGTTTGCTGCAGCCCACTTGCTGAAGTTGTAACCAGCAGCGCTCATGGTCTCGTTCGCACCGAGTAGGTTCGCATCGTCCCAGGTGACCACCTTGTCTGCCATGGTGATAGCACCAGAAGGATCGTTGGTCTGGAAGTGAACGGTGATCTGACGTGCATTCCACTTCGCATAGAGCGGCAAGGTTGCCGGATCGTCGCCGGAAACCGTGATGCCTGCTGCAGCGATGCCATCGGCAAACGTCATGGAAGTGGTGACCTTCTTAGAAGAGTCGGTGAAGGTCGGGGTGACCCACCAGCCGTCGAAGGTGTAACCCTGACGCTTGAGGTTCTTAGCGTCGGTGGTCATGTTGTTCCAGAGATTGGTGGTCCACTGAACGGACTGGTTCGCGATGGATGGGGTGCCACCATTGGTGTTGTACTCGACCGTGTAACCCGTGCGCGGCTCCCAAACGATGGTGAAGGTGGTATCTGCGGTGATGCGCACATTGGTCAGGCTGGTGTAAGTTTTGCCAGCCTGGTCGATCCAATGCTTGAAGCCGTATCCCGTTGCGCCCTTATAAGCAGGAGCATTGGAGCCGACCGTATTGTTGTAGTTGATGGTTGCCGTCTTGTCCGTAGTGGTGCCATCGGTCCAAGTGCCGTGGTCGCCCACCTTGAAGGTAACGGTGAACTTGTCAATCTCGAAGAGAGCATAGTAGGTTGCCGCTGCGAACACGCCGCCAACCTTGGAAGGCGTGAGCGTTGCGTTGGTGGTGATCAGATCAGACGCATTGCAGGCAGCGCTGGAGTACCAACCCTTGAAGGTGTGGCCTGCGTTTGCCGTTGCAGTTGCGCCCTGAACGGTGCCATTCACCATGTTGACCGTCTCAGAAGAGCGGGACAGGGTGCCCATGCCGGATGCGCCCGTGCCGAATGCATAGTTAATGGTGACCGAGTTCTCACGGAAGACCGGGTAGAGGGTCACACCATAACCAGCATCGCCTTGGGTGTAAACGCTGGAATTGCGCTCGCCCGGGGTCATGGTGAAGGTATTAGTGTAGAGAGGGCTGGTGCCCTGAACATATCCAGAGGAAACGGTGGTCCAACCCAGGAAGGTGTAACCCGTGGGGTTGGTTGCCGCGGTGTAGGACGGAGCCTGAGGCAGGCTGATGGCCTGGCCAGTCTTGCCCGTCTTATCGGTAGTAGGAATACCCTGAACACCCGAAAGGTTCGAGTGGGTCACGTCGAAGTGCAGGTGCTGGGTGGTCTCTTCCCAGATCGCCGTGAAGGTGAGCGACTGGTCGATAGTGGTGGGCAGGTTCACGCCATTGGTGGAGTGGAAGACTGCTGAAGTGCCGCTGCCCGTGTAAGAACCCAGCGCACGGAAGGTCTGACCTTGGATAGCATCGTTCCATTCCCAACCAACGAACTTGTAACCAGGAGCTGCCTTTGGCTGACCTGCATTGCGGTCTGCTGCAGGATCCATGGCGCCGCCGTACATCGGCAGTGCCCAGCCTGCCTGCAGGTTGGAGTAACGCGTACCCGCTTGGGTAACGGTATCGCCCGTTTGAGCGCCATTCACTGAGCCGAATGCACCTGAAGCCGCACCCGCAGAGTAAACGATGGTAATAACGCGACCGAATTCTGCCACGAAGACCGTGTGTGAAGAAATGGTCCACGGGGTACCTGCATCAGCGCCCAAACCAAGAATGGCGTCAGGTGACATCAGCGGATGTACAGTATCGGTCGAAGAGCTCTCCGAACCAGCGGTGGTGCAGTTCTCATACGCACGCCAACCCATGAAGTAGTAGCTACCGGCATCCTTCGGGTTTGCCGTCGGAAGATTAGGCACGCCGTCACCGAAATCGAGCTCATAATGAGTGGTTCCCACCAGTGTTGCACCATAGGTGGTGTTTGTCTTGAAGTAAACATGGTAGGCCTGCTTACCCCAAACACCCTGGATCACCAAATCAGAGTCAGGCATCGTGAAGTTACCGCTGGCAACCTGCGTGTTATTCACGCCCGAGCCAGAGACCAGCTTCCAGCCACTCCAGGTGTAGCCCGTAGGAGCCGTAGGAGCCGTCAAAGTAACGGTCTCACCGAACTTCTTCGTCTGGGTTGCCGGAGCGTACGTCATCGAAGGAGGAACGTCGCCTGTGTAGGAAACGCTCACGGTATGCGAGTTGCGATCGAAGTAGAGCTTGATCACATTGCCCGAAGCAGCCATGGTCAAGGTTGCCGTAGTGCCCGGAGCAGAGGGGTTGTAGGTGAAGCCCGCAATGGTAGAGCGGGTGTAGGTGGAGGTGGTACCCGAAGTACCTGCCGTTGCACCGTACTGCAGCGTATTGCCGAACGGTGCGGTGCCAGAGCCAGCAGGAGTGGTCACCTTGGTGTAACCGCCACCGGTGAGGTTCTGCGTGTAGTACTCGACCGTGTACGCGATCCATGCCGGGGATACGGTGAGATAGTAATCGCCATTCACATAGAGGCCACCGGTCTTCGGAACGGTCAGCACGCCTGCTGTGCTCACACCAGAGCTGAGCGCAGCACCTGCTGCAGAACCAAGGGACCACTTGGAGCCATGAGAGGCGTTGAATTCATAGTTTGCATTCGGCACAGGAGCAATGCCCGTGGAGATGTTCGCAGGGAAAGAGCTGGAGCCCGCAACGGAGTAGATCTTACCGGTTGCAGCGCCAACCTCAACTGCTGCGCCATTTGCCAAGGTCTTGTTGTCATTCCACTTAACGGAAGAGTGAGTATCGCCGTAGAAGCGGATGATGACCTTGTTCTCTTCCCACTGGGCATACGCGGTGAGCGTACCGCCGCTTGGGGAAAGGGTCCAGAAATCACGTACCTTGCTGCCGCCTGCGGTAATGGTGGTACCAGAACCGTTCTGAGCAGTGTTCCAGCCCTTAAAGGTGTACCCCGCATAGGTGGGATTGGAAGGAAGCGTGATGGGGGTGTCTGCATTCACATTATTAGTAGCGGTGGTAGGAGTGCCACCATTTGCATTCCAAGAGATGTTGTAGGTGATGGGTGCCCAGTTCGCCGTGAGCGTTGCGGTACCCGCAAGCGTACCTGCTTCTGAAGAGCCCGACCAAGTGATCTTGAAGTTGGCCACCGGAATAGCCGTAGAAGCGTTCACGGTTGCCGTTGCATTGGAGGAGTTGGTGTAACCCCAGTTGCTGAAGTTGTTGCCTGCCAAGGTGTAGGTGCCAGAACCCAGCGTGGTCAGGTTCGAGCCGTAGTTCGCAGTAGCGGTAGTGGAGCCCGAAGCAACTGCACTGGCATGGCCACCCTGGAAGGTAAAGGTAACCGGAGCTGCTGCCCATACCGCATAAATAGTCTTGGAAGCGGTCAGGTTCGTGAAGGTATGACCCGCATTGTAAGAGCCAGAAGTTGCGCTTGCTGAATCTGCCCAACCCTTGAAGTTGTAACCAACACGCGTGGGGTTGGCATAGTTAGGAATGCTCCAAGAGCTGCCATTCAGCAGAGAAGGCGAAGTGAAGTTACTGGTGGAACCATTATAAGAAGCACCTGAGCCATTCAGATTCAGCGTGACCTGAACGCGATCCTTCTCGGTCCATTTTGCATAGAGCTTCACGCTGGTGGTGGTATCAGCGATGGACTGGAGTGCCCAGATATCGCGCACTGCCATGGCGCTGCTCATCTGACCAGCGCTGCCATTACCGTTGCCATCTTTGGTCAAGAACCAACCAGCAAAGGTGTAACCCGTCTTAGAAGGAGCAGCAGGAAGCGTGATGGAGTCCGTCCACTTCTTACCAGACTGCGTGGTGCCAACCTGCGTGCCGTCGCCTGTTTGGCCAAAGGCATCATAGAAGGAAACGGAGTAACCCGTCTTCTCGGTCCACTGTGCATAGAAGGTGGTGTTCGCGGTGATGTTACCCGCAGAACCACCAGCACTGATCGCAGTGCCTGCATTGTCCTTCTTCCATCCAGCGAAGGTGTAACCCTTCAGCGTAGGAGTGGAAGTAGGAAGGGTATACGCGGTGTTGTAGGTAACCGTCGTGTTCGATGGTGTACCGGCAACATTCGCAGCACCTGCACCCGTGGGCTTATTCGCATTGAAGGTAATAGTAGGATTACCTTGCCACTGGGCATACAGGGTGATGTTCGAAGTGATGTTAGAGATGGTGGCGCCAGCTGCATAAGAGGTGCCAGAGCCATTAGCTGCGGTGTTCCAACCGGTGAAGGTGGAGCCCGTCTTGGTGAAGGGGTTCGCCGCTGCCGTGGTGGATCCGCCTGAATCAACCGTTACGGTTGCCGGAGCAGTACCGCTGTTGTGACCGTTGCCATTATAGGAAACGGTGTAACGTGCGATCCATTTCGCCGTAAGCGTGATGTTGGAGGTCACGTTGGAGATCGTGCCGCCTGCAGCAACCGATCCACCTGCTGAAGAGGTCCAACCATCGAACTTAAAGCCAGAACGGGTTGGGGTGGCGGAAGAAACCGTGTAGTTGCTGCCGTGGGTGGCAGAGCCAGCTGCGGGAATGCCCGTAACGCCCGTTATACCCGAACCGGCAGTATAGGTAATAGTGTAAGTCTTGGCACCCCATACCGCATAAAGCGTATAGGTGCCACCATTCGTAGGAGTTCCCACTGCGGTTGCAATGGAGCCTGCAGAACCGATTGCTGCAGTAGATGCATTATTAGTGGTTGCCCAGCCCTTGAAATCGTAGCCAGTCTTAGAGAAGCTGGCCTCAGGCTTAGTACCTGTTGCCGTGCCGTCTGCAGTTGCAACTGCAGAAGAGTCGGTGTAGGTGAACGTCTGAGCTGCGCCCGTACCGCCACCATTATTGAAGGTAACCGTGAAGGAGATGTTTTCCTTTATCTCGGTTTCACGAATATAAACAGAAACAAGAGTGTTTTTAAGACGATCTGGGTTGTAAGCTGAAGTAGAGTTTCTGAATTTAAATATCGTGTTTAGGGCATCACCTAACGTCATGCCCTCAGTAAACTGGGTATCAGCAACAAGTCCAGAGCCTCCAGCCCCTCCTTGTTCAGCAGTCCAAGAAAGATTCTTACCCGTTCCCGAAGTATGATTAGGAACAGTAATAACGTCTGTTATGGAATAGGCAGTAGAACCGCCCATTGGCTTATTGTCAATAGCATAAAACTGAACTGAAGGAGTAGAAGTATTGAACTTAGGATACGCATGTACATTTGTTACATATGCACTACCCGTTCCCAAATAAAGCGCAAGGCTGTTAAGTTTGGTGAAAGTGTTTGCGGTAAGCTTCTGATACTTGCCTGTTTTATTGTTCTGACCAACAAAAATCCATTCAGAAAATGTGTAGCCATAACGATAGATGGTTTCGAGGTTCTTTGCGATTGCATCTGAAGCGTTGTTTACAACAAAATCACCACCAAAAGCAACCCAATTGCCATTGCTGTCAAACGTAGGATCATCAATATGACCCCAGTCTTTATCTGGAGCATATGGGGTTGTGCTGGTTGACGCAAGCGTTCCTGTGAAACCTTTACCAAAATGAATGGTAATTGATGGAGCAGCTTGCGTTGTAATGTTATCGCTAGCTGCACCGATGGAATTACTGGGAGCAGTTTGCGTTGGCATTACTCGATCTGCTGGCGTTGGCGGTCCGTACACCTCCTCGGTTTTATCCGAGGTGGTGCCGGCATTCTGATCTGCACTCTCCCTATCACCAGGAGTAGCAATCACGTCGTCAGCCTTGCTATCGCTACCAGTTGGATGGGCACTCTGATTAGTATCAGTAGCTATCTCGTCGGTAGAACCAGAAGAAGCACCGTTGCTATCAGCGGTGCTATCATTACCTTTATTTGAATCGGAGGTATCGTCACCCTCGTTAGGGGTGCTATCATCCGTGTCTTTAGTTCCGGAAATGCTAGAATCGCTAGCAACATCGGAGTCAGAATCGCTGTCTTTATCGTTTATAGAGGACTTATCATCACCCGGTGTATAGCTATTTGTAGCGCTATCACCCGCCCCAGTAACGGAATCGACCCCGGAGCCGGTAGACTGCGGGGTCGATTTATACGCATCTTGTTGTGTATACGCTGGAGGCGTTTTGGGTTCGTCCGGCGTTTTGCTCACCGACTTGCTGCTATCTTTGCTAGATAGCAGGATTTCCTGCGACTGCTCAGCTTGCTGGCTACCACCAGCTTCGCTTGACGCGTACGCAAGAGAAGGCATTGCGAACAATAACGCTGCCGCTACGATAACAGCGGCTATAAGAGCTGCAACGGGACCACGATGCCTTGCTGCAGGCACAGCAGTAGATGTGCTAGCGCTAGCCAGCTCCATCTGATCTCTGTTCATGCAATCTTGCATCGTCTTCCTGTTTCTAACACGTGGCCCCGATCCGAGATCCTTCCCTCGAATCTTGGGGCGCCCTTATGGACCTTCGCGCAGGCGTAGACAGCCCACCCCTAGAGCGAAGTACTTGGCATTCTATGCTCGAATGCCGCGCTTGTCCAGTTCGCCGTGAATAAACGCGGCATTTTCCGCGGCATTTTTTGGGACGTTTCCCCAGGTCGCGATTTCTCGATTTTGCTCTTGCGCGGCAATTTTGGCGATTTACCGCGCTTGGAAAACAAGCATTTTTGGCGGCGCGGAAGTGCCGCGCTTGGAATTTTCAACATTTCTGAACCACTTGTTTGACCTCGCCTTTAGGTGCCGCGCTTACCCCGCGCCTAGGGGTCAGCCCACCCCTAGAAAGCGCTCTAAGGCTGTTTTAGGGCTCTTTCCCGGCGCGGCAGCCTCTATCTTGACCCCCTTCTGACCCCAAAATGTGGCATTTCTTCACAATTCCTCCACAATTAAGGCCCATTTTTGACGCCCCGATGACGCTTCGGCATCGCGCAGGATACGTGCTACATGACCCCATTTTTGGGGTACTTTCACCCCCTAATTTGGGGTCAAGATCGACCCAAAATCAGACCTAAAACTACCTCAAAATCGGTCCTCCCTACCCTTTTCTGACCTGGGGGTATGTGGTTGTATAGCAGCTTAGGATGATGCTAGATTCAGCTAGATTTTGCTACACTTAGTTGAACCGGTCTCAGATCCGCCTGTTTCTAGCTCAAAATAGCGTGAGAACACACCTTGAACACGCTTTTGGGACTAAATTTTTAAAAATAATGCTTGTAATACGATAGAACACATGGTATATAGCGCTGCAGAGCTCTGAAATACTGCTCTTCTCGATCAGTGGAGAGGATAAGGCACGAGATTCCCCGCTTCCCTGCCCAAAAGCCTGCTATATGCAGGCTTTTTCGTGCGTCGCTGCTTTGCTCGGGTTTTATTACTGATGAATTTAGTCGGCAAAGCGTCACCTCGTTACCTCACCCTCTCCGCTGATCGAGAAACATTCAGACTCAGCTTCAGCACCTACCAGGACGCATAGACCGCCTTCTAGCTGCTCTCAAATAGGTAATGGAGGAAACAGTGTCGCGAATGACACAGTCATTCGCTCTTTTAGAACCTTCTGACCTGGGGTTTTATGGAAATGAGTGAATGAGAGAGGTTTTGAGAGCGCATGTTGTAAATGGCGGGTAAATACTCAAAGACCTCTTAGAACGCCCGTTAGAAGCGATCTGAAGAGGTCAATTTTGAGCACTATTCAGTTGAAATTGGTGTATTGCTGCTAGATTCGGAATATGAACCAGAGCACGCACGACCCAAGTGCCACTGCAAAGAGGATGGCAGAGTAGAGAGCGAGCTTGCTAGTCTTCACATTCTCAGCTGCCAGCGTAGCCCCATCAAGCGTAGGCACATTGGTGTTGATCCAGCGCTTGCGCACCAGCAGCAAAACAACGGCTGCAGCTGCGAACAGCACGCCCAAGAGCAACATCACAATGCCATTCTGCTGCTGTGCCGGACTCTCGGTAGAGAACGGGCTGCTTGCCAAGGGGTTCGCATCATCTTCGATGGTAGTCTCTTCAGGCGCACCTTCGTCTGCTGGATCAGCCGCGGGCTGATCGGCCGCATAGGCTGGTGTGTTGTTCAGTGCCGCTGCAGCAGCTGCTACTGCACCAGCAACAGGATTGGTGGGTGCAGGGGTGGTGCCTGGCTCATCAGCAGGGTCTTCAGCCGGCTGCGTAGGCTCTTCTGGCTGTGTAGGATCTTCAGGCTGAGTAGGAGTAGTGGGCTGATCAGGCGTTTCAGGAGTTACCGGAGCAGTGGGCTCAGGCTGGAACACCACGTTCACCACGTTACGAGCAGGGTCTTCAGTAATAGTTACCTGCACGCCTTCCGTAAGCGCTGCATAGCCACTCGGGCGCACGGTGTTCAGCTGATCTGCAGAGATCTGCACCGTGGTACCGAAGGTACGCGGGTCTTGCACGCTTGACTGAATAAGGTTTTCCGGAGCAACACTATCCGTGTAGTAGTTAATAGTGTAAGTGAAGCGACCTGGTGAATAGATAACGTTCAGGACGTTAGCTTCTGCATCATAGCCAATAGTGGTAACGCCCTGTGTAACACCCGGTGCCACATATCCTACTGGCACATAAGCGCTAGAATCGTAGGCAACCGAATCCAGATAAGTGCCTTCACCAACGTTGGTTCCCAGCAGATTATCTGCAGAAACGCTGTCTTTGTAGTAATTGACCGCGTAACCGAACGTGCCCTTGGAGTAGACCACGCTCACCACGTTGGCAGCGCCATTAGCGGTGATGGTCTGCGGACCCGTAACGTTGCCCGTGGCCACATAGCCCTGCGGCAGATAAGCTTCTTCGTCATAGACGATGGGGTCTTCGAACGTGCCATAGCCCGTAACCGAGCCCAGCAGTTCCCCATCGGTGGAATCTGCATAGTAGTCAATGCGATACGGCAGGTTGGCCTCTTTCGCATAGACCACGTTCAGCACGTTGTTGGTTTCATCCGTGCTCACGAACAGCGAGCCCGAGGTTGCAGCGTTCTCTGCAGTGTAGCCTTCAGGCAGGTGAGCACCTACCGTATAAGGAATGGCAGATTGATAGGCTGCCGTACCTGTTTCGGATGCCAACCAGTTGCCTTCTGCAACAGAGTCCTTGTAGTAGTTCACCGTGTAACCATAATCAGCCAGCTTGGTGTACACCACATTCATGACCGAGTTTTCAGCATTCGCCTGGATGGTGGTGGCCCCTTCGATGGAAGGAGTTGCAAGATAGCCAGCAGGCAGGAACTTACCAGCGGTGTAGGGAATGTCCGCCTCGAGCGTGCCCGTGCCCGCATCGGAGCCCAGGAAGTTGTCCTGGTTCACACTGTCTTTATAGTAGTTAACCGTATAAGGAAGATCGGAGCGCTTGGTGTAGATAACATCGAGCACGTTATCTTCCGCGTTTCCGCTGATGTAGATCGAGCCACTGCCTTCCTGCGGCGCATAGCCTTCGAGCAGATGTGCGTTCAGGTCGATGTCATACACAGTGTAACCGAAGGTGAATTCATCGGTATAGGAGCCTACCAGGTTCTCCTGCGTGGCTGCATCTTTATAGTAGTTCACAGTGTAATCCACCATCGCACGGCGGTAGACCACGTTATACGTGTTCCAGCTTTCCGTTTCCTGGATGGTAACGTAAGTGTCTTCCGTAATACGCTCGTAGCCCGGCAACCAGAAGCGGTTCTGGAATTCCGGAGTGAGCGTTACTTCGGTGCCCACGGGCTGAGCATCGATGGTCTCCGAACCCAGGTAGTTGTTCGGATCTTCTGCACTGTCTTTATAGTAGTGAACCGTGTAACCCAGTTCAGGGATTGGGGTCTTTTCGGTGTAGACCACATCGAGCACGTTCTCGCTCTCATTTTCAGAGATAGTAAGCGTGAGCGGAGTGGTAAGAGGCTCATAGCCTTCTGGAAGTGCATAGTTGAGCTGGCCTTCTTCAGTGCCTTCACCTACCGTGATAACAGCACCAAGAGGAGCGCGGCTTGAGATTCCACCACAAGGGATGTAGGTGCCCTCATCGTCCACGAAGTAATAATTGATGATGTAGCCGAAGGTGCCTTGCGTGTAGACAATGTCGAACACGTTCTCGCTCGCGTCTTCAGCAAGCGCGTAGGTCTTAACATCGGCGTCCGTTTTAGCATTGTAGCCTTGCGGCAGGTGTGCGTTCAGCACGTCCAAGCCTGGCTGTGCTACAGGGCGATAGAGGCCAGTGGTGGTTTCCTTTGCCAGGGGCTCGGAATCGGTGCTGTTAGCGTAGTACACCAGCGTGTATTCATAGATGGGCTTGGCCACCTTGAAGGCTTCGATAGTCTGGGTATACTGCTTGCCTTCTACCGTGAAGGAAGCGTCTGCCGAAATGAGGCCCATTTCATCTCCTGCAGGATCGTCCGTTGGGAGCACCGTATAGTAAGCCTCGTAGGTCTTGGAACCATAGCCATTGAGCGTTACCTCTTCGAAAGGCTCGTTGCAAATGACGCCTTCGGGAAGGCTCATGTCCGTAACCGTAACCGTCATGTCGGACGTATTGTTCACCGTAATGGTGTAGCGCACGATGTCGCCAGGAGCGGCGAACTCATAGCTGCTGGGAGTACCATCGGGGTTGAGCAGCGTGCCATGTCCGTCGATGGAAACCTGAGGACCGACCCACTTCTCTGCGAAGGCGTTGGCTTGCAGATTATCGTAGATAGCAGAAGAAGAGAACGAGATGCGTGAGCCTGCAAGCTGCTCTTGTGTGAGCTGCACAGGATAAGAGAAGATCTTGGTCTCATTCGCACCGAGGTCGATCACGAGCGGGAAGTTCAGATCGATCTGATCCCCAGAGACATAAACATAGTTAGTGAATTCAATACCGTTGAAAGCATCTTCAGTAGGGTTGGTAATTTCGACCCTAAGAACAGCTTGAGAGGTTTCTTCGTTGAAGTTGATAGCAGCCTGCATGGTGTAGGATGCTTCTTCGTAGCCTTCATCAACAGAAGGATCAGAAGGGTCGGTAGGATCTTCAGAACCGGGAGCGTTGGGGTCTTCTGCGTTCTCGGTGCCATCCGTGCCTTCGGTGCTTTCATTGTTGTTAGCACCTTCGGTGTCTTCCATAGTACCTTCATTAGTATTAGTAGAGGGAGTGGTGGTTTCTTCTACTGTATTAGTAAGGGTTTCGCTCTTGGTGTCTGGAGTGCTGACCTGATCTGCCACCGTATCTGCAGAGTATGCAGGAGCAGCTGGCTTAGCCGGGGTATCTGCAGGAATGGCAGGCACCTCAGAAGCAGCGGGTGCTTCATCCGCAGTTGAGAGCGTTTCTGCCGTTGCTGCAGGTGATGCAGGTGCATCAGCCGCTTCAGCAGCATAAGCGGGGGTACCGAACAGCGAAAAAGCCAACGTGAACGCAGCGATAAAGCAGGTCACGCGCTTCAGAAGATCTTGGTTTTTCATGAGCGTTCTCATTTTGCCAGGTCCCCCCAGGTTAGGTTACGATTTGGCTTCATTATACCATCTTCGCTATGATTTCACTATGACTTCACACGAAGAAGTTTGCTCTCCCGGAAAATAACCCTGCGGCCTGCGGAAAAGGTGACAAACTACCCGGTCGTTCGACACCCCCCAAAGCCTTCCGGACTTTCGGCGCAGAATAGTGGCCTCTGCGGGGCTCTCGCGGCCTCCTGAGCGCTTGAGCGATCGTAGTTGCTATAATGCGATAGCAAGCGTATTACCTAGGGAAACAACGAACGCCAGTTCAGGCGTTCTACCCTCACCTATTCGGTATGCTAGCAAGAGTAATCAAACACCTAGTAAGATGCAAGCAGAAGCTAGAACCACACAAAGTTTTCCACATTTTATCAAAAATGCCAGAAAGATAAGGAAAAAAGCGACAAACTACCCAGTCGTTCGACACCTTTTTTCGAACAAAGCTTTGCTTATGCCCCAAAGAGGAATATTTTGCATCCAGCCTTCATCGCGAAACCCCGACAAGCTAAGCCGCATAGCTTGCATTTCCGGGTATTTTTCGCAGAAGCTTCTCAAGCTTTTTGCACGAAGGTTTTCTTCGGCTTTCACCTCTATAGGGAATACTCGACCACCTTCCTGAACGATGAAATCGATCTCCCCTCTTGAGTTGTCTGCTGACCAGTAAAAGGGATGCAAAGAGCACTCTGAAAGGAGTTGCTGGCATACGTACTGTTCGGTGAATGTCCCCTTGAATTCAGTATAGATACGATTTCCTTCAACGATGGTCCTTGGATCGATCTCCGTCATCGCTCCCAACAACCCCACATCAAGCACAAAGAGCTTAAAAGCAGACTCGTCCGCATAAGCGGACAGCGGAATCCCAGGTTTTGAGATTCGTGGAACTTTTACGGCAATTCCTGACTGGCTCAGCCAGGTTATAGCAGAGCGATAGTCTTTTGCACGTGCCCCCTCTTTTATGTGTCCGAAAATGAACTTCTTGTTCTCTTGTCCAAGATGGGAAGGAATCGAGCGCCAGGCAGATAACACGTATTCAGCCTCGCGAACAGAAAGATGCTTGGAGATATCGCGCTCATAGCCAAGAAGAATGCCTTTTTGTATCGCTCGTACCACACGAAAATCTTCTTCATCCACGTATGATTGCACTACTTCTGGCATACCGCCAGTCAAATAGTACTGGCGCAAAAGCGCTTCGAATCTGGTGCTGAGACTGTTCAAGACCTGCTCATCTCCAGCTTTTAGCGTTTCCTGGAGCATCTCATTGCCTGTTGCTACCAAAAATTCCTGAAAGCTCAAAGGATACAGATCAAGTTCCCTAACTTTTCCTACGGGATAGCCCGTACCACTATGAATGGTCAAACCGAGGAGGGAGCCTGCTGCAGCGATCGCATAATCTGGTGCTTCTTCGTTGAAGTATTTAAGCGAAGTGAGCGCTTTGGGGCATTCTTGTATTTCGTCGAGAATAATAAGCGTTTGATTCGCCTTAATTGCTTCTCCGCTTTCTGCTTGCAACATGAGAAGAAGTCTCGAAATGTCAAAGCCTGCCTCGAACTGAGATGCCAATGCTGGATTATTGTCAAAGCTTACATAAGCAACGTTCTCGAAGTGAAGGCGTCCGAATTCCTTGAGAAGCCACGTCTTGCCGACCTGCCTAGCCCCATTGAGAATGAGCGGTTTTCTTTTTTTCCCATTCTTCCACTCAACGAGCTCGTCCATTAAGAATCTGCGCATCAGAGACACCTTTCGTCCTGTTTCGTCCTGATTATCTCATGAACATGCGATTTTAAGGACGTAAAATCGCAGAATTTGGACATTTTAAGGACGTAACAAGATCTTTTGCAGGTGACGAACGCCGGGTAGTTTGTCACCTATTACAGTCGTTCAACTATCGCACGTTCAGAATAAAGCTCGCTCATTATGTTCCAATCGTATCTTAAAGTATTGCCACAATAAGGTACGGTTTCAAAACACACTTTGAAGTTTACGGGCAGCTTCCCCCAAGCTCACCTTGTTTGCGATGCCAAAAGATGTTGAACAACCGGGTAGTTTGTCACCTAGAGGATGACCCAGAGAAGGTAGAACGCTGCTGCCACCACGGAAAATACGATGGCGAAGCGGCTCATCTTGGTAGCCTTGGCACGCTCGGCAGCCATAGCAGAACCCTTCAGCCCACTCGCTGCCCCCACAGAGCGCTTGCGCAGCACCAGCAGCACACCAGCCGCCGCAGCGAAGAGCGTTGCCGGGATCAGGAGCGCCGCATCAGGAATGCTCGATCCCTGCTTGGTGTGCTTCTTGTTCAAAAGCGGCGTAGCAGCCAGCGGATTGGCATCAGTGCTGGAGAACACCTCGGCTGGGCCGCTCTCTGCGAGCGCTTCTGCCGCCATCTCAGCGCTGTAAGATGGCGTTGGCACGGCGATGGCCGGGTTCACCCATTGCGCCACCGCAGCACCCGCCAGAGCCGCTACAGGAGCACTCGGGCGCGGCTTTGCGCTTGGCTTACTTGCTTGAACACCCTGCTCTCCCCTATCGCCTGGGACGAACACGTCCTGCGCTTGCGGGATGATATTGATCAGTGTGCTGATGGCATTCGAGGTAACGCCTGCACGCGTAAGCGTGACCACCAGCGGAACTTCGCCCTGCGTTGCCTTGCTGAAAGTCATGCCGTAGTTCTTGCTCTCATCGACCACACGCGTCTGCACGGAGCCGTTGCAAAGATAGGTAACGGTATCGCCTGCCATAACGCCCTTAGGAGCAACCACATGGTCGAGCCCATCGTAGAAGACGCGTAGCGGCTCGATGCCCGCAGCGTAGAACTCATCGAAGTTCGGATGGAAGATGACGTTCATCACGTTGCGTGCAGGATCTTGGTGAAGCTTGAAGGAGCGCCCCTGAGAAAGCGGAGCGTAGCCTTTGGGGCACTGGCAGTTGAGCGTTTCAGCTGGAAGCTCGACGACGGTGCCATAGGGCAGCGCCTCGCCCTTCTCTTCAGCAATAAGGTTGTCTTCGCAGACTGAGCCGCGATAGTAGATAACCTTGTAGGCAACGTCTGCGCACTTCTTGTAGACCACGTTCAAAACGTTCTCTGCGGCGTTCTGGGTCACCTGGAAGACGCCTTCTGCCTTAGGCTCGGACTCATAGCCTTCCAGCTCGAAGTACTTGGTAGGAACGATCTGAGAACCGAGGGGCGCGATACCCTCTTCGGTGTCGATGAGGTTGCAGTCTGCGATGAAGTCCTTGTAGTAGTTGACCGTGAAGGTGAAGAGCTGATCGGCAGGTGCTTCGGCAACAGCGATGCTCTCGATTGCGCTCGCAGCAGCTGCGAAGGTTGCTGCGGTGAAAGAGCTGTCTGCTGCGGGAGCGAGAGGACCGACGAAGTCAGCCGTGGAAGCGGTGGTGGCTGCACCTGCGGCGGATGCCGTTGCCGCGGAATTGGTCATGCCTGCGGTGAACACTTGCCTCGTCCCCTGTTCATTAAAAGATGACGAACGACCGGGTAGTTTGTCACCTGCTGCGGCGCGGCGGGGCTCGACGGCTGCAACGTTCATCTGCGGTGCAGCCACGAGTGCGGTCTGGACGCTAAGGGGTTGGCTCGCGTCCAGGCTCGCAGCCGCGGTTTCCATTTCGACGGAGATGACAGTGCCGTCTGGGACGAAATAGGCGTAGAGATCTCGTTCGGTGATATCGTCTGATTTCTCAATATCCGAATAGGTCGTGCCATCAGTTACAGGAGTACCAGCACCATCGGGCTCGGTAAACCATCCCACAAATGTATAACCTGGATAGTCAAAGCCCGCACCCGTAGTAGGAAGCTCAAGAACACCTGTGTATTCAAATCCGATAGCTTCAGAGACTCCATTTGGATAAATATAGTTAATTCTATATTCGATCTTGCTCCAGTCAATATTGATCGTCATCTCATCAAGCAAAGGATCGAACAGCAAGTCTGTCAGGATATATTCACATGTCATCGTGTTATCGATTTCATCGCCCCAATCGGTGGTCTGATAAAGCATTTCATAACCTGACCATTTAAGACCCTCAGCATAAGGGGACACATTCCATGCAATATACTGCACAAGTTCAAAAGCGTTCTCTTCCTCAAATCCATTAGCAACGTAAGTGACTTTAATCTCTCGAAGAGCGAGCTCCGAGTGAACGATAAGCGGACCAGTACCATCCCACTCAAGAAGGTCGGCAAGATGCTGTACAGTAGGCTCGTTGACGCCATCATCATAATCGTTGATCCAGTCTGCATTGAAGAGTTCCTGATACCAGTCATCCCACCAACCCATTGGCTTGTAAGCGATGTAATCATTCGTCAGATCATCGTCCTTGTTCTGGTCATAGTTATAGTCGAACGGATCATCCAGCTGAACGAATACCGTATGAACTAGAACCTCTTCATCAGGTGAAGCTTCAGTGAAGCCCCAGTACTGGAGTTCCACACCAGCGACTTCCCAGACGGCGTAGAGGACGTTCGGGTTCACGTCTTTCCAGTAGGGGTTGCCCAGCGGGTCGGTGAACTTGGTAGTCACCGGCGGCTTCATGTCATACGGATCGCCCGGCATATAGTCAACGTCGGTCGCATCCGGCGTGATAGCCCAGCCCTTCAGGCGGTAGCCGGTCTTCTTGGGCTCGTCGAGCGTCACGCTGGTCGTGCAATCCACGAACCAGACGGTCGGCGCAGGAACGTCGGTCGCATCCGGATCGTTCGGATCGTAGATCAGCTCGACCTCGAGGGCCTGCCATACACCGTAGAGAATAACCTCATCGGCCGGCATGACGAAGTCGGTCGGAGCATCGAGGATGCCGTCGCCATTCATGTCCTTGTAGAGCAGGTCGCTATCGGGCTGCGTTGCGCCTTCCTGGCGAGCCCAACCCACGAACTTGTAGCCCGGACGCTTCAGCATGTCCACGCTCGGGAACGGAACGAGGCTCTGGATGTTGTGGACCGTGCCGTCTTCGAAGCCAGCCGGCGGCAGGCCATCTTCGGTGTTCCAGCCGCCCAGCGCTTGTGCGGTGGTGCGGGTGTAGTCGATGGTGCCATCGGGGTTGTAGTAGATGTAGTAGAGGCTGTTCACGCCCGTGCCAATAGCCGGATCGTTGATGTCGGCATAACCACCCGGAATGAAGGTGATGGGCTGGACGGAGAGCGCCCAGAGTGCGTAGAGCGTGATGTCTTCAGTCCACATGTCGAACGTATCGGCCACATCGTCGGCCTCGACGAAGATGCCTGCGTCGATGAGCGCGTTGATGTAAGCGAAGTTATCGAGGCCGTTGAGCTGGCTTGCCAGCGCCACGACTTCGTAGTCTTCCATGACCGTTTCGGCAACACCATCGCCATCAAGGTCGACGAAGCACAGCGAACCATCCAAGTACGCATAGCCGCGCAGGCTGTACGGACGACCCTGCGCATCGATGCCGGAAGTGACCACACCGCCGTAGCGCTGGTCGATCGGCAGATGCACGGTCTTGCCGGACGGATACATGTAGTTGCCTATCTGCTGGCCCGGGAATGCCGGGAAGTAATCCACAGCCGGGCGGCTCTCGACCGCGTCGTCCTTCCACTTGCCCGCGCCCATGTCGATGGTGAGCTGGTATGCGTGAGCCGTGAAGTAGAGCGGCAAGATGAGACACTGCTGGCCAGCCGGCGGCATGACCACGCCGAGGTTGTCCAGATCGTTGCCACGCGGCCACATGTCCCAATCCTCATGACCCAAGATCTCGCCGGTCTCGATGGAGGTGACGGACTGCAGCGTGTTGGTGGAATCGAGGTAGTTCGCGTAGGTACCTTGTGGCACGTAGTCGTAACCCTTGATCTCGGGCTCGCGGTCGTCGTTCCAGTAGTACGGCTTGTTCGGGTCGTACTGAACCGCGGAAGCGATCTCGTCGGTAACACCAGTGTGTTCGATGGTGTCATACACCCACAGCTTGCCATTACCGTCGATGATGTAGCGCACTACCTGATACTTGGTGTCGGTGTTCGCGCTCCAGACCGTATAGAGGGTCACATCGTGGTTCGGCATGTGGAACAGGCTGCCAGCCGGCGTGAAGTGTACCACGCCGTCGGTGGTGCCGCCATCAGCTGCTGCCGCGTTGGCTGCGTCGATGGAAGCCAGCCCCTTCAGGTTCGCTGCGGCATCCGTGTAGTA
The DNA here is from genome assembly GCA_900542525.1 of uncultured Eggerthella sp. Lineage (GTDB taxonomy): Bacteria > Actinomycetota > Coriobacteriia > Coriobacteriales > Eggerthellaceae > Anaerotardibacter. The sequence goes on from UQNZ01000010.1 coordinate 57,604, forward strand.
CCAGCCCACCAGCGTGTAGCCCCAGCGGTTGGTCTCGTAGATGGAAGGCAGCTGCAGATCCTGACCTTCGCGCACGCCATAGTCGCCGTTCGCGTCGACCTGATACTGCTCGTAGATGAGCGGCATGTTAGGACCAGGCAGCCAGCCACCCATGCCGATGTCAAGGATGAGGTTGAGCGGCTCGGACTCCATGACAACCGCGATAACGGAAGGCGTGGATGCACCCGCGATGGTAACGGTGATGTTACCCACAACCGTCTTGTCCCACGAAGGATCGACCGAAGCCGGGCCCATGCTGGAGCCACCCATAAAGCCGGTGAAGGTGAGCTCGGAAGCCGTGGAGTGATAGTTGTTCGGGTCGTTCTTCATCGGGATGGCCGTGGTCATGTAGGTGTAGGAACGCCAATCGATCGCGCTGAACGCCTCGCCCGTGATCACGCAGCTGCCGTAGGTGCTGGAAGCGGCGGCGAACTGTGCCGGATCGTGGGGGTTAGCGATGGTGTAGGTCTCGCCCGCGATGCCCTTCAGGTGGAACTCGTGCCACACCTTCAGCGTGCCGTTGCCATCGACCTTGTAGTAGCGGATGACATACGGGGTATCGGGGCTTGCAGACCAGACCGCATGCAGCGTGAGCGGACCGCCCAGCAGCGTGGTGACCGCGCTCTCAGGCGGCACGACAAAGCGGATGTTGGGGTTCGTGGGGTTATTCGACGTGAAGTAGTTGCCCTGCGTAGGAGTGATGGAACGCAGATCACCCTCAGCAACGCCTGCCGCACGACGTGAATCCATACCCTGCGAGGTACCCACGTTCACCGTGCTACCATCGGGCAGCGTGACCGTAGGATAGATGTACCAGCCGACCAGATCGTAGCTGTCGCGCTTGACAAGATCGGTGTTCGGCAGGATCAGTTCCTCGTCGGTAACAACCTCGAGCGAATACGGGAAGTTCGCGGAATCGATCCAGGTGGTGGTGCCCTCGTCGAAGTAGATGGTGTAGGACCTTGCAGACCAGACCGCGTAGAGCGTGGTCGGGGTGTTCGGCATGGTGAAGCTCTGGCCGGTGCGGATGATCTTGCCCGCAGCCTGCAGTGCGTCTGCCAGCGCGCGTGAATCGCGTGCCTTCACCTGGGTGACATCGAGCGTCTTGCCGTTCACCACGGTTTCCTTGTCGAGCGTCCAGCCACGGAAGTCATAGCCTTCGCGGTTGAAGAGGGTCGGACCATACGTCATCTTGATGGTCTCGCCCGCCAGCACCTTGTCGATCTTGATGGAGGTGTCGGTCGGTACCGTTGGAGTGTTCCAATTGCCGAGGCCGAGCTCGTAGGTCAGGTCGATCTGACGCGGGGTGTAGTAGAGGCGCAGACCCAGGATATTAGTGCCATCAACCACGCCAGAGCGGATGTTCTGGCCGGTGAACAGCGGCGGGGTAACACCATCCGGGAAGCTGAAGCCACCGTCGTCGGTGATCTCGAAGCCTGCGAAGTTCGCATCGCGGTTGTACGGCTTGGAAGCGGCGTCGTAATCTGCCACGATGTCGGCATCCTCGATGCGATCGATCGCGCTCACGGTCTCGCCTGCCGTGCCAACGAGGGTTTCGGTGATAGTGGTCATGACATTGCCGTTGCCATCCACGCGGATGTGCTCGACCACATACTCGACGTCGTCGCGTGCGCTCCAAACAGCCCAGAGGTCAACGTCGGCGCCCGGCATGATGAAGCCGTAGCCTGCGCCATCGACCTTAGTGAAGAGGTGAGCCGTACCGTCGGTGAGGTTCTGGCCACCCTGCCATGCAGTCACATAGGCGTTTTCAGTGCCGCCCCAGCCCGGCCAGGTCTGAATGTCAGCCGCCAGCGTCTGGGAAGCGTGACCTGCTGCGCCATCGGCGCGCTTGTCGGTGGTCCAACCGTAGAAGTCATAGCCCGCACGCATGATGTCATCGTAGAGCTTAGCGGTGGTCTGGTCGGCGAAGTAATAGAGCACGCGATCGTTTGCGGTTGCGTTCTCCGGATCTGCCGTCCAGAGGCCCGTGCCGGTGTGGAATGTGATCTTGTACATGAGCGGTTCATCGGTATCCGGATCCCATGCATACGCTGCGTAATACAGCTCGAACACAGTGGAACCGTCGCCGGCCAGGCGGCCTTCGTAGGTTGAGATGGTGCCTGCGCCCGGAACGTTCACGGTGGTGCCGTCTGGCAGCGTGATGGTTGCCGGGATCTCACGTTCGTAGGTGTAACCCGTAATAGGCAGGTCGCGACCAAGGTAGGTGTGATCGTCGGTATCCACCGCGGTCTGATGCAGGCGGTTCTCCACGTAGTTGCGGTCGACCGTGACCATCTGATCGGTCAAACCGGTCAGGTGGTCGGTGCCTGCGAGCACCTTATTACCATTGCCGTCGATCTTGTAGCGATAGACGGTGTATTTCACGTTCGCGTCTGGGCTCCAAATTGCCCACAGCTGCAGGTCGGTTGCCGGCATGATCACGCTCACACCATCAGGCGTGTAGAACGGATGGTCGAGCAGGCCTGCATAGATGCCGTTCGCCTGCGGGTTAGCCTGCGAAGCAGCGAGGTAAGCGTTCGAACCGCCCGGAACCAGCCAGCCCGCGTTCGCGAGGTAGGCATCGGCCACTACCTTAGCGGCGTTGCCAACATAGCCTGCGCCGTAGTAGGTGCCGGTGTTCTCGGTAGACCAACCCACAAGCTCGTAGCCAGCGCGGTACGGATCAGCAGCCGGGTTGTTGTGCTGGTTGCCTGTGCCCATGAGGTCTGCCGGCAGGGCGACCGTGGTCTGGCCCGTGCGATAGGTGCGGCTAATGGAGCGACCATCAGCAGAGAGCGTCCAGCCTGCCGGTGCGGTGAAGGAGCCCTTCGCCGTATCCGGGTCGAGGTTCAGCGTGAAGGTGTGCTCGTCTGCTGCGTAGTAGAGGTCGAGCACCAGGCCATAGCCGTTGCCTGCCACGCTCTGGATAACACCAGAGTGGGTGGTCGTCCATTCAGGATGCACTGCGTACCAGAAGGCAGAAGCGCACTCGCTCGGATCGAGGTAGGTGTAGCCCTCGATCGGCTTATCGAACTTGTACCATTCCGTGGTGCCGTTCACACCCGGGGTCTGGCCATGGTAGATCGCGTCGGCGTTGATGGTGTTGCCCACATAGCTCTTATAGAGGTGAGAGCTTGCCAGTTCACGCTTGACATCGCCCGTGACCATCCAGCGGTTGACTACGTAGTAGACCTTGATAGCCTCGTCCGGATCCGGATCGGGATTCGGATTATCAGGATCTGGCGGCGTCGGGTCGGTGGGATCCGGGTTCGGATCAGGCTCAGGCGTCGGCGAATTCGGGCCGTATGGGTCATCCGGCAGCGGGGTCGGATCGGGATCGGGGTCGGTCGGATCAGGATCGTCTGGATCCGGGTTCGGATCAGGATCGGGGCCAAACGGATCGTGCGGGTCGGTCGGATCGGGCTGCGGCGTCGGCGGGTTATCGGGATCGGGATCGGGGTTCGGATCGGTAGGATCAGGATTCTCCCAGTAGCCTGCGTAGTAGAAGACATACACAACCGTGGTGCCATCTGCCAGCACGACCTCGCGCTCGTAACCGAAGGCATCGATGGAGCTGGAGATGAGGGTACCAGCCGGAACCAGTACGGAGCCATCGGCTGCCAGGATATCAGCGTTCAGTACGCGGTCCTTCAGGAACGGACCGTTCTTCAGGTGCGTGTAACCGCGCCAATCAGCAGCCGTTGCGCCCTTGTTCGGGTTCAGGCGGCCGTAGCGATCCACGAACGTCTCGGAATCGTGCAGCGTGGTGTTGTCGCGCTCTGCCACGGTCCAGGTGGATGCAGTCTCCTTCTGGTCATGCTCGGTAACGGCCAGGGTGGCGTTGCCTGCATGGTCGATCTTCACATGAACGATGGTCACATCGGCCGGCAGTGCGCGCCAAACAGCCTCGAGGGTCTTGTTGGTGCCCCACGTGTAGACCAGGCTATCGAACCAGCCGTTCGGCAGGGC
>UQNZ01000011.1 GCA_900542525.1 uncultured Eggerthella sp.
TTGGCAGCGTAGGCGACGCCCTGGGCGTGGTTGCCCGCGGAAGCGGTGATCAGACCGCGCTTGCGCTCCTCATCGGAAAGCGTTGAGATCTTGTAGTAGGCACCGCGCACCTTGTAGGCGCCCGTGCGCTGCATGTTCTCTGGCTTCAGGTAGACATCGTTGCCCGTCTCCTTGCTGAAGTGCGGGCTGTAGATGAGTTTCGTTTCTTGGGTAACTTCCTTGACGCGTTTGGAGGCGTCTTCGAAGGTGTCGAGCGTCAGTTGGGGGGCGGTATCGGCGGTAGGCATGGAACAGTTCCTTTGGTCCTTTTCTTGAGCAGGTATTTGACGAAGAACCGCTGCGGCCGCTTAAGGTGGTCTAATCTGGCTTTCGCCGTATCTGCGCTTAGTTTTCGTGGAATAATGAAAACGTCATCTCTATTGTAAATAAGTAATGTGCAAATAAAAGAACGAGTTGGGCAAACGCGAGAGGATACGCTTGGGCGCTGAATCGACTTGCGGGAGCTTAGCGTAAGAGAAGCAGGAGTTCACATGAAAGTAGTACGCACGGATAACGCACCAGCAGCCATCGGCCCCTATTCGCAAGGTATCGTGGTGAATGGGATGTTTTTTGCATCAGGGCAGATCGCGCTCGATCCGCGGAGCGGAGAGATGGTCGGCACTACGATCCAGGAGCAGGCCGAGCAGGTGATGAAGAACGTGAGCGGTCTTTTGGAAGCTGCGGGAACCGATCTGAATCACGTGGTGAAAACGACCTGCTTCTTGGACGATATCAACGATTTCGTGGCGTTCAATGAAGTGTATGCGCGCTATTTCGACCAGAATCTGCCGGCACGCAGTGCGATAGGAGTCGATGCGCTGCCGAAGGGTGCGCTCGTCGAGGTTGAAGTGGTCGCCTATGTTGGTTCTGAGCCTTCAACGCGCTTCAACATCGCTGAATCGTTCTAGTTGGGCGTATTCGTAAGGGATCCCACGGTCATGACAAGAACAACAGTACAAGAGCATTCGACAGGAAAGCTCGTCATCTGTCCCACGCCGCTAGGGAATTTGGGCGACATGACGCCGCGTGCACGTGAGGCGCTTGAGACGTGTGATGTGGTGTGCTGCGAAGACACGCGCGTTACCGGCAAGCTGCTTGCGGCGCTCGGTATCCAGAAGCGTCTTGAGCGCTTGGATGAAGCGTCCCTCGCGCAAAAAGCTGATAGCGTGCTCGATCGCGTGGAAGCAGGGGAGTGCGTTTGCTATTGTTCGGATGCGGGCATGCCCGGCGTTTCTGACCCAGGACAGCGTTTGATCGAACGCGCATATGAGCGCGCGCTTGCTGTTGAAGTATTGCCAGGCGGGACAGCGGTTGCCACTGCCTATGTAGCCAGTGGCTTTACCGCACCGTGTTTCTATTTCGGGGGCTTTTTCCCACGCAAAGCAGGGGAGCGTGCGGCTGTGCTCGAATCGCTCCGAGCGCTTGATGCAGTGCTCGTGTTCTATGAAAGTCCGAATCGCATCGTCTCTGCGCTCGAGGCGGTGGCTGAAGCGTTTCCGCTGCGCAATGTTGCGGTATGCAGGGAGCTCACGAAGATCCACGAAGAAGTTGTGCGTGGGTTGAGTGGCGAAGTCGCGCAAGAGTTTGCTAAACGTGCAGCCGAAGGCCAGGTAAAAGGAGAGATCGTGCTCGTGATCGATGCGCCGAGCGCTGCTGAAGCTGATGCGCAAGCGAGCGCTTCGGCACACGATGCGCGCGAAGAAGCTGCGGCACTGTTGGCTGCAGGTGAGCTCTCCAAAAAGGAGATCGTGGCGCATCTTCGGAAGACATACGGGCTTTCGCGCAACGTTGCCTACGAGATCGTTCACGGTGCTTGAGGTTGGCGTACGCCACAACAGATCAATGAAAGGTTCACGATGACTGCGATTCTTTTCTTATGTCACGGAAACATCTGTCGTTCGCCTATGGCGGAGTTCGTTATGGCGGATAAGCTTGCGCGTGCGGGACTTGCCGATAAGGTGCAGGTCGAATCAGCCGCGCTTCATACCGACGAGATCGGTTCGGATATTCACCGAGGAATACGGGCGATCCTTGAAACGTACGGGATTCCGTTCTCTCCACGTGAAGCACACCTTGCTAAACGGAGTGATTATGATCGCTTCGACTATATCGTTGGCATGGATCGCTACAACATGCGCGATATGCTGCGCCTGTTCAAGAACGATCCGCAAGGAAAATGCAGTCTCTTGCTCGATTGGCCTGGCTGGTCGCGCGATGTGGCCGATCCCTGGTATACGGGCGATTTCGAAACCACCTTCGAAGATGTGGATGCGGGCTGCACTGCGCTGCTCGAGCATGTGAAGCGCTCCATGCGTTCGTAGCCTTCGCACTGCGATTCTTTCTCTTTCAGGCAACACCAACCGTTCGCCCTTCATTAGATCAGTAGGTAATGGTGCGGTTCATTGCGTTCGTCAATTTTTTTCTTGAAAAACGCTTGGCACATACCTATGATGTTTCTAAACCGTTGACGAGGAAGACGGCAGTCACGTACTTCTAGAGAGCTGGGGATGGTGGAAGCCTGGCAGTAAACGGACTAACCAATGGGCCTCGGAGGGTCTTTGTGAACGAAGCGCTTCAGTGCTTTCAGTAGTGAAGAACGGGAGCTCCCGTAACAGAGCAGAGATGTTCGCGTTTTTCGGTCGCGTGCATTTCATGAGAGGATGCATTCGCATCAAGCAGTGGTGGCACCGCAGGAGTTTCGCTCTTGTCCCTGCACGGAAACGTTGTAGGAGGCAGGGCGTTTTTTTATGCCCTGGCTTCGGAAAGGAGAAAACATGACTAACCGAACCAGCACCGAATACAAAACGTATCTTGCGGAAGATGAGCTGCCTAAAGCATGGTTGAACATTCGTGCATTCATGGATACCGATCATGCGCCCATCCTGAATCCTGCCACGCTCGAGCCGATGAGCGTTGCCGATCTTGAGCCGGTCTTCTGTACCGAGCTTGCTAAGCAGGAGCTGAACGCAACCGACAAGTTCATTCCGATCCCCGAAGAGGTGCGCGATTTCTATCGCATGTATCGCCCTTCGCCGCTGGTGCACGCGAAGTTTCTGGAAGAGGCACTCGATACGCCCGCGAAGATCTACTATAAGTTCGAGGGTAACAACACCTCAGGCTCGCACAAGCTCAACTCTGCGATCGCGCAGGCTTACTACGCGAAGGAGCAGGGGTTGAAATGCCTCACCACTGAAACAGGTGCAGGTCAATGGGGTACCGCGCTTTCGATGGCAACGGGCTTCTTCGGACTCGATCTGCATGTGTTCATGGTGAAGTGCTCGGCGCTGCAGAAGCCGTTCCGTAAGGCGGTCATGGAGACTTACAACGCGCGCGTTACCGCTTCTCCCTCCATGGAGACCAACGTTGGTCGTTCTATTTTGGAGAAGGATCCCGACAACACCGGCTCGCTCGGTACCGCTATTTCTGAAGCAGTTGAAGAAGCGGTTTCGACTGAAGGCTGTCGCTATGTTTTGGGTTCGGTACTCAACCAGGTGCTGCTGCATCAGTCCGTCATTGGCCTCGAGACGAAGGCAGCGCTCGAGAAGATCGGCGTGAAGCCCGATGTTCTGATCGGCTGCGCGGGCGGCGGATCGAATTTGGGTGGTCTTATGGCTCCGTTCATGGCGGACAAGCTCGAAGGCAAGGACGCGCCGTATTTCATCGCCGTTGAGCCAGCAAGCTGCCCAACGCTTACGCGTGGCAAGTTCGCCTACGATTTCTGCGATGTGGGTAAGGTCACTCCGCTGGCAAAGATGTATACGCTCGGCTCTGGCTTCATTCCTAGCCCGAATCATGCCGGCGGTCTGCGTTATCACGGCATGAGCCCGATCCTCTCGCAGCTCTACCATGATGGCTTCATCGATGAGGCACGTAGCGTCAAGCAGACCGATGTCTTCGAAGCAGCAACCCTGTTCGCTCGTGTGGAGGGGACGCTTCCTGCTCCTGAATCGGCCCATGCTATCCGCGTGGCGATCGATGAGGCGCTGAAGTGCAAGGAAACCGGCGAAGAGAAGACCATCGTGTTCGGCCTGACGGGCACCGGCTATTTCGATATGATGGCTTATCAGGCGTATCGCGAAGGCACGATGACCGACTACATTCCGACCGATGAGGATCTTGAAGAGGGCTTCAAGTACATTCCGAAGCTGGAGGGTATTCAGTAAGAACGAGTGGCAGGCCAAGCACTGTCGAAATTGACCGCTGTATAGATAAGAAAAGCTCCCATCAAAACCACCAGACGTAGTGGGGATGGGAGCTTCCTTGGCGATGAGGCCGTTTCTCAAATCCACTACTTCGGGGCGTACCTCATCTGTTATCTGGAATATTACACCTATTGCTGTTGGATTATCTATGTTGCTAGTTTGACAAGATGGGCTGCTCGCGTAAAATGATGAAGATGCGAAACGCGAGATACAGCTCTTGCGGTTCGTTGAATATGTGGGGACGTAGCTCAGTTGGGAGAGCGCAGCGTTCGCAATGCTGAGGTCGTGGGTTCGATCCCCATCGTCTCCACCATGTAGGTAACAGCAGGTCAGATAATGTTTTTCTGGCCTGCTTTCTTTTTAGAAGGTGCAGGGCATGGCAGATATCCAGATGCGTTTCGGCAAAGATATGCTCGTTTTGAGCACGTCGTTCAACCATTCGTTCGCTCAGCTTGGCTTCGATCTGGCTACCGAAGAAGCCTATGTCGATCTGTGTGAGCCAGAAACGGTCGAGCAGGCTTACAAAATGGAGAAGATGATCGGCACGCCTTGTTTCTGTACGGCCACCGAATGCATCACCAATGCGCGTCTTGCTCACGAGAAATTCGAGGGACACGGCAAAGATATCGCAGCGTTTGCGTGGGAAAGCGTGCATGCCTTCAATCCTGAGCATACACTCGCGGTCATCGGCCCAAGTGGGCTTCCCTTAGACGAATCGAGCGCAACGTCGCTCAAAGCTTCGCGCGCACAATATCAAACGGCAGCGAAGGAGCTTGCCGAATACCCCTTCGACGCCCTTTTCTTCAGTGGTTTCACCAGCGCCTACGATGCCCAGTGCGCGCTCGTGGGGGCGCGGGCGGCCTACGATGGTCCGGTGTTTCTTTCCTATGCGCTCACCGATGAAGGGGAGTTGCCCACGCGTACTCATACGCTTGCTCAGGCGGTTGCGCTCGCCGATGAATATGGAGCAGATGTGATCGGTATTGCTTCAGGAGCCACGTATGAGCATCTTGCTCCTGCGATCGAGACGCTGCGCGAAAACACCACAAAGCCGCTACTTGCAGAATTGGTAGTGCGTGAACTGATCGAGCGCGCTTACGATCCAGACCTGGATAATCCCTACTATTCACCTGATCGCATGATCGACACGGCGCTCAAGCTGCGTCAGCAAGGCGTGCAATTCCTGCGTGCAGGGGGAGTGGCAACGTTCGCGTATACTGGCGGGTTGGTTGCCACCTTGGCTGGTCTCGACGTGGTCGTGTAAGGAGGGCTTCAGTATGGCAAAACTCGAGAAGAGCCCCGATTTTGGCGTGCTGCAAGATTTCGTCGATAGCCTGTTCGCCGACGCTGAAGAGCAAACGCGCCTCGATATCGTGGTGCAGGCTGAATCGCTCGATCTGAATCCCGATCTGCTCGAGATCGTTTCGCTGCTTCCGCCAGGAACATACGATCGCATCAAACTGTGCGATCAATTCAACTCGTCTCTCTCTTCGCACGGATGGGGATACTATTACGGAGCCGTTCATTAAGAGCGGCTTTTCTTTTGGTGCGTGAGGGGTCGGGTAATTCGACGCCTCTATGATGTGCTGAATTACCCGACCCCTCACACTGTGCGCTGCTTTCTAGTGCGTTTGCTGCCGCCATGTTGCTCACAAGTTTTTTTGACCATATGCGGAAGAATATCTATGTCAAGACTTGTATAGTAGATTTTTAGTTTCTACTATATCTATACAATCTTTCGCGACACGACCACAATATGTTGTGCATAACGTGAGCAAAAGAAGTGGAAAACTCGTAAAGCATAGGGAAAACTTCCCAGCGAGTAGTTGGACGCAATTGCAGGTTAACCATCGATCAAACGTAGGAGAGAAGCTGCATGATTACATCGATCATCAAACGAGACGGACGCGAAACGGTCTTCGATCAGACCAAGATCGCTGATGCGATAGAGAAGGCGTTCCAGGCATCAGGTGCGATGCAGGATCGCTCTGTCGCTGAGCAGATCACCGATTCTGTCATGGAAAAGCTTGAAGAGGGTGCCATCGAAGGCACGCCTACTGTTGAAGGCGTGCAGGATCTTGTTGAAGAGGCGCTCATCGAGGCGAACTTCAGCCAGACGGCGAAGGCATACATCCTCTATCGCGCCGAGCGCAACCGTGTGCGCGATGTGAACAGCCGTCTCGTGCAAACCTTGAAGGACATCACGTTCTCTAAGGCAAGCGATTCGGATATGAAGCGCGAGAACGCCAACATCGATGCCGATACCGCCATGGGAACCATGCTGAAATACGGCTCAGAATCCGCAAAGCAGTTCTATGAGATGTGCGTTATCGATCCGAAGTTCGCACGCGCTCATCGTGAAGGCGACATCCACATCCACGACATGGATTTCTACACGCTCACCACTACGTGCTGCCAGATCGACCTGCGCCGTCTGTTCAAGGGTGGCTTCTCTACCGGCCATGGTGTGCTGCGTGAGCCTAACGACATCGCTAGCTATTCGGCGCTCGCTTGTATTGCCATCCAGTCCAACCAGAACGATCAGCATGGTGGCCAGTCCATCTGCGACTTCGACTACGGTCTGGCGCTCGGCGTGCAGAAGACGTTCAAGCGTCTCTATAAGAAGCACCTCTTCGAAGCGCTCAGCTTGCTTACCGATGTGGAGAGTCCTAAAGAAACTGCGGAGACCATCATCGGTCGCGTAGAGGGTGAAACGGGCAAGTGCGCAAGCTTGGTCATGGATGCAACCTTCGAAGGTGCCATCCAGCAGGAACTCATCGATCTGGGTATCGAAGAGGCAATAGCTAAGCGTATCCTCGGCTATGCGGAAAGCTCCGCAAAGGCTGATACCGATCGCACCACGTTCCAGGCCATGGAGGCACTCGTTCATAACCTGAACACCATGCACTCCCGCGCTGGCGCTCAGACGCCGTTCTCTTCGATCAACTACGGTATGGACACTTCTGCTGAAGGTCGCATGGTCATCAAGAACATCCTGCTGGCAACCGAAGAAGGTCTTGGCAGTGGCGAAACGCCCATCTTCCCCGTGCAGATCTTCCGCGTAAAGGAAGGCGTGAACTACAATCCGGGCGATCCGAACTACGACCTCTTCAAGCTTGCTATGCGCTGCTCGGCCAAGCGTCTGTTCCCGAACTTCAGCTTCGTTGATGCACCCTTCAACTTGCAGTACTACAAGGGTACGCCTGAAACTGAGATCTCTTACATGGGTTGCCGCACGCGCGTTATGGGCAATGTCTACGACCCTAGTCGCGAGATCACCACAGGTCGTGGCAACTTGAGCTTCACCTCCATCAATCTTCCGCGCCTTGCTATCCGCTCGAAGGGCGATCGCGATCTGTTCTTCGATCTGCTCGACGCTAAGCTTGCCCTCGTTGTCGGCCAGCTCGACGAACGTTTCAAGATCCAGGCGAGCAAGCATGTTTACAATGCGCCGTTCCTCATGGGTCAGGGCGTTTGGATCGATTCCGAGAAGCTCTCCATGAACGATACACAGGAAGAAGTGCTCAAGCATGGCACGCTCACCGTTGGCTTCATCGGTTTGGCCGAGGCACTCGTGGCGCTCACGGGCAGTCATCACGGTCAGGATCCGGAATCCCAGAAGCTCGGCCTCGAGATCGTTGGTCACATGCGCGGCTATCTCGATCGCTTGAGCCAGGAGCGCAAGATGAACTACTCGCTCATCGCTACGCCTGCTGAAGGTCTTTCTGGTCGTTTCGTACGCATGGACCACGAGCGCTATGGCTCCATTCCAGGCGTTACCGATCGCGACTACTATACCAATGGTTTCCATGTGCCGGTCTACTACGACATCAACGCGTTCGACAAGATCTCGCTCGAGGCACCGTATCATGCGCTCACCAACGGCGGTCACATCTCCTACGTCGAGCTCGATGGTGATCCGACGAACAACCTCGAGGCGTTCGAGTCGATCATTCGTCACATGAAGGAATCCGGCATCGGCTATGGTTCGGTGAACCACCCGGTCGACCGCGATCCGGTTTGCGGCTACAACGGCATCATCGGCGATCGCTGCCCGAAGTGCGGACGCGCCGAAGACGACAATGTCCGTTTCGAGCGCATTCGCCGTATCACGGGCTACCTGGTAGGCACGCTCGACCGTTTCAACGATGCGAAGCGCGCTGAAGAGGCCGACCGCGTTAAACACGCTGTCAACTAATGACTACGCTTAGAATGTACGGAACCGCACCCGAGTCCATCGTTGATGGGCCGGGCCTGCGGTTCTCCGTTTTCGTGCAAGGCTGCACGCATCATTGCCCAGGGTGCCACAATCCTGAGTCGCAGCCTTCTGATGGGGGATACTTATGCGAGCCTGCCGATATCGTGCATGAGGTCCATAAGAACAAGCTCATTCATGGGGTCACACTCACAGGAGGGGAGCCATTCGAGCAAGTCGAAGGCGTGTTCGAGCTCGCTCAGCTACTCAAGGCTGAAGGCTACGATCTGTGGATCTATTCAGGATATCTCTTCGAAGATCTCATGGCAGGGCACCCTCACGAAAAAGCACCCGATCTGCTTGCGCTCTGTGATGTGCTTGTTGATGGACCCTTCGTTGAAGCATTGCATAGCTACGATCTGAATTGGGCAGGTTCGTCGAATCAACGTGTAATCGATCTTCCTGCAACGCTCAAGAGCGGAGAAGTGGTGCTCTGGAAACAAGATACGATCGATTTCGAGGCACCAAGTTCGTGGTAGAGGGCACTTCTGGGCGCTACTGGAAGGAAACTGCGCGTTCATGTGAAGCGGAGAGCGGGAATACAGGAGAGTGAAGAGCATAAAAAAGTCACCCTCCTAGGATGAACCCACCTAAAAGAAGGTGGGTGTTCGCAGCGAGCTTCCTGGCTTTCGTATCAACGGACACGAATCCCCATTTCACACGCAATGTAGAACTCCCTAGTATTAGTCATCGGTCCATCGCGATATAGAGGGTGACAGCCCTCATTATAATAGGTTTGAATTAAAATGAAGTGGTTGTTTCATTTCCGTATGAAATGAACATTACTTTGAGAGCCTTCATGCTAGGTGCGTATTCAATACGTCTTGAGCATGCATTTGAAAAGAGTTGTATTGATCGCTGAAACCACCATACTGTTCTCCACGCAAGCTGAGGTCGTGCGCTATCGCAAATGCTTAGCTTCACAAGCGAAAGACAGCGCATTGGGCGTGAACGTTACCACGCCAAACGCGCTCGTAGAAGAACTCTGGGAGGTATGGGGTAGTGGTGAGCGCTTGGTCTCGGACACTCAACGCAGATTGATCATCAAGCAGCTCTTAGCCGATCAGGATGACTGGGTTGATTCTGCAGGAACGGTCGATCTGCTTGCGCCTTTCGTGCGAGATTTCATCACGTACCTCGATGAGGATTTTATTGCGGTTCATCAGGATGAATTTTCGGCAACCGATGAACAGATCATTCGCTTCGTACGCTGCTATGAAGATGTGCTCGTGCAAACGGGGCTCATCGAAGGCGCTCAGGCGGTGCAATGCTTAGAGGCGCAGGTGGCTTTGCCTGCTTGTGTCATACGAACGCAAGAGGAACTACCCGGCTATCTTATGCGTTTTTTTGAGCATATTGTTGCTTCTCTTACTATCGCTCCTTCGCAGATCGGGTCTGCTGAGCTAGGAGACGCGAGAGGTGATGCAACATCTGAGCTATCTGCTGCTGTCCAACAAGAACCCCTCGTTCGTCTTTTGGAACCTGCAGGTACAACAGCAGAAGCTTACGCGCTCCATCGCGAGCTTATCTCGCCAGATAGTGGTAGTAAGGTCATCATCACTGCGTATGACCCTCAGCATCTCTTTGACCAGAGTGCAGAAGCGCTCATTCGAGAGGGATTTATCGTGACCTTGAATACGAGGCGCGGTTTTCGTGAGACCTTATTCGGTCAGGCGTTCTGTGCTGCACTGATGTTGCTTGATGATTCGTCAAATGCAACGCATCAGCGTGAGGTTGATGCTGCGCTCAGTTATCTAGCTTCTCCGTTTTCTCTAGTAAATTCCGATAAACGTGCATACGTTGCACGTATGATTCGTGCGGATCGCTCTCTTACGCGAGAGGGGCTTTGTGATCTGCTTAGGAGCACCTCTCGCAGTTTCGAGTTCTTCGAAGAACTGGGCGCGGAAAGCGATGCTGATGTGCTCTTCGCCTACTTCAGAGACCTGACCTTCCAGCTCCATCTAAACGAGGCTGAACAGGAATGTGAACGCACAGTCATCGATCGCTTGTCTGTCTTATATCAGGAAGCTCGCATGCTTTCGCTTGGTCCGCGGTCGTTCATCGACCTGGCGCAAAAGATCAGCGTTCCTTTTGTGCGTACGACCGAATCAGCTTCATCAGACCTGGCGGAGAACGTGTCCGATCTGCCTGCGTTTCTGGAAGCGATCCAGCCTCCTGCACGATGGGCATATTTTACAAGTCTTGAGGATGCTGCCGCTCTTCCACAAAACTGTTGCGATGCGCTCATCATGACTGCGCTCGATTCGGGGCATTATAATGGCTCGGAGAAGCGTTCGACGCTTACGGAGTTCCTACAGCGTTTCGATTTACCTCTTCCTGTTGCTCTGCGTCAGGCCATGGCTGCGCGCTTCGATCGTGTATGTAGGCTTGCGCGTTATAAGATCGTATTTGAGCATGCGCAGCAGAACATCGACGGTAACGAACATTATGCTGCTTTCTTCCTCGAAGAATATCTCAACGAATGCGCTCTTGAAGAACGCGATGTCGAAGTGGTGCACTTCGGTGAAGAGGATTTTGCACTGCATGCATGCCTTACAGAGCTAACTGATAGTTTTCTCCATAGTGAAGCGCGAGTGCAGCCTGGCTCACTTGATTCAGTATCTGCAAGGGAATTGGTAGCTTTCGGTCGCGATGCTGAAGGTATGATGCGTCCGATCATCTCTGCGTCGGCGCTGGAGAAGTATCGCAGTTGCCCGTATAGCTGGTTCATCGAGCGTAAGTTGCGCCTTGAAGAGGTCGAAGAGACCTTTGGACCGCGCGAAATAGGCACGTTCGTGCACGGTCTTTTTCAAGAATTCTTCGACCAGTTGGCTGAGCAAGGTCGTTTTCGCGTCACGTCACTCACTTACGAAGAGGATCGCGCTCTTTTCTTGAGCCTCTTCGATCGGCGAATCGCTGAGCAGGAGGCGCTTGCAGTAGGGGATCGTCTGATTGCGATCGATCAGCTTGAGCGCGAGAAGATCGAGCAGTTGAAACGGCAGTTGACCACTGCGCTCTCATATCAGCAGCATCTGTTCTCCGGTTATCGCGTGCATGGTCACGAGATCGCGATCGCACCCGAAGAGGCGATCGTGTATGGTGGTGCGATCATCAACGGGCGCATCGATCGTATCGATGTTGACGATGAGGGCAACTTCATCGTGATCGATTATAAGGGGTCGCTTGCGGACTATGGTGCTGGATTTTCCTTACCTGATGAAGGTGAGATAGACCAAGATGAGCTCTTTGAAGCGCCCGATAAGGTGCAGGCGCTCATATATGCGCAAGTGCTCAGGAAAAAGGATCCTGCGCTCACACCTAAAGGCGCGGTCTATATGAGTTATCGCCCGAAGAGCCCCAAAGAGCTCTTAGCTGGGTCGCTTTCGGAATGTTTAGCGGAAAGTGAGGCATTTACGAAAAAGGAAAACGTGGTGGAGGGAAGTTTCGAGAGGTATCTTGACCTCGTTGAAGAAGATCTTGGTGCAACTATCGCACATATGGTAGAGGGCGTTATCGCGCCTGATCCGCGATCGGCTGCTTCTTGTAGGTATTGTCCAGTACTGTATTGTGAAAAGAGGATCAATGGATCTTAGTGGGGCAACACCCGGACAGAAGCAGGTCATAACCACTCTCGATGCTCCTCTTGCGATCGCTGCAGGGGCGGGTAGCGGCAAGACCTTCACGCTTACGCGACGTATTGGCTATGCGCTCGTAGGCGATCATGGTCAGCAGCCGCCTTATATTGATAGCATCGAAGAAGTGCTTGCGATCACGTTCAGTAAGACGGGCGCAGCAGAACTCAAATCGCGCATTCGTCTTTTGCTTCAGGAAGAAGGGCTTGATGATCAAGCACGGGCGGTCGAAGACGCTTGGATCACTACGATTCACGGAATGTGCGCACGCATCCTGCGCGAACATGCCTTAGAGCTCGGTCTTGATCCGGCATTTAGCGTGGTGGAGGGCAAGGAGCAGTCAGAGCTTTGGCAGAGCGCGCTCGAAACGGTGCTCGATAAGCTCTCTGATGAGCAAGGAGATAGGCGTCTTAAACGTCTTTTTGAGCTGTTTCCCGAAACTCATGGACCGCAGGGTGTCGGCGGGCTTCCCTCGTATCTCACCACGCTCTGGGAGAAAACGCTTAGCACGCCTGATGGCTTCAAGAGCGTTGTGATGCCATCATCCTCGCTCGACCTTGCGCGCACGCTTCGCGCGATGATCGAGTTGGGCGAGGCGTATGTGGTAACAACGGATCAATGGGATGGTAAGCCAACAAAAGCCGACCAGCAGCACCTTGCTATTCTGCATGATGCATTGCAGACTGCCCAGGCTTATCAACAACGCGTCTCGCTCGAAGGGGTCACCTTCGAAACTGATGACTTTGACATGATGGAATATGTCGAGATGATCCTAGCTTTCCCCAAGACTTCGCCAGCATATCGGAATAATAGGCCTGATGCTGCGTTCTTCGCGGCCTATCGCGAACGTTATGCAGAGATCGCTCGCGCGCTCATGCAGGAAATCTCGCATGCTCTGTCGGTTGATCTGTTGCGATTGGTCCAGCAGGTCGATGCAGAATATCAGTGTCTTAAGGGCGCTGATTGCCTTGATAACACTGATCTGCTTCGGCGGTGTGCACGAGCACTCGAAGATCATCCTGGTTTGTGCACTGCGTACCAGCAGCAATTCAAGCTGATCATGGTGGATGAATTTCAGGATACTGATCTGCTCCAAGTTGCCATCATCGACCACCTTTCGCGCGACAAAGGAGCGAATGTTGCAACGGTGGGGGATGCCCAGCAGAGCATCTATCGTTTTCGCGGTGCGGATGTTGAAGTGTTCCATCGTCATCGTCAGATGCAGCAGCAACGACATGCTGCGATGCAATCCCTTTCGCTTCCGGATAATTTCAGGAGCCATGGAGATATATTGACTTTCGTCGATAAGATCTTCTCGCGCACAGAATTCTTTGGGGAAGCATTCTTGTCGCTGAATCCTAAAGGTGATGTAAATACTCAGTTCGATGATCTCTTTGCAGAGACACCGCGGGTGATCGTTGAAGCGGTGGAATCTCAGCGTGGCGGTGGTTCGCTCGAAGATGCACGCAAGAAGGTGGCTCGTTCCCTTGCTTCGCGTTTTGCGCAGCTGCGTGATCAAGGTGCTCGTCCTTCGGATATGGCTGTTTTGCTCGGCAAGCTAACAAACGTGGCGGTCTATGCGCGTGCTCTGGCGGAAGAGGGGTTCGAGTGCATAATCGCAGGTGGTTCGGTCTTCGCTCAGGCTAAAGAAGTGCACATTGTCGAGGCTTGTTTGGCGTGCATTGCTGACGAGGATGCTTCGATTGCGCTCTATCAGGTGCTCTCTTCACCACTTTTCAACCTGTCGGATAGTGCTCTATTCGTCGTTGCGAACTTCGATGCAAGTTCCGATGGTCTTCCCCGAAGTGCTTCGTTTGCACGTCGTTTCTGGTTCTTGACCAGGCAGCTTAGTAGGGGAGGAGACGTGAGTGTGCGTGATCTGTTCGCTTCTGCTGTGCTTTCTTCACCCGATCTTGGTGAGCTTATGCGCTGTCTCGAGCTTATGTCTCGTTGCGCAGCGCAGGCTGAAAAAGCTTCGGTCTATAAAGCTCTACACGATCTCATCACTGATGCTGGATGGTTCTACCGTCTTCAAGAGGAAGGCGCAGAGGGAATGGCGGTGGCGGCCAATTTGTTCAAAGCGCTCGATATCGTTTCCGAATGGGAGCATGAGCAGAAGGACCTTTTGCAGATTGCGACCGATTTTTCGGCATTTTTGGAAGTCTCGAAACAAAGTCCTGGTGTCTTAGCGACCTCTGAAGGAGATTTTGTTCAGATCATGACCATCCATGCGAGCAAAGGGCTTGAATTCGATCATGTGGCGGTTGCTGAGATCAATTCAGGCATTCCAAAGTCGTCTCCGCTCAAGATCGACACATATGGTGAGCAGATACTCTTCTCGCTCACGCCAAAGCTCTCTGATGCTGCGAGCAAGAACTATAAAGAATTGTGTGCAGGCTTGGATGAGGGCGCAGATCTTGACGATCTGCTCTCGGGTTCTTTCCTGGGCAAGCTTCAAGATCTTTCATCTGCTGATATGAGCGCTTTGCTGGATGCTCGTATCGTTCAAGCTGAGCTCGATGATGCCGAGCGTTTGCTCTATGTTGCTCTGACGCGTGCTTGCAAATCGCTTTGTCTATGCTTGACGATATCCAATCGAGGAGCGGCAAAATTCGAATATGCGAGCCATGGTGTAGTCGGCCTGATCGCCGATGCGCTCGCGTGGGAGAAGAGCGCTAACGCGAAGCAATATCTCTTCGATTATGGCGGGAGCGCTCCTGCGCTCGTTCATCATGAGGTGCTGACACAAAAGCTGGAGGAGCAGCTGAGAGATCCAGCGGAGGAGCGACCGTTCGTGGTGCCTGTGTTCACTGAGGTGGATATGCGGACGGTGAACATAGCTTCGCCGCGCGCCGATGTGGTCTCATATTCTTCCATCGCACCCGACCATAGGCAAGGTAAGGGAGGAGAGGCAGGAGACCACGATAAGTTCGATACTGTAGAACCTTCTGCTGGATCTGATGTCGAAACTACTCTTCTTGATGACGCGTTCCTCTCAGACGAAGAGATGTTTCCCGAAGATGTGGCAGCGCTTGTGAAGCAACAGAGCGCAACGGCGCTCGGCACGGCGTTCCATCGTTTGGCTCAGCGGGCGATCGAATCGCGTACGGAGGTAGGCGTCGTACCTGAATTGCCTGCGTCTACGTTTATCTCGCAGGTCAAGCTTAGCAGTCTATCGCAGCTGCAAGAAAAGCGCTTGGACGAAGCAACGCAGCGCTGGTTCGCGAGCGATCTCTGCAAGCGCTTCTTCGCGTGTGAGCACATCTACGCAGAAGTTCCCTTCATGCTCGAGATCGGTTCAGCCGAGCGCCCTCTGTATCTTGAAGGCGAGATCGATGGCCTTGCCGTAAGCGAGGCTGACAAGGATCATGCGTTCTTCATCGACTATAAGACCGGCGGCTCCGATGAAGAATCGCCTGAACAACTACATGAGAAGCATCTCCTGCAGGCACGATGCTATGCGCTTGCGCTCATGCGGCAGGGCTTCAAAACGGTCGAAGCGCACTTCGTCCGCGTGGAGCGTATGAGCAAGGACGATCCCGCACAGCCACAGGTAGTACCTTATCGTTTCACAGTAGAAGATCTCGCTACGCTCGAAGAGGCGGTCTTGTCCGCTTATGAGGCGCGCAGGAGTTAGGAATCCTTGCGCTAAAGGTTGCGCGCAAATCACGGTGGCTCGGCGTAAGCTAACCGGGAAACGAACACGTAAAGGAGAGCCATGGATACGCTCTTTACTCAGATGGAAGATGAAACGCGTCTTGCGCACGTGCCGCTCGCTGTTCGCATGCGTCCGCGCACGCTCGATGAGCTGGTCGGGCAGCAGGAGGCGGTCGGCGAAGGCACCTGGCTTCGAGCTGCGATCGAGAACGACACGCTTTCATCGATCATCCTCTACGGGCCTGCAGGTACTGGGAAGACCTCGCTCGCTCGCGTGATTGCACACTCCACGCACGCCACGTTCGTGGAGGTTTCGGCTATCGGTGGAACGGTGTCGGATCTGCGCAAGGTCATTGCGGAAGCTGATGAGCGCCTGGTTCATCGCAACTTGCGTACCATCCTATTCATCGACGAGATCCATCGTTTCAATCGTGCGCAGCAGGATGCGCTGCTCCATGCGGTGGAAGATGGCATCGTGGTACTCATTGGTGCGACTACGGAAAATCCGTTCTTCGAGGTGAATTCTGCGCTGCTTTCCCGCTCGCGTTTGATCGAGCTTCACAGCCTTTCCGATGACAACATCCGCGAGATTCTCGGTGCAGCGCTCGTGGATGATCGCGGCCTCGGCGATGCCTATACGCTTTCAGATGAAGCAGCCGATGCGATTCTTACCTTGTGTGCGGGCGATGCGCGCGCGGCGCTCACTACGCTTTCGCTCGCTTCCGATGTGGCTCGGGCGCAGAATGCTCACGAGATCACGCGCGCCATGGTCGAGGTTGCCATGCCGCAGCACAGTTTGCCCTACGATAAAGATCGCGACATGCACTACGACATCATCTCGGCGTTCATCAAGTCGATGCGCGGTTCCGATCCTGATGCAGCGCTCTACTGGCTTGCACGCATGATCGATGGCGGCGAAGATCCGAAATTCATCGCGCGCCGTATCTTCATCTTGGCTTCGGAAGATATCGGCAATGCCGATCCGCAAGCACTTCTTGTTGCTGAGGCTGCGTTCAGAGCAGCTGAGGTGATAGGGTACCCCGAATGCGGCATCAATCTTGCCCAAGCGGCAGTCTACATGGCTCTCGCTCCTAAATCGAACGCTTCTTCACAGGCGTATTTCAATGCGCTTTCTGAAGTGAAGAAGGGGCCTGCGCGTGCGGTGCCGAACCATCTGCGCGATCGCCACCGTCCGGGCAGTGAAGACTACGGTGCGTATCTCTATCCGCATAACTATCCTGGAGCCTACGTTGAACAGCAATATCTTCCCGATGGCCTTGAGCGCGGGTGTTTCTTCACGCCGAGCGATCGAGGGTGGGAACGTTACCGTATTGATTACTCGACGAAAGACTTTTCAGGCTTATAAAAGGGTATAATCGAGAAAATTTGGATTGGAAGGAAAGGTGTCGTTATGGAGAATCTCATTCCGGTTGGACTGTTCATCCTGTGCCTGGCTGGTGCGGTTGCGCTCCTGGCCCTTGCATATTTCTTGTATATCCTCGTCAAGATCATTCGCAACACCGTGAATGAAAAGGTCAACCCCATGCTCGATGATGCTGCTGATCTCATCAAACAAGCTAAACCAATTATGGGGCGTGTCGATCCACTCATGGATCGCATCACGCTCACCATCGACGGTGCGAATCTGCAGATCATGCGCATCGATCAGATCATGGAAGATGTGAACAAGATCACGGACAACGTTTCCAAAGCAACAAGCTCGGTTGATAAGGTCACGCAAGCGCCGTTGGGTATCATCGCGAAGGCAACGTCTGCTATCCGCGAGAAGATCAGTCCTGTGAAGAATGTTGAAGGCACGGCAGGCGTGGTGCTCACCAATGTTGATAACGGTCTTGAGTTCGTGGGTGAGAAGGTTGCCGATATGCAGGCAGATAATGCTCAGCGCTCAGCTGATCGCGAAGCAGCTCAGGCAGCGCGCGATAAAGTGGCTGAGGAAACGAACAAAACGGCTGCCAATCTTAAAGAAGCGGTCTTCATCAAGGCTAACGCAGACGCAGGCGCAAACTAGTAGCACGAAGGAATACCAGCATGAAACACGTCGATCCGACGAGTAGATCGTTGGATGTTGAAGACAAAGAGTATCGTGAGGTAAGCCTAAAAACGATGAAAGCGGGGCGGTGGTTCTTCATCGCCTCGCTCGTCGTTTTATGTGGCATCATCGTCTATTACACCACGGTCGTTTTGAACATCCTTTCCATTCCTATCGGTATCATCCTGTGGTCGGTCGTTATCGTGTTCTGCTTGCGTGGCATCGTCGATGGACTGGAGAAGCGGGGGGTGAATCGACTGATCGGCACGACCGTGGCCTATTTGGTCATGCTCCTTGTGCTCGCAGCCTGCGTATTCCTCATGTTCTCGCCCCTGTTCGGTGTAGGCAATCAGTTCGATTCGCTCATCCAAAGCGTTCCTGTCTATATTTCGCAAGTGAGCGAGTGGTGGAATCATGTCTACGAGCAATACGCAGAGTTCTTCCAAGATGCTACTATCAAGGAATATATGAACAGCGCATTCGCTTCTCTTTCCAGTTGGGCATCTTCTGTTGCTTCTCAGAGTGCACAGGGAGTTGCTGCTGTCGGTTCAGGCGTTGCTAATACGCTCTTGGTCGTGGGTTTTGCGCTCGTCGTTGCGTTCTGGATCTTGCTCGAGTTGCCCGCGCTCAATAAAGAGATCTATCGTCTGCTTGGTAAGAATCACGGCGAAGATCTTGTTATGCTCGAGATCACGTTCACTCGCGTAGTGGGAGGCTACATCAAAGCAACGCTCATCCAATGTGGCATCATCGCAGTAGGGTGCGGTATTGGCTTTGCGATCATGGGTCTGCCCAGCGCTGCTGCACTTGGCCTTATCACTGGAGTGCTCAATATCATTCCTGTTATCGGTCCGTGGCTTGGCGGTGCGCTTGCAGGCATCACGGGCATCTTTATCAGCCCGCTCATCTGCATCATCGCAATTGTCTACACCGTTATCGTGCAGCAGATCGTCTACACCTTCATCTCGCCAAAGCTCATGTCGAATTCGGTCGATATTCATCCTGCGCTCGTTATCCTTGCTCTCATGATCGGCTCAGCGCTCGGTTGGGCGATGAGTGGATTCATCGGCAGCTTCATCGGAATGCTGCTCTCCATTCCGCTCGCGGCTGCTGCCAAATCGATCTTCGTGTACTACTTCGAGAAGAGGACCGGTCGCTCCATCCTCGACCCTGAAGGAGTCTTTTTCAAAGGTGATTCTTCGGGTACTTTCAACCCGCTCGCCGATGCAACGGGCGAAATGGCGCCCGTTAGGGTTGATAGCAAGAACCAAAAGCGCTGAATCACGCTGCGCTGTTGTATGATGCAAAAGCAAAGATTTTCCATTCGTCCTATCCACGAGAAAGTGTGTCCATGGAATATATGACCACGGCGGAGATCCGCGAAAAGTATCTGAAGTTTTTTGAGGAGAAGGGGTGCAAGCGCATGCCTTCTTCTTCGCTTATTCCCGACGACCCTTCGCTTCTGCTCACGGCGGCGGGCATGGTGCAGTTCAAGCCGTACTTCTTGCAGCAAAAGCATCTGGAAGCGCCCTATATCGGCACTACCACGGTGCAGAAGTGCGTGCGCACCAACGATATCGACATCATCGGCACCACCGGGCGCCATCTGAGCTTCTTCGAGATGCTCGGCAATTTCTCTTTCGGCGAATACTTCAAGAAGGAAATGTGTGCTTGGGCGCTTGAATTCTCGACCGAGGTGCTTGGTCTTCCGCTCGAGAAGCTCTATTTCACCGTGTTCGAAGATGACGATGAAACGATCGAGATCTGGCAGAATCTTGGCATTGATCCAAGCCATATCTCGAAGCTTGGTGAAGACGATAACTTCTGGCGTGCTGGCCCCACTGGCCCGTGCGGTCCATGCTCTGAACTGTATTTCGACCAGGGCCCCGAAGTAGGCTGCGGAAGCCCTGATTGTGCTCCAGGTTGCGATTGTGATCGCTTCCTCGAGTATTGGAATTGCGTCTTCACGCAATATGATGCACAAGAAGATGGCACGCTCGTGCCCTTGCCCAAGAAGAACATCGATACCGGCATGGGTCTTGAGCGCATCGCTGCCATCATGCAGGGTGTGGACAACAACTACGATACCGACATCCTGCGCGATCTGATCGCGGTGGGCGAGGACCTTTCGCACAAAACGTACAAGACAGATGAAGCAACCGACCTGGCGTTGCGCATCATCGCCGACCACAGCCGTGCGGTCACGTTCATGATCGCCGATGGTATCCTGCCTTCGAATGAAGGACGTGGATATGTGCTGCGTCGCTTGCTGCGTCGTGCGGTCATGAAGGCTCACTCGATCGGCATCGAGGGCGCGTTCCTTTCGCACTACATCGAGAAGATCATGGAGCTCATGGGCTCGGTCTATCCCGAACTCATCGAGAATGAAGCGCTCATCAAGCGCATCGTGCTTTCCGAAGAGGAACGTTTCGGCGCCACGCTCAAGCAAGGTCAGGTTTACCTTGAAGAGGCGCTCGGCGAACTCGAAGGTAATGTGCTCCCTGGCGATCGCGCTTTCGTGCTGCATGATACGTATGGCTTCCCAATCGAGGTCACCCAAGAAATCTGCGCAGAGCGCAATATCACCGTCGACGAAGAGGGCTTCGCACACTGCATGGAAGAGCAACGCAGCCGCGCTCGTGCTGCTAACGCCGACGATGCAGAAGCGGCTTGGTCGAACTTCGGGGGCATCTATGTTGAGTTGCTCGAGAAGCTTGGACCTACCAATTTCGTTGGCTACGACACGCTCGAATGCGGCGCTATCGTGAACGCGCTCATCTCTGAGGGCGAAGTGGTGGAGCGCCTGGAAGCAGGTCAGGAAGGCGAGATCGTCCTGAACACCACGCCGTTCTATGCTGAAATGGGCGGCGAAGTAGGTGATACGGGTATCATCTTCGCTGGTGAGAGCGTTGCTCGCGTGCTTGATACGAAAGCTCCTGAAGCGGGTCTTACTGTTCATAAGGTCAAGATCGAATCGGGCTCATTCGCAGTTGGCGAAGATGCTACAGCTTCGGTCGATGCGAAACGTCGTGCATCTATCGCGCGCAATCACACGTGCACGCATATCCTTCATGCAGCATTGCGCGAGGTGCTCGGCGCTCATGTGAAGCAGGCAGGTAGTTATGTTGGTCCCGATCGTTTGCGTTTTGACTTCACGCATTTCGAAGCGCTCACTCCTGAACAGATCGCACAGGTCGAAGAGCTTGCGAACTCCTACATCATGCAAGCGATTCCTACTACGCGCTATGAAACTTCGCTCGATGAAGCTCGCAATTCTGGTGTGACCGCACTCTTCGGTGAGAAGTACGGTGAAACCGTGCGCGTGGTCGAGGTCGGCCAGTTTTCGCGTGAGCTGTGCGGCGGATGCCATGTGAACAACACGGCCGAGATCGGGTTCGTGAAGATCACGAGCGAGGGCAGCGTAGGTGCGAGTTTGCGTCGTATCGAAGCAGTGACGAGCTATGGTGCACTTGCGTACGTGAACGGCATAGAAGCCGAATTGCGCGAAACTGCTGGACTGCTTTCCGTGCCGATATTCGATGTTTCTGAACGCACTGCTGCGAACATGACTGCCTATAAAGAGCTGCAAACCCGCTTTAAGCGTACGCAAAACGCCGTTGCCGACGATAATGTCACGTCGTTGCTTGACCAAGCAGTGCTCACTCCTGCAGGTTATCCGGTCATCGTTGCACAGGTTGATGTGCGCGATCCGGGCAAGCTGCGTAATTTCTGGGACGTGGTACGTTCGCGCATGGATGCGCCAGGTGCCGCAGTTTTCATTGGTGTTAAGGATGATCGTCCGATCTTGCTTGCAGCAGGAAGCGATGAAGCGGTTGCTGCTGGATTCAATGCGGGCACTATCATCAAGACCATCGCACCGCTCGTTTCTGGCGGTGGCGGTGGAAAGCCCACCATGGCACAAGCAGGTGGCAAGGATGCTTCTGGTATTCCTGCAGCGCTCGATAAGGCGCGTGCTGAACTTGGCCTTGCCTAGGTTTATGCGCCCTGTTTTCGCATACCAACTGCCGCGGGTGATCGCATGAGGGTCATGGCGCTCGATATTGGGGAAGTGCGTTGCGGTGTCGCGGTGAGCGATCCTCAAGAGCGCGTTGCGAGCCCTGTCTGCGTGCTTCCTACCCAAGAGGTGCTCGCGAACGCTTCGTCGTTTCGTCGTGTTATAGAAGATTGGGAGCCGGAATTGATCCTTTCAGGCTTGCCGCTTTCCCTGAACGGCGAAAGAGGTCCTCAGGCGCAACGCATAGAAGAGCAAGCAGCTCGCATAGCGAAAACGCTCGATCTGCCGCTCGAATTCTGCGATGAGCGCTTGAGTTCTGCCGAAGCAAAACGTGCGCTCCGCGAAGGTGGGCATTCTGAAAAGTCTATGCGTGGTAAGGTTGATATGATCGCAGCTTCGATCTTCTTGCAATCGTGGCTCGATGCCCGTCACTGAACGCACTGCGAAAGGTATTTGAGTGTTTCGTCGTAAGGTTACGTATTCTCGCAAACCCACCCATGCTGCCCGTGCTGCGCACGCACGAGGAGAGCGCCAGTTCAGCAAATATGACACGTCGCTCATCGAGCCGCGTCGTTCAAAGAAGCCGCTCTATATCGGTATCGCTGCCGTAGTGCTCGTGGTTATCGTGATCTTCGGGCTGGTGAATTGTATGGGTTCTTGCGACAAGAATCCGAACATGCTCCCAAGCGATCAGCAGGCGCGCATCGAGATTCCTGATGGTTCTACGACGCAAGAGATCGCCACGATCCTCTACGATGCGGGCCTCATCGAAAACAAGAAAGCTTTCAGCAACGAGGTATCTCAAAAAGGTTATGGCTCTTCGCTTAAAACCGGCATCTATGTGTTCACTGGAGGCACGCCACTCTCAGAGGTGGTCGAGCACCTCGAAGCTGGTCCGAATCAGGCTGATAACAGCTATGTGATACCAGAAGGCTACACGCTCAAACAAACAGCGCATGTCGTTTCAGAGGCATACGCAGGTTCGATCAGTGAAGCGGATTTTCTAGCAGCTGCACAGGATGCGGCGCGCTTTTCGGATCAGTTCAGCTTCGTAAAGGATGCTTACAATAATTCACTCGAGGGCTTCTTGTTCCCTAAGACCTACGAGATCATCGCGGGTGCCGATGCAGATAGCGTGGTCGCTCAGATGCTCACGCAGTACGAACAAGAGATCAAGCAGCTTAACTATACGTATCCGCATGATGCAGGATTGAGCGATTACGAGGTGCTCATCCTCGCTTCGATCATCGAGCGCGAAGCTGCGGCGGATAATAAGAAAGCGGTTGCTTCGGTGTTCTACAACCGTCTTGCGATCGATATGGCATTGCAGTCCGATGCTACCACTGCCTACGTGATCGAGGGCGATCCGAAGCCCGAAGACCTGCAGAAGGAAGGCCCGTTCAACACCTATTTGAACAAGGGGCTGCCTCCAGGACCTATCTGTTCGCCGGGTCTTGCGGCGCTTGAAGCAGCCTGCGATCCCGATCAGAGTGACTACCTCTATTTCTATTTCAAAGACAACGGTCAAGGCGGGCTGGATTATTTCTTCAGCAAGACCTATGAAGAGCATCAGCAGGCGATCGCTTCATAGGATCACGCTCATATAGAGAGGGAACGTGTGGGGCTATTCGTGCCTGAAAAGCAGTTTTCATCGGTCGCAGCGATCGATGCGGAATGGGATCTTCTGCGCTTGCACCTCACGCATGTATTGCTCGATCTTGATAACACGCTTCGTCGGCGCGATAACGATGAAGTGCCGCTAGAGGTGCGCGCATGGCTTACGCATGTGCAGCAAAAAGGCATCAAACCCTGCATTTTGAGCAACAACTTCCATGAAAACGTATTTGCGGTCGCACACGAACTTGATATTCCTATCGTAGCAAAAGCGATGAAGCCCTTAACAGGCGGATTCAAGCGCGCACTCGACCTGGTCGGGGGCAGCGTGGAAGACTCCGTTATGGTGGGCGATCAGCTCTTCACCGATGTGGTGGGGGCGCATCTTGTTGGTATGCCCGCTTACTTGGTTGCGCCGCTCGTGGATGTCGATCTGAAGCACACCCAGTTGGTGCGCAAGGTCGAAGGGCTCTTCTTGAAGGAGCCTGCGCCCCAGAGGGGCGTTTGTCTACAAGATGACCGAGCGAATGCGGTTTCATCATCGCGCGAAGGCGAACGGTGAATGTAGGACGCATGCGCTAATTTCCTCGCAGGGAAATCAGGGGTTTTGATAGAATAAAACCAATGGAGGTCTTGCTTCTGTAGGACTAAGAGAACCTGATGAAAAAGGACGATTATGGAATACGTATCTGCTGGTGAAAGCCATGGTCCTGCCTTAACGGCGATCGTTACTGGAGTGCCTGCAGGGCTTTCGATCTCGGAAAAGAACATCAATTCCGATCTCGCTCGGCGTCAAGGTGGATACGGTCGCGGGGGAAGGCAGAAGATCGAGAAAGATCGTGTTCAGGTCCTGTCGGGGGTTCGCTTCGGAAAAACGCTCGGAAGTCCTGTTTGCCTTTCGATCAAGAATGACGATTGGGAGAATTGGACCGACCGCATGGCGGTATTCGGCGATGCGCCCACAGATCTTGTGCGCGAGGTCACGCCTCGTCCTGGACATGCTGATCTTCTGGGCGTACTCAAGAACGACCAGACTGATTGTCGTAATATTCTCGAGCGTTCGAGCGCGCGTGAAACCGCTATTCGCGTTGCGGCTTCGGGCATCGCTCGTGAATTCTTAGCTGAAGTAGGCGTAGAGGTCTATTCCTATGTTGTTTCCGTTGGTGGCGTAGGCATGACTGAAGAAGACCCTATGCGCGATGCGGCTGACTATCGACCGTTAGCTATCGAGATGAGTGAGTTGCGTTGTCCCGATGAAGAGGCGACCGAAGCCATGAAAGCTCGTATCGATGAAGCGAAAGAGCTTGGGCAGAGCTTGGGCGGAACCTTTAGGGTGGTGGTCAATGGACTCTTGCCAGCACTCGGCGGATTCGAAGAAGCGCGAAGCCGTCTCACCTCGAAGCTCGGTGGTGCTCTCTTCTCGATTCCTGCTATCAAAGGTGTTGAGTTCGGCATTGGCTTCCAGAATGCCGAGGTGCTCGGTCATGAAGCGCATGATGAGATCTATCTCGATAAGAAGAAAGGCTTCATGCGCCGAACGAACCGCGCTGGTGGCTTGGAAGGTGGCATGACCACAGGTATGCCGCTCATCATGACGGCAGCCATGAAGCCGATCCCTACGCAGATCGACCCGCTCAATACGGTCAATATCGATACGCTCGAAGTGGACAAGGCGTCCATTGAACGAAGCGATGTATGTGCGGTGCCCGCTGCTTCAGTGGTTGCTGAAGCTGAGGTCGCGTTCGTTATCGCACAGGCGTATCTCGACAAATTCGGCTCCGACAATATGACCGATATCAAAGCGAACATCGAATCATTCAAGAAGCGCATCAAGACCATGTCGCGTTAAGCTCGAAATATCGAGCAGGTGCGTTTGCTGCGGAGATGTGCAAACGCATAGGCGATCAGTATTTCATCAACAAAGCGCAAGCGATCAGAGAGAAAGAGGACCATATGAGCGACAATGCTATTCCTGCAGGTGGTTACCGTCTTACCAAACCCGTATTCTTCATCGGGTTCATGGGTGCGGGCAAAACGAGCGTCTCTCAGCAGCTTGCGGTCCAATACGGTCTTGCCTCGATCGATGCGGACGAATACCTTGAATTGCGCGAAGATCGCATTATCGCCGACATCTTCGCTGAAGATGGAGAAGAGGTGTTTCGCGATATCGAAACGGATGTTCTGCGCGATCTCTCCAGGCGCTCACCGCGCTTGATTGGTTGCGGCGGTGGCGTGGTCACGAAGCGTGCAGAGAACGCCGAGATCATGCGCGATGCGGGCTATGTAATTTACCTGCAGGTCACTGCCGATGAAGCGGCACGTCGTATTCCCAATACCGATTCACGTCCGATGTTCAAGAACTTGGAAACAGCGCGCAAGACCATCGTCGAGCGCATTCCGCAATATGAAGCAGCAGCGCATTATGCGATCGATACCGAAGGGCGCGAGATAATCGATCTTGCTCGCGAGATCGCAGAGCAGCTGCTCGCCGAAGGCATCATGGTCAAAGAGGAAGCACATGAGTAAGGTCATTGTCGATATTGCCGGTCATAAGCCTTACGACGTGCGCATTGCCGCAGGAGCGATCGAGGGGCTCGGCGAAGCACTCCGTGCGCTTGATGAGAATCCTCAGGCACTCATCATCACCGACGCGACCGTTTCGCCGCATTATCTCAAGCCTGTAAAAGCCTCGCTCGAAGCAGCATCCTATCGTACGTTCGTGCTTACGGTTCCTGCTGGCGAGGATGCGAA
Organism: uncultured Eggerthella sp.; assembly: GCA_900542525.1. Lineage (GTDB taxonomy): Bacteria > Actinomycetota > Coriobacteriia > Coriobacteriales > Eggerthellaceae > Anaerotardibacter. The sequence continues at coordinate 26,216 of UQNZ01000011.1, forward strand.
ATCGATCGAATGCGCGGCCGAGATCTGGAAGGCGATGGCTGATTGCAAGCTCAATCGCGATTCGCTCATCATTGCGCTCGGGGGAGGGGTCGTAGGCGATCTGGCGGGCTTCACGGGCTCCACGTTCATGCGTGGGTTGCCTGTTGTGCAAGTTCCTACCACCTTGCTTTCCATGGTTGATTCTTCGGTTGGAGGAAAGACTGCCATCAACCTTGAGGCAGGGAAGAATCTGGTTGGAACATTTTGTCAACCGCTTTTCGTCTGTGCCGACCTTGCCACCCTTGCAACGTTGCCTGAACGTGAATGGGCATGCGGTTGTGCGGAGATCGCGAAATCGGCAGTGATCGATTCGGATGAGTTTTTCTTCTGGCTCTGTGATAACGCCGAGGCGCTTGCTGCACGTGATATGGACATCGCGCAAGAGGCTGTCGTGCGCAGCGTAGTGTTCAAGGCGCAAGTCGTTGCTGCTGACGAACAGGAGACGAAGGGTGTGCGCGAATGTTTGAACTATGGCCATACGCTCGCTCATGCGATCGAGACTACCGCAGGCTATGGGGTCTATTCCCATGGTGCAGCGGTTGCAGAGGGCATGCGTTTTGCAGCGCGTCTTGCGGCAGCGAAGCTTGGCACCTCGCTTGAATTCATAGAGACGCAAGATAAGCTCCTCGATACGCTCGGGTTGTCAGCGCTCGATTTCCATGCCAACCCTGAAGAGCTGCTCGACTGCATGTTCTCCGATAAGAAGGTCCGTTCGCATATGCTTCGTTTCGTCTTGCCACGCGATGTGGGGAACTGGGAAGTTGTCAGTCTCGACCCTGGTTTCGTACTTGAGCATTTGCGTGCCTGGCAGCAGAGCATCGCCTAGAGGTGGCACACTCATGCAGCAAGACGCTACTCATCCAAAAGAATCGCTTGATAGCGCATTAGGTACAGAAGCGCTGTCATCCCAAGAACGGGAAAGCCTGCTTCGAGAGAGCAAACAGGCTTCGGCGCGTCGTATCGAACGTATTCGTGAACTTCTTGTCGAAAATGAACTCGACGCGCTCTATATTCGCGATCTTTCCAATATCAAATGGGTCACGGCCTTTCAGGGCATCTTCGATGACGAGGCCGCTCACGCGCTTGTCATCACGCCTCATGATGCGATCATTCACAGTGATCTGCGTTACGGCGAGGCACTTGAGGCGGCTGCTCAGGATTCGCAGATCCAGGTGTCTTTTGAACGAACGAGCCATGCGAATTGGCTTTCCCACGTGCTTGCAGGCATTTCGGTCGGCGGGCAGCGCACCGCGGTCGAAGATACGCTCACCTTGCGCGAGTTCCATGCGCTGGAGCAAGTGCTTTCAGATGCATCGGTCGGTTCTGAACTGGCCGAGCGTGCTCGACTCGTTGAAGGCTTGCGTGAGCGCAAAGATGCTCTTGAGGTTGCCCTTATGAGAAAGGCGCAGGCTATTACCGATGCTGGCTTCGCGTTCATCGTCGATCTCATCGAGCCGGGTATGACAGAAGCAGAAGTTCAACGCGCGCTCGATAGCTTCATGCTCGATGCTGGTGCTGAAGGACTTGCATTCTCCACGATCGTCGCAGCAGGTGCTCACGCGGCAAGCCCGCATGCCATTTCAGGTGATACGCGCATTGCGCGCGGCGATGCGATCGTGATGGATTTCGGCGCACGTTTCTGTGGCTATTGCTCCGACATGACGCGCACGGTGTTCGTGGGGGAGCCAACAGAAAAGATGTACCGTGCTTGGGAAGCTATGAGAAGCGCCAATGAAGCTGCTGAAGCGGCCCTTCGTTCCGGAAAGACCGGTGCAGAGATCCATGAGCTTGCTGAAACCGTGCTCGCCGAAGGGGGATTCGCCAACACGATGGGTCATGGGCTTGGGCATAGCCTCGGTATCGACATTCACGAAGACCCTGCACTTTCACCGCGAAATGCGAAACCGCTGCCTGCAGGTGCGGTGCTCACAGTCGAGCCGGGCATCTATCTTCCCGCTGAATTCGGCATGAGACTTGAAGATTTTGGGGTGGTCACCGAAACGGGTTATAACGTGATCACCCAAAGTAGCCATGACATGGTTATAATAGAGCCGCACTAAGCAGAGATAACGAGTAAGAATCGAGGATCCCCGTGGCAATTTCTACCGCCGATTTCCGTAACGGAATGTGTATCGAATATAAGGACAAACTCTGGGTCATCATTGAATTCCAGCACGTGAAGCCAGGTAAGGGTGGCGCATTCGTTCGCACGAAGCTGCGCGATATCCGTTCTGGTCGCGTGGTCGACTACACCTTCAACTCTGGCACGAAGTTCGAGACGCTGCGTCTCGAGAAGAAGGTCATGCAGTACCTCTATAACGATGGCGTGGATTATCACTTCATGGATCCGAATACTTACGATCAGATCGCGCTCAACGCTGAAGTGGTGGGCGATAGCTCACAGTGGCTCAAGGAAAACGACGAGGTCACGCTGCTGTATGCAGGTGAAGAGCTCATCGGTCTCGAGCCGCAGATGTTCGTCGAACTCGAGGTTACCGATACCGAACCGGGCTTCAAGGGTGATACGGTCCAGGGTGGCACGAAGCCCGCAACGCTCGAAACAGGCGCAACCATCCAGGTTCCTATGTTCATCGACAATGGTGACATCTTGCGTATCGATACGCGCGATGGCCGCTATGTTACTCGCGTCTAATCTCTGTTTCGATAACGAAAATACCTTCGATTGCGAGGCGCGTTAGGCGCCTCGTGTCGTATAATGGTCGTTCACTATCATGCAACCCAACCTTAAGGGTGCTCTTTGACAAGGAGGTGCGAGTCACTTGGCAAAACTTCAACTTATGGACACAACGATCCGCGACGGACAGCAAAGTCTTTGGGCAACACGTATGTCGATCGGAGATATGCTTCCCATTTTGCCTAAGATGGATCGCGTTGGATACTGGGCCATCGAGGCCTGGGGCGGTGCAACATTCGACACCTGCCTACGCTTTTTGGACGAAAACCCTTGGGATCGTCTGCGACTCATCAAGTCAAAAACGCCGAACACTCGCTTGTCCATGCTTTCGCGTGGACAGAACCTTGTGGGTTACAAACATTATTCCCGCGAGATCTGCTTCCGCTTCATCGAGGCAGCGCATCGAAATGGCATCGATGTCTTCCGTGTGTTCGACGCGCTGAACGATATCCGTAATGTGGTGGACAACGCTGAAGCCATCAAGGAGTGTGGAGCTCACTTCGAAGGTGCGATCTCTTATACGGTCTCACCCGTTCATACGCTTGATAGCTTCCTTGAATACGGCCAGCAGCTCAAAGATCTCGGCGCCGATTCCATTGCTATCAAAGATATGGCGGGCATGCTCACGCCGTATCGTACCGAGCGTATCGTTAAGGCATTCAACGCCGAGATCGGCCTGCCTATTCATGTGCACTGCCACTATGTTGGCGGTATGGCGCCAGCTAATATCATCAAGTCCGCTGAAGCAGGAGCTGCTATCGCTGATACCGCCAGCGCTCCGCTTGCGTTTGGCAACTCGCATCCCGCAGTCGAGATGATCGTTGCGGCGCTCGAGGAAAGCCGTTACGATACTGGCCTCGATCTGGGGCTTCTCTTCGAGATCTCGGAATACTGGGAAGAGGTGCGCAAGCGTGGCCACTATAAGCGCGGCGTTTCTTCGCTCACGCATATGAAGGTTTATTCACATCAGGTCCCTGGCGGCATGATGTCGAACCTCGTAAGTCAGCTCGAGATCCAAAATGCACTCGATCGCCTGGATGAAGTCATGGAAGAGATCCCGCGCGTACGTGCTGAAGTCGGCTATCCGCCACTTGTTACGCCTATGTCGCAGATCGTTGGCACGCAGGCGGTCTTCAATGTTCTCACGGGTAAGCGCTGGAGCGTCGTTTCCAAGGAAATGAAAGACTATATCTGCGGTTATTATGGCAAAGCTCCTGGCCCTATGGATCAAGAGATCGTTGCCAAGGTCGTGGGTGATTCGCAGGTGCTCGATCCCGATGTGGCACCTGGTTCGCTCGTCACCACCACCTTCGCTGAGCTTGAAGAAGAAATCGGCGATTTGGCCAAGTCTGAGGAAGACGTTTTGATGTATGCGCTGTTCCCGAACGAGGCGCGTACCTATTTGAGCAAACATCGCACATCCGAAAAGGTTGATTTCCTCCTCGAAGAGGAATCAAGCCAGACCAAAGAGGAGGATTACGTGGATATCAATCAGATTCGCGAGCTGGTGCGCGTCGCTGAGGAAAGCGGCGTGGGCGAGATCGTTGTCGAAGAAGAAGGCGCTCGCATCTCAGTCCGCATGCCAGGCGCTATGTGCACAGCACCGGCTGTTCCAGTTGCGGTGCCTACAGAGGCTATTCCTGCAGCTCAGGTTGCACCTGCAGCTGAACCCGCTGCTGCTCCTGCGGACAACGCGAGCCGCCCAGCATCCTGGCATTGTGTAACTGCTCCCATGGTGGGCACGTTCTACGCAGCACCGGCTCCTGGCGAGCCGCCCTTCGTTAAGGTGGGCGATGAGGTCACCGCTAACCAGACGCTTTGCATCGTCGAAGCCATGAAGCTCATGAACGAGATCACCTCTGAAGAGATGGGCGTTGTGCGCGAAGTTTGCCTCGAAGACGCTACGCCGGTGGAATTCGGCACGCCTCTCTTCTACATCGAGCCGCATAATTCCCATGATGCTATCGGACCGGAGAGTGCCTAAATGTTCAACAAGGTACTAGTCGCAAACAGAGGAGAGGTTGCTCTGCGTATCATGCGCGCCTGCAAGGAATTGGGCGTGAAGACGGTGGCGGTCTATTCCACCGAAGATGCCAATACTGCGCCAGTCTCCTATGCTGATGAGGCCGTCTGCATCGGTCCCGCTCCGGCCAATCAGAGCTATCTCATCATTCCTTCGATCATCGCTGCTGCGGTCAACACCGGTGCCGATGCGATCCATCCTGGCTATGGCTTTCTGGCTGAAAATGCCGATTTCGCACGTGCATGTGCCGATAACGACATCGTATTCATCGGCCCTTCGCCAGAGAGCATCGAAGCGATGGGCAATAAGGCACAAGCTCGTGAGACCATGAAGACCTGCGGCGTCCCTACCGTTCCCGGCTCCGATGGCGTTGTGGAAACGGTTGAGGAAGCGCGTGCATTCGCGGAAGCGGCAGGCTATCCCGTCCTCGTTAAGGCAAGCGCTGGTGGTGGCGGCAAGGGTATGCGCGAAGTGCATAGCCCTGAAGAGCTGGAGAGCCAGTTCACTGCTGCGAAGACCGAAGCGCTCGCGGCCTTCGGCAATGGCGATGTCTATCTTGAGAAGCTCGTGCTACGTCCGCGCCATATCGAGGTGCAGATCCTGGCCGATAAGTACGATAACCGCATTTCGCTGTGCGAGCGTGATTGTTCGCTTCAGCGTCGTCATCAGAAGCTGCTCGAAGAAGCACCTTCACCAGCGCTCGATGGCGAAACTCGCCGTGCTATGGGCGTTGCAGCCATCAAGGCGGTACGTGCAACGGGCTACGAGAACGCGGGCACGATCGAATTCTTGCTCGATCAAGATGGCCGCTTCTATTTCATGGAAATGAATACACGCGTTCAGGTCGAGCATCCGGTCACGGAAACTATCACGGGAACCGACATCATCAAAGAGCAGCTGCGTATTGCATCAGGTGAACCAATTTCCTGCGCTGAAAAGGCGCCCTTCACGCCGAATGGACACGCCATCGAATTCCGCATCAATGCTGAAGATCCCGACTACGATTTTCGTCCGTGCCCTGGCACGATCACGAAGTTCAAGGTGCCGGGAGGCCCTGGTGTGCGTGTGGATACCTATATTTCGCAGGGCGATCGCATTTCACCCTACTATGATTCCATGGTTGCCAAGGTTATCGTGTGGGGTTCCGATCGTGCAGAAGCGATCGCGCGTGGTAAGCGTGCGCTCCAGGAGTTCGAGATCGAAGGCATCAAGACCACTATCCCGTTCCATCTGCAGGTGCTTGAGAATCCGGCCTTCATCGAGGGCAATGTCTTTACCGACTTCATTGAAACCGAAATGGGTGATGAATAATGACAGACACGCAAACGAGAGGCATGGATATTGCTCCAGACGTACTCGACACCATCGTTGCGCTTGCGCTCAAGGATGTTGAAGGAATTGCAGTAGTAGGTCAGACCAGCACGGGTATTCTTTCCTTCTTCGGCTCCAAACAGGACCAGAAGGGCGTGCGCGTGAGCCAGGTTACGAGCGATACGATCGACGTGAGCGTTTCGATTACCGTGCTCAATGGGTTCTCGCTCGACAAGATCGCCGCAGATGCGCGCAAGGCCATCGCTGATGCCATCCTTGCGCAGACTGGCTACACTGTCAATCGTGTCGATATCCATGTCGACGGTATTCTCTTCCAGGACTAGTACGCGCTCATGGCTGAAAAACATCAACATGACCGAAGTGAGGCGCGTCGTTTTGCCTTACAAGTCCTCTACCAAGCAGAGATCCTTGAGACTAACCCTGCAACGATCATCGAAGAGGGAAGACTCGTCGATGAAACGCAGCTTTTGGGCAATTATGCTCGCCGCTTGATCGAGGGCGCAACTGCCGATCAGGAAGCGATCGATGCTGAGCTGGTAGAAGCAAGCGAAAACTGGGCGCTCGACCGCATGCCAGTGGTCGATCGATCGCTCTTGCGTATGGCAGCTTACGAAATGCGTTCAGTGGATGAAGTGCCCATCTCTGTCTCCATCAACGAAGCAGTCAATCTCGCCAAGGAATTCGGTGGCGAAGATTCGCCTCGTTTCGTGAACGGCATCTTGGGACGTATCGCGACTAAGCTCGAGGAGGAAGCGCATGAGTGAGGCGAATACCGAGAGCTTCGAAGAGGTGAAGAAACGCCTTGACGAGATCGTGGATGCGGTGGCAGACGACGATCTTCCTTTGGATGATGCGCTGAAACTCTATGAAGAAGCTGTGCAGCTGGGGCTACGCGCCTCGTCGCTTTTGGAAGAGAATCTCCAGGAGAACAACGCGCTCTATGATGAAGAGCGCTCAGAAGATGTGCAAGATGCAGGCGAAGAAGATTCAAGTGCATCTGAGCCAAATGCGAGCGTTGAGCCTGTTCTTGAAAGCAACTAGTTCGCACGCTATTATCGAAATTCATTCGAGCAGATAAGGTAAGGAGAGGCTATGGCGGATCGAATACTTGATTCAATCGAATCGCCCAACATGCTTGCGCTCCTTACCGATGAAGAGCTTGCTATTCTTGCGGGTGAGATTCGCGATGAGATCCTGAACACCACTTCTCAAACGGGAGGTCATGTTGCCTCAAGTTTGGGAGCGGTCGAGATCATCCTTGCAGTTCATAGCCTTATCAATTCCCCTGAAGATAAGTTCATCTTCGATGTAGGTCATCAATCCTATGCGCATATGCTCCTTACGGGTAGGCGTGATGAATTCTCAACGCTGCGCCAATACAAAGGTCTCTCAGGGTTTCCAAAACCGTATACCAATCTTCATGACGTTCATCCTTCTGGACATGCATCCGATTCGCTTTCTATTGCCTGTGGACTTGCGCGAGCGCGCGATCTTTCGGGGGAGAAGCAAAAGGTAGTTGCGCTCATCGGCGACGCCTCTCTTGCGGGCGGTATGGCATTCGAAGCCTTGAATGATATCGGGCAGGAGCAAACACCGCTCGTCATCATCCTGAACGACAATGAAATGGCCATCTCGCGCAATGTGGGGGCCATGGCGCTGCACCTTGGGAGCATTCGCGTGAATTCGAATTATCGCAAGAGTCGCGATACGATCCAGGAACATCTCGAGGCGTTCGGCACGGCGGGCAAGGCTCTTGTGAAGATGGGCAAAACCGCGAAAGAGTCAGTGAAGAATCTCGTCATTCCTGATTCGATGCTCTTCGAACAGTTGGGTATCATCTGCACGCCGCCGATCGATGGGCACAATATCCCTGCAATAAAGGCAGCCATCAAGAATGCATTCGCTGCAAACGCGCCCGTGCTCGTGCATGCGATCACGAAGAAGGGCAAGGGCTATGCACCCGCCGAACAGAACCCTTCGAAGTTCCACGGCGTAGGACCTTATGATCTTGAATCGGGAGAGATAAAGAAGAAGGCAGGCGGCAATCTTACCTACACTCAAGCGTTCTCTCAGACCTTGAAGGCTAAAGCGGCTCAGGATGATTCGATCGTGGTGGTTACTGCTGCTATGACCGATGGCACGGGTTTGGCCGATTTCGCGCAAGAATACCCTAAACGTTTCTTTGACGTGGGCATCGCTGAAGAGCATGCGGTCGCTATGGCGGCAGGCCTTTCCATTGGAGGAAAGAAGCCTGTGGTGGCGCTTTATTCCACGTTCATGCAGCGTGCGATCGACCAGCTGATAATCGATGTGGCACTGCCGCGCGAGAATGTGGTCATCGCTATCGATCGCGCTGGCCTTGTGGGCGATGATGGCCCTACGCACCATGGCGTGTTCGATATGGTCTATGCGCGCATGATCCCGCAGGTGAAGATACTTGCACCTTCCGACGAAGCCGAACTGGCTTCTGCGCTGCATACCGCACTCGCTATCGGTGGACCGGTGGTGTTGCGCTATCCTCGCGGCGAAGCCCCCGGTGCACTCATCCCCGAAGAGCCAGCTGTCTTCGAAGAGGGTGTTTCTAAAGAAGTGAAGCCTGGTGAAGACGTAGCGATCCTCGCGTTCGGTCGTATGGTCGAACACGCGCTCGGTGCGGCAAGCTTGCTAGAAGGGCAGGGTATCTCGGCGCGTGTGGTGGATATGCGCTGGGTGAAGCCGATCGACAAGGAAGCGATTCGCAGGGCTGCTGAAACGAAACTGGTGGTTACCGTTGAAGACGGCGTTATCATCGGCGGTGCAGGTGAAGCGGTGAGCGAAGTTTTGAGTGAAGAAGAGCTTAAGGTGGATTCGCTCACGCTCGGCATACCTGATGAGTTCATTGAGCAAGGCAAGGTGGACTTGCTCTTCGCCGACCTTGGCCTCGATGCAGCAGGTATCGCCCGCCAGATCCAAGACCGTCTTGCCTAACCTTTCATTAGCAAATATACCGACGAGCGCGTACAAGGTCCTGCTCCTGCTCGTTACCATGGCATGGGGCGCGAGCTTCGTCTATATGAAGGATCTGGTGGCTGTGTTCCCGCCTGGGTGGCTGTTGGGGGTCCGCTTTACGATCGCTGGGCTCATCATTCTTCCGTTCTTGCTAAAGCGTTTGCGCCTGCGTCTAACTTGGAAAGCGCTCGCTGCCGGTATGGTGATGGGCCTGCTCGACTTCTTGGGATTCTTCACACAAACGGTCGGTTTGCAAACGGTGTCGCCAGGCGTCAATGCGTTTCTGACTGCGGTGTATGTTGTGCTCGTACCGTTCATGTGGTGGGTCGTTGCGAAACGTAAGCCTGCCAAGACGAACATCGTTGCGGCACTCGTTGCGATCGTGGGCATATGGCTCGTATCGGTCACGAGTGCTTCAGGATCTTTGAGCATCGGCTTCGGTGAGGTCATGACGCTGCTCTGCGCATTCTTCTTCGCAGCGCATATCGTTTCGGTCTCGATCTTCTCGGCCTTCTACGATGTGCTCATGCTCACGGTCATCCAGTTCATTACCGAGGGGCTGCTCGGCTTAGTAACGGGAGCGGTCTTCGAAACGCTTCCTACGTTCTCGCAGATCACTCCAGTCATAGTAAGTGAGCTTGCATTCGTGGTGTTGTTTGCGACCATCTTCGCGTTCGGCGTGCAAAATATAGCTCTTGCTCGCATCGAGCCTACGCAAGCCTCGCTCATCTTAAGTCTTGAGTCGGTGTTCGGCGTGGTGTTCAGCATCCTGCTCTATGGAGAGCTACTCACGATACGCCTCGTTGTTGGTTTCGTGCTTATCTTTATTGCGCTCTTGGTGAGCGAAGGCATCTTCTCGTGGAAGCGAAAGGCAGCTTCATAACGTACAAGCAGCGGTTATACCGCACACGCCATTATGTAGTCGTCCATCATGAACCCGTTGCCGATATCGGCCTCAACGGATTCGATGATGTCGAATCCGTTTCCCTTATAGGCACGAATACCCAGATCATTGCCTTTATTGACGGTCAGATACATGCCGGTAAGTTCAAGTTTGCGTGCGTAGTCACGCAGCCACGCAAGTATCTGGCTTGAATAATGCTTGCCGCGCTCTTCGGCATAGAGATAGACCTTCGAGATGAACAAGCGGTCTGCGTGAAGTGGTGTGATCGCTTCACCATGTTCTTTTGCGCGCGGGTTTTCCGTATCGCCCGAAAAGCGCTCAGGTGCAACTCCCACGTAGCCTACGGTCTTGCCCGCTTTATCGACCACGAAATAGTATTCGTAGCCATGCTCGGCGATGTCACGTGCGATCGCGTCTTTCGATTGGAATTGCTCGACCATATACGCTGTTTGGTCTACTCCGATACGTGTTGGCCAATACTCGAACCAGATGTCATGCGCCATTTCTACCAAGGCGTCGAGATCGTGAACGGGTTCAACTTTTCTCATCTCTATCATGCGACCATCCAATCGAACTGGGGTTATTTCGTATGTGTAACGTTCGTACTTCTTGTTTGTTTCATCTTGTTTCCACGTGCGTTAACAATAACGAATGAAAAAAGCATACCGCAGAGCGCGTGACAAGATAAAGAAGTCGGTTTCAAAGACTATACCTTTAAGGAGGGTTCCATCATGTTTGATACCGGATCGACGTCATTCATGCTCATCTGTACCATGCTGGTGTTATTGATGACACCAGGTGTTGCATTCTTTTACGGAGGGCTTGCGCGTCGTAAAAATGTTGTGAACACCATGTTCATGTCGATGGCGATCATCGGCATAGTAGGGGTGCTATGGATCATTGCGGGCTGGAGTTTTGCGTATGGCGGAGACGGCTCCAATCCCTTTTTCGGAGGGTTCGACCAACTCGGGTGCGCTTCGGTCGTGCAGGATATGCTCGTAGAAGCACAAGTCGTTCCTGAAGATGCGGTCTATCCGGCTATCATCGATGTGGTCTTTCAGGCAGCATTCGCGATGATCACCTGCGCGATCATTTGGGGTGCGGTTGCTGGACGCATGAAGTTCGGTGCCATGATCTCCTTCGTGATCGTCTGGGTGCTCGTCATCTACTGCCCGCTCGCGCATATGGTGTGGGGCGGCCATGGTAGCTTTATTGGCGACCAGATTGGTGCGCTCGACTTCGCAGGTGGCGATGTTGTTCACATCAGCTCTGGTTTGACTGGTTTGGTCCTTTGCTTGTTGCTCGGCTCCCGCAAGGAATTTGGCACGCTCGCGCATCGTCCGCATAACATCCCGCTCGTGGTGCTTGGCGTAACGCTTTTGTGGTTCGGCTGGTTCGGCTTCAATGGCGGCTCTGAATTCGCGGCTGATGGCATCGCAGCGCTTGCGATCCTGAATACCGTGGTTGCATCGGGTGCGGCACTTCTTTCCTGGATGGTGGTCGAGAAGATCGCCGTAGGAAAGCCCACGCTTGTTGGTGCGGTGACCGGTCTGGTTGCGGGCTTGGTTGTCATCACGCCCGCTGCAGGTTTTGTCGAGCCCTGGGCGGCGATCGTGATGGGCTCCATCGTTTCACCCATCTGCTACTTCGCAATGTCAGTCCTGAAGAATAAGATCGGCTATGACGATGCACTCGACGCATTCGGTTGTCATGCGGTTGGCGGTATGGTCGGTGGCGTGCTCACCGGTATCTTCTGCGTACCCGAACTTTCCTGGACGGATTTCGGTGGTCTTATCTACACGGGCGATCCCACGCTGCTTGGCGCTCAGTGCTTAGGTATCCTGGTAACGATCGCGTTCGTGGGCATCGGATCACTCGTGATCGGGCTTGTGGTCAAGCTCATCTTCAAGGGAAGCCTGCGCGTTTCCAAGGAACAAGAAGCAGCGGGTATGGACATCAGCGAACACAGCGAATCTGCTTACCCTGCATTCAACGGTCTTGATTAGCAGCATGCGAATGAGCTCAAGGCAGGGAAGGCTAAGAGGATTCGTATGAGATCAGCAATATGCTGGTCGAAGAGAAAGGATAGTAACATGAAGCGTATATGTGCGGTGGTTCGACCGACCATGCTCGAACCGCTCAAGGAAGCGCTCTTTCAGGCAAATGTTTCAGGTATGACTATCTCTCAGGTGCATGGTTGCGGCAACCAGCACGGATGGAGCGAGTACTTTCGTGGTAATGAGGTTATTTTGAACATGGTTCCGAAGATCAAGTTCGAGATCATCGCCGATGATGCTCAAGTCGATGAGATCGTGGATGTGATCGTTTCTACGGCGCGCACTGGCGAAGTGGGCGATGGCAAGATCTTCGTTTCGAATATCGAGCGTGTCGTGCGCATTCGAACGGGGGAGGAAAACGACGCAGCGCTCTAGTGCGCTACCATGCGTTAAAACACGTGTCTCTCTAGGAGATTTCAGAGAAAGACATGGAAAGATGGTATAGTTAATCAGACTATTACCACGAAGAAAGGAACGCGTGATGACTCGCAAGATTGCTATTTTCGATACCACCTTGCGCGATGGCGAGCAGTCGCCAGGCGCATCGATGAACTCCGAAGAGAAATTGGTCATCACGCGTCAACTATTGCGTCTCGGCGTTGATGTGATCGAAGCAGGTTTTCCTATTTCATCGCCGGGCGATTTCAAGAGCGTGCAGCAGATAGCAGCCGAAGTTGGCGATAAGGCGATCGTCTGTGCGCTCACGCGTGCTATGGAAAAGGACATCGACTCTGCTGCTGAGGCGCTGGCTGATTGTGCCCGTCCGCGCATCCACACAGGCATCGGCGTTTCGCATAGTCACATCTTCGATAAGCTGCGCACTACGCCCGAGGTCATTCTTGAGCGTGCTGTGAACGCAACCAAATACGCCAAGAAGTATGTTGAAGATGTTGAATTCTACTGCGAAGATGCGGGTCGTTCCGATTATGAATTCCTTGCAAAAGTGGTCGAGGCGGTCATCGCTGCTGGCGCTACGGTGGTCAATATCCCCGACACCACGGGTTATTCGCTGCCTGAAGAGTACGGTCGCCGCATCAAGTTCTTGATGGAAAACGTCAAGAACATCGACAAGGCTTCCATCTCAGTCCACTGCCATAACGACCTTGGCATGGCTACCGCGCTTTCCCTTGCAGGCGTTGAGAACGGTGCAACGCAGATCGAGTGCACCATCAATGGTCTGGGTGAACGTGCCGGCAACACCGCCATGGAAGAAGTGGTCATGGCTATCAAGATGCATGGCGAAGAACTCGATGCTCACACCGATATCAACACCCGCGAATTCATTCGCGCATCGCGCTTGGTGTCTTCCATTACGGGCTTCGTAGTGCAGCCCAATAAATCCATCGTTGGTGCTAATGCCTTCGCGCATTCTTCCGGCATTCACCAGGATGGTGTCATCAAAGAGCGCTCCACCTATGAGATCATCGATCCTACTGAAGTTGGTGCAGGTCAAAGCTCGATCGTCCTTTCTGCTCGTTCGGGTCGTGCGGCGCTGCGTCACCGCCTGGAGGCGCTTGGCTATCACATCGAAGGTCAGGAATTCGAAGACTTGCATACGGCATTTCTCGATCTGGCTGACAAGAAGAAGGAAGTCTACGACGAGGATCTTGAGTCGCTCGTTGGCGAGCAGGGTCGTGCGCAAGAAGCTTCCTATACCTTGAAGAGCGTTCAGATTTCTTGTGGTCAGCCGCTCACGCCTACTGCAACCGTTACGCTCATCGATAAGAACGATAACGAGTTCTGTGCCTGCTCCATTGGCACGGGTCCGGTCGATGCGCTCTATCGTGCGGTGAATGAGATCGTGGATATTGAAAACGATCTTTCCGAGTTCTCGGTGCAGAGCGTTACGCGCGGCATCGATGCACTCGGCGAAGTAACCATTCGCGTTACCGCAGCTGATGGTACGGTTTACACTGGTCGTGGCTCAGATGGCGACATCATCGTATCTTCCGCAAAGGCTTACTTGAACGCACTCAATCGCCTGATCGCTGATAAGCAGTAAGGAGCACGCGCACGCGGTGTATTGTCTTGAATGCGGACAAAAGATCGAAGACGGGCAGAATGAATGCCCTCAATGCGGTATGTCCGTTGACGAGATGAAGAAACGCATCGCCGAGGCGCAAGAGAAGCTCACCTATGCTGAAACTGTGGGGCCGGCGGAAACCACCAAACTTCCGCCGGTTCCTGAACGGGTCTACCACGATAAAGAAGGCAATGTGATCGATCCTGCTGAAGAGATCGATACTGCAGCGGCCAAAGAGAAGGAAAATGAACTTCCTGTTATCGGGCATGCGGAAGACCCGCTCATAACGATGCCCATGCAAAAGATCGTCTCGGATGATGGCAAGGTCATTGCTTCTGCAAGCGATGAGGCAAAGACCTTCATCCAGCCTCCGAAGAAGAAAAAGAGGTTCACGACACGTACTAAAGCGGTTCTCGCGCTCGTTATCGTGTTCGCTGCTATCGCTATGGTTGCGGCATTCCTCAATTCTGCTGGCATGCTCAAGCATGAAGAGGTCACTGCATCTGACCAGGTTGAGCAGGTGAACGGTGAGACGGTCGACACGAGCGACACGCAAGAAGAGATCGAGCAGTCCGATACGGTCAAAGCGCTTCAAGAAAACTATCAAACACTTGGCAACTATCGTGGTCAGGTGAGCACGATCGTAAGCAATTTCAATAACTATCACCTCGCATCCGATAAGGCAAAACGCCAGCAATATGCTGATGAGTGCAATGAGCTCATTTCCTCTGTCACTGATTCGAAGGCGAAGCTTGTCGAGGTAATGAATGAGCTTGGCATGAGCGAACACGATGAGCAGTTCGACAATTACACCAAGATCAACAAGCTCTATGAGCTTCTTCTGACACGCTTGAATGTGATCAAGGAATGTTGGGAGGTGAGTGTGGCTTCGGCTGATCCAAAGAAGGATGCGAAGGCGATCTTGGCGCCGCTTACAAAGGACATCAAGGGCGGTAAGTCTTCTTCGATGGCCGATTTCGACGCACTCTATCCGCAGGTGAAATTCTCATAAAGTAAGCTCATAGCCGAGCGTTTTTTTTGACTCTTTTAGAAGCGCTCGGTGGCTGTATGGATCTGCACGCTGATCCATACAGGGTTCTGCTTCATGTATCCCAATGGCTCATTGGATAGTGGCTGTGCTTTTTTGTGCAGTATTGTAAATCGATGATATTTTTTCTATCATACAAACTGCCTTGAAACGTGAGGGTTTCTGAAGTTATATGTGCAGGTAAGGAGATTGTTATGCCCCCAAATCGTCTTCTTATTCGAACCAAGATCGCTGTTACCAGCGTTCTTCTCTGCTTTCTCACCGCTCTGATCGTTGCTCTTGCGCCTGTGTCTGCTCAGGCGGCAACGGGTGAATACATTGATGAGCAAGGGGTCAAATACACCTATATCTCTTACGGAGAGGGAACTTCAAGCGTAACCGTCACGGGCATCTATAGCGATCAGAAAACGCATGCTGTGGTTCCAGAGACCATCAATGGCTTGACCGTGCGCAAGGTTGAGCTTTCTGGCGGTGATACCGGAGCGATTACGAGTCTTGATATGACCAAGTGTACGGGACTCCACACGCTCATTTGCAATAATAACGCGCTGACATCTCTTGATCTTTCGGGGTGTCAGAACCTCACAAATCTTGATTGCGCTGATAGCAAACTCAACAACCTTCAGGTGTCAGGTTGCGGCCTGCTCTCGTCGATCGATTGTTCAGGAAATGATCTTACTACGCTCGATCTTTCGAATTGCACGCAGCTCACCAAAGTGGCATGCAAAGACAATTCCCTCTCATCGCTCGATCTTCCAGGGGGTAAGAACCTTACCCAATTGGATTGCAGTGGTAATGAGCTCCGGGAGCTTGATATCGCTTCCTATGAGAAGCTTCAGATAGTTAACTGTTCGAATAACAACATAAGCCAGATCGATCTTCCTTCTCCGGCGAATATCTATACGTTGAATTGCGGAGGCAATGAGCTTTCTTCTCTTGACTTTTCCGAATGCTCAAACCTGAAGAATCTTTCCTGCGAGTCGAACAATCTTTCAAAGCTCGATGTTTCGCATAACGCTAACCTTCAGAACTTGAATTGCTCTGGCAACGATCTTTCAGAGCTGGCTCTTTCGCAGAATCGGAATCTTTTTGAATTGAACTGCTCGGACAACAAACTGGGTTCGCTCGATGTCTCAGGCAACCGCAACCTTAAAGATCTGAACTGCTCTAACAATGTGATCACCTCGCTCGATATCTCCAACAATACCAATCTGTCAAAGCTGAATTGCGGCCATAATGAGCTGACTTCGCTTGATGTTTCGAACAACGCTAATCTTAAAGAACTCGAATGCAACAACAATAAGATCGAAGACACCTCCTCACTTGAAGAGTTCCTTTCGCGTCCTGGTGTTTCGGGGTCTGTTTCAAATCAGTTCGATAAGGAAGACCCCAAGCCCGAAGATCCTGATCCTGATAACCCGAAGCCCGTTGATCCTAAGCCCGATAAACCTAAACCAGTCGATCCAGAACCAAGCTATCCGGTGATCGATGATCCTGAACCCAACAATCCTCAACCTGGTAATCAGGTTCTTGGCACCTGGAAGCATGGCTCTAAGGGCTGGTGGTACGACTACGGCAAGGGAAGATATGCAGTTGGCTGGCTCACGCTCAGTTCAGGGATCTACCACTTCACTAGCAAAGGTTGGATGCAGACAGGCTGGCAGCGCATTTCGGGGGATTGGTACTATTTCACCTCCTCAGGAGCGATGGCCGATGGCTGGTTGAAGTGGAAGGGAAAGTGGTATTACCTCGATCCCTATAGTGGCAAGATGAAGACTGGCAAGCAGGTTGTTTCGGGCAAGACCTACTTCCTTGATGGAAATGGCGCGATGAAGACTGGCTGGGTCAAGACTTCTGGCAATTGGTATTACGCCAACAAGTCAGGTGCATTTGTAAAAGGATGGCAGAAGGTGAAGGGCACCTGGTATTACTTGAACCCCGCAGACTATAAGATGCTTACGGGCAAGCGAGTCATAAATGGTAAGACGTATTTCCTCAAGAGTTCGGGTGCGATGAAGACCGGTTGGAATAAAGAGGGCTCGAAGTGGTATTACTACAATAAGTCCGGTTCCATGAGGACAAATGCTTGGGTCTCAGGCAAATATTGGGTCGGTTCGAATGGTGCTATGATAACGGATGCTTGGGTCGACAATGCTCGTTACTACGTGGATAAGAATGGCGTCTGGGTGAAGGGCGCACATAGATAAGAAGAGGAGTGTTATATGGTTAGCGAGAATGAAACGCTTTCAACAGGAGCACAAAAAGAAGGCTTCTTGGTTGGATTCGCTTTGGGGTTCGTTGTCCTTGTGCTCTCAGTTTGCTGCATGAGTGCAACAGCTCAGCTGGCGTATGCGGATACTGAAAGCACGGTAGGCTCGGGAGCTTATAGCGCATCAGAGAGCATCTCGGTGGCAGCTGAAGACGATAGTGCTACCGCATTGGCTACGTTCACCATCTCGGCCACTAATGATCAGAGAGATGCGCGCGAGATCCTTGCGCTGGTGAATCAAGCCCGCACAAAAGCGGGTGTTGGGGCGCTCATGTGGGATTATGAGCTCGAGAAGGCTGCTATCCAACGCGCAGCCGAGATCGCTATCTTGTTCAGCCATGATCGCCCGGATGGCACTCAGTGCTTTACGGCGTTCCCGAATGGATACCTTAAGGTTGGTGAGAATATCTATGCTTCGAGCGGGAATGCGAACGCAAGTTCCGCGAACACTTCATGGACCAATTCTCCCGGTCATTATGCGAATATGATCGACGGGGGCTTCACCTGCATGGCAGCAGCTAAAGTGCAGGTTGGTTCTTGTAGCTTCTGGGTGGAGCTCTTCGGTGACCCGAACCAGAGTACCACTGCTACTACGGTGCTCTCAGGCGTTCATGAGTATACGATCGAGGTTGCTCCAGACAATGCGAAGCTGTCATTCGGCACCAAGCTCAAGTCCAACACCGCCAAGGGCTCTTCGGTCCAATACACGATTCAGAATGAGAATACCGAATGGTCCTATGCCAAGGTGAACATCCTGCCTTCATCCTTCAGTTGGGCTTCCTCGAACCCAGAGGTGGCAACAGTCAATGCAAATGGTGTTGCGACCGCAAAAGGAACAGGTGAAGTGACCATTACTGCCAAGAATAAGGCACTTGCCTCGCTTGCTCTGTCCAATAAGGTCACGCTCACGGGTAGCTCTTCTGCAGCAGTGAAGGAAGGTTGGGTGCATGGCTCCAAGGGCTGGTGGTATCGCTACGCCGACGGCTCCTATGCCAAAGGTTTCCAAGCCATCAAAGGGGCAACCTATTATTTCGACACCAACGGCTGGATGAAGACTGGCTGGCAGAAGATCGACAGCAACTGGTATTACTTCAAGGGCTTTGGCGCTATGACCACCGGCTGGCAGAAGGTCAAGAGCAAGTGGTACTTCATGAACGCTGAAGGCATCATGCAAACCGGCAAGATCACCGACAAGGGCAAGACTTATTTCCTTGATGGCAACGGCGCGATGAAGACTGGTTGGATCCAGCAAGGCTCTAGCTGGTACTATGCTAATAAGTCCGGCGTTATGGTAACGGGCTGGCAGAAGGTTGGCTCGAAGTGGTATTACCTGAATGATGCAGGGGTAATGGTAAGCAACGGGTTCCTAGGTATCAAAGGCAAGTACTATCACTTCGCTGCCTCCGGAGCGATGTCTACCGGCTGGAAGCAGATCGATGGTGGCTGGTACTACTTCGCAGCGAGCGGTGCAGCTAAGCAGAATCAATGGCTCATGAGCGGCGGAAAGTGGTATTACTTCGCTTCTGACTATCGTATGTGCACAGGCTTCGTGGAAGTTGGCTCTCAGATGTATTACATGAACACTTCTGGGGCTATGGCCACGGGCTGGAAGCAGGTCAATGGGGAATGGCGCTACTTCGCAAAATCAGGTGCCATGCAAGCCAATCAGTGGATCTCTGACACGTACTGGGTCGGAGCTGATGGCATCATGGCGACGAACGCTTGGGTCGATGGCGGCAAGTATTGGGTAGATGCTGAAGGCAAGTATGATGCAAATAAGAAACCTGGGGCAGCTGCTTCAGTAGTAATGTATGCAGCGGGAAGTAACGTGTACCATACTCAGAATTGCCGCAGCGTTGCGAATATTAGCAATCCGCAAACAATGACTCTTGCTCAGGCGCAAGCTAAGGGCATGACGCTCTGCAAGAATTGCGAGAGCATGTCTCATTAATTTAGCTGCAGCAAAGGGAGCTTTGTAAGATTTTCAGACAACAAAGACTTCTGCTTAATCAGCAGTTTGACGTTAAGGCTGTACCTATTGGTGCAGCCTTAGTTGTTGCTGGTCAGGCCTAGTATTCCTTACCTGGTAGATCGCTTTCATTTGCGCCAGTTTCTTCATGGTGCTAATCTTGAAAAAGCTGTTTTCTTGATTCGAAGGAGAACGTATGTTTCGTAAGAATCTTGAGGGAAGGGCTCGTTCTTATGAGCTTTCTGAAGCATTGGTAGCGCGATCGACTGTTCATAGGGTCAGTCTTGTTTCTTTCTTTGTTGCAACGCTTCTGGCATTCGTCCTGTTGATGGCGCCTTCGCAATTCGCGCATGCAGATGAGACGACTACGATCGATGGGGTGAAGTATACCTACACTGCCGACCAAATTGCTATCATCACCGGCATGACGAGTAACAAAACTGCGGTGAAGGTGCCTGCCCAGATCAACGGGAAGCCAGTGGTAAGGATCGATGTATCTGAAACGAATCTAGGGAGCATCAAGACTCTCGATGCTACAGCATGCACTTCACTCGAGTATCTCATCTGCAATAACGCTAAGCTTACTTCACTGAGATTGCAGGGACTCCAATCATTCAAGCACCTGGCATGCAACGAGAACAATATCGCTTCGCTCGATCTGTCGAACATGCCGTCTCTTCAATATCTTTGGTGCAGCAACAATAGCCTTTCTTCGTTGAACCTATCAGGTAGTACAGCGCTTGAGAGTCTTCATTGCGAGCATAATAAGCTCACTTCTCTGAATCTATCGGGTTTCTCGTCTCTGACACAGTTGTTTTGCTTTGATAACGCTCTTTCTTCGCTGAACATCTCAGGATGTGGTGCTCTAAAGTGGGTCGAGTGTGAGGATAACAATCTCACGTCTTTGAGCTTGGCGGGCTTAACTTCTCTTGAGGTTTTGATCTGCCAGAATAACAGCATAAAGGACACGAGCGCTCTTGAGACTTGGGCAAAGGATCGCCCGCAATCAAAGGTGCTCCCTCAGAACCCTGCTCCTGCTCCTGCTGATCCTGGCGCTCCTTCGGGCAAATGGGTGCACAGCTCTAAAGGCTGGTGGTACAGCTACAGCGATGGCTCCTATGCTAAGGGCTTCAAAACCATCAAAAGGGCAACCTATTACTTCGACAACAACGGCTGGATGAAGACGGGCTGGCAGAAGATCAGCAACAACTGGTACTACTTCAAAGGCTCTGGCGCTAGGACCACGGGTTGGCAGAAGGTCAAGAGCAAGTGGTACTTCATGAACGCTGAAGGCATCATGCAAACCGGCAAGATCACCGACAAGGGCAAGACTTATTTCCTTGATGGTAACGGTGCCATGAAGACTGGTTGGATCCAGCAAGGCTCCAGCTGGTATTACACCAACAAGTCTGGCGCTATGACCACCGGCTGGCAGAAGGTCAAGGGCACTTGGTACTACCTGAACCCTGCCGATGGGAAGATGAAGACTGGGAAGCAGGTCATCAGTGGCAAGACCTATTTCCTCAAGAGCTCAGGCGCTATGAAGACCGGCTGGAACCAAGAAGGCTCGAAATGGTATTACTACGACAAATCGGGCGCTATGAAGACCAACGCTTGGATCTCCGGCAAGTATTGGGTCGGCTCCGATGGGGTCATGGCAACGTATTCATGGGTCGATAATGGACGTTATTACGTTGATGGAAACGGCAAATGGCTTCCGAACAAATCCAAGGCATCATAAGGCAAGTTCCGTCTAGGCGATTGACGACCTTTCAGGTCGGCAAATGGCACGTCTTCGGGCGTGCCCATTTGTATGTGCAGGAAAAATATGTTATAACTATCCAGGTACTTGGTACGAATACTTTCGATTTTTTGAGGAAGTGGGCTTTGTCCCGCTTCTTTTGTTTCTGGGAGGAGTTGATGAAAACGTGTTAAGCGCCAAAGAACAACAGTTGCTCGATGCGCTTTCGCCCACTGCAGAAGCTCAAGGGATCGAAATCGTCACGGTGGACATCGTTGGTTCGAAGAAGGCTCCTACCATCCGGGTCTATATTGACTGCGAAGGAGGAGTGGGCTTCGATGAGCTGGCAAGCGCACAAGAGTGGATCAATGCCCTTATGGACGAGATCGATCCATTCCCAGGTGCTTATACGCTCGAGGTCTCTTCACCCGGAATCGACCGTCCGCTGCGTACCAAGCAGCATTTCCAGCGATTCGCGGGAGAGAAGGTGGCGCTCGTGCTTTCGGCACCTGTGAACTCCCGTGCGAAATACACCGGCCAGCTTGTCGGTGTGGAAGGGGAGAACATCGTGCTCGACGTGGATGGCGCGCGCACGGAGATCCCGTTCCAGTTCATCAAGAAGGCACATGTCATTGCAACGATAGATTTCAATGCGAAGAAGGGATAGGTATGGCAACCTCAGAATTGATAGACGCTTTGCAAGCGCTCGCCCATGAACGAAAGATCGACGAATTCTATTTGATCGAGCGTCTTGAGGCATCTCTGGCAAAGAGCTATCAGAACATCCTTGATCTTGAATGGGATGCACGCGTTACGATCGACCGTCAGACGGGCAAGATCTACGTGTACGAGATGGTTCCTGTTGGCGAGCCCAACGAGGAAACCGGCGAGTACACCGAATTCGAAGAGCGTGATGTCACGCCTAACGATGTAAGCCGTATCGCTGCTCAGAATGCGAAGAATGTGATCAGCTCCATCGTGCGTGAGGCTGGTCGCCAGTCCATCTACGAAGAGTTCTCCGATCGCGTGGGTGATCTGGTCACTGGCACCGTACTTCAGGGTACGCCCGAATTCACCATCATCAAGATTCGTGAAGGTGTTGAAGCTGAGCTTCCGCATTACGACCTGAAGCGTAACCCAAACGAGCGCAACGAGCGTCCGCGCAATGAGCACTATCGCCATAATCAGCGCCTGAAGCTCCTTATCGTCGATGTGCGCGACCCGAATGCGGAAACTCCGAAGGCACGTGGGGAGCACACTCGCCCCTCTATCGTTGTTTCTCGTACGCACCCCGATCTTATCCGCCGCCTTTTTGAGATCGAAGTTCCCGAGATCTACGACGGTCTGGTGGAGATCAAGTCGATCGCACGCGAACCAGGCGAACGCTCCAAGATCGCAGTTGCTTCGCGCGAGCCGAACCTCGATCCGGTAGGTGCATGCGTTGGTCCTAAGGGCTCTCGTGTACGCATGGTGGTCGAAGGTCTGCGCAACGAGCGCGTGGATGTTATCCAATGGGACGAAGACCCAGCGGTCTACGTGTCAAACGCGCTTTCTCCGGCTAAGGTAAATCGCGTGATCATCGACGAAGAGAACAACTATGCTACTATCATCGTGCCTGATGACCAGCTTTCGCTCGCTATTGGCAAGGAAGGCCAGAATGCACGTTTGGCTGCGCGTCTGACCGGTTGGCATATCGACATCAAGTCGTCTTCGTTCGCGGGTGAACCGCTCGTGGCCGACGAGGACCTCATCGATGTGGAAGAAGTCGAAGAAGAGACCAATGATGGTTTGTGCATCTATGTCGATCCTGATGGCGTACGATGCCGCAATCATGCGCGGCCAGGTTGTTCGTACTGCGGTATTCACGCAGAACTTGAGAACAACTAAGGCGTACAGTAAGGCAAGGTAATGGAGAAGCGCACAAAACAACGCACCTGCATCGAATGTCGGACGGCCTGCCAAAAAGGCGAGCTCATCCGCATTGTGCGCACTCCTGATGGGCGGGTCGAATATGATCCAAGCGGCAAAGCGAATGGCAGAGGTGCCTATCTTTGCAGTCTTGCTTGCCTTGAAAAGGCCCTTCAAACGCATAAGCTCGACAAAGCGCTGCGCATGAAGGTGAATGAAGAAGATAACGAACGAATCGCTCAAGAGGTAATGAGCGCGGTTTTAGACTAGGAAACGGACGAGGAGACTACATGGCTGGTATGCGTGTACACGAATTGGCTAAAGAGTTCGATATGACCAGTAAAGAACTCTTGGCCCGCCTTGCGGATATGAAGATACCCGCTAAGAGCCACGCCAGCATTTTGCAGGATGCTTATGTGGAGAAGATTCGCAAGAATCTTGAGCCCGAGATCAAGCAGCGTGCAGGTAAGCTTGAGGAAGAGGAAGCCAAGAAGCTGGCTGAAGAGCAGGCGAAGGAAGAGGCTAAGAAGGCCGAAGAGGCTGCGGCTCGTCGTGCGGCAGTGGAGAAAGAGCGCGCACAGCGCGATGCCGAGCGTGCTCGCCGTGAAAACCAGCAGAAGGAAGGCTTCGCTGGTCGTGCGAAGAAGGAAGAAGGCGAAGGGCAGCCCGCTAAGAAAGCCCCTGCATCGCCGTTCGAGAGCCTCGCTTCTCAGATCGAGCGTGAGCGTGAGCGCGTAGAGCGTGAAGCGCACGAGGCACGCATGAAAGCGGAAGCAGAAACGCGTGCGGCCGAGGTCGCCAAGAAGCAAGCAGTCGCTGAAGCGTTGCAGTCTCGCATGAATAAGCCCTCTAAATCATCGAAGAGCGAGAAGAAGGCTGCTCCCGTAAGTGCGGGCAGTTCGTTCTCCTCACTGCTCGATCAGATCAATAACGAACGCGAGCGCTTGAACAATCAGGCGAACGAAAAGCAAAACCAAGGCGGTTCGCGTCGTGGTGAGAAGGGCAAGAAGCGCAAGGGCTTCGAGCCTTCCGTTCCTGAACTTGAGGTTCAGGAGACCAAGGGTGAAGACCGCTATGCTCAGATGGCCGTTCAGGCAGAGAAGTTCCAGCGCGATAAGGTGCTTGCTGAAGCACGTGCGGCTGTTGAGGCTGCTTCTCATGAAGGCCAGGGCCGCCGCAAGAAGCGTAAGGAAAAGCGCGAAGCGGAGGCACGTGAGCGCGCTGAGCTCGAAGCATTAGAGAAGGGTCTCGACCCAACGCTCGTGCTTGACGATTCAGTGGTCGAGGTTGCGCAGGGTTCTACGGTCGCTCAATTCGCCGAACTGCTCGAAGTCTCTCCTAACGACATTATCAAGCGCTTGTTCATGCTGGGCCAGGCACTCACGCTTACCCAGACCATGAGCGATGATCTTATCGAACTTATCGCCGATGACCTCGGCCGTAAGGTGCGCGTTGTTTCTCCTGAAGAGGAATTCGCAGTCGTCTACAACGATTCTGAAGCCGACCTGCTGCCGCGTCCGCCGGTGGTCACTGTCATGGGTCATGTCGACCACGGCAAAACCTCGTTGCTCGATGCGATCCGCTCGACGGGTGTTGCCGATAAGGAGGCTGGCGGCATTACGCAGCACATCGGCGCTTCGGTCGTCAACATCGACGGTCGTCAGATCACATTCATCGATACCCCTGGTCACGAAGCATTTACCGCTATGCGTGCTCGTGGCGCGAAGGTTACCGACGTGGTCGTGCTCGTGGTTGCGGCAGACGACGGCGTTATGCCGCAGACCGTTGAAGCCATCAATCATGCGAATGCGGCGAACGTGCCTATCGTGGTTGCGGTCAACAAGATCGATAAGCCAGGTGCTACGCCCGAGCGTGTGCGCCAGGAGCTCACTGAACATGGCATCATCCCTGAAGAGTGGGGTGGCCAGAATATGTTCGTGGATGTTTCGGCTCGTCAGAACCTGCATATCGATGATTTGCTCGAAACAATTCTGCTGCAGGCAGATGTGCTCGAACTGAAAGCCAACCCGAACGCTTCTGCTTCTGGCTTCGTTATCGAAGCGAACCTCGACAAGGGTCGCGGTTCAGTGGCAACGGTGCTCGTTGATCGCGGTACGCTCAAGACGGGCGATGTGGTGGTTGCTGGAACTTCCTATGGCAAGGTTCGCGCGCTCATCAATCCTCGTGGCGTGCATGTTGATGAAGCCCATCCTGCCGACCCAGTCGAGATCTTGGGCCTGAACTCAGTTCCTACAGCAGGTGATGAATTCCGCGTGTTCGAAGACGAGCGTGATGCGCGCCGTTTGGCCGAGCAGCGTGCGCTGCGTGAGCGTCTTGCTAAGCAGGAGTCGCGTTCGCACATGAATCTCGACGATCTGTTCGCACGTATCGAAGAAGGCAAGACCACCGATCTAAACTTGGTCGTCAAGGCCGACGTGGCAGGTTCGATCGAAGCGCTGCGCGATGCGTTCGAGAAAATGGACCAGTCCGAGGTTAAGATCAATATCATTCATGCGGCGGTTGGTGGTATCACTGAGACCGACGTTACGCTTGCTGCGGCATCCGATGCGATCATCATCGGCTTTAACGGGCGCCCCCCGGGGAAGACCCCGAAACGACGC
>UQNZ01000012.1 GCA_900542525.1 uncultured Eggerthella sp.
CGGCGACAAATACGTGGGCGCCGATGGTAAGTACGTTCCTGGAATGCAGAAGTAGGTTTGAACCCTGCGAAAGCTAGGGTCGTTTCGAGGCGAGCAGCGTTGCGTTTGCCGCCGCGTTTCTCGCCTCTGGCTAAGACGTTCGTTTGTTTAGTGTATCTAGACTGCTTCGAGCGCCTGAGTAAGATCGGCGATCAGATCCTCAGCGCTTTCGATACCGCAGGAGAGCCTGATTAGATCGGGGCTGATACCCGCTGCTTCCAGCTCTTCATCGCTCATCTGGCGATGTGTAGCGTTTGCAGGATGCAGCACGCAGGTGCGCGCATCGGCAACATGCGTGGCGATTTGCGCGAGTTTGAGTGCTGACATGAAGCGCTCAGCTGCTTCGCGCCCACCAGCAACGCCGAAGCTCACTACGCCGCACGTTCCATTCGGCAAGTATTTTTGCGCAAGCTCGTAGCTTTCATCGCCGGGCAGGTCGGCATAGCGCACCCACGAGATCTTCGGATGATCCTTCAAGAACTGTGCGACTGCCAGCCCGTTCGCGGTGTGCTGCGCCATGCGCAGATGCAGGCTTTCCAAGCCCATGTTCAGCAGGAACGCGTTTTGCGGCGATTGGATCGAGCCGAAATCGCGCATGAGTTG
The DNA here is from genome assembly GCA_900542525.1 of uncultured Eggerthella sp. GTDB lineage: Bacteria > Actinomycetota > Coriobacteriia > Coriobacteriales > Eggerthellaceae > Anaerotardibacter. The sequence goes on from UQNZ01000012.1 coordinate 643, forward strand.
TGAGGTTGCCTTCGTGATGTAGGCGCCAGCCTGGCCGAATTGCTTCGTGTAGATAACGCCGTGATAGCTTTCATCCGGCGTGGTCAGTCCAGGGAATTTGTCAGCGTGTGCATCCCAGTCGAAGTTGCCTGAATCGACGATGCAGCCGCCAACGGCAGCGCCATGGCCATCCATGTATTTCGTAGTGGAATGCGTGACGATGTCCGCACCCCATTCGATGGGGCGGCAATTGATGGGCGTGGGGAAGGTGTTGTCAACGATGAGCGGTACGCCGTGATCGTGAGCCGCCTTCGCAAAGCGTTCGATATCGAGCACCGTGAGCGCGGGGTTAGCTACCGTTTCGCCGAAGACCGCTTTCGTGTTCGGTTTGAATGCGGCTTCGAGTTCGGCATCACTGCAGGTGGGGGATACGAACGTGAACTCGATGCCCATGCGTGCCATGGTGTGCGCGAACAGGTTGTAGGTGCCGCCGTAGATGGAAGTGGAGCACACCATATGATCGCCGCAGCCAGCAATGTTGAAGATCGCGAAGAAGTTTGCGGCCTGCCCTGAAGAGGTGAGCATGGCCGCACTGCCACCTTCAAGTTCGCAGATCTTCGCAGCAACGAAATCATTCGTGGGGTTCTGCAGGCGCGTGTAGAAGTAGCCGGACTCTTCTAGGTCGAAGAGCTTGCCCATGAATTCGCTCGAATCGTATTTCCACGTGGTGCTCTGATAGATGGGGATCTGACGCGGTTCGGCGTTGCCGGGATGGTAGCCGCCTTGAACGCAAGTGGTTTCGATTTGAGTAGACATGCAAGCTCCTTGTTCTCCAATTTGGGTAAAGTCGTTCAGACCAGGCTGCACGACCGTATGTCTTGCAGCTCATGGTATCATCTGCGCTTTTTTTCTTCGTTGTTCAGCGGGGCACGTTTCGCTCTTCGGGGCATCGCTTTTCGTGATAGCCAGCACTAAGAACAACCGATAGCCTTGCGCTTGTGATTCGCGCGGCGAGCAAAAATGCCCTTTCAAAAGCTGTTATGATGAACACCGAAGAAAGGACGTTAGCTATGCCGATTAGAATTCCTGATGCGCTACCCGCAACAAGCGTGCTTGAAGGTGAGAACATCTTCGTAATGACCGAGCATCGAGCGATTCATCAGGATATTCGCCCCCTGCGCGTGCTCATCTTGAACTTGATGCCTACCAAGATCGAAACGGAAACGCAGATCCTGCGTAAGCTTTCCAATACGCCGTTGCAGGTCGAGGTTGATCTTCTGCAAACGGTCAGCCATCGTGCCACGCATGTGCCTGCCGAGCATCTGGAATCGTTCTATGTTGGCCTCGACGACATTCGCCACAAGCGCTACGACGGCATGATTATCACGGGTGCGCCGGTCGAACTCTACGATTTCGAAACGGTCGACTATTGGCCGGAGCTGTGCGAGATCTTCGAGTGGGCGAAGGCACATGTGTTTTCTACGTTCTATATCTGCTGGGGAGCTCAAGCAGGCATCTATTATCACTTCGGCATCGACAAGCACATCCTCGACAGCAAGATGTCGGGCATCTTCGCACACCAGATCGTAAAGCCTTCGAGTCCGCTCGTGCGCGGCATCGATGACATCCTTCACGCACCGCATTCGCGTAACACCGAAGTTCACGTGGAAGACATTGAAGCTCACCCTGGCCTTGAGGTTGTCGCCGTGTCGGATGAAGCGGGCGTGTTCATCGCGAAGAGCACCGACAGTCGCCACTTCTTCGTGTTCGGCCACCCTGAATATGACACGGGAACCCTTGCTGAAGAGTACTTCCGCGACGTGAAGAAGGGCATCGACCCCGAAGTCCCCAAGCATTATTTTCCGAACGACGATCCTACGCAAAAACCGCTTTCGAATTGGCGTGCGGCTGCTCAGCTGCTCTACACTAATTGGCTGAATTACTACGTCTATCAGGCAACACCCTACGATATCGACAACACCGACCTCAAGGCAGACTAGCCAACCGCAAGTTTGTGCACGATGACATGAGTCAGGAGAACCGTCTCTTTGACTCCCTTTAACTCACACTCAGGAAACAACAACAATAACGAAGGCTTCAGGTGCCTTCGCTTCCAATATCTCGGTAAATCGACCTTTCATGCCTATCTCGCACGCGAATCGATTGACTTCATGAACGAAAACAGATTATTATGCAAAGGTTCGCTTTCAAAAGCCCCGTGTGGCTGTGCGGTCTGAAGCTTTTGGTACGGTAGTCCAGAACCAAGCCGAAAGAAAGCGAAGGGGTAGGATCCTTCGCGCATTTCAGGCAAAGCAAGCAACTTTTGAAAACAAACATTGTTACTTTATTGGAGGAACACAGTGAAGACCTATTATGCAAAGCCGAATGAAGTTGCTCGCGAGTGGCTTCTCATCGACGCGCAAGACCAGGTTCTCGGTCGTGTCGCATCGAAGGCGGCTCATATCCTGCGCGGTAAGCATAAGCCGACCTATACCCCTCACGTGGACACTGGCGATTTCGTGGTTATCATCAACGCCGACAAGATTCGCGTGACCGGTAAGAAGCTCACCGATAAGGAATACTACCGCCACAGCGGTTATCCGGGAGGACTCAAGTGCGAGACCTTCGAAGAGGCCATGGAAAAGCACCCGGAGCGCGTGATCGAACATGCAGTTAAGGGCATGCTCCCCAAGAACACGCTCGGTCGTGCAATGGCTAAGAAGCTCAAGGTCTATGCCGGTGCAGAGCATCCGCACATGGCACAGCAGCCCCGCGAGATCAAGATGGAGGATAACTAATGGCAGGTGAAGCTATTTATTACGGCACGGGTCGTCGTAAGAACGCAGTTGCTCGCGTGCGTATCGTCCCGGGCACCGGTAAGGTTACCGTCAATGGTCGTGATGGTCTCGACTTCTTCGGTCGTCAGGCACTCGTTGATTATGCGAAGACTCCCTTCGGCGTAACCGATACCATGAATCAGTTCGACGTTATCGCTCGCTGCAATGGTGGCGGCACGTCTGGTCAGGCAGGTGCTCTGCGCATGGGCATCGCTCGCGCCCTTCTCGAGGCGGGCGATTATCGCGCAGAACTGAAGCGCGCAGGTTACCTCACGCGCGATGCTCGTATGGTCGAGCGTAAGAAGTACGGCCTGAAGAAAGCTCGTAAGCGTCCGCAGTTCTCAAAGCGCTAAGATTTTTGCTTCAGACCCGATCATACCGATCGAAGACAAGAACCGCTTCTTCGGAGGCGGTTCTTTTTTGTAGAAACGTTTACGATTGTCTTATAGGTTGTGTGCTTGTCTGCGCATTTTGATGCGAATCAGGCATAATAAGCAGATAGATATAATCGCGCACATCGTGAGGTATATATGTCCGAAGAGAACAACCATACTGAACACCCCGCAGCGAATGCCCCGCAAGAGAACGGCACGCCGCTGCCTCCACCTACTCCTGGCGTCCAGCCCGTAGTGCCGAGCGCTCCGCAGCAGCCGGCACCGCAGCAAGCTCCTGCTCAACAGCCGAACACTGCGCAACCGCAGGCGCAAGACGACCAGCAACAAGCACCGCAGTCTCCCGAGCAGCCAACTCAGCAGGCCAACCAAAATCAGCAGCCCAAGCCAACCTTCCGCGAGAACGGAGCCTTCTCGTTCTTCGCTACGCCCTCTGATCCCGATGATGACCCTACGCCCATGAGCGTTGGCTTCAAGATCGGCTGGTTCGTGCTCGGTCTTATCGGCGGCATGCTCGGTTTGGTCATGGCATGGCTTTCCACCTCGACGCTCTCTGCAAAGCGTCGACGCCAGGCGCTCATTTGGACTTGGGCAGGCTTCGCAGTACAGGCAGTTGCTTTCTTCATCATCGTTTTGAACGGCGGCACGCTCCCTGGCTTGCCTACTGGTGGCACAGCAGCCCAAGGCGGAAGCGCAACAACAGGCTCAACTTCTGCATTTGGATAGTCTGCGCATTCGGGAGCTCTTTCTTCCGCTGCTGGTATAATGTGCAAAATGCGATGCAACAAAGCGCGCGATTTCCTTTAGGGCAATCGGTATTCATACTTGCTCGCATCGCTCATTACTCGTGAAACATCTACGTGAGGAGAACGTATGTCGAACGTTTCAGAGATCTTCGGAACCCTGGTCTTCAATGACCACGTTATGAAGGAACGTCTTCCATCCGAGACGTACAAGAACCTCGCGAAAACGATCAAAGAGGGAAAGCCGCTCGATATCGAGGTGGCGAACGTGGTCGCGCACGCTATGAAAGAATGGGCGATCGAAAATGGTGCCACGCATTACTCGCACTGGTTTCAGCCGCTTTCGGGCATCACTTCTGAAAAGCACGACAGCTTCTTGAATCCCGTGGGCGATGGTACGGCCATTATGACCTTCTCGGGCAAGGAGCTCATCCAAGGCGAACCCGATGCTTCAAGCTTCCCGAATGGCGGGCTTCGTGCCACTTTCGAAGCGCGTGGTTACACCGCATGGGATCCCACAAGCCCTGCTTTCATCAAGGACGAGGTGCTCTGCATCCCCACAGCGTTTTGTTCCTATACGGGCGAAGCGCTCGACAAGAAAACACCGCTTCTGCGTTCCATGCGTGCGATCGATACGCAAGCTCAGCGCGTGCTGCGTTTCTTCGGCGAAGACGGCCACCAAGTTATCGCCACGGTCGGCTCCGAGCAGGAGTATTTCCTCATCGCTGAAAAGGATTACGAACGCCGCCACGACCTGATCATGACCGGTCGTACGCTCTTCGGCGCACCGCCGAGCAAAGGCCAGGAACTCGATGAGCACTACTTTGGCGCCATCCGCCCAACGGTCAACGAATTCATGAAAGAACTCGACGACGATCTGTGGAAGCTCGGTGTTACGGCGAAGACCAAACATAATGAAGTTGCGCCTGCGCAGCATGAACTTGCGCCCATCTTCACCAACGCCAACCGCGCCATCGATGAGAACTTGCTCACCATGGAGAAAATGCGCCTTGATGCGTCGCACTATGGCCTCACGTGCCTTCAGCATGAAAAGCCCTTCGAAGGCATCAACGGCTCAGGCAAGCACAACAACTGGTCGCTTTCCTACGACAATGTGAACCTGCTCGATCCGGGCGACGACCCGATCGATAACCTGCGCTTTCTTGTGTTCCTTGCCTGCGTGATTGAAGCGGTCGATGAATACCAAGAACTCTTGCGTATGTCGGTTGCCTCTGCGGGCAACGATCACCGCCTTGGTGCCGATGAAGCGCCTCCTGCCATCGTCTCGATCTTCTTAGGCGATGAACTTGATGCCATCGTGGATGCACTGATCAAGGGTGATGAATATCATTCAGCCGAGGCTATTTCTATGGACTTGGGCGTTGCGGTTCTTCCGCAATTCCTCAAAGACAACACCGATCGCAACCGCACAAGCCCCTTTGCGTTCACGGGCAACAAGTTCGAGTTCCGCATGCCAGGTTCTTCTGTGAACCTTTCGGATTGCAACATGATCCTGAACACGGCGGTCGCAAAGAGCCTCAAGGATTTTGCGGATGCTTGTGAAGGTCTTGAGGGTGCTGAGTTCGAGAAGAAAGCGATCGGTTACGTTCGCCAGCTTCTTACTGACCACAAGCGCATCATCTTCAATGGCAACGGCTATTCGGAAGAGTGGCAAGAAGAAGCAGCACGACGCGGGTTGGCGAACCATCGCAACACCGCCGAAGCGCTTCCATGCTTCGTTTCGCAGAAATCGATAGACCTCTTCACTGAGTTCGGCATCTTATCCGAATCGGAAGTGCATAGCCGCTACGAGGTGAAGCTCGATAAATACACGAAGCTTTTGAACATCGAGGCACGCGTGATGATCCGCATGGCGCGTCGCATGTATTTGCCCGCCATCAGCAAATATATGCGCGATCTGGCAGAAACCATCACCTCGGTGAAAGCAGCGGTGGCTTCATCTGATATGGAAGAGCACGAAAAGCTCCTTTCTTACCTGGTGAAAGGGACGAATGTTGTTGCGGCTTGCGTACGCACGCTCATCGCTGAACATGATAGCGCGGAAGCCATCGAAGACCTTCAGGAGCAGGCATATGCCTATGCCGAAAAGGTCATCCCAGCCATGGATGCCTTGCGTGCTGAGATCGATGCGCTCGAGTGCGTGGTAGAGAATGGCTACTGGCCCGTGCCCACCTACAACGACATCCTTTTTTACAATTAGCTTCAACCACTCCAGCGAAATGGAGTAGAATAACGAAAGGCCATGGTGCTGCCGTGGTCTTTCTGTTTTTGTTGCATGTCAGTACGACGAAGTGTGCGGCGCAACGTATCGAATACTTTGAAGAAGGGGAGCGCTATGGCTGATCTAACCGAAGTCGACTATATCTGGAAAAATGGCAAGATCGTTCCATGGGCTGAGGCAACCACGCACGTGCTCACGCATGCGCTTCACTACGGTTCGGGCGTATTCGAGGGCATTCGTTGCTATCACAATACCGACACCGATGAAGCGGTTGTGTTCCGTCTGGAAGATCACATGAAGCGCCTGCATAACAGCGCGAAGATCGCACATATGGAATTGCCCTATTCGGTAGAGGAGCTCTGCCAGGCAACTATCGATATCATCAGAGCGAATAAGCTGAAATCGTGCTATATCCGCCCGCTTGCTTATTACGGTTATGGTCAGATGGGTGTCGATCCCACAGGAGCGCCAGTCGATGTCATCATCGCAGTGTGGCCTTGGGATGCCTATCTTGGCGAGGAAGCGCTCGAAAACGGCGTTTCTGTGGGTATTTCGTCTTGGCGTCAGCGTTCGTTCAACGCCATCCCGCCAGCAGTGAAATCCACGGCTTCCTACATGAATTCGATCCTCGCGAAGCTCGAGGCGAAGGAGCATGGCTATGCAGAAGCGATCATGCTCAACGAAGTGGGTCACGTCTGCGAAGGCACGGGTGAGAATCTCTTCATCGTGCGCGATGGCATCCTTATGACGCCTCCACTGGGTGATGGCTTGCTCGAAGGTATTACGCGCGATACCGTCTTGAATATCGCTGTTGATATGGATATTCCCGCACTTGAGGAAACGCTCAACCGTTCCGATCTCTATGTTGCCGACGAGATGTTCATGACCGGTTCGGCTGCTGAACTCACGCCCATCGGGAGCGTGGATAATCGCGTTATCGGTAAGCCTGGTCCCATTACCAAGGCACTTCAGGAGCGCTACTTTGATGTTGCCTATGGCAAAGTGCCCGAATATGAAGAGTGGATCACGCGCATCGCTGATTAATGATCTATCCTGATAGCAAACAGAAGAGCCCTGTTCAACGGGCTCTTTTTGTCGAGCAGCCTTGAGAGAAGTGAGAGTATGTCCGAACTACGCACCCGAGAAGTCGAAGACCTATTGAATGTGCTTGCGGGATTGAATGAGCCCGATGAGATCTTCGCGCTTTTAGAAGATCTCTTCACGATTCGCGAGATCAAGGACACCTCCCAGCGTCTAGAAGTGGCGCGTCTTTTGCGAGAAGGCGAATCGTACGCTTCCATCGAAAAGACAACGGGGGCTTCGGCAACCACTATCGCGCGTGTCTCAAAGGCGCTCAACTACGGTACGGGTGGTTATCAGTTGGCACTTGAGGTGCTGAAGGCGAGCAAGCAGTAACGTCTGGCTTGTTGAAGGATCGGGTTTTGAAGCACGCCCAGCAGCATAGACATATCTTCGTTACGGCCAGTGGATCACTGTCGCAAAACGGAGCGCATGAAACAGAGACTTCGCATGGGTGTCGCGCCTTGCGAGCAGTAGCGTTCGCGGCACTTCTTTGCGTTGCGCTCACTGCCTGTGTGCTCATGAGTGGTTGTGTGCAGAGCGATCAAGGCAAAGAACAAAAGCGCGCCTACGAAACTGAGCTTATGGATAAAGGCACGCTAAAAGTGCTCGTTTCCTCTGATTATCCCCCGTTCAACGATGGTGAGGCAGAAGCAATATGGGGCTATGATATCGCCATCGCGGAGGAGCTTGCTAGCCGATTGGGGCTTGCGCTCGAGCTGGTGCCCACTTCGCGCAATACGATCATCGAAACTCTGGCCTGCGAACCATCTGCCACTGCAAGTGAGGAAGAGAAGCCTGATCCCGAGGGCGATATTGCAGTAGCGGCGCTCGCTATTACGGGTGAACGCGATGAAAAGGTTGACTTCAGTAGCCGGTATTATGTAGGCAATCAGGCAGTTGTTACGATGAAGGAGGTAGAGCATCCTTCATCAGCATCTACTGTGCACGCTTCGACAGAAACAGCATTACCCCGCTTCGTGAAGCCCTCTGCTGCTCAAACAACAGAGAAAGAAAAAGCGCCTACAACCTTTGAAAGCACGATTGACTTTGATCCTGAGACCACGCGTATTGCAGTAGTGAAGGGGAGCACCTGCATGCAGACTGCACGCGAGTTCACGAACGAAAAGCTGATCATCGAGTATTCGACAGCACGTAAATGCCTCCAGGCGCTTCAAGCTAAAGAAGTTCAAGCTGTAGTGCTCGATCTTCCCGTTGCTGAATATTTGCTCGACCATGAATTCTCGGATATGCACATCATCGAGCGCATCATGACAGGGGAAGCCTATGGCATCGCACTGCCAACGGAATCCATCAATCTGAAAGACGCGATCAATGAAGCGCTTGCTGCTATGGAAGAGGATGGCACGCTCACGCGCCTCCAGGAAGAATACATTGGCAGCTCATACTAGATGACGAATGACCGGGTAGTTTGTTATCAATCTCCACTGGTGCAGGCAGGTAAGTAACTCCAGTGTTTCTTGAGCACTGCTGTTTTCTAATAAGGGAGAGAGTGGGGAATATGAACGAAGAGCTTGAAGAAATACGGCGTATCATCAGCGAAGCGGATCCGAAGAGCGTAGTGTTCTTCGGAGGGGCAGGGGTTTCAACTGAAAGCGGCATTCCTGATTTCCGAAGTGCCAAAGGTATCTTCAACGAAGCGTACCCTTATCCTCCTGAAGTGATCGTGAGCCATTCGTTCTTCGAAGCGCATCCCGATGTCTTCTACGATTTTTACAGAGCAAAGATGGTGCATGAAGATGCCAAACCGAATCAGGCGCACAAGAAGCTCGCTGAACTTGAGCAGCAAAGCATCCTTCGTAGCGTGATAACGCAGAATGTTGATGGCCTGCATCAGGCGGCGGGGTCGAAGCGCGTTCATGAACTTCATGGCAGTATCCATCGTAACTACTGCATGAAGTGCGGCAAGCGTTATGGCCTTGACACGATCATGGATGCTGAGGGTGTGCCGTATTGCGAGTGTGGGGGAATCATCAGACCAGATGTGGTGCTCTACGAAGAAGCGCTCGACCAACAGGTCATACAGGCAGCCGTCGAAGATATCGCACAAGCAGAGACGCTCATTATCGCGGGCACTTCGAGGGTGGTTTATCCAGCTGCAGGTCTCGTTGAATTCTTCAACGGCAAGAACCTCATCGTGATCAATCGCGATCCGAGCGCGCTCGATAAGACCGCGGATCATTGTCTCGCTATGAATGTGGGCGAAGCATTCGATTTCTAAGTGCTTTTTCTAACTCACACGCTTTGAATTACATTTTATGACTTCGATGTTATGGGAAATAGAGGTATCGATTTTTTGACTAATCGATCGATACGTGATTTTTTGTATGTTAAATAAGAGAACCTTCTAGCGGAGGAATGGGTTCAAGCTGGAAGCTCTCATTCTTGTTACTGGCAAGCGTTTTTAGATAATCTTGCAACATAAGATCAGTCTGGCTTGCAAGGTCGATTCTGCCGCTGAATACGCACCAATAATAGATCATGCCCGTAATGATTACGCCAATGCGCAAAAGTGCTGCATTGGTATCAACATTGTTATGAATCTCTCCTGATGCTTTTCCTTCTATCAGGTATTCTCTTACACGATCCAACACCATTTCATTTTTCGGATCACGTTCTAAGAAATTAAAAGCTTGATTCGTGTTGGCAGCGTAAAGGCCGGTAATGAACTCCAGTCCAGTTTCAAGCACGCATTTGATGTAAAAACGGTAGATGAGGATTATCTTTTCGAGCGAGGAATGCTGTGAAGCATCATTCTCCACCTGCTGCTTGTACTCAGTGAAAACATCCTGCAGATAATAGAACACTAAATCATCTTTGCTATCGAAAAGATTGTAAAAACTTCCGGTTGATACGCCTGCTTCATCGCAGATGTTACGTACGGTCAAATACTTCATGCCATATTGATTCACAAGCTCGATGGCTGCTTCCAGTAGCTTTTCGCGTGTTGCTTGAGCCCGTTCTTCTCGCGATGAAACATATTTTTTCTTGGTAGTCACAAGGTCCTTCTTCTATCAGTCTTTCCAAAGCTTACCTAAGGTTTGGAGCTTTGTGCAATGAAATAAGAGAACGGCTATTCCTGGTGGTAGGTGTTGACGTTATCTAGTTTTAGTGCTTATATAATAGCAAAATTGAACATGTTCTAGAACATGTTCTAAAATGGGGCAAGCGAAAGGGGAAAGATGAAAGGACCGCTTTCCGGCTATAAAGTTATTGAATTTGCAACGTATGTTGCGGCGCCTTCTGGAGTGCGCATCTTGGCAGATTGGGGTGCTGAAGTCGTTAAGATAGAGGCCCCTTCAGGTGATGACTATCGCACGAATTGGAACGTGTATTGCATGCCTGGAGAGAGCGATCTTTACAACCCTTGTTTCGATTTGGTTGGTGTGAATAAACGTTTTATGGTTATCGACCTACGTACTGACGAAGGTCGAGAGATTCTTTACAAATTGCTTGAGGACGCACAGGCTTTTGTGACAAGCGCACGAGACAAAGCGCTCAAAAAGCTTGGCTGTGATTGGGAGACGCTGCACGCGAAGTTTCCTCGGTTGGTTTATGGACATGTGCGTGGGTATGGTGAAAACGGCGCATTACGCGATATGCCTGGATATGATTACACCGCTTATCATGCACGCTCAGGGGTAGGTGGATCGCTTTATGAGAAGGGTGGTTCGCCTATGATCGGTGGTCCTGGCTTTGGCGATTTGCAAACAGGCCTTGCGCTAGCAGGTGGCATTGCTGCAGCGCTTGTTGGCGCTGAACGTACAGGTGTTGGTGATCGTGTGGTCGTCAGCCTGAATGCTGTGGGCGTATACGTGATGAGCCTTGCGCATACTGCAGCGCAATATGGTGGCTATATTCTCCCCACATCTAGACGGAGCACTTCAAATCCATTCAACTCGACCTACAAGACAAAAGATAGCAAATGGATCCAGTTCTGTGTGGCGGCTCCCGAACTTGGTTACAACCACTTTATGGAGACAATCGGACGTGGCGATCTGAAAGATGATCCGCGGTATTGCAAGATGGCGTACATGCGTGAACATCACCATGAAGAATTTATAGACATCATCGAAGAAGCACTTGCTCAAAAGACTATGGCTGAGTGGGAGAAAATCCTTACTGAAGCGGATATCGCATTCGGACCTCTGTATGAATCAGCTGATGTTTTGAAAGATCCTGAAATCTGGGATAACGAATACGCTCAGCGCGTGACCTATCCTACGGGCGATGAAGCCATCCTTATACATTCTCCTGCACGGCTTGATTCTATTGGAACGGCACCGCTTGTTACTAGTCGTGGTATAGGCGCGGATACCGAAGCGATCTTGCGCGAACACGGCTATGCCGAAGATCAGATACGCGTATGGGAAGAGAGCGGCGTAGTGGTTCAGCACGCTTAGAAACGTAGGTGAGGTGAATCTTATGTATACCCTCGGGATCGATATTGGCTCTACGGCGACAAAAGCGGTAATGCTTAAAGATGGTAGGGATATCTACGCAAGCGCGATCATCGGCTTTGGTGCAGGTACCTCGGGAACAGAGCAGGTCATCGAGAAACTTTTCGCCGAAAGCGGGCTTATTTGGAACGACATCGATTACACAGTCGCAACGGGTTATGGACGCCTTCGCTTCGATGAAGCTGATAAGCAGATCAGCGAACTCAGCTGTCATGCGTGTGGTATGCACTTCATGATTCCTGAAGCACGCACCATTATCGACATTGGCGGTCAAGACGTGAAAACGCTCAGACTGAATGAGCGCGGTGGCCTGGACAACTTCATCATGAATGAGAAATGCGCTGCAGGAACAGGTCGATTTCTTGATGTGATGGCGGGTGTGCTCGAGACCACAACGGATCAGCTGGGCACGCTTGATGCTCAAGCGGATTCTAAGGTCGAGATCAGCTCGACGTGCACGGTCTTCGCAGAGTCGGAGGTCATATCGCATTTAGCCAACAAGGAAAAGATCTCGAACATTATTGCGGGCATCCATGACTCGGTTGCGAAACGAACGGCAGGTCTGGCACGCAGACTTGGCGTTGAAGAGACGGTGGTCATGAGTGGAGGAGTTGCCCAGAACGCGGGCGTGGTTCGTGCGCTCGAGGAAGAATTGGGCATCAATATCCAGATTCCACCTCATGCTCAATTGATTGGCGCATTGGGCGCAGCGCTTCATGGCGCAAAGGCATTAGAGAAGAAGATTCGAAAAGAAGCACTTGAGCAGGATAAATATGCCACAGCACTCGAGGAAGCGCGGAAAATTCAATTTGATAAGGACTGCACCACCTGTGATCAGGCGCGAATCGTATAGAAAAAAAACAGGCTATCAAAGTAAGCAGAGCAGACCAAGAAACAAGCGGAATAGAACTTAAGGAAGGGAAGTAGCATGGGTGATAAGAAGACCAGCAAACAGCTGCTACAAGAATTTACTGCAAAGACCTATGACGAGATACGCGAGGCAAAAGAGAATGGTGAGTTGATCGGTTGGTCAACTTCAAACTTCCCAAAAGAGATCTGTCAGACGTTCGACCTTAAGATCATGTATCCCGAAAACCATAGCGCTGCAGTGGCAGCGAAAAAGGGTGCAATCCCCTTTTGCGAAAAGGCAGAAGGACTTGGCTATTCAATGGACTTGTGCTCGTATGCTCGCATTAATCTCGGCTTTGTTGAGCGCGAGGAAGACTTTGGTTTCGGGCTTGATGTGCCAGCACCCGATTTTCTCTGTGTTAGCAACAATATCTGCACAACGGTTATCAAGTGGTACGAGAATCTCTCGCGCAATCTTGACATTCCTTTTCTGCTCTTCGATATTCCATACAATACGGACGGGTATTACACTGCCAACAAGACCAGCTACATCAAAGCACAGTTGCAATACATCATCGATGAGTTTGAGCGCATTACAGGTAAGAAGTTCGATTACGAGAAATTTCATGAGATTCTGCGTATTTCGAGCATAAATGGTGCTTTGTTTACCAAGGCGCTCGATTTGATCGGAAAGAACAAGCCTTCGCCTGTGAGTGGTTTTGATGGCTACAACTTCATGGCGTTAATGGTTGTTGCGAAGGGGCGCCCCGAAACGACCGAGATCCTCAAGGCTTATATCGCAGAGCTTGAGGAGCGACTTGCTACCGGTAATTATGCCTTCGAAGGTGAAGAAAAATACCGCCTGATGTATGACGGATTAGCATGCTGGCCTTATCTGCGGCACAACTCAGAAACACTTGCAAGTATGGGTGTTAATACGGTTGGTTCGATCTATTGCAATATATTCGGCACATCGTTTAATGATCTGGATGAATATTGTCAAGGGTACGCGAGCACGAATAACTCTCAAGGTATCGATCTAGCATTGCAGCGTCGGCGCGCTATGATCGACGAATATCATTGTGATGGTACGCTCTGTAGCGTCACGCGCAGCTGCAAGCCATGGGTAGGAATCACGTTTGAGATATCACGTCAGCTCGAAAAGGAAAAGGGCATACCTTTTGCAACCTTCGATGGCGACCAGGCAGATCCGCGTGTCTTCTCGAAGGCGCAATACGAGACGCGCGTTCAAGGGCTGACTGAAGTAATGGATGAACGCATAGCGCAGCGTGAATAAGAAAAGACGATGTACCCAAACTAAGGATGAAGCATAAGTAGATCGTGCTTGAATAACGGGCGATCACACTTACCCTGCCGGCAAAGGAAAGAGAGATATCGATGGACCGCATACAAGAAATACTCGCACAGTTCGAAGAGGCTTCAGAGCACTCGTATCGAACGATCGATGCATGCAATGCTGACAAGAAGAAGGTGATTGGGCTGGCTCCCTACTTTGCGCCTTATGAGTTGGTGCATGCAGCTGGGATGTATCCAGTAGAGTTGTGGGGAGGTAATATCGATGCAAGCGAAGCGCATCGCTATTACCCGGCGTTTTACTGCTCGATCCTATTATCGCTACTCGAATACGGGCTGAAGGGAGATTATGATTTTCTTTCAGGCATCATCATTCCCACCACCTGTGACGGCCTACGCAACCTTGAAGAGAATTGGAAGTATGCCAAGCCCGATATGCCTGTCATTGCACTTACTCAGCCAGTGAATCGCAAGACGCAGGCTGCTGAAGACTATTATGTGAACGAGCTTCATCGAGTCCAACATGAGCTTGAGGAGATAGCGGGTCATCCGATTACGGATGCGCAGCTCTTCAATAGTATTCAGCTCTACAACAAGCAAAAAGAGCTCATGCGTCGTTTCCCTGAGGCGGCATGCGACCATCTTGATATCTTCACGCCTAAGATGCGGCATTATGTCTACAAAGCTGCCCGAGTAATGCCAGTTGAGCTACATACTCGTTTGGTGGCAGAGTTGCTTGATGAACTCGAACGCGTTCCCGTCCATACCTTCGATGGTCCGCGTCTGATCGCCACCAGTATCTTGATGGATTCGACCGAGCTGCTCGATACGCTCGAACAAGAGGGCATCGCTATTGTGGGCGATGACATCGTTGGCGATTCGAAGCGCTTTGAGACCGATGCGCCCGATCATGTTGATCCATTCGTTTCGCTCGCGCGTATCTGGCCCAATATCGAAGGGTGCTCGGTGCTCTTCGACCCGAAGAAATTGCGTGGCCCGATGCTGATCGATCTCTACAATCAGCGTGATGCAGACGGCATCCTTATCAGCATCATCAAGTTCTGTGAGGAAGAGGAGTTCGATTATCCTGTTCTAAAGAAAGATTTTGAAGCAGAGGGAATTCCTGTGCTTTATCTCGAGACTGAGAGCCAGGGTCGTATTGATGAGCAGGCGGCAACGCGTATACAGGCGTTCGTGGAGATGCTCGATTAGGCCGAGTAAATGTTCCTATATTGACCCTTTGATATATGAAAACTGAATTTGCGTATAAAAAAAATCCCTGAAGTTAAGGAATCAACTTCAGGGATTTCGCTTGGAACCACCTTGCTCTCAACTTCGCTACTTCGGCATGAAAGCGAATGCTTCGAATTCGGTCGGCGAAAACTTGGAGAAGCTTGTGGCTTTCGTATTGATTAGTACTCGATGAACTTTGCTGCAGGAGTGAAGCAGATCGGGCACTTCTCGAAGTCTTTGCCGCGGTGGATGTAACCGCAAACTGGGCAGAGATAGAAGTGCTCGTCGGTAGGCGTGTCGATGTTGTTGTATGCCCACATATAGTTCTCAGCGTGATAGCCTTCAGCGAGCTTTGCACGCGTGAAGATCATAACAGCGGCGTTGTTGCCTTCTTCCTGAGCCTTCTTGATGAATGCGGGATACATGTCAGAAGTCTCATAGATTTCGCCCTGAGCAGAAGAGATGAGGTTCAGGTCTGCAGGAGCATCGGTGCCTGCGGTGACTTCCGGACGAGGCCAATCAGGATCTTCAGCCGTAACTGCGTTGTACTCCATAGCGATATGGATCTGCTCTGCTGCAGAGGTTGCACGCCAGAGAGCTGCAAGCTGGGAATAGCCTGCTTTTTCTGCTGCATCAGCATAAACGCTGTAGTGTGCAGAAGCACCCGTTTCGCCACCAACAGCTGCTTTCAGGTTTTCGAGCGTGGTGCCGACCGGCGTTTCGCTGCCTGCTGCAACGTTGAAGTTGGTCGAGTTATCCGGCGTTGGGATTTCATCGCGCACTTGTTGTGCCATGTTCATCACTCCTCTTCGATCGCGCATGCGACCATCGATTCATATAAGTCGAAGAACGTATGCAGCCCTTCTGTGCTCTTCTCGCTCACAGGCGGAGTGCGTTCGTCCTTGATGTAGAATTCTACTCCATGAAACAATAAAAAAGTTGATTGCTAACAAATGGTTAACTATTTTTTAATGCGAAAAACACTATCGATCGATGCGTCTGGGCATAAGAGAAGCAACA
Source organism: uncultured Eggerthella sp. (assembly GCA_900542525.1). Lineage (GTDB taxonomy): Bacteria > Actinomycetota > Coriobacteriia > Coriobacteriales > Eggerthellaceae > Anaerotardibacter. The sequence goes on from UQNZ01000012.1 coordinate 16,813, forward strand.
GCGCTGAAGAAGCATAGCGCGCGAATAAGTTTGCGAGCGAACTGAAACGAAAGGACGATCATGGAACGCAAGAATGCGTGGAAAACGTACACTGATCAGGACAAAGAGAGCCTTGAGGAACTCTGCGAAGACTATAAGGAATTTCTCTCAGAGTGCAAAACAGAGCGTCTAGCAACGAAGCGTGCCATTGAAATGGCCCAAGACGCTGGTTATGCGTCGCTCAAAGAGGCCATTGCTGCAGGCAGGACGCTGAAACCAGGTGACAAGGTCTGGATCGACAACTATGGCAAGGCAGTCATGCTCGTGCAGATCGGCACGAATGATATCGTGGCAGGCGTGAATATTTTGGGCGCGCACATTGATTCTCCACGTCTCGACCTGAAGCAGAATCCGCTCTATGAAGCTTCCGATTTCGTGCTGCTCGACACGCACTATTACGGCGGCATCAAGAACTATCAGTGGGTCGCGCTGCCGCTCGCGCTTAAAGGCGTAGTGGCCAAGAAGGATGGCACCGTACTCGACATTTCGTTGGGCGACGATCCAGCCGACCCGGTCTTCTGTGTGACCGATCTGCTGCCGCATCTTGGTGCAGAGCAGATGAAGAAGAATGGTAGGGAAGTGGTGGAAGGCGAAAGCCTCGACGTTCTGTTCGGAAGCGAGCCGCTCATCATCGAAGACACTGAAGAAGCCAGTGAATCCAAGTCAGCCAAAAAAGAGCAAACCTATGAAGAGCAGATTACGAGCACCGCGCAAAAGGAAGCAGTGCGTGCTCATATCATGCAGTTGCTTCTTGAGCGCTTTGGCATAGAGGAAGAGGACTTCCTTTCTGCTGAGATCGAGGTAGTTCCTGCGGGTGATGCGCGCGATTGCGGACTCGATCGTTCGATGGTGATCGGCTACGGCCAGGATGATCGTGTGTGCGCTTACACAAGTCTGGTGGCGCAGCTCGCGGTCGAAAGCCCTGCACGCACAGCAGTATGCATTCTGGTAGATAAAGAGGAGATCGGCAGCGTTGGCGCAACGGGTATGACCTCGGCGTTCTTCGAAAACACCATGGCAGAAATCCTTAACTTGATGGGTCAGCAAAGCAATCTGGCGTTGCGTCGCTGCCTTGCGAATTCCTCGATGCTCTCTTCCGATGTGAGCGCAGCCTTCGATCCTTCATATGCCTCGGTCTTCGAGCCGAAGAATTCCGCCTATTGCGGACGTGGTCTCGTGTTCAACAAGTACACGGGTTCTGGTGGTAAGTCGGGCTCGAACGATGCGAACGCCGAATATATGGCGGCGCTGCGCAAGATCATGGACGATACAGGCGTGAAGTATCAAACCGCTGAACTGGGCCGCGTGAATGCGGGCGGCGGCGGAACCATCGCCTACATCCCTGCGAAATATGGCATGAACGTCATCGATTCAGGCGTGGCAGTGCTCTCCATGCATTCACCTTGGGAAGTTACGTCGAAAGCAGACATCTACGAAGCCTACAAAGGCTATAAAGCCTTCCTGAACGCCTAATTTTATTACCTTGCGTATAGCGAAATCTTATGCCGAACTAATCAACGCCCGATCTCCGCGTTATGCCAAGATCGGGCGTTGTCATGTTGTTGCGTCGGAAAATTTATTTCAGCAGGTCGGCAACTTTGCCAAGCAATGGCTCGAAGCTGATGCCACGGCTCATGAAGCTCGGCTGCTCGAGGGTAACGATCATCGCATCGTGTACGAACTTGCCTGCAAAATCAACGGCCGCATCTAGGCTCTTCTCAGCCATGATGGCCGCGGTCACGCAGGAACAGAACAGGTCGCCCGTACCGTGCAGCATAACAGGAAGTTTTTCCACCACGAACTCCGTGAGGGGAGTATTGCGACCCGCGACATAGTTGCGTAAGAAGCCATCTTCACGATCCACACCCTTGATGATCACGTTCTTCGCGCCACGATTGCGCAACATGTTGATCATGCTCTCGACTTCTTCAACAGAGACGTTCTGTCCCGTGTATTCAGTACCCAAGATGATGGAAGCTTCAGTGAGGTTCGGCGTAAGGATATCTGCGCCATCGGCCAAGTTCGCCATCGCATCGCACAGTTCTTTAGTGTAGGTGGGATAGACCTTGCCATGATCGCCCATTACCGGATCAACGATACGCAGCGCATTAGGGAACAGCGCATACAAACGCTGAATGCTATCGACCTGCTCGGGTGCGCCAAGGAAGCCAGAGTAGATAGCATCCAGGAAGACGTCTACTCTTTCCCAAGCATCGATATAGGGCTGCATCATGTCGGTGGTGTCGAGCATGTGCCACACGGGGAAGGCGGTGTGCGAAGAGAAAAGACCAGTCGGAAGGGGACACACATCGCAGCCTGCTGCAGAGATAACAGGAATCGCCACGCCTAGCGAGCACTTTCCGTATCCGCACAGATCGTGTACCGCGCCTACGCGTGGAATGTAATCAGGATTCTCGGCGTGTTCGTAGAGTGGCATGCTTTGCAGTCCCATGATGCGCTTCTTTCTGTTCGTGTCCAACTGAACGGGCGTTTTTTGAACCAAAATATAGCGAGTGCGCTATTCGTCTTCGCTCTCATTCTCTTCGTCATGATCCTCCGGGCGTTCACCGCGATCGCGAAACACTCTGCGCGTTTTGCGTTCGCTGATCACCGCTGCGACGATGCTGATAACGATCCCAGCACCGACCAAACATCCGATTCCGGCATACGTTTCAAAAATGAAATGGTAGATCTCAGCCAGATCCATGATGCCCCTTTATACTTTGTTTCCTATTGGCAGGATCACTCTGTGTCTTCTCGAATGTTCAAGCAGCCTTGAAAAGAGAGAAGAGCTGTTAGGTGGTATCCTATTTGGTTGTAAAGTATACTCAATCTGAATATCTCAACAATACCAAAGACGCGCTGATGAAGTTCTGCGTTGAACTATTGTTTACGAAAGGGAAATCATGCTCGACATCCGATTCGTCCGCGAAAACATCGATCTTGTGAACAAGGCCATGGAAAGCCGCAATTTCACGTGGGATTCGAAGCGCTTCTTGCAGCTCGACGAAGATCGCCGCAGCGCGATCGCGCAGGAGGAAGCGTTGCTTTCGCAGCGCAACACCATTTCGAAGAGCATCGGAGCGCTCATGGGCGAAGGCAAGAAGGAAGAGGCAGAAGCAGCCAAAGCGGAGGTCGCGAAGCTCAAAGAGCAGATCGCCTACTACTCCGATTTGCACGAACAGGCCGAGTCTGCGCTCAAAGAGCTCATCCTCGCGATTCCGAACATTCCTTCCGAAACCACGCCGATCGGCAAAGATGAAGACGATAACCCCGAGGTGCGTCGTTGGGGCACGCCGCCCACGTTCGATTTCGAATTCAAAGCACACTGGGATCTTGGCGTAGATTTGGGCATCATTGACTTCGAGCGTGCGGTGAAGCTCGCCGAATCGCGCTTCGTGCTGCTCGGTGGCTTGGGCGCTCGTCTTGAGCGCGCGCTCATCAGCTTCATGGCCGACACGCATGTTTCTCGTGGCTACAAGGAATGGTGGTGTCCGGTCATGGCAAATGCCAAGACGCTTACGGGCACTGGTCAGCTTCCGAAGTTCGAGGAAGACTTGTTCAAGACCACGGAAGGTCTCTATCTCATTCCCACCGCTGAAGTGCAGCTCACGAATATCCACTCCGATGAGGTGCTCAACGCCGATCAGCTGCCGCTCAAATATTGCGCCTTCACACCGTGCTTCCGCGAAGAAGCAGGCAGTGCTGGTCGCGATACACGCGGGCTCATTCGCTTGCACCAGTTCGACAAGGTCGAGATGGTGAAATATGCAAAGCCTGAAGAATCTTACGATGACCTTGAGGCGATGGTCGCCGACGCGGAGAACATCCTCCAGCTGCTTGGTTTGCCTTATCGTGTGATTAGCCTCTGCACGGGTGATCTGGGCTTCTCTGCAGCGAAGACCTACGATTTGGAGGTGTGGCTGCCTTCATATGATGCCTATAAGGAAATCTCTTCCTGCTCGAACTGCGAAGACTTCCAGGCGCGTCGCGCTAACATCAAGTACAAGGACCCCGAGAGCTTCAAAGGCAATCGTCTCGTGCATACGCTGAACGGCTCCGGTCTTGCGGTTGGCCGCACCATGGCTGCGATCCTTGAGAATTACCAGCAGCCCGATGGCTCGGTCAAGGTTCCCGATGTACTCGTTCCCTATATGGGTGGCATCGAATACATCAAGCCCGAATAAGCGATTGAACTATGCTTGGCAAGCGCGCGCGAAATACGAACAAGCCCCGCGGAAAGCATGCTGCTCATGCAGCGCCTCCTGCGCCGAAGCGCGCTTCAGCGACCATGTCCACCACGCCGCGTCCTGCTCAAGCACCTCATGCCCCGCAGAAGCCCCGATCAGCTGCGCCGCACGCTCCCGCGGCAAATCAGGCTCCGCGTTCAGGAGCAGGAGCATCGCCAACTGTGAAGGTGCCGCACGCTGCAGCTGCGAGACCTCAGGGCGATCAGATTCCTATGAGCAAAGAAATGCCTTCCGCGCGTTCGCAAGAGCAAAAGCCCTCCAGCGCGAAGAAGGAAAAAAGGACCAAAAAGAAGCGCACTTCGCGTGTGTTCAAGATCATTATCACGATTATCTTGCTGGTTGTGCTTGTTGGCGGTGGACTGCTGGTTTGGAACTACCTGTTCCGCTACGACGACAAACAAGATTTCCAAGGTCAGTGGAAGATCGAAGGAACGAATGCTTCGATCGTGATCACCGATTCCGAGATCAAGCTCACCGATAGCGTGAGCTTCGGATATGAACTTGATACGTTTGCGAAGACCATCAAGTACACCTATGTGAATTACGTCAACGAAGGTTCGTATGTGTTCTCTCCCGAACGTGATGTGCTTACGATCACTGATGTGAATCCCGAGGCAAAACAGGGTGAAGAGAACCAATCGATGCGCCTGTTGAAGGTCTCGGCTCAATCAACGGGCGAACCAGAAACTGCCAACAACAACGACACGAGCGACGCTCAGACCAACGGTGTCGGCGTGATCGATGGTACGGAGAGTCCAACACAAGCTGAGCGCAATGAACGCTCTGCTGGTTCCGCCCAGAGTGGAGACTAGCCTGTGGCAGAGAAGATCGCGCTTGAGCGGCTGAGGGTACTGCCTGATCGCATCGAAGCAGAGGTGCGCGTTCTCGACCCTGCCTTTCGCACTACTTCACCCGAGCTTATAGTCCAGGTGCTCGATCAGTTTCCCACGATCCCGTATCATGCTTGTCGAAACGAAACAGGTCCTACCTTTAGCGCAGTCATGGAGAGCACCTCGTTGCCGCACTTACTTGAGCATCTGGTGATCGACATCCAAACGCGGGCGCATGCTGAGCGAGAAGGAGAAACGACCGATTCAGTTTTTACCGGTACGACTCAATGGAGCGCAACCATGGACGATGTGGCCATTGTGCGCGTTTCTTTCTATGATGACCTTATTGCGCTCGGGGCTTTCAAAAAAGCGCTCCGCTTTATCAATCAAGAGCTTGTATAGACCATATGTAAGACCATTTGTGGGTTCGTACGCAAAGCCACGTGAACTTGAAGTGTACTTCACCAGTCATGACGCTCTTTGCTTTCTCCGGTGGCATGCAAGCCGACGGGAATCAGCCTATAGGTATTGCTCGATGCATTGGCTGTCAGACGGTCTCGGTGGCATTCGAAAAACGGTAATCAACGCGATGTAAACAAACCTATGTACGTGATGTTTTTTGATTCTCGCCCGATGCGAAGTGTCTATAATAGAACGCAGCCCGCTTTCGGAAAGAGACCGCATGGTATCGCCCCGCAAGCGTGTTCCTAAGAAGTAGTAAGTTCATGTATAAAGGGGGAAACACTATGGGAAGATTCGCAACATTTCTCGTTGGTGGCTTAGTTGGTGCAGGTATTGCCCTTCTCACAACGCCCCGCACGGGTGAAGAGAATCGTGCGCTCATCAACGACACGCTCAACGAAAACTATCCGGATGCGATGAAAGCAGTGAGTGCAACTACCAATCAGTTCGTCGATGCTGCTGCAACTACTTCGACCAAGGTCATCAACACGGTGGTCGACAAAGGTGCTGAAGTAAAAAAAGGATTAACTAGTCGCGTAGAGCAGACTGCTCCTGCGGTCGTCGAGAAGAATGACGAACTGCGCGACAAGATAGACGCAGCACGCGAGCGCATTGCTGCGCAGGTTGCGAAGAATGCTGAAGCTGTTCACGATACGGCAGTCGATGCAGTGCCGGTAGCGATGGACGCTGCTAAGAATGCGAAAACAGCGGTCAAGGAAGCTGCTGAAAATGCAACGGATGCAGCAAAAGACATCGCGCAGAGTGCTGCCGATGCTGCGAAGAACACCGCAAAGACCGCTGCAAGCGCGGCGAAAGACGTGGCAGAGACCGCCAAGAAAACAGCTAAGTCTGCTGCGGATGCAGCGAAGAAGGCCGCCAAGAAATAATGCGTTGTTCACGCGATAGCGCTAACGATTCACCAACGATAAGGCGCTCTTAGGAGTGCCTTATCGCGCATTGAGGGGCTATGGGAGACATTCATACAACGCAACAATTGATGGGAGTGCGTGTCGAACACGCCAAGAAGCCAGGGAAACGGCTTGGGCGCGTTCGTCATTTCATCTTTCATCCCACCAGGCGCAAGATCGTGGGCTTTGCGGTGAAACGACCCGATGCTGCGCTCATGTTCCACCGCAGCGACATCTTCGTAGCGCTCGACGGTTATAGTGTGGTCGATGGCGTGGTCATGATCAATGACGACAGCCAATCAACGGGCCGCGCTGCTTGCAAGCGCCTTGGCGTTTCATGGGATGATTGCGTTATCTGGCAAGGCTTGCCGCTTATGACAGAAGACGAAGAGCGCCTAGGCTATGTTGGCAGCGTTTCCTTCGATGCCGAAACAGGCGATGTCGTATCGCTTCAGGTCGATAAAGGGGCATCGGTAGAATTTCTGCTTGGCAGATCTGAATTACCAGCCAGCCTTATAAAGGGCTTCAAGATAGGCATCGGCGATAATCTCTCCAAGGCTTCGGAGGATGAGACCTTCCGTGGTGCGATCGTTGTCTCTCCAGAAGCGCTCAAGCTTGAACGCGCGGGTGGAGTGGCGGAAAAAGCGGGCGCAGGTGCGGCAGTTGCAGCACATAAGGTTTCTCAAGCAAAAGACAAGGTGAAGCCAAAAGCTGAAGAAGCAGCCCAAAAAGCCGAGGAGTTGGTGAACAAAGGAGCGTATAACCTCGGAGTTCATCTTTCTAAGACACGGGGCATGTTCTCGAATTTCAAAGACGAATACAAGAAAGCGCTCGAAGGGAAGAGCGATGAGCGCGAATAGCGATATCGCCCCCGAAGTTCCCGAAGCGGATTTTCACAAGGCAAAAGTCGCTTTCGAGGAATCGCTTGGTTCGAACTTCGGTACGGCTTCCATCCTTGAAGAGGAAGAAGAGGCTCCCAATCTTACGAGCACGGATCCATCGCGCATGAGCAAGGTTCTTTTCACGATGCGCCGGATCTCGCTGAATGACCATCGCACCGCAGGCATCCTTGCGCTTACCCTGGGCGCATTTGGCATGCATAAGTTCTATCTTGGCTACCATGAACAGGGGTTTTTGCTGTTGCTTGCTACGATCATCCTTGTAACGCTTTTATCTGGTATCGGCATTCTGGCCATTTGGCTGGTTGTTGGAGTCGAAGGAATCATCTATCTTTCGAAGTCACCGCAAGAATTCGAACGAATTTATGTAGAGGGTACGCATAACTGGTTCTAGCGGTGCAGGTTCCCTGTTCTTTTACGTTATAATAGGCTGCGATCATTCAAGCAAGTTGCACACAGGTGCAATGCTTAAATAAGGAGGAGAATATGCCCACCATTACTCGCGATCAGGTAAGGGTCCCCGCAGATGTAATGCCTGAAGCACGTGAAAACTACATTGAGAACTACATGAAAGCAACGCGTGGCACGGGCCGTTTGATGTTGTTTGCTTGCGATCAGAAGATCGAGCACCTGAACAAAGACTTCTATGGCGAAGGTATCGACCCGTCGGATCTCGAGCCCGAGCATCTTTTCGAGATCGGCAGCAAGGGCACCATCGGTATCCTGGCTGGTCAGCGTGGTCTTATCGCTCAGTATGCGAACGATTACCCCGAGATCAACTATCTCGTGAAGATGAATTCCAAGACCAACCTCGTGAAGGGCGCTCAGGACGATCCGTATTCTCCACAGCTCTACGATCTGGAAGCAGTGCTCGCCATGAAAGATGCGGGCGTCAATATCGTTGGCATCGGCTACACCATCTATCTTGGCTCCGAATATGAATCAACCATGATGGCTGAAGCAGGCGAACTTATCGCCGAGGCTCATGCTCAGGGTCTTATCGTGGTACTCTGGATCTATCCGCGCGGCAAGGCAGTTCCCGACGAGAAGGATCCCGATCTTATCGCAGGCGCAGCAGGCGTTGCGCTCTGCTTGGGTGCAGACTTCGTGAAGGTCAATCCACCGAAAGCAACCGATAGCCAGACTTCTGCTGAAGGTCTCAAGATCGCTTCGACCGCTGCTGGTCGCACGGGTTTGGTTTGTGCAGGCGGTTCTAAGGAAGATGCTTCGGTCTTCCTGTCTGATCTGTACGATCAGATTCACGTTGGTGGCGCATGCGGCAACGCAACGGGCCGCAACATCCATATGCGTTCGACGGAAGAAGCAGTTCGCCTCACCAAGGCTATCTCTGCTATCACGTTGGGCGATTATAGCGTTGAAGATGCGCTTACGGTCTTCAATGGCGAAAAGGATTTCACCATCTAAACCGCTGAAGCATACGGCGAACGTTTCTTGAGCAAGGGCATTTGTTCTCAGGCGCGCGTCGGACTTGTTAGGTGAATACAATTTAAACGGGAGGTGCTTGTTGTGGGTGCCTCCCGTTTTTTGTTCTCACTTGGATCGTGTCATTTAGTTTGGTTAATAGATGGTGGCCGCTTCGAAAGGCAGGTTTCCCTGTCTTGCCGTTCAGTGGCTTCAGCTCACTGAATGTTTTCGTCTGAGTGGGGCAGCGAGCTAATTATAGAAGAGGTGCAGGAAGGAACCATGCGCGCATGGACATTTCAGTATCTCTTTTTCAGATCGTAATGGGATTGGCGGTTTATCTTGTCATTGCTGTGGTGCTCATAGCTGTATCGATCATCGATTTTCGAACGCGTCTTATTCCGAATGAATATGTGCTTGCTCTTTTGGCTTTGCGCCTTGTTGTTGGCGTGTTCGATGCCTTTTGGGGAAGTGCTGTTACGGCGTTCGCATCACTTGCTATCTCATGCTGCATTTCGATAGGAATAACGTTCGCGCTGGTCGTGTTGAAGCGGGTTTTGGAGCAGCGCACCCAACAAGAAAGCCTGGGGTGGGGAGATGTGAAACTGCTGGCAGCAGGCTGTTTATTCCTCGATCTTCAGCAAGCTTTCTTTGCGCTCTTCATTGCTTCATTGGCAGGGGTGGTGTTGGGCGTGTGTTTCCGCGTCTTCGCAAAGGATCGCACCTTCCCTTTCGGTCCCGCGCTTTGTTTGGGTATCATGATGGGCCTGTTCGCGTGAGTGAAATGTGTCACGCTTCCCTGGTGGCTCGGTGCGTTTCCTCGGCTTTCCCTTGGCGCTTTCATCTATCCAGGCGAAATCAGTTTGCAAGAAAGCCTCTGCAATAAAAAAGCTCCCAGAAGGGAGCTTGATTCTTAGCTGGTGCCCGAGGCGAGATTTGAACTCGCACGTCTTTCGACAACGGTTTTTGAGACCGCCGCGTCTGCCATTCCGCCACTCGGGCAAGCGAAAAATCATTATAGCGGATTCGCTCCCTGGCATAAAGCGCCGCTCAGCAAAATGGCGTTATAGAAGGGTGAATAGTGAACTGCGCACTGATGTGAGAAGAGTTAGCGCAAAACAGAGCAGGATGTTGCCATAAACAAGCAAGACGAAGGACAACTATATTCTGCTCATCCGCGGACAATCTGCATGCCTTGTCGTATTGTGCAAAGTGCTTTCTGCCATAATAGCCAGTAAATGATAAGAGCGATTCAAACGCAAGGGGATAACGATGTATAACGAAACGATGTACGAGCGCGGTAATGCTCCGTCGGCAATTCGTGAGCTGTTTGCTTATGGCATGGCGCGAAAGGCCCAGATTGGCGAAGATAACGTCTTCGACTTCAGTATCGGCAACCCTTCAGTTCCAGCTCCCGATTCTGTTGCAGAGGCTATACGTGAATTGGCAGATATGGCTCCTGCGCAACTGCACGCCTATTCGGCGGCACAAGGTCTCGAATCGACGCGCACGGCGATCGCTGAGAATCTGAACAAGCGTTTCGGCACCCATTACACGGCTGACAACTTCTACCTTACTATGGGCGCAGCAGCATGCCTTTCAGCTTGCTTCACGGCGCTCATCGATCCAGGTGACGAAGTCGTCGTTATTGCACCCTACTTTCCTGAATACCGCATTTGGATTGAATTTGCCGGCGGTGTGTGCGTTGAGGTCCCTGCGCGCGAAGATACCTTCCAGATCGATCTCGATGCCCTCGAGCAGGTGGTTTCTGAAAAGACGAAGGCGGTGGTCATCAATACGCCGAATAATCCGGTCGGTACTGTCTATACGCGTGAGACGCTCGAAGGTCTTGCAGATGCGCTCACCCGAGCCGAGCAGAAGTTCGATCACGACATCTATCTTATTTCCGATGAGCCTTATCGTGAGCTTACTTATGGTGTTGAAGTACCGTGGGTTCCTTCTATCTATCCCAACACGCTGGTGTGCTATTCCTGGTCGAAGTCGCTTTCGCTACCGGGAGATCGTATTGGATATGTGCTCGTTCCAAGCGAGGTTCATGATTCTCGTGAAGTCTACTTGGCAGTATGTGGCGCCGGTCGTTCTCTTGGCTACATTTGCGCACCAGTCTTCTTCCAGCGCGTTATCGAGCGCTGCGTAGATGAGCCCACGAACGTGGAAGCTTATGCGGTGAACCGCGAGATTCTTACCGATGCGCTCGATGAGCTCGGCTACGAATACATTGAACCTGATGGTGCGTTCTACCTGTGGATCAAGGCGCTCGAGCCAGATGCGCAGGCGTTCTCGAATAAGGCAAAAGAACATGAACTGCTGCTCGTTCCTTCGGATAGCTTTGGTGTTGGCGGCTGGGTACGAGCAGGCTACTGCATCGACAAGAGTACGATCGAGCGTTCGATCCCTGCATTTGCCGCATTGAAAGCTGATTACGAATAATGGCATTTGCAGGCGCAATTCTTGATTTTGATGGAACCCTCGTCGATTCGATCGACGCTTGGCACAATCTTGAGGGCGTGCTTGCGCGTGAAGCACAGGCAACCGTCACGCTTGAAGATCGCAAGCAGCTTATTCCGATGTCGCTCGATGAGATCGCGCAGTGGTTTCACGAGCGTTTCGGCTTAGGGAAGGACGCCCGTGCGGTGCGAAAGCTCATGGATGAGTATATGATCGATGCTCTTTCGCATTCGAATGCTCTTCCTGGGGTTGAGGTCTTTCTTGAGAGTTGCAAACGCGCAGATGTTAAGCTGACTGTTGCATCGTCAAGCCCTCAGCTTTACTTGCAAACAGCTCTTAAAACACTAGGCTTGCTGCCGTATTTCGAGGCGGTACTTTCGGTCGAAGATCTGGGCACCACAAAACGGCAGCCGTATATTTTTGACGAAGCACGTCAGATCATGGCAACGTCAAAAGAGGCTACCTGGGGCTTCGACGATTCATTCTACGCGCTTCAGGTGCTTCACAACGCAGGGTATCCCACTGTAGGGATCTTCGATCCACACGAAGGCTACACCTTTGGAGAATGGCAACAAGAAGCCGATATCGTTGTGCGCGGATTCAATGAATTATCGCTTGCAACGTTGAAAGCGTATTCAGCCAAGAACGAGAAGAACTAGGCTCTAGGAAGCCCGAGCTTATTCAGTATCACAATCGCTTTCGAGCGGATTTCTTCGAGGCTTTGTGGTGTAGCGAGCATGCTTGGAATGATCGTGCGCGCTGCCATATGTCCGATAGCTTCTGGTTCATGATCCTTTGCTTCGTAATCGCATGAAACCAGAATGAGATTACCGCGCAACTTCGCGTGGTAATGATGCTGGATGCCTTCAGTGATCGAGAGGATGGTCACAACTTGCTCGTCCACGAGACAATCGTTGAATACGCCCTCTTCGATGCCTCTCGAGATCGTGCGTTCAAAAGCCTGGTAGAATTCACGATATCGGGCAAGAAATCCCTCAAAGCGATCTCGATGATCGTAGATCAGACCTTCGAACTCGATGAAATCGAAAGGAAGGTTGCACTTGCGCACTACATCGTACGAGATGAGCAGATAGAGCTGGACGACACGATCATCGATGTCGTTCATGATGTGGTCAAGTGCGGAGAGCGATCGATTGGGATCGCACACATGTTCGAGTATGGCTTCTTTTGAAGGGAACCAGTAATAGATCGATGATTGATCCATGCCTACTTCGTGGGCGATCTCTGAAATCGATGTCTTGTGGTAGCCTTTTTCGCGGAAGAGCCTGTTTGCTACTGCGATGATCTGCTCACGCTGGTTCTGTTTCGCGTTCGACCGTGCATTTGATTTCTTTCCGGCTCTCGCGCTCGCACTCGTGCGTGTTTTTGCCCCTGATTTTGCTGAAGGTTTCGAGTTCGGGGCAGGGGTAGGCTGTATGATGCGCGCATGAGAAGCATCGATCTCGGGAGCTGTTTTTTGTGCGTTTCGAGTTTTCGCCATGAAAGCAACCTCCCAACAATGCGAGCATGAATGTGTCTTTTTGTGATTATACCCCTACGAACGCGCTAGACGAAATTTGGCGTTATCATAGAATCAATAAGGTACAGGTGTGCGGCAATGCCGCCATTCGATCAGTAGACCTATACGGAAAGAAGGCTTCAGAATGGACAAAAAAGTCTACGAATTGCTCAACGATCAGATCAACAAGGAACTCTATTCAGCTTACCTCTACATGGATTTCGCGAACTACTATGAAGAAGAGGGGCTTACTGGCTTCGCTAACTGGTATATGATCCAGGCACAGGAAGAGCGCGATCATGCACTGAAGTTCCGCAGCTATCTGCATGAGAACGGTGAAAAGGTAGTGCTCGAAGCTATCGCTCAGCCCGATAAGAAGTTCACCGATCATGTCGCTCCGCTTGAGGCAGGTCTTGAGCACGAAAAATACGTAACGTCGCTCATCAACGACATCTACAGCGCGGCGTTTGCAGTGCACGATTATCGTACGATGAAGTTCCTCGATTGGTTTATCGAAGAGCAAGGTGAAGAAGAGGACACGGCTGAAACTATGCTCACGCGTATGAAGCTCTTCGGCAACGATGCTAAAGCGCTCTATGATCTCGATCAGGAATGCGCTGCACGCGTCTACACCGCACCTGCTGAGTAAGTCATAGAACAAGCAAGGTGACAAGCTACTCGGTCGTTTGACACCTTTTGAACAAAAGGTAACGAACGAAAGCATCCGCTACATCAACGCAAGCAGCAACGCCTATGAGGCGCCGCTGCTTTTCTATTTCAGCGACGCTCGATCAGCGCCGAGCGCGAGACACGAGGGTGACCCGCTTCTTGCCCCAAGGGGCGTACGCCTGAGGGCAGCACTAACCCCCGAAGCCTCTATCGATAGCTGTCGGCTCCCAGAAGTCCATTCATGATGCTCGAAACGATCGAGATAACGATGCTCGCAACGAATCCAGACCCGAAGGTTGCGATGATGAAATCGATGCCGAACAGCCCATTCGCCAGCCATGAAGCAAGATAGAGCAGCGCGGTATTGATGATGATGTAGAAAATACCGAGCGTAATGACCGTTATAGGAAGTCCGAGCAGCTGCAATATGGGTTTGATGGTCATGTTCAGCAGCGCAATGATGAGCGCAATGATGAGCACGCTCGCCCATGTGGACACCGTTCCGCCTACTTCGATACCGGGAACGAGCCACACCGCGACCGCGACGGCAATGAAAATACCGATCACACGAAGCACGAAATTCATGGTTTTCACCTACTTTCTTCTGTCATTCTTATGAGAACGCTTTCCTAGCTTATGCGAGAAGACGAAACTATAATCGTGAAGTGCCCAAATGAAACAAAATTGTAAGAGGACGTTTAGGTGATCGAGACTATTGAACATACGATCGAGAAGCACACGCTTTTCAATGCTGCTTCACCAGCGCTTCTGATGGTATCAGGCGGCTCAGATTCAACTGCGCTTGCCTACATCATGGCAGATCTTCGTGCGCGTGGGCTGGTCGGACCGCTTGCTTGTTTGCATGTGAATCACAAATTGCGCGGTCAAGATGCAGAAGAGGACCAGGCTTTCGTTGCCGCACTTGCTGAAGCGCTCGATATTCCGTTCTTCTGCTGTGAAGTCGATGTTGCTTTGCTCGCCCGAGAAACAGGAGGCAACGTTGAAGCCATCGGGCGTCAAGAGCGCTATATTGCCGCACGCGAAGCGCTCGAAAGCCTCTGTATGCACGCTGCAGTGCCCATTGCTGAAGGGCGCATCATCACAGCGCACACGCAAGATGATCGCGTAGAGAACTTCTATATGCGTTCGATAAAGGGTACCGGACCAGGCGGTTTCCGCTCTATGCTCTATCGCAATGGGCCAGTGGCGCGTCCGTTGCTGGATGTCTCACGTGCTGGGCTGCGGTGCTATCTTGAGGAACGTGCAGCTCATGGTGAAGTGATTGTGCGCGACGAACAAGGTGCTCTTTGGCGTGAGGACGCGACGAACGCACATACCGATCGTTTTCGTTCCTACGTGCGTCATGAGATCGTTCCAGCAGCGAAGGCGCAGAACCCGCAATTGCTCGACACGCTTTGTCGCACGATGAACCTCATTGCCGATGAAGACGACTTCATGGAATCGCTTGCCGAAGAAGCTCTTGCGAGCAATGTTGAACAGGCAGAAGGCTGCACACTGTTGCTCCCGAGCTTCGGCATGCTTGCGCTCCCGCTCAAGCGACGCGTAATTCGCTCAGTGCTCGAGTCGCTCGTCGGTTCTGAAGGGCGCATCGAGAGCGCGTCTATTGAAGCAGTACTGCACGCCTTCAACGAAGATGGCAGTCCGCAGAGCGGATATGTTGTGAACATTCAGGGCGATCTTGCCGTGAGCGCAAATAAGCAGGGTGTGCTCATCGAACCCATGGCGCGCTTTCGTACGCGCCGCAAGCGCGCTTAACAGAAATTTTCAATCAACGTTTCCTTAAGGAGAACTCATGGATCAGCAGCCCGTCATTCCTATCAACATCATTCTGGCGTCGAACTCACCACGTCGCGCACAATTGCTTCAAGATGCAGGCGTCAAGTTCCGTGTGTTCACGCCCGCTGAACCGGTCGATGAAACGCTTGACGCTGATTTGCTCGCACAGCCTGAAGAGGCCGTGAAGAGACTTGCTGAACGAAAAGCGGGTGCAGCTGTTCAGGAGGTACTTGCGCAGAATCCAGTGGGTTTGGGCTTCGTGATCGGCGCAGATACGATGGTCGTGCTCGATGGCGAGATCTTCGGCAAGCCCTATTCAGCCGATCATGCCCGTGAGATGCTGCGTAAGCTTTCGGGAAAGACGCATCAGGTTATCACGGGCGTTTCGGTGTGGATGATGCTTTTGAATGAAACCGAGGAAAACGGGGGAGACGGCAACGTTTCGATCGGATTCCGCACCTTCACAGAATCGAGCGAAGTCACCTTCAAAGACCTCACTGAAGAAGACATCAACGCTTATGTGGCTACCGGTGAAACCATCGACAAGGCGGGCGCCTATGGCATTCAGGGTAAAGGCGCGGCGCTCGTGGAAGGCTATGAGGGTGACTACAACAACATCGTCGGGTTGCCCGTTGATAAACTGCTTGAGAATTTCCCCGATCTTTTGCGCAGAGAAGTGCCGGTCGAGATCAATCGAAAAGAGGCATAAACGCGCGGAAATGTGGGCTAAAAGAGGTGTTCGCTGGCGCAGACGATGTAGATTTATTGCAAATTTGTCGCAAATGGAATGTGCACACCCGCAAGTGGATGAATCGCGCGACGCTTTTGCTAAACTAAAACATTAAAAGCCGCAGATGCGGTTTGAAAGCTATGCCATGAAAGAGGAGCGGTGGAAGAATTACATCCCGATCTTGAGCGCGTTCTGTTCTCAGAGGACGATATCCGTGCACGCGTAAGTGAAATGGGAGCAGCCATCATGCGCGATTATGCGGGAAAAGACCTTGTGGTCATCTCGATCCTGCGCGGTGGCGCGATATTCATGGCCGACCTGGTTCGCCAGATTGATCTTCCGCTCGAGATGGATTTCATGGCAGTTTCTTCGTACGGAAAAGAGGCTAAGAGCTCAGGTATCGTGCGTATCCAGAAGGATCTTTCGACCGATATCATGGGCCGTGATGTGCTCATCGCCGAAGATGTGATCGATACGGGCCTTACGCTGCGTTATCTGATCAAGAATCTTCAGTCGCGCAAGCCAGCATCGCTCTCCATCGCGGCGCTTCTCCGTAAAGATATTCCAGAACAGGCCGATCTTCCCTGCAATTACCTGGGGTTCGCTTGTCCGGATGAATTCGTGGTCGGCTATGGGCTCGACTACGCGGAAAAATATCGCAACCTTCCCTATGTGGGAGCGCTCAAGCAGAGCGTGATCGCAAGGAAGGCTTGATCATAAACGACCGAACTACTGAATGACCAACCGACCAACGCATAAGGAACATTGATACGTTATGGCACAGGATCCAAACGCAAAGAACAACAAATCGTCGAACAAGCAACCCAATAAGCAACCACGTCAGATCAACATCATCACGATCGTGGTGTTTGCGCTCGTGGCCATCTTCTTCTTCTCGATGCTCATGCGCATGCCCGCAGGCTCTTCGGATGGCATCACGCAAACCGATTCGCTGGTAACGTCTGAATTCACGCAGGCGGTTGACCAAGGACGCGTTGAATCGGTCGTCTATGATGCGGGCGCCGAGACCATCACAGGTGTTTATTACCCTGCGCAAACGGCAGGCGTAACGGCGGCGAATGCGTTCAACACCGGCATCGAGGCCCTCAACTCTCAGTTGGGTACGATCGTGAATGGCGGTGCGCGCCTTGAAACCATCGAACCGAGCATCCTGCAAGTTAAAACGCTTGGATCGAAGCATAACTTCACCTGCACCTGGGTTGGTCAGGACACGCTGGGCCAGCTCATGGCAGCGCATCCCGAGATCAAGTACAGCATCACCCTGCCTTCTCCGTGGGGTTCGATCCTGCTCTCGCTGCTTCCGATCCTGATCATCGCTGGTTTGCTGTTCTTCTTCTTCTCGCAGATGAACAAGGCGAACAACTCGCAGATGTCGTTTGGCAAGGCGAAGGCGAAGAAATCCGTCGAGGAGCATCCCGATGTGCACTTCTCCGATGTTGCCGGCGTAGATGAAGCGGTCGAGGAGATGCAAGAGATCAAGGACTTCCTCGATAATCCTGCGAAGTATCAGGCCATGGGTGCGAAGATTCCGCGCGGTTGCTTGCTCGTGGGCCCTCCGGGCACAGGCAAGACTTTGCTCGCACGCGCCGTTGCAGGCGAAGCGGGTGTGCCGTTCTTTAGCATCTCTGGCTCCGACTTCGTTGAGATGTTCGTAGGTGTGGGCGCCTCGCGTGTGCGCGACTTGTTCAAGCAGGCGAAAGAAGCTGCTCCAGCCATTATCTTCATTGACGAGATCGACGCGGTCGGTCGTCAGCGTGGTGCTGGTCTTGGCGGCGGCCACGATGAACGCGAGCAGACTTTGAACCAGTTGCTCGTTGAGATGGATGGTTTTGAGGCGAACGATTCGGTCGTGCTCATTGCAGCAACGAACCGCTCCGACGTACTCGATCCTGCATTGTTGCGTCCAGGTCGTTTCGATCGTCAGATCGTGGTCGATGTTCCCGATGTGAAGGGCCGCGAGAAGATCCTTAAGGTTCACGCGGAGAACAAGCCGCTTGCAAAAGACGTTAATCTGCCGCGTTTGGCAAAGATCACCCCGGGCTTCACGGGCGCTGATCTGGCGAACTTGCTCAACGAAGCAGCCATTCTTTCTGCGCGTCGCAACAAGCACATCATCTCCGAACAAGAAGTTACTGAAAGCATGGAGCGCGTGATCGCTGGTCCTGAGCGCAAAGGCAGGGTGCTCGATGAGAATACGCGCAAGACAATCTCCTACCACGAATCCGGCCATGCGCTCGTGGGACACTTGCTTCCTCATGCTGATCCAGTTCATAAGATCTCGATCATCTCACGTGGTCGAGCTCTTGGTTACACCCTTTCCATTCCTTCCGAAGACAAGGTGTTGAATTCGCGTAACGAAATGCGCGATGAGCTGGCCGTGTTCTTGGGTGGTCGTGTCGCGGAAGAGATTTTCTGCGACGACATCACCACGGGCGCTTCGAACGACCTTGAGCGCGCAACGAAGATGGCGCGTTCGATGGTTACGAACTACGGCATGAGCTCCGATCTGGGTGTTCAGGTATTCGGGCAGCCCAACCATGAAGTGTTCCTGGGTCGCGATTACGGCAACACGCAGGACTACTCAGAGGAAACAGCACGCCGTATCGATGAAGAAGTGGCGCGCATCATGCGCGAAGCTCACGATCGCGCCTACGAGATTCTGTCCTCCCACAAAGAGCAGATGGATCTCATGTCTGCGGTCTTGCTCGAGCGTGAGACGGTCGATGGAGAAGCCTGTACTGCTCTTCTCGATAACAAATGGGCAGATTACCTGAAGCTTGAGGCGAGCGGCGCAGTGGAAAAAGCTGTCAATACGCTCGCGTCGAACGAGCCAGAACAAGAAGCTCCAGCTTCTGCTGCGCCACAGGATGCTCCTGTGCAGCCAGCTGCTCCTAGCGCTCCTGCATCCAATGAGGCACAGGCAAGCGCGCAGAATGTGGCAACTGCCCAACAAGCTCCAGCAGCACCGCAAGAGCCTGCCGCACCAACTGCTCCTTCTGTGCCGGCTGTCCCTGTTGCGCCTTCGGAGCCGAACGCTCAAGATGGCAACAAGGGCTTCCTCGATAGTCTTGAGCAGAAGATCAAAGATATGCAAGATAGTCAGGATGCAGAAGACAAGCACGACGATAGCGCAGGCAAGCCGCGCGAATAGCCAAAGGATGTTCATTCATGATCTGGAAATGCAGCCAGTACAGTTTTGATGCAAAGATGCCCATTATCATGGGCATCTTGAATCTTACGCCCGATTCTTTCTCTGATGGTGGCTCGTATCCAACGCCTGAAGATGCGATCGCACGCGGGCTTCAAATGGTCGAGGAAGGCGCGCTCATCATTGATGTCGGCGGAGAATCAACGCGTCCCGGTGCCACGCCTGTAAGCGAAGAAGAGGAGCGCGCCCGCGTGCTCGATGTAGTGAAGGCGCTGGCCGACAAAGGTATTTGCGTGAGCATCGATACTCGTCATGCTTCTGTCGCACGCGCGGCACTCGAAGCAGGTGCTTCGATCATCAACGACGTGAGTGGCTTTCGCGATGAAGCTATGGTTGATTTGGCTGCTTCGTGCGATGTGGGGCTTGTTGTCATGCATATGGGCGGCGATGATCCTCGAACGATGCAGGATGAACCTGTCTATGAAGATGTGGTTGCTGAAGTGCGCGATTACTTGAAAACGCAGGCAGAGAATTTGATCGCTCACGGGGTTGCGCGCGATCGCATCTGTCTCGATCCTGGTCCCGGTTTCGGCAAGACGGCAAAGCAGACGATCGAGCTCATGAGGAACTTCCACGAATTCAACCGCCTGGGCTTTCCGACCATGGTTGCGGTTTCGCGCAAGAGTTACATTGGCGAAGCATATCACATCGAAGATCCGAAAGAGCGAGATAGCGCTTCAGCTGCCGAAGCGCTCATGGCGTGCGAGCTGGGTGCATCGGTCATCCGTACGCACAATGTAGCGCTCACTGCTCAAGCACTCGAAGAGAACCTGCGCCCCTATGCACTCATCGGCATGGGCTGCAATGTTGCGCTTGTAGCCGACGAAGGTGAAGAGCGCGAAGGCAAGATCGCAATGATCAACAAGGCCATCGGCGATATGTGCATGCTGCCCGATACGCAGATCATCGATATCGCAAGCTACTACGAAAGCGAGCCGGCCTATTTCGAGGATCAGGATCTTTTCGTGAACACGGTCGTGCTCATGCGTACGGGCTTGCCGCCTCAAGAGCTCCTTAATTACTTACAAGCAATCGAGAACAGTTTGGGGCGTGTACGCACGCAGAAGAACGGTCCACGTACGTGCGATCTTGATATCCTCGACTATCAAGGCTATGTCTCTGATCTTGAGGTGCTCACCTTGCCGCATCCGCTCTTGCTCGAGCGAGATTTCGTGGTGAAACCACTTTTGGAGCTTCTGCCTCATCATGAGCTTTCCAATGGTGTGCCAGTCACGCCTGACAATGTGAAGTACGGCAAAGCTTGGAAGTGTGAGTAATGAACGACGTATCACGTCCGCAGGATGCAGAGCACCTGCAAGATACAGCCTGCCCACAAGACGCAATCCCTCTGAAGGACGCAGCATTTCTGCAAGCTGTGGCGCATCTGCAAGAAGCAGCTTGTCCGCAGGAAGGGGATGATCAGCAAGCTCCCGCCGAAGTGAAAACGTACGGTGGTGGATTTTGGCGCGTCACGTTCTTCGATGAAGTTGATTCGACCAATAACTGCGTCAAGGAGGCTATTTCTAAAGGAGCTCCTGAAGGAATCTGCTTTGTGGCCAACAGACAAACTGCAGCGTATGGAAGACAAGGAAGATCATGGAAAAGTCCTGAAGGTGGACTGTATTTCTCGTTCATTCTCGATCCTTTGAACGAGCACCTTCAGCCGAAGGTGGACCAGAATGCTCTTCCAGCACTGAGCCTTCTTCTTTCGCTGGCGGTGCAGGAAACACTTGCTTCCTTCGCACAGACCGACAAGATCAAGATCAAATGGCCCAATGATATCCTTGTTGTTTCACAAGCGGGAAGTACGAAGTTGGTCGGCATTTCGCTCGAGTTGATCAATGGTAAGCTCTGCTGCGGTATCGGCATCAATATCGCCGCATCTAGCGGTTCTTTTACTGAGGCTCCTAAAGCAGCAGACGCGACCGAAGGGCCAGGCGTTCCAGCAGCATATCTCGAAAACTTCGACGTTCTATCGGGTGTTTCGTTCGATCAAATAAGCGGTCAGCTTCTTCCTGCGCTGCTCGGGTGCATCCAAGGGTTTTACGAACTATGGTGCGAAGAAGGGATCGAGCCATTCATGGATGGCTACAACAGCCTTCTCTACAACAAAGGTGAGCAGGTCGAACTTGAAACCCTCGATGGAAATCTACTCTACGCTGGTGAAGTCATTGGCGTATCACCTTCTGGTGAGCTCCTTCTCCGCACCGAAGAAGGCAGCATCATAGCGGCCAACTCCGGCGAAGTCCACACCCGCCATAGGTGACATAGGTGACAGGTCGTTCGACATCAATATCGTTGCCCCTTAGGGCAACAACAACCCTGAAAGACTAGTCTCTTCTCTGCATCAGCGAAAAGGGTGAGGCAGCGAGGTGACTCTTCGCCGACTAAATTCGTTAGTAATAAAACCCGAGCGAAGCAGCGACGCACGAAAGAACCTGCAAGATGCAGGTTCTTGAGCAGGGAGGCGGGGAACCTCGTGTCTCGCTCGATTCGCTGGTGCAGATAAAGATGACGTACGACTCACCTTTTGGGTGATGCTGCCTCAAGGGGCGCAGAGTGAGCCCCTTATATGAACAGGGCTTTGATGCCGATCGCGATCAAAACGATACCGCCGATGATCGTGGCCTTGTTCCCCAATTTCATGCCGAAGTGGCGTCCGATGATCAGCGCAACTATGCAGCATAGTGCGGTGGTCAAGCCGATTAAGGTAGCGGCTGATGCGATGTTGAGTGAAAGCGCTGCAAAGCTTACGCCCACAGCAAGCGCATCGATGCTCGTGGCAATAGCTTGGAAGAACAAGACAGGAATCGTGAGTTTTGCCTGTTTATCGAAGACCTCCTCGGGCTCTTCGTGGAATGCATCCCAAAGCATCTTGCCGCCGATGAACCCGAGAATAACGAACGTGATGATGCCTGCATAGGCTTCGATGAAGGGTCCTACCAGTGAGCCCGCATAGAATCCGATCACGGGCATGAGCCCTTGGAAGACACCGAAGAAGATGGGCATCAAAAGGCGATGAGCTTTATCGGTTCCGCGATAGACGAAGGCGTTGGACACCGTTACTGCGAAAGCATCCATGGAAAGTGCAAGCCCCAAAATGAGAAGTTCGGTCGTACTCATGATGGTTCTACTATAGCGGAGAGAGGGTGCGGTGCTCCAGCAAAGGGATAGATGTTCTGCTCTAAGGCGTTCAGAGGTAAACAACGTCTGCTATATATGCCGCACGTATAATTCAAACAGGTGTACTATAGTTAAAACGATATAATTTAATATGTTATCAATAGCTAGAAGATATCGGATTTTCAAAGAAGAAAGAGGATTGAGATGCCAGAAAAGGCTTTGGCAAAGTCGCAGTCACGAAGTCGATCAATCGTATATTGCGCTGCTGCTATTGCTTGCATGACGGTCACCGCATGGGTGACGGTTCCGATCGGCCCCGTTCCACTTTCGCTTGCGCCGCTTGCAGTGTTCTTTACGCTTTTCGCGCTCAAGCCCCTTGATGCTTTCGTTGCTATTTCTGGTTATGTTTTGCTCGGTGCGTTAGGCTTGCCGGTCTTCACAGGATTCCGCGGTGGGCTTGGCGCAGTCTTTGGACCGACTGGCGGTTTCATCATAGGCGATGTGATCGGTGCTTTCATTGCGCTTGCTGTCAGTATCGCCCTTTCGAAACGGTCTTTGTTCACATCGGATAGATCGATCTCGCTATTTGGCGGCAAGGTCAGCTGGGGCTTCTTCTGCCGCAATGTAGTAGTGGGGATCGTGTTTATGATCGTGCTCTACCTGTTCGGATGGATGTGGCTTATGGTCTCAGGTAATCTGAGTGCTAGTGCTGCGTTTTTTGCCGCAGTAGCGCCGTTCGTTGTTCCAGATCTTTTGAAGATGGTACTCGCCATTTTCCTTGCGCAGGTGGTAGGAGCTGCGCAGCATAGGTTTTAGGTGCGTCGTTTGTAGAGCAATGTTGGGGGCGTTGTAAAACGTAATTGTTCTATATCGTGC
Source organism: uncultured Eggerthella sp. (assembly GCA_900542525.1). Taxonomy (GTDB): domain Bacteria; phylum Actinomycetota; class Coriobacteriia; order Coriobacteriales; family Eggerthellaceae; genus Anaerotardibacter. The sequence goes on from UQNZ01000012.1 coordinate 40,035, forward strand.
ATGCTCACACTGAATGGTCGAAGGTAAAAGGATGTTGCATGAATCTCTCTCAGCTTTATTACTTCAGAAAGCTCGCTGAGCTTGAACACTACGGAAAAGCTTCCGAAGAGCTTTTCATCACACAGCCTTCCCTTTCGAATTCAATCGGCAATTTGGAGAAAGAGCTTGGGGTGCCGCTGTTCGAGCGTGTTGGTCGTAATGTGCGTCTTACCTCCTATGGTGCGGAATTCAACGAGCACGTGTGCGTTGCGCTCAGTGAGATCGACAAAGCGATCGATCTTATGAAGCTCTACTCGAGCGGGCTTTCGGGGCAGATTCGTATCGGCGCGGTCATCTCGATTCAGCGAAACTTCCTTCCGCTTCTGCTGAACTCCTTCCGCAAGGAATTCGGCGATAATATCGATTTCGACATCCATCAGGAAACTACCTACGATTGCCTGAAAGGCTTGCTCGATGGCAAGCTTGATGTTGCGTTCTGTGGCATGGTGCTCGATGAGCGCGATATTGTTTACGAGCCGATCATCACGCAGAATTTGATCGTAGGAGTTTCAGAGACCCATGAACTTGCTTCGCGCAAGAGCGTTTCTCTTGAAGAGCTCAAAGACTATAACTTGGTCTCTTATCGCAAGGAATCATTCGCTTCAACTTTGTTCGAAGGGCTATTCCGACGTGTTGGTCTTTCGCCCAAGCAATCCTTCAACGATGAGATCAGCGCTGCAGCTTTTGTAGTTTCTGAATCCGACACGGTAGCTATCATGCTCGAGACGCTCGATGATATCAAGACGCGTGGATTCGTGGGCGTTTCCATCTCTGATATCCAAACGCCATTCCATACGATCTATATGGCGTATAAAGAAAAAGCCTTCCGCAGTTGTGTGACTGACCAGCTCATCGAGTTCGCACGCAATTTTGCGAAGTTCCCTTCAGGCAAGATCGGCGACCTGCGCGATTATTATCGTCGCGAGCAGATAGAATGCGCTACGCTCGAATAGTAGCTTCTATTCACTAATAAACCATCTTCCAAACCTATAGGTGTTAATCTATGGGTTGATCATTTTACTGGTCAAAATTCATTATATGGGTAGCAAAATTTGTCTATCGATATTGCTGTGTCTATGTATATTGCTTAAATCGATATGCTCAAATCTATATTATTCTTGGATTCTATCAATTCGACTGATGCGCCTATTGGACGCGTTCATTAATGACGTTGATAATTGATTCAGACTTGATAACTAAGTCGGAGGGATTAATTCAGGGGCCTTATTCTTCTCGCGTAGCAACTGCAATCGTGGTCAATCGAACGGCCAATCTAGTAATGAGCGGTGCTCCATGAGCGGGGTAGGAAACCTGGAATAAAAGAAAAGGAAGGTAAACATGGCAAATTGGTTCGCAACAGCTCCAGAGGAGCAACTTAAGGGCAAGACCGCAATCATCATGGGTGGTGGCTCTGGTATCGGTAAAGCAACTGCAGAACAGTTCGCAGCTGCTGGCGCAAACATCATGGTTTGCGGCGTTCCTGAGCAGATCTGTCTCGATACTGCTGAAGAGCTTCGCGCAGCAGGCGGTAAGGCCGTTGGCATGGTATGCGATGGTACCGATGCCAATCAAGTACAGGCAATGATCGATAAGACCGTTGCAGAGTTCGGTGATATCGACATTCTTATTTCCACCGCAGGCATCTCCTTGCCTCGTATGAACGCAATGGACGCAACTGAGGCTGACTGGGACAAGATCTTCGCTGTCAATGCTAAGGCGAACTTCTTCCTCGCAACCGCTGTTGCTCGCTTCATGAAGGACAAAGGTCACGGCGGCAAGATGGTACTCATCTCTTCCCAGCGTGGCATCTCTGCTATGGAGAACATTGCTCTCTACAGCATCACCAAAGCAGCTGTTATGGGTATGGTTCGCTCACTTGCAGTTGACTTCGCACCGTATGGCATCACCGTCAACGGCATTGCTCCGGGCTACGTTATGACCCCGATGGTCGAAAAGGTCTTCGCAGACAATCCTGCACAGAAAGACTATGTTTATGGTCGCACCCCAAGCAAGGTCAAGATGGGCTCGCTCGAGGAAATGGCAAACGCTATCTACTTCCTCTGCTCACCGGTTACCGAGTACACCACCGGTCAGACGCTCATTCTCGATGGTGGCTGGTCTATCCAGTAAATGTTTTGTTCGTGCAGCTGCCCTCCGGTAGCTGCACCTTTTTCTTCCGTTTCATTTCATACCTATCGAAAGGGGTAGTACATGGAAGGTACAATGAATGCAGTTCACTGCGTAGGTCGCGAAGAGCCATGGCAGTATGTTGAGGATGCTCCGATTCCTCAGATCAAAGATGACGAAGTACTTCTCGAGATCAAAGCTTGCGGCATCTGTGGCACCGACCACTCCCTGCATCGCGGTCAGGAAGCTCTCTTCAATTCTTATGACATTCATTTCCCGGCTGTTTTCGGTCACGAATTCTCCGGCGTCATCGCTGAAGTGGGTAAGAACGCTCCGAGCAACCTTAAAGTTGGTATGCGTGTAACCGCTAATCCGGTTCTGTTCGATAACACCTGCTCCTACTGCGACAAGGGCATGGTCAACATCTGCGACAATCGTCCGTTCTACGGTACCGACCTGCCAGGTGCATTCGCAAAATATATGCCTATGCGTGCAACCAATGTTATTCCGCTGCCTGACGATGTTTCGTTCGTTCAGGGCGCACTGCTCGAGCCCCTGGGTGTTGCTCTCAACGCTGTTGAGCGCGTACATCCCGAGCCGGGCGACACTGCGCTTGTCATGGGCCCTGGCCCCATCGGCCTTCTCATGATCGCAGTCCTCAAGCAGGCTTATGGTATCCAGAAGGTTATCTGCTCTGGTCTCGCTATGGACACCAAGCGTCTTCAGGTTGCAGAGCAGCTCGGTGCTATCACCATCAATGGCTCTGAAGAAGATGTTATCGCTCGCGTGAAAGAACTCACCAACGGCAAGGGCCCCGAGATTATTCTCGATGCAGCTGGTCACTACACCGTTGTTGAGCAGGCAGTTGAAATGGTTGCTAAGAACGGCAAGATCGGCATCACTGGTCTGCCCGCTCAGGCTTCCAGCATTCACATGAACCCGATCGCTATGCGTCAGATCACCATCGTTGGTTCTCGTGCATATGAGCGCAAGCATTGGCGTCAGGGCCTGGCACTTCTTGCTAATGGCCTCGACATCGCACCTATCGCAAGCCACGTTCTTCCTTTGAAGGACTTCGAAAAGGGCATGGAGCTCATCGACGCTGGCGAAGGCCTCCGTGTTATCCTCGAGCCGTAATACAACTGGCTTGAAATAGCACTCTCCCGTATAAGGGGAATTGGAAAGCCCCGGTTTTCTGCCGGGGCTTTCTTTCAATAGGTTATTTATTTTTTAGATTGGAGATATACATGGCAGGTTTGGAAGGCGTAATCGTCGTTGATCTCACCCAGTATGCAGCTGGTCCTGCAGCAAGCCGTCTGCTTGGCGAATTGGGTGCAACTGTTATCAAAGTCGAGCCATTCACGGGCGACGAACAGCGTACTCAGGGCGCAGCTTGGGGTATGCATTACAAGAGCGAATTCGACGATGTCGCATATGACTGCGGTTCGTTCAACAAGGAATGGACAGCGATCGACTGCAAGAGCCCGGAGGGCAAGGAAGCAATGATGCGCCTGCTAGAGAAAGCAGACATCTTCGTTACTTCGCTGCGTGACGGTGCACTTCAGCGCCTCGGTTTCGACTATGAGACCTTGCATGCTAAATTCCCGAAGCTCGTTTGGGCACAGAACCGTGGCTATGGTCAGTTCGGCCCTATGAAGGATGCTAAGGGCTTCGACGCAACTTCATTTGCCGCACGTTCTGGCTTCGTTGCTTCGATTCCGCAGAACAACGAGCACTACGAGCCCGGCAACTCGCCGATCGCATTTGGCGACTGGAATACCGGCTGCGCTCTTTGTGCAGGCATCTTGGGTGCTTATGCAGGCGCGCTGCGTACGGGCGAAGGCGATAAGGTTACCACGAGCCTCTATCATGTTGGTACCTGGGGCATGACCTGCTCGCTCATCACGGCACAGCAGGGCGATCCTCATCCGAAGGACCGCATGAAGGCGAAGTGCCCGACCAACAACTCCTATCCTTCTCGCGATGGTATTTGGTTCCTCATGTGCTTCGGCAACTACAACAAGTACTGCCAGCTCGTGTTCGAAACGCTTGAGATGGATCCGAAGTACTTCACTGATCCTGAGCTCAACACGCTTGAGGCTCTCGCGAACAACGGTCGTTATGAAGAGGTTGTTGCAGCGATCCAGGAGGCTACCAAGAAGTTCGACTTCGTTGAGCTTGAGAAGCGCTTCCGCGAGAACGACATTCCGTTCGAGAAGATCCAGACAGTCGCTGATGTTCTGAACGACGAAGAAGCATTCGCAAATGACCAGCTCCGTCGCATCAAGTATGTCAAGCAGGGTCCGACCTCAGAATTCACCGAAGGCGAAGAGTACATCGTCACTACGCCTCCGTTCCGCCTGGATTCTATTGGCGATCCGGTGCTCTATCGTAGCCGTCCGATCGGCTATGACACGCGTAAGATCTTGAAGAACATCGCTGGTTACACCGATGCAGAGATCGATAAGCTTGCAGCTGACGGCGCAGTTATGGAATACGATGGCGATCCGCTGCCTCCTGAGGTGCTGGAGCCCAGCTTCGGTCCGAACTCGAAGAAGACTAAATAAAGGTGGTTTAACTAATGGCAAAGAATACTCCATTTTCTGACATTACCGTTCTCGACTTCTCTCGTTACCTTCCTGGTGGCTATGCAACGCAGGTTCTCGCAGACCTCGGCGCAACGGTCATCAAGGTCGAAGACACGGGTCTGGGCGACTTCATGCGTCACGATTATCCGACCAAGGGCGGCGGAATCTCTTACTACATCACCGCGCTCGGCCGCAACAAGAAGTCCGTTTCTTTGAATCTGAAGAACGAAGAAGTTGTTGACTGGTTCTTGAAGATGGCACAGGAAGCAGACATCATCGTCGAGAGCTTCCGTCCTGGTGTTACCGCTAAACTCGGCATCGACTATGAATCAATCAAGAAGCTCAACCCGGGCATCATCTACTGCTCGATCTCGGGTTATGGCGCCAACGATCCTCGTTCGAAGAAGGCTCAGCACGACCTGAACATGCAGGCGACGAGTGGTTATCTGTCAGTAAACCACGGTTCTACTTCGCCGCTGCATCTCTGCGACCTGTCTTCCGGCATGGTTGCTGGTCAGGCGCTGCTCGCTGCGCTCTATGCGCGTACGGTTACGGGCGAAGGCGCTTATATCGACATCTCGATGTTCGATTGCTTCGTTTGGTGGAACTCACTGCTCGACAGCCGCTGGTGCTTCAATGATGGCGAATGCAAGCGTGACGATCTCGAGTATCCGTCAACCGCTTATAACGTCTATGAGACCAAGGACGGCGGCAAGCTTGCTCTTGGCATGGTTGAGCCTAAGTTCTGGGAGCCCTTCTGCGATGCGATCGGTCACCCCGAGATCAAGCCGACTGGTTTGATGCGTCGTTGGGAAGCTCCTGAAGCCTTCGAGATCGTTGAAGAGACCATCAAGGGCCGCACCACCCAGGAATGGCTGGATTGGCTTGAGGACAAGGACTTCTGTATCGCTAAGGTCAATTCCAAGACTGAAGCGGTCGAGCAGATCACGCGCGAGAACCCTGAGGCTCTTGCATGGGTCGAATTTCCCAGCGTTGGTCGCGTGCTGCAGACTGGTCTGCCTCACCACATCTCAACCATCCCGGTCGAGATCTCTGAATTCACTGAGGTTTCACCGCTTGGTGCAGACACTGAAGTCTACCTGAAAGAGGTCGGCGCAGATGATGCGACGATCGCACGCCTTAAGGAAGAAGGCGGCATTCGATTGGGTGACGATATTGAGCCTGAAGAGGATCGAGCTCCAGTTAAGCCTGCATAAGGCCACGATCCAACCTTTGGGAAATCTTTCCTTCCTAAAAGAACGCCGGCGTAATGCCGGCGTTCTTTTATTATGAGTAGAACATCAGCAATAGGGGCAAAGTTGGGCGCTGTCTTCAATAAGAGTTAAGCTCTTTCTCTCATCATTCTCTTGCATGCTATCGACTAACGAAAGCGAGTAGTTGCAAGTGCCCCTTGGGCGTGCTGCTTGCGTGAGATGGGCAGAAGGAGCTTTAGCGATCGATAACGGAGGGGAACGCTATGAGGAACACAGCGCCGCCTTCGGGGTCATTGAATGCGGTGATGTTACCATCGTTGCCTTCAACGATGGCTTGCACGATCGAAAGTCCGAGACCCGATCCGCCTTTTACGCGTGAGCGTGAGAAGTCAGTGCGGTAGAAACGCTTGAATAGAAGTGACGGGTTGATGTCGCCGAAGCCCACGCCGTTATCTTTCACAGCGATGATGGATTTATCATCAACGCCAGAAAGCATGATCTTCACGCTGCCTCCTTCGGACACATGCTTGCAGGCATTGTCGGTAAGATTGATGATCGCTTGCTTCAAGCGCGCTGGGTCGATAAGAATATCAGGCGCCTCACCATCGATGGAAAACTCAATATTTTTCTTTTGGAAGTTCGCGCTCAATATTTCGCCAACCTCTTCAGCGATCTGGCGAATATTCACGCGCTCTATGGTGGCAGGGGAATCTTCTTGGATATGACGCAGCGAAATGAGATCGTTTACGAGATTATTCAGGCGTTCCGCCTCTGAAAGAGTGATCTGCAAGAAGTGCTGACGCATGGAAAGCGGCATATTGGGGTCCATCATAAGCTCAGCATTGCCGCTGATCGCCGTTAAAGGGGTGCGGAATTCATGCGCTACGTCCGAGATGAATTCGCCTTCACGATGGCGCAGTATCGCAATCTCGTCCTTATGAGACTCTGCAGTATCGATCAGATCTTCGATATCGTGCGAGAGTTCTTCGCTTTCATAGATACCATGGTTGATGGTAAACGAAATGTTGTAATCGCCTTGTTGATAGCGTTTGAGGTTCTTGGTGAGTTCGCGGAAAGGCTTGCTCGTGAAATGAGCGATGGCAAGACTCAAGAAGAACGCGATACAGCTGACCGGAATGATGAACAGCAAGATCCACTCTGAAGCATGAAAGAAGTGAATGCTGCAGATGCAGATGATCGAGCAGCTTAAGGCAGAGAGAAGCGTCGTCGTGAATGCGACATGCGTTGCAAGCCTCATCGAAGCTTCGCCAGGCTATTTTTTGAAGCGATAACCGTAACCACGTACGGTTTCGACGACTTGCGGATTATAGCCAGCAGCTTCGATCTTGTCTCGAAGGCGCTTGATATGTGTATCCACCGTCTTCGTTTCTGTTATGAATTCCCATCCCCAGGCTTCGCGCAGCAGGTCTTCACGAGAGACGACCTTGCCAGCATTGTGCATGAGGCAGCTCATGAGTTCGAATTCACGCGGCGTAAGATCGATCGGGCCATGTTCGCCAGTGGCGGTGTGCGCATCGTCGTCGAGCACGATGCCGCTCGCATTGACTTCAGCGCTTGTGGAATTGGTGGCTTGCGAACGGCGGAGCAACGTACGCGTGCGTGCGATAAGTTCGCGGATGCCAAAAGGCTTAGCCAGGTAGTCGTCTGCGCCCAGCTCAAGACCGATGATCTTGTTCACCTCGCCATCACGCGCACTCAAGAACAGAATAGGTGTGTCGTAAGAGGCGCGAATACGACGGCAGAGTTCATAACCATCGATGCCTGGGAGCATGATGTCGAGGATGTAGAGATCGTAGGGCTTCTGCTCGATGAGCGCGAGTGCTTGTTCGCCATCGCCAGCAGTATCAACCGTGTAGTTTTCCTTCTGCAGAGCATAGCTAACGAATTCGGTGATAGATGGTTCGTCATCGACGACAAGAATGCGCGCAGGAGTGTGATCCATAGCTAATCCCTCTCAATACCTCTTAAAACTTTTATCAAGCACGTGCTGATAAAGTGATTTCCCCTTATGCAATATGGTAGCATTCGTTTTACGATTTACTGTACATAATCGCCGAGTGTTTATAAAAATAGTAGGCCTGGGAAGGTACTTCGCAATGCTTTTAGTGGTTGATGTCGGCAATACCCACACCGTTTTAGGAATCTATGATCAAGATCGCTTGATCCATATGTGGCGGCTTGCCACCAACGTTGAATACACGAGTGATGAATTGCGCATCAAGCTTCACGCGTTGCTTGGCGCCGAAGAGATCGATGCTGGTGCGATCAAAGGTGCCATCCTCTGTTCGGTGGTGCCGGCTCTCACGCACAATTGGGAAAAGGTGTGCGAACGTTCCTTCGGTGTTGCCCCTCAGGTGGTTTCGGCGTGCAGTTGCGCTCACTTGCTGAACATCGATAAGACTTCATTCGTCGAACTTGGTGCTGATCGTGTGGCTGATGCGGTTGCAGCGAAAGCCATCTTCGGTTCGCCGGTCGTGGTCGTTGATTTTGGTACCGCAACGAACATGGAGGTCATCGACAAGGACGGCGTGTTCGTAGGTGGCGTTATCGCTCCTGGTGTGGAATCTTCGATGCGTTCGCTCATGACGCGAGCGGCGCTTTTGCGTGCAGTCGAATTGGAGGATCCTGGTGTGGCGATCGGCCGCGATTCATCTGAGGCCATCCAGATCGGAGTGGTGAGCGGTGAGGCGGCTCGCGTCGATGGTCTCGTTGAGCGCATTCAGGCAGAGCTTGGCTATAAGACCAAAGTGGTAGCAACGGGCGGTCTTGCGCACCGTATCGCGCCGCTTTCACATACGATTACCGAAGTGGATGTGGAGCTAACCTTACAGGGGCTTCGCCTGATCTATAACGAGTTGAAAAAGTGCGATAATCAGCGCTAGAGCTTAAAGAGAAAGAAGGGACTCGACGTGCTAACCGATATTGAAATCGCCCAAGCGGCTCAACCACTCGACATTTCCGCTGTTGCAGAGAAAGCAGGTGTGGCGAGCGAATACCTCGAGTGCTATGGGCGAACGAAGGCGAAGGTCGACTACAATCTTCTTCGCGATAAAGACTACCAGCCGGGCAAGCTCATTCTGGTCACGGCAATCAATCCCACGCCAGCTGGCGAAGGTAAAACTACTACAACGGTAGGTCTTGCAGATGCGCTTTCCAAGATGGGCAAGAATACGGTGGTCGCGCTGC
>UQNZ01000013.1 GCA_900542525.1 uncultured Eggerthella sp.
GACCCGCTTGGGCTTCGCGGCGGCCGTGGAGGGATTCGAGGCCTGCCGTGTTGGCGGCGCTGATGTAGAGCACGACGCCATCGCCCACGCTGATGGTGTTGAGCGCGGCACAGCCCTGCAGCATGTTCTGGATGTTGAGGGTGGCGGCGGCAGCTTGTGCGCGCATTTCCCAGGTTGAGATGTCAACCGTGGTGAGAGCCGTGCAGCCCGCCAATAGGTTGGAGAAGTCCAGGTTGTTTTCTGTGTTGAGGCCCACGCCGACGAAGCTGGTCAGGTTGGTGTAGCCCTGGAAGAGGCCACCCAGACTTGCGAAGGTCACGTACCAGACGTCATTACCGTTGAGGTCTTTGCGCGAGAAGTTCACGCGAGTGACATCTGCCTGCGTGATGGCGTCGAGCCAAGGCATGTAGGTGTCGGTGACGTGGGTTTCGCCCGCTCCGGCGTTGTAGTCAGCATAGATGGTGATGGTCTTGGTAGTGGAGTTGTAATCCCAGTGGACCTTGTCGTTCGAGGGGAAGGTGCCGCAGACGTGGAATACATAGATGATGTTCGCCGTGAGCGGCTTGGTGGGATCGGGCAGGGTGCCTGTGTCGTCAGGCGCGATGCCGCCGGTGGCTGGGTAGCGCTGGATGAGCTCGCTGGCCGTGCCCTTCCAGGCGATGGCTTCCGCGGGGTCCGTTGCTTGCGCTTCCCATTTGCCCAGGGAGTCCAGGCGGCTGGGGATAAGCTGGAGGGCGGTGTCTTCGAGAGACGTGTGTGCGCCCAGCTTGAGGGTGTCGAGCGAGGTCATGCCTGCCAGCATGTTCGTGCGGTTCTTCGTGGAAGTGGTTGCTGCGCCGGAGCCCGAGAAGTCGGCCGTGTAGAGGCCGGAGAGGTCGAGCGCCTTCAGGCTGGAGCAGCCGGAGAACATTTCAGCATAGTTGGTGGTTGCTTCGGAGCGCCAGGTGTCCAGGTTGCTGATGGAGGTCAGGTTCTGGCAGCCCTTGAAGAGGCGTTCGAGGCTGGTGGCCTGCGTGACGCTGAGGCCCGTGGCGTCGAAGGTGAGGAGTGCCGTGTAGTTTTCGAACCAGCCGGTCATCTGCTTCACGATGATGCGTGCGCCGCGGGAGCTCACGGAGGTGACGATGTGCTTGATCTCGTTTGGCGTTGCGCCGCCGCTGGTGGCGGTGAGCCATGGGAGGGTGTTCGGGGTGAAGTCGGGAAGCTCGGTGTCGGCCGTTGCGTCGTTGCCGAGGGTGAGCGTGCCGGTGGCGGAATCCCATGTCCACCAGATGGTGGTGTTGCCGGGAGTCCAGTAGTTCTTGGTGGCTGCTGCCGTGGAGATGATGCTCTGCGTTTTCGCTTTCGCGAGAGCGGGATGAATGGTGAACTCTTTATTAGTGTTGTTCTTCTTGTTGTTGTAGGCGGCGATGATTGCCTGTGCCTCAGGATCGTCCGCAGGGTTGGTGATGGTGCCTGCTGGAGCGATGGGACCCACGAAGTTGGGGTCGATTGCAGCCGCATTGTCTTCGGCGGTTGCATTCTTAGCAGAGTTGACGTTCGCAGGAGCGTTCACGTTCACGACGAACTCAGGAGTGGTGGCGTCTGCGTCGGCGTCGTGGTCAGCGTCATCTTCGCTGTTCGCCTTGCCGTCCTCGGTTGCGCCCGTGGAGGAAGAATTACTTGGGGCGCCCGATGGAGGAGCGTGCGGATTCACCGTTGTTATTTCAGTATCAGAAGAGTCTTTGTCGAGATTGATAGTGAATTTTCCTTGTTCATCAGGTGGAACAGGAATGTTGGGGTCTTCAGGAATGAGTAGGTTTTCGTCCGGGTTCGGAAGCGTAGTTATGCCATTAGAGGCACTCGACGTTCCACCCATGTCGTTGCCGAACTGGTCGTTTGTTTCACTTTCTGTCGGGATCACGACCAGATCGTACCCGGGACCCAGAACCGGATTATTAGGCTGAGCTGCGATTTCTGCTTTCTCTGCGGTGTTAAGGGAATCAGCCTTATTGATGGTTTGCGGTTTCTGGATCGAAACATTGGTGTCTGCGGAGTCGATCTTCCAAGCGGCGGTGAGCGTTACGTCCTCGGTCATTTCAAATTTGGAACCAGGGGCGAGCAGCGTACCATCCGGGAGCTTCCAACCGAGGAAGGTGAACGTGATGCCATCTTCGTTGGTTTTTGACTCGAGCGTTTCAAGCGTGATAGTTCCAGCGACCCCATTGGTAGTGGCAGACTTGCCATCAACCACATATGTAATAGAGAAGGTTGCCGGTTTTGCTTGTTGCGCACCTTGGTTGGTCGCGTTTGCAGAACCATTGTTAGTAGTGTTGTTTTGCGCATTAGTAGCACCTGCGGTGTTTGCCGCACCACATACCGCGCTTTCGGAGTTTTTCGAGGTCGAAGCCGCATTCTGCGAAAGCGCGGCATTTCCGTTTCCGGCGGCGTTTCTGCTCTTTGCCGTTGCCTTCGCATCGCTTTGACCTGCGATTTCTTTTTTAGCGTTTTGATCGTTTTGAACTTTTTGAGTGGCTTCCGCGCTTGCGCCTTTATTCACAGTGACCTCGGCATACGCGGCATTTACATAAAGGGTTGAAGAAAGGATAAGACTTGCTGCGAAAGTTAGCGCAACGGTAACGAATCCTGCAAAAAGGGTAAATACAACTTTAGCCACAGCACAGGGGGTGCAGTGGCCACAACCAAACGTGTGTTGGCGTAGTAGTTGCATTTAAATTTCGTTCCTCATCACTAACCGGCATCGCCGATTTTAGCATCGTGGTCACGGTCGCGCACGTGTATGGGGATTTCGAAAATGCGTCTGAACTGGCGCTTTAGTGAAGTGGAGAACGCCGATAGCACTCGGCTAGATTCTGGATCGCGCTCCGTTTTTTTGCGCGATGAAAAGGTATGGTCAAACCGTATAGCGCCCGTATGGCGGATGTGAAAAACGTATTGCTACCTGCCACGTTGCCAAAATGACATTGAATCGTGATTTTTGCCCCGTTTTGCCCCTTTTCTGTCAAGCAAATCTTCACATTTCCTACACATTTCGAGGGGTGCTCGGGTTCATTTTCAACACCATTTTTGGCGTTTTCCGGGCTTATCGAGCTCTTCGCAATTTCTCAACGTTTTCCACACGATTTGTTTGGTCAGATTATTCGGGCTTTTCCTGGACTTTTAGTCTATATACGGCACTCTTCCAGCCCAATGATCGAGACAGATTTTGGCGCAGTTTTCCACATACGTTTTCCCAGGTCGGATTTTCTTGATTTTGGGCCTTTTTTGCGCCCAATCCGGAAAATGGACGAATTGTGAATATGGAATACGACCACGAATATGAATTTTTCTTTGTGGAAAACCTCTTTTACCAAACCTTGTGAGATATACATTCGGCTATACATTCCAACGCGCACGCGATCTTGGGTCTAATTTCGTGCCTATTTCGCAATCTTGCATGTGCTATTTTCTTTGCTTCAACTGGACGTAATTCTATTCCTGATTTTTGGGCAGATTTCCCCGCTTTTAGCTGCATTTCACACCTATTTCTAGCAGATAGCTAGCAGATAGCTATACAAATGATATACGGCTTGCTATCAGGAGTTTTCCGTGTGGAAAACGCCAATTTTCGCCATTTTTTCGATTAAAATTCGCGCCTCGTCTTAGAAAGCATCTGGTGGCTTCTGCTGCGATTTCCTGCGCCAAATCGATGACAAACGACCCGGTCGTTCGTCATCTTTTGCCGTTCATAATCAACTCAATCAGCACCGAGCGCGAGACACGAGGTTCCCCGCTCCCCTGCTCAAGAACCTGCATCCTGCAGGTTCTTTCGTGCGTCGCTGCTTTGCTCGGGTTTTATTACTAACGAAGTTAGTCGGCAAAGAGTCACCTCATTGCCTCACCCTCTCCGCTGATCGAGCACAGTCGATGCGAGCTTTGCCGAGAAGGTCTGTCGGCTGTGCCGTGGGTCGGGTAATTTGTCACCTTTGAATCTGGGGGCTCGGATGCGTCGGATCATCTAACTTCGGACTCCCCTGGCAGCAAATCGAGCATTTTTTAAAATTCGCCCGAAAAAACGAGGCTCTGAGAGCCGTTCTAAGGCCCGCAAAAATTTTTTATGACTAGTAACTCAGGGGAATTTGACCCAAAATTAGCCCGTTTTGCGCACTTCAGCTTCAAATCGCATCGACCAGCCTGCAAAAACAGCAGGTGACATGGATGACGAATTACCCTGTCGGATGTCGAACGACCGGGTAGTTTGTCACCTTTACGCAATGCGGATGTTGCGGAACGTGCTAGCTTCGTTGATCTCGTCGAGGACGTTGATAATGGCGTCCGACTGATAGAAATCGCCACGTTGACGCTTGCCCATATGCCGGAGCATTCCGTATTCGCAAGCTCGAAGAATGAGCGTGGTTGCCGTGCGCTGGGTTACTCCCAAGCTGTCTGCCAGATAGGCGGAATTGACAACCGGCTGTTTCACCAATGCTTTTGGAAGTTGACGGATCTTCGATCCTTTGCGATGACCGACAAGGTTATCCCAATCTTCCAAGAGCGATTCGATTGAAGTCTCGGTGACGCGACTTACGAACAAGGCAAGCTCCAATGCAGAGACAACCTCTTCGATGATGACGAGTGGATCGCCTTCGCGATAGGACTGCAACGCATTAATGAGTGAATCGATGTTGTGAAGGAAACCGACAGAGACTGGAATCAGAGTCGAAGAAAGAACTCCTTCTGCTCTGAAAATGTGATGGATCAGAGCTCTGCCGGTTTGGCCATTCGCGGTGAGGAACGGATGCACGGTTTGAAACTGTGCGTAAAGAATGGCTGCCTTCACTACTGGGTTCAGATCAGATCGAGTGCCGAATTCGATCAGATCCGCCATGTATTCAGGTACATGTTGAAAAGCAGGGGGCACAAATAGTGCGGTATGAGGAGTGAATGACGTGCCCCCCAGCCAGACCGGTTTCTGGCGTAGCTTTTCAAATGCCGAATTGGTTTGGTTTTCAAGATGCGAGTTATCGAGCAGCAGATCGTGAATTTCCACGATTCCCTCGAGCGTGAACCCGGCTGGCAATTCGAGCGCTTTTTGAGTAGCGATCATGTTTGCCACAACCAGGCGCGCATCACTGGATGCCTTGGGATAAAGCTCTGCAAGCGCAACGCTCTGAGCGGTCGAAGTGAGTCGATCGATCTGAGAGCTTGCTGAGCTTTCACTCCGCAAGAGCATGGTCGGTACGTTATCCGCACGCTGCCTCAACTCCACATCGAAGCGCGCCATCTCTACGAGCAGTGCGCTGATGCGAGCTGACAGATCGTCCGGAACCGCCACGCTTCGCTCGGCGATCAACAGCGGAAGTGCAGCCTGGTATTCCATTTCAGTGCTGCGATTCAAGCCAAGTGAACTTGATCCACTATCTCCAGAACCTTCAACAACCTTGGCGAAGGAGCCTTTGCTTTCACCCTTCGCAACGCCTTCCTCGATGCGCTCGGTTGCATCGCGGTTGCCGTCTTGCTGCCACGCGTGTTTCTCGAAGGAAATCGGTGGCCACTGCTGAGCCTCAGTCGATTTATGTTGCGAATCTTTGTTCATGCACTAACCGCTATTTTCTCTTCCGTTATTATACCATATTCAGAAATTTTACAAGCTTTAATTCTGAACTTTTTTCATTATAGAGAATTTTTTTCTTTTGCAACCGTTTAATTATAATTTTTCGATTGTTTACATAAATTGCTTCCGACTATTTGAGAAAGAGAGAAGTTTTGATCTTGGCGCAAAAATCTTGCTGAGATCCAGACCGGCAAATTTGAAATTTGTCCGAGAAGTTAAAAACCGAATTGCATCCGACTTTGCAGAGAGCATGCTTTCAGGAAGCAGTGGTCGGATCGAGCAATGATCGCATCGCATGCTCTAATGAGCTCTAGAAGTTAATGAATTACGAATTGTTTGTCATCTGCTCCAAGACAACAAAAAAGTGAGCTGCGGACCCATTCTCAATAGGAATCTTGTAACGTGTAACGCTACATGTTACAATTCATATGTTGAAAGGTTCTCATGATCAAAACATTTGCAGATAGCGATACTCGGCTCCTATTCGAAGACGGAGAAAGTAAGAAGTTGCTTGCGGATCTGATTAGAAGGGCTCTTAGAAAACTTGAGTATATTGATAACGCCGAAGACATACTTGATTTAAGGCTGCCTCCTGGAAATAGACTGCATGCCTTAAAGGGCAACAGGAAAGGGCAGTTCGCCATATCCATTAATGATCAATGGCGTATCTGTTTTCGCTTCGAAGCAGAAGGCGTCTACGATGTTGAGATTTGCGACTGCCATTAGACAACAGCCTACCAAGTAGTTTGTCATTGGAGGTTCATTATGAAAGCTGAATACGATCTCACGGATGCCAAACCCAATCCTAATATCGAAAAGCTACCGCACCCTAATCTAGATACGTATGCAATCGATTATTTCAAGCGAAAACCAGATCGAACTAAAGACGACAACCTACTGGATAGTTCGTCGTCTTAGCTAAAGGAGTCTCTTATGAGTGAAGATATGATCGATGTTTCCCGAAAGCCTATTCATCCTGGGGAATTTCTGCGTGAAGACTATATGCCCGAGCTCGATCTGAGCGTTGCGAAGCTCGCTGAAAAGCTTGGGGTTACTCGACAGACCGTGAACGATATCGTGCGCGAGCGTAGAAACCTTAGCCCAGAAATATGTCTGAAGCTTGGGCGTTTGTTTGGCACTACCCCACAGTTCTGGATGAATATGCAGGCCAAAGTAGATATTTGGAATTCTTTAGAACTTCATCGCGCTGAGATCGAGGCTGTCCAACCCCTCGAAGCGCTCGCCGCGCTTTAATAGGTGTCAAACGACCGAAGTTTGTTGGCTATTTTGGGAGCTCGATCTCTTCGATATCGCAGAAGAAATCTAGGTATTCTTGTGCGGTGAGGCTTTTGATATACGAGCGTCCAAAAGCATTTTTATCTCGAGAAATGATAAAGTCTACCGGAATGCTCTCCGCACATTCGCGCACGATACCGTCTTCAAAATCTGGCTCGTTGGACCTGATCGCAGTATTGCAAATAAGAGCATCGACAGGTACCACCTGAAAGATTTTTAGTATAGCCTCGATAAAACCACGCGAACGAGACTCACCTTCATATTTGCTGAGAATGTAATAAATATCTTTGAGCGATGTTGCTGCTATATATCCCTCTGCTTCGCCATAGAGAAATTCATCCCAAAGAAGGACTCCTGGAACATGCCCTTCGCGCGCATTGATCGCAACATCCAAAAAGATATTAGTATCTACCAGTAGTTTTCTATTCATAACGACTCGCTATAAGATCTTTAAGCTCTTCGTCTGTCATTCTGCCGATACGTTCATCGTGCGGATAGGAAGAGAAATTCTTCATGAATTCTATTGCTCGTTTTTTCCGTGCGAACTCATCTTCATTTTTGTAACGAGGTAATTCGCCAGTTTGCTCAATACCATTAAGCAATACCGTGCCGCAATACTGGCCGAACGACATGCCATATTCCTTTTTTGCGAGTGCATCTGCATACGCAAGTTTCTCCGCATCTGCCCTGCTTGAGAATGTTTTCGTTGCCATTTGGATCACACTCCTAAACGCATTTATAGTATAGTTGTTTATGTGTTTACAAACAAGTCTTAACATAAGAAACGCACGTCAGGCGTGCGTTTTCCGTTTTTAAAAAGATGTCAAACAATGTTGTCGAACGACCGGGTAGTTTGTCACCAATGATGTGTCGAATTACACGACCTCTATCACTTATCATCCGATGAGCATGGTGAGGGCATCGATCTGTTCTTCGATGGCTGCACCAAGATCGGTTTGCGCGACCAAGATAGGCTCAGGCGCAAGCTGGACATCGCGACGCTCTGAGAAGATATCAAGGCGCTCTTCGATGGCTTCGGCCGTAGAAGGCAGCGGCTTATGCGCATCGAGGAAATAGCCCTGCGAGCTGTAGATGAGCGTGAAGCCCGCAATACCCGTTGTTCCCTGATAGGCGCTTGAGAAACCGCCGTCGATCGTGAACACCTTGCCGTTGCACTTCACGGGGTCTTCCCCATCCTTCACCTTCACGGGCACGTGACCACACACGATGTGCGCGGTCTTGGGATCGAGCCCGAAGTCTTCAAAGATGCCATCGAAAACCGCTTCTTCATCGAAGAGCGTATAGAAGGGGTTCTTCACCTCTTTGCGCGCGGCTTTATCGGCCACCAGATAGATCTCGAACGTGGCCATCTTGCTTTTCGCAAAGAGCGGCGAACCTGCGCCAAGCCACATGTACCAGATAAGGTCCATACCGCGTTTGCGCAGTTCAGGGTCGGGGCTATAGAACGCATCGCGCACATACTGGTCGAAGATATCGAAGAGCGCGCGACCCTTGTAGATGGTGCCGAACACATCCACCTCTTTGAGCGAGCCATCGGGGTTCAGCGGCACGCAGGCATGGAAGAGCAAGTTGTCATTATAAATAGTGTAGAGACTGCCCACATCGAGCAGGAACTGCATGTGACGCTGGAGTTTTTCACAACTGATGAACGCTTGCGCGAGCGATTCCATGACCGCCTCTTCTTCGGCAGTGAGCTTGTAGGGATCGGACCAATCGACCGTAGGGAACACCGGGTCAGTGATGGCGTATTCAACACCGCTAACTTCAACGGTACCGGCGGTGGGGTTGCCGTCCGCGTCGGTCTCGGAGCTGAACTTGATGGTGTGAAGCTGCTTGCGATCTTCGAGACCGAACGAAGGATACTCATCGATGAGCTGGGCTTCTACTTTGAACTGCAGGATGGCCATAGCCTTCTGGATCTGCACGTTCAAGCGGTGCTCTTCAGGCGTGAGGCCCGGATCGCCCTTCAGTGCGTAGCCCACGCAGGGGTCTTCGGCATAGGCGGTTTGCGCGAAGGTTGCGAGCGGACGCAGATTGATGCCGTAGGAATCTTCCAGGATGGAGAGGTTGCCATAGCGCGCGCAGTTACGCACCACGTGCGCGATGCAGCCCCACTGGCCCAGCGCCGCGCCCATCCACACCGCATCGTGGTTGCCCCACTGAATGTCGATGGAGGGGAAGCGCATGAGCTCTTCCATGATGAGGTCGGGGTACGGACCGCGATCGTAGACATCGCCCACCATGTGAAGGTGATCGACTGCCAAATGCTGAATGAGCTCAGCCAACGCCACGATGATATCGGGCGCGATACCGGTTTCAATCGCGTTGTTGACCAGCGCATTCGCGTAGAGGTCAGGCTCGTAGGACTTTGCGATCTCGGGCGTGCCTTCGGGCTTGTGTACGTAGTGGCAATGCACGAGCAACGCGCGGATGAGCGCAGCGTATTCCTGTGGAAGCAGGTCGTAGACGCGCTCGGCTGTATGACGCAGCACGAGCGGGTGCGCGAGCGCGACCAGTTCGACGATGGTGCCAAAATAGTAGGCCGATTCGTCGATCGCCGCTTCGGCATCTATGGACACGCGCTCTTCAGGATAATAGACGAGCGAAGCAAGCGTGCGCTTCTTGTCTTGGGAAAGACCATCTTCGAACACGAAATCGATGAGCTCGCGAATGCCGCCGGAAGCGTTGCGCAAGATGTGTGAAAACGCGGCAAATTCGCCGTGAATATCGGAGACGAAGAATTCCGTTTCTTTGGGAAGATGCGCGGCTGCAGAAAGACGCGCTACTTCAGCGGCCGCCTCTTCGCGCGTAGGGTAGAGCGCATGGAGAGTTTGGAGCTGCTGCTTGTTCTGTGCGTTCATGTTTCTCCTGTTCATCGGAGGGACAACGCGCGCAGGTTCACCGCGCGGCTGGCAATGATTCACTACCTATTAATTAGTAAGTATAACGTAGACGAATTTCGAAAAATCTTTCATCTTGCTTACTTTTTAGCGACAGTAAGGCTAGACTTACTTATAGGGTCGATCAAAAAAATGAAAGAGCTTTCTCGTGCGTTCAACGGATGTTCAAAAACGTGACGCTACGCGCGTCTTCCCTGTTCGTCGTGCGCTACTTGCGGCGCTCGTTACCTGCTCACTCGTATTAGGCGGGGCGCTATTTGGTGCAGCTCAAGTGTCTTCGACAGTTGCAGGAGCTTCAGGAACTTCAGAATCCTCAGGGGATTCGGGGGCTTTAGCAGTTTCGGGAACTTCCGAGGTTTTCGCGGGCAAAGCCTTCGCCGAACCCGCTCAATCAGATCAAAAAAGCAATAACGAGCACGTGTGCATCGGCTACTACTATGGAGACCCTGCCTTCCAAGATGGCTTTGGTGACGATGAACGGAAATCGGGCTATGCCTATGAATACTACCAGCGTCTTTCCCCCTATTCCGGATGGGATTACACCTACCGATACCTCACGCGCGGGAAGGCTATCGAAGCACTGAAGAACGGTGAAGTAGATATTGTTGCTGGCATCCCTAAAACGCCCGAGCTTGAGAAGGAGCTTCTCTTCTCTTCAATGGATATGGGGCTCGATGGCGATCCGCTCTACTTCGTCGTGAACAAAGACCGCAATGACTTGCTCGTCAAGCTTGATCAAGCGCAAAAGAACTTGCTTGCGAACGATCCGAGCTTTTTGGCAGAGAGCTGGGAGAAATACTATGCCAGCAGCGGCATGACCACTGCACTCACTGAAAAAGAGCATGCTTGGCTCGAGGCAAAGGGATCGATCACGCTTGGCTACCTCTCAAACAACCTTCCCATCTCAGGCCAAGACGAGCAAGGAAAACCGACTGGAGTACTGGGATCAGCGCTCCCTATCATGGAAGAGTATCTGGGCATTCCCATCAAAACGAAAGCGTTCGATAGTCGTTATGCGATGCGCGAAGCTATTAAAGCCAATGAAGTCGATGTGATCTTCCCCGTATATGACGACACCTGGTCGCGCGAAAAGGAAGATCTCTACCAAACAACACCGCTCGTTGAAGACCGCATCATGGTCGCATACACGGGTGATTACGACGATAACGTACTCAAACGTGTGGCCTCTACCGAGGCGGCCATCGGGCAGCAAGAGTTCCTTGAGCAGTACGATCCGAGCGCGGAGCTTGTGAATTACCCTTCACGCGATGAAGCATTCAGGGCTATGTCGCGTGGAGAGACCGACAGCGTTATTGGCAATGCGAGCATCCTGCAGCTCTTCATTGCCGAACACCCCGAATACGACACCTTCAACACTGCCTACCTTGAGGCCAGCGAAGGATTTTCGTTCGCTGTGAGCCGCGAGAATCCTACGCTTGCAGTTATTATGCAAGAAGCAACCCAGCAGATCGATAATACGCTGATCACCAACGCATTGATCCAATACTCCGAGGCGCGTGTACCTTTTTCGCTGCTTGAAGTGATCCGCCATTATGCGCTCCCGCTTCTGGTGATCGGCCTGGCCATTATCGCAACGATCGTGATCGTTTTCCTGCGCTATCGCAGGCAAGTCAACATTTTCAACAAGCGCCAAGCCGCTACACGCGAAGCGCTCCAGACCGCGCTTGACATAGCCGACAACGCGAGCGCCGCTAAGACGAGCTTCCTTTCGAACATGAGCCATGATATCCGCACGCCGCTCAATGCGATCATCGGCATGACTGCCATTGCGGGGGCCAACCTAGACGATACGAATCGCGTTAAAGATTGCCTCTCGAAGATCGCCTCCTCAGGCAAGCATCTGTTATCCCTAATCAACGAGATCTTGGATGTGTCGAAGATCGAGTCGGGGCGCATCGAGCTTTCTGAGGAGCCGTTCGATCTTTCTGTGATGCTGAAGGACCTGATCGACATCAATAAGCCGCTGGCCGATGCAAAACAGCAGAAGCTGATCCTTCGCGTGAAAGATATTGTCCACGAGGAAGTGATCGGCGATCATGTGCGCCTGCAGCAGATCTACACCAACTTGGTGAGCAACGCGATCAAATATACGCCTGAGGGTGGAACGATCGACATCACGCTCGAAGAGAAGGACGCTGGCAGCACCAAGGCAGCGCAGTACGACTTCACCGTAAAGGACAACGGCATCGGCATAAGCAAGGACTACCTGCCGCATTTGTTCGAAGCGTTCTCGCGCGCTGAAAACCAAGAGGTCGTGAGGCAACAGGGAACTGGTCTTGGCATGCCGATCGCACTTTCGGCAGCCCGCATGATGAATGGCGATATAGAGGTGGAGAGCGAACTGGGCAAAGGATCCACGTTCACCGCTACCGTATTCTTGAAGATTGCAAAATTGGACGAGAGCGTGTATGAAGAGTTCATCGATCTGCCCGTGCTCATCGTTGATGATGATGAGGTGGTGTGCGAATCGACGCATATCATACTCGACGATCTGGGAATGAAGTCAGAGTATGTGCTTTCTGGACAGGAAGCAGTGGATAGGCTTGTGGATGCCGAAGCGGCAGGTGAGCACTTCTTTGCGGTGATCATCGACTGGATCATGCCAGGCATGAATGGCGTACAAACGATCCGCGAGATACGCAAAAGGACGAATGAGAACGTGCCGATCATCGTGATTTCGGCTTACGATTGGACCGAGATCGAAACGGAAGCACGCCAGGCAGGTGCAAGCTTCTTCGTGAGCAAGCCGCTATTCAAGTCACGCCTCAAGCAGCTATTCGTTAAACTGCTGGAGGCTGAACCTGCGCAGAGGGAGACGGAAAAGAAGCCCGATGTGAGCCAGATCGATTTCAGTGGCAGGCGCGGTTTGCTGGCCGAAGATAACGATCTGAATGCCGAGGTGGCATCTGCATTCTTAGGAGCAGCTGGCTTCGAGCTCGAGCATGCACAGAATGGACAAGAGGCTTTCGAGATGGTGCGCGACCACGAACCGGGCTATTACGATTGCGTGTTCATGGACATGCAAATGCCTGTGATGAATGGCCTTGATGCCACGCGCGCGATTCGCGATCTACCGCGTGAGGACACAAACTACGACGCGCTGCCGATCTTCGCCATGACCGCGGCTGCCTTTGTTGACGATGTGCGCAAGACAAAAGAGGCGGGCATGAACGGACACTTCGCCAAGCCACTTGATTTCACTGTCGTGCTCACGACGCTGCATCAGCAGTTGAATAAGTAAACCAATTCCAACCGGGGCTTAACAGATTGTTGACAGAGCCCTTGGGCGCCAAGGCTCTGGGTCGCGGGCTTCCTATAATGAATGGAACACGCTAAGAAGCGATGACAAACTACCCGATCGTTCGTCACCAAACGACAAATGACGAGTGACCCGGTCGTTCGCCATAGGTAGTTCGTCATCTTACTGAGGGAGGGGTTTTGATGGAACTCAAAGATTCGCAATCCTGGAAGAATATGGAAACCGCGCTGAACGCCGAGGCGCTGGCTTATGTAACGTACACCTTTTTCGGACAGCAGGCGCGCAAAGACGGCTATGTGCAGATCTCCAATATCTTCGACGAAACCGCCGGCAATGAATTGGCACATGCAAAGCTGCTGTTCAAGCGCTTGCATGATGGTGAGATCCCTCACGTGCTCGACGGGCTGAAGGCTGCGGCTGGCTCCGAGCATTTCGAGGCCGATAATCAGTATCCTGCGTTCGCAAAGACCGCGCGCGAAGAGGGCTTCGACGAGCTGGGGGATTTCTTCGATGGTTTGGCGGCGATCGAGGCAACGCACGAAGAGCGCTACAACGTGCTGACCGAGCGCATCAAGAACGACGAGGTGTTCCGTCGCGAAGAGGCGCAGGTTTGGTACTGCACCGTGTGCGGGCATCTGCACATCGGCAAGGAAGCGCCCGAGAAGTGCCCGGTGTGTGCGCACCCGCAGAGTCACTTCGAGATTCGCGCCACGAACTACTAAGCGCAAACCGCTGGTGATGAATTGCGGTGATGAATTACTGGTGGCGAACGACCGGGTAGTCTGTCACTTAAAACAAAATGACCCTGGTATGAAAGCCAGGGTCGTTTTCGTACCTAAGCGCTGCTGTAAGCTCTTAGCAAACGCGCTTTGCGAACGTGGGATGGAAGTATTCCATCGACTGAACGCGTACGCCCTTGCCGCTTCCGGCTGCATGAATATAGGTGCCATCCTCAACATAGATACCTACGTGATACACACCTGATCCAGAACCCCAAAAGAGCAGGTCGCCGGGCTGCAATTCATCCATCGAAACTGATTCGCCAAGAGCTGCTTGAGCAGCTGCGGTGCGTGGAAGCTTCACTCCGAGCGCCTTGTCGAAGCAGTAGCGAGTGAATCCGGAGCAGTCGAATCCGCGAGGAGTGGTGCCGCCATAGGAATAGGGGCTTCCTTCAAGCGAAAGTGCTGTGTCGAGAAGATTGGAAACCTTCGCCTGCTGAACGAGCGATGAGCTTGCATCGAGGATCGCATTGGAGATTTCCGGCTGAACCGCTGCATGGAATTCAGAAACTTCCGTGCTCGATTCAGTGGTTGATGCTTCATCGTCTGCGAAAGCGACAGAAGGCATCGTGATCAACAGGGCGACTGCGAGACCGAGCAGGATCGGCAGTGCGGTTGCGCGCAATTTTTGTACTAGCAAATAACTTCCTTTTAACAGGTTCGCGGCAAGCGGGTCTTGCGAACGATTCAGTTGGCTGCGGTGGTGGTGGCGAGATGCACCTTTGCTCTTGTGCTTCGCACCGGAGACTACCTCCGCATGTACAGACGCTGCGTCCAAGAAGACCGCTCGGACGATACACGCAAAAAGAGAGTTCGAGCAACTCGCTACGAAATGGTTCGATTGTGTGGCGTGTTTCGTAACAGGGTGATTACATCAAAACGCGATGGCATTTCTACCATCGCGTAGCTGCTAAACTATTCGATTTGCTATCAGGGCAACGCCTGCGTAATAAAGCCTACGGGTCTTGCGTTGACGGCGCAAGAAAAGGTGATTTTTCTTCACGTTTTGTGCGCGCGAACTACGCGCAATCTACACGCCATCTTTGCAGGAACTCCACAACTCGATCGCGCCTGCGGCCATATCGCGCAGAAAGCGCAAGATGTTGTGGCAGATGCAGGCCAAACGCACAAGCGAGCACGGTGAAATGGAACGGTTGGTTTTGCCCTGTGAACGGAGGTGCGCTCACACGACCATCACATTTGATCGAGCAGCATTTTCGAGGGTTTTCACGATGAAGATGCGCGCTGTTCTAACCACATTAGCGCCGAGCGCGAGACACCTATCTGCACCAGTGGAGAGGGCAAGCCACGAGGTTCCCCGCTTCGTTACCTTTTGCGGGCACCGACCGTATAGAGCGCGCTTGCGAAGGGCAGCCACATACCCGCGAGCAGCCAGCCACCGAGCACATCGCTGGGCCAATGAACGCCCACGTAGATGCGCGAGATGCCGATAAGGATCGCGAAGATGACGAGGATGATGCCGGGCACGATGGCTACATTGTAGGGAACCCCTTTGCGGTTCAGCGCACGGAAGATGAGCAGGCCGATCATGCCGAACACGATGAGCGAACAGAAGCTGTGTGCCGAAGGGAACGAGAACGACCCAGGAATGGGTACGAGCGTTTCGGCGCCAGGGCGCGGAACGGCGAAGATGAGCTTCAGTGCCTGTACGCACACTACGGCCAGGATAACGTTCGTAGCGAAAAAGGCGAGGCCGTCCCACTTTCGCGCGATGGCGAGTATGGCGCATACGACCAGGCAAAGCGCCGTCATGGGAAGAAAATCACCCAACATGGTGATGGCGACGAAGAAGCTATCGAGCAAGCCGCGCGTGCCGTGGATAAGCGCGTTTATGGTGGCATTGAACGAATCGATGGCTGGCGCTTGGTCAGCAATGGCAAGCGCGAGCAGTGCGAAGCACAGGAAGAACGCCACGAGCGGGATGCGTGTGGCGCGCCAGGCTGCACCGGCATCGAGACGCAACAAGTTGCGGAAGGCCTGCTCGAGCGACGGGCTCTTGATATAGCGATAGTGAGGCGCGGGTTTCTTGCGCTTCGTTGGTTTTTGGCGTGCAGGAGTGGCAGATTCCGGCGCGGGCGCAGACGTAGGCGCAGATGTGGGCTTTGGTTTTTCTCGCTTGGTTGGCTTCGGACGCTCAACAGGCTTAGGAGCTGGTGTGGGCGCTGGCTTTTCGCGCTTGGTTGGTTTAGGGCGCGAAGGCTGCTTGGGATGTTCCGATGACGAACGACCGGGTAGTTTGTCACCTTTTGGACGTGCGGAGGCATCGGACTTGAAGACCGCACCCCATGAGCGTGCCTGTAAGTTGGGTTGTTCGCGCGGGATGCGCTTGCGTTCGATCTTAAGCTCTTCGGCGAGATCTTCTGCCTGTTCGTTTTCGGAAGAACCGTCTACTAACAAAGGCTCAACAGGAGGCTCGTTTTCGGGTTCTTCCGATTCTTCGGGTTCTTCTGATTCATCTGATTCATCTGAAGGGGTATCTTCAGCAGGATCATCTTCAACCAGTTCGGCCTCATCTTCAACTTCTTCAGAC
Organism: uncultured Eggerthella sp.; assembly: GCA_900542525.1. Lineage (GTDB taxonomy): Bacteria > Actinomycetota > Coriobacteriia > Coriobacteriales > Eggerthellaceae > Anaerotardibacter. Next base: position 16,421 of record UQNZ01000013.1, read on the forward strand.
TCTTCCAGCTCATCTAGCGCATCGAGTTCTCGCGAGAGTTCATCGACATACTCGCCAAGACCTTCCTTGGGGTCTTCAGCAGAATCTTCGATAGGATCTTCGGAGCCTTCGGCTGTTTCTTCAGCGGAGTCTTCGACAATTTCTTCGTTGGCCTCTTCCGTGACCTCTTTAGCGGAGTCTTCGGGGGTGGATTCCGCGGCCTCTTCAACAGAATCCTCAACAGGACCTTCCGCGATCTCTTCGCCAAAAGGTGTCGAACGACCGGGCAGTTTGTCATCTTCATGGCGGCTGAATTTCGTAGTAGAGACCGAATGACGGCGGCGCGCCTTTTTAGCCCAAGCTTTCTTTTCGCCCAGCACTCGATCGCGCGACCTGGTCAAAACAGCTTGCTGACTAGTAGCATGGGTCGCTTGCGGGGAGTCTTCTTCGCGATGTGGCGGTTGCGCTGTGCTCACCGTTTCAGTCCTTTCCGTTTCATCTATTGTAGCGAAAGCACTCCCCTCTCGCAGATGAAACAGAAATAAGGCGACGGACTATTTCTCGATAGGGTTTTCGGGGTCGCTCGCCCAATCATCAAAGCTACCCAGATAAAGATAGAGGTGCTGATATCCTTCAGATTCGAGCAGGTCACAAGCCTGTTTGGCATGACGACCGATCTGACAATACACGATAATGGGACATTCTCTGGTGAAGGCATGACGGCGACATTCCTTTGAGAATTCGGTGGCTTCTTCAGCACCGTAGCGATCGAAATCTGCAACGCATACATTTATGGCTGAGGGGATGTGACCTTCGTTGTAGAGTTCCGCGGGGCGAACGTCGATGATGGGAAATCTCCCGATGTGCGACCTAACGAATTGTGCGTCCACTATTTGGGCAGCCATGAGTATCACTTTCTCTCACGATGCGCGAACTTAAGCGTTTGCTAGCATTTTGCAAAAGGTATATACAGTCCGAGATCGATACTACGCTTGTCTTCATCGCTTGCTCGTAGAACGAAAGGGCTGTTTGCCTTTTGCGGCTTTTTGTTTACCGTTTTGTAAAGAAATGCACACAAATCAAAACTGCCACCCAATTCTGAGCGGCAGTTTCATCAATTCGTTACGTGCTGCAGGAATCGCCATCGAAACGCTTACGACTCTTTCTCTGGCAGGATCTCGATCCAGCAGCCATCGGGGTCTTCGATGAAGTAGAGTCCCATGGCGGGGTTATCGTGCACCACACACCCCATTTCATCGTGGAGCTTGCGGGCTTCTTCCATGTCGGGTACGCGGAAGGCAATGTGAGTGTCCTTACCGCCATTGTTGTAAGGTTCGGTTACGCCCTTGTTCCAGGTGAACTCCAGTTCAAACGGGCTTTTCTCGTTAGACGCGAAGACGATGATCCATGAACCATCTTCAGGCTCTTTTCTCCGCGTTTCAGTTATGCCGAGCGCTTTCTCGTAGAATGCAAGCGTCTTTTCCAAATCGAGCACATGCGTGCAGCGATGAACGCATTTTCCGGCAACAGTCATGATGCTTCCTTTCGTTAAAGGCGACGAACGACCGGGTAGTTTGTCGCCTAGTCAGCGTTCTCTTCAAGGCGGAAGGACTCTTCGAAGGTTGCGCGGCCCATCTTGATACCGCCCATGATGTGCAGATGCAGATGCGGGACAGTGGAGGCGGAATCTTCGCCCGTGTTGATGTTCACGCGATAGCCGGAATCGTACACGCCCTTGATCTTCGCGATCTCGGGCACCACGGAAAGCAGGTGACCGAGCAGCTCGGGATCGGGGTTGTCGTTGAGGTTTTCGTAGTGCTTCTTGGGCACGACAAGCGTGTGGACTGGAGCTTCGGGCTCGATATCGTCGAAAGCGTAGCAGACTTCGTCTTCGTAGACCTTCTTCGACGGAATCTCTCCCGCTACGATCTTGCAAAACAGGCAATCATCAGCCATGATGGCACCTTTCTCTTTGATCTTCGTAACTTTATTATAGCGCCTGAAGCCAAGAGATAAAAAAGATGATGAACGACCGGGCAGCTTGTCATCAGCTTGTCATCCGAGAAAGGCGCCGGTCTGGCGATCCCAGAGGTGCGCGTATTCGCCACCGGCATCGATCAGACTTGCGTGCGTGCCATCTTCGACGATCTTGCCGTTATCCAGTACCACGATGCGATCGAGCGAGGCCACTGTTGAAAGACGATGCGCAACCACGATGGATGTGCGCCCCTGCATGAGGTTCGCGAGGGCGCCCTGTACGAGCGCTTCGCTTTCGGAGTCGAGCGCGCTGGTAGCTTCGTCCAGCACCAGGATGGGCGCATCGGCCAGAATGGCACGCGCGATCGCAATGCGCTGACGCTGACCTCCTGAAAGTTTGATGCCGCGCTCCCCCACCATCGTTTCGAAGCCGTTGGGCAACTGCTCGATGAATTCAAGCGCGTTCGCCTTTTCCGCAGCTGCAACGATCTCTTCGCGCGTGGCGTCAGGCTTGCCATAGGAAATATTCTCGAGAATGCTGCGGTGGAAGAGCAGCGCCTCCTGCGGCACATAAGCGATCTGGCGGCGCAAACTTTGCTGCGAGCATTTCGAGATATCCTGGCCATCCACGAGCACTTCGCCCTGCTGAACATCGGAAAGGCGCAACAGGAGCTTCGTGAGCGTGGTCTTGCCCGAACCCGATTGACCCACCAAACCAACGCGCTGACCGCCGGAAATATGGAGGTTGAGGTCAGTGAACACGGGTGTGGCGTTCGCGGCGTCTTCGTAGGTGAAACCGATATGGTTGAAGTCGATGTTGCCAGCTTCGACCTGAAGCGCAGGCGCGTTCGGCACGTCGGAGACGAGGCGCGGTTCATCGAGGATGCGGGTCATTTCGGAGGCATCGCCGAAGACCTTATTCAGGCGCGCGAGCATGGAATTGATCATGTTGAAGCGCATGGTGAGGTTGTAGGTGTAGGTGAACATCATCACGAGCGTGCCGGCACTGATGCCGAACCACGCGTTGCCGCCCGCGGTGAAGATCGAGACGATGGACATGATGACCACAATGAGCGAGCTTGTCATGATGCCGCGCTTGATGGTGGCGCGCATGCTGCGAGAATCGGCGCGCATCGCTTCGAGGGAAGCGTCGGTGAAGAGGGAGCGTTCGTAATCTTCGCGGCCGTAGGTCTTTACGGCGAGGATGTTCGTGACAGAGTCGGAAAGTACGCCTGACAAGCGGTTTTGCGCTGCGGCAGCTGCTGCGGAGAGCAGGGTGATCTTGCGGAACATGATGTAAGCCACGGCGATGTAGATCACGAGCATGACCGTAAGGACCGCCACATATGAGGGCACGATGGGCGCGAGGATGCCGATGGTGCAGACGATGGCGATGACGGTAGGCAACAGCGAGAGCAGCGTGGTTTCCACGAGCAGCGAATAGGAAGTCATGAACTTCGTGGTCTGGCTGACGAGCGAACCGCCGAAGCGATTGGTGTGGAAGGTCATGGACTGGTTGGAGAGCGTGTCGAAGCAGAGGCGTGCGAGGTTGTAGTTGCCGTTGATCTCGGTCTTGAAGATTGCGTAGTCCTGGAGTTTCGAGCAGACTTGGCCGACTACGTTCACCAGGATGAGCGCGATGATGTAGGGGCCAAAGACTTCCCAGACTTGATCGGGGCCGACCGGGCCGAGCTGGATACGATCGACGATAAGGCTCATCACGTAAGTGTTCGCGTAGGTGAGCATGCCAATGAATCCGATGGTGGCAATGACGCCGAGCACGAAAGGCCAGGGGCGCTTCTTCGTGATCTGCCAGAAGAAGTAGAGCGTGCGCTTGATGGTGGCGGAATCTTGGATCTTCGCCATGGCTAGCCGCCTAGTCCTCGAGCGCTTCGAGGATGGACTCGCACAGACGGCCGCGCGCGTTCGGGGCATCGGTGGCTTCGTCGATGCCGTTCTCGATGAGCTCTTCACCGATGGCATCATCTATCGCAAGGCGATCGTCGGTCGAGAGGTTCTTGAAGTTCGTGGGCAGGCCGAGCTCTTTGAGGAGCGCCTTTTGTTCTGAAGTAAGTGGCATCGCTTCCCTTTCGTTGTTCGTGAAAACTATAGCATCTTGCCCACGGGTGACAAACTACCCAGTGACGAACGACCGGGTAGCTTGTCATCTATCAAGCACTGAAGATGCCTGAGAGGGTGCCGATAGCGATCGTTGCGATGATGAGCACGAAAACGGCAAGGATCGCGAAAGGCCATGTTTTGCGACGTGGGAGGAATTTCGCTTTTGGGAAGAGCTTCCGAAGAGGGCGCAGATCAAGCAGGTAATACACAAGTACGGTAATGGGCAAAACGATGACGCCGTAGTACTCGACGATCAGAAACCACAGTGGATGCTGCGCCACTTCACCGGTTGGGCTTACGATCACCGCATTTGAAGCAGCAAAGAAGAGCAGCCAAACAAGAAGCAAGATCACATCCCATGCGACCCCTACTCCCAGCGGGATGCGGCTGAAGAGCCCCTTCGGCTTGGTCAGCTTCTCTTGAACAGCTGGCTTTGGCGCGATGCTCGGTGGTTGTTCGGCCGGTCGCGCGGAGGCGAGCGCGCCCAGGAAAGCAGCCTTGAGCGCTTCGACGCTTTGGAATCGTTTCTCGGGGGCGAGCTCCGTGGCTTTTCGCACTACGTGCTCGATGCACAGCTCGGGCACGGATCCTTCTTCATGGTCAGATCACCAAGCTTCACATCGACTTCGCTGCCAAGGATCTCTTCGGTGGCATCGCCGGTTGCCTTGTCGAGCTGGGCGCCTGCTTCATCGAGTGCGGCTGAATAGACCGCTTGAGATGCAAGAACGATAACGCAAGCCAGAGCAGCTACGATGACCGAAGCGACCGCGATGCCCTTGCCCGATTTCTTCTTGTCGCGCGTGCCCACGACGCCCACGATGCCGAAAATGAGCCCAACGATACCCAAGATGAAAGCAAAGTTGTTGATGATGGGCATCGCTGAGAATACGAGCGCAATGATGCCGAGGATGAGCCCCACGATAGCGGCTATAGATTTTGGAGCTTTCGCTGGTGGCGCTGCTGGAGCTGGAGCCTGATTGGGGTTTGCTGGGGTGTTCGACATGTAAACCTCTTTCTCATCGTTTTTATCGGGATGAACTGCATGGTGCGAGACCCGCCGCATAATCCCTGGTAAATGCCATGAGAACAAGGTTATCCGTTTGGTGTGCGAAAAACATTAGCTGGTAGCTAATGCAGAAGGTAACGAACGACCGGGTAGTTTGTCATCTTTTAGTAGATGTCGGTGCGGCGGTGAGCGAAGATGGGCATGCGCGCGTGCGCTTCTTTGCGCAGTGAAGTGTCGATCGTGACCGTAACGAGCTCTTCGCCGGTGCCACCTTGCGCGACCAGGATGCCGTATGGATTCGCCACGGCGCTCTGCCCAATATAGCCTTCGTCAGCGCGGCTCACGCCCACCACGAACATCTCATTTTCGATCGCGCGCGCCGCGAGCAGCGTATGCCATTGCTCGGCCTTGGTGTTGCCTGAAACCCACGCAGCTGGGTAGATGAGGATGTCGCAGCCTGCGAGCGCCGCCGCACGGGCCTGCTCGGGGAAGCGCAGATCGTAGCAGATCGCGAGACCGATCTTGCCGAACGGTGTGTCGATTGGCTCGAAGAGCGCACTACCCGCTGACATGCGGTCGGATTCGTGGGTGAAATCGGTATCGAACAGGTGAACCTTGCGGTAGATTCCGCGCTTGGTTCCCGTACTATCTACGATGATGGCGGTGTTGAACGGATTGCCTTCAGGGTTGCGCTCGTTCAAGGTGTAAACGATCCACAGCCCGTAGCGCGCCGCGATCGCATCGAGCGCCGTTGCGAATGCGCCATCAGCCGACTCCGCTTCGCGAACGAATGCTTCAGTTTCCTTTTCATAGCGGCTCATGAGCGATTCAGGGAACACGAGCAGATCCACTCCGCGCGAGCGCGCTTCAGCAGCAAAACGCTCCACGAGAGCGATAACCTCTCCGTCCTTAGGATGCTTGGTTTGAGCGAGACCAATAGTGACCTGCACGAGAACTCCCAGTTAGTCGGCTGTGTTCTGCCAGAGCATAAGGCCCTTGCAGACCTGCAGATGGGCCTCGCCGAGCGAGTCCATCAAATCACGGGCGCTTTCAGTATCGCCTGAAGAAAGCGCTTCACAGACTTGCGTGGCAAGTTCGTGTAGCTCCCTGAATGAAAGATTGCCCGAGGCGCCTTTCAGTGTATGGGCGTGCGTGTAGGCGGTTTCGTAGTCGCCCACCTTCATATCAGCAACGAGCGCTTCATAGTTCGTATCGTCGAAATAGCACATCGCGAGCTTTTTGTAGAGTTCTGCATTATCGAGCATGCGCTCCATGGCGTCGGCAACATCGATGCCGTAGTCCGCGAGTTTTTCGACCAGATCGGCAGAGTTTAACGTAGGTGAAGTGTTCGTCATAACGTCCCCCAATTGCTGTTGCGACGAGCGTTCCTTCGAAAGGTTTATAAACAAACCCGATTTTGCGTTTCTATTCTAACCCTTCGTTCGTCGATTGCGCCGCAATAACATGGGTATAATAAGGGCAATGTAGTAAGCCAAAAGGGCAAAAGGGGGAACTATGGCGCTCATCGCGCGCTTATTGCAATCAGTGCCGCTCATTATTGCGTTTGTGGTGCTCGCGATCGTGGTCTACGTGTTCGTCGCGTGGGTGAAATCGCCGCTGCGCGCAAAAGAGATCCTCATCAAGCTGTTCACCGTTATCACGATCGTGCTCTCGATCGCTTTTGGCTTGGCTTCGCTCTATGCATTTTTCGAAAACAACGTGAAGGTGCTTGAAATCACCGGCACGTTCTTAGTCGTTTCACTCGTGACGCTTGGCATCACGCGCATCTGTCGCTGGCGCTTCGTGAAGCGGCATCCGCAGTACAAGAACAAGGCTATACCCACGAAATATCTTTAGGGGTCGTATCGGACACAAGGCTCCCGCTTCCCTTGCTCGCTGCCTTGCCCTCTCCGCTGGTGCAAATAAAAAATGCGTTTCGGCTGTCCGAAGGTGACGAACGACCGGGTAGTTCGTCACTTTTCTTCGGCGAGGAATTGGATGTTCAAGTCCACGTTGCCGTCGATGCCGGAAACTGAGCCGGTGTTGGAATACTGCCAGATGCTGAAGTACTGGTTGAACGTGGGCGCATTCACGTTGTATTGAGCGAGCCAAATGTTGTAATGTGCCAGGTCGGGAAGATTATAGCGGAGCAGGTCCTTCATGCTGCCATAGATCATAGGCGTATAGCCCGCCTCTTGGATGCGCGCACAGAAGGCCGCGGCATTCTTCGTCATCTGCTCGGGCGAAAGATCATCCGCACGACCAGAGGTGTCTGCCAAGCGTTCGTGATCGTAGGCCACCGGGTAGGTGATGTTGCGCCCCTGCAGGCGTTCGATCACGAAATCGGCCTCTTCACGCGCTTCTTCTTCGGTGGTCGCCTGAGAGAAGAAGTAGGCACCAACTTTCAAGCCTGCTTGGTCGGCAGCCTTTGCGTTGTATTCGAAATAGTCATCCTGAGAAAGCTTTCCCGTGGTCAGCCCTCGGTTCCCTACACGCACGAACGCGAAAGAAATGCCGTCTTTGGCAACCGCATCCCAGTTGATGTAGCCCTGATGCTCGGAAACGTCCACGCCGGTGCGCGATTCAGCCTTGCCTTCGATCGAGTAGTAAAAGCGGCCGTTGTCCTTCTTGAGATAATCCCAGTTGTAAGTTGAAGGGCTACCTGTCTTATTGCTCGCTTCCTTGGGAAAAAGCGCAGCATGAATGCCCACACCCACGAGACCAACAACAAGGATCACGAATACGACCAACGCGAACGAGTTGGTGCGCGTGGCGTTCTCGATCGCATGCGCGAAACCTCTGCCGCGCGTTCGTAGGGGCGCTTCGCCGCGCGCGGGCTTAGAGCTCGGCATCCGATCGCCAGCATCAAAATCGTGACGCGCAGATGAATAACGCCCTTCTTGGCTGTTATGTCGCGAATGCTTGAGCATGCAGCAGCTAATGAGCTTAGGCTAGTCGCGCGTGAGCTTGCGATGGATGCGATGCGGCTTCGATGCCTCCGGCCCCAGACGTGCTTCGCGATCTGCCTGATAAGCCTCGAAGTTGCCCTCGAAGAAATGCCAGTTTCCAGGGTTTTCGTCGGTGCCTTCCCACGCCAAGATGTGCGTGGCGATGCGGTCGAGGAACCAGCGGTCGTGGCTCACCACCACCGAGCAACCTGGGAAGTTCAAAAGCGCCTCTTCCAGACTTGAGAGCGTTTCGACATCAAGGTCGTTCGTGGGCTCGTCGAGAAGCAGCAAGTTGCCGCCTTGCTTGAGCGTGAGTGCCAGGTTCAGACGGTTGCGTTCGCCACCGGAGAGTACACCGGCGGGTTTCTGCTGGTCGGACCCCTTGAACCCGAAGCTCGCCACATACGCGCGGCTCGGGATCTCGGTCTCGCCCACCATCATGTAGTCGGTGCCACCCGACACCACTTCCCACAGTTTCTTGTTGGGATCGATGCCTTCACGGTTCTGATCGACATACGAGATCTTCACGGTCTCGCCGATCTCCAGGTTTCCGCTCGTAAGGTCTTCGAGCCCCACGATGGTCTTGAAGAGCGTGGTCTTGCCCACGCCGTTCGGACCGATCACGCCCACGATGCCGTTGCGCGGCAGCTCGAAGGAAAGATCGTCGATGAGCACGCGGCCGTCGAATTCCTTGTGCAGGTGCTCAGCCTTCAGCACCTTAGAGCCCAGACGCGGTCCCACCGGAATCTGAATCTCGGTGAAGTCGAGCTTCTTCGCCTGACGTGCTTCTGCTTCCATCTGCTCGTAACGCTCGAGGCGCGCCTTGTTCTTCGCCTGACGTGCCTTGGGCGACGAGCGCACCCATTCGAGCTCGCGCTCCATACGCTTGGCGAGCTTCGCCTGTTGCTGACCTTGTGCTTCGAGGCGCTTCGCCTTGGTTTCGAGATACGTGGAGTAGTTGCCCTTGTACGGGAAGAGCGAGCCGCGGTCGACCTCGCAGATCCATTCGGCTACGTTGTCCAAGAAGTAACGATCGTGCGTGACTGCGAGCACTGCGCCGGGATAGCGCGAGAGAAACTGCTCGAGCCAGAGTACCGATTCCGCATCGAGGTGGTTCGTCGGCTCGTCGAGAAGGAGCAGATCGGGCGCTTCGAGCAGGAGTTTGCAGAGTGCCACACGCCTGCGTTCGCCGCCGGAGAGCACCGAGACAGGCATTTCAGGATCGGGGCATTGCAGCGCGTCCATCGCTTGGGAAAGCTGGCTATCAAGATCCCAGCCGTTCGCGGCGTCGATAGCGGTTTGCAGGTCGCCCATTTCAGCCATGAGTGCGTCGAAATCCGCATCGGGATCAGCCATTTCTGCGCCGATCTCGTTGAAGCGATCAATCTTGGCGAGCACATCGCCGAAGGCCATCTGGATGTTCTCGAGCACCGTCTTGCCTTCGTCGAGCGGCGGCTCCTGTTGCAAGATGCCCACGGTGTAACCAGGCGTGAGACGCGCTTCGCCGTTGGAAACGTCTTCGAGGCCTGCCATGATCTTCAGCAACGTGGATTTACCCATGCCATTCGGCCCTACCACGCCGATCTTCGCGCCGGGATAGAACGAAAGCGTCACGTCATCGAGGATAACCTTGTCTCCATGCGCTTTGCGCGCCTGATACATTTGGTAGACGAATTCTGCCATGGGATTCCTTTCTGAAAGCTGCCGTATGAAATTATACCCGCTCTGACTCGTCTTCGAAGCGGTGTTCGGAAAGCTACAGAACACTCCATGTCCTATGAAAGCAAATAGCACTGCGCGCGTGGCAATCTGCATGGTTGCGCACGCTTCCTTGCGATCGTTCACTTTCAGCCCCCTACTCCGCCCTGCGAACCCCAAAGAAACGGAACAATAAGGTATTTGTAACGGCTATGTTGCAAACCCGCCATCTTGCCGCGAATTCAGGGACGAACACGTATGCTCGAACTAGTCGAATGAGCCTATTTGCCGCATTCTTAGCGCGCTCGCGTTGTGCGGGATTTTTGGAACCAGGGTGCGAAGAACGAACTCGAGCGGCGAGTACGAGGAGGAAATCATGCAATCGTTCTTGAATATCGTTAAATCGAATATCGTTGCGCAGGCGATCATTTCGATCATTGTTGGTTTACTGCTCATGTTCTTGCCGAGCCTCACGATCGTGACCGTGCTTTATCTGGTGGGCATCGTCTTCGCTGTTATGGGCATCTCTTCGCTGGTAAGCTACTTCAGGACGCCAGAGGCTGAACGGCAGGTAGGCGTGGTGGCAACCGGCGTGTTCTTCTGCCTTGTTGCCCTTATCGTGTTCCTCTTCCCGCAGGTGATCGCCGGGTTCTTTTCGGTGGTGCTAGGGATCATTCTCGTGATCTGCGGCGCGGTAAATGCGGTGCGTTCGGGCGAGCTCAAGAAGTACGGGGAACGCTCGTGGGGGTTTTCCATGGGGTTGAGCATCCTCATCATCATCGGCGGCCTCGTTATCATCGCGAATCCCTTCGAGACCACGTCGCTGTTCGTGTTCATTCTGGGTCTTATCATCGCTGCAAACGGCATCGTGGACTTGATCGTCGATGCTGAACTGCGCAAGGCTATCAAGAGGGCCTAACGGTCTAGAGGGGTTTTTGCTGGTAGAGGCCGTTATCGATGAAGCCGAGGTTGCGGTAGTAGGGGCGGGTACCGATGGCGCTAATCACGTTGAGCTTGGTGTAGCCCGCTTCGCGCGCCAGTTCGCTCGCGCGCTCGATGAGCTTCTTGCCAAGGCCACGGTGCTGCGCACTCGTTCCGCTCTTGTGCAAGCCTGATGCCCTGCCGTAAACGTGCACTTCGCGAATCATCGCTTCGTCGGGAGATACTGAAAGCGCATCCGGGTAAGTTTCAAAGGCCCCTGGCTTCGGAAGAGAGAGGCGCAGGAAGCCCGCGATCTTGTTCTCGGGTGTGACCCACTGCAGGAATCGTTCGTGTGTTGAGGTGGTTTCGTAGGGAACTACTTCGAGCATTAATTCGCCCAGTTCAACGTCTTGCGTCGAGATCTCGCGATAGCGAATCTCCTGGATAGGTGTCGAACGACCGGCTAGTTCGTCATCTTTCGCGCGCTCTTCGACCAGCTGGCGCAGATTCACCTTCTTATTGCCCGCTTCGATGTCGTGCGCCGAAAAATCGCGGATCATGCGCGAGATACGCGTGAAGGGCGGTGTCGCAAGCACATCGGCAACGAGCACATCCACCAGCGTTTCTTCATCGTAGGGTTGCCACTCCCCTCTTTCGTAGCGCTCGCAGAGCTCGGTGCCACGAATGAGCGCACAGGGGTAGAGCTTGATCTCGTCGGGCTGGTAGGGTGTTTCGGTTACGAAACGACGGAAGTCCGCACGATCGGATTCAGGCGTTTGGCCGAGCAAATTCACCATGAAATGCGTGTGCGTCTTGAAGCCGAACAAGCGCGTAAGGTCGAGCGCACGATCGATCTGGGCAATGTTCACGGGGCGCTGGTTTATGTCGTGAATACACTGGTCGAGGCTTTGGATTCCCATCTGCACCTTCGTTGCTCCAAGCGTCCGCAGGAACGTGAGATGCTCAGGCGTGATCAGGTTCGGGCGCGTTTCAACCACCAGACCCACCACGCGATGCGCTGCTTGCTCGTTGCGCACGTGTTCGTGTTCAAGTTGATCGAGCGTGGCACGCTGATGCCGCGCGATCGCCTTCCACGGTTCGCCCGATTCATAGAGGCTCACCATAGCTTCGTTGTAGGTGAGCTTCCCTTTATCGACCAGGTGCTGCTCTTCCTGCGTGAAGGCAACAAGGTCATCCCTTTCATAGCTCAGCCCGCAATCGCGGTAGAACTGGCGGCGTTCACGGACGTTCGCTGCTGCAAAAGATGTCGAACGACCGGGTAGTTCGTCATCTGCGTCGTTGAGGGCGCGGAAGAGCTCAGCGATGAACCAGATCTGGTAGGCGCGCGGGTAATCGCTCCAGGTGCCGCCGAGCACGATGAGTTCGATCTTGTCGGTCACGTGCCCCATCTGGTTGAGCGCGCGCAGGCGCGAGGTCACCTGCAAATACGGATCGAAATAGTTGCGCTCGGCGCGTTGGCAGGCGGGCTCATCGGAGAGGTAACTCTTAGGCATGCGCAGATCGTTCGGACAGTAGATGCACGCACCGCCGCACTTCCACGGTTTGGTGATGACCGTGATGGTGGCCACGCCCGAAGCGCTACGGCGCGGCTTCACCTGCAAAAGATGCACAAGCCGCCTCTCCAGTTCAGGCGTTATATTCCACGATTGCCACCGCAGCGGCTCGCGCTCTTTCGTGCGCAGATAGAACGGCAGCAGCTTCTTCTTGGAATAGTGCGGCGCGTTCGCGTCCAAGCGCTTGTTGTGATCGTTCAAGATACGCAGCAAAGCCTTCGCATCGAGCTCTTCGCCTGCGCGCAATCGATCGAGTATTTCTAAAATGATGCTTTCCAAAAGATCCGGACCGTTCGCTCCCTGAACTGCTCTGACAGCTTATAGTGCGACTTAAACCAAGCGGCCGAACACCAGGTTTTTGCATGAGCCTTTCCCGTTGTTCGACCGCCGCTGTTCTCGTTATCCTGCCTGAACTGGCGCTGCGCTGACGATTCCCGCTTAGCTGAAGTAGTCCACGCCGCCTTCGAAGATAGGCTGATAGAGATTGCCCGGCACGTTCTTGTAGAGGCTGGCACCGCTGCGTTCGCTGTGACCCATCTTGCCGAACACGCGGCCATCGGGGCTGGTGATACCCTCGATTGCCCATGCCGAACCGTTGGGGTTGAACGCAAGATCCATGGAAGGCTGGCCGGCCGCATCCACGTATTGGGTCGCTATCTGGCCGTTTGCCTTCAGTTGCTCAAGCATCTCGGGCGTGGCAACGAAGCGGCCTTCGCCGTGACTGATGGCAACCGTGTGAATGTCGCTCACCTGGCAATGGCTGAGCCACGGAGAAAGCGTGGAGGCCACGCGCGTATCGACGAGCATGCTCTGGTGACGGCCGATCGAATTGAACGTGAGCGTTGGGCAGGTGCTATCCATTTCGCGGATATCTCCATAAGGCACGAGACCCAGCTTCACGAGCGCCTGGAAGCCGTTGCAAATGCCGAGCATGAGGCCGTCGCGATTCTGGAGCAAATCACGCACTGCTTCGGTGACCTCGGGTGCGCGGAAGAACGATGTGATGAACTTCGCAGAGCCATCGGGCTCGTCGCCGCCGGAGAAGCCGCCCGGAATCATGACGATCTGGCTTTCGCGGATGGCGTTGGCCAGGGCTTTCGTGCTCTCGATAACCGCCTGCGGCGTGAGGTTGTTCACGATGAGCGTGGTAGGCGCGGCACCAGCGCGCTCGAAGGCGCGGGCGGTGTCGTATTCGCAGTTGTTGCCCGGGAAGACCGGAATGACAACGCGTGGTTTTGCGACCGAGCCACAATAGACGAGCGGTGTTGCCCCCTCGAAGCTGATCGTTTCAACCGTTGCGTGTTCCTGCTCGGTTGGGTCGATGCCAGCCGCCTGATCTTGCGCGGTGTCTTCCTCGTCTTCGAACGTGCGATACGGGAAGACGGACTCGAGCTTCTGCTCCCACGCTTCCTGCAGATCTGCCAGCGCGACCGATTCATCACCGAGCGCGAATTCGTATTCGGCGGTGGTGATGCCCGCTTCGATGACCTCGAGGTTTTCGGCGGAAGCAGGAACGTCGGCTTCGGTAGCGAGTTCCACGATGAAGCTACCATACGCTGGCTCGAAGAGCGCCGAGGGGCTTATGCTGCCATCGATCTGAACGCCGATGCGGTTGCCCAGCGCCATCTTGAAGAGCGCTTCGGCGTAGCTGCCATAGCCCGGCGTGGAGACCGCAAGCGCCGCACCGCTGCCGATCAGGCGCTCGACCAGGTCGCATGCTTCGCGGAAGCCTTCCGCATCGGGCAGGAGACCGTCTTCTTGGTAGGTCGGCGAGATGAAGAGCACGCGGTTGCCCGCGCCCTTGAATTCGGGAGAGGTCACGCGATCGACTGGGCCGCAGGCCGTAGCGAACGAGACGAGCGTGGGCGGCACGTCGAGTTGTTCGAAGGAGCCCGACATGGAGTCCTTGCCGCCGATCGAGCCCACTTCGGTATCGATCTGCGCCATGAGCGCGCCGAGCACAGAGGCAACCGGCTTGCCCCAACGCGTGGGCTCTTCGCGAAGGCGCTCGAAGTATTCCTGGAACGAATAGTAGGCATTCTTGCGCTGGAAGCCCGCAGCCACCAGCTTCGCGAGCGATTCGATGACCGCGAGGTAGGCGCCATCGAACTGGTTCGCCTCAGAAAGATACGGGTTGAAGCCCCAGGCCATGCCCGAGCATGTGGTGGTCTCGCCGTCGACCGGGAACTTCGCTGCCATGGCCATGGAAGGCGTGAGCTGGTGCTTGCCGCCGAAGGGCATGAGCACCGTGGCCGCGCCGATGGTAGAGTCAAAGCGCTCGACCAGGCCCTTGTTGGAGGCCACGTTCAGGTCGGTGACCACCGCGTTCAGGCGCTCGGCGAGCGTGTTGCCCGGCCAATCGGGAATGTAGCTGCCGCCCTCTTCGACGTGCACGTTCATATGCTTGGGCGCGCCGTTGCTCGCGAGGAATTCGCGGGATACGTCCACGATGGTATCGCCGCGCCAGGTCATGCGCACGCGACCGCTGTCGGTGACGACCGCGACCGGCGTGGCTTCGAGGTTTTCCGCATGTGCAAGCTCGATGAAGCGATCCACGTCCTCGGGCGCAAGAGCCACCGCCATGCGCTCCTGACTTTCGGAGATGGCCAGCTCGGTGCCGTCGAGGCCTTCGTATTTCTTGGGCACGCGATCAAGATCGATCTCGAGGCTGTCGGCCAGCTCGCCAATGGCGACCGAAACGCCGCCCGCACCGAAATCGTTGCAGCGCTTGATCATGCGGCTGGCCTCGGAGTTGCGGAACAAGCGCTGGATCTTGCGCTCAACTGGGGCGTTGCCCTTCTGCACCTCCGCGCCGCACGTTTCGATGGACTCGAGGTTGTGCGCCTTGGAAGAGCCCGTTGCACCGCCGATGCCATCGCGGCCGGTGCGTCCGCCGAGCAAGACGACCACGTCTTCTGGAGCAGGGGTTTCACGGCGAACGTCAGAGGCGGGCGTTGCACCCACCACCGCGCCGATCTCCATGCGCTTCGCGGCATAGCCGGGGTGGTAGAGCTCGTTCACCTGACCCGTTGCCAGGCCGATCTGGTTGCCGTAGGAAGAAAAGCCTGCTGCTGCCGTGGTGACGAGCTTGCGCTGCGGCAGCTTGCCGGGAAGCGTTTCGGCCACGGGGACCAGCGGATCGGCCGCGCCCGTTACGCGCATTGACTGGTAAACGTAGCTGCGGGCCCCAAGCGGGGCGCCCATGCGCACC
>UQNZ01000014.1 GCA_900542525.1 uncultured Eggerthella sp.
GGCCCGAAAGCGGGTCGCGGATCGCGCCGCCCACGCAGGTTGCCGCGCCGCCGAAGGGCTCGATCTCCGTGGGGTGATTGTGCGTTTCATTCTTAAAGAGGTAGAGCCAATCCTGCTCTTCGCCGTCCACATCTACCTTCACCTTCACGGTGCAGGCGTTAATCTCCTCGGATTCATCGAGGTTCGTGAGGATGCCCTTGCTCTTGAGCCATTTCGCGCCGATCGTGCCCATGTCCATGAGTGAAACCGGCTTCGCATCACGGTCGAGATCGGTGCGCATGCGCATATATTGGTCGAACGCCGCGCGCACCTTTTCGTCGTCAATCTGCATGTTCTCGAGCTCGGTCTCGAACGTGGTGTGGCGGCAGTGATCGGACCAGTAGGTATCGATCATCTTGATCTCAGTGATGGTGGGATTGCGCTTCTCGCTCGCGAAATACTGCTGGCAGAATTGGATGTCGGCCAGGTCCATGGCTAGACCGCGTTCGGCGATGAATGCTTCGAGGCCTGCAGCATCGAGGTCGATGAAACCTTCGACCACCTCGACCGGATCGGGCGTAGGGAATTCCATCTTTAGCGTTGCATGCGGTTCGAGCGTTGCTTCGCGCGCTTCCACCGGGTTGATGACGTAGTGCTTGATGGCATCCACGTCTTCGCTGGTCAGATCGCCCTCGAGGAAATAGATCTTCGCGCTACGCACCTCGGGGCGTTCACCCTGGCTGATGAGCTGGATGCACTCGCTTGCCGAATCGGCGCGCTGGTCGAACTGGCCGGGGAGGAATTCGACGCCGAAGACCGTGGCGCTGCCGTCTTCAGGGAGCTCGGCGTAGATGGTGTCGGATTGCGGCTCGCTGAACACCGTGGGGGTGCAGGTTACGAAGAGCTCTTCGGTGATGCCTTCCACGTCGTAGCGATTGAGCAAGCGCAGGTTCTCCAGTCGCTCGATGCCGAGGATCGTGCGCAGCTCGTGCAGCAGCTGCTGCGCTTCGACATCGAATCCGGGCTTCTTTTCAACATAGATACGTGAAACCATGGGTTCCTCTTTCTTGGAGTTTATCGTGAAAGCGCTTGTTACGCGCTGCTTCTATGATAAGGCCTAACAGAGACCTTGCGCACGAGAACCCACGTTATTCGTACAAGAAGCAACGCAGCTCGATCAGCGCCGAGCACGAGACACGAGGTTCCCCGCTTCCCTGTTCGCGAATCAGCGCATGCTGATTCGCTCATGCGTCGCTGCTTTGCTCGGGTTTTATTAAAAATGAATTTAGCCGGCAAAGAGTCACCTCGTTGCCTCACCCTCTCCGCTGATCGAACCTTGACCTGTTAGCTTATAGGGTCTGGCCGGAGGGGAAGGTATGGACCGCTTGCGCAGCCGCGGTTGGTATCTGCAACGTTAACAGTAAGCGAGCAGCTGTAGGGCCATGCCTTCGCCGGAGGTCGGGCACTATAAGCTAACAGGCATGATTCGAGCAACACTTTTCCTTTAGCCTAAGTGTTGCGGGTTGCGCGGGCGTTTTGTGGTTTCATAGGGAGCAGTGAATCGCGCGCATTTCGACGCGCCAAGCTCGCACGATGAAAGGACCTTTCTCATGTACGTGACCTGCCTCGATATGGAAGGTGTATTGGTTCCCGAAATTTGGATCGCGTTCGCAGAGGCGAGCGGCATCCCCGAGCTCAAGCGCACAACGCGCGACGAACCCGATTACGACAAGCTCATGAACTGGCGTCTGGGCATCCTGCGCGAGCACGGCCTCGGCCTCAAGGAGATCCAGGAGACCATCGCTACTATCGATCCGCTGCCGGGTGCGAAGGAGTTCCTCGACGAGCTGCGCGACTGCGGACAGGTCATCGTAATCTCCGACACCTTCACGCAATTCGCCAAGCCACTCATGGAGAAGCTCGGCATGCCCACGCTGTTCTGCAACGAGCTCGTAGTTGCGCCTGATGGAGAGATCACCGGGTTCAAGATGCGCTGTGATCAGTCGAAGCTCACCACCGTGAAAGCGCTGCAGAGCTGCGGGTTCGACACCATCGCCGTGGGCGACAGCCATAACGACCTGGGCATGATCCGCGCGAGCAAGGATGGTTTCTTGTTCCGCAGCACCGACGCGATCATCGCCGAGAACCCGGACCTGCAGGCGTTTGAGGAGTTCGACGATCTGCTAGCAGCAATCAAAGGCGCACTAGAGGCGTAATTCTCTCGGCCTTCAGGAAGTCGATCTTTACCGATCTTCGCACATGATATCTGGTTGCCCGAGCAGCCTTTCTTTATGACGAGATACCTAGTATCTCGTCATTTGTTTTGCTGAGACAGGCGGAACCTTATCATCCAATATGATGAGATTTTCCTCACAACCCATTGACCTCGTAGTAGGTGCGGGGTTTACACTTCCGTTTAAGGATGTGATGAAATGGCTGGTTACCGAAGAATCAAGAACGCTGTCGCAGCCGAAGACGGCGAGGCGAGCATCATCATCGCGCAAGAGGGACTGAAGGTCCCTTCGGCGAATGCGAAACTTGCGGCCGAGTCGAGCGCGAAGCGCGCGGATGGTCGTAACGCCCGGCTGGCCCCCAATAAAGAGGGGAAACTCATGGCTGGACAGGTCACGAAGCTGACCGGCGTGCCTGCATCGAAGTTACGCCATTACGAAGGGATGGGCCTGCTCACTCCCGAATGCACTGGCATAGGCGTGTCGAACAACCGCAGGCTCTATGGGGTTCAAGACCTCGAACGACTCCAGGCGGTCTTAACGCTTGCTGAATATGAATTCGGTCTGAGCGAGATCAAGCAGATCCTTGATGATGAGAGCATCGATCTCTACGGAGCGATCGCGCGCAAACTTGAAGAGCTGAAGCGCAAGGAAGCTCGGTTGCGAGCACTCATCCTGTTCGCGAAGTTCGTCGACATGACCGACGATGCCGATCTGATCCAGGGGCTGGCATGCGGACCTGCTAGCCTTGATGGCTTCGCCGATCTCGCGCGGACATTGCCCGCTTACGAGCAAGCGATGCAGCGCCTTGATGCGTACAGCGAAGAAGAGGCGGCACTCGCGCTCAAGCGTGTGGCTGCGGTGATCGATGCGCTCGTGTTGCTTGATGAAGTTGAGGGGTTCGCAGGCGTTAAAGCGGCGGTGGATGCGTTCTTCAGTTGGTGGAGCGAGTTCGTCGCGCCCGCTGAAGAGCTTGGCTACCTGGGATTTTGGGCGATCTTCGAGGACCACAGCCTCGTTGCGGAATATGTCGAGACCATCGGTAGAGCGGGTGATGCCGCAACGCTGCAGATGCTCGCGTTCTTCGTTATGCTGGCGCGCTTCATGAAAGCGAACGATGTGCTGATCTGCGAGATCGCGCAACTGGCCGATAGCGATGTTGTTGCCGCGATCGACCTGGCGTACGACCTGATCGCAGCTGCGGGGATCGCCTGGCTTGGCACGAAAGGGGCACGCGAGGTGCCGAGCGATGCACTTGCGGCGCTGTGCTTCTCGCTGCTCGTTTTCGCCGACCGAGCTCTTGAAGATGAGTGGCTTCGCGCGTACCTCGGACTTGAGGGAACAATCTCGTGCGATAGCGAAACTCTTGCGAGCACGCTCAGGGTGATCGACGTGATGTGCGGCGAATGATGAGCGGAGCAAGAACGTAGGTTCGGGAAAGCTGGAAGTAGCTAGAGCAATAGCTAGAACGTAAGGAGATCGCGCACTTGGGTGCCGAGCGCATCGGCGATGCGCGCGAGGTCATCGATGCCAACACCCACGTGGCCCTTCTCGATGCGCCAAATGTGCGACTTGCTGGAGCCGACCATCTTGGCAAGGCGGTCTTGCGAAAGCCCCTGGCTTTCCCTTCGCTGCCTGATCGCTTCTCCGAGCGCGCGTCTTTTCTGGTCGATGTTCATGCCTACAGGATATGTGTTAGACTATCCGCGGTGGCTTCATATATGGTGCCATTCATTCGAGAATACAAAGATGGGAAAAGGGTTTACAAGATGACGAAAATCAATCTTCAGCCCAATGAGGCGATCATTCTTCGCGATTCAGAGATGAAGCATGATCGCGGTGGAAGATTCGACTCAGAGCTTGATGAGCTCGTTCTCACCAATCAAGCCTTGATCGTTGTTCACAAAAACATCTTTGGAAACGTTAAAGACATTCAGCGATATGCGCTTGACCAGGTAACCATTGCAAACAATTCGCCCCAGGTCGTTATTGGCATGTCACAAAACAATGAGCGGCAGCTTCATGTGTATTTTCGTCATGGAATCGAGGCCTTTACGCTCGGCGATGCTGATGAAGACTCTGATGCTGGCATCCTTGAGTTTTTGCTCACTCCCATGGCCGATAAGGAAAATCGCAACCTCCACAACTGGCGAAGTGCTATATCGCAAGCAGTTCTTGCGCTCCCACATAATGCGCAAATTGGAGTATCACAAGCGCAACAAACACCCGCACCAGTTCAGGCTCCTGCCTCGTCAACAGCTCCAACTCCAACGCCAACAGCCGCTCCCGCCCCTGCTGTAGTTGCTTCAGCACCTACCACCCATACCACGAAAAAGTGCATCGGCTGCATGGCTCCTCTTTCGGGTATTCAGGGGCAAAAGGTGATTTGCAAATATTGCGACACTGAACAGGCTCTTTAGGAAGGCGACCCATGGGAATTCTTAAAGCAGTTACGGATTCTGTTAGCGGCACCTTAGCCGACCAATGGAAAGACATCTATACCGCGCGTCCCTTCAATGAGCATGACGCTATCGTTCCAGGAACACTCAAGAATACCAACCGAGGACGAGGCGCAAATCTTTACAGCTCCGATGGCGTCATTACGAATGGTTCACGCATTTTCGTACCTGAAAATACTGCTGCCTATGTGTTCAGCCAAGCTGGTATCGAAACCATCGTTACTGAATCAGGAAATTATGTTTACGAAAGTGGCGAAGAGAGCGTTTTTCATGATGGTATTGGATCGATCATCAACCAGGTAATCGATCGTGTTGCCTATGGCGGCGAGCCTGTTACTGAGAAGCGAATCGCTTTTGTCAACCTGCGAGAGATCAGACATATCCCTTTTGGGACTCGTGGACCTCAGGTCTATAACGATCTGTACTACAAGTGCGATCTGGAGGTTTATTCGCACGGACTCTTCTCGATCAAGATCACGGATCCTACTATTTTTCTTCGCAATTTCGTTCCTGCAAATGTGTTCAATTATTCGTTCGATTATCCCGCTGCTCGCAAACAGATCATCGCAGAGTTCCTCCAGTCGTTCATCGTTGCACTCAATTCGCTCTCAAACACCTATCGAATCTCGCAACTGCCTGCACAAGCGAGCGAAATAGCTAAGCGGGTTGCCGCAGATAGTGAAAACGCTGGAAGCTGGCCTGAACGCTACGGATTCAAAGTAGTGAAAGTTGCTATCGAGAATATTGAGTTCTCTGCTGACTCGCGCGAACTGGTTCGCAAGTTCTCCGAAAACCGCATGAATATGCAGGCTTACGAAGAGTCATCTCAGCGAGCCTCGAATATTGCCGCTCAACAAAAGATCGCGCAAGGCATTCAGGATAACGGCCTTGGCGATGGTGGCGGGATGCTCTTCGGCATGAATCTTGCGCGGGGAATGACGCCACGAGGAGAAGGGGTAACAGGCGGATCTGTCCTCCCTCTCGATGAGCAAATCGAAGCAGTGAAGCAGCTCAAGGAGTTGCTTGACGAAGGCGTGCTCTCGCAAGAGGAATTCGATGCCAAGAAAAAGGAAATCATGGGGCTTTGATCAGTTCCATTGAGATTAGAAGGAGTTATTTATGAAAGCATGCAAGACTTGTGGTACAGAAGTACCCGACAACGCAACCAGTTGCCCCACTTGCGGTGGTCCAGTTGGCGATCCTGTTGTCGCTGCTGATGGCACGCAGCCAACGCCTCAGCCCTCCCCCGCTGAACCACCAAAGAAGAAACATACGGGACTTAAAGTTATTGCGATCATCGCAGGAATCATCGTTGCGATCTTCATCATTGCATCGTGCAACAGTGCATGCAGTCAGCAGGCCGATTCCACCAAGGAAGATTGGCCTACCGGACCGCTTGCGCAGATGATCCCGAGTATGGATCGGAAATGCGCATATGTATCAGAAAGCACAGATTACTTGGATATTCGCGTTTCTGACAGAATCACAAAAAGCGACTATGATTCTTACGTTGCAGAATGCAAAGAGTGGGGTTTCACGATTGATCCCGAAGAAAGCGCCGATAATTATCGGGCTTATAACGCTAAGGGATACCAGGTAAATGTATCCTTTAGTAATTACAGCAAAGAAATGAATATCTATTTATATGCTCCAAAAGCAGACGGAGACCTGATTTGGCCAACAGTTGGTCTCGCAACCAAAATACCCAATCCAAATAAAACTAAAGGCAATATTTCCACCGATTCCTCGAGTAATTTTAGTGTGTATGTTGGCGAGATGAGCAAGGATGAATATAACGCATATATCGATAAATGTGTTGCAGCGGGCTTTGATGTTGATTATGACAAATATGAAAAATCATATTCTGCGAAAAATGCACAGGGATTCTCGCTGAGGGTGGAATATAAAGGCTTCAATACGGTCTATATTTCCGTTAAAGCACCAGAGGATAATAGTGCATCTTCCAGCTCCTCTTCTAGCAGTACTACGGGCTCCTCAGCCACGTCGAGCTCAAGCAGCAGTTCAACAAGCCCTAGTGCCGACTTCAAGAAGACCATGGATGACTACGAGAAATTCGTTGACAGCTATATTGCCTTCATGAAGAAATATAACTCTTCAAGCAATCAGGCTAGTCTGGCAGCTGATTATGCGAAGTATATCTCTGACTACGCAGACCTAGCAGCAGATATCGAAGCGATCGACGAAGATAGTTTGAGCGCAGCAGACCTCAAATACTATACCGACGTTACGACACGAGTGAGCAAAAAGCTCATTGACGCATCACTTGAATAGCTCGTCATTGAGATAGCAATTAATAAAAGAGGGGGCAGCAACCGCTGCCCCCTCTTATTATCTAATGAATGCAATTGGCTACTTCTTAGTCCCTGGAATGAGGATCTTTCCGTTGACTCCAAGGATACTCATGCATACTACGACTGTTCCTAGAAGAATGACACCTGAATGATCATAGAGGTTCATCTTGAGCTTGCGATTCTCGGAACACTCAACGTGTGCATGTTTTTTGTTGGATTCAAGCCTCTGATAGCAGCGCTCGCGCTCTGCAGGCTCAACGGAGTCGTCTTTGATACGCTCCCAGCATTGCCTGTCGTCTTCGGCAAGCATATTCATCATCGATTCGTGGGTCTTTGCCTCGTCCTCTAAAAAAGCTGGAATTTTATCGAAAAGAGCCTTTGCTGAAGATACTGCATTTCCAATAGCAACTGGGAACTGATCGATGACATGGCGCGCCGTTTCCGTAGGCATTTTTGTCAGATCGGCAAATGCAGATATCAACTTCGTCTTCTTCACCTTACGAAAATCTCCATCCAAATCGAGCATATCGCTTGCTAGCTGTTCAGAATTCTTCATGATGTTTTCCATTTTTATCTCTCCTAAGTCTCTAAATCAACTCACCTTTGTGCTTATAAAGAAAGCGATGGGTTTCCTCATCATCGGCCACCCATTCGTCATCGAAATGACTGTCCGCCCAAGAGGTTTTTCCGCGAGCTCTGATATGAAGTTCACCATCTTCAATTCTGTAGTCGCGCTGCTCCCTAAAGTTCTTTCCTTCGTAATAAGTCGAAACAAAGAAACCATCGTTGTTGTCAAGTAGCTGTTGCCTCACTGCTTTTGTTAATCTCAATCCCATTTCAATCTCCTCCGATTAAGTATTTCGATATTTAATATTCTGATGATTAGGAGGAAAATGGACACATGCGGGATTCGTGAAAAGCGGTACCGTTTTCGTCATTTTTCGCGAATTATATGAAGGGTTTTGCAGTGGGAGAAAAGAACAAGAAGGAATACGCGAGTTTATACGAAGAAATTCGATGTGAAAAGCTTAATTGGACAAGAGCAAAAGCCGCTCTTGAGCTGAAGTGCATCGATGAGAGCAGGCTTGAGAGAATAGAGAAGAACCGAGCCGCCATCCGTCCCGATGAAGTTCTCGTCCTGGCGGATGTATATGACGAACCTTCTCTATGCAATTATTACTGCGCAATACATTGTCCAATTGGAAAAGACGAAGGCATTCCTTATATTGGGCAACCTGAGCAGACTGAGTTGCCGGTCATTGTCTTGCAAATGATAGCTTCACTGAACAGCGCCAATCAAATGAAAGACAGGCTCATTGAGATTGCTGCTGATGGCAATGTCGACAATGATGAGTTGGAAGAATTTGAAGCTATACGAAAAGAGCTCGACAAGATTACATCTACAGCAAAAACACTAGAAATATGGGCAGACAAAGCAATCAAAAAAACAAACAGAAATCTTTAGGAGCAAATCAGATTGTCTGGCTTTCTTGCATGACACATACGCAATAAGGCACCTATTCCTTGGCTGCCCGATTATATAACTCTTCGCACCTACAAATACGGTCAGAAGTGTGGCCGAAGCTGCAACGGCAGAATGAGGCTATTTTTCTCAGCGACACCGCCTTATGACAAACTTCAGCGTCTATAAGAAAGAAAATGGGTGTGCAAAACTTGCCAGATCATTCGCAAATATCAGCGAACGCTCGAACGAGACAAGAAACTCGTTTGGCACGTTGGTTTTGAAGTTTTCTTCTCGCATTTCTCCCAAAAAATGAAAGATGCATTTTACCTGTTCAAAGTACCTGACTACCAGATTATCCAAGTACTGACTACAAGATTATCCAGATGTTGACTGCAAGATTATCCAGGGTTTCACTGCAAAGATATCCAGATACTGACTACACAATTCGCCTGACAACAACAGGTGACAATCCGCCCAGTCGTTTGTCATCTCTCTTCATCTTTTGGCAAGATGACAAACTACCCAGGCATTGTCACCTTGTCTCAAACTCTTCGGCATCCCTTGCTCTTTACCAAGGCAGCAAAAGACCGGGTAGCTTTGTCATCGGAGCAACGAGCGGGACACCTGTGGCTCGCGCTCGACACTGATCGGACCAAAAGGTGTCGAACGACTGGGTAGTTTGTCATCTCGATACCCGCAGGCGTTCAACGGTTGAAAGAGCTGGTAAAATGAAGGTAATTGATGTTCGCAGCTGATCTCGGCCAGAGAGCCGAGCGATTCTGACCTCAAGAACGAAGGGGCACCTATGATCGACACCGTTTTCAACGCAGTCTCGGATATTGTCAACGGGGCCGGGTCGCTCATTGAAGGTATTTTTGTAAAACAGCCAAGCCAAGATGAGCTGAAAAAGCAAGTTCGTACGCTTCAGGCCAGCGTGGATACCCTCGAGAATTCGTTCAAAACGCAAAACGATGTGATCGACATGCTGCTCGCACAGCATAGGGAACTGAAGTTCTATCAGCTCAGCCAAAAGGCTTCTCTTCAGAGTATGATCGAAAACGAACTGGTGACCCAATACGCGGCGCTTGACTATTTCACCATCCTTCTCGAAGCCGCGACGAGCGGCCAACGCATGTCTCGTGAGGATTTCGAGTTCTTCAAAACGTATAGCAAGATGCTCCAAGATGGGCGGATCGACTCTGACGAACTTGAAGCTTTGCGTCCGATCATGAGACAAAGACATCGGATCGCGCTCGCCAACTTGGAGCCCTGCGAGTTCGGCTACATCCTTATTCGCATCCGATGCTTTGAAGGGTAACACCGTCCGCATTCCTTCAACATCTACCTACGCGCCTGCGATCGATCAAAAGGAGCCGTCTAGCAGCTCATACTCGCAACCAAGCGTCTCTTTCAGATAAGCGAACAGCTCTTCGTAACCGCATGCTTTCACCGCTGATTTCGCAAAGCCCTCCTGGTCGCGCGTTAGGATAAGATCAGCGTTTCGACCTTGTGCTGCCTGATCTCTTCATCGGTCATCGACGAAAGAGCGTTCGTTACAGGGATGGAGTCTATCGGTAGCTCTTTTCGCTTGAAGACGACGTAGCGGTTGAGGTTGCCGGGCTTACCGTCGGCGGAGAAGGATTCGACCACCGTGGCATGCGGCGCGAGAGCGGCAATGATCCGGTCGATCTCTTCGTTTGGGAAATGATGGCAGTAGCGATAGTTGCCAGGTTCGTTCTTCCAACCGAGGAAGTAGTCGTTAGGTTCGAGGGAGCCCGCGAAGAACACAGGCGGCTTGAGATCACTTGGGTTTAGATTACTAGAGCTGGAACTGCCTGCCCCTCGGTCGAGCGCATCCCTATCGTTCGTGTGAGTTTCCGCGCAACCTGCAAAGAACGCAAGCGCTTCGGCGTGCGTCTGTTCGATCTTCGCCCTCTTCGCAGGGTCGTTCAGGAACTGCCAGAAGGAAACTACCAGGTAGCCGCCAGGCTTCACTTGACTGAGCGCTTCGAGCAAGAACCGTTGGCGCAAATCGAAGCTGGGAATGTGGTGCAAAAAACCGAACGAGACCACCAGGTCGAAGGGGGTTGCAGCTGCGAGCGCAGGGATGTTCGCGGGTTCGGCAGCAGGCAGGCCTTCGAGCAGGTCGCTTACAATATCTTCGCAGGTGAAATGCACTTTTTTGGCAATATCTTCCTGACCGCTCGCAACGAGCGGCTCGCAATTATCCACGGCGAAGAACGACCAGTCGATGTGCGGATAGGCGTTCGCAAGGAACGCCTCGAAGCGCAGGTTGCCGCACGCGATATCAAGGACCGAATCAGCGATCTGGGCATCCACCGGTTGATCGAGCGCTGCTCCATCGGAGTCATCGAACCCGCACGCCGCCATACACCTGCGCCAGCCCTCCCAGGGGACCGTGCGCGTTTGCGAGAAGGACGCAGCGTTGCGCTCGTAGAATTCGGTGTTGAGCTGGCAGAGTGCTCGCGCAGTTTCGCGATTCATGGCTTTCGGATTCGCAGTCCCTTGCCCCAAAGCTGCACTCTCCCCGCTCATGACCACTGAGACTTCGCGACCCATCGTCTCGTGCTCTGCCTTATGCGCTTCAGGCTCCCTGCTCATGGTCGCCCCCTCTTCACGCGCTTCACGAGCGAAAGCGCCAGCGAAGTGAGCGCCGCACCAATGCACGCAGCGACAAGCATCACCGCGAACGAGCGAATCGGGAACAGCAGGAACAGCAACAGCACCGTCATGATAGGCTGGCGCATGATGGCACCCATGAGCGCCGCACTACATATACACAGGCAGCACACCGGGTCAGCGCCCGTGAGCAGCGCAAACCCGTAGCCCAAGCAGATGCCCGCGAAGATGGTCGGGAAGAAATGGCCGCCGCGCCACCCGAGGCGCAAACAGAGCGGCGTGGTGAAGACCTTCAGCACACCCGTAAGAATAAGGTAGCTCGCGCCGAGCAACGTGTAGGTGCTCATGAGCGTTTCGGTTTGCGTTTCACCTGCGAACATCACGAAGGGGAACACGATCCCGAGCGAGCCCAGGATAAGCCCGGCCAAAACCGCCTTTGCCACGGGGCGGTCGCCGATCTTGTGCGCGAGCGTGTCTGCGCACTTGTCGAACGCGTGGTAGAGCAAGCCCACCACACCGCCCGCCAGCGCCAGCGGAATGATGAGTGCGCGTTCGAACCAATCGATGGAGACCTCCGAGAAATGCGGCAGGCCTTCCCCACCGCCAAACACGCTTCCGAGCAGGATCATCACGCCGAACGCTCCAGCCACCGCGAACGTGTAGACGATGATCTTCGTGGCTTTCGGAACCTCGATCTTGGTGCCCGCCTTCACCTCGTCGCAGCTGCCAAGAAGCGGTGCCGCTAGACCGAACAAGGGCGCGTTGAACACGGCAGAGAGCACCGCCGCGGTGCCCGCCTGGGAAAGTTCGCGAAACTCCTTGCCGAGGAATTTCAGACGGTCGCCCACCCACGTGCAAAGCCCCGCGATCACGCCCGTGAGACCCGCTTCCGGGCCGACGCTACCGCCGAAGAGCAACGGCAGGAGCGCGCCGCCCGCAGAGGCGTCGATGTGTTCGTATTCGTAGCGGCCCGTCTCCTTCACCTGCGCCATCACCTTGTTCAGGTCTTCGGGATACGCACCGAAACGGCGTTCGAAGAGACCGATCGCCACGCCGCCTACCAAGCACACGGCAAGCGGCCACCACCACGCACCGATATGCTCGGGCAGCACGTGCCAAAAAAGGTTGATGCCGTGGTTGAGCAAGAAGAAGAACACCCACACGAATGCGCCCGCCAGGCCGCCCAACACCAGGGTGAGCAGGGCGAAGATGACGCGGTTGAGCATCGGGCGTGTGTGGTTGGGAGCGGCGCTCGCAGCGGTCGCACTGTTGGAAGCACTGCTGGCGGAACTCGGCTGGCTGGAAGCAACGCTGCTGGAAGCTCCTTGCTCAGAGGCGTTGCTCGAAGCCTTTTCGTGATCACCGCTCATCGTGCGTCCTCATCGCGGTCCGTTTCTTCTTCAGCCTTGTCCGCGGCGCGGAATTCTTCGATGAAGCCTGCAGAGAAGATACCTGCTGGAATGGCTACCACGCCGATCGAGATGACCATCACCACGAAGCCGATGATGCGCCCGAACGCCGTAATGGGAACAATGTCGCCGTAGCCGGTCGTGGTCATGGTGGTGATGGCCCAGTACAAGCCCGTCCACACGCTGTCGAACACCTCGGGTTGCGCGGTATGTTCAGCTTCATACATGAGCACGCTCGAAGCTACCGCCAGAAGCGTGAGCACCATGAACGCTGCCACGATCTCGCGACGGCGCTTCACGAACACGCGGCTGATGGTCTGCAGGCCACGCATGTAGCGCGAGATCTTGATCAGGCGCACCAGACGGATGATGCGAATCGCATCGTTGAGCGCATTCGAGGCAGGCAGAAAGAAGACGAAGAGCGCAGGAAACCACGCAAGGAAATCGATGATGCCCATGAGCGAGAAGATGTAGCGCATGCGTGCGCGCGTTGGCGCAAGGGTAGGATAGACAAGATCGGCGATCCAAATGCGGCAAGCATATTCAGCGGCGAAGGCGATCACTGAGAGCACGCTGAATCCTAAGATGAGCGTGTTGAAATCGAGCGCTGCGTCGTTGTCCGGCACGCCGACCAAAAGAGCGTTCAACACGATCAAGACAATGAGCCCGATGCCAAGGAATTTGCCGAGCGGAGTCGCTTTCGCGGGGTCTTCGAGCGCTACGTAGACGCGCTGCTTGAGCGGCTGCTTCGGCGCGTTCGGGGCGGCGGAAGCACTTGGTTCAGTATGAGCGATTTCGGGTGCGGTCATGCAAACTGCCAATCAAACGAGGATGTTCAAAGTTTACCCGATGTTTGGCTACTGTCGCTCTTCAGTTGTCATAATGCTTTGGCTCAGCCAAAAACACCGCCTAAAAAAGCAGGAGGCCGAAACCCCCTGCTACGTATTTGTTCATTCGAAATGAACCAATGCAAACAAAAGAAGCGCGTAAAGCATACCTGTTGCTTTTTCTTCACCACTGCTTTTATCGAATGCATCCCTCGTGCTAGCTCTTATCCTTCTGAAGCTTCTTCATAATGAAGAGAATCACCACTGCTGCAACAAGCGCAAGCCCGATCGGGAAGAGCATAGCCAGCCATTCCGGCACTGCCGGGAAATACGGCGTGGTGTTCGCGAACGTTAGGTCCCAATCAAGATAGCGTCCTGTTGAGATCGGATACGGGCCCGTGGTGAAATCGGTTCCCGAAAGCTGCAAGTAGAGCGAAGGTGCATTGTAAGCCGGGAAGAGCAGCATCAAACGGTGCGCGAAGATGCCTACGATAACCAGGATCGATGCGATGAGCGCAGGCTTCTTCTGTCCACGGTTCTTCGGCAAGAAGAGCATGATCATCGCAATGAACGGCAGGATAAGCTCTACCAGATACAACAGAATGTTCGAGCCAACTGCTGCCAGGATGCCAGCAGATTCTGGGGTGCCTTCGAAGAACATCAGGCACAGATCGATAAGCGCGAGCACCAGGTGAACCGCAATCGCAATAGCGCAAATGCGCCCAAGCCAAGCGAGCGCCTTCGACGAAGCACCCTTCACGCAAGCTATCAGCAGAATGAGCGCGAAACCGCTCACGAACGCGACCGCCAAGAAATCAACGGGCATGATCGGCGTTGCCCACCAGCCATGCGCGGTTTGCGTGGAGAAAAGCAGCCCTTCGACGATCTGAAGCGCAAGTGCCGCAAGGCCAGCAAGCACTGCCCACACCTTCACGGAACGCGCATCGCGCGCGATCATGACCAGCTGCACGATCGAGAGCACGATGAACGTACACATGGCGATCATGTCCCAAGCCAGCGGAGAACGCGGGTTCATTCCGATGATCATGGCAAACGCATTGCGAATCGCACCCAGGTCGGCCAGGATCGCAACGCCAGCAGCACATACACAAGCAAGCCCGCATGCACCCGCGATACGGGCCAACGGCTTAAGCTCCTCTTTCCCCGAAAGGATGATCGCGCTCGCAACGAACTGCGAACCTGCGCCGAAGCCTACCAAGAAGGCAAAAACGGCGATCATAAGGCCCCAAAGGAATACGTTGGTCATGTTCGATCCAGCTAGCAAGCCACCGGTCAATTGCACGATCCAGGCGATGAGACCCACCGCCAGAAGGACTATTCCGACAAGGGCAATCTTACGTGTTGATCTTTCCATGATCAGCCCTCCTTACGCTGTTCTTGAGAGATGGGGTCGACCTGTGTGACCTCATGCGAAACCACATAGTAGACGTTAGGATGCGTCTTATACCGATCGCCCAGAGTGATGGTCTCTTTGCCTTCGAGATATTTCCTGATCTCGGAATTCGGATCATCCATATCGCCGAAGATACGCGCATTGCCAGGACAAGCGCTACAGCAGGCAGGTAGAATCCCTTGTGAGACATTCTGCGCGCAGAACGTGCACTTTTCCATCACGCCTTCGGGGCGGTGCGGGGTGTATACCAAATGATCGCCATCGTAGTAATCCTTTGGATAGCCGTAGTCGTACGTGGTGTTATCCAACCCGACCATTTCTGCCGGCTTTCCCCAGTTGAACTGACGCACCCCATAGGGGCATGCGCTTGCGCACGTGCGGCAACCTATGCAACGGTCGTAATCCACCAACACCGTGCCCGTGTCGGGGTCGATATAGGTTGCACCCGTGGGGCAAACGGTCTCACACGGTGCATCGGTACAATGTTGGCAGCTGATCGGAACGAATTCCATTCTTAACTGATCGTTCACTTCAACTGCTACATCGTATTCAGGCGTACCGCTGGTGAACACACGGTTCCACCAGATGCCTTGGGGTTGCGAATTGTAGTTCTTACATACGACCGCGCAGGTGCGACAGCCGATACAGCGACTCAAATCGATAACCATTGCGTATCTCATCGCTTACGCCCCCTTTCCATATTCGATGCCTGAACCATCCTTCACGTTGCCATCAAGCGTGCTCTTGCCTGTGTTCTTCACGATCTCGGGCACGCCACCATTAGACAGACGTACATTGCAGACCGTTTCATTCCAGGCCATATTGGGCGACCAAACACTGACCATGTAGTACACCTCGTTCGTAGGATTGATCCATGGCCAAATAAGAGAGTTATAACTCGTCTTATTGTCATAAGCCGACCACCAACCCTGATCGAAGATGCACTGCGTTGGATAGACGCCCGGATCTTCGATGAGCTGACCTTCCACCGTTCCACGGCTGTTGTAGACCTCGACCCAATCACCCGTTTTAAGGCCGCGCTCAGCTGCCGTTTCAGGATTGAGCCATACCTTGGGAGTGTTGTCCTGGATCTCGAGCATGAAGGGGTTGTTCACGTATGTTGCGTGCACGCGGAAAGCGCTGTTGCGCGTGGTATATCCGAGCGGATAAAGCTCGCGCGCCTCAGGATTGTCCTTGTATTCAGTGTCCTCGAAGGGCGGCTTATAACAAGGAAGCTGCTCATTCAACTCAAGGAAGATGTCTTCATCGCGATAGAACTCGATGCGGCCCGACTTCACAAACTTCGCCGTAGCATCGATAGGATTCGGACGCGAGACCGTAGGGAATGGAGTGCGATCGTGCACTTGCTCCCAGAACGGAATCTTCTTTTCGCCAGGATTCGTGTGCGCAAGCTTGCCAGGGCCTTTGCGCAGTTCCTCGGGTGTAAGGTGCTCGATGGTGGGGCCGCCCTTCTCGAGCAAGAGCGCAAGCACCTCATCGGAGCGCTTTTCGGAATCTTCCGGAGCAAAGCGCGGCCAGAGCGATTCTTTCGAAGGATCGATGCGGTTCGCAAGCTCGGTCAAGACCCAGATCTCTTCTCGAGCCTCTCCTGGCGGCTCGACGATACGCTGCTGAAGCTGAACATACGGGTGAAGCGGCGTGGTGGTGAGTTCAGTCTTTTCGTACCAGCTCGCGCAGGGGAACGTAACGTTCGCACGAGACGCCGTGAGCGTGTCTTGGAATTCCATACACACGAGATACTCCAGTTCACCGCTCTCGAACGCATGGCGAAGCCAGTTCGCTACGTTATGCTGCTCGAGCGGATTACCCCAACCAACCACGAGCGCTTTGAACCCGTGCTTGGGATATTTTGCCGTCATCTGCGGCGTGGGGCCATTCACCCAATAATGGAACGGACACGAATTCTTGACCGCGCCTTCTGGCACCATCCAGCTTGCCGTGTTGAAGCGCGTCTTGTACTGACCAACGTAGGTTGAGATGCCACCGCCGAGCTGCCCTACGTTCCCGGTGAGGCATGCCACGAGCGCACATGCGCGACCTTTCAGATCGCCGTGGTACCACTGCTGCGTTCCACCGCCGAAGATGATGTGCATCGGCTTGACCGTCGCTGCTTCGCGTGCAATGCGTGTGATGGTATCCGCGTCGATCTTGCAGATGTCGGCAACCGCTTCAGGCGTATAGTTCTCTAGCTGCTCGGTAAGCAACTGAAAGCCCGTTTTCGCTTTAGCGGTCGTGCCATCTTTCAACGGCACGTCGTAACTTCCCATGAGCGCATAGTTGTTGTCGTCAAGTTTGAGTGGATTCGTTGCCTGGAGCGCGCCACTCGTTTGATCGACTGCCACGTAGCTCTTACGGAAATCGGGCAGGCCCGGCGTGGGAGAAAGACCCTGCACTTCTTCTGCGAGGATCTTCTTGCCCGTTTCGAGATTGATGAGGAACGGTGAGTCCGTATATGTTTGCATGAAATGCTTGTCGTAGAGGTCTTCATCGATGATGGTCTTAGCCATGGCCAGCGCGAACGCGCCATCAGAGTCGGGGGCGATGCGCACCCATTCATTTGCCTTTTCAGCTGATGCTGAATAGTTCGGATCGAAGTAGATCACCTTGCCGCCATTTTCCTGCGAGTAGGTGAGGAAGTGAGCATCGGGCATGCGCGTGACCATAACGTTCGAGCCAAATACGAGCGTAAGCTTCGAGTCTTCCCAGCAGTACGACTCCAACTCTTCGCTTTGGCAGCCAAAGGTCTCAGGCCAGAACATGGGCAAGTCGCCGTTGAGCTCGTAGCCGCCGATGATCGACCAGCCGAACGTGTTGGCGATACGCACGAGCGCACCTTTCTGGATGTGACCGGTACCCTGCACCTGGTAGATGACGCCGATAGAGTCAGGACCGTATTTCTCTGCGATCTCGCGCAACTTGCCTGCTGCCGTATCGAGCGCGGTATCCCAGTCGGTCTCGACCTGTTCGCCCTCTTCATTCTTAACGAGTGGTTTCGTAAGGCGATCGGGCCCATGAAGAATCGTATTGATCGAAAGACCTTTAAGGCATCCACGCGGATTGTAATGCTCGTAAGGGTAATCGGCCGCTTGTCTGAGCATGCGAACCTGGCCATTCTCTACCCAAGCTTCGATGCCGCATGCGCCCGTGCAGTTAGGCGAACAGGTGGTTCGGATCCATTCGCCACCGAGTGGCTCGATTTCAGTGAGCGCTTCTGCATTCTTGATCCCAAGCGTCGCATCGACACCGACCATCGCGCCAACTGCAGCAACGCCACTTGCTGCGAGGAAAGAGCGTCTCGACATCGCAGGGATCTTGTCGTTTCCAACACCTTGCATATCTCCGCCTTTCTCTTATGAAAAGCCAACTTATGTGCATAATTATCCCATAGCGAAGTTCTTGATTCGCTGTTTGTACAGGTCACAAAGTAATTTGTAACCTATCTGTGAAGCAGTTAGTTTCGGATGACTCTAAAGCAGCTGCGCTCACCCAATGAAGAGAGAATAGCCGTCTACCACTTCTTCTCTCCAGTATGCCAAAGACGCATATTGCTCGTGCGTAGAGAGATTATTCGTGCGTGGAGAGGCGGATCCAGGCGACCTCTTCCCAGCGCGTGTTCGGACGGCCGTAGTTGGCGTAGGGATGGATGGAGATGCCTCCGCGAGGCGTGAATTCGCCCCAGACCTCGATATACTTCGGATCCATGAGCTCGATGAGGTCCTTCATGATAGTGTTCACGCAATCCTCGTGGAAATCGCCGTGATTGCGGAATGAGAACAAATAGAGTTTCAGGCTCTTGCTCTCCACCATGCGCTCATCAGGCACGTAGTTGATGTAGATCGTGGCGAAATCGGGCTGACTCGTGATCGGGCAGAGGCTCGTGAATTCGGGACAGTTGAAGCGCACCCAGTAATCATTTTCGGGGTGCTTGTTCTGGAAGGTCTCAAGCATCTCAGGTGCGTAGTCGGTAGGATAGCTCACCTGCTGGTTTCCTAGCAGCTCCAGGCCTTCATCTTCGCGGGTTTTCGTCATGATCTTCCTTTCCTAAAAGCGTCTGCGGCGCAGCATGGATTGCGCAACGCGACGTGAGTTTTGCTGCGCGGCATGAATTCGCATTGCAGCAGTGTTAAATCATTTCTTCAGAAGCGGGTCGATGACCCCGTTCAGCTCGAACGCGCGCTTGCGATCGAGGCAGGTGCCACACGTTCCGCACGGCTCTTCCCCGCCTTCATAGCACGACCACGTAAGTTCGTAAGGAACCGCGCGCTTCAAGCCTTCTTCAACGATGCGCGCCTTCGGCCACTGCACGAAGGGAGCGACCAATCGAAGCTGACCGCCAGTGCCTTGTTCAATAGCTGAAGCCATCGCGTCGACGAACTCCTGCGAGCAATCGGGGTAGGCACAACCTGCCCAATCGTCGGCATGAGCACCGTAGCACACGACCGAGCAATCGAGCGAAAGCGCGATGGAGGCTGCGCTGGAGAGGAAGAGTCCGTTGCGGAAGGGCACATAGGTGCTCACCGGCGCATCGCTTTCGTTGGCCAGCTGCGCGGCGTAAGTCTCATGCGGGATCTGAGCAGAAGATGCTGCTAGCAACGAGCAATCGCTTTCCGCGAAGATGGGTGCTAGGTCCAAAAAGCGCTGCTCAACCCCATAGTAGCGCGCTACCTGTTTCGCGGCTTCAAGCTCACGATCATGTTTTTGACCGTAGAAGATCGAAAGCGCGTAGACGTTCTCTGCGCCATAGCGCTCAACTGCGAGCGCCAGCAAGGTGGTCGAATCCACCCCACCGCTGCAGAGCACGAGCGCCTTCTTCTTGGCACCATCCGTCGAACCCATCGCTACACTCCCCTTTCCTGGTTTGGCCAGATGAACTTGTGAAACTGAAGCTGCAGCCTTGCGTGCGTAAGCGCGCGCTCACGCATGAAATCGACGATAGTAGACGGCTCGATCGCGCCGAACACGGGGCTGATATACACCTGGCAGCGCGTGGCAAGCTCGTGTTCGCGCACCACTTCAACCATGCGCTCAAGATCCTCGTGCGAACCGACCACGAACTTCACCACGTCGTGTTCGCCGAGCAACTCGAAATTCTCACAAAACATCTTGTCTTCCATGCCAGAAGAAGGCAGCTTGTAGTCCATCGTGATACAGAGTTTTTCTGGACGCGGAGCGGGAAACTCCGCAAGCGCGATCGGACGCTCCTCCTCCCGCTTGGAATCGTGCGCGATGAGCTTGGCAAGGTCGGTCGAGCCATTGGTCTCGATCTCGACCACCTCGACCGCCTCCAGACGAGCAAGCGCATGCAGCAGGCGGTAGAGATCCGATTGGAGCGTGGGCTCGCCGCCCGTGATGGTCACGCACGTTACCCCTTCGCTCTCCACCCAGTCGCAGAGCTCTTCAACACTCACGAATTCAACGGTGAGCTCCGGGTCGCGCGCCCACTGCGTATCGCAGTAAGAGCAATCCAAGTTACAGCCCGGAAAACGAATGAACGCCGCGAGCTTGCCCGCGTGCGCGCCTTCGCCATTGATGCTCACGAAGCGCTCGGCTATAGGAAAGGAACCGAATGTCATATCTATCTGCGCTTTCTTTGCCTGCTAGCCGCGGTAGATCGCGCAGTTGTTCGGGGTCTCGTACACATCGATCTGTGCGATGGGCAAGCTCTGTTCGCGCAGGTGATCGAAGAAGTAGCGCGCAAGATTCTCGGCAGTGGTGCGAAACGGCATGACGGAGAGCGTGAAGCCTTCGTCCTCCAAGCACGTAATAGTCTGCGGCGAGAGCGAACCTTCCTCCACGATGAAGGTGTGATCGAGCGCTTCGGTCATCGCGCGCACCGCCTGCTTGAACTCGCCGAAATCGAGCACCATATCCTTCATGGTGCCTTCGCTCTGGAGATCCTCTTGCTCAAGATAGGCCACCACGCGCCAGCGATGACCGTGCAGGTTCTCGCATTTGCCGTGGTAATCCGTAAGAAAGTGAGCAGCATCGAAGCTGCTTTCGGTTTTCAAACCATACATACTAGCTCCTAGTTTTGTTTAACGACAGGAGGGTTTCGAACTGTCCGTGACATTATAGCAAGCGCATAAGCTGTTGCCTAACCGTCAAGCTATCACGACCCGCGCGGGCGTACGCGGCGCTACAATAAACAAGTACGAACACAAGCAGAGCACGTCTCTTTCGCGCATTCACAACGCCGCTCATTCGCACCTCTTTTGCGCCGCAGCACTCGGCTCTTGCTTCACCCCACCTTTACGAGCGAAAAGAGGTCTCTCATGTCTATCGTCGCCGCCTACGCTGTTCCCCATCCGCCGCTCATCGTTCCCGCGGTTGGCAAAGGCCAAGAGGCCGCCATCCAAGCCACCATCGATGGCTACGAAGAAGTTGCGCGGCGCATTGCTGCACACCGCCCCGATACCATCATCGTCACTTCTCCGCATGCGCCGGCGTTTTCGGATGGCTTCTTCATCTCGGATGCGGAGAACATCTCGGGCACCATGGAGATGTTCGGCGTGCCTGCGGAAGAGAGCACCATCACTGCCACGGGTGATCCTGAACTGGCCGAGCTCATCGCGAGCCTCGCTAACCAGGCGAACATCCCTATCGGAATGGGCGACCAATACGATGGTCCGCTCGATCATGCTACCTACGTGCCGCTCTATTTCTTGCGCGATTTCCTTCCCCGCACCACCGTGGTGCGCGTGGGGCTTTCAGGGCTTTCGCCACGCGAGCATCGGATGATGGGGCGTTGTTTCGAACTGGCCGCGAACATCCTCGGGCGTCGCGTCGTCTTGGTCGCGAGCGGGGACCTGTCGCACAAGCTCACGCATGATGGCCCCTATGGCTTCAACGAGGCGGGCCCGCAGTTCGACCAGAACATCACCGATATCTTCCGCTCGGGAGAGCTCGATGATCTGTTCGCCTTCGACGATCTCTTCTGCGAAGAGGCGGCCGAATGCGGATTGCGCTCGTTCCAGATGATGGCAGGCGCTCTGGCAGATACCGTTTATTCGAGCGAGCTCTTGAGCTACGAAGGTCCCTTCGGTGTTGGCTATGCAGTTGCCTGCTTCGAGGTGGAAGGCAGCGAAGAAGCAGCCATTGAAGAAGAGGCTGCCATCGAAGAGGCAACCGAGACACAGGCTGCCCAGGAAGATGCGCTCGTGGAGGGCGAGGTCGAAGCCGATCTCGTGGACGAGGACCCCTCTTCGCCTGTTCCGCAACCCGATGCCTCGCCCGATACTGGCGGCAGCGGCGTGGATCCATTCGTTGCGCTTGCCCGTGCGAGCGTGGAATATTTCGTCACCACCGAGCGGCCACTGCTCATGCCCGAAGGCTTGCCACCCGAGCTTATGGATGCGCGCGCCGGTGTGTTCGTTTCACTCCATGAGCGCGGCGATCTGCGCGGTTGCATCGGCACCATCGCTCCCACGCGTGATTCGATCGCGCAAGAGATCATCGCGAACGCTATTTCGGCCTGCAGCGGCGATCCGCGTTTCTATCCCGTGCAAAAGAACGAACTCGACTATCTTTCGTATTCGGTCGATGTACTGTTCCCGCCCGAGCCCATCAGCTCGCCTGTCGAGCTCGACCCGCAAGAATACGGTGTGATCGTGAGCAAGGGGCATCGCCGCGGGCTGTTGCTGCCGAACCTCGAAGGCGTGAACACCGTGGAAGAGCAAGTTGCTATCGCGCGGCAGAAGGCAGGGATAGCACCGGACGAAACGGGCGTTGAACTGGAACGATTCCGCGTGGTTCGCCATACTACCGGCGGTGAGGCACGTGTCTGCTAGCAGTGAGCGCATCACGTGTCCCGTCTGTCCGCATGCTTGTTCGCTTGCTGAAGGGCAGCGCGGCATCTGCCGTGCGCGCGTGGCACGCAGTGGGCAGGTGATCGACGAGAACTACGGGTGCATCACCTCGCTCGCGCTCGATCCGATCGAGAAGAAGCCGCTCGCGCGTTTCATGCCGGGATCGAGCATCCTTTCGATCGGCTCGTACGGCTGCAACATGCGCTGCGCGTTCTGCCAGAACGCCTCCATCGCGCAAGCTTGCAGCACCGAGGTGCCCTGGAGGTTCATGGAGCCCGAGACCATCGCCGATACCGCAGCGGCTTTCGCTTCCCAAGGCAACGTTGGTGTTGCCTACACGTATAACGAACCGCTGGTCGGCTTTGAGTTCGTGCGCGATTGTTCGCAGGCTGTTCATGCGCGGGGGCAGGTAAACGTGCTCGTCTCGAACGGCCAGGTGAACGACGCTCCGCTCTCCGAGCTGCTCCCGCTCATCGATGCCGCGAATATCGATCTGAAGGGCTTCACCGCGGAAGTCTATCGCGAACTGGGTGGCAGTCTTGCTACCACCATGCACACGATAGAAGCCTTCGCGGGTTGTGCCACCGCGCACCTTGAGGTGACCATGCTCATCGTTCCCGGGTTGAACGATTCACGTGAACAGCTCGTGGAGGCGGCACGCTGGCTCGCAGGGCTCGACCGCAGCATTCCGCTGCATGTCACGCGGTTCTTCCCCCGCTACAAGATGCTCAACGCCGAACCAACGCCTGTTGAGACCATCTATTCGTTCGCGAATGAGGCACGCAACTATTTGGACTTTGTCACCTGCGGCAATTGCTAGTAAGATAGCGAATGCAAGGAGGTAGTGCATGTCCGAATCGCACGCGCATCATAAGCCCGTAGTGGGGATCGTTCCCACCAAATTGCCTGAGCCGTACGACGACGGCATCAATCATTATGCGCTCGCGGTGCGCTCTGCTGGCGCGAAACCTTACCTGCTTCCCGTCACGGACGACGTTGGTGCCTACGAGACCATCTTCCCGCACATGGACGGCTTCCTCTTGACCGGCGGGAAAGATATCGATCCCGTGCGTTATGGGGACACCGAAGACGATCCGAGCGTGACCGATCATCTGCCTGGCCGCGAAGAGCTCGAGCATCTGATCTTGTGCTACAGCGATGAATTCGACGTGCCCATCATGGGTATCTGCCGTGGCATGCAGATGCTGAACGTCTTCTACGGCGGCAGCTTGCATCTCGACCTTGCCACGCAAACGAAGCAGCAAACGCATTTCGCGAACCACTTCCAGAGCCTCCCCTTCTCCGAGCCATCGCATCATGTAACGCTCGAGCCGCGCGGAAGTTTGGCACGCATCCTGCAGACGCATTCGACCCAGGTGAATTCTATGCATCATCAGGGGATATTCGAGCTCGCGCCCGAACTGCGCGCAGTGGCGTATGACGATCAGGGTCTGATCGAGGCCATCGAGCACCCCGACAAGCCCTTCACTATCGGCGTACAATGGCATCCCGAATTCTTAGGCACGCGCAATTCCATGAATCTGCTCTTCGAGCGTTTCGTGGATGCTTGCCAGGAGGAATCGCAGCACAAGAAGGAGAAGCGCGCGAACATCGCGATCGATCGCATTCACACGGGCTTCGTCTGGCCGCAAGTTTCCTTCATCGATCGCCAGCCGAAGATCACGAATTAGAAGTGCTGCTGTTCAAACTCGGTCAGTTCGGCGAGGAAGCCCGCTTCGCCTAGCGCGGCTTCAAGCTCATCAAGCACCTCTTCGGAGTCTGCGCTCACCTCGTGGAAATGATAGCCCGAGGTAATGTTCATCAGTGGCGTGGAAGCTCCCGTGGCAAGCTCGTTGAGGAAGCGCGCCACGTCGCGGCGATTGCGGAACCCAAGATCAGCCGAGAGCCTGCCATAGGTTCGATGGTTCACGATTACGTTCTCCACCACTACCCCATGATCGACCATCAGATTGAGCTCGTCGCCGGTTTGCTCGATCGTATGATGCACTTTGAACAGGCGCTTTGGGCGCGCGTTCGCCACTCCGGTCACATACCCACGATTCGTCGCGTAGATCTCTTCACCCGATTGACGCAAGAGGGCGATGTCTTGGACCACCACCTGGCGCGACACGCCCAGTTGCTTGCCGAGCGCCGCACCTGAAAGCGGCATCGTGCTCTGACGCAGGATGTTCATGATCTCTGCTCTTCGCTCTTGGCCGGTCAACGCGCCTCCTTTTGTAGTCGTAGCTTCCATCTATCCCTCTGAACTGCGCTCTTCGTGCTCAACGATCTTCGTTATGCTTCGATCCGCAAGTTCTTCATGCTCAGATCGAGGATGCCCGCCGAATGGGTCAGTGCGCCGCTCGAGATGAAGTCAACACCCAGGTCAATGTAGGTCTGCACGTTGTCACGCGTGATGTTGCCCGAGCATTCCGTAAGCGCACGATCACCAATGAGCTCGATCGCGCGCGCCATGGTGTCGTGATCCATGTTGTCGAGCATGATGATGTCGGCACCCGCTTCGAGCGCCTCAGCCACCATGCCAAGATCTTCGGTCTCGACCTCGATCATGCTCGTGAACGATGCCGTCTTGCGCGCTGCTTCGACAGCTGCTTTGATGCCACCTGCTGCCGCAATATGGTTGTCCTTGAGCATCACGCTCTCGGAAAGGTTGTAGCGATGGTTCACGCCGCCGCCCAAACGAACGGCATCTTTCTCAAAGATGCGCATGCCCGGCGTGGTCTTGCGCGTGTCCACGAGCGTGGTCTTGCTGCCCTCGAGCAGATCGGCTATCTGGCGCGTGTACGTTGCGATGCCGCTCATGCGCTGCAAGTAGTTGAGTGCGGTTCGTTCAGCGGCGAGCAAGACGAACGCATCGCCTGAAATATGTGCGAGCAGCTGACCGACCTCGACACGAGAGCCATCAGCCACGAACCGCTCCACACATACCGCAGGATCGAGCAGGTGGAACGTGCGCTCGAACACATCAAGCCCTGCGATCACGCCTTCTTGCTTTGCGATAAGCTCGACCGTTGCCTGCGCGCTTGCTGGCACTACCGCCGCGGCTGACACATCGCCATGGTTGAGGTCCTCTTCAAGGGCGGTACGGATATGCTTTTCAGCGATAAGATTGAGTGCTGCCAGATCCATAGGATTCCTTCTTACTCGAAGACTAACGGCGGCGGGCGAACACGCGATCGCGCAAGCTTTCTGCTTCGCGCTGCAGGTGCGGCTCAACGAGTATCTGCGTTTCACGATACACCGGGATCTCTTGCTTGAACGGCGTGGCATCAGCGCAGCGGTCCGCCACGATCTTCTGCGCCGCCCTTTTCGCGAACACGAGGCTCTCAAGCAGGCTATTGCTTGCCAAACGGTTGGCTCCATGCACGCCGTTGCAGCTGGTCTCGCCCACGGCGAAGAGATGCTGCATGGTGGTCTGCGAATCGCTGTCCACGTGAACGCCGCCCATAAAGTAATGCTGAGCAGGCACGACCGGGATCGGTTCCTTGGTTATGTCGTAGCCTTCTTCAAGGCACTTCTGATAGATGCTCGGGAAATGATGATGGATCGTCTCGGGCTCGATATTCTCGAACGAAAGCCACACGTGCTTGCTGCCCTCAGTCTCCATCTGCGCTTTGATCGCAGCTGAGACCACATCTCGTGGCTGCAGCTCGTCGGTGAAGCGCTTGCCTTGCGCATCGAGCAGGATCGCGCCTTCGCCGCGGCACGATTCCGAGATCAGAAACGCGCGCCCCGGGCGCCCCGTGTAGAGGCTGGTCGGGTGAATCTGCACGTAATCCATGTTCTCCAGCTCGACGCCATGTTCACGCGCAATGCGACACGCATCGCCGGTGAGGCTCGGGAAGTTCGTCGAGTGTTCGTAGAGACCGCCGATGCCACCGGTAGCCATGACCGTGAAGCGCGCGCGAATGCGATACGCATCGCCTTGCGCGTCTTCCGCGATAATGCCAGCGCACACGCCGTTCTGCTCGATGATATCGACCATGGTCGTGTACGCACGGATCTCGACGTTGCTCTTTTGGCGCACTGCCGCCAGTAGCTTGGTGGTGATCTCTTTTCCCGTGGTGTCTTCGTGGAAACAGATGCGCGGACGCGAATGCGCTGCCTCGCGCGTGTAAGCGAGCTCGCCCGTTTCGGTGCGCGCGAAATCGACGCCGTAATCGATCAGGTCGTTGATCACCGCACGTGAGGAGCGGATCATGATGTCCACGCTCTCGTGCCTGTTCTCCCCATGGCCAGCGCGCAGCGTATCGTCGAAGAAGGCTTGGTAGTCGTCTTCATCGTGAAGCACGCAGATGCCGCCTTGCGCGAGCATCGAATCGCATTCGTCCACTTCGGTCTTCGCGATCATCAGGATGCTCAGATCGCTCGGCAGATTGAGCGCCGTGTAGAGGCCGCCGGCTCCGCAGCCTGCGATGACCACATCGTATGTTTCGTCGTTCGTCATGTTCCGTTCCTCTTATAGTGAAAACGCGAGCGGTTTTGGGTGAGCTCGCGCGGTTTTGTCGTTACCGTTCGTACAGTCGGCCTGGCACGCGCCGGCTTGAGCCAGCATTCGGCCACATCAGGATGAAAGCTCGAGCATGCGCGTGAGCGTTTCCTTGGCCGCGGGCACGAATTCAGCCTCGACCTCAACTTCTTCCGTGGTGTTCTCGAGCGCTTCGGCGATCTGCTCGAGCGTGATCGAAGACATATCTTCGCAGCGCGGGGTGGTTGCGGGGAAATGAAGCTGCTTGCTGTCCGCTTCGCTACCCAGGCGCTTGGCGATCTCGTGCGCGACGCCCACCACGGTGCAGATGATATAGTCGGTCTCTTCGCCGGTCACCACACGATCGATGATGCCCGCAGTCGAGCCGAGGTAGTCGGCCAACTCGCAGACTTGCGCGTTGCATTCAGGATGCGCGAGCACGAGCGCGTTCGGATGCACCTCTTTCAGCGCGCGCACCTCATCAGGCGAGATGTCTTGATGAATCGGGCAGTACCCATCATTGAAGATGAAATTCTTCTCGGGCACGAGCGAAGCGATGTAGCGCCCCAAGTTCTGATCGGGAATGAACAGGATGTTTCGCTGCGGCAAGTTCTGGCAGATCTTGAGCGCATTCGATGAGGTAACGCACACATCCGACCACGATTTGATCTCTGCGGTGGAGTTCACGTAGCAAACCACCGCAAGATCGTCGTATTCGGCGCGCGCCGCATCCACCGTCTCCTTCGTGACCATGTGGGCCATCGGACAGTCTGCCTGCGGATTCGGCAAGATGACGGTCTTGTTCGGGCTCAAGAGCTTCGCGCTCTCGCCCATGAACTGCACGCCCGCGAACACGATGGTTGCGCAATCGAGATCGGCAGCGAGTTTGCTCAAGTTGTAGGAATCCCCGGTGTGGTCGGCAACATCCTGGATCGCATCTTCAACGTAGAAATGCGCCAGAATGACCGCGTCGCGCTCGGCTTTCAGCTCTTCGATGCGCGCGACAAGTTCTGTATCAGTTGGCAAGGTAGCCATCCCCTTCAATCTTTTGAGCAAGTATGGCAGATGTGAAGACAGCTGACAAGACAGTAAAACATATCGGTCAAGATGCGACCGATATGGCCGAGGCTATGAAAGGAGTTCAGGCGCCTTGTTCAGCGCGTCTTCTTCGCGGGATGTTCGCAGGTTTGTTCACGGGCTTGTTCGCGGGTTTGTTCACGGGTTTGCACGCCGAAGCCAGCGGTCAAAAACAAAAAGCAAACGTCAAAAGCCCCAAGTTACCAGTGCGACCGTGCGACTACCAGAGACCGAGCATGTACTGCATCCCCAGGC
The DNA here is from genome assembly GCA_900542525.1 of uncultured Eggerthella sp. Classification (GTDB taxonomy): domain Bacteria; phylum Actinomycetota; class Coriobacteriia; order Coriobacteriales; family Eggerthellaceae; genus Anaerotardibacter. Next base: position 28,384 of record UQNZ01000014.1, read on the forward strand.
TCACGCCCGCAATAGCAAGGCAGCAGCAGAAACCGAGGAAGATGGGCTTGCCGCCTGACTTCACCAGCTTCACCAGATCGGTGTTGAGACCGATCGCAACCATCGCCATGGTGATGAAGAATTTCGAGAGCGTCTTTATGGGCGCGAACGCCTCTGTCGATACGCCGCAACCAAGCGCGATGGTGGTGATGAGCGAAGCAAGCAAGAAGTAGAGGATGAACAGCGGAAACGAGCGTTTCAGGCTGAAGCCTTCGTTGTGGAGTTCGTGCACTTCGCCTTCCAGCTCGGCGGCGCGATCCTCATGAGCAGCTGCCAGCTCGGCACGCTTTTGCTTATGTGCCTTCTTCACCTTGTGCGCACCCCAGAGCGCCAGCACGAAGGTGATCGGGATGATGGCGAGCGTTCGCGTGAGTTTCACGATGGTCGCCTGATCGAGCGTGTTCGCGCCTGGGTGCATGCCATCCCAGGCCGCCGCCGCAGCGGTGACCGAAGAGGTGTCGTTCACCGCGGTGCCTGCGAAGAGCGCGAAGCCTTCGTTGGAGAGCCCCAGCACGCTACCGAGCGTAGGGAACACGAGCGCGGCGATCACGTTAAACAGGAAGATGACCGAGATGGCCTGCGCGACCTCTTCATCGCGCGCCTTGATGACCGGCGCCGTTGCCGCGATAGCCGAGCCGCCGCAGATGGAAGAGCCTACGCCCACCAGCGTTGCGATGCGCTCGGGAATGTGGAGCGCTTTGCAGAGCACGAAGGCCACGATGAGCGCTGTGGCGATGGTGGAGATGATCACGGGCAGCGATTGCGCGCCCACGCGCACCACCTCGGCCAGGTTCAGGCCGAACCCTAGCAGGATGACCGCGTACTGCAGGATCTTCTTCGAGGTGAAGGTGATGCCTTGGCTCGTGCGATCGCGACGCTTCCACACGAGCGCGATGGCCATGCCTGCCAAGATGCCGAAGACCGGGCCACCGATCAGCGGAAACGCCAGGCCGAGAAAGGTGCAGCCAAGCGCGATGGCCGCGCAAACGAGAATGCCAGGAATGTAGAGCTTTACCTTTTCGAGAAAGATCATCGATGAACCTTAGCTGCCCCTCAGCGGGCGCATCGAGCGCGCCTGAGCTGCTTTTGGGAAAGACTAGAGCATGTGTGCGCGCAGCTCTTCACCTGAGTGTGCGCTCAGATATGCTGGCGGGATGTCGAAGATGGTCTTGCAACCGGTCATGCCCTCTTCGCTCATGCGATGCGCTGCGCGTGCGCAGGCCACGAGCACGCTACCCGTGAATTCAGGGTTGGAATCGAGCGTAAGGGAGAATTCGATCACGTGCTTGTTCTCTTTGTTCGCACCCGTTGCGCCCGTGCGGATGACCGAGCCGCCATGCGGAATGCCCTTATGATCGCGATCGAGCTCCTCTTGCGTGATGAAGGTGACCGTGGTGTCGTAATCGGCGAAGTAGTTCGGCATCTCGACGATGGCCTTTTCGATGGCGGCCAGGTCGGCGCCTTCTTCAGCGACTACGAAGCATTCGCGCGTGTGCTTCTCGCGCGTGGTGAGCTCAGGGTTTGCGCCGCTGCGCACCGCGTCGAGCGCGCTTTGGACCGGAACCGTATACTGGCGCGCATCGCGCACGCCCGGCACGCGACGGATCGCATCCGAATGACCCTGGGAAACGCCACGACCCCAGAACGTGTAATCCGCGCCTTCGGGCAGGATGCAATTCGCGTAGAGGCGTGCGACCGAGAACATGCCGGGGTCCCAACCTACCGAGATGATGCCGATCTTGCCTGCTTCTTTAGTTGCTGCATCGACTGCTGCGAAGTGCTGCGGGATGTTCGCGTGCGTGTCGAACGAGTCAACCACGTTGAAGAGCTTGGCGTATTTCGGCGTCTGCTCGGGCAGATCGGTCGCGGAACCACCACCCAGCACGAGCACGTCGATATCGTTCGTATGGGCTTCGATATCGTCAACCGAGAAGACGGGAACGCCAGCGGTGAGCGGAGTGATGGTGCTTGGGTCGCGACGCGAGAAGATGGCGACCAGCTCGATGTCGTCATTTTGACGAGCAGCCAGCTCAACACCTTTGCCCAAGTTTCCGTATCCCAGAATGCCGATGCGCGTTTTCATCATGTTCGCCTTCCCTCTTGCGGTTTTTGTCGCTACTAGTATAGAGCGTTTTACCTACGATCGATTCTTTCGCTTTGTAAACGGAAAACGGTGACAAACTACCCGGTCGTTCGACATCAAAAAAGGCCAGCGGAGGGTCCGCTGGCCTTGCAAGCTTCTGGAGCTGAATGAGCTATTCGCTCTTCTTGTCGTTGGTGACCTCGTTGATCGCTTCGGTGGCGACAACCTCTTCAACCACGTCGACTTCGCCTGCTTTTGCACCGTTGACTGCTTGATCGACAGCGCGATCCGCTACTTCACTGCCTAATGCTTCAGCAGCTGCAACCTCAGCGGTCTCTTCGGCGATAGCTTCAGTCAGCTCAGCGTCAAGTTCAGCCTCGACCGCCTGCATCGTTTCAGCAGGAACGCTCGGCGCAACCGCTTCGGCGGACGCGGGTGCAGGTGCAGGAGTGGGTGCTGCACCAGGAGCGGGAGGTGCTGGCGGAATGGGCGTAGCAGCTGCAGGAGCAGCAGCAACAGGCACTGCCGTCGGCGCGGCTGGCGTAGGAGCCGGCGCGGGGGCCGGCGCGGCTGGCGTAGGAGCTGGCGCGGGGGCCGGCGCGGGTGCTGCAGGTGCAGGGGTC
>UQNZ01000015.1 GCA_900542525.1 uncultured Eggerthella sp.
CCACTCGTGAGTCGCGCAAGGCAGTATTATCCTCGCGGGTAGGGGGTGCGTCAAGAAGTATTTTGAAAAAGTTTGGGCGAATGGTTGAATTTTTTTTCTAAATCATAAAACCCCAGGAAAAGAGGGAATTTATCCGAACAGAAACTACCGCTTACCGGCGCACAAAACCTTCACAATGGGAAAGATCTTGGAGAGAAACGCCCGCACGCTTCCAGGCGAATCTACTCAGCATCCCCACTTATTTTCCTTCTCGCTCAGCTTGCTTTTGGGCAAGGCGTTCGAGAGAAACGATCTTGGTAACGAAAATGCCCTCGGAAACGATATCGTCATCTTCGTCGCGCACTTCGATATTCCAGATCTGCTTATTCTTTTCCTGATGATCGAACGTTGCGATTGCACGCAATACTCCTTGCCTGCCCGGCTTCTTGTGATCGATTTCAATATGAACGCCAAAGGGACGTTCTTTCTCATAATCAGCACGCATATCTACCGCACGACTAGCAGCCGCCTCGACGAGCGCAAGCGTCACTCCCCCATGAAGGAAACCGAACGGCTGAAAGAGCTGAGGGTGGATGTCGAGCTCAGCGACAGTTTTATTGGGGCCCTGCTCAGCAAAACGGATCCCGAGCATACCATTGAATGATTTCGCGTCGCGTGCATCGAGCGCTTGGCAACGCTGTTCCCTATCTGAAAAATCAACTTCTTCCATCCAGCTGTTATCAGTTGTATAGACACCGCTCATGTAAGACCCTTTCCCTCTATTATTCGCGTACAAGATGATCGTTCTATTCCAGTCTAATTCAATAATTCAAATGCACTCATCGGATCAACCGATCGCATCTTGAAAAGGTAGTGATATCCCGTGACCAACACGAGTTTCCATAATGCAACTTTAAAACGGATTCAATACTTAATCATGCGCTCTTGACCATACGTTAAAGCCATCTGACCTGGTATAATAGAATTACGATGAAGAGGGATATCCAATCGATCGTTACTACGACTTACCTTCGTTACCTTTGATGCTGATACACCGTTCTTCTCACAAGACGAAGACATTCGTACGTTACGACAAGAGTTGAAAAGGCTACGAAGACGATCGATTGCTACCTCAACGATCGAGCACATCTTCGACCTCGATATCTCTTTTGATCGCAGTTAATTAGCGCACTATCAAGTATCTGATCTACTTTTCGAGGTTAAGAAGTAGATGAAATACTTTTATCTTAAGTCAAGCATAGTAACTCGAAGGTCGCGACAGCCTTGTCGAATAGTTTGACAGGGCTAAGTTCTGCCTCATAACGTGTACAACAAACACAGTCTCATAAGAAAAATAATCGCAGCATAATTATGACTATGCAGGACTAAAGAACAGGAAAACATATCCGATCTAGGGCGCTACTCCAGGTAACGCCCTATTTTTATACAAAAGACCACGTTGCCCTCCCCCGCGGCAGGAACATGCCTTTATAATGAGACAAAGCGGCTTAAAGCATCAGAGGTTTATTCATGGCCAATAATTTAGGCGACCAAATAAAAGACGCCATACAAGAAGCGATCGCTTCGCAGGATTTTTCATCCATGAAAAATGTTGTCGAACGATCGATCAATGCTGCAGCCTCGAGCATCGCTACGGGCCTTTCGCAGGCTCAATCCAACGCCGCACAAGCAAATGCCGAACATATAAGATGCCAAAACGAATACTTCAACGCGCTCAATGCCCAGCGCAATGAGCTGATGGCGATGAAGAATCGCTATACGCCCGCAAACAGCATCAAAGCCTCAGGATATGCCATGGCTATTGGTGGAGGAGTATTGGCGGCCTCATTCGGCATTCTCTCGCTTCTCGCATTCCTGGGCGCAGGGCTCTTTTCTGCTGGATTTGCGATCGGAGCAACGGTCATGCTTTGCCTTTGCGGCAGAAGCGTGGCGATGAGCGTTTTCGGCGCGAAACGTGCGGGCTTCGCTAAGCGCTTTCAGGCCTATCGCCGCATCCTGGGCACCCGTACCTTCTGCACGATCAAAGAGCTAGCTGCCCAAACCGGTGAAACCGATGACCTGGTCGAGAAGGATCTGCATAAGATGATCGATAAGGGCATGTTCCGCGAAGGTCATCTTGATGACCAGATGACCACGCTCATGGTCACCAACGCCACCTACGAGCAATACCGCGAGACACTCCGCTCGAAAGCTGAGCGAGACCGCGAACAACAGCTACTCGCAAGCATGGAAGACAACAAGAAAGAGACTCCGCTCTCCCTAGAAGCGCAAGCAATGCTCGAGCGCGGGCAGGCCTACCTTACCAAGATCGCAGCAAGCAATGATGAGATTCCCGACCCCGTAGTGAGCGAAAAGCTCGAACAGACTGAAACGATCTTGCAGACCATCTTCAAACGTGCTCAAGAGCATCCCGAAGTTCTGCCTGATCTTGAACAACTCATGGATTACTATCTACCCCTCACGATCAAGCTGCTCGATGCCTATGAAGAGCTCGATGGCCAACCAATTCAAAGCGATGCCATTCAAAGTTCAAAGAAGGAGATCGAAGAAACACTCGACACCCTCAACACCGCTTTCGAGAAACTGCTCGATTCGATATTCAAAGACATCACATGGGATGTCTCGACCGACATAACCGTTCTTCATACCGTCCTTGCGCAAGAAGGACTCATAGACAACCCATTCGAACGAACCCAGGAGGATAAATAAATGGCTGACGAGATCAAACCCGATAATGATCTGCCCGTACCTTCACTCACCCTTGAGCCGAATCTTGATGAGAGCGGTGCGATCGAGCTGGTTGAAGAAACGACCGTGGAAACCGAGCCAACACCGAAGGCAGAGCTTGACGAAAACGCACTGAGTCCTGAAGAAAAAGCTATGGTCGAAAACTTCTCGCAGCAGATCGATCTGAACGATTCGAACATGATCGTGCAATATGGCGCTGGTGCGCAGAAGAAGATGGCCGACTTTTCTGAGAGTGCACTCAAGAGCGTACGCACGCAAGAGCTCGGCGAAGTAGGGGCGCTTTTGACCGAGGTGGTCGGCGAATTGAAGAGTTTTGATACCGAAAACGAAAAAGGCATCTTCGGATTCTTCAAGCGAGGCGTGAACAAGGTGCAAGCACTGCGCGTGAAGTATGACAAAGCCGAGAAGAACGTCGAACGCGTGGTAAAAGCCCTTAAAGACAATCAGATGCGCCTGATGAAAGATAATGCAACGCTCGACAAGATGTACGACATGAATATCGTCTACTTCAAAGAGCTCACGATGTATATCCTTGCAGGCAAGAAGAAGCTTACCGAAGTCCAGAACGCAGATCTGCCTGCGCTCGTTACAAAAGCAGAAGAAACAGGCCGTCCTGAAGATGCACAAGCGGCGCGCGATCTTGAAGAGCGTATCGTGCGATTCGAACGCAAGCTTTCCGATCTTGAGCTCACACGCGTTATCGCAATGCAAACCGCTCCGCAGATTCGCATGGTGCAGAACAATGAGATCGCCATGATCGAAAAGATTCAGACCACACTCGTGAACACCATTCCGCTCTGGAAGAACCAGATGGTGCTCTCGCTTGGCATTGCTAATGCAGCTGATGCAGTGAAGGCGCAAAACGCGGTCAATAAGACAACTAACGAACTGCTACGCAAAAATGCGGACCTGTTGCAATCCTCGACCACGCAGATCGCAGAGGAGACCGAACGCGGCATCGTAGACATCGAAACGCTTCAGCACACTAACGAAACGCTCATCCAGACATTCGACGATGTCTTGCGCATTCAACAAGAAGGCAGACAGAAACGCGCTGCAGCAGAGGTTGAGATTCGCCGTCTTGAGGATGAATTGAAGAGCAAACTGCTCGAGATGCAGAACAAGCCTGTCGTTTCGTAAATAAGGCTAAGCTGCTTTCGAAAGCAACGAGCAAGGCAGCATTCGCCAATTCACAAGATCCTGCGTGATTCGATGGCGCGACCGAGCGTTACCTCATCGGCAAATTCAAGGTCGCCCCCTACTGGCAGTCCGCTCGCAAGGCGGCTGACCGTAACACCCGTCGGCTTGATGAGGCGCGCGAGGTAGCTCGCCGTTGTTTCGCCTTCAACGTTGGGATTCGTGGCCAAAATAACTTCGGTGATAGCAGGATTCGAAAGACGCGCCATAAGTTCAGCCACGTGAAGCTCATCGGGGCCGATCCCCTCCAACGGTGAAAGCGCTCCCCCCAGCACATGATAGTGCCCAGAAAACGTTCCTGTGCGCTCGATGGGCGGAATGTCACGCGGCTCAGAGACCACGCAAATGCACGTGGCATCGCGTTTGGGCGATGCGCAGATCTCGCAAAGGTCGCCTTGGGCATAGTTGAAGCACTGGGGGCAAAAATGCACCGTATCCTTTACTTCCTTGATCGCGTCGACAAGCCGCATCGCATCAGCCTTGGGATTGTTCAAGATCCAGTAAGCGATGCGCTGAGCCGATTTCGGACCGATACCAGGAAGGCGCTCGAGCTCATCGAGCAGGTTTTGTATTGCAGAAGCAGCGTACACGAGTTGTTACATGAGCCCTGGAATGTTCATGCCACCCGTAACCGCGCTCATGCGCTGGTTGCTGAGCTCAGAAACACCACGCAATGCTTCATTCACCGCAGCAACGACCATGTCTTGCAGCATTTCAACATCTTCAGGATCGACGGCATCTGGGTCGATGGTAAGTGAGGTGATAGCCATGTCGCCCGAGGCAACAGCTGTGACCATGCCGCCACCCGCGGTTGCTTCGAAGCTCATCGTGGCGATTTCCTCCTGCGCCTTATTGAGCTCTTTCTGCATCTTCTGAGCTTGACGCATCATCTGTTTCATATCCATAGAGCTGAACTCCTCGTCTCGTTTCTTGTTTTGCTCGATTATACGTTATCAATTTTCAGTGGTTATCCGCAAATCCTCACCGAATGCCGCAGTAAGGATCTGTCTGGTTTGGTCAGCTTCTGAAAGCCCTTCATTTGCCTGAGGATCTGAACGGAATTGCTCAGACTGATCAGATTGAACGCTCTGGCCAACTTCCTGCTGAGCTTCGCTCGGTGTTGGCACAGCAGATGCAGCCTCATTCGACTGAGATCCTTGCGAGAATGCTGCCGGCCTAGATTGCGACTCTGGAGCGGCCGCTGGCTGTTGCGTGGGCTTGGGCTGGACGGGCTGAGGTGTTTGAGTTGGTTGAACGGACTGTGGGGGCTGCTGAACCGGAGTTGCTTGAGGTGCAACAGGTGCAGCTTCAACATCGCTGCCCACGAACGGCGATTCATCTTCGTAGCGCGGCGCCATTCCCGAAACCGCTGGTTCAGCCTGAGAAGCGGGTGCTTGTTGAGCAGGGACAGGCTGAGCACTCTGAGCAAAAGCTGGTGCTGATGTCGGAGCTTGCGCCTGAACTGGTGCCGAAACTGGCGTCGAGATCGGTGCTTGCACGGGAGCGCTCTGCGGCACCCGAGAAGCTGTTTGGAGAATCTCAGCAGCTTGAGGCTGAGATGCTTGCGGCGCATAAGCTGCTGACGCAGCGGCATTCTGATCCGCAGCACCCTGATAGCTCGAAGCAGGAGAAGCAGACCCCCCTTGTGCCATGAGCAGCTGGAACGGAACCGATCCACCCGTTATATCAATGAAGCTTTGCGTGAGGACATCCTTCACCTCTTTTTTCTGAGCCGCAGCATAAGCAAAGCTCGAATCAGGTGAGAAGATGATCTTCACACCCTGGTTTTGCGGATCGGCTTCGATCTTCGCGCCCATGAACAAAACGCCGCGCGCAGGATTCGACTTCCGAAGCGCTGCTGTGACCGAATGCCACATGCGCTGAAGTGCCGCAGCGTTCGTAAAGTCGATCGAAGCAGGAGTTGCATTCGATGCTGGCGAGCTCGCTGCTGCCTGAGTTGGCATCGGTTGCGATGCAAGCGTGGGCTGTGGCGAAGGAACCTGTTGCGGCGCAGGTGCAGGCTGCGGTGTAGGCACAGGTTGAGGCGCAGGAACCGGCCGCGGAGCAGATGCAGCGGGCGCGGGTGCTTGCACAGGAGCATAGGCTTGTTGCGGCTGCGGCTGCGTCACCATTGGTTGAGGCGCTGAAGGTTGCTGCATGCTCTGCACAGGAGCTGGTGTCTGCATCGCAGGCGTAGCAACCGGTGATGCTGATGCGCCTTGCGTGTAAGCGAGCGAAGGCGTTGAGAGCAACTTCATCTCAAGTTCTTCGATGCGCTCGGAAAGCGACTCTAGGGTAAGATCGGACTCGGGACGCAACAGACGCGTGAGCGCGATCTCGAATGCAAGACGTGAATTCGTAGTAGCACGTAACTCTTTCATGAGATCGCCCAATACCGAAAGCGCACGACTCAGTCGTTCGGTGCCGAACAGCTCAAGCTCAGATTCCATGACTTCACGCGCAGAAGTGCTCGCAGAGATCTCCACATCGGCATCGGTAAGGCTCATAAGGTAGAGATTGCGCATGTGCTCGGCAAGTTCTTGGACGAACTGCGCGATATCCGCACCCGTTTCCACATAGTGTGAGACCCACGTGAAGCAAGCGCCCGCATCATGCTTGCCGAGCGCCTGAACGATCTCGGTAAGGCCTTCGTTGTCGAGCGACCCAAGGATACGGTGTGCACCATCAAGCGTGACGTGGCCTTCACCAAAGGCCGCGAGCTGCTCGAGCGATGTAAGTGCGTTACGCATACCGCCTTCAGCTTGATGCGAAATGAGCTCGAGCGCTTCGGGCTCGAACTCCACCCCTTCTTGGACGCACACTGCTCCAAGACGCGCAGTGATCTCATCGACGCTCAAACGATGGAAATCGAAACGCTGACAGCGCGAATGGATGGTGTCGGGGACCTTTTGCGGGTCGGTGGTACAGAGAATGAACACCACATGGCTCGGTGGTTCTTCGAGTGTCTTCAGAAGCGCATTGAACGCTGCTGTTGAGAGCATGTGGACTTCGTCGATGATGTAGATCTTGTAGGAACCATGCGTAGGCGCATAATGAACGCGATTGATGATCTCTTCGCGCACATTCTCCACGCCCGTGCGGCTCGCTGCGTCGAGCTCATAGACATCGGGATGGGTACCCGCCGCGATCGCCAAACACTCTTCACAGGTGCCATCAGGATCGATCGTAGGAGCTTTCTCGCAAAGCAATGCCTTTGCCAAGATGCGCGCCATAGTGGTCTTGCCCGTACCGCGCGGCCCACAGAAGAGATAGGCGTGCGATACCTTTTCCTGTTCGAGCGCATTCTTGAGCGTTCGTTCGATATGCTCCTGTCCGACCACATCTTCAAAGGTGCTCGGGCGATATTTCCGATACAGTGCTTCTGCCATGAAACCACCTAGGCTTTCTACTTCTTAGCTTTGCGCGAAGACAGTGCGGTCTTGATCGCGGCGATGAAAGCGGGAGCCACCGAAACGGCAACGATGCCAAGAACGATGATCTCGAAGTGTTCTTGTACGAACGGCACGCCTCCAAAGAAATAGCCCACCAAAACGAACAGGCTCACCCAAGAAACGCCACCGATAACATTGAAGAGCGTGAACTTCGAGAAGTTCATATGACCCATGCCCGCAATAAAGGGCGCGAACGTGCGGAAAAACGGCATGAAGCGCGTGATGACGATCGTAAGCCCACCGTATTTCTGGAAGAAGTAATCGAGCTTTTCCATGCGTTCATGGGTAAGTGCCTTCACCTTGCCCGAATCGATGATGCGCGCACCGAAGAAGCGCGCGATCCAGTAGTTCGAGGTGTTGCCTAGAATAGCCGCCGCATAGAAGACGATGAGCGTGGCAAAGACATTGAGTCCTCCCCCGTCAGCCGAGAAGACGCCCGCAGCAAACAAGAGCGAATCGCCTGGCAAGAAGGGGAAGAAGACCAAACCCGTCTCAACGAACACAATCAAGAAAAGCGGACTGTAGACCAACACTGGCCCGAGCGAGATGATCCAACCTGCGATGAACGCACGTGGATCGCTCAGTAGTCCGACGAAGAAATCGATGATGCCCAAATGAATGTCCTTTTCTTTCGCTGCGTACTCGAAACGCACGCTTGAAAAACAAATATCCCGAATAGGCAAGGGCGCTCGTCAGCGGTCCCTTATGGCTGCTTCCTCCCGGACCTGACCAGGTTCGGAACTTGGCGCCGCCCAAGCCCATTCGAGATATTCATCGCTTGCACGAAGTGCAACGGTTGAAAGTATACCTGAATTACAAGCCCGCTACAAAACCACGCCATCCTGCCGCAAAACTTCCATAACACTTCCGAGAAGATAGAGGCTCCCGCACACGCAGATAAGCGGCACTAAGTTCGCGCGATGAGCTCCTTCATAGCGCTTGAGCGCTTCTGCCACGCCCTCCGAAATGCTCGGTGCCTCCACCACGATATGCGTACGCCTTGGCTCATGCGTGTGGCGCAGGGCTTCGGCATAGTCCTTCGCAGCAAGCGCACGCGCATTATCGGGAGCAACCGCGATGATCTCATCAGCAATATCGACCAGCACTTCTGACATGTCTCGATAATCCTTATCGGCAAGCACACCGGAAATAGCAATGCGATAGTGCTGCGGATAGACGTGCTGGAGCGATGCAGCGAGCGCGCTAATGCCAGAGAAGTTATGCCCTCCATCGAAGATGATGAGCGGCTCTGCGCTCACCGCCTCGAAACGCCCTGGCCAATGCGCCAAGCGCAAACCTTCGCGAATCGCCTCTTCGGAAATCATCCAGCCGCGCTGCTTGAGCACATCGAACACATCAAGGGCAGTTGCAGCATTTTCTAGCTGGAACACGCCGCGCATTCCGAGCGCAAGATCGTGGCGATCCCGGTAAGAGAAGCACTCCTCGCTTCCCTGCTCCAAAGAAAGATCGACCTGTACGAACGAACAGGTGTGCTCGTGGGCGATCTGGCGGATGACCGCCTCGGCTTCAGGCGCTTGCGGTGCGCAAACAACAGGTGCACCCTGCTTGATGATGCCTGCTTTTTCGCCCGCTATCTTTGCAAGCGTATCGCCCAAGAACGCACAATGGTCGAACGAAACGGGCGTGATGACCGCTACTTCAGGCGCCTCGATAACGTTCGTCGAATCGAGGCGGCCGCCCATGCCAACCTCCACGACTACCACATCGCAGCGCGAACGCGCGAAATGAACGAAGGCAACGCCCGTTAAAAGCTCGAATTCAGTAGGATGCTCTTCGAGCGCTTCCGCAACCTGCTTCACTGCTTCAGTCACGCTCGTAAGCTCGTCATAGGTAATAGGCTGCCCATTCACCCGGATGCGCTCTTCGAACGAATAGACCGCCGGGCTCGTGAACAGTCCGACCCGATAACCAGCTTGCTCGAGCACCGAAGCGAGGAACGCGCACGTCGACCCTTTGCCATTCGTTCCTGCCACATGGACGAAACGGAGTTGTTTCTGGGGGTTGCCGAGCCCAGCCAGAAGCGCATGCGTGCGCTCAAGCCCCAAGCTCATGGCTTGCCAGCGCGGCGAAGTAAGGTATTCGATCGGGTCGAACACTAGCTGACCGGCTTCCAATCGCTTCCCACTACGACCTGGATATCGGTCTTCAAGCTGTAGTAGACGCTCGCATACACCGCACGACCGACCCCGAGATCGGCAACGATCGCCTCAGCGGCCGCTTCGTCTTCTGTGTCCTTATAGATCACGAGCGTTTCAGTGTAGACCGCAGAATCCGCATTGCCCGTCTCCTGAACGGTGTAGCCCTTCGACTGAAGGATCTGCGCCGCTTGCGCTGCGAAGCCATCACTGCCCGTGCCGTTGTACACCACGATCGAAAGCTTGCTCTTATCGATGCCCGACGTGTCGATGCTCGTATTGACATCTTCGCCATTCATGAAACGCCCGCGCATCTGCTCCCACGCTTTGCTGTTGGGGCTGAAACAGACCACATTGTTCACCGTATATTGAGAGCCCGGCATCAGCGCGGTATAGAACGAAGCCCCTTGCCCATACATAGCTGCAAGCGCAGAGAGCGTGTCATAGGACAGGTCAGTCTTGATCGCATTGGAGATTACGTCTGAATCGTTGATCCAGCCAATACCCTCTGACGAGGTCATCTTATTGATAAGATCGAAGAAGAATTCCATCTGGTTGGCCGTTCGCTGCGTGCGACCACCTTGGTAGTTAGTTGCGCTCACGAACGCCACGGCCTGCTCCCCGTTAAGGGTCTGCTCCCCTGGCGGAATGACCACATGACCGACACGCGGATCGTCAAGACGATACTCGACGTTCACTTGAACGCCCCCGATATCATCGACGAGCGTTTTGAGCCCCTCTTCAGTAATGCGCAGATAGTGCGCAAAATCGATACCGGTTTGCTCCTTTGCCTTGCGCACCAGTTCGGCCTCTCCGCCATAACGCGGAGCATTGCGCAAGAGATCCTGGGTACCCTGATCGTAAGTACACATGATGTTGCTAGGAATGTTCATGAGCGAGAAACTCTTATTCTGCTCATCGATGCGCAGCACCGCAAGATAGCTTGCCGCCTCGCTTGATTGGTCGTAGTTAGAAAGCCCCGCGAGCAAAATATAATAGGGCTCGTTCTCCTTAGCAACGACGAGCTCTTTTTTCACGTCCTCGTTATTGAGTGCCATGGTGGCGGAGGCGAACGACTTGAAAGCACAGGAAGCGATATTGAAGATAAGGAACGCGACCACGCAAATAGCTACGAGTGCAATGATGATATTGTTGCGACGGCGGCGCTTCATGAACTCTTCCGCGCGCGATCTGCTCGCCCTGTGCTGCGTAGTACGCTGATCGACCGAGCGTGTTTCGACCTGCATCTGGTTGATCTCGGCAGTCTGTTTGGAAAACGAGGTGTTTCGCCGTCTTGTTGAAGAAGCAGAGCTGCGTGCTTGGCGGCGCGTTGCTGAACCCGTAGCCTTATTGCGCAGATAAGGCTTGCGCGATGAATGCTGAGGAGTAGCATGATTTCCGATCACTGAAGAAGACCAGTGCTTCCCGGCCTTTCTTGCTGAGCGCGAAGATCGAGATGAACTGCGTTTGGTTGGCATAGACTCCTCATCATACGCCGCGCGACAGTATTGCTTGCGACGCTTCTTTGATTTACCTTTTTGGTGCGCGCAGGCGCGGTTTCATTATAGCTCTGCTACACGACGACGCGCTCGATATGAGCGCCCAGCGAGCGCAATTTACCCACGTAGTCTTCGTATCCACGATCGATATGGTGGATATCGTAGATGCGCGTTTCGCCTTCTGCCGCAAGACCAGCGATCACAAGCGCTGCACCACCGCGCAAGTCAGGCGAAGAAACGGGTGCACCTTGCAAACCCGGAACGCCATGGATGAGCGCATGATGCCCATCAAGGCGAATATCCGAGCCCATACGATTGAGCTCGGCAGCGAACATGAAGCGGTTCTCGAAGATGTTCTCAGAAACCACCGAACAGCCATCAGCGAACGCAGCCAGCACCGAGAATTGCGCTTGCATGTCGGTGGGAAACCCAGGGTGAGGCAAAGTTTGGATGTCGGTCGGACGGAGCGGTTCCGTGCGCGAGACCGTGATCGAATCTTCGGTGGTTGAAATGTTTGCGCCCATCTCTTCGAACTTCATAAGGACCGTGCGCAGGAATTCTGGATCGATGCCTTCGACCGTGATCGGGCCGCCTAAAAGAGCGCCTGCAGTGAGATAGGTACCCGCTTCAATGCGATCGCCCACGACCCAGTGCTCGCAGGGATGCATATCGCTGAGCGCGACCCCATGCACGACGATCGTGGAAGTACCCGCTCCCTGTACGCATGCGCCCATTTCATTGAGCATGTTCGCAAGATCGACGATCTCGGGTTCGCGCGCGGCGTTATCGATAACAGTCGTGCCTGGCACGGTGACAGAAGCCATAAGCATGTTTTCCGTAGCACCCACGCTGGGAAAATCGAGGAACACCTTCGCTGCATGAAGCCCATTAGGGCTCGAGGCATAAAGGTAACCATGATCGTTCACGAAATTCACACCCAGTGCTTCGAGCACGGAAAGATGCATGTCGATCTTGCGCGCACCGATCTTGCAGCCGCCGGGCATCGCGACGCGCGCCTTGCCAAAACGCCCAATGAGCGGACCTAAGATAGAAATGCTCGCGCGCATTTTCGAGACCAGCTCATAGGGAGTTTCAAAGCCAGTTGCGTTTGCAGTATCGATCGCGATCGTATGGCCGGTACGCTCAACGCTAGCGCCGAGGCTCTCGAGAACCTCGATCATGATGTCGATATCGGAAATATTGGGAACGTTATGCAGGACAGATTTCCCCTGCCCCAAGAGCGCTGCCGCAATGAGCTTCAAAGCAGAGTTCTTCGCACCGCTCACGCGAACAGTGCCGGAAAGATGAGTGCAACCGTGAGTGACGATTATTTCTTCTGCCATCGTAGCTTTCCAATCTTGATTGCGGACAGTCTTATTATGACAAAGAACCCTCCGCTCGCCCAGCATTGCGGGTGCGAACGAAGGGTTCGAATGAGTATGTGGCGCGATTATTCGCCGAGAACGAAACGAGTGAAGTCAACGATCTCGATAGTGGTGCCGAGCTCCTTAGCCACTTCTGCGGTGTAGTCGGCAACGGACTTATCGGGATCCTTCACGTAAGCCTGCTCGGTCAGAACGTTTTCCTTGTAGAACTTCTCAAGACGACCGGTAGCGATCTTCTCCTGGATGTTCTCGGGCTTGCCGGACTCAGCAGCCTGTGCCTTGTAGATCTCCATCTCGTGAGCAACGACGGCCGGATCGACCGCTTCGCGAGTTGCTGCGACCGGAGAAGCTGCTGCGACCTGCATTGCGATATCGCGACCATAGGTCTTGAACGCATCGCTGGTTGCGAAGCTTGCATCGCCGAGCTTGAAGTCAACGAGCACGCCGATCTTGCCAACGCCATGAACGTAGCTAGCAACAGCGCCTTCAGGCTGGAGCGAATAGGCGAAACGAGCGAGCTGGATGTTCTCACCAAGCGTGTGGATCGCATCGGTGACGACCGCCTCTACGGTCTCGCCCTCAATCTCACTTGCGCGCAGCGCATCAAGATCGGCAGGAGCATTCTCAAGAACAGCCTTCGCGATCTTTTCCGCATATGCACGGAACTTCTCGTTCATGCCGACGAAGTCGGTCTCGCAGTTGAGCTCAACGAGCGCACCTGCATGCGCATCGTCGGAAACGAGCGCGACCACTGCGCCTTCGTTCGTAGCGCGACCAGCCTTCTTAGCGACCGAAGCAAGACCTGCCGTGCGCAGAACGTCGACAGCCTTATCCATATCGCCATCAGCTTCGACGAGTGCCTTCTTGCATTCCATCATGCCTGCACCGGTCATTTCGCGGAGTTCTTTTACCATAGCGGCGCTAACTTGTGCCATAGCTATTTCCTTTCTTTTAAAAAGGGCAGGCTAAGAAACTTAAACCTGCCCCGGACAAACGTTGGATCGTAGACGATTAGCGAGGCATTTCCTCTGCGTTTTCGTGAAGTTCCTCGTTGGGAGCGATCGGCTCTTCTGCAACAGCTGCAGCCTCGGAAGGCGCTGCCATTTCCTCGACCGTGACCTCTGCGCCCGTACCAGCGATGACCGCATCAGCGATGAAATCGCACAGCAGGCGAACGGAACGGATCGCGTCGTCGTTAGCGGGGATGCCGAAGTCCACATCGTCGGGGTCGCAGTTGGTATCGAGCGTGCCGATGATGGGGATGCTCAGGCGACGAGCCTCGTGGATGGCGATCTGCTCGCGGTTGGTATCGACCACGAAGATCGCATCGGGGATGCGCTTCATGTTGCGAATGCCGTTGAGGTTGGTCTGGAGCTTAGCGAGCTCCTTCTTCAGCAGGATCTGCTCCTTCTTGGGGAGCTGCTCCATGCGACCATCAGCCTCCATAGCTTCGAGCTCTTCCATGCGCTGAACACGTGAGCGGATGGTGACGAAGTTGGTGAGCATGCCACCGAGCCAACGAGAGTTGACATACGGCATACCGCAACGATTTGCCGCTTCAGCGATGGATTCCTGAGCCTGCTTCTTCGTACCGACGAAGAGGATGGTGCCGCCCTTCTCAGCGATGCGCTTGACTTCGCTATAAGCAGCATCGAGGCCGTAGAGGGATTGCTTGAGATCGATGATGTAGATGTCGCCACGGCTGCCGAAGATGTAGGGTTTCATCTTGGGGTTCCAGCGACGGGTCTGATGACCGAAGTGCATGCCTGCATCGAGCAGGGCTTTAAGATTGATCTTTGCCATGTTTCTCCATTCGTTGATCCTCTGCCTGGCTTCTTCCCTGCCCTCGCAACCTATTGGGCCACTAGCGAGCGCAAGTCCACCACGCATGTGTAATAAAAACAGCCTTTGTATTGTAGGAGAAGAACGCACGCTTGTATAGCGGCAATTCGTGAGCGGACACCGCAAGCCCCCTCTGAAGCAAAAGTCGGTTTGCACGCCCTTCGGAAGGTTTCGTAAACAAGGTGTAATCCCGGCATACATACAAGGTGGCTATACTGAAAAGAAAGACATTCTTAGGTGCTCAGCGCGATGGGGGTCGCGATCTGAGAGCGAAGGGGGATTACGATGAAACCACTCGAGGAAATCAAGGTTGTCGACCTGACAACCTATATGGCCACACCTGCGACCGGACGCATCCTTGGCGAATGGGGCGCCGAGGTGATCAAGGTCGAAGCAGCAAAAGGCGATCCATGTCGCGTGACGCAGGCCGCGGTGTTCAATATGCCCATGTCAGATGAAGAGAATCTTGCATTCGACATGGTCAATCTGAACAAGCGATTCATCTCGCTCAATCTGAAGAGCGAAACGGGCGCGGAAGTGATGGATAAGCTCTTGGCGAAGGCCGATGTCTTCATCACCAATACGCGCACCAAATCCTTGAAGAAGCTCGGTCTTGATTGGGAGACACTGCACGCGAAATATCCGCGGTTGATCATGGGCCATGGGCTTGGGTATGGCAAGCGAGGCGCCGAAAAGGACGATCCTGGCTTCGACGTGACCTGCTACATGGCGCGCGGCGGCGTGTTCGGCACCACGGTCAACAGGGGCGATTCTCCCATGATCCCCACCAACGGCTATGGCGACCTACAAGCTTCCATGTTCTTGGCTGCGGGCATCTGCGCTGCCATCGTCGGACGCGCCACTACCGGCGAAGGCGATTACGTTACGTGTGCGCTCCAACATGCAGGCGTTTTCACGCTCATGACAGGCATGATCTCGGCACAGTATGGCAATCCTTATCCGAAGAGCCGTCTTGAGGTCATCTGCCCCTTCAACAATGTGTATATGACTGGTGATGGCAAGTACGTTGCCATGTGCGATCCTGAGTATGACCGCGATTACAACAAGATCATGAAGCTGATCGGACGCGATGATCTCGTTGACGATCCAAAATACATCAACTGCGTGAAGATGAACGAAGCGGGGTTGAACGCCGAAGTGGTGGGCGTGATGGATGATGCGCTCGCTAAGATGACCTGCACCGAAGCGCTTGCGCTCTTCAAGGATGCGGGCATTCCTATCGAGCTTTGCCAGACACCGCTCGATGTGTACGAAGACCAAAACGTCTGGGATAACGATTACCTGGTGAAGATCAAGTACCCCGAGTCCGAACGCAATATCCCTACGGTTCCGATCCAGTTCGAATCGCAACCCGTACCCGATTACACGCCAACGGGCATGCTCGGCAGCGCGACGGTCGAGGTCATGAAGGATCTTGGGTATACCGATGAGCAGATCGAAGCTGCTATTGCCGATGGGTCGGTTTGTGGCGCGACCTCGCTCGACGTGCTTGCAGGTTAATACGCTTGCAGCTCGATGCGCAACAGCGAAAGCGGCATGCCCCGGAAGGGTTTTCAACTATCCCCGCTCTGCTGCTCAAATGGCCGGCTTAATGCCGGCTATTTTCGTGCGCTCGCAGCTGCAGTACTTTATACAGAATATGAAGCAATGCAGAGGAGTTTGAAAACCCCTCTGCTTAAGGAGCTCTTTCTCAAGTACCTCAATCGATCTAACTCATCGGCGGTGCTTAGGTGTTTTTCTACGCGCATGGATGAACAAGGAAGCAAGAGCCAGAGCCGAAACACAAAGCAGGATCAGCATGGTGTACGCAGGCACATTCAAGCCATCATTCGTTGCCGCTAAATACCCTAAAGATTGGGCGAGCTTATCGGTATCGGTGCTAACGCTTGCATTCGCTGTTCGATCAGCACCGGCCTGCTGATCGCCTTCACCTGCATTCGAACCATCGCCAGTGCCTTGGTTGCCGTCTGTACTGCCGCTATTTCCCGAATCGGAACCGCCATTCTCGCTTCCCCCTTGTTCGCCACCACCTGAAGGATCGCCCCCTTCATCGCTCACCTGCACAGCAAGATTCAGTCGTTCGCTGTATTCGTCGAAGGGCATCCCCTCTTTATATGCGGCGATGCGGTACTTCGTTTCTCCCATAACGCTGATAGGCCCGGTGTAAACGTGTCTCGTCCCGTTCGCATCGCAGGGGCAGGTGTCGTCGGTGGTGTAGTAGATTGTCGCTCCTTCGGTGGTGGTTGTCAGGGTTAGCTTCGAGCCTTTCGGTACCGTCACGCTGTTATCTTTTGGAGCAAGTGCTCCAAACGTTGCTGTCCCGATGCTCGCGGTGGGGCGTGTAGGCTGCGCCGCATCTGATGTGGTGCGAACCGCCAGCTCCTTGGTAAGCGATGTGCCGCTTGCTGCGAGGGTGAGCGTTGTCATGCCGGGGAGGTCGCCTTTAAGAGCAAATGATGCTTTCCCTTGAGAGTCCGTTATGCCCTCTGCGGCAGAAGAGCTCGAGGCGTCGGAAGCATCAGCAACACTCACGCCATCGATCGCTGCAATGCTGGGAGCGTTCACCCGCGCCGTCACTGGCTGGTTCGCGACGGGCGTCCCGTCCGCGTAGCGCACATATGCCACCACTTGCACAGGCTCGGCAGCATCGCTTTGCAAGACGATCGCATTCTCATAGTTCGCAACGAGCTGCGCTGGGCGCTTCTCAACGGCAAGCGTCTGAGACCACGTCCCGAACAGATCACCCAGAGCGCGCCCCGTATAGCTCTTCGCGCCGTTCAGCTCCAGCAAGATGTTAGAACCTTCAGCCAGATCCTCTTGCGGATAGATGCGCAGAACCTTCGAGAGCGCTCCTCCTCCATCGGCGCCGCTCGCATCTGTCGAGTCGACCCATTCAAGACGGGCATCCTCACCACCCACGAGGGCGCTCGTTCCTGCTCCCTCATCGGCTTTCATGTATTGGCTGAATTC
>UQNZ01000016.1 GCA_900542525.1 uncultured Eggerthella sp.
AGTACTGCGGTGTAGTCCGTGGGAGGATAGGGCGTTCTGCTCATGCAGGGCATTTCTTTATTTCCTATCGTTCCTGGTCAACTGGCATTTTCTTCCTCAAATCACACTTTTGGAGCAAATTTGGAGCAAATCGTCCCTCTATGGGTACCACTGCTATGTGCTTTTCCTCTGCGTCAAGAATGAGCGGATAATGATGGAGTATTACTTTGGATCGCCTAGAACAATTTGAATTAATGCTCACAGAAATCAAGAACGATCTTGAGTTCAAAACTGCTGAGGTCGAGAGATTGAAAGCCCAGGGTAAAGAGAAATCTGCGACCTTCAAGCAGCACGTAGCCGATAAGTTGCTCTATCAACGCATGCTATCGATCTATAAGCGATATGGTCTTCGCTAAGGATCGCCTTAGTTGCGAAGCGATTCTTAAAGCAGCGCTATACTGCATTTCTTTTCTTCTTGTGTACAGAATTAGGTACACCCTTTAATTGCTAAATATAGTATCGTGATTTTATATGATTCCATGCGGTCTACGACTATCTATTGGTGAAATGCATCCGAGCTAAAACAATTAACGATCGTTCTGCGAGGTCATACGCTATTATAGCTTTTTGGAGTAGTGACGTTTTGATTGGTAATCAGGTTTTAGGTAGAGGGTTTGAGAGTATTTTTCTTTTTCATGGATACAATAAATAGGTTTTAGCTTGTGACGGCACTATTCTTGGTGTGGCATATTTGAAATCTCGCTAACTCAAATAAGGAGATAATCTTATGGCTAAATGTGTAATGTGCAAGAAAAGAATCAGTATACTTAACGACTATGGCCTTTATCAGTTTAGTGACGGAAAAATCTGTAACGCTTGTTTTGAGAAAATTCAGACAGAGTACTATCCAGGGTTTAAGATTCCTGCTGGTCACCTGTATATGAAACTTTTCGATAGACACTCTAGTGAGCTAAAAGAAGTAGTTGATGAAATACTTGTTGATATTCTTCCTGACGCAAACTACGCAGTAGGCCGTAATGATTCTTTTGCAAGATTTGATGATAAACAAAGGAAGTTAGCTATCCCTGGAGAAATACACAATGTAGATCTGATTAAGTCATATACAGTTATAGACTATGACGACATTGTTTCTTATGAGCTTCTTGAAGATGGTGGAGCAGTTATGTCGGGTGGCATTGGTAGAGCTGCTGTAGGTGGTTTATTGTTTGGCGGCGTAGGAGCTATTGTTGGTGCTTCTACAGGTCAAACTTCTAATTCCACCTGTTCTAATCTTCAAATAAAAATAACTCTTAATAACCCTTCTAACCCCACGCATTATTTTAAGTTAATCAATAAATATACCTGGAAGAAAACAGATAGCTTCTTTCAAAGTCGTTACAAAGATGCTCAAGATATTTGTTCGAAGTTGGATTTGATCATTAGAGAAAACGAACAGAAAGCCAATGCTTCTTCAAGTGAAAATACAACTCCCTCTGGCCCCACTGAAGAGCTTCGCAAGTATAAGGCTCTTCTAGACGATGGAATCATCACTCAAGAAGACTTCAATCAAAAGAAGAAACAGATATTAGGGTTATAGTCTTATGTTTGCTTTGGTTTGGTTATTTGCTTTCGTACTGTTTCTCTTAACCCTTATCTTTAAGGCTATCGGTAGTATGAGCTGGACGCAAGTTTTGATTATTGGAGTAGTTATTGGCGTGTTTGTTGGTTTGATGCAAGTATCTTGTAGCGGTTAGGAGTCTTTACCGTATTTCCGTTTTACTATCTCAAATAATAAGCTGAGAGACCGAAATCTCCCAGCACCGTTAGAATCATTATTCACTTTCATATACTTATATTTAAGCTTTAAATCTGCTTCATAGTTTTGGAGCAGTGGCGCTCTAACTAATAGTCAAACCTTGGTTTCAGGTGGAGCTTGCAGGGCTCGAACCTACAATGTTTCTAATTCGCGCTGCCTGCCAAACCTAAAACCCTGCGGTGTTAATACTTTGATGCCTATTCCTTTCGTGAAAGTTGGTTAAAATGGCTGATGATAGATTCTTAAGAGAAATCGATAGGAGCATTAAATCAGGGTTGAGCTCGGTTTCCAGTGATATCTCAGGCGGATCTAAGGTGATAAGCAAGGATCTCAAAAAAGGACTTGAGAAGCTTTCGAATGAAGTTTCAGATACCTTTGTCCTACAGGCTGTCGACCTGCTTACAAAGCCAGAGATTGATGAGTTAAGAAAACTCGTTTCCATGGACAACACTGATGCGGAGAAATATGCTTCAGCGCGCATGAAAGCCCCCTCTTTCCAAGGGATGTATCTCCAGCTTTCGGATCTCGGATTCATCCATTGCTTGTCAACCTTTGACGGCATGTTGCACTTTATAGGTGTCTCGCCAAAGGCAAGCTGGGCTATCGATCGTTATGACAAGCGTCTTGCCCAAGAGAAACAGCAGAAGCGCGAATTCAGGCATCAACGATGGATGGATCGCATTTTCGCGGTAGGCTCAGGTATCGGTGGAACGGTAGTTGGTTTTTTGTTGGGTAAGTTTTTCTAACCCAAGTCCGCGTTGATAAGGTTCAATACCACTGCAAGTATTCCATAACGAGGAACCGTTTTAGGGCAGTGGCATTCTGGCTGGTAGTCAAACTGCTTGTGAGAGCGAATGGAAAAGAAAGGCAAAAACAGCACTTGTGGATGAAAAATTATATTGTGAACTTGGTCAACTGACGAAGGACAAATCAATTTAGAAACAAAATATCCCTATGTAGCTTCTTTGATTAAAAATCAATCTCCTAAAATAACGGCTAAAGCAATGTGGCTGCTTGGAGAGATGGGATTGATATATCCGCAGGAGGTCGCCCCATATACAAAAGAAATTGCTTCTTTTATCGTTTCAGAAAATGACTTATTAAGAGAGCGCACCGCTAATGCTTTAGGACGAATTGGCAGAGCAGATTACAAGCTTGTTGCCCCTTATTTTGAGGAACTATTGACCTTGGCAGGAGATAAAAGCCCTAATGTACGGTTAAGTTTTATATGGGCTTCTGAAAACATTGCGACAAATACATGGGCGGTGTATGAGGATTGTTTGCCGATATTTGCAGAGCTTCTTAACGATGAAAACGAAAGAGTTCGAATGGAGGCACCAGAGATGTTTCGGGTGTTAGGAAAACGAACGCCAGAATTTGTGCGACCATACTTAGAAAAATTAGAATATATAGCAACGCACGATGAGGTTAGCGTAGTCCGCATTCACGCTAAAGGAGCAATTAGAGCCACATTATCCAAAGCCATCAAAGAGCCAGGCGCTAAGACGCAGAGCCGATGAACTTGTGAGCAATCGTAGTTTGTCGGCTCTTTCTTTTATATATTCATAGGTAGGACAAGCTCACCGGTTTTGGAGCAGCGGCATTCTGACTGATAGACAAACATGAACCAGTCGAGTTCATCAAAGAAAAAAACTCAGGGATGAGCGCACCGAGGAGTTTTTTGAAGAAGAACCAGCAATTTGGCTGGCTCCCACCAGCAAGGAAAACATAGCAGTTAGGGGCAGATCATGGAACTGTTCATCGTGGTATTCATCGTTGCATTCATAGCATTCAGAATGTGGAGGTCGAAGAGGAATAGCAAGAAGTGACACGCAGAAACGTGCGCGAGTAAAATACGAGAAAGAAAAGGTCAAACATATGAGTTGTAACAGCAGGTCTAAGCAGGCTGTGTTTAAAATAGGACATAGGTTAAGCTCGAAACACTATGCAAAGGTGCGGTAGAAATAGCGCGGGCAGAAGAAGGGGAGTGCGGGAGAGATGGCAAAGCTGATTGAAGTGCAGAAGCAAGATAGCGCAGGGCTGGCTACTGCATCGGATGCGGCGTTGAATGATGTGAAGCCTGTGCCAGTGATGGATGTTGCTGAGGTAGTCGCGCTTGAGCAGCGTATCGCGCAAGAGGGGACATCGCTCTATACGCTCATGACGCGTGCGGGGAAGGCGGTTGCCGAGGCGGTTCGCCAGCACGCTCCTGTTGGATCAAATGTTGTAGTGCTGGCAGGGTCGGGCAATAATGGCGGCGATGGCTGGGTAGCTGCCGAAGATCTTGCGGCGCGGGGCTACAACGTGGTTTTGGTTACGAAAGCTCCTGCGGCTGAGATAAAAGCTGAGCCAGCGAAGACTGCTGCCTTGAAGGCGGAAGAGGCCAGATCGTTTCGTATAGAAGTCGATCCCGGTCGAGACGTGATCGAGGAGGAACTCAAACGTGCAGACGTCGTAGTCGATGCGATCCTCGGAACGGGCTTTTCGCACAGTGAGGTGCGCGAACCGTATGCGAGTTGGATCGAGCTTGCGAATGAGGTCTGTGGCTGCAAGCCAGAATGCAGCGGCAAGGGTACAGGTGAAGTCGCATGGCTGATCGCTGTTGATTGCCCGAGCGGGCTCAATGCTCAAATGGGTACTGCTGCGCAGGCGTGCATTCGCGCTGATGAAACGATCACCATGCTCGCGGTGAAGACGGGGCTTCTCGTACCCGAAGCTGCCCCTTACGTCGGCCAACTTCGGCTTGCTTTGCTCGAGAGCGAATGATGTTCAGCCTCATAGTCCTTCGTAGTGTGTCCACATGCGGATGACTTTGATCGCGCCCTCAGAATGTTCATTCTCTTTTATTGTTACTTATGGGCGGATTCGATCGCCTGTACGAGGAATTCGGTTGCCCCTTCGCTAGCTGCTGAATCGTAATACGAGACGAAGTGCGGATCGTTGAGGTACCCCTGCACAAGACCGAGGTATTCTTGCTCTTTGTACCCTTGCCCCAGTGAATCGCGATCCACTTCTCATGCATGCGCGGGCGCGATCAGTCCACAGCTTTCGTAATAGCGAAGCGTTCGTGTGCTCACGCCTGCTGCTTGAGCAAGCTCGGCGATTCCTACCCAGTTTTTCTGGTGTGCGTATGCGTTCGTGTTGTTCATGGCTCACCTCCCAGATGCATCGTAGGGTTTGACGTAGCGTCAATGTCAAGGGTGACCACTTGCCACTGAGGCAGTTGCGCGATGATCTTCTCTTAGTCTTCAAGCTCGCTCTCGAGTGCGCGACGGCGCTTGATGGCATCGTGGATGGTGAGCGTGATGGCTGCAAATCCCACCAAGAAACCCATGATGAAGAAGATGATGCCGATTGCAAGATCTCCCATCCAGGCTACGTTTTCGAGGCCGACGATCTGAACCTCTGCCACGATACGCATGCCGCAGGTAAGGACGCCAACTATTGCACCGCAGAAGAGCGCGAAGAGGGTAACGAAGTCCCATGGGACCTGATCGACCTCGGCGAAGCGTTTGTGGCTGGAGAAGTAACCCGCCCTTGTTTGCATCGTGAGCGAGACAACGCCAGCAACGAGAATGGTCAATACGAGCAGCAGGTGGACGGGAATGAGCTTCTCTCCAAGCGCGGTGAAGATGGGTTGATCGGTGGTGGAGGATACCTGGTCGAGCATGATCGCATAATAGAGGCTGAGCACCGACCCGATCAATAAGATGGTGCCGCCCACCTTCATGCTCTTGTTCTCTTCAGCTTCAAGGCGTTCGTCTTTTGGCCCCATGATCTGGTTGTACCGTTTTATCAAGTTCATGTCCTTCTCCTACTCCCAGAATAGATCGTCAAGCGTTTTACCGAGTGTTTTGCAGATGGCAGTGCAGAGCTTGAGACTGGGGTTGTAGCGGCCTGCTTCGATGAGGCCGATGGTCTGCCGTGTTGCGCCAACTGCGTCTGCAAGTTGCTGTTGAGAGAGCCCTGCATCTATGCGCGCTTGCTTCACGCGTTCGTTCTTACCGTTTTCCAAGAGGAATACCGCCTTTGAGAGAATGCAATATATATCTTGCATGACAATTATATATTGCATTTTCCTCTTGTAAAGAAGATTCTTATCCCCAAATACGTTGTTCTGTGGGTTGACTGAACGTGTTCACGTATATAACTATATAACTATAAGATTATAAACAAGTGATGGGAGGGTCATGAGAAAAGACGGTCTCGTAGAGCGCGTTTGCCTCTATAACAAAGCGATCAGCGATATTAACCGGATGAAGATGGTCAAGATCGTCGGTTCGCACGAGCCCTACAGCATGAACGTGAGCGACATCGCTGAGATCTTAGGGATCAGTCAGCCGGCTTGTACGAAGCACCTGAAGATCATGGAGGCGACAGGGCTGTTCAAGCGCGAGCGCGTGGGCAATTCGGTGTACTACATGCTCGATGAAGAGGTGGTCGAACAATATCGCCAGGATATGTACCATGCGTTCGACCATGCAAGTACTCCGTGTCCGTATGAATTCAAGTGCGATACGTGTCCGGTGAAGGAGACCTGCATCTGAAACGACGCGATCGCTGCGTGGAGGCGCATTAACCGCATAGGGCAACAAGAAGCGCGTTTGGAGGCGCTTTGTTGATGAAGGAAAAAGCGAGCTGTTGCTTGTTGAAGGAATAAGGGGTGATCAGTATGGCGGCAAATGGGGACCTGCCAGGAATGGCTGAAGGGCAGCCACGGTTTCTCGATCGATTCTCCAAAGGCACGAAGGTGGGTTTCGTGATTTTGGGATATGTTCTGGGTATCATTGGCGTGTTGATCGATTGGGCGATCGGGCACCGCAAGAAGATGATGGAATGCAGCGCCGAAGCGATCTGGTATGGACTGATCGGTTGGGGCGCGAACGTTATCACGCGCTTCATCTTGATCGCGACGGGCGTTTATGCTCATTTTGGACTTACCGATCCCGTGCAGGGGCTCTTTGGTCCCGGGGTGACAGCTTGGAATATCCTATGGTGCATCTGCGGTGCTTGTTTCATCTTCCTTTCTATGTTGTGGATCTATGGGTTGCGCACCAAGATGAGCGATCCTGAGCGTGCGTACGTGATGAAAGGCGACGACCATTTTGCACCCGGCACGAAGACGCTGCGCTACGATGGCGGTATCACGGTCAACGCGCTGCCGGAAACGATCTGGCCCTATATGCAGCAGGCAGGACAATCGAAGGGCGGTTGGTATAGCTTCGAGCGCCTTGAACGCCTTTTCACGTTCGACATCACCAACCACTACGATTGGCAAAAGTATCCGCAGTGGCAGAATCTTCACACGGGAGAATTCCAGTGGTTTCACCAGGCACCCTGGTCAATTGGCGAATGGGTGACCGATTGCTCGAACGGAGAAAACGGCCTGTACTATTGGGCGGCGCACTCGGATACGGCGACCGACCCGACCTGGAAGGATCGTGGCCCGAACCAAGAGGGAGCGCTTCGTCTGTGGTTCAAGCGTTTTGCCTGGACCTGGAACTGGGAGGTCTATCAGATCAACGAGACGCAATCGCGCTTCATCTATCGGTGCGATTGTCATTTCGATCCGTTCTTGCGCACGCCCATTCATAAGTATTTCGTGGTTTTCGTCCTTGGAACGGCCTCACTTGTCATGGGGCGGTGTTGTATGGAAACTATCACGAAGCTTTCGGAGGGGGATCGAAACTTCAGGAAGCGCTATTTCGAGTAAGAGCAAATGCGTGAGGAATGCAGGGCGAGCGTGAATCGCGCAAGATAGCCAGTATGTTTGTTGAAAAAAGATGAAAGCTTGGCGAAGACTCTTAGGGGGAGGATTCGCACAGACAAGATCAAGGGGGAGATCATGAAGTCGCATTACGAGACCATCGTGGTGGGGGCAGGAGCTGCAGGTATGAATTGCTGCTTGGAGCTTCAGAAGAACGACCGAGAATACCTGCTCATCAGCCCGAATATTGGCGGGCGCATCTGCAATGATGAAGAGCGCCATATGAACTATGGTGCGGTGTTCTATTTCGGAACCTATAAATATATGTTGCAGTCGGGGCTCTTGATAGAGGGCGCAGACGTACTGCCGGCGCTTTCTGCGGGGCAGTGTCATCACGACGATGGCAGCGCCTATGAGCCGGTTTCGCTCACCACGCTCATGGATGCGCCATCGCTTCTGCGCTACATGAAATGGATGCGTGAAGAATTCATCCCGCGCTATAACAAATTCAAGGATGACTGCACGATCATGGAAGTGAGCGCAGCACTCGAGCGTGACCCGATGATCAAGCAGCTCTATACCGAATCGGCGGAAGATATGATCAAGCGCCTGGATTTCGGACCGATCGCGCATGATCTGGTGAGCATGTTTGCGCATGCCTGCACAGGCACCAAGATCAAGGATCTGACCGCGCTCGACTATCTCAATACGGTCCAGCCACTCACGATGCAGATCCCGCCCCTGCGCTTGCTCTTCGACCTGAAACGCTTCGATTTCGATGTTGAAGGAACGAAGGAGCGTTTGAGCCAAGGATCGGGCGAAGTGCTGATCGACGAGATTACCTCGGTCAAGAAATGCGATAAGGGCTGGGAAGTTGAATGCGCGGCGGGCAAGTTCACGGCTGATAATCTGGTTATGGCAACGCCTGCCATCGATACGCAACGGTTGCTCGAGCCAGTCGAAGAGGTCGAGCCGCTCGACATCAGGCGTGCTTCGCAGCTGACTGGTTATTTGGTAGAAGGCGAGATCAAACCTGAATATCGCAAGCACATGCTGCATCTGTTCGATGATACGATTCCGATCATCTATGTGGCGCACCGCTTCGACGGTGATTACGAGATCTTCACGGAGATCGATTTCGAAGAGTCGCGCAAGTTCGATGAATACTTCGATTCGTGGCGCGTGATCGGCAAGAAGCATTGGCCCTATGCGCTCTACACACAAGCTCATGAGGCGCTGCCCCAGAATCTCGCGCCGGGACTGATCATGGCAGGCGATGTGAATGGGCTTGGCATGGAGCCGGCGTGCATCAGCGGAATCTATGCGGCGAACAAGATCATGGGTAAGACGGTGGATTAGCCATGATCGACGAAGCGCGGATCATCGAGATCAAGGAAGACATCCTTTCCGATAACAACACGGCGGCTGAAGCGCATCGGCGGCAGCTAGCGCAGCAGGGCACGCTCTTCGTTGATGTGATGTCATCACCGGGGGCGGGGAAGACCACGCTGTTGCTCAGCTTGATCGAGCGGATGCGCGGAGAGGCGAACATCGGCATCATCGAAGCGGATATCGAGTCGTTCGTGGACTCCGAGAAGATAAAGCAGGCGGGCATTCCGGCGGTACAGCTTGAGACGCGTGGCATTTGTCATGTGGAGATGGACATGGTCACGAAAGCGTTCGCCGCGTTCGGGCAGGCAGATTTCGATTACGTGTTCCTTGAGAACATCGGGAATCTGGTTTGTCCTGCGGAATTCGACACGGGTGCGCATAAGCGCATCATGCTGCTTTCAGTGCCCGAGGGCTTCGACAAGGTGTACAAGTACCCGCCCATGTTCGCGGTGGTGGATGCGCTCGTGGTAACGAAGACGGACTACTTGCCGCTCAATCCTGATTTCGACATGGAAGCACTTGCTGAACGGGCGCGCGTTCTGAACCCGCGCCTTGAGATCTTCGAAGTTTGTGCGCGCACGGGCGAAGGTGTTGATGCGTTGGTGACGTGGCTCGAAGATGCGCATGCCACACTTGGACAAGCGCATGATTCGGCGGAAGAGGCAAGCCATGCATGAGCTGGGAGTGACGAAGAGCATCGTTGAAGTGGTGGTTCGCCATGCACAGGAGCAGTCGGCAAACCAGGTGCGATCGGTGAATCTCATCATCGGAGAGATGCGCAATCTCGAAGAGGAATGGGTGCAGCGCTACTTCGACCGTTGCGCTGAGGGTACCATCGCTGAAGGGGCGCACGTGTCGATAACGAAGGTTCCGATGACTTTCTATTGTTCGGCATGTGGGGCCACGTTCCAACTGCCCATGGGGAGCGATCAGCATATGTGCTGTTCAGAATGCGGTAGCGAAGACTATGACATGATAACAGGCGGCGAACTTTTGATTCAGAGCATGGAAGTGGTGTAGGAGACATCGCGCAAGGTGAAATGCGGCGGTAGGTGAGTACGCGGCGCAGCAGCAGTGCAGCGGTGTAGAGAAGAGGGGAAACCATGGAAGGAAAATCAGAAAGCAAACCAGGTATCGATTACGAGAAGCTCAAGAGCTTGGGCGTGCCTGACGAGGTGATCGCTACGCTCGATCCGCGTGATGGGGGCAATATCACGCCACAGGGTGAGGTGCTCTTCTTGGATGAGGAGCGCTTGAAACGCAGAGAGCTGCCGAATAAACCCCTGCATAAAAATCATCCGCGGGGATTGGGCATCAAGGACTTCTTGATGACGAAGGTGCTTGCGACCACCCCCGCTACTTGGGAGCGTACGCTCAAGGTGTTCATGCTGATCGTTAAGGGTGCGAAGTTAACGGGTAGAGAAGACCTTGCATCCGAGATCTACAAGCGCATCACGCAGTTCTCGCCAGATGAGAAGATGTATAGCCACGGTAACGTACTGCCGCTGAATGTGGATATGGCGGATGAGGGTAAGAGCACGGTGCTTCCGATTGATCTGATCATGGATCTGATCGATCGTGCGGAATACATCGCTCAGATGAATCGCTGCATCTGCCGCTCTGCGCATGATTGCCAAGACTACGACCAGGAGTTCGGTTGCTTGTTCTTCAATATGGCAGGCGTAACGGCGGTGAACAACGGCCTTGCGCGTCCGGTCACGAAAGAAGAAGCGAAGCAGCATGTCTACGATGCCCGTGATAAGGGTTTCATCGGGCAAGCGCTCTATGTCGAGCTCGAGCAGATGGTGTGGGGCTTCGAGAATGAGAAGATGGACGAATTCATGGAGGTCTGCTTCTGTTGCCCGTGCTGTTGCGTGGCGCTCGATGTGTGCAAGAATGCGAATCGCACCATCAAGAATCGCTTTGGCGGCGCGGCATTCACGGCAGTGATCGACCATGATAAGTGCACGCAATGCGGCTCGTGTATCGAGAAATGCCCTCAGGCCACTATTTCGCAAGGCGCGGACGGGAAGGTGACGATCGATCAGGAACACTGCATCGGTTGCGGCTTCTGTAAGAGCGTGTGCGAATTCGATGCCATCACGCTCAAGCAAACCATGCCGCTGCGCGAGAGTATCCATGAGTACTTCGAGAAAGAAGGACGCATCGATATGGTGCTTGACACGTGCAGCATGCCCATTCCGCCCGAAGATTACCAGTGGACGCCAGCGGATACGTTCCCTGACAAGGTCAAGAGCGCGGTCAAGGCTGGCGCGGATAATCTTGCGCGTGACTTTGGCTGCGTTGATGCGAAGGCGTTCGTGAAATACAACGGCAAGCGTACGCTCGGCGTGATCGGCGCGATAGCCGCAGGTGCATTCCTGATCAAGAAGCTACGGAAACGATAATTCAGTAAGATAAAGGAAGGAGCCCCGAGAGGCTCCTTCTTGATTAGTGGCGGCAGGCAGCGCTTGGGTCCATGCGCGCGACCTTGCCTTCGGCGAACAGCTGCGCCACTTTGCCTACGTTGGGTTCGGTGGTATCTGAATACACCTGCACTCCTGAATTGGTGAAGCGCGTGAAGGGCGGCATGCCCATGCCAGCTGCCAGAATCCCATCAACATCAAGGCCAGAAACGAAATCGATCACACCACCGCAGCCTACGGCATCGTGGTCGACATTTTTGACAGATTCCACGCTCTCGATGTCCATGTTGTCGGTATAGGTGACGATGGTGAAAAAGGGAGCGTGCCCAAAATGACCGCTGCGCATGCTATCGAGGCCAGTGTTGCTTTCGCTGGGGATCGCGATTTTCATGACAGTTCCTTTCGATCGAGCAAGTTTACAGCGAATAGTATCAAAGAGTTAGCAGTAGGAGCTAGAGAGAGCCATCGTTTCTAGAGAATCGTTCCAATACTTTGACTTGAAAACGCGGTGTTCTCTCATGATCAAAAGAATGATCGGCGTGAAGTTCGTGGCCGAGCAGATGGCGCTGCCCACGTATGATGAGGTGGGTTTCTGGGAGCTGCATCAGGGATTACGTTTGAAAGTAGCATGGCGATGGCAGTATAATGGCAGCTCAAGCGATTCTGTCGATACGAAGGTCGTGTTCTTATGCTGCATCTTTCGAACTCTTTGACTCCAGAAAACAAAACCATAAAACGAAACACTCTGGCTGGCATTGCGTTTGCGCTTGTTCTCGCCCTTGCGCTTGGGTTGGGTTTCCTTTTGAATCCACCTCATGCGTATGCGCAAGATGACCAAGCGATGGCTACTGCAGAGGCTTCGGATGCGCGATCAGCAGTGAGCGAAGATGGGATGTCTGCGCAGAATATGGCTGCTGATCAGCCTGTATCGCAGGCGAGTAATGATCTTCAGAGCGCCGATCTTCAAGAGGCGAATGTTAGTGCTTCACAGGAGAATGCTGGCGCGATAGAAACATCGGCTTCAAATGACAAAGCTGCTGGTTCGAACACGGAAGCTGCTACGGGGAAGAGCGAGGCAGTAGCTTCAGATGACGATGGCGCGATCACCACGGCAAGCCCTTCATCTCCCAATGCTTCGCAACCTTCGCAGAACCCTGAAGATGCGATCATGCCTGCTGCGGGGATTCCAGAAGGATACAGCGCAGGGTGGCAGCTCATCAATAACAAGTGGTACTACTTCGATGCAGCTGGCAAGGCGAAGACCGGCTGGCTCAAATCGGGCGGAACAT
>UQNZ01000017.1 GCA_900542525.1 uncultured Eggerthella sp.
CTGGGGATTCGAACCCCAGATACCCTTTTGGGGTATACTCGCTTAGCAGGCGAGCACCTTCGGCCTCTCGGTCAGCTCTCCACTTTTGCAGACAAGTTGAAATGATACCGCCAGAGCGATGAACTTGCAAGGAGGACACCTGTGCAAAACCGTTCATACCTTCAAAGAAACCATCTTTTGCACATTGTGCTTGTTCTGGCATTTTGTCTGAGCGTTGGCTTCTGCCTTACCAGCAACCCTGCCGCCGCGTTTGCAAAATCCTACACAATGCCTGAAGTGCAGATCGAAGCGAGCGCCGATAGCGAAGGCGATCTTTCCGTGAGCGAAGACCGCACGTTCGATTTTGATGGCAGCTTCACGGCAGTTTGGTGGAACTTCAATAACCTTCCCGGTGGAGCAGGAATCGAGATCGAAAGCGTCGAGGTGACCGTAGGCGGAAAGACGACCACGCTCTCCCCTGTTCCTTTCCAAACAAGTTGGCGAAGCGCTGGTGGGCCCAGCAAAGCGGCTTATTCATTCGATGGCGCCGAGGATAGTGTTTATGTGTTCTACAACTTCGACGATGAAGAAGCTACGGTCACCCTCAACTATCGTGTGTTGAATGCGGTCCAGATCTATAACGACACCGCCGAACTCTATTGGCAATTCGTTGGAAAAGACTGGGCAGAAGATTCCGAGAACATCTCGCTTACCCTGAACATGCCCGTACCCACGGGCGAAAAGATAGTGAAGGGCGAAACAATCTCTGCCTGGGGGCATGGTCCGCTCGATGCAACTGTCGCGATCAACGACACTACTGGTCAGATCACCTGCGACGTTCCTCATCTGAGTGCCGGCAGCTATGCTGAGATTCGTGTTGCCTGCGATCCAGAATGGTTCAGCGGCGTCACCCAAAAAGATCCGAATGCGCATTTTGACATAGCGCGGCTCGACACCATCAAGAGCGAAGAACAATCCTTTGCCGATCAGGCGAACCAACAACGCATCACTATGCTCGCCTCGCTCATCGCGATCGTAGTCGCCTGCCTTGCCATTTGCATCTGGGCGCTGTGGTCGTTCAACCGCTACGGCAAGGAGCTCAAATCCACCTTCACTGAAAAATACTGGCGCGATATTCCTGTTAAGGGCGAGCACCCCGCCGTTGTCGGGCGTATCATGCGCTTCGACAAGCCCAAGAACAGCGACCTCACCGTCACGCTGCTCAACCTGGTGAACCTCGGTGCAGTGCTCATCAACAAAGCGAGCTACGAAAAGGACGGGCTGCTCGGCAGCAAAACAGTAGAGGATTACTATCTCTCACGAGCGCCTGGCTATGAGTCGAAGATCACCAAGGAGATCGATCGCCTCGCCTTCAACTTCCTCTTCGACACGATCGGCGAAGGCGCAGAGTCAGTATGGCTCTCATCCATCAATGAATACGCGAAGAAGAATCCTTCCACCTTCAGCGACAAGCTTGCTGATTGGCAGGGAGAAGTGACAGTGCGGACGATCAACGGCCAGTACTTCGAGCCTTATTCCAAGGCGAAACGCGCCACCATGACCGCTGTTGGTATCGGAGCATTCGTGATCGTCATGTTCATTGCGTCATTCTTCAACAGCTTCCTCCTTGTCATACCTGGCATCATCACGATGATCTTCTTGCTCATCATCAGCCGTTTCATGGAACGCCGCACCCAAAAGGGCGCCGATGCTTATGCCAAGTGCGAAGCACTCAAACGTTGGCTGAAGGATTTCACGCGTCTAAAAGAGCGTCCTGCGCTCGATATTAAGGTGTGGGGCGAATTCCTCGTTTACGCTTACCTCTTCGGCATCGCTGATGAGGTGATCGATGAGCTACGCGACACGGTGCCTGAACTATTCACAGAAGATGCCACGCTTGCTGCTTCAAGCTACTATGTGCCCTGGTGGTACATCTACTCGACTCACTCGATGTCGAGCGGCATGCCAAGCTTCGCAGATAGCTTCGCAAGCTCGATCAACCAGTCGGTTGCAGCAGTCCAATCGGCCGCATCGGGCAACTTCTCAAGCGGTGGCGGTTTTGGCGGTGGATTCTCCGGTGGCGGAGGCGGAGGCTTTGGCGGCGGTGGCGGCGCACGCTAGCTCCGATCTCGCGGGCGCTACTGTTTACCCGCTGTTTATAATTTAGGCATACCTGCGTGCTATAGTTGATACGAACGCAACAGCACTCTACGAAGAGAAGGAATCGCAATGGATCAGACAAGCTGCATCACCCTTATCGGAATGCCTGGCGCAGGAAAATCGACGCTCGGCGTCGTGCTCGCGAAGATCATGAACTACAACTTCATCGATGCCGACTTGCTCATCCAGAACCAAAGCGATAAGACCCTGCAGAAGATCATCGATGCTCTTGGTCCTGAAGGTTTCATCGAGGTTGAAAACGAGGTTTTGAGCACCCTTGAAGCGCAGCGAAGCGTTATCGCCACGGGCGGTTCAGCAGTCTATTCCGATGGCGCCATGGCTCATCTTGCTACCCTCGGCCCTGTGGTTTACCTGCGTGTTTCCTACGATGAATTGAAGAACCGTTTGGGCGGCCTGCATGAACGCGGTGTTGTCATGAAAAACGGTACGGGCAGCTTGCATGATCTTTTCGTAGAGCGTACGCCGCTGTATGAAAAGTACGCCGACATCGTGCTTGATATCAACGGGCTTTCCGTGCGTGACGCAGCTCACAAACTCACGGATATGCTTTCTTTGGTTTAACGCAAATGCCGTCCATTCTGTATAGACTTAGTCTAAAATTTCATATACGACTAAATTCTAAAGATTGAGGTGCCTAAAACCATGCAGCACTCCGGACGCATCAGCGGAGCAACGAAACTGATCGGGCTGATCGGAAGCCCTGTACAAAATTCAGGTTCACCCAAGATCCACAACGCCGTATTCGAACATCTTGGGCTTGACTATGCCTATATTGCCTTCGATGTCGACAATGATCGCCTGGAAGACACAGTGCGCGGCATGGCTGCCATGGGATTTCTCGGCTATAACGTGACCACGCCCTGCAAGACCTTTGTTCTACCTTTTCTCGATGAAATCTCTGAAGCTGCTGAGATCATGGGGGCAGTGAACACCGTTGTTATCCAAGATGGACGCTCTCTTGGCGATAACGCCGATGGTGCAGCATTCATGCGCAACCTGGTGCTCAACGGTGTGGATATTCGAGGAAAGAAGATCACGGTCATGGGAGCAGGTGGAGCAGGATCCGCGCTCGTTACCCAAGCAGCGCTCGATGGCGTAGCCGAGATCGACCTCTTCAACAGGAAAGATCAATTCTTCACTGGTGCCGAGGAATTGATCGAGCGACTTAAGGACCATTGCTCCTGCAAGGTGGTGCTCTACGACTTGGAAGACGAAGAGCAATTGCATGCTTCTATTGCCGATTCTGCACTGCTCGTTAATGCTACGAGCGTGGGTACGCCTGAAGTTCCTGGCTGCCTGGTCTCCCAAGACATGCTCCATAAAGACTTGATCATGGCAGACGTGGTGTATGTGCCGCGTGATACCCAGTTCGTGGAACTGGGACATGCCAATGGAAACAAGGTCATCGACGGATCGGGCATGTTCATGCAGCAAGCCGCTATCGGTGAACGCCTGTGGATCGGGCGCGAAATGCCCCTTGATTACGTGAAGGACACATTCTTCCCCACCACGCAAAACCCGCTGATCGACCTATTGAAATCATAAGAGAAACCAGGCGCTCGTTTCTTCCCAGCAATAAGAAAGGTCACACGAATAATACGTGCGACCTGTGAAAACAGTGGCGGAGGAAGTAGGATTCGAACCCACGGTACCTCTCGGTACAACGGTTTTCAAGACCGCCGCTTTCAACCGCTCAGCCATTCCTCCGTATGCAAAACTGCGACCACTAGGATAGCACATAATAATGGAAATATCCCAAACTAACGACCAAGACTACATGCGCCTCGCGCTCGCGGAAGCGCGCCTTGCCGAAGAAGCGGGTGAAGTGCCGATCGGTGCGGTCGTAGTATGCAACGGCGAAGTGATCGCCCGCGCCCACAACACACGCGAAACCGATCGCAACCCTGCAGGGCACGCAGAATTCAACGCTATGCTCGCTGCCGCAAAAGCCCTCGATGCCTGGCGTCTCTCCGACTGCACGGTCTACGTAACGCTCGAACCGTGCATCATGTGCGCAGGGCTCATGCATCAAGCGCGTATCGCACGCTGTGTCTATGGTGCTGCCGACCCGAAGGCTGGCGCGCTCGGTAGTCTCTACGAGATACATCGCGACACACGCCTCAATCATACGTTCGCCGTTGAAGCTGGCGTGCTTGAAGATGAATGCGCTAGCATACTTAAAGCGTTCTTTGCAGCCAAGCGTGCACGGAACAAACAGAAGAAGAAAGAAATTTGCTCATGAATTACGTAAAGCTCATCGCACCCGCAAAAATCAACCTGGTGCTTGCTGTCGGGAAAAAACTCCCTGACGGCTACCATGAAGCGCACACCATCCTGCAGGCGCTCGCTCTTCATGACACCCTTGAAATTCGTTCGCTTCCCGCAGAGCCCGGCACAGGCCTGAGCATCGTACTCAAGTGCGAGAGCAGCACTATGATCAAGCAACTCACGATCGATCAAAAGGACAACATCGTCTACAAAGCCGCCGTAGAACTTGCTGAAGCACTCGGCCGCACAAAAGACGAGGAGATCCACATCTACTTGGCGAAGCAGATTCCCTTCGAGGCCGGTTTGGGCGGTGGGTCTTCCGATGCTGCTGCAACACTCAAGGGCCTCTCCACACTTTGGGACATCGACCCGCTCGACCCAGCAGTAATCGAGGTTGCTACAAAACTGGGTGCCGACGTGCCCTTCTTCCTGTATGGCGGCTGTGCCTACTTAGATGGCAAAGGCGATCATTTCGTACATGCGCTCGAACCACGCAAGGGCTTTCTGGCGCTCATCCGTCCTGAAGGCAGCGGTGTCTCATCGAAAGAAGCCTATGAACGCTTCGACGAAGCACCCGAATACCCTACCCCCGAATTCATCCAAGAAGTTGCTTCCTGTATGCAAGCGAGTGAGGTTACCCCTTGGAACAATCTCACCCCCGCATCGCTTGGCCTAAAGCCAGAGTTGCAGGAAGTCTTCGACCTTATCGAAAAATCAGCCAAGGCGAACGCACAGGTGCTCTGTGGAAGCGGATCGGCCGTGGCAGCATTATGCGGCTCGTACGAAGATGCTTGCGCGCTTTCAACCGAAGCACGCAAGCGCGGATTCTACAGTCGCGTTACATCTTTCGCTTCAGTGGGTGCTGAAGTGTTAAAACAGTACTAGCAAAACGCTACCAGAAAGCATGTTCTTAATAGAACCTACCCAAAAGGAGTTCTCATGATCGCCTTGATCGTTGTGCTTATCGTCATCGCAATTTTGGTGATTGCCGTAATTGCCCTCTACAACAACCTCGTACAGCTACGCAACCGTGTTGACAATGCCTGGTCGCAGATCGACGTGCAGCTGCAACGCCGCTTGGATTTGATCCCCAATCTTGTCGAGACCGTAAAGGGATACGCTTCGCACGAACGCGGCACCTTCGAAGCGGTAACGCAGGCACGCAATGCAGTTATGGCAGCCCCCACACCCGAAGCGAAGATGGAAGCAGACAACGTGCTCACCGGCACGCTGAAGAGCCTCTTCGCGGTTGCTGAAGCCTACCCCGACCTGAAGGCGAACACCAACTTCCAGCAGCTCCAGACTGAACTCACCAATACCGAAGACAAGATCAGCTACATGCGTCAGAGCTACAACGATACGGTGCTCAATTACAACAACGCCATCCAAACCTTCCCAGGCAATATCATTGCAGGCATGTTCCACTTCACGAAGCGCGATGGTTTCGATGCGAATGCAGCAGCCGCAGGTGCGCCCGTGGTGTCGTTTGGACAAGGCAATGCCGAAGGAACCCCCTCGGTGAACTTCTCGACTGCGCCCACGGATCCTCCACAA
>UQNZ01000018.1 GCA_900542525.1 uncultured Eggerthella sp.
GCTCGCCTGCTAAGCGAGTATACCCCAAAAGGGTATCTGGGGTTCGAATCCCCAGCTCTCCGCCACTTTTTTCTTGCGTTTTCCCAGGTCAAATACTACTTTCTTTCCGATAATGTCCGATCGTTTCTAATTGGATCGGGAGAGATCGGTCAGTCTCTGACCTGCGAATCCATTCTAGCATCATCCACTGAGTTTTCATCTTGGACAGTTTTGGGAGACGAAAAAAGGGCACCCTCTAGAGAGAATGCCCTTTGAGCTGCTTTGTTTATTCGAGAGCGAATTAAAGCTTAGAGTTCGATGACGCGTTCTGACCCATCGATATCAGCGATCTTCGCGATGCCGTTCTTTACAGAGAAGAACGTGAGGTGTGGATCGTTGGGGCCATCGTAGGTTTCGCCGAGACCGGTCATGTGCTCATAGCCCGCAATGCGCGTTGCTTCGCTTACCGTATCTTCCAGATCGGCTTCGCCCGTTACCACGATCCAAGGCTGCCCAGGATGCCAACCAGATGCTTCGAACTTAGGGTTCGCTTCAAGCTGAGCATAGACATCTTTATTGGTAGCAGTGCAGAACCACAGCTTGCCACCGTCTTCAGCTGCGAAGCTGAACGGGCGAACACGAGGTTGGTCGCCTTCGCAGGTTGCAAAGAACCAGGCCGGAATATTGGTTAAGTAGTCGATCACTTCATCCATGTGTTGCTCCTTACAGTCCGAAAAATCCCATGACGATATTGACTAGAATAACGCAGGCGAGCCCGCATACTAAATAGAGAAGTCCCCCTAGATCGCATTTTTGAAACCGAAGCTCATGGAGTGAGGTACGGTTAGTGCCACCATGGTAGCAACGAGCATCCATGCCGAGCGAAAGCGTTTCTGCATGACGAAATGCGCTTGTGAAGAGGGGTACGATGAGCGCCACCATCATCGAGAAGGTGCCACGTGCGTTCGTTTTGAAGTTCGCGCCACGCGATATCTGCGCACGATAGATGGTCTGAAGCTCAGTGGCGAACTGCGGTAAGAAGCGCAGTGCGATACCCATCATGGTCGCAAGTTCGTGGGCAGGAACCCCGAAGCGTTTGAAGGGCTTCAGCAGCTCTTCAAAGCCGTCGGTGATGTTGAGCGTAGTGGTCGAGAGCGTGAGCAGGCTCATGCCGAGCAAGAGGAGTGTGAGACGGATCACGATGAACAAGCATTGATGCAGGCCTTGCTCACTGATGCAGATGATGCCGAATTGAAAATAGACCTGGCCGCCTTGTACGAAGAAGATATTCAACAGACCGGTGAATACCACCAGAATAGCGAGAGGCGCGATGCTCACGAAGGCTTGTTTAATCGAGATCTTCGCGAAGAAGAACATACCAAAGGTGAATGCCGCTGCCACTGCCAATGCAACGTAGCTTTGCGCCGCAAATACGACCACCATGAACAGGATCGAAAGCAGGAGTTTTGCACGAGGATCCATGCGATGCACGACCGAATCGCGCGAGATGTATCGTCCGAAGATGGTCTGCAGGTTCACGGCCTACCTGCTTCCTAAAAGAGCAACGAAATGTTCGGCTAACGTTTCGGGGGAGTAGAGCCCCTCTTCGAGTGGTACACCAAGTTCACGCAGTTCGTTTGCCATGCGTTGTGCGTGAGGTACACCGAGGCCTATCTCGCGTAGCTCGACAGGGTGAGAGAATACTTCTTCAGGCGTGCCCAGAAATGCGATCTTGCCACGATTGAGCACAAGCACGCGGTCAGCCAAGCGTGCGATATCGTTCATGTTGTGGGAAACCATCACGAGCGTGATACCGCGTTTATGCAAGCGATCGATGAAGCCGAGGAATTCATTGCGAGAAGCGGGATCGAGGCCTGCCACAGGCTCATCGAGCACGAGAGTGGTCGGGCGCATGGCGAGCACGCCCGCAAATGCGACGCGACGCTGTTGACCGCCAGAGAGCTCAAAGGGCGAACGATCCTTGAAGGCTTCATAGTCAAGTTCGACCAGTTCGATGGCATCCTTCACGCGCTGCTCTACTTCTGCCGCATCGAGGCCCAGGTTGCGGGGGCCAAAAGCCACATCTTCGTAGACAGTTGCTGCGAAAAGTTGGTTTTCGGGATACTGGAAGACGACGCCGATATCACTACGGGCTTCGTTGGCGGTCTTCTTGTCAGAAAGATCTTGCCCGTTCCAGAGCACCTTGCCGCGCGTGGGACCGATCACGCCGTTCAGGTGCAATACAAGCGTGGATTTTCCTGATCCAGTGTGGCCAGCGATCGCTAAGAATTCACCATCAGCGATATCGAAAGAGATGTCATTCAGAGCCCAGAGGGGTTCCTGGCCTTCTTTGATCTGGCGTTTCGTTAGAGGCGCGTAGGTGTAGCTGACGTGTTCGAATACAAGAGCCATAACGCCTCCTTCAAAGGTTCGCGATCGACGAAAGTGGGAATATCGATGCCTTTGTCTTGCAAAAGGCGGGAGAGCTGT
This sequence comes from uncultured Eggerthella sp., assembly GCA_900542525.1. Lineage (GTDB taxonomy): Bacteria > Actinomycetota > Coriobacteriia > Coriobacteriales > Eggerthellaceae > Anaerotardibacter. The sequence goes on from UQNZ01000018.1 coordinate 2,470, forward strand.
GTTGCAAAAGGAATGTCGAGATTGAGCTTGCGAAGTTCGGCATCTTGCGTGAGCACCTCTCCAGGTGTGCCATCGAGTACGATCTTGCCTTCGCGCAGCACGAGCACACGATCGGCTTCGGCAGCCTCTTCCATGTAGTGGGTGATCATGACGATGGTCATGCCTTGTGCGTGCAGTTCCTTGCACACGCGCATGAGCCCGCGTCTGCCGCGCGGATCGAGCATAGCCGAAGCTTCGTCGAAGATGAGGATTTGCGGTTCCATGGCCAGGATGCCTGCGATCGCCACACGTTGTTTCTGACCACCGGAAAGCGCGTTGGTCTCGCGCTTCTCGAAACCATTCAGCCCAACCTGTGCGAGCGCTGCTTCAACACGTCTGCGCAATTCTGGATTGGGGATACCAAGGTTCTCAGGACCGAATGCCACGTCGTTTTCGACAAGGCTTGCTACGATCTGATCATCGGGGTTTTGAAATACCGAGCCCGCTTTCGAGCGAATAGAGAAGGTGTTTTCGGCATCGGACGTGATGAGTCCATCGATCTTCACTTCGCCTTTATCAGGCAGCAGCAATGCGTTGATCAATTTCGAAAACGTGGATTTACCTGAGCCGTTAGCACCGAGCACGCACACGAATTGGCCCTGCGGAATCTCTACCGAAAGGTCCTCGAGCACATAGCTTTCGTTCGTGTAGGTGAAGGAGACGTCTTCGAAGGAGATCATCTAAGCGCGACCCTTCTTCTGATCCTTCTTCGGTGTGATGAGATTCGAGATCGACTTGTAGATGATGAGCGTGAGGACGGAATTGAGTGCGCCCTTCAAGAGGTTGAATGGAATGAGTATCGGTATGATCATCGCGATCACGGCATCGAGCGGCACACCGAGCCAAGCGGGCGTGATGACCAGATTGCCAAGCACTGCGCCAACAACTGCCAGCAACGTGCCAACAACCAGCGCGATGATGGCGCCTGCGAACGTGTGCATGCGTTTGTAAATAAGCGCGGCGGGCAAAACGTAGAAGAGCACAACGATTATGTTCATGACCGCGCCACTGAAGTCTGCCATGAGCAGGCCGTGGAGGATAGCAGTGAGAATGCCGACGGCAACACCGCCGCCAGGACCGTAGGCAAAGCCAGCCACCATGGCTGGCATGTTCGAGGCATCGAACTTGAGCCAAGTTACGCCAGGAAGCAGGGGAAACTCGATGAATGAGAGCAGTACGCCGATGGCGGTCATGAGCGCCATGGTAACGAGTTGACGTGTGCTCCATTTGTTCGTGTTTGCGGTTGTGTTCGTTGGCGTTCCGGCCATTGAGTTCCTCCTGAGATCTATCTGCACATAAAAAAGAATACGACATCCGCCGTATTCTTTACGTTGCTGTGGCGCCCCCGAGAGGACTTGAACCTCCGACGCACGGTTTAGGAAACCGACGCTCTATCCGCTGAGCTACGGGGGCG